>NZ_OY781981.1:2720000-3920000 GCF_963677565.1 uncultured Draconibacterium sp. | reverse complement strand
TGCCTCATATCTTCCTGGCGCTGTTCTCGCTTTTTCTTCTCATCCGATTGCGTTTGAAGGTATTTTTCATACCACGATTTCATATAGTTTAAACTTTCTGCAACCTGGATAACTTCATTTTCAGGAATGTCTTTATAGGGGCCGGTTAGATTACTAAAGCGTTTTAATTGCTGTGTTACATCACTAAGTGGTTTAATCTGCCTGTTAATAATGTAGGTTACTGTTAAATAAATTATAAGTATTCCTAACACCGAAAAGAATAACATTTGAAGAACAGGCATATAAAGTGGTTCAAATAATTCCCGATATGGAACAACAGATACCAAAATCCATCCATTTTGTTGAACTGGTGTGTAATAAACCAAAGCCTTTTCGTAGTTTAATAATTCAGGATAGGCAATTAGGGTTCCTGGTTTAGCATTTACTAAAATGCTATCCGATGTTGTTGAAACATCTCCTTTGTAAACTTTGTTTGAAAGCTCGTAAATACTTTTGTTTAAAACCCAGTCTTGTCTTGGATGAGTGATATATACTCCTTCTTTTGATAAAAGAAATGCAAAGCCTTCCTCTCCTATTTTCAGGCTGTTTACATCTTTGTTCAATTCGTCGAGCGATAATTCGCAAATTACTTCTCCAACACGAATCTCTTGATTTGTAGTACTGTTAATTATAATTGGTGCGCAATAAGCAACCACCACCGAATTACTTCTTTCGCATAAATAAGGCTCCGACCAGCCACCGTTTGGTTGCATTTTCAAATCTTTAAAATACACCTGCCCTTTAATGCATTCTTCATAACTTTTATCACCTCTTACAATGGTTACAGAATCGCCTTCCTTATAGCTAAGGTAGCTCCAGTATTGTAAATCGGTTACCGTTGAATCAATGTCAATAAATATGGCATTCAGGAAAGAATATTTCTCAACCAAACTTTTTATGAAAAGATCAATATGATCTTGCTGTCCGTAGAAAATTACCTGATCAGCAATATTCCCGGCAACTTCAGAGGTAGTAACAACATGACGCCGGACACTGCCAGTTACTTCAGAACTTTGTGTCATTGCCTTGTTTGTAACGCTTTCTTTAATAAGAGTTTGATTAAAAAGAAAAAAGATGCCAATGAAGGTAATAAACACGCCTATTACTGCTAAAGAGATGTAAACACTTAACTGATAAGCGATTGATTTATTTAACATACTATCAATTTATCTTAGCCATTAAAAACAATTTACGGAATATTTTCCAGAAGTCATGCATTATGATCAAAATTTAACCATTTGCGTGTTCCCTCAAAACAACAGGTAAAGGAAGCCAAAAACGCTGCTTCCTGCATGGCTGCTTTAAAGTCGTTACTTTCAAGAAAATAGTAACAAAATGCACCATGAAGAAAATCTCCGGCACCAAGAGTATCTTTTACTTTTGCCTGTGGCACGTCAATTCTTCCCTTTTTATTATTTGATAAATATTCGATTTCAAGTTCGCCATCTGATATTGCAACCGAGACCACATTTTTCGATTTCATAAAACTAAAAAGTTCTTCCTTAGTTTTACATTTTGGCGGCATAAAATCTGCTGAACAAATGGCAATGTCGACAAAGTTAAGCAGTTTTTCAAACTGAGGTTTCCAGCTTCCACAATCGGCAACTACAGGTATTTTTCGTTCCTGGCAAATCTTTACACAATCGAGGCTGAATTCGGGATAAAATCCATCAATAAGCAAAACCTGAGGCTTCACCAAATCAATTAGTTTTTGTGGTGAAATCGTGCTTTCAACTTCCGTTGGATTATGGGTAACAATGGTTCTGTCACCATTTTTCGACGTTAAGACAGTGGCTAAAATTGTTTCAAATTCCTGTCCGTAAGCAAGATCGAAATGATCTACTCCAACACTGTTCAAATCCTGATCGATAAAAGAAGAAAATGCATTTAACCCGGCCGGACTGGCAAGTGTTGCCGTTTTATTAAGATATGCAAAAGCAACTGCCGCATTGGTTGCCGGCCCGCCAACTAAAATATTCGGCATATCGGTTTTTACTTTGGTGTTGGCAATTGGAATATCATCGACAAAATATTGAATATCGATAGTAGTTAGTCCTACGAACAAGGCTTTGTGTTTCATCAACACAAAGAAACAAAAAAAAGCTGCCTTTTCAGACAGCTTTCCTCATATTTTATTACTTCATATTAAGTGTTCATAGCTCCGCAAACAGTAATAACCTGGCCACTTACATACGACGATAAGTCGGATGCAAGGAATGTTGCAACACCAGCAACTTCCTCTGGAGTGCCACCTCTTTTTAAAGGTATTGAAGCTTCCCAGGCTTTACGAGCCTCTTCAGGGATTTTTCCGGTCATTTCGGTAATGATAAATCCTGGCGCGATGGCATTTGAACGCACACCACGAGAACCCAGTTCGCGCGCTACCGACTTGGTAAATCCTATAATACCGGCTTTTGATGCCGAGTAATTTGCCTGACCTGCATTTCCGCTAACACCAACAACCGAACTCAGGTTAATAATTGAGCCAGAACGTTGTTTTAACATGGTGCGCTGAGCTGCTTTTGTAAAGTTAAATACCGATTTCAGGTTAACGTTAATTACTGCATCCCATTGGTCCTCAGTCATGCGCATTAGTAAAGTATCTTTGGTAATACCAGCATTATTTACCAATACATCAATACGGCCAAATTCTTTTATAATTTCGCTTACTACCCGGTCAGTATCCTCAAAATTACTTGCATCAGAAGCGTAACCTTTAGCTTTTACACCAAAAGTTTTTAATTCCTCTTCCGTGGCTTTCATATTATCATCCTCAAAAAGATCGGTAAAGGCAACATCGCACCCTTCCTGTGCATACTTTACAGCAATTGCTTTACCAATACCGCGAGAAGCGCCGGTAATTATCGCTGTTTTTCCTTCAAGTAATTTCATTCGTTTATAATTTTAATTTTGATGGCAACATAAATAATCCATAGCCACCGTATTTGTTTTCGTAGCGCAAATATAAATTTTCTTGAAGTTTTACAGAAAATGAACTGTAGATTAATTGCTTTAAGGGCAAAGTATCGGCTTTTGAATAATAAACTTCAAACATTTGGTTGAAAAGTTCAAAACAATATTTCCTGAAGTTGATTAAGTGTTTCGGCAGCTTTGCCTTTTAAATGTATATCGGTAATTGAAGAGGTGAAAATGGTTTCATCCGGGTTGATTTCGATAATGGTAGTCCCGGCCTGTTTGGCAGTTCGTGGCACATACGATGCAGGAGTAACTTCTCCGGTTGATCCAACAATAATACATACTTCAGCTTTCTCGGCTGCCGCAAACGAATCGGCATAAGCATCGTGCGGAATTCCTTCGCCAAAGAATATAAAGTCGGGTTTCAATACCTCGCCATCATGAGCACATTTGGGCGGAATATTTTCAAAATCAATATACTTTGCGTCATAAACTTGTCCGCATTTTAAACACTTTAGTTTTTTTGAATTTCCATGAAACTCATGCACTGTAACACTGCCGGCTTCGTAATGTAAATTATCGATGTTTTGGGTAACAATCGCATTTAACAGCTTGTTACTTTCCATTTTAGCAAGTACCCGATGTGCCTGGTTGGGCTTTGCTTCGGCAAAAAAATCGTAGAATATTTCACGAATGTATAACCAGCTTCGTTCAGAATTATTCAGGAAATAACCTAAATCAAGCACCTGCGGATCGTATTTGTTCCAAAGTCCGTGTTCGCCTCTGAATGGCGGAATCCCGCTTTCTACAGATATTCCGGCGCCGGTAAATGAAAAAGTGAATTTTGATTTCTTAATTATGTTCGCTGATTCTTTTAGAAGCAGATCCATGATTTAATGAATTTCGATAAATATATTCAAAGGTCGTAATTAGGAGAAGAATTCTCTAATTTCTTCTTCGAAAATTTCTTCCTGCTTTTTAATCGATTTCCGGTATGATTCAAAGTGAATTATATTAACATCATAATTATCAATACATTCTTTGATTTTGTTGCCAATATTTTTTATCATTTGTTCGTCATCCTCGAATTTATATTCATCGTCAATCGGAATATCAACCTCGTTTTTCGCGGCCCCCTGCTTTCCGGTTATCACACAATTATACAAAACAGCTGCTTCACGCGGGAAACGGTCTCTTCCGGGATGATTGCCAAAATCGATATAAACTTTAGCACTGGCAATCCGATCAGCTACCTGCGCAGGTGTTAGATTAATTAGCGGAACCCATTTAATTTCAGGGTGAGAATCGATAATTTTTTTAGTGAATTTCTTCCCTTTTCGTGGATTGTACAGCGCTATATCCTTTTTCTTTTTGCTGGATATTGCTTTTGATTTTGAAATAAAATCTTCCCGAATGTAATCCGTGAGGTATGAACACCTGTCGATATTATTTTCTTTTAAGTGAAGTTCGGCATATTTCGATTGCACCAGGTGATCGGTTATTTCACTGTGATGACCTGGATTTTCAATCTTAAAAAATTTCTTTAATCCCAAAGCTGAAAACACCCGGTTTTTAAAGCGTTTTCTCGACACATAATAGTTATCTACGCTCTGCCACCAAATAATCTTTTGAATGTTTTTGTATTTATATAGTTCAAATGTACGCGTTTCCGGAACAATAAGTACATTATTAGCATCGTCTTCAATTTCAAACACATAATCGTTGATATACTTTTTGTAGTTTGGATGAATCGGATCATCAATCTTCTTCAAATAAAACATCCGGGCATTATGTCCTAATTGATTTAATTTTGCTACCAGTTGGTGAAGAAGCTCCGGCCCACCGGTAGCAGCCTGTGGTTTACAGGCAATATAAATATTTGAGGAAGGTGTTAATTTCATATAAAAGAGTGATTTTGAGAGTTATTAGTTTTCTGAAATAATTTGTTGTGCTTTGTCTAATGCTTTTTCAATAACCTGATGCATGTCGTAGTATTTATACTCCGCCAAACGGCCACCAAAAATTATATTCTTATTCTTTTCTGACAATTTTAAATACTTTTCATATATCGATTGATTCTTCTCATCATTTATCGGATAATAGGATTCATTATCTTTTGAATATTCATGCGGATACTCGCGTGTTATGATGGTTCTTTTCTGTTGCCCGAATTCAAAATGTTTGTGCTCCAGAATTCGTGTAAATGGTATTTCTCTGTCGGTATAATTTACTACTGCATTTCCCTGGAAATTATCAGTTTCCAAAACTTCATGTTCAAAATGGAGACTGCGATATTCTAACTTTCCATACTGATAGTCAAAATATTCATCAATTTTTCCGGTAAATACAACTTTGTCAGCTAAAGCAAGCAGATTGGTTTTATCTTCAAAAAAATTAACCTCGGTTCTAACTTCTACCCCCTCCAGCAGTTTTTCCACGAATTTAGTGTAACCACCAATCGGTATTCCCTGGTATAACTCTTTAAAATAGTTGTTATCAAAAGTGAACCGGAATGGAAGTCGGCGAATGATAAAAGCCGGTATTTGTGTAGCAGGTCTACCCCACTGTTTTTCGGTGTATCCTTTTATCAATCTCTCATAAATGTCTTTACCTCCCAAAACCAGGGCTTGCTCTTCCAGATTTTTCGGTTTTTTAATGTGTTTGTATGCTTCGCGTTGTTCTTCAATCTTTTGTTTGGCTTGTTCAGGATTACTAACTCCCCACAATTGGTAAAAAGTATTCATGTTAAAAGGGAGATTGTACAACCGGCCTTTATAATTAGCCACAGGAGAATTCGTATATCGGTTAAATTCCACCAGGTTGTTTACGTAATCCCAAACCCGTTTATTGCTGGTATGAAAAATATGGGCTCCGTACACATGAACATTTATATCCTCTCGCTTCTCGGTGTAAACATTGCCGGCAACATGTTTTCGTTTGTCAATTACAAGGCACTTTTTGCCTCTTTTTTTCATTTCGGCGGCAAACACCGATCCAAATAATCCAGCTCCAACAATTAGGAAATCAAAAGTGTTTTTAGGCATTAGATTTTGTTTTGAGGATTCAAATGTAATAAATGTGGCAGGAAAAGCCTATAGGAAATTGCATAAATTATGATAACTTATATTAACAAAACCATTACACTTTTTTTATCCATATATTTGTGGCAATATTTTTTGAAAAATTATGCTTGATCAATCAACAATATGTGCTATTTCCACGTCGCCTGGAGTTGGAGCTATTGCGGTAATTCGTCTTTCCGGTAGCGACGCCATAACAATTGCCGAAAAAGTGTACGAAAGTCCGAAAACAGGAAAATCATTGGTAGATCAACCGGCAAATACCCTTCATTTTGGAAAAATTATTTCAGCCGACGAAACAATCGACGAAGTGGTTATCGCTTTGTTTCGTGCGCCGCATTCGTTCACAGGAGAGGATATTATTGAAATTTCGTGCCATGGTTCGGTTTATATTCAGCAACGTATTTTAAATGTGTTGGTTGAAAACGGAGCTCGTTTGGCATTGCCCGGTGAGTTTACACAACGCGCATTTCTGAATGGAAAAATGGACCTTTCGCAAGCTGAAGCTGTGGCAGATGTTATCGCATCGTCAAACGCTGCCGCACATAAACTGGCTATGAACCAGATGCGCGGTGGATTTTCGAAAGAGATCAGTGCCTTGCGCGATCAATTATTACATTTTACTGCAATGGTGGAACTAGAGCTGGATTTTAGTGAAGAAGATGTGGAATTTGCCGATCGCACAGCGTTGCGCAAATTAACCGAACAAATTGAAGAGCTGTTGCGAAAACTGAAAGATTCGTTCCAGCTTGGGAATGCCATTAAAAATGGAATCCCGGTGGCTATTGTTGGCGAAACCAATGTTGGCAAATCGACGCTGTTAAATGCTTTGTTGAATGAAGACCGGGCGATTGTTTCTGATATTCACGGTACTACACGCGATGTGATTGAAGATGTGGTAAATATTCACGGAACTGCTTTTCGTTTTTTTGATACTGCAGGTATTCGCGAAACAGAAGATCAGATTGAGAACCTTGGAATTGAACGCAGTTACAGCAAACTGGAGCAGGCAACAGTTGTGCTTCTGGTGGTTGATACACACAACCCCTACCCGCTTGTGGAAAGTCGCATTCAGAAGATCCGTGAGCGAATTGCGCCGCACCAGACGCTGATTATTGTGGCCAATAAAATCGATACTGGTTTACGCGATACCATTCAGCAGATTGAAGTAATGGAACTTACCGATAACGAAAAAGCGGTGTTTATTGCGGCCAAACAAAAAGAAAATCTCGATGAGTTGATCGATTACATGACTCATTCAATAAATATGGAGGAAGCCGAACAACAGGATGTAATTGTTACCAATGCCCGGCATTACGAAATACTAAAGAATGCGCATGAAGCCATTTTACGCGTGCTTAATGGCCTTGATATGCAAATAACCGGCGACTTCCTGGCACAGGATATTCGCGAGTGTTCGCATTACCTGGCAGAGATTACCGGAGAAGTTGGTACTGAGGAAGTTTTGGGGCATATTTTTAAGAACTTCTGTATCGGGAAATAATTTTAGGTTAACTGACATTTCAAGCAGCAATTATTAGAAGTCTTAATTTAAAGTATTCCAAAAAACAAGAGTGCCGTAATTAGATACAATTCTTTAACCTTATATTAATTATCCCATTATGTATTCAGCTAATTGTTGAAATAGTTTTTCAGCTCGTTATTATTTTCCATTAAAACTTTTAATACTGATGAAAAAGTTCTCATACATACGGATAAATTTGTATTTTCATTCTTATCATGGATCGCAATTTTGAGTAGTTTATCTTGGATGTCTTTAATGATGTCGAATTTTTTATTGAAGATTGTCATTTTTAAAAAGAACGTCACCATACTACACTCCATTAACTGATTGTTTTTATAATACTCTGCAATTTCAAAAAACAGATCTGTTGAACAGTTTTTATTTTTGATCCATGAACGAAAAATTATATACTCTAGTATTGTTTTTTGTGTAAAGTTGACCATTAGTCTTAAATCAATCGAATTAGTAGGTTTAAAGTTTTCATAAATAATTCCATCAGAAAGAAGTTGATTGTAAGCTGGTTCAAAGCTTGAATTCGACAACAGTTGGTTCTTTTCAACCCAATTAGATTCTTGGCCTCGTTTACACAATATAACATAGCGCTTAATCAGGTACATTTTTTCTTCAAGAAAAGGAGGCGAAAATATTTCGGCCATTATTAAATGATTCAATAAAAGAACTTCAGAAATGTTATCATTTTGCCTTAAATTGTCAATAAACAATGACAACAAATGAGGATTAAATGTAATCTCAAGAAGATCTTTATATCGCGTAAAAATGTCAGTCAATTCATTTTTATTATGATGAAGTTTTAATAACGTTTTTATCTCACTTTTACTTAAAAGAGGAATATTTATAGAATCAATGAAATTTTCGGAAGAAAAACGAACATCAAACCAAAGTGATTTTAAAAATGGTTTTCTGTGAAAAACACGGTTGAAGACATCTAAATTATTCGGCTTACATGTTAGTATTACTTTAAACCATCCATCTTCATTTATCATCATGATCTGCATAATATTTTCAACGAATTCGGAGTAACCTTTCTGTTCAATGAATACATCATCAACATCGTCAATAATTAACCATAAACGACCTTTCCTTTTTTCGGGATGTTTTTGAAAGTAAAAATTATGATCAGAGTGTATATTAAATTCTAAAAGCTGATTTAGAATGTCGATGTGGCTGTTTCTAGAAAAGAGCTTAAAAAATATTTCGCCATCAATTAAACAAACAATGTCGTTTTCATATTTTCCATTCTTAATTAAAAAATATTTCTCTAAAAGTTGTATCATTAATGTTGATTTGCCGTAGCCATTGGGAGCAATAAAAAGAGTTGCAGGCAAAGAGCTAGCTTCAAATTTTTCAAAACGTTGTCTTTCTTGTTGTCTGAAAATAGTTTGTTGTTTTTTATAGTTCGTTTTTTGTTTTAATAATTCAAGGCTGTTCATAGTAACCAACATCATTCGTTCCTTCAATAAATCCCACGATCTCACATTTGTATTCAATGGGTTTGAATGATTGTTACAAGTCTTAAAATCATTCCAATCTTTAAATCCAACAAATTCCGATAAGGTATCAAGTGTATATTTTGAAGGTTTAAAATTGCATCTTATTAGGCCGAAGAATCGTTTAATAGTGGAACTGCTAACCTGCCTTCTTGTTTCATCATAAATTTTCTGTGATAGCAAATTACAGTCACTTCCATACAACTTACTCTTATTAATTTTGCTCTGGATATTATTTTGTAATAACTTATAAATATCCATTTTCTAACTAAATACTATAAAATCATATTATTAGAAAATATGAGTAATTTACAACATAAATTACAATTTACTACAGAAAAATAACAACAAAAATAATCAAATCATAAATTTTTCTGACAAGATAACTTTCCCAGAAGTATGTAAATAATGAACCTGGCAAACCTTATAGTCAGCTCAAAAAATATAAATGATGCGTATTCCCGCTCTATAATAAAAAACATATGATTTCACAGTAATGAAAAGAATGAACAAGAAAATGAAATGAACATTATTTCTATTTGTAACTCTAAATTTTCTAACTTTGTTTTCCAACCCACTGATAAAATCATAAAAGCTTGAAAACACTGGAAGTTGCACTGAATGGTTTGTGATAAAAAATACAAGTAAGTCGGTGCCAGACTGACTTACCAAGGTAATGAATAAAAGATTAGAATTTAGATTCTAATAGTGAAGATAAAAATAAGGGGCAAAATAGTATTATTATATTCAGAAAAAACTGGAATTATATTCAACTCTCTTATATTCTGATTAATACAATATTATAATTGTCGACGATGAAAGGTTAGGTATTCAATTTAAAATAATTGCGTTTTGAATTGATTGTCGAATATCACTCAATTTGAACTATAAAGATAGTTTCGAATAGTGATTATGGTTAGAATACAGAACCTGAAATAAATTACTAATACTGTTAGTAATGTTGGGGGGACCCTATTGTTTTCTCAAAATTTAAACATTTATAAGCCCCATTTTACAAGCTATTACCTAAAACTAAATTTCGACAAACACTTATAAAATGTAAGATGTTTTGCAAAGGATTCTAAAAACTAAACTCGAGAAAAAGCTCAGTATGAATATAAAAGATATGAAATCTAAATGAATTCTAATAATATCATCGGTAACCTCAAAAAAAGTAATAAGTAGATCCCAAAACGTTCTTTGATAAATTAAAATGACACATAATAGGCTCATTTAAAGTTTGTTAAAACTGAGTGAAGTTTCTTGCGAACTCAAAAAGAGACGCTGCCAGAATGTAAGGTGGATATATATTTTGGCAACGTAGTCATCAAAGTAACATAACGAACTTTAAGTGCAACCCCTAATTATTAAAATTTAGTGAAAGAATACTTATTGCAAACATGCTCAGTGGACAATACAGTGTTCTTGAAAGATAAACAATTCTCTAACTCTGGAAATAAGTATTACATTCCAGATGTGCTCTATCAGAATCAACTATGTTTTGAATTTAATTAGTAACAGCTTTTAGACTAAAAGACATGAGAAATAAAAGGTTTTCCAAAAATCAAATTAAAATTATCTTAAACGAATATGAGGCAGGTAAACCCATCCCTGAAATTATTGAAAAGTACCAAATAAGCCAAGCCACATTCTACAATTGGAAAGCGAAATATCAAAACGATAGTATTAATGATCCGGAAGAGATTAAAAAGCTGAAAGAAGACAATGAACGACTGAGACGTATGTTTGTAGACATTAGTCTGGAAAATCAAAAACTAAAGACCTTGCTGGAAAAGTATGAAGAGTCAATTAAAAAAGCTCTCTAATCAGAAATTATGATGATTACAATTATCATCTGAAAAAACAGAGATATGTATATAGGGAAGCACAAATATCAATGGTACGCTGTTTATACCAGGGTAAATCAGGAAAAAAAAATTGCTTCGTTACTAAACGAACAAAAGATTGAGTTCTATTTGCCACTAATAAAGAAATTGAGACAATGGAGTGATCGCAAAAAGTGGATTAAAGAACCTCTTTTCAAGTGCTATATTTTTGTACGAGTGAGTTATAGAGAATTCTACAGAGTTATTGATATGCCTGGAGTAGTGGGTTATGTTTCATTTGGTTGTAAGCCCCAAAGTATTCCAGACAATCAAATAGAAAATATTAAGACAATAGTTAATGAAAGTGAAAAAGAAATAATAATTACAAGAGATAAAATATCAAAAGGAATTACTGTAGAAGTAAATTTTGGCCCATTAAAGGGAGTACATGGCGAAATTGTTAAAATATGTGGGCAATCGCGAATATTAATAAGAATTACAGCAATGGGATGTTGCATACATACGAATATATCGAAAGATCAGGTTAAGATTTTACCTCCAGATAGGAATAGAACCAAAATCAAACACCAATCAGTGTATAAAAATAGATTAAGTACAAGTGTTTAACGCTTAACATCAATTTTGAAAACTTTTTCAAAATATTTGAGGAACAATGAAGTGATTCAATATGTAAGCAAATTGTTGCCAGTCTTTCAAAATCGAACGTTATCATTAAAAGGTGAATCTCGGGGAGCGAAAGCAAAACGACACATTTTATATTCATTTGGTATTCAGGGACTATCAATACTAATTGGTCTGTTATATGTTCCCTTATTACTTAACTACTTAACTCAGGAAAAATACGGAATATGGCTCACCTTAACTTCGATTCTTGGGTGGTTTAGTTATTTTGATATTGGTTTAGGTAATGGGTTGCGCAACAAGCTAACTGAATCTATTGCATTATGTAATAATGATTTAGGGAAAAAGTATGTAAGTACGACATATGCGTTGTTAATTGGTATTTTTAGCATTGTTTTAGTAATTTTTCATATTTGCAATTTTTTTCTTAATTGGAATTCAATATTAAACACCCAAAATATTGATAACCATGAACTTTACGTATTAACATCAATTGTTTTCACTTTTTTTATACTTCGTTTTGTCTTTCAACTCATAGTAGTTATTTATAAAGCCGACCAGAAGCCAGCTTTTGGGAGTTTAATATCAACATTCGGGAATTTAATTTCATTCATTTTTGTTCTTCTTTTAACTCAGTTTACAATTAA
Source organism: uncultured Draconibacterium sp. (assembly GCF_963677565.1). Lineage (NCBI taxonomy): Bacteria > Pseudomonadati > Bacteroidota > Bacteroidia > Marinilabiliales > Prolixibacteraceae > Draconibacterium > uncultured Draconibacterium sp. The sequence goes on along the minus strand of NZ_OY781981.1, from coordinate 3,907,817 downwards.
AGGTAACCTTGTGCTTCTTGGCACAGTAATTAGTGTTATACCTGTCATTCTTCTTATTACAGTCTCATTTTTTGCTTTTAAAAAAAGATATCCTCAGTTTAGTCCTTCATTCAATGAAATCGACATAAAATTAAGCCATGGCTTACTAAGCCTGGGAGTAAAATTTTTCTTTTTACAATTAACCTACATTTTCGTCTATTCAACATCTAATATATTTGTTACTCAGTTTTTTGGTCCTCAGGAAGTTACCATATACAATATTGCATTTAAGTATTTTCAATTACCACATATGGCCTTTTCAATTATATTAATTCCAATATGGTCGGCTGTAACAGATGCTTATATTAAAGCAGATTTTTTATGGTTAAAAAAAACATTAAAAACATTAAATATTCTTTCACTGGTTTTCGGAATAGGAATTATTGTAATGGTATTTATAAGCAATTGGTTTTATGAACTTTGGGTTGGAAGTCAAATAAGTGTTCCCTTAAAATTATCAATATCTCTTGGAATTTATAGTATTATGCAAATTGTAATATTACCACATTCAGCCTTCCTTAATGGAATTGGCAAGATTAAGATCTCTTTAATATCAACATCCTTAGGAATGGTTATATACCTTGTATTAATATACATACTAAAAGATATTTATAAAGATAGTACTGCAATTGTTATGGCTATAAACTGCACATTTGTTGTTAGTGCAATCCTTCAAATTTCGCAAGTACATATGCTGTTAAACAAAAAAGCAATGGGTATTTGGAATGAATAATAACCTCATTTGAAAATGCTTAAAGAAACTATATAAAAAATATTAAAGATAAATTAATGGAAATTAATATTTTACAAGCAGAAAGGATACGTGATTTTATATCAGAAGTTACTTTTACTAAGCCTGAAGAACTAAAAAATGATACACTCTTATTTGAACAAGGTATATTTGATTCATTAGGTTTCTTAAATTTGATAAATTACATTACCGAAGAGTATGGAATTGAAGTCGCAGACACCGAACTAATTCAAGATAACTTTGAATCAATTAATGCAATTGTTGCATTTATTGATAATAAAAATTCAACATTGTAACTTGTAGAATAATGTGTGGTATTGCTGGTTATTTTGATTCAGCCAATCTTGCAAAGCCAATCATAGTAAATCGAATGCTTTCCCGTATTCAACACCGTGGCCCTGATGAGTGTGGTATCTATCTAAACGAGCATATAGGTTTTGGAAATGTTAGGCTTAGTATTATTGATATTGAAAATGGTAAGCAGCCATTGCCCAATGAGGATAAGAGCCTTTGGATTGTTTTTAACGGAGAAATATTTAATTATGTTGAGCTAAGACGTGAACTAAAATCAAAAGGCCATTTTTTTAGGACACATTCTGATACCGAAGTCATTATTCACCTATATGAGGAGTATGGTGAAAAATGTCTCTCAAAATTAAATGGTCAATTTGCATTTTCGATTTGGGATAAACGCAAAAAGGAAATATTTTTAGCCCGAGACAGGATTGGAATACGGCCATTGTTTTATTACAACGCTACAAACCTGTTCGTCTATGGATCAGAAATAAAAGCAATCTTTGAACATCCAGAAGTTAAGCGTAAAATATCGGTTGAAGGAATAGCTGAAACATTTACATTCTGGACAACCATCTCACCGAATACAGTATTTGAAGGTATAAAAGAGTGTCCACCCGGACATTTTATAAAATACAAAAACGGAAAGATTATAATACAAAAGTATTGGGAGCTAAATTTTGCAACCGAAGGACATTATTACCAGGGTAGTTTTGAAGAAGCACAAGCTGAATTTAATGAGCTTTTTCGTGATTCAATAAAAATTCGCTTACGCGCAGATGTCCCGGTTGCTGCGTACCTAAGCGGCGGTATCGACTCTAGTGCTACAACTGCCTACATCAAAGAGATAAGCCCCGATATATTACAAACTTTTTCGATTGGTTTTACGGAGAAAGAATTTGATGAATCGCATTTCCAAAATTTAGCATCAGCCTATTTTAAAACAAAACATACCAGCTTTAAATGTACACCAAATGAAGTTGCTGAAAATTTTCCCAAAGTAATATGGCACTGCGAAATGCCTTTACTAAGAACTTCGCCTTCGCCTATGTTTTCCCTATCGAAAAAAGTGAAAGAAAACAATATAAAGGTTGTAATAACAGGCGAAGGTGCAGACGAACTATTGGCTGGATATAATATCTTTAAGGAAAATCAGATTCGGCATTTTTGGTCTAAATTCCCCGATTCCAATATCCGTCCTCTACTTTTAAAAAAGTTATATCCATATATTCCGGCATTACAAAGTGCAAGTCCAAATGTTCTTAAACTATTTTTTGGTTATAAACTTTTAGAAACAGATTCACCAATCTATTCTCATTTATTAAGATGGAGAAATTCATCAATTATTAACCGGCATCTTCATCCTAATATTCTTGAAAAACTATCCTCTTTTAATCCATATTCAGCAATTTTAAAAAACCTGAACGGGGAAATGAAAAATATGGATTCATTGGCAAAAGCTCAATATTTAGAAACAATAGTTTTTCTATCAGGATACTTATTGTCATCGCAGGGAGATCGAATGGGAATGGCAAATTCGGTTGAAGGCAGGTATCCTTTTCTCGATCATCGTCTAGTTGAATTCTGTTGTTCATTACCTCCAGAATACAAATTGAAAGGATTGAATGAAAAAGTGTTATTAAAAGCAGTAATGAAAGGACGTTTACCGGATGAAATTATAAAGAGGTCGAAACAGGCATACCGGGCCCCCATATTAAACAGTTTTCTTGGGGAAAGTGCCCCCGATTACATAAAATCTAATCTTTGCAAAAACGCCTTGGAAAGTACAGGGATTTTTAATTCGGAATCAGTGTCTAAATTATTGAATAAAATGAGTTCAAAAAAAGAATGCTCTGAGATTGACAACATGTCGCTTACTGCAATACTCTCCACTCAGTTATTACACAAACTGTTTATTAAAGAATTCACTTATGTGAAAAAGAGTGAATTGATACCATGTACAATCAGGTCGGAAAATGAATTTATTGATTAAAATAATGACAGAGAAAAAAGCTTTTTCAAAAGACATAATAAAACTGGCCGATGTTGAAAAATCAGCATTAAAAATTACTGAAAATTTAAAAAATGATGTATATAAAGTACTCAGAAGACAAGGAGGTGTTGTTGGTATTAGTGGAGGTATTGACTCAGCAGTAACCCTTGCTCTTGCTGCCCAGGCCTTAGGAGCTAACAATGTGCTTGGGATATTGATGCCTGATCGCGATTCCAGTCCGGATAGCAAAAAGCTTGCATTAGAATTAGCCGATAAGTTTGGCATCCAAACAATTGAGGAAGACATGACTGCTGCGTTATATGGATTCGGTTGTTATGTCAGAAGAGACGAAGCGGTGAAAAGTGTAATTGCTGATTTTAACCCCGAAGAGGACAAGTTTAAAATTGAAATTAAACAACAGGTAATTAATATGAAATTACCGCCAATGTTTTATGTTACCGTTTATTTTAGAAACGGAAAAATTGAAAGTAAAAGGTTACCCTTAAAAGCTTACCTGCAAATTGTTGCCGCTTCAAATTTTAAACAACGAAGCCGAATGGCAATGTTGTATTACCATGCCGAAGCAAATCATTTTGCTGTTATAGGTACTCCAAATAAACACGAGGTTCAGCAAGGATTTTTTGTAAAATATGGAGATGGAGGTGCTGATGTAATGCCAATAGGACAATTGTTTAAAACACAGGTTTATCAACTTGCGCATTATTTTGGAGTGCCAAAAGCGATAATAAATAGGATTCCTACTACCGATACTTATTCGGCTGAACAAACCCAGGAAGATTTCTTTTATCAGCTTCCGTTTGAGGATATGGATCCCCTTTGGTACGCCTGGGAAAATGATTACCCGGCAATAGAAGTTGCTACTGTAATGGGGTATTCTGAAGATGAGATTGTAAGTATTTTTACCAATTTTGAACGTAAAGTTAAAACTACAGAGTACTTAAGAATGTCACCAATCCACTACATAGAATAAATCTTTTACAACTGCCTCCACGAGTTCATAAAGACAATTTATTATTTAGAAAAGTCATGAATGCAATTCAGTATTTATTTGAGAAATCAGCAAGGCTTGAAAATGACTTCGTTCTCGGAAATAGAGAGACAATATCATTTACCAGTCTCTATGAGCAAAGTTTAAAAATGGCCAACTATTTATCTGATAAAAATGGGAATCAAAAAAATATATTGTTAGTTAGTAATAATAATCGTTTTTTTCTGGTTTGTTATTTCGGAATAATGTTATCTGGTAACGTTTGTGTGCCTCTAAACCCGTCAATAGAGTTAGAAAATTTCGATTTTATCGCAAAACAATGTGAAGCTGTTCTTTGCTTTGCCGAAAAAAAAATTACAAGCAAATTGAACCTTGAATCAATAAATGTAATTACTGAGCAGGAGTATTTAGATTTGATTGAGCACCAAGCAGAATTTCAAATTAAAAATACTTTTAATCCAGATCTTCCAGCTCAAATTATATTTACATCAGGATCAACAGGTAAACAAAAAGGGGTAGTTCTTAGCCACAAGAATATTATAGCAAACACAAACTCCATTATTGAATACCTGAAACTTTCAGAAAAGGATATAATTGAAGTAGTACTCCCTTTCTATTATTGCTATGGACTTTCACTTCTCCATACTCATTTAAGGGTGGGAGGTTCACTTGTGCTAAACAATAATTTTATTCTCCTTGGAACTGTGATAAATGATATAAATAAATATAAATGTACCGGATTAGCTGGCGTACCAAGTCATTTTCAGATTCTTCTACGGAAATCAGATAGTTTTAAAAAAATGCAATTCCCCACCCTTCGCTACGTAACACAAGCAGGTGGAAAATTACATAAGTGTTTTATCAGTGAATTTAATCAATCGTTTCCCGAAATTGATTTCTATGTTATGTACGGGCAAACTGAAGCCACTGCACGTCTGTCATACCTGAGTCCCAAATTATTGAAAGAAAAATTAGGTTCTATTGGGAAAGGGATTCCAAATGTGCAGTTAAAAGTTGTAAATGAAATAGGGAAACAGATAAATGCTGGTGAAATAGGTGAAATCATTGCTAAAGGAGATAATGTTATGCTGGGATATTACAAAGATCCAGAAAGTACAAAACAAACCCTGAAAAATGGGTGGCTGTTTACCGGAGATGTTGGCACAATTGATACAGAAGGTTACATTTATCTAACAGCACGTAAAAAAGAAATTATAAAGATATCAGGTAAACGAGTTAGTCCCAAAGAAATTGAAGAAGTGTTTGTTTCTTTCCCCGAAGTAGTTGACTGTACTATAGAAGCAATTGAAGATGACATAACCGGTGAAGCTATTAAAGCAACTATAGTTTTGAAAGAAAATGCTAATAACTACATCACTAAAGATATTCTGAAATCATTTTGTAGTCAAAAACTTGATCGGCACAAAATCCCACAATTTATTGAGTTTTCAAAAGGATTGAAAATCAATTCTGCTGGCAAAAAGGTAAAAGTAGTTAGGGAAAACCAAACATAGTTTTTTGCAACGCCCATAAAGTGGAATCAGATCAATTCTACAGCGTAGTTTTACAGCACATTTTTTCACGTATAATATGGTTTATTGGATTACTTAAGCCTATTGAACAACAAGATTAAGGAATCTATGATATCATTAATATCCGCTGATTTTTACAACATATTTTCAGTCATCTGGCTCTCTGGTGTTTCTGAGAAACTACAAAGCGATCATAAATTGCTTATACAAATCATCATTTAATTTATTCACCTTATAATCTAGAACAATGAAAACAAAAATTAATCTTTTGAAATGCCTGTCGTTGATAATGATAGGAATTGGAATTATTTTAAGTTCCTGTTTAAAAAACGAATTGCCGGCAGTTGAAGACTCTTCTCAAACAACTCTTAAATCGGCAGGAATGGGAGTATGTGATCTGATAGCCGGGCAATACATGTATGCAGGAATGATTTCCTATACTATTGAAGGTGATCAAATCACTGTTCATTATACAACATATGATGAATGGGCAATCCAAGAAGTTCATCTTTATGTTGGGCCAATAGCGGATTTACCAAAGAACAAAAAAGCAATAAAACTTGGACAGTTCCCAGTATCAGAAGATAATTTAGGAGGCTTAACAAGTGTATCTTTTTCCTTACCTTTTGATGACACTTGGACAGAACCTATAATTGCTGCCCAGGCAGTAGTATACTCCCCCGATGAAGGAACACAAACTGCATGGGGCAAATGCTGCAATGAAAAAGACTTTGTTGTGAAAGTCTATTATCAAGATGCATCTGGACAAATTAATCATGCTGTTAGTGAGGGTAATTTGTTGTTCCCAACAGCAAATAGTTGGCAGTGGTGCAGTTTAATGGGATCTATTGCTCTTGTTCCAGGGACATATCATTTAATCAATCCTGAATTGGAGATAATTGGAGAAATAAGATTATATGAAGACGGGATACTCGACATACTTCCAGTCGGACAAAATACCATTTGTAATTCTTATGTATTTGTAGGCAATGTTACCGAATTAATGCTGGGGGCGGATGACTGTCCAACTTTTTATAATTTTCCTTACGCTATAGAGGATATATGTGATGCTCCGCATCAATATAGTTTGGAGCTTTCGGAGGAGAATTCCTGCATTTCGTTTGAAGAAGCATTTGGGTCAAAAAAATGGGGATGGTTTAGTTTTTTATAAGGAACCAATACTTTTTATACTATTACTTAAAAAATATTCTACCTGTTCCATCTTTAAACCGTTAAAAGAGAAAACGAATTTTATCAATTTTCTTCTCCTTTTCCCCCGATCTGTTGGTATAAAAACATGGAGAATAACTCTTAAAAAAGTATTTGTTAAATTATTATTTAATGAAAAAAAATACACTTTGGCTACTACTCATTACCATGGTGCTATTAGTTGATTGTAAAAATGATTATTATATGGAAAATAATGAGAGTACTAAAATCCTTTTTTTGCATCACAGCACTGGTAAAAATATTATAAAAGGAAAGCAGAATAAAATCTGGTATAAATTAACACAAAAAGGAGATGTAACAAGGTTAATTCGAAAGTACAACATACAGAATAATACCCAGTATAAATTTTACGCGCAAAACTTCCCTAAGAAGGAACCATATGGTTGGAAAAATTACCCGTATGATTATTATAACATTTGGGTTAAGCATGCAGGCGACTCACTGTATCAGGAAGAACCTACGTTAGAACTACTTTCCAAATCTTACGATGTAATTATTTGGAAACACTGTTTTCCGGTATCCGATATATTAAAATCTAATAGTGAATCAAACATTGATTCAAATATTAAAACTCTTGAAAATTACAAATTACAGTACAGAGCACTTAAAAAGAAAATGCATGAGTTTTCAGACACAAAGTTTATTGTGTGGACCCCTCCTGCTTTAGTTAAAAATGCAACTACGGAAGAAGCAGCAAAAACGGCAAATCTTTTTAGCAATTGGATAATAACAGAATGGAATAATGACAATGATAATATTTTTATCTGGGATTTTCGTGAATTGGAAACTGAAGGTGATTATTATATGAAGCCTGAATATGCAAATTCGGCAGACGATCCGCACCCTAATAAAACATTTGCTGCAAGGGCTGCCACGCTATTTGTTAATCGTATTACCGATGTAATTGAAAACAACGGGAAAAACACAACGCTGACAGGAGAATAAATACCGCAGCATGTATTGACAAAAAATCTTAAAACCAGTTGAGAAAGTGGTAGGTTATTTTAGAAATAGCATTATTCTGCTTTATGGTAGTACATTAATACTAACTTTTGTGCTTATTTTGGGAGTTCATTTAAATGCACACCATTATGAGCTGCTTTTTAACACAATATCATACCTGATAATAATTGTTGGTTTAATTAAATTCCCAGTTGTTAATTCTGCATGTTTTAGTGCAGAAGATAACATCTTAATAGGAATACTTTTAATATGGTTCATTGTTTGTATACTCAGGTCAATCAGTATTCCATTTAGCAATTTCACAACAATACCCAGGTTTCTTGGAGGAAAACTCTATTCGGCAGCATTATTAGCTCCATTTTTTGTGTATTGGGGAGGCAATCTCAAAATACTTATTTCTTTGTGGCAGTTCTCTAAAATTTTAATTGTAATTTTTTTAGTACTAAGTCCTTCCCTATTCATTTTTGATCGTAATTATTTATGGCATTTAACTTATATACTTCCGCTCTTTCTTCTAAACAAAGATAAACTTGAAAAAGAGTATGTTATTTACACCTATCTGGCAGTTGGAGTTGCAATGCTATTTTTTGTTATTACCAGTGAGCGCAACCAGTTCGTAAAATTATTCTATTATTTGGTCATTATCTCAATATTCAGAATTGATAATAACTTAACTAGTATTGCGAACATATCTATTAAAATTGCAGGAATTATTAGCGTATCAATAATCTTTTGTTGTTTTATGTACATCTATTCAGGTCGGCTGAGCAAACACTTCTCTGATCCTAGAATAGTAGAAAATATTAAATCGTATGAAAAGGACAATTTAAATTCTGATACGAGAATCATGGTTTTTGAGGATTTTGTACTTGATTTTGCAAAATGGCCCGATTTATTGTTTGGGCGAGGAGCATTAGGGACAACTTACAGCCCCCGGTTTATTACTCTCCAGGAACTATACAACGAAGATGAGAATGTATTTCGATTTCCTTACGGACACAGACTTGAGGTTGAGTCCGGTTATCTGCAAATAATACTAAAAACCGGATTGATTGGTCTTATTCCTTTGATGATTATTGGTATTAGAGCTATGTTCTTAGGTTTTTTCAGAACAAAAAATAACCTAACAATTATATGTGCATTTATTATCCTTGAACGATTTGTACTGATGTATCCTTTCGGACTACCAAGTTATTCAATCGATTATATTCTTTTTTGGCTTTGTATTGGGGCATGCTTGTCTCAGAGAGTAAGAACAATGACAAATAATAGTATATACTTGAGTTTTAAAATGAAAGAATTTTATCAAGTAATCTTATTCTCAAAAAGTTATAAAAAAAATCAACACACAAGTCACGTATAACATGGAAACGTTGAACGTAAAGCATTATGCACACTACTTCGATGAAATAATAAAGAAACTTATTATATCAGTATATTACATCCGAAATGTTATCAAACTCAAATGGTGGGGTATTAATTTTTCTCTGAGAATTAAATTCGATGGGCCAATAATAGTAAAACGTTTACCAAGCAGCAATATTAAAATTGGAGAAGGATGCTATTTCTCAATGAGTTCAAGACATAACTTAATCGGAATAAACCATCCATGTATCTTATCAACTCAAAACCGGAAAGCGAAGATTTCGATTGGCGACAATTGTGGATTTAGTGGAACAACCATCGGAGCATTTAAATCTATTATTATAAAGAATAATGTCAAATCAGGTGCCAATACAATTATTACAGATGGAGACTGGCATCTTGATGATCCACGCGCAGGACAAACACAAGAAGTTCTAATAAATGATAATGTATGGCTTGGTGTAAATACGGTTATATTAAAAGGAGTAAGTATTGGCGAAAACACTATTATAGGAGCAAATTCAGTAGTAACAAAATCGTTACCAGCAAATGTAGTTGCTGCAGGTAATCCTTGTGTTGTTTTAAAGAAAATAAATACAGAAGAAACACTTGCACCTAAAAATATGCAACAACTGAAAGAAACCGTTGAAGAAACATCCTTTTAATTAATTAGAGTTTTTATAAAGGAAATGCTAAATAATAGACCAATAGTTGTTTGCTGGTTTAATTTAATATTACAACGAATTTGCAGCTTTTATAAATCCTCAGGTTGTTTTGTGTCCAGTCTTACATAGTGTTCTCAAATCCTGTCTAAATAATACTTTAAGTAGATGAATATTACCTAATATCTATGAAAATGAAAAAATCCGTTTCTTATCTACTATTATCATTAATACTTGCATTTACAGCTTGTCGAAATTCCAAAGATATTACAATGTTTCAGGCAGTTCAAATGGAATACGAATCTATCCCCCTTGAGCCGAAGGAACATAAGATTACACCAAATGATATTTTATACATTAGAGTACTAACACTCGACCAGGAAGTAAATCAACTCTTTAATCCTAGTCTTGCCGGAAACGGCCTAAGTTCAGGTACCGAGCAAATGTACGGTTCACCAACAAGTCGTTTTATCAACGGGTATAAGGTTTCTGCTGATTCTACTATTACTTTACCAATAGTTGGAGAAATTAAATTAGTTGGACTTAGTTTAGAAAGAGCCCAGGAATATTTGAAGGAAAGAGCGCAAGAATATTTAAAAGAACCAACTGTCCAAGTAAAACTTATCAATTTTAAAATAAATGTTAGTGGAGAATTAAGGGAGCCTGGTATTTATTATAATTACGAAGGTAAACTTACAATATACGATGCTATAAGTATGGCGAGTGGCATAACCGAATTTGCTGACCTTAAAAATGTGGTTGTGAAGAGAGAAACATCTGATAACATTATAACCTATAATCTCGATCTTACAAATAATAGTGTTTATTATACCGAAGCATTCAACCTTCAGCCCAATGATTTGGTATATATTCCTCCCAGCAAACTTAAACGGCGAACACAAAATAATGATACCTATTCAAGAATTCTGTCAACAGTTTCTGTAATATTGGTTGCAGCAGCTTTGTTTCTATCTCTTTAAAACATACATAATGGATAATATTGAAGAAGCCATAAATTTTATTGACAAACACGAAAAAGAAAGAACCAGAAATCTACTTTTTAAATACATTAAGAAGTGGCCATGGTTTCTTATCTTTTGTACTGTTGGATTTATCACCGGTTATCTTTTCACTAAAAACTCACCTGAATTGTTTCTTGTAAAAAGTAGGATTCTAATTATTAATGAAGATAATTCAATTAACAACTTCTTACCTTTTGAAAATTCAATAATTAATCTTCCGAACAGCAATATTGAAAATCAAATTGGTATACTTCGCTCTTATACATTATACCGCAAGGCATTAGATAACTTAAACTGGGATTATTCGTGGTACAAAAAACAAAAATTATATAATGCTGATCTTTATAATAACCAACCATTTATCCTATCGCAGCCTCCAAATGCAATTAATGCTCAAGATGTTCCCATTGAGATACAAATTATAAGTGATTTAAAGTATAGAGTTAATATTAAAGGTGAAACAGTATTAAATAATATTATTCAAAAAATTGATATAAGTGAGGAAGTCGAATTTGGGCAACCTTTTACAAATCATCTCTTTAACTTTTCGCTTGAAAAAAGAAACGCAGAACCTAATCAAACCTATATACTGGTTTTTAATAATTTGAACAACTTAACCAACGAATACTTGGCAAATACACAAATTAATGTTGAAGAAGAAAATTCGGATATTATTACAGTAAGCCTGGAAGGCGAAGTAAAACAAAAAGATGCAGATTTTATTAACGAATTAAATGATGTTTTTATTCAATTTGGAATGCAGAATAAATACAATAGCTCCGAGAAGTCAATCGAGTTCATTGATTCTCAATTATTAAGAATAAAAAGATCATTGGATAATGCAGAAGAGACATTTAGCACCTACCGTAGAAACAACCAGGTAATGAATTTAGGACAAGAGGCTCAAATCGTTTATTCGAGGTTGGAAGAAATTGAACAAGAACAATACTTAACAGATTTACAGATCGATTACTACAAAGATTTACTACAGTACATCGATGATTCAAAAAAAATGTCAGAGATGCTCAATCCGTCAATTATTGGGATTACCGATGCCAGTCTAACTTCATTACTTACACGACTAACCGAATTGCATAGCAGAAGAGAGGTTTTATCTTATAGCGTTGAGGAAAAGAATCCAACATATATAGTGCTTCAGAAAGAAATTAAAATTGCCCGTGATGGACTTGAGGAAACCATAAGAAATCAACTAAAGACAACCCAATCACAGAAAGAAAGCTTAGAGGAAAGGTATGATAAAATTCAGGGACGGTTAAGAAGTTTGCCCGAAACAGAGAGAAATTTAATTGGTATACAAAGAGAATTTGATTTAAATAATGATTTATATAATTATATGTTGGAGCGAAAGGCTGAAGCTTCAATAACAAAGGCATCCATCGCTCCACAAGTTCAAATTATTGATGCCGCCTTAACCGAATCTGCTGTTCGTGTCGGCCCAAACCTCGTAACCAATTTAGCAGTTGGTATTGCTGCTGGTGCTATTGTTCCGATTCTTTTTATTACTCTTTTAGGATTCTTTAATAATAAAATTGAAACACGAGAAGAAGTAGAAAACGGAACAAACATTCCGGTTTTAGAAGGAATAATAAAACATCGATATAAATCAAATTTACCGGTAATTCAATATCCTAGATCGGGCATAGCAGAGTCGTTCAGAGGATTAAAAACAAATCTGAATACAACACTAGATATAGAGGGCACAAAAATAATTTCAATAAATTCGTTAATTCCGGGAGAAGGAAAGTCTTTTATTTCCTCTAACTTATCGGCTATTCTTGCCAAAAACAAACAAAAGGTGTTACTTATTGGTGCCGATTTGCACCGCCCAACACTTCATCGTTTTTTTAACCAACAAGAAAAACCGGGCCTGAGTAGTTATTTAAATGACGAAAAATGTTTTAACGAGATTATCTATCCTACAGACATCCCTAACCTAATGTTTATTCAGGCAGGTAAAGTAACAGATAATCCTTCGGATTTATTCAGTAAAGATAAATTTGAACTATTAATTAAAAATGCTCGTGAAGACTACGACTATATAATTATTGATAATGCTCCGTTGCTGCTAATTCCAGATGCGATATTAACCAATCATTTCTCAGAAATTAGTTTGTTTATTTTAAGAATTAATTATAGTCACAAAAAGCAAATTAACCAAATTGCAAAAATCGTAAAATTCAACATGATAAAACGTTCCTCCATAGTTGTAAACAGTACTACAAATAGAAGTTATGAATATGGGTACGGACACAAATATTGGAAAAAAGGTTATGGTGAATACAAATTTAAAATGAGCATAGCCTGAACTAAAAACAAAATTGTATTCTAATCAATATCACAGAAAATGGATAAGCAAAATTTAATTGTAAACTTCTTCAAATAACAATATTCAAACTTTCTAATAACCTGATTTTGATTCTAAGTTGACTTAACCAATTAATATTATAATCAAATTTACTCTGACTGGAATTATCAAAGACGAGAATTCTATAAGGCTTTGTTTCGTAGCTTCAAAATAGAATAGATTCTTTAAACTGGAATTGGAAATAATAAACAAGAAATTACTTCCAATTTCAAGCGGTTTAAGTACAATTACAAAAGAAAAGAATAAAGGAATTTTATATTCTTTCACAAATTTCATTTCAGTCTCTTTTTAAGCCATGATAATGAAATTAGATTTCATTCATGAGTATTACTCTGTAAACTGAATTTCTATTCAGACTTAATGGACTACAATCTGAAATTTTAAATATTTCTGAATTATGAATTTGCAACTCTCTCACCTTCCTCTTTATAACAATGATTTAAAAAGTTTGCCAAACAAAAAGTTGTTAATAAATACAATTAATGCACATTGTTATAATATTGCTCAAAACGACCGTGTATATGTTAATGCACTTCAAAAATCCGATGTTTTATTACCTGATGGAATTAGTATTGTGCTTGCAAAACGTATATTAGACTCCAGGAGTATTAATAAAATTGCAGGATCAGATTTGTTTTTTTATGAAATGGAAAGACTAAATAAGTCTGGTGGAAAATGTTTCTTTTTAGGAAGTAGTAACGAAACTCTTGCCAAAATTAAGGTGCGAGCCAGTATAATGTATCCGATGGTAAAGATAAAATACTACTCACCACCGTTTGTGGCCAAATTTACCAAACATGACAATAATATTATGCTTAAAGTTATTAATTGCTTCAAACCGGATGTATTATTTATTGGAATGACAGCCCCTAAGCAAGAAAAGTGGGCTTATGAGAACTTTGACAACTTAAATGTTGGCCATATTTGTACCATAGGTGCAGTTTTCGATTTCTTTGCAGGAACTGTATCGCGCGCGCCCAATTGGATTATCAAGATTGGATTTGAGTGGCTATATCGCTTATATAAAGAACCGCGCCGGTTATGGCGTAGATATTTAATTGGGAACTTTGTTTTTATCTATCTCATTTTAAAAGAAAAAACACAATCGCTATTATGTAAGTTGTATGCAGAAAAGCTACCGAATGAAGCTCAAAGAATAAAAAAATAAATCCGGGAATTTAAATAACATTTTCGAAAATAAGAACTCTTCAATTATGCTCATCTCTAATGCATATATATATATCAACTACTAGCGAGATTTGAGCAATTAAACCCTCTCAAACTGTGGGATTACCTATTAAAATAGTCTTCCATCAGTTATCACTCTTTTATACCTAATTCTTGTTAAAACTCTAAATTTTATAGTCATGATAAAGGAACGGGAATCGACCTTTGAAAGAATAAATGTGATTATCCAAATATTTTGGACTCTAATGTGTTTTTATGCTGTATTGTGGATATCAAAAGTGAATATTATTGAAACACAGGACCATTTGATATTAGCTATTGTAATTATTCCTGTTTGGTTTACCCTACTGGAAATATATGAGATGGGAACAATGGCACGAATCCAAGGATTTAGGTCAATAATTAAAAAATACATATGCTTAAACCTAATCGGCATTGTTCTTCTGTTTCTTGTTTTTCATATTTTCAATTTATATTCAATGCCTGGAACCATCTTCTTAAAGTTTGGAGTGACCAATATTTTCATTCTTTCAATACAAAAAGTTGTAGGAAGGATGATGATAAATTTTTTCAGAAGAAAAGGATACAATTACAGAACAATACTAATTATTGCTGATGATACCAGTATCCCCTTCATTCAACAAATAATTGATACAGATCGATGGGGATATCGAATTAATGGCATTGTAACCCAATCCGATAAGGTTAAAGAACTATTCGGTACACAGTATTCAATACTTCCCGAGAATGAAGATTTTGCCCACTTGATTGATGAAAAAGTTATTGATGAAGTATTTTTCTGTAAACATGATTTTGATACAAACTCAATAAGGCAACTTATCAGCGAATGCAGAGAGATTGGCGTAGGTTTTCATCTCCACAATAAAGTCCTTTCATTTGGTGGTCTTGCTCCACGACTAACATTTCTAAACCGACAATTTTTCCTATCGTTTAGAAATACTCCTGAAAACTATGTTACACATCAGATAAAGGGAGCAATAGACTTCTTCTTATCCTTAATTTTTTTAACAGTGGTTTCTCCATTTATGTTGATTATTGCTTTGTTAATAAAGATGGAAGACGGAGGCCCCATTATATTCAAACAAGTAAGAGTTGGAAAACATGGGCGACTATTTAAATGTTTGAAATTCAGAACGATGGTTGTAAATGCTGAAGAAATGAAAGAAAAACTTATGCAATTAAATGAACAAGATGGACCTGTTTTCAAAATAAAAAATGATCCGAGAATCACTAAGGTTGGTAAAATTTTGCGTAAAACATCCTTAGATGAGTTGCCTCAATTTATAAATGTACTTTTAGGAGATATGTCCATCGTAGGACCTCGGCCTCCGGTGCCATCAGAAGTGAAACGATATAAACGTTGTTTGATCCGGCGATTGAGCGTCACTCCCGGAATTACATGCATATGGCAAGTGTCAGGTAGAAATAATATTCCGTTTGACAAATGGATGGAAATGGATATGCAGTATATTGACAATTGGTCGTTGACTCTAGATTTCATTATTATGATAAAAACTTTGAAGGTAATTTTGAGCCATGATGGACAATAAAATTAGTTCAATTAAATAATGTTGGGCTAAAAAATAAGCTTGAAATTACCAGAGGATATGAAACACATTAGTATTAGATACATTACAAAACAACAATGCAGATTAAGAAACTGGAATGGGCTGATGATTTAAGAATTTTTGCAATCCTTGCTGTTATAGTAATACATGCAGTAATTCCAATCGTGCATAATTTCAATTCAATTTCGTTGAAATACTGGTGGCTTGGAAATATACTAAATAGTGCCTCCCGGTTTTGTATACCTGTATTTTTAATGCTAACAGGCGCATTAATGCTTCCAAAAGAATATCAACTTGGTGATTTTTTCAAAAAAAGAATGCTAAGAATTCTTCTTCCTTTTATCCTTTGGAATTTTATTTATATCGTGTATAAGTGGAATCGGGATTCCATTGAGATTAATTTTTTAGAATATTCTTTGTCACAATTTCAAGGTGGTGCTTATTATCATTTATGGTATGTTTATATGATCATAGGAATTTATTTAATATTTCCAGTCTTAAATAAATGGATTAAATATGCTTCGATAGTAGAAATGAGATATTTTCTTGTTATATGGATAATTTCACTACTTCTAAAAGTTCCTTCTGTTAAAAATTATTTTCCAAATATCAACTTAGGTTATTTTGCTGAATTCATCGGTTATCCTGTTTTAGGTCATTATTTGAACATAATATCAATACGAAAAGTTAAGCAGGTTTCTATATTATTGTTTATAGGAGGAATAACAATAACGGCAATTGGTGCTTATGTTTTAAGTAACGTACAAAAAGCAATAAACGAGGATTTTTATTCATATTTAAGCCTAAACGTTATGATGTCCTCTATTGGGATATTTTTATTTATTAAAAACACTAATTTATTTAAGCCCAGCCGCTATAAAATATTTAAGTTAATGGGCGACCATAGTTATGGGATATACTTGTCTCACCTGCTATTCTTAGAATTAATGATAAATGTTGGTATAACCTGGGATTTTTTACATCCTTTTATTGGTATTCCTTTAACAATACTACTATGTCTAATTCTATCGTCATTAACTGTTATCTTAATCAATAAGTTACCACTCGGCTATTTATTTTCAGGATGAATCTATTTTTTACTATATGCAGCGTTAAAAAAGAATATTTATGAAAAAGATGGCCATATTTATTGATTGTACAAACAAGTATCCTCTATCCTTTTCAGCCAATAATACTAAAACTGATTTTATTGCAAGAGGTTTAATAAGTAATGGATGGGATACAACTGTAATAGGTAGTATTGTTGGTCAAAATATATCAAAAATACAACATGGCAGGACACCTGATGGGGTTAAGTATTTTATATTGAAAAGAAAAAGGAATGTTATTATTTCACTATTAAAGAACGCAATTTTACAATATAAATTAATAGTAAAAACAAGAATTAAGTCAGGGACAAATATCTTAATAATTGATACTGGATATCTTGCACTACTATTACTACATGTAATGATGGCTAAACTATTAAAGTTTAAAATTGCGCATATCATAACCGAATGGCCATTAACTCATAATACTTCAATAACACAAAAGATATATGTAAATTTATTTGGATACTTCTGCGATACAATACTCCCGATTAGTTCGGCTTTGGAAGAGAAAGTGATAAAATTTAAAAAACCAGTATTCAGATTACCAATTTTAGCAGATTTTTCAAATTATCAAAATTTAGACAATAACATTGGTGCCTATTTTTCTTATTGTGCACATGCAGGGTATATTAGAAACATCGATATTTTTATTCAAGCAACCGAAAAATGCATTCGAGATAATTTAAAAATAGACCTTATTCTGGTATTATATGGAAGACAGCAGCAAATTGATATTATAGGCAATTTGATTAAAGAGAAAAGGTTAGATCATTCAATTAAAATACTAACGAAGGTTCGATCCGATGAATTAAACATGCTGTATGCCAAATCATTGGCACTATTAGCCCCAATGGATCCAAACTCATTACAGGATAAATATCGATTTTCACAAAAAATGGCGGAATATCTTAGTAGTGGTCGACCAATTATTACATCTAATGTTGGAGATATAGGTTACTATCTGAATAATAATGAAGATATATATTTTACACAACACTCTTCTGAAGGGTATTATGAAAAAATGAAATATGTATTAAAACATAGAAAAGAAGCCAATAAGGTGGGAGCTAGTGGCTTTAAAAAAGGGAGTAAATTTTTTCATTTTAAAACCGTTTCTCAGAACCTAGCATTGCATTTTTCTGCACTATCCTAATCCTTGATCTCCCTTAATCTGTAAATTATGAATATAATTTATTGTCTACCAGAAATGTCACTTCCTGGAGGAATTGGAAGGGTTACTGCAATAAAATCGAATTATTTAGTCCGGCATAATCATCAGGTAAGTATTGTTACGACTTGCCAGAAAGGAAGTAAATCGTTTTATCCATTGGATCCGAATATTGATTTTTATGATTTAGGCATTAATTTTATTGACAATAGGAAATTATCTCTATTGAGAAGACTAAAAAATCGAACTGTATTATTAAAAAGATACAAAAAACAATTATCAGTTTTAATTGACAAAATTAAACCAGACATTGTAGTCTCCACCTTTAACACCGAAACATCTTTTTTATACAAACTAAAAGATGGCAGTAAAAAAATACTGGAAAGTCATTTCAATCACGACGTTCTATTAATTCGTAATAATGCATTCAATCTTTCTATAACCAGAAGGATAATCAATATAATAAAAACATATTTAAATGAACGACTCATTAAAAGATATGATGTATTTGTAGTATTAACAGAACAGGATGCAAAATTGTGGAAATACCCTAATAACTTGCATGTTATACCCAATATGATATCATTTGAAAACAATGAGCCAACTGATATAGCACAAAAGCAAGTGATTGCAGTTGGAAGACTGGATGCTCAAAAAAGGTTTGACAGGTTAATTGATATTTGGGGCAAGGTGGTTAAAAAAAACAAAGAATGGATACTCCAGATTTACGGTAAAGGCCCAGATATCCAGTTGCTTAAAAACCAAATTGCCAGAAAAAACCTTGAGAACTATATTCAAATAAATAAGCCAGTTACAAATATTAAGGAAAAATACTTAGAGTCATCAATATTAACAATGACCTCTTCATTTGAAGGCTTACCATTGACCTTAATTGAAGCAATGTCTTTGGGGATTCCCTGTGTTTCTTATTCATGCAAATGTGGGCCGGCAGATATTATAACACACGAAAAAAACGGTTTCTTAATAAAGGAAGGAGACGAAAGTAAATTTATGAGTAGTTTATTAATGCTAATGGAAAATGATGAATTGAGAAGAAACATGTCACATCAGGCATTTTTAAGTAGCCAAAGATATTCTGTTGACAGAATAATGTCTGTCTGGACCAAACTTTTTAACGAGACTGTAAAGAATTGATATACACGCTAAAAATAAGAAGTAGGTTGCAGTTCGCAACATAAAACGTTCTTATTTTTCAGTACGATAATAATATGATCCTATGCAATTTCAGCCATAATATTTTGGTCGCCTTAAACAACAATAATTGAATACTTGATGATTCAAAATCGAACTAATTTAGAATATTACTTATCTGAAGATTTAAAGCGGTTTGATAGAAAGCCGTCATTTAAAGACTGGTTTCTTAAAAATGAGGTATGGTATATTTATAATTATCAACGTCATCTTCGTTATGTCGAGTATTACAAGAATACAGGGAAATCGAAGATCCTGTTTTTCTATCATTTCATAAAGTATAAGAGAATGTGCTTTAAACTTAAAGTTGATATTAAACCCAATAATATGGGACCTGGGTTTCGAATCTACCATTTAGGAGCTTTAATAAGAATAAAACCTAATTGCAAAATAGGTAAAAACTGCTCGCTAATGCCAGGCGTTGTAATAGGAAACAAAAATTTGAACTCTGACTATAGCAAAGTTACCGTTGGCGATAATTGTTACATTGGATTAGGAGCAAAAATATTTGGTGAACTTACAATAGGTAATAATGTAACAATTGGCGCAAATTCTGTCGTGATTAGAGATATTCCAAACAATTGTGTGGTAGCCGGAAATCCTGCAAAAATTATAAAACTTAATGGGAACAAAGTAATTAAGAACAATAGAAGATGATTTGCATTGGATATAAAATTAAAGATGGTTTTGAATTTATTATCGACAAGTTTTTGGCATTTTTTATTAAAAAGGCGATGGGCAGATGTGGACAAAATGTAATGATAAAACCAACTACTTCCGTATTCAAAGGAATTGAAAACTTCTATTTTTCGGATAACATAAGAATAGCGAGGTATGCAGTAATATACTCCACTTTGGCAAAAGTATATATTGGGGAGAAAGTTGATATTGCGCCTTATTTAAAAATTATGACCGGAAATCATCGGTTTGATAAAGTTGGTCATTTTATGTTTGATGGAGATTATGAAAAGAGACCAGAAAATGACAAAGATGTTATAATAGAAAGTGATTCCTGGTTAGGAATAAATGTAACATTGTTATCAGGAATAACTATTGGCAGAGGTAGTGTTATCGCAGCCGGGGCTATTGTTAATAAATCATGTCCGCCTTATTCCGTAATAGGCGGCGTTCCTGCAAAAGTGCTGAAATTCCGTTTTACAATCGATGAAATCCTAGAACATGAAAAAAAATTATATTCATCAGATAATCGTCTTACCCGCAAAGAATTAGCCTTTTCAAGAGAGAAATACATCATCCATAATAATAAAGAATTAGATACTGAAATCAATTGAACAAACAACCACTTAATAAGACTACTTGGTTTAAAACAGACAAAAAAACTTAGCTGTTGCCTATAATTGAAATTTGAGGATTATACAGTAAAAATGAAATTGCAGGAATTTTGTAACGAACTGAAACATCCAAAATATTCAATCAATACTAAAGATTTTTTTATTTCGAGATACTATCAAAGTCTCCAGTTTTATAAAATAATACATCATGAAAATATTATTATCTGTCATTATCTTATTTCTATCAACTTCAATAGGTATAAGTCAAAACGCCGTTTTTCTCCATCATTCAACAGGTGCAAATGTATATAGTGAAGGTGATGTTTCAGGTTTTATAAATAACTACAATACCGAAAATGGAACAGATATTCAAATTACAGAACGATCTTATCCTAATACACCTTATCCATGGCAAAATTATCCTTACGATTACTGGAATCTATGGATCAACAACGAATGCAATAATAATAGCAGTGGAATTGAGTGTTTGGAAAGCCTCGCGGCCTCATTCGATATTATTATATGGAAACATTGTTTTCCGGGGGCAGGCATAAAAGACGGTGGCGCAGAAGGTAATATTAACAGTAGCAATAAAACAATTGCTAATTACAAGCTTCAGTACCAGGCTTTACGCGACAAAATGGATGAGTTGCCGAATACTCATTTTATTGTGTGGACTCTTGCTCCACTACACCGGCTAGCAACTAACGAAGAGGATGCTGCCAGGGCCGGAGAATTTGTGGATTGGGTTAAAAATCAGTGGTTATATGAAGATTCAAACGATCATTTGAATATTCATATTTTTGATTTCTTTGGTATCGTTGCTCAGACAGAAGAAAACCCAGACCATGGATTTCAATATTCTATGAAATACGACTTTGAGCGTTCTCATGAAAACAGTGACTCACACCCAAACACGGTAGCCAACGAAACGGCAGGCCCTCTTTTTGCACAATTCATTATTGATGTTGCAATGGATATACCTTTAAATACCGGGGTATATGATTTCCATATTGAAGAACCTAAAGCATTTCCAAATCCGACTTCAGGGCCAATATATTTAAAGCGAAATATTCCGACACAGTCGAAAATTATCATTTATAATAATTTTGGACAAAAGGTATTTGAAAAAAATAATAACATAACAGAACTTAATATCAGCGAACTTTTGCCTGGGTTATATTATTTAAAGGTAGATAACAATGTTTTTAAAGTCATTAAAAAATAATCGGTGTAATTCGATTAATAAATAACGATAATTTTTCTTCTTTATTAAACCATCATTTTACATATAATAACGGATGGCACGGTTCTGTATCTTAATAATGTTAATGATTTACACATAGTGGCAGGTGAAAAATAACTTTGAAATGACAATTTACGACAAAATCAAGAAAAACGATTTTCTAAGTGCAATACGTGCTTTATATTTGAGATACTTTGCAGTTAAGAGAAGAAAATTCGGCTATATTCATCCTTCGGCATGGTATCGTCAGCCAATAATAATTAAAGGAATAAAAAATGTTCATTTGCACGAACACACCAGTATTTTAGGCAATGCATTGATTTTAACAGTACTCGCAAAATTTATTGTGAAAAAAAATACTGGAATTGCAGAAGGTTTAACTGTTATAACTGGAAATCACATTTCGCCAATAGGCCGATGGCATCGTTTCGTTGATGACTCAGAAAAACCTGAGAATGCAGATAAAGATGTAGTTATCGAAGAAGATGTTTGGGTAGGTGCCAATGTGACGATATTATCGGGTGTTACAATTAAACGTGGGGCAATTGTTGGTGCCGGATCAGTATGCAGGTTTTCAATCCCCCCCTACTCTATTGTTGCCGGAAATCCTGCAAAAGTTATAGGATTCAAATTTTCTCCTATGGAAATAATAGAGCATGAAAAATCACTATATCCTGAGAATGATCGCCTCTCCTTGAATCTTTTAGAAGAAAATTATAGCAAATATTACGGTAAGCGTGTTAAAGAAATAATACATTTCTTAAAATGATTTCTTTAAAGTAGAACTGTGTTTTGTTTAATTCATTTTAGGTGATCTCATTTAATAAGCTATTCATACTTAAACAGGTATGCAAATTACCAAAGTAAAAAATTAACAATTAAGTATAACAGTTATAGTCCTTAAAAAATGAAAAACAGAAGAAACAGGGTATTAATTGTTGCAACATCACGAAAAACAAGAGGCGGTATCACATCGGTAGTAAAAGCCCACGAAACTGGCCATATATGGCAAAAATACAATTGTAAATGGCTTGAAACACATAACGACAAATCAGTTGTACATAAATTAATTTACATTATTAAATCTTTTATTATTTATTTATTCATTTTACCTTCATACTATTTAGTACACATTCATACCAGCGAACCATCATCAGCTTTAAGAAAACTTCCGTTTCTGTTTATTGCCAATTTGTTTAATAAAAAAATAATTGTGCATTTTCATTCCTTTTCACCTAAATCAACTATTAATAGTAAATACAAGAAGGTTTATTTCTATTTATTTCAAAAAGCTGATATAATACTGGTTTTATCTGAATATTGGAAAAATGAACTTCAGAAAGTTTTTAAACTGGAAAATAAAATAAAAGTACTTTACAACCCTTGTAGCAACCCAGATTTTAGCACAAAACACAATAAACAAAAACACATACTGTATGCCGGAACAATTAATGCACGTAAAGGGTATGCTGACTTAATTAAAGCTTTTTCCCAAATATCTAACAAATTGCCAGATTGGAAAATTGTATTTGCAGGCAATGGCGAGATTGAAAAAGCGAAGTTGCTGGCGAAACAATTACAAGTAGATACACAAATTGTTTTTTTAGGCTGGATCAATGGCAGCGAAAAATCCAAAGCTTTCCAACAAGCTTCAGCGTTTTGTTTACCAAGTTATGCTGAAGGTTTCCCAATGGCTATTCTTGATGCCTGGGCCTATGGTTTGCCTGTTGTAACCACTCCTGTTGGAGGCTTGTCCGATGTTTTAAGAGATGGTAAAAATGCATTAGTATTTACCCCTGGTGATATAGAAAAGTTAGCACAACAACTTCAAAAAATAGTAGAAGACAAAGAGTTGAGAAAAGCCATTGCTGAAGAGTCTGTAAACTTGAATAATAAAGTATTTAATCAATCGGTTATTTGTCTTCAGTTGGATAATATCTATAGCGAATTGTTTAACCATAAAAATGACAAATAACCAGAACATTATAGTTATACTCTGATGAATTGCAGAAATATAAAAGCCCACCGTAACCATATATATTAGTATCTAACAACAATTTCTGTATTCTTTTTTACAATTTTGGCTAATATTTATGGCGTTTTTTTCGTAATCAATAAATTACATGTACCCTTATTTTATCGATACGGTGGGCTTCAATTTAGATCAAATTTCTCCTTTCGTCAAACCAAACATTATCTGTAATTCATTCGGACACTTAATTAACAACACCACAAATTCGCACCCCTGTAATTAAAGCACTTTAGTCATTAATTAATCAGTATGAACCGCACTTAAAAACCAAAAAATGGTTATTGCAGTTGATTTTGACGGAACTATAGTAAAACATAAGTATCCGGCAATTGGAAAAGAAATTCCTTATGCCATAAAAAGTTTAAAGCTAATTCAGGCCAGAGGACATAAATTAATTCTTTGGACCTTTCGCTCGGGGAAGGAACTTGATAAGGCTGTAGATTTTTGTAAAAGAAAAGGTCTGTTTTTTCATGCAGTAAATAACAATTTTGAAGGAGAGGAGTTTGATAATACTTACAGCAGAAAAATATATGCTGATATCTATATTGACGACAGAAACATTTTGGGAATTCCTGATTGGGAAGAAATGTACCATCTGCTTACCAAAACAAAAGAAAATATAAAATAAATCTCGGAATTATGGCACAGAAAGTAGCTTTAATAACCGGAATCACCGGGCAGGACGGTGCATATCTGGCTGAATATCTTATAAAACAAGGCTATATCGTTCATGGGATTAAACGTAGGGCATCAATGTTTAATACACAACGCATTGATCATCTTTACCAGAATCCTCAAACAGATAATCGAAATTTAATTTTACATTATGGCGATTTAACAGATAGCTTAAATCTTACACGGATTATTCAAGAAGTTCAACCTGATGAAATATATAATCTGGCTGCTATGAGCCATGTAAAAGTTAGTTTTGATACTCCAGAATATACCGCAAATGTTGATGGGCTGGGAACTCTTCGGATTCTTGAAGCAGTGCGCCTACTCAATTTAGTAAAAAAAACCAGGATTTACCAGGCATCCACTTCTGAGCTTTTCGGGCTGGTTCAAGAAGTTCCTCAGACTGAAAAGACCCCATTTTACCCCCGTTCACCTTATGGAGTCGCGAAACTTTATGCTTACTGGATTACAATTAATTACAGAGAAGCATATGGATTACATGCCTCAAATGGGATTTTGTTTAACCATGAATCTCCAGTACGTGGAGAAACTTTTGTAACACGTAAAATTACTAGGGCTATTTCGAGAATCGCATTGGGAATGCAGCAAACTTTATATATTGGCAATATGTCGTCATGTCGGGATTGGGGACATGCTATTGATTATATTAAAGCCATGCATCTTATTTTACAGCAAGAGCAGCCCGATGATTTTGTGATTGCAACAGGGATAACAACATCGATCCGTGATTTTATAAAAAAAACTTGTAATAAAATCGGTTTATCATTAATATTTAAAGGAGAAAAAGAAAATGAAAAGGTATTTATTATTGATATCGACGAAAAAATATTTTGCGAACTAGTCGGAGACAAATACCTTGCAGGCATGCAAACACGAATCTTAAAATCGAAGATTGA
Organism: uncultured Draconibacterium sp.; assembly: GCF_963677565.1. Lineage (NCBI taxonomy): Bacteria > Pseudomonadati > Bacteroidota > Bacteroidia > Marinilabiliales > Prolixibacteraceae > Draconibacterium > uncultured Draconibacterium sp. The sequence continues at coordinate 3,882,140 of NZ_OY781981.1, read as the reverse complement.
TAAAAATGTAATGCCGGTTGTTGCTGTTGATCCTCAGTATTTTCGTCCAACAGAAGTAGAATTATTGATTGGAGATGCTTCAAAAGCCAGAGCAAAGTTAGGATGGATACCAGAATACGATTTAGATGCATTAATTTCAGATATGATCTTATCTGATGTAAAAATGATGCAACAAGATGCTTTTTTAATAGATGGAGGTTACCACACTTTAAATTGTTTTGAATAAAACATTACATACTTTCAGGTTTTGGAACTAGTATAAAATCATTTTAGAAAATTAATACTCGGAACTCAAAAATGAATCAATCAAGTAAAATTTATGTGGCAGGTCATACTGGAATGGTTGGTTCTGCAATTTGGAAAAATCTTAAGAATAAAGGATATAAAAATCTTATTGGCAGAACAATTCAAGAACTTGACCTTATTAATTGTCAGGCTGTAGATAAATATTTTCAGGAGGAAAAACCTGAATATATCTTTCTTGCTGCAGCCAAAGTTGGAGGAATAGTTGCAAACAATATTTATAGGGGGCAGTTTATTTACGAGAACCTGATGATTCAAAACAATATTATTCATAACGCATGGAAACATGGTGCGAAAAAGTTACTTTTTCTGGGAAGTACATGTATTTATCCAAAAGAAGCCCCTCAGCCGATTAAAGAAGATTACTTATTATCGAGCCCACTTGAGTTCACTAATGAGCCCTATGCTATCGCAAAAATAGCTGGTATAAAAATGTGCGAAAGCTATAACCTACAGTACAACACAAACTTTATTTCGGTAATGCCTACTAATCTTTATGGGCCTAACGATAATTTTCAACTTGATAACTCTCATGTTCTACCTGCTTTATTACGCAAAATTTATCTTGCCAAATGTCTTGAAGATAAGAATTGGAGTGCCATAAAAAACGACCTAAATAAGCGCCCTCTAAAAAATGTTAGTGGAAAGGATGCGATAAGCTCCATATTAAATGTACTAAAAGAAGTTGGAGTTTTTAATGAAAAGCAAAAGCCAAGTGTTGAGATATGGGGAAGTGGCAAACCTATGCGCGAATTTTTATGGAGTGAGGAAATGGCTGATGCCTGTGTTTTCTTAATGGAAAATGTTGATTTTATAGATTTAATAAAAATTCAATCAAAAAAAACAGGAACAAAAAACGAGATAAGAAATTCCCATATAAACATTGGAACAGGAAAAGAGATCAGCATTAAAGATTTAGCATTTCTGATAAAAATGAGAATAGGTTTTAAAGGAGAGCTTATTTTTAATACAAACAAACCTGATGGTACTATGCGGAAACTAACTGATGTGTCAAAACTTAACTCACTTGGATGGCATCATAAAATTGATATTAATGAAGGATTAAATAAATTTATTGATTGGTATGTTAATAGTTAAGGTCTATCCCTTTTTCACAGAATGATTTAACATAAAAAAAGAGGCATCTTCATAGCAGAAGATTACCTCTTTCTAAACTTACATTGTACCCCAAAATACCTATTTGCGGAACTCATTACCTTCAAGAATAATCTGAACTTCTTTTTCAAGCATGACATTTTCTACTTTTGCAGATCTAATCATTTTTTTAAGAATCAGATTCTCTTGCTTTAAATCTGTAATTGATAGATTTAATAAGTCCATCTCCCTTAGGTTTGATTTCATTGCAGTTTTTTTCATTAAAGGTGAATGAGTATATCTAATTCTTAATTAACTTATTAACATGGTAATGGTTCCCAAAAATGGTTTTTACTAAATAAATACCATCTGGATATGTTTGTATATCGAAGGTCTCTATATTTGACCGTACTACTCTACTTTGTAATTCTTTCCCTGTAATATCCATCAGAATAATTCGTGTATCTGGAAAAGGAGTATTAGAAAATTGAATACTAAATTGATCTCTTGCAGGATTAGGATACATATTAATATCAATTACCGAAAATTCTGCATCTTCAATATCAGTAAGCATGTCTTGCAATAATACAAAAACACTTGCCTCTGTTTTGTAGATCATTTCTCCACCAACATCCTGTGGACTAATTTGGTATTCTTCCCCAATAGTCGAATTGAAAGTATATAAATCAATATTATTTCCTTGAGTAAAACCATTTTTCTGACCATAATCAGCGATTGATGCATTAATGCTCACCGAATTATCAGCTATATTAAAATCCGTTAACTTAACGGCTCCTACACAAATATCTCCATCAAAAGCTGCAATTTCATCCCCAATACTAAAATTAGCTTCCTGTAATCCTTCAATATTTATATTCATATGATTGGAACCATTGCCATTAAATTCAACTTCATAGTAATCGGTTTGTGATACAGATTGTGCATCTAGTCCCGATTTTTGGTATTTATCTGAAATTTCCAGTACACAATCAGAACTGACCTCTACTTTATATCCTTCTCCGCTTTCAAAGTTTCTGATTTTGTTACGCCAACCTGACCATTTCCACCATTTCCATTCTTCTATAGCATTTCCTTTTTCATCTTGCACTTTAATCAAAACTCCGTCATCAATTAAAGGTTGAACAACTTCCATTGCATTAACAGAATTTTCCATGGGAAATGAAATAATATTCAATCCTTTTTTCAGTTCAATTACCAATGGTAGTTCAATGAGAGCACCTGTTATATTGAGTCGACAATTAGATTCTACCTGAATTTTATAACCCTCTGTTTTCTTCAAATCTCCGATTGTATTGGTCCACGAGTTGGATTTCAAATCATTCTTGTATGTGTTTCCATTCTCATCTTCTACCATAATTAGCTGACCACTCTCCCGCAGATTCTTCAAAACATCTTCCAGATTTGGTAAAGTCGGCGTCAAATACGATGAGAAAATATTCCAACCAGATGATAACTCAATACTTTGAGAGATATATTCTTCATTTGACACAACCGTTAAGTTTGTAGTAACAATGCTATCGCAACCAGTAACAGCTGTTAATACACGCTGGTATTCACCACTAACAGTCCAGGAGTAATAAACTTCCCCTTCATTTATGGTAACTTGTTCAGTTGTGTACAACACGGGATTAACCGTAAGGTAAGTTGTTACAACACTATCAGCACCTGTGACTGTCGTTAGTGTGCGTGTGTATTCGCCACTTACGTCCCAACTGTTATATGTTTCTCCTTGGCATAGCTCAATATATTCAATGGAAGTAATAGTTTTTAAAACGATTAAGTTTGTTGTAACAATACTATCGCAACCGGTAACAGCTGTTAATACACGTTGGTATTCACCACTAACAGTCCAGGAGTTATAAGCCTCCCCTTCATTTATGGTAACTTCTTCAGTTGTGTAAACTACCGGATTAACCGTAAGGTAAGTGGTTACAACACTATCGGCCCCTGAAACCGCCGTTAGTGTGCGTATGTATTCGCCACTTACGTCCCAGCTGTTGTATGATTCTCCTTCACATAGCTCAATATATTCAGTAGTATGAATAGCTTGTATAACAATCAAGTTTGTTGTAACAATACTATCACATCCGTTAACAGTTGTTAATACACGTTGGTATTCACCACTTGCATTCCAAGAGTTATAAGCTTCTCCTTCATTTATGGTAACTTCTTCAGTTGTGTAAACTACCGGATTAACAGTAAGGTACGTTGTTACAATACTATCGGCCCCTGATGTAGCCATTAGTGTGCGTATATATTCGCCACTTGCAGTCCAGCTGTTATATGAATCTCCTTCGCATAGCTCAATATATTCAGTTGTAAAAATAGTTTCAGGTGTAAAATTAACCCGATTATACAATTCGCTAATTTGTGAAAAGGATAGTGCATAATTGTATATTCTAACTTCATCAATTAATCCTTCGTATAGCATGGTTGGATCAGCCAGGTCTCTTCCGGCTCCAATCAATAAATTATATCCTTCTCCTGATTCGATATTTCCGTTTGCAGCAACTGATGCTATTTCTTTAGTATCGAGATAAATTTTCTTCTCATTTCCATTGTATGTTACTACCAGCTGATGCCAGTTACCGTCCCATAAATCACCAATATTATCTACAGAAAGATAATCTGATGTAGTTCCAGAGGTTTTAAAACCTATATTTCTGGTTGGATAATAAATATACAATGCATATGAATCAATATTCGGGGCGCCATGCATTATTATTCCCTGAACTGCTTCTGATATAGAAGGTTTAATCCATGCACTTAATGTAACTTCACCTTGAACATTAGATCCAAAACACTGTCCCAGGTTTACATACCCCGAACCAGTAAATTGCAATCCTTCTCCAATTACTCCTTCAACTCTTATTTCTTCATTTATAATTGTTCCATCATTTGATCCTTTGCTGTCAATAACTGTAACTCCTGCCCCCTCTTCAAATAGGTATTCAGAGGATGTAGATGACATATCCGGCAAGGTAATGATTACAGAAGAACTTTGGGAAGAAGAAATATTGCCTGTCGCATCTTTAGCCCACGCATAAAGGGTTTTGTTTCCTTCCTGAGTAAATGTATATGATGAAGGAACTGTGGTGAGCCAGCCATTGTCAGTAGAACTTGGTTTTATTGCTGACTCGGTTAATATATAACCGGTAACACCACCGTCATCATTTGCATCAAAACTTAAAATAGGAACTGTTAACGACGTTGAGGTTGTAGGAATAGAAAAAGATGAAATAATGGGTGCTATTAAATCAGGTGGAGATGTTTGATTATCGCCTGCTATTGTAATGGAAATCACAGCAGAAGCTGATAACGGAACTGTTGCATTATCAGTAACTTCAACCACAATATCAACCAACATATCACTTGTTGCATTAATTGCTGTTGCTGTAGTGATAACACCTGTTAGACCATCGATATAAAACATATTTCCATCATTTCCCCCAATGATTTTGAAAGTCAAGGTTTGATCCTGGTCGGGATCTGAAGCAAAAACCTGACCGATAGAAGTACCGATCTCTTGATTACCCTCAATACTAAAGCTCTGGTCGAGTATTTCTGGACTTAGATTACTACTCACAGAGGTAGTAAGTATAAGAACTTTCGAAGTAAATGGCTTAAGAGTAATTGTGCCAGAAACAGTATTTCCATCAATGTCAACATATATTGAACTTCCTAAACTTATGTTTTTTTGTTGGTAACTATCATTTATAAATAATAACGGTTGAGATTCAATAGACTCTGGAACTGTTGTTAAGAGATTTGCAGATTTTAAATCTTTGCCAGAGCGAGATTGCCATTCACTAAAAGACATAGGTAAGCTCCATCCATAAAGAGCAGCATTATCCGTAACAGAATAAAAATAATTTGAATCTTGTACGTCATAGGTAACAGGTAAACTACCATTAACCTTAGCAATACAATATTGATCATTTTCAAGAGCAAAAAATTGATTGTTTTTTATGATATTATTCGCTCCGTCATAGACAGTTATCCAGTCATCAGTATACAACTGTCGGCCATTGTTATATAAAATATTGCTATGAATGTTAACATTACCATGATAATGCAAAAATATTCCTCCCGTAGTACAATTAAATACAGTATTATCATGAACTTCTATTTCACTCGCATGTTCGTCGAGATAAATTCCTTGAGCTAAGGAGTATGAAATATTAAGACCTTCAATATTTCCAATACTATTTGAAATAATATTATATCTAATAACAGATCCTTGTGATGCAGCAGAGCTAAAGTTATTGTTTTCCCCATCTGTATAAATTGCTGCACCATCGTCTTTCGTTAAGTTTACTCCATCAATTCGGTTATATTCAACAATGGTATTTTGCCCATAAAAGTTAATCGCAGAAGAGCCTATGTTTTTTATATTATTATAACTTATTACGTTATTGTCAGCTCCCGGATCTGTCAATATAGCATTTCCATAATACCAATTTCTGGTACTTGCAGGAATACCCAGTTCATCAAATAAACATATATCTCTTATCGTATTATGTGATATTACACAATTGGCACCAGACACTCGCATTGCAGAATGATCCATTCCTCGAATGGTATTATTTGTAACAGTGTTATTACCATTTGAGAGAAAAACGCCATATCCTTCAGAGAACTCAACTATATTATTATCAACTGTTATATAATTACAAAAACTACCTCTGATTCCTGTATTTTTATGGTTTCGTAGATTTAAATCACGAATTGTAATGTAACTTTGACTTGTGCCTATGAAAATGCCATAATCATAAACAGAACCTGTAACGGTATAATTTGCAGGCGATTCTCCATTCGGAGTCCATAAATAAACATAGTTATTATCACTATCATAATACCATTCTCCTGCTTGGTCCAGAAATTCAAGTTTATTCATTAGAAAGAATCCATTATTAGCATCTAGTCCCCAAAAAGGTGCAGATTCTATTTGAATAGTTTGACCTGATGATGATGTAATATTACTCGCATCTAATGCCCATGCTGCGGTTCTATTTACAGATATTGCACCAGTGTAGTCTATTCCTGCATCTAAATCAGAGCTTGTGAATGATGTTGAAGTAGGTACCGAGTTAGAGATATAATACCCACTATTTGGAGTTCTGGCAGCCTTCATCTTTTTATCGCCAATAAACAACTGATTCATTTCTGCAGTAAAATATGCCCTGTAAATATTCCCAGAATATTGAGTCCAACCAGTTATCTCTTCATCACCTCTAATAACTGGATTACTGCCTGATCCATACGCTCCAATAATAATTGGATTTGCAGAACTACCGGATACATTTACATTTACTGTGCCATGCCATTGTCCGCCTCGAGCAAACAGGATCTGATCTCCCGGAGAAGGAGTAAAACTATTTACTTTGTCCAAAGATCGCCATGCCTGCTCTGGACTTGTTCCCGTATTGGCATCATTTCCATTTACACTTACATAGTATACTGTAGCATAACTATTTGCTACCAGTAATACAAAGATTATAGCAAAAATTGAGCTATAAATTTTTTTAATAAAGCTTGATCGAAAAGCAACGACATTTTGCTTTTCCTGACTAGTTTTTCTAATAATCATAAAATAACATGAATAAAGCGTCTCCATTTCATTACAATTTAATTGAGTGATTACTTATAGGTTTGCAAATACGCAGCTAAAATATAAAAAAGACAATACGCAGACATAACACACTCATTATATACCAGTTACACACTTACTTGCAAGTGTTGCTGGTAAACATAAAGCGATTAAAGAGGTAAAAAGAATTTTACATTTCCTATTTAGAATAAATTAGAAATTATAACTTATTCTAATTAATAATTATGATAAGCGAAAAAGATTCATAATAGAATTAAACAATTAAATATTGTATTTAAAAAAGTATTATTAATATTAAAAATTGTAAAAATGATTTAGAAATTCTAATTGAAAGATTAATAGAAAATTTAACAAAAAAAATTTAATAGATACTGTTACAAAAATATTTAATTTATATTGATTCTAAATAACAGGTATACATATTCTATGTTTTATTTTTATAAATGTATTGACCTTGATAGCCATTTATTAACTCTTTTAATCATTCAGTATCAGTAAATAATTAATAAATATAAGCAACGAACATGGTTTCTTCACGAAGCATTATGAAGTCATTAATTAATTTTCCACCTGACGGAATACTACAGATATAATCCGTGGATTTTCTTATTTTCAAGTAGTTCATCTTTATTCAGGGGTTAATCCATTGTATTTATAAGCATATCCAGTTCTCTTTGTTTATTCTGTAAATCCACACATCTAAACCATGAATTTTCAGCTGTTTCTCTTGTTTCATTCCCAGTTTTCTGGCTACGTTCATTGATTTCGTATTTCTAATATCAATTACTGATATTAGTGTATCTGTGAGCTCATTCTCAAAAGCAAAGTTTCGAAACTTTGTTGCGGCTTCAGTTGCATAACCCATTCCCCAGTATTTAGGAAGGATATGATATCCTACTTCAATTTCTTTATTCCCTTCTATTTCCTGTGTTAATAATCCACACTGCCCAATAAGTAATCCACTTTCTTTTTCAATAAGAGCCTGATGACCAAAAAGATTATTAGCATATCTTGACAACTGTTTATCTATCCAAGATTTAGACTGATCTTCAATGCTCATATCGACTTCCAATCCTAAAAAATCGATTCCAGGATTATTAATAAAAAACTTCTTCCAGAGTTCGCTATCAGATTTATACAATCTTCTTATAACCAGTCGTTCTGTTTCTATATTAGTGATATACATTGTATGTGAGATAGTTGTCTTTTGAGAGTTCCATCACATCAAAGGTGGGATCTTCGCAATCTACTTTAGAAGAATAACCAAAATCACAATGGTCGTATTTTATCACATAAAAGTTTCTGTAGGCGAGGTTTTTGCAAAGCTTATCCGACCAAAACGATGAATTAGCACCGGCTCCTGAAATAAATAGAACGGCTTCGTTCGAGTCATCACCGTAGGTTTCCACCCATAATCTCAGGTTTGGTTCAATTTGTATAAATCCCGTTTGCTTTTTCATCCCATAGCTATTTGAATAAAACGAAAATGTCAATATTAAAAATGCAATTATGCGATTCGCCTGTTTCACATCTTTCTAGCTATAAATTCACTTGCAATTTTGAAAAATTCTTCATGATTCGAGAACATAGCCGGATGATTGCCTTTCTCAAAAATATGAATTTTAAGAGCTGAATTTTTGTCCTTTAATCCCTCGAAAATCTTATCCAGATGATTACAATATTCATCTTCCAAACTTCCTGTGAGCAATGTTGGCACATCAAGTTCCGAAATCGATTTATGGAAAAAAGAGTTGCCGGTTTTTGCAAATTCTATGTTTACATTGGTGTCCATATCAACCACTTTTTCCCAATCCGTTCCATGCATATCTTTCCAGAAAAACTGAGCTTCTTCAATCTGTTTGTCTCTTTCTCTGTCTTCTCTTATGGTCTTTACAAAGGTTCCCAAAGATGTTTCTCCTTCAAAACTATCGGCTACCAAAGATTTGACTTTATCCGGATGTTCGAGCGCCAGGTTAATCCCAACCAATGCCCCGCCGCTAGTGCCAATTACATTTACATTTTTTAGATTTAATTCCTCCAGCAAGGCGTTTGCCACCTTTGAATTGTAATACCAGAAATCCGTTTCAAACTTCTCCAATCGGGAAGATTTACCGTGCCCCGGAAAATCAAAAAGTATTACTTTGTAATTATCAGCATATTGTTTTATTATGGGATGAAACATTCGGGATGAAACACTATTTCCATGAATCAATAAAAGTGGCTCACCTTCTCCAAAAATTTCATAAAAAACTTTACCGTTTTCAAATTTATAGTAAGGCATACTTAGAATTATTTAATGAAATGATTTTCTAGTCAAGATTTAAAATTAATTGCTTTTAAGTTTATAATGAACTGTCCATTGTATTTTCCTGAAAGCATCTTTATTTCTAAAAAAATTCCTAAACGGAATGTTGGCTTCTTCTTCATCAAGGTACGACCAGTCCTTAATATACTTGTAATTCGTATCCCATGTTTCAATTTCATTACTATCGGTAATCCCAAATTTGAATAACGTTTCGTCCCCAAGTTTGAGCTCTTTTTTCATTTTTATGGCCATCATTTTTCCGCGCCACCCAGTAAGCCATTTCGTGTTAAAGACTTCGAAAACAACTTCCGGATTGGTAAACTTTCTTTGAAGTTCGCCAAACAGAGCTTTCACATCAGCCAATTCGCAATACATGAAAACTCCTTCTGCCATCAAAAAAACGTGTTCTCTGTCTATTTCGTTTATCCAGTCGAATTCGAAAACCGATTGAGAAAATTGGCTGTAACGTTTAGTTGGCGCAATAATTTTTTCTTTGATGTTAATAATATCAGGGAGATCCAGATCGTAAAAAAGGATTTTCCCATTATCGATTCTTTTGAACCGGTTATCCATTCCACACCCAATATTTACAACCGCAGCATCAGGATGTTTTTCAATAAAACTTTTAGCAAATAAATCATACTGCCGGGCACGAAGTGCGATGTGATTGACCAGACTCTTTTTAATTTGGTTTGAGTTAAATCCCGGAAGTCCCGTTATCTCCTTTAACGCCTCCAAAGTGTCTAAAGAATACCTGTCATTTAATATGGGATGCCTGGAGATTGCATCCAAAGCATGACATTGCAATGTTACAAATGCGGTTTGAGAAATTTGTCCGATTTTTGCAGTCATTATTTAATCATTTTTCGGTAGCTCAGTCAACGTTTTATTTGTGTTTACAAGAGGTAGCGGAATAAATGCAACCAAATCGTCAAGATATTCAGCGCTCACCTTATTTGTGACAGGATCGCTAATGGCATGACCACCCTTGGGATAAACCTTTACAAGGAAATTATTAAGATTGTTAACTTTTAGTTTCTCCTTACATTTATCAACAGGAACATTTCTGTCATCGCCTCCAAATCCAATAAATACCGGAACATGTATTTGTTGCCAATACGGAATAGGATCAAAACCAACCAGTGCTTTCTGATGGGGCATTTTGCTGATCCTTTTGGAAGTAAGCGGAGCAAGAGCCTTTGCAATAAACCGATAAGTATAAGGTTCCATATTATTAATTTCTTCGTACACCAATTGTTCGTCGGTTGTAACCGTTGCCCCTGACATGGTTGCCACAAAATCAATATCTGCAGATTTGGTTGCGGCAACCGGGGCAATCCATCCCCCCTGGCTCATCCCCAAAACGCCAATTTCAGAATAGTCAAAAGTATTCTGCCCTTTTACATATTCAACAGCTGCTAAAACATCACTTGCTAATTGGTTAAAATCAGCTCCAATCCATTCTCCTTCCGATTTTTCACATCCTCTTTTATCGGGAAGCACAACGGCAATTCCATTATTTGTTAAATGCTTTGCCACCGATAAATACCAAACACTGTTTCTAAAACTTGGTCCTGATCCGTGGATAAAAACAACCACGGGAAATGGCCCGTCGCCTTCAGGTAACATCAGCATTCCTGCCAGTTTTAAACTATCTGCTTTGTTCTCAAATGTAATTTCGGAATATTCTATTTCTGAAAGATCCGGTCCGGTTAACATCCTTTGCGGCTTGTTTTTAAATGCCGGCGGTAAAATTAGAAATACTATTAATCCCAGGATTACAATTAGTAAAGTTCGTTTCTTTTTTAGTTTCATGTTTTCTGTTGTTTTCTGTTGTTTTTTATTCTTCTAATTTTTTATTGATGTGATATAAAATGCTTTGGACTTCTTGCCCAACATCACACTTTTGGAAATTTCAAAACCATTCTTCACAAGCAGACTCTCGACACTTTTTTTGGTGTTTTTTTCTTTTAATGCTTCATCAGATGGTTTCCCAAAAGTTTTTATGTAGCGAATTCCTATGGCCATCCGGCTAAAGAAATTCATATCATCTATAGCAAAAGAGGTTATTATCAGGCATCCACCGCTTTTTAATACCCGCTTACTTTCCTGAATCACCTTTTCTGCATTCCCAATTATGTGAATCAGGTTAGCCATAAAAACCGTGTCAAAGCTTTCATTTTCAAAATCAAGATTCAAGGCATTGGCTCTTTTGAATTGCACTTTTTGCAGGTTTCCTCTTTTTTGCTTTGCAGTGGCAACCATCTCATCGGAGAAATCCGTGGCAACAACAATCTTTGAATTTTTCAAAAGGATTTCGGTATATAATCCGGTTCCGCAACCCAGTTCCAGAATTTTTCCTAAATCAGATTCTTTCAGCATTTCTTCTCTGGTGAGAGAAAGCAACTCTTTGCCAACTACGTTTTGCTGTTTTTCTTCGTAATCCTCCGAAAACCGGCTCCAGTATGTTTCTTTGATTTTCTGTTCCATCACTGGTCATTTATAGTATTTTTCAAGCTCAGGAAATAATTTCAGGCAATTTGCATATGCCATTTTCTCTAATTGGTCATCGTTAAAGTCTCCCTGTTTTAGTAGGTTTTTAGTTACAATTGGTGCCAGTTTCGAAATGCAAACATCAGTTCCAAAAACGATATGGTCCGGACCGGCAAAATCCTGTAACGTTTTTATGGCATAGTCACCAGAAACATTAGCCGTATCGTAATACATTCTTTTCAGGTGTTGAAGTCCTTTGGATGGTTCGCCATTTACCAGAAAATCGTATAAAGTTCTTATAATTGGTGGCTTTTTATCTTTTTGTCCATACTCAATTCCTGCCAATCGCCATGCTATATAGGGTATTGTGCCACCTCCGTGCGATAAAATATAACGAATATCAGGGTGCCTGTCAAGCACTCCGCTGTACATCATGTTGGCTACAGCACGTGTGGTATCAAAAGGTGCCTCTATTAATGCATTGGGCATACCCAATTCCGAATCGAATTCTACTCCCGGATCAGTAGGATGAATATAAACCACAGCTTTTCGTTTATTCAACTCTTTAAAAAATGGCTCAAAAGTTTCAGCACCTAAATATTTGCCTAAATAATTGGTCATCAAACAAACTCCATTTAAATGAAGAGTGTCTAAGGCATAGTTCAATTCAGTTAAAGCCGCTTCCGGATTTAACAAAGGGATTGTGGCAAAACCACCAAATTGATCAGGATAACGGTCTTTCGTTTCTGCTATAATTTCGTTGGTTAATCGTGCCAGAACTTCAGGAAAATCATCAGGCACTTTTACGTCGGGAAAGTAAACACCCGGTGTTGAAATGGACAACATAGCAATTTGAACTCCGTTTTCTTTCATCTTTTTAAATGAAGTGTCCACTGTCCATTTTGGCAATTTTACACCAAAAGATTTTTCGATTCCTACTTCCTTTAACGCCTCAACATATTCTTTTGGAAAAATATGGTGATGTACATCAATTTTGTTAGTTGTTTTCATGGTATTGTTTCTGTTTTCCTTAAAAATACTCTTACAAAGTTTAAAGAAAACCCGTATAAAAGAATCACCCGCATGGGTGATTTTAGGGGTGAATTCTATCTGGTGTTTCAAAAAAAGAGAGCATTTCATAATTGAAATGCTCTCTTTCCTATATACTCAAAGTCTTTTAAGATTTTCTATCCTAATTTCATCGTATCAGGATTCCAAAGTACTGGTTTTGCATTATAATAGCTTTCGTTAGCTAAAAGCGCTGCACCGGCAGCTCGTAGTCCGAAAACAGGATCTTCAACGATTTCCTTTTGTCCGCGAACGCCCTGGAAGAAATTATAGAAATGATCGTAATGAGCACCTTTATAATCGCGCGGAGCTTCATAATTCGTTTCACCAACATTCAGATCAGCTTTTCTTTCGTTGAGGTATTTCATGTCGTATTCTTCCTTGATTTTCTTTTGCATTTCCTCGGTGTAAGCAATCAATGAATAACTCTGCGGTTTCATGTTCAGTTTCGAACGGATGAGTCTTACACTATTCGAACCGATCTCCATTTCGCCTTCAGTTCCCACAAGTCGGAAACCGCCGCCTCCACCATTTCCTGCTATAAAATTCACACGGAAAGCAGCATTAAACGCGGCATGTGTATTCGTTTTCGGGAAATCGTAAAGTGTAATCGAAACATCAGGAACGTCTCTCCCATCGTCCCAATAGCGTAAACCACCAGTTGCCTGCGCTCGTTCCGGACCATTTGAACTGATTACATAATGCAAGGTAGAAAATGCATGTACAAACAAATCACCGGCAACTCCGGTGCCGTAATCCTTGTAGTTTCTCCAACGGAAAAAGCGTTTAAGCTCAAACGGTACTTTTGGTGCACGTCCTAAAAATGTATCGTAATCCACAGTGTCAGGATTGGCGTCCGGTGGAATCGGATATTGCCACGCTCCTTCTGCCGAATAACGATCGTTGAACATGTCGAGCATAACAATTTCGCCGATCGCACCATCTTCGTACAATTGTTTGGCTTTTTCGTTACCCAGCGACGACATACCCTGACTTCCAACCTGCATAACCTGACCTGAATCTTTCCATGCCTGAATCAGCGGATGACCTTCATCAAAGTTTTGCACCATCGGTTTTTCGCAGTAAACGGCTTTTCCGGCGTTTAACGCTTCCGTACTTATTTTTATGTGCCAGTGATCAGGAGTAGCAATTATGACCGCATCAATATCATCGCGGTCAAGAATTTCGCGGTAATCGCGGGTTACAAAAATATCATCGCTCCATAATTCTTTTGCACGTTGTAAACGGCCGGTATATAAATCGCAGGCAGCTACCAGCTTTACTCCGGGAACACGAAGCGCCGAAGTTGTATCATAAATTCCCTGTATTCCGGCTCCTATCAATGCCAGTTGTACCTGATCGTTGGCAGCAAATTGTGTTGGCTCAAATTCTCTCGATTTCAGCACGATTCGCTGACTGTAGGAATTACCCATAATTGTTGGAGCTGTGGAAACTAGGGCTGCTCCGAGGACCGTATTTTTTATAAACGATCGTCGGGATGAATGACTTTTACTTTTCATTACTCAGTTTATTAGTTTTAGTTAGTTTAAAATGCCGTACCTGTTTTTACAGAATACGGCTTTACTTCACTACCAAAGTTATAAAAGTTTCTGATAGAAGAAAAGTGCAAGTCGTGAGATATTTATTTTCGGTTTATGCGCTTCTTTATTGAAGCGCCGGTAAAACAAAATTTTCAAGAATACGGTTTTGCTTCACTTTCGATTTGAAGTTAGCACCGGTAAATACAACAACTGCATTTAAATCCGGGAAAACCATAATTTTCTGTCCACCCCAACCCAGAGCACAGTACATGCGTCCATATTCTTCGTACTGCTTGGTCCACCACGTATATCCGTATCCAACGGTTCCCAAATCTTCTCCCGGAATTTTTATGCCATAATTCGGCCCAAACGGATGTCCACATTTTTCAACCCACTCTTTTGAAATAATTTGCTCTCCATTCCAAACGCCATCGTTTAAAAACAGTACGCCAACTTTTAGCATGTCTCGCGGTGTGAGTTTTAAACCACCACCAGTACTGATTTCGCCGGTGTCGTACCTTAACCACCAGTCATTTGATTCAATTCCGAGCGGTTCGAATAAATACTTCTCCGAAAATTCATCGATATTCATTCCGGTTGCATTCTTTAGAATTTTTTCCAGAATTTGCATGTCGCCTCCCGAATAGGTAAAATGTGTTCCGGGAACAGCAATCAACGGTCGCTCTAATACAAATTCAACAGGATCTTTATCGGAAAAATAGATACCGATGGCATCGTTTTGAGTACTGCTCAATGCAACGCTCCATTCATCCCATAGAAAGCCGGATGTCATGGTAAGCAAGGTTTTTATCGTAACATAGTTTTTGTTGTCGGCATTGTAATTTTGGTATTCAGGCAGATAATCAAAAATCGATTGATCAATACTTTCGATATATCCCTTTTCAATGGCAATTCCAAAACACATCGACACAAAACTTTTAGTGGCTGATTGCAGCACGTGTGGCGTAGTTGCATCCCAGGTTATATAATCACCTTTATGGCCCGGAGCATCCCACTGGTATTTATGCCCCTCGAAATAATCTTCGAAAACCAACTTGTTATTTTTATAAATCAGCATCGAATGAATTTCTCCATATTTCCCTTTCTGAATGCGTTCTGCAACATCAATTATCAATGTAGAATCAATGTGTGATTCTTCCAGCGATTCAACTTGTAGCCCGTCGTTTGTTTGCGCCGGAACCTGGTAATTGTAGTTTTTGCTTGTGCTGTTACAGCTAGCAGCTGCCAGAACAAAAAATAAGATGGCTATTCCTATTACTTTTATTCGAGTTTTCATGATTGTTTTGCGCTTTTATTAAACTTATTTACTGGTATAAAAGGTGTGATAACCAGGCCAACTGCAATGCCGATCAACAGCGCTGCCAGGAAATACATCACCGAATATTTTAGCAGGATAAATCCTACTCCCAAACCCATCATTGTTGTTCCTCCTGTTATCCAGGAACTTTTGTCTTTGTTTTTCTTTTTTGTTTTCATGATTTCTAGTTTTTATGATTTAATTCTTTGGCTATTTCATCACCCAAAGTGTCTATTTCATTAATTGCTTTGTTATAAACCAATTCTTTGGCTTTTGTAAGATAAATACTTTCAACAAGAAAATTCTGAATCTCAACAGAACGGAGTCTGTCAGGTTTTACGATTTCAAGCGTTGCGTAATTTATTACACCTCTGATCTCAGGATACAACTCGTTTAAAATTATTTCCCAGTGAATATCTTCCAGCTTATTTATACTGGTGTAGGTCATTTCAAGTTTTTGAAGGGCACTGGTGATGTTCGAATTTTTAAGCAGTTTTATAGAACCACTGTTAACCAGCGTTTCATAAATGTTTTCACTACGGTGGAAATCGGAATACTGTGACAGTTCCATGATCAGGATTGCAATAGAATCGGTTTTCTCTGCTGCGTGACCAGCAATCAATTCACTTGCACGTTCATACCTTGCTGAATAATAATTATTGAAGTCTCTTACGCTGATCAGTTCATTACGGTCCTCCGTTAGTTGTTGGCTAATGTTTTGATAGGCCTTTATAGCCGCCTCACGGTCTTTTCTGTTCGAGTTCCAGTTATTAATCTGTAGTGCCAGCAAAATTCCTATAACCAACAGGAAAATTTCTCCTGCAGCATAAATCAAATATGCACTAAGCTTTCTCTCTGTCCCAAACCGAAATTGTATGTGTCGAAAAAAACGTGTCATTTTGTATTGATTTTTGTTGATGTAAATTTCCGACAAACACCGATGCAGCACCAATAACTTATGCGCCAAACCATATGAAGTTTCGCGAGGGAGTATAAAATATGTTGCATCACCATGAATTATGATGCAGGGGGCAATTCTTCTTTATGAAAAAGCTTAATAAAACCGGGTATTTTAGCTAAGGCTACGGACGACTAAATTTATTTCCTGGCCACAAGCAACGGCTGAACCTTTCTGTAAGTAAAGCTACGCCAAATCCATTCCAGCAAGCCAAATCGAAAGTATTTTAGCCAAATAGAACTAATAATCACCTCGGCAGAAAAGATGATTACTGCCAAAATGGTCCAGGCGAGCGGCCCAAATTGTTGTGCCCAGCCAAAACCAATGCCATAAAACAGAATTATACCGATGAGACTTTGCCCTACATAATTACTAAAGGCTGTGCGTCCCACCGATAACACCGGTTTTAGTATTTTATGAGCCCAGCGTTTTTCAAATGCCAAGGCCAGCCCGGCCATATAGACAAGTGAGAGTGGAAATATCGTAAAAGCATAAACAACTACATAGTACAAGCCTTCTGTTTGCAAGGCGTAATATGCATCTTCATTTTTCAAATGAAGCACGAGAACAGTATTTAGCGGGACAAATATCAACAAGCCCACTACAAAAAACTGTAACATTCTTGTTTTGTACTGTATGGCTTTCGTGTAAAAATCGGTTCGGGCAATTACAAAACCGATTAACATCGCTCCCAAAACTTTTGGAATACGACTAACAAAAAACAAATAGGCAAACCGATATGGAGCATCAGCCCAGGTTATTCCAACAATGGAGAAAATATTTGTTGTTTCAGCCAAAACTGGTGTTCTACTGGTATCCTGATCAATTAATCCCTGCATTTGATAAACTTTTTCTCCAACTTCATATAAAATGTCCGATGGCCAGTTAACCCATGAGAATTGCATTTTAAGGAAATACAAAAAAATCGGCGATAATAACAAAGCTATACCGGTAATCAGCAGTGTGCGATTGGAATATTTACGCAGTGAAACGAGGATAAATCCCATCAGACCATAAAGAAAAACAATATCTCCTTCCCAAATAACAAACATATGAATTCCACCAAGTAAAAGCATAAACCACATTCGTCGCTTTAAAAAAGCCGCAGTTGAAGCATCGTCTCTTCTGGAACGTTCTATTTGAATTGCCATTCCCCATCCAAATAACAAACTAAAAATTGAATAGAATTTTCCTTCTATAAAGATGTATTGTAATAACCTTACAGTATGATCAATTTCGGGGAAAATAAAACGTGCCGGTACACCGGGAGTATACAATGAAAACCAGCGTAGGTTTGCGATCAGAATTCCGAATATGGCAATTCCTCTTACCATGTCGAGATATTCGATTCGGTTTTGTTTATTTATAGGAGCAAATGGTTTACTGTTTTCCATTTTGGCATTTATGAATGTATACTAATTCGATTAACTATTGCTAACGATATTTCAATTTAACGATAATAAACCCTGGCTCTCCAAAAAGTTCAATGCAGACTTTGTTTTGGCAGATTATTTAACAATTACTATCATTTTAGCGCCCCCGGATAAGTAGCAAATTTTGTTATATGTTAATAGAATTTCTAAAATTAATTTGTGTAGAAACTTAATCGGATACAATTTAAATCACCACTCAATTTGAAATTAACCAGATATTTTACTCAAATAGCAACAAATATGGAGTTTATATGTTACTTGAATTGTATAATGACATCGTAAAATAAATTTAATTGATCAGTTAATAGAAATATTAGGCTATATATTATTTCGTACAGAAATGATGTTAATAATACATTACATTTAACAGTTAGACAGCGTAAAATCATCGTTCATAATGATGTTAGTTCTATTTTTGCGGCGCATGATTAAAAGGAGTATAAAAACATACGAACAAAATAATCAGCGGGCATACATGGCCATTCGAATGGCTTATAAAATGCGATCCGACAGGTTTGTTCCACCTGTAACCGAACGCTAGTAACTTATCACTCCCCCTCACCATTCCACAAGATTATCACTTAAATTAAATTATATGTTACGAAAATTCATTCTATTTTCTTTTATCCTTTTATTAATTAGTACTAATTTGTTTGCACAGGAAAAACCTGAGGTGCAAATTGGTGGTGCTCTTCGTTTTAACTATAACCTTTCGTCATGGAAAGAAGGTCAGAAAAACCGTGGTGGCGATTTTGGCTACGATGTTTTCAGAGTAAATGCGAAAGCAAAATACAAAGGAGTAAAACTAAATGCTGAATACCGCTTGTATTCCGAAGGATTTGGTGGAGGTATGTTAAAACAAGGTTGGGTTGGTTACGATTTTACACCAGAAAAAAACCTGCAAATCGGTTTAACTCAAGTGCCTTTTGGAATTACGCAATACAACTCGCACAACTGGTTTTTTGGTATAAATTACTATGTTGGTTTAGAAGACGATCATGACATGGGGATAAAATATACCCACAATGATGAAAATTGGTTATATGCTATCGCATTCTTCAAAAATGCTGAAGAACTTCGTTTTGGAAGCAGCTCCGATGTTTCCGATAGTCGTTACTCGTATGATGTGAGTTCGTCTGCCGATGGTTTGTACAGAAATAAAGAAGTAAACCAGTTAAATCTTAAAGTTGTAAGAAAATTTAAAACTGGAAATAGTAATCATATGCTGGGTTTCTCAGCGCAATATGGCGGACTTTATAATCTGGACACAGAAAAAACCGGTGACAGTTACGCGCTTGCAGCACATTACGAACTTAACGCCGGAAATTTCAACTTAAAAGTTCAGGCTACCAAGTACAAAATGAATCCGGAAAACCCGGCAGATCAAGATAGCGAAGGTTTGGCAATGACAGCTTACGGATATCCTTACCTGGTAGCTTCAGAGGCAACAACCTACACCATCGGACCTGCTTATTCGGTGCCTGTTAAATGGGGGCCAATTTCAAACCTTCAGTTTTACAACGATTTTGGCTATATGAACAAAGCCAATGACTCTTATGAAGATAGTTTTATGAATATCACAGGAGTTCTGGTTACTGCCGGAAATGTTTATACATATGTTGACCTTGCTCAAGGAAAAGATCATCCCTGGATTGGACCGGCATGGACAAACGGACTGGCATCTGGAACACCAGATGCAGAATGGGAAACCCGTTTTAACATTAACATCGGATACTACTTTTAATCATTAAAGAAAAGTATTTATGCCTGATAATAGAAAAATAAAAATTAGAGTTGAAGATCTGACACTGATCTTTGGCAAACGTAAGAAAGATGCACTAAAGTTGCTTGAGCAAGGTGTTTCAAAAGATGAAATATTAAAGCGTACAAAGTGCACAGTAGGTGTGAATCGTGCAAGTTTTGAAATAAAGGAAGGCGAGATCTTTGTGATAATGGGACTTTCCGGGAGTGGAAAATCAACACTTATCCGTTGTTTAAACCGCTTGAACGAACCTACCGCAGGAAAGGTAATTTTTGACGACCACGATATTACGCGCGAAACAAATAAAGAACTATTGGAAACCCGTAGAACTGAAATGAGTATGGTTTTTCAAAAGTTTGGATTACTGCCCCACCGAACGATTTTAGAAAATGCCGCTTTTGGTTTGGAAATTCGTGGAGAGGAAAAAGAAGATCGCGAAAAACGAGCGAAACGGGCTCTTGAAACAGTTGGTCTTAAAGGTTATGAAGCACAATACCCGTCAGAATTGTCTGGCGGAATGCAACAACGCGTTGGACTGGCACGTGCACTGGCAAACGATCCTGGAGTGTTGCTTATGGACGAAGCCTTTTCTGCTCTCGATCCACTCATTAAATCTGATATGCAGGACGAACTGCTGGAGATTCAGGGCAAACTGCAAAAAACAATTGTGTTTATCACACACGATTTGGATGAAGCCATTAAAATTGGCGACCGGATTGCCATTATGAAAGATGGTGTTGTGGAACAAATTGGTACTGCAGAAGAAATTCTTACCAATCCGGCAAGCGAATATGTAGAAGCTTTTGTGGAAAAGGTAGATCGTAAAACGATTATTACCGCTGAATCATTGATGTTTAAAAAGAATACTACGCTTGAAGTGCATAAAGACGGACCAAAAGGTGCTGTTCGAAAAATGCGTTCCATCGCAGTTGACCAATTGCCTGTAATCGATGAACAGAAGAAATTCCTGGGTCATGTTTGGCTAAAAGATATTCTGGCGCTTGAAAAAGAAAAAGCCGCATCGATTGAAACGGCGATAAAGACAAACGTGCCAAGTGTATACAAGCACTATACTGTGGAAGAAATGCTTCCGCTAATTACCGGGATAAGACACCCACTGGCAGTAATTGAAGAAGAAACCGGTAAATTTTTAGGGCAGGTTACGCAAACATCATTGATTATTGAGGCTACACGTTTCGAGAAAAGCGATGTAATTGAATTAAAAGAAATAGCAAACGAATTATAATATGGAAAAGTTAATCGACTTAGGAAAACCTATTGAAAATGGGATTAATGTTTTAGAAGAAACCTTTTCAGGATTATGGGGTGCTATCGATGATGTCATTTCCTGGACGGTAGAAAGCCTAAACGATGTGTTCCTGGCAATACCGTTTTTTGTTATAATTGCACTGGTAACTTTTAGTGCATACTATGCAAATGCAGGGAAAAATGCTTTCAAAAAAGAAGGAGTAAAAAAAGGTGCAAGTATGGCAATATTTGTTGTTCTGGGGCTTTTGCTGATTTGGGCTATGGGCTACTGGAAAGAAGCCATTCAAACCACAACACTTGTAATTGTGGCTACTGTTATTGCACTTCTGCTGGGAATTCCGCTGGGTATTTGGGCAGCACGCAGCAATACCGCAAATGCCATTATTCGCCCAATACTTGACTTTATGCAAACTATGCCGGCATTTGTTTACCTAATTCCGGCCATCTTTTTCTTTAGTGTAGGGAACACGCCGGGCGTTATTGCAACGGTAATATTTTCGTTACCACCGGCAGTGCGTTTAACAAGCCTTGGTATTCGAAATGTTCCTTCTGATGTTATTGAAGCCGGTCATGCATTCGGTTCAACCGATAAACAGATCCTGTTTAAAATTCAGTTGCCTTTGGCTAAAACAACAATTCTGGCCGGTGTAAACCAGGTAATCCTGTTGGCACTTTCTATGGTTGTAATTGCATCAATGGTTGGGGCAAAAGGATTAGGAAGTATTGTTTACCAGGGAATACAGCAAAATGATATTGCCAAAGGTTTTGAGTCAGGACTCGGAATTGTTGTGCTCGCCATTATCCTAGACCGAATTACACAGGCTATTGCCAAAAAATAAAAGAAATATAATCTATCTTAAAATTGTATATTATGCTAAAATTAAAAAGATTAGGAATTCTATTTGTAGCTGCAACGTTACTATTATCGATTGTATCGTGTTCAAATAGTGGATCAAAAAAATCGGGTGACGAACAAAAGAAAGAAATAAACATCCTTTACCCAAACTGGGCTGAAGGTATTGCCTTTACACATCTGGCAAAAGTTGCTCTTGAAGCCAATGGTTTTGAAGTGGAACTAACTAACCTTGAGCCAGGTTTGATTTATGGCGAATTATCGAAAGATAACTCGAAAGGCGATGTATTTATGGATGCCTGGTTACCAAATACGCACAAGGATTACTGGGCAGACTACGGAGACAAACTGGTAAAACTCGGTGAATCATTTAGTGGAGGAACAACTGGCTTGGTAGTTCCTTCGTATGTAACCATTAATTCTATTGAAGAACTGAATGCCAACGAAGAAAAATTCGATGGAGAGATCATTGGAATTGGTAGTGGTGCAGGAATTCATGCGAATACTGAGAAAGCTATTGAAGAATATGGTTTGGATTTCGAACAAATTACTTCGAGTGGCCCTGCAATGGTTGCCAGTCTTGAGAAAGCCATTAAAAACAACGAATGGATTGTTGTTACCGGTTGGAAACCTCACTTCAAATGGGCCAAAAACGATTTGAAATACCTGGAAGATCCAAAAGGTGTTTATCCCAAAGATGTTTGTGGTATTATCTCACGCAGAGGATTTGCTGAAGATATGCCAAAAGCAGGCACTTTCTTTAAAAACTTCAATCTTGAAGAAACCCAACTTTACGATTTGATGGGTAAAATTTCAGAAGCTGGTGAAGAAACAGGTGCACAACAGTTTTACGAAGCTAACAAAGCAATGCTTGATGGTTGGTTTAAGTAAGAGTTAGTACAATTTCAAAATACCAGAAATGGCAGGTTGGGTTTTCCTTACCTGCCATTTGTGTTTTTAAGGTGTTTTGTGGCAAGTATTCAAGGTTACCTTCTTCGTCACTGATTGTGGTACACGATGTTTTAGCCTCATGTAAATAGTAGCTTTGATTTTGTATGGGTTATCATTTCTATTTTTATTATGGAAATCAATTTCCTATTAATAAAAATAGCGGGCATAAAAAAAGCCTGAATAACTCAGGCTTGTAAATTTGTCGTGAAAGCGACTTTATCTGTGATTTGTTTTGTGTTCAATATGATGATTCAAAAATAACTTCATTCATCCAGGTAGCTTCAATTAATATCCCTAATTTCCGGTATTAAAAAGTTTGAATTAATTGGCGTAAATACTTAACAGGTATCAGCTTTTTTGAATGAACAATAAGAAAGAACCTAAAAAGTGAAAGCCACTCATCCATTACCGATAAGTGACTTTCTGTATATATGGTTTTTTATTTTTCAGCTATCCGGCCATCACAGCGTCAACCTCTTTCAGAATTGTGCGCTTGGTTTTTACACCAACAATACGCCCGGCTTCTTTACCATCTTTTAAAATTAGCATGGTTGGAATATTGCGTACTTTAAATTTTTGAGCCAATTGCTGGTTATGATCCACATTAACTTTTGCCACCATAAAATCAGTCTGGCTATCGGCAATGTCGTTCAATGTAGGTGCAATAATTTTACATGGTCCACACCATGGAGCCCAAAAATCGAGCAGCACCACTCCCCGTTTGGTGGCGGCTTTAAAATTTTTGTTGTTTAATACTTTAATTCGTTTGCTGTTAGCTACCGGTTTGGCATTTTTCATTCGGTAGTAATTTACCACAATAAGTACCACCAACACGGCAAGAACAATTAGAATTACAATTATTGTTGTCGACATAACTTTAATCTAAAATTTTAATTTCAGAAGTAAGCTCTATGGCTTTTTTGTAAAGCGCGCTTACTCCACAATACCTTTCTTCCGACAAACTAACTGCTTTTTTTAGTTTTTCCAATGGAAGATCTTTTCCTTTAAACTCATAGATAACATTCATTTTATAATATTGCTTCGGATGCTCATCAGTTAAGTCACCTTCAACAACAACATTAAAATCTTTCACGTCAACACGCATTTTCTTCAGAATAGAAATAACATCCATTCCGGTGCAACCTGCCAGCGCAGTAAGCATAAGCGGTTTGGGCCGCGGACCGCAGTCTTCACCACCAACTGCTTCTGCAGCATCGAGCATTATTTTATGCCCGTTTACCTCGGCTTCAAAAGCCATTTTTTCTTTCCAGCTAACTTTTATTTCCTGTTTTGCCATCGTTCATTCAATTTTTAACTACCAAACTGTTCGTCCAGAATTCCGGCAATCTGTTCCTGTGTTTGAATACTTGTTGTTGCCTTGGCAACCTTGCCGTTTTTGTAATACATAGTGAACGGCAACCCCATAAAACCTCTGCATTCGGGTGCATTTCGTATTGGAGCAGCTTCCGGATTATCAAAAGCCATTACCATAAATTTTACGTTATCACGTTCCTTGTCAAGGCGTTCCATGATATTGTAAACCGGGAAACACATCGGGCCCATCCGGCCACAACAAACCATTACATTCTCGTTTTCTGCCAATACTTTTTCCAGTTCGGCCGCCGATTCTATTTCAGGTAATCCTGTTCTTAAAAGCTTCATATTTGTTCGTTTTAATTTGTTATTTCTGATATAATATTTTTATCTGATTCCAATTTGCCACAACGATAGGCTTCTACAATCTTTTCTGCTGATAGTATAGGCACTCCAACAAAAAGATTTATTTTTTCTGAGGCAAGCAGAGTTATTAATTCCTTTTTTATCCGATGGAGAACGATGTCTGTTATTCCATTGTGTTTAATCCATAACCGAACTTTATGGGTGTTATTAAAATCGGTTACGTCGTTTTCTATAACATTCATTTTTTTTGTATCCATATCATAAAGAGCAAAGTGCGAACATCCGCACAGGTATTCGCTAATTTTATTATTCGCTATAGGTATGGCTACTTTTTTCATTTGCTTCTTGTTAAAAACAGAGTGCATTAGAAAACTTCTGCAACTCTGTTTTATCTCCCCTCGATTCCAATCTCCACTAACTCAATATTATTATTATCAATTAACATTACAAAGATAAGATGTAGGTGAACATCAACCGAAAAACAGGCACTGAAGTATGTCGGTGGACAAACTGAATTTTGATAGTTTCTTTCCTGTCGTTTGACAGTTTTAGCTTGAATAATTGTATTTCTTATGTAAATTTGAAGAAATATCAGCGATTGATTTGGATTTGAAAGACAACATAGAAAATTTGGACGACCTGAATGCATATAAAACCCGTGTTCAGTATCTAAAAGGCGAAACAATCTTTAAACAGGGTGCATTTGCGCCTTATGTAATGTACGTTGTTGAAGGACTGGTAAAAGTATACCTACAAACCGGGGTTGATAAGAACATGAATATCAGCGTTGCTTCAGAAGGTGAATTTTTAGCGTTTTCGTCGGTATTTGGCGAGCCGGTTCACACATATTCTGCCCAGGCAATCAGCAACACACAAATATGTATGATTGAAAAAGAGAGTCTGAAACAGATTTTGCTTGATAATCCTGAATTCGCCTTAAAAATTACATCGCAAAACTACACAAATGAAAGGCACCTGTTTGAAGTCATTAAAAATATTTCTTACAAACAAATGCGCGGAAAACTGGCGTCTGCTTTACTTTATCTGGGCCAGGAAGAGTTTACCAAAAAGAAAATTTTCGAGTTTCTTACACGTCAGGATATTGCTGATTTTGCTTCCATTTCGGCAGAAAGTGCCATTAAATTTTTAAAAGAGTTTGAGAAAGAAAACATTATTACCCTTAATGGCAAAAATATTATTGTCGATGATACTGCTCAACTCATGAATATCAGCAAAAACGGTTAACATTAAAAAATTAAGTAGTTCATATTATATAATCTCTTCATTGTTTTTCCCCCTGTTATTTTGTACTTTAAAATTCAAATTATCTCGTCATAAAAGACGTGGTTACTAAATTTCATTCTTATTCGAAATTATTCAACATTTTACTTGTAAATGGTCAATCATAAAGAGTCTTCACCGATCAATATAAATCCACCATCACGGAGTAAAAATGTATTTTCCGATATCAACAACTTCTTAATTAATAAACCCTCAATGCCGACATTAATAAAATTTGAATCGGAAGAAAAGCGGAAAGAATACAACAGGCGGGTGCTGCAACGTGTTGGTATCGATGTGAATAAGAACTTTGTTCTGAATGTTCATAAAATTGGCGTGAATGCACCGGTTAGTTACATATTTAATGAATTATTGAATTGGAATGGAGACTCAACATGCTGGCCAAACCATGTAGCCAAGGTTGAACGTATTAATAATAATATCGAGAATATAGAGATTCTTCCGTTTGGCCTTAAAAAGTATCCATTTGGCTTTAAAAAGAGCTTTCTGGGCATGAACCTGATTCCTTTGTTCAACCTGCACTCAATTCGGATTAAAAGAACTCCGGACGCTTTTGATTTTGATAACGCCCGTTATTTATTGTACGATTGCACAGGTGGATATCCGATTGGCATTTTTGTTATGTATGTACGTTCACCCATAGAAGAGTTGGGAGAAACTGCACAGTCGCAGTTAATTTTTGCCGTGAGTTTTAACTTTTACGGAAAAGAAAAAGAGGCCAACAAACTGGTAAATAAAATTTGGGAAAGTGTGCATAACCGGGTTACTTCAAACGTTTTAAACCGGGTAAAGCAACTGAGCGAATGGCGATTGGAAAAAATGGTTAACGATACAGCGTATTTATAACTGAGTATTCTGCATTTTATTGGCAGCAATCTGCAATCCATAAAAACATTTCAAACAAATTACTTCTCAATACCTTTTTGGGGCCGGTTAAATATTTCATAAATGGTATTAACTAGTAACGATATTAAGGTTTTGGAATGCAATACCCGTCTTAAAATATCGGTGTACGGTGCACTTCCGGTAAACGTATCCCATAAAACAGAACTCATTCTTCTTTTGTCGTTTTCTTTCTCCTGTTCGTTTACAACCATCCGAAATATTCCTTTTTTTAACGTCGAAGATCTTTGAAGGATAGTCGTAATCCAAAAAATAAATTTCCCAATGGTATTGTCTCTGTTTAATCGGGTACATTCCGGTTGATAGTGTTTTCTGAAATCGGACTCCGATACGCCGTTGAATAATGCTGTTTTTGCGGCTGCTTTGGCAGTTATATAAGCTGCTCCAATTCCGTCCTTGTATAATTTTGATGAAGCGGAGTCGCCAATCAGCACAACCCGGTCAGAATAGGCATAATGTGCATTTTTTATATTAATGCCCGGGAAACACTGGCAGGGCGTAATTTTGTCGATATCCAGCCCTTTAGGGAAACAGCGTTGAACAGCCTCACTGTTTAAAAAGCTATCAACTATTTCTCCCGTAATCTGCTTCCCCAATAAAACAAGGGTTACGTATTGTCCTTTCGGAATTAGTGCCCCAAATTTTATGTTTTTCAGGTTGAGGAGAAACACGTGCATCGAATTACCAAAATATTGATTGATCAGTTCGTTTCCCAGTTTAAATTCACAGATATAAGTTTTTGTTGTTACAGGAGGAATATAAGCCGGAGAAATCTTTTTAAATAAGGAAAATGACCGGGGATTTAATCCTACCGATCCAATAACAAGATCATAATTCGTTAAAGTTGTTTTCGTTTGAACATTTATTCCTCTCTCATTGCGCTCCAGGTCGATTACCTTTTCATAAATTGTATAAACTCCTTTCTTTTGGCAAAGTTCCAATAAATAATTGTCGAAACTTACCGAATCGATGTTATTACTTCCCAACGGTCCAAATCCCCTATACATGGAGGCAATTTTTTGCTCTTTTAAGGGCGTTTTAATCAAGATTGCTCCTTGCTCCATATGTAGTTTATACGATTCTATTCCTCGCCGAATAACATTCGAAGGAAGAACAATTCCGTCGGTGGATAAAGCCTGAACCAACGATTCCGAAACTATCCCGCCACAACGGTTGCAGCCTGCGGGGCCGGCTACATGAAAATTCTTTGCTTCGTAGATATCAATATGGATGTTGATTCCTTTTTGTTTGGCAAAATCGAGAGCGAAGTAAGAAAAAAAACTTCCGGCCGGGCCGCCGCCAATAACAGCTATTTTAGAGCCATTACCGATATTAAAGTTTTTATTTATATTCACATTTTCCAGGTTTAGTTTTACACAAAAAACAAGTGCGAGGGAAAAGTTTTCATATAGGTTTTGGTGGAAAAACAATTTGAACTGCCAATGAATCTTAGTCCGGTATATTTTATGTGTTTTATACCATTTAAATATAGTAAAGGTTACAAATTATCCTACTACCGTAGTAGGATTTTTGATGTACATTATGATTCAGAACCAGATTTAGTCGGTATAATGATTTGATAATTTAAAAATTCGATGTTCTTTTGTTACTTATCGTTTATTCACAGCCGTAGATTTAATATGAGACTTTCGGAAACACAAAAAGACCAAATTATAAACGAATTAAAAATTTCAGCCGTTCGCAGCAGCGGTCCCGGTGGCCAAAACGTAAATAAGGTAAATACAAAAATAGAGCTACGTTTTAACCTGAATGACACCGCTGTTTTTACCGAAGCTCAAAAACAAAGGCTTGGTATAAAATTAAAGAACCGAATAAATGCAGACGGTGTAATTGTACTTTTCGAGAGTAGCGAACGCAGTCAATTAAAAAATAAACAAAAGGCCGTCGCAAAACTTATCGAACTGATTGAAAAGGCTTTAACACGTGCTAAACGACGAGTAAAGACAAAACCCACAGCTTCGTCGAAATTAAAGCGACTGGAGAAGAAAAAGCAACACTCGAATAAAAAACAGCTACGTCAACGCCCTGATTTATAAGCTATTTTTCTCTGTATTGTTATCTTGCCGATGGCACCAAACATTTTTCGGATTAGCCAGTATTCAAGTATTTTTGTTTCTTTGCACCTCAATTCATAAAAATAAGCATGCGTAATATTCTGGAGAAAATTGGTAAAATGATCATCAACCTGGTTGATTGGTTTTATTTTCCATTTTTGCATTTTTTGCCACGAGAGATTTTTCGCTATGCTGCTACCGGCGGTGCAAATACTTTGCTTGATATTAGTCTGTATTTTATTTTCTATCGTTTTGTGATTAAAATGCAAATTGTTGATTTGGGCTTTATCGCAATCAGTCCGCACATTGCTGCTTTTCTTATCGTTTTCCCAATAACGTTTACAACCGGTTTCTTTTTGGCAAAATATGTAACTTTTACCTCGTCGGAATTAAAAGGACGTATTCAACTCTTTAGGTACCTGCTTACCGTTGGCGGATCTATTATTCTCAACTATGTATTCCTGAAATTCTTTGTAGAATATTGCGGTTTATATGCCACCTTGTCAAAAATTATAACTACTCTTCTTGTAATTGTTTACAGCTATATGGCTCAACGATATTTTACGTTCAAAACCGGCAAAAAATTAATTCCTGCACGAAAACGTTCGTAAAATTTTCAACAGGTTGTTATTAGTTTTTCGGATTGTACTATATTTATTAGCTGTATGGAAGAATACCGCACTAAATATTATCCAACCATTTTACAGGGAATTCACCTTGTTATCTTGTATATTTTTATTCAAACTGTTGTTGATTTTCCGCTGGCAGTAATCGATTACTATAAAGGCACTGAATACTTATACAACCCAATAAAAAAAATTGCACTGGGAGTTGGCTCAGTGGTGTTTATCCTTCTTTACGGAATTAAAAAAGCAAAAGCACCTGTTCTTGAGATTTTCCCTTTAAAACTTTTCAATCCACTTATATTCTTGCCGGTAATTACTTTTCTTTGGGGAGCACATAATTTCCTCGAAGATGTTAATATATGGGTAGAAAAAATGTTGCCAGCCCCACCCTGGTTTTGGGAACTTTTCGATCGTATTTTTGAAGGTGATTATGGTTTTATGGGGGCTTTTCTGAAAGTGGCAGTGGTTGCTCCTGTAATTGAAGAATTAATATTCAGAGGATTGCTATTGAATGGATTCCGAAAAAACTACAATGGTTTTGTAGCTGTATTTATGTCGGCACTTTTATTCTCGTTATTTCACTTAAATCCGTGGCAAATGCCGGCTACTTTTGTATTGGGATTGCTTCTCGGATGGTTGATGTTGCGCACCAATAATATCCTGGTTGCCATAATTGGGCATTCTATTAATAATGCCCTGGTTTTGCTTTCAGTTACCTATTGGCAACAAATTCGCGAACATTCCATTTACCTTTTAGAACGAAACAACCTTTTAATATTAAGTAGTTTTATAATGGCATTATCGGTGGTACTTATCTATTTTACAAGTATTCCGTGGTTTGGCAAACGCCGATGATATTCGCCCGTTCACCGAAAATACTCAGAGTGAAGTAAGCCAAATGTTATTTTTACATCCTTTAATTAATCAGATAAAAAATGGATATATTACTAATCGTTTTAGGATCAATATTTATAATCAGCGGAATTTTAGGATGTGTTTTACCCATAATCCCCGGTCCTCCGTTAAGTTACATTGGTTTGTTGCTGCTTCACTTTACCGAGCGCTACCAGTTCTCGTCGAAGTTCCTGATAATTTGGGCAATAATAACAGTAGTTGTTTATGCACTTGATTACCTTATTCCTGCCTGGGGTACCAAAAAATTTGGTGGCAGTAAACGTGGTGTTTGGGGCAGTATAATCGGGTTGGTAATTGGTCTGTTTTTCTTCCCACCGTTCGGAATTATTATTGGCCCTTTCCTTGGGGCTGTAATTGGTGAGCTTACTGCAGGAAAAGAATCCGGAGAAGCGTTAAAATCAGGATTTGGTTCGTTTATGGGCTTTCTGGCCGGAACACTGTTAAAGTTAATTACTTCGGGAATGATGACCTGGTATTTTATAAAAGAGCTTATCGTTTAATTGCAGAAAAAATAAACAGTCTTTCGTTTATAATATTTCGGTTTCATTTCAGTTTATCTTCCATAGACATTGTTTTAAATAATACTTTTGTCGGGTGGCAAAAAAGAAAATAAATACAACTTCCCGGACCAAAAAACCGGTGAGCCGGAAAAAAGGCAAATCAAAAAAATCAAAGAAAAAATACCCGATTCTGAACTTTATCTTTAAAGCCGGAATTGTGGTCTTTTTACTGGGGTGTCTTTTCTTTATCCTGGTATTTCTTGGCGTTTTAGGACCGGTTCCATCAAAATCGCAGTTGCAGCAAATCAATAACCCGCTGGCATCGGAAGTTTATTCCATCGATGGAAAAATATTAGGACGGTATTACGTTGAAAACCGCAGTTACGCCACTTTTGATGAAATTTCGCCAAATGTAATAAATGCACTTATTGCAACCGAAGACTCCCGCTTTTACGAACATCGCGGTATTGACGAAATAGCTCTGGCCCGTGTATTGGTAAAATCTATTTTGATGCGTAACGATGCTTCCGGAGGTGGAAGTACCATTAGTCAGCAAATTGCCAAAAACCTTTTCCCTCGTGTTGATTATGGGCCTTTATCGATGCCGGTAAATAAATTACGCGAGGCAATAATTGCCTACCGTTTAGAGCGAATTTATACGAAGCAGGAAATTCTGGCTTTGTACCTGAATACAGTCCCATTTGCTGAAAATATCTATGGAATTGAAGTTGCTTCTGAACGTTTCTTTTCCAAATCGCCCAGAAGTCTTGATGTACACGAGGCTGCAGTTATTGTTGGTATGCTGAAAGCCAACAATTATTACAATCCGCGTACCCATCCCGATCGTGCCTTAGGTCGCCGTAATGTGGTAATCGATCTAATGGTAAAAAATGATTATCTGAATGCTGCTGATGCCGAAAAATACAAAGAGAAACCTTTGGGAGTGCATTATCGCCTGATTTCATATAACCAGGGGCCTGCTCCGTATTTTCTTGAACGTTTAAAGCCTGAATTGCTGGATTGGTGCGAGGATAATTTAAATGAGAAAGGAGAACCATACAATTTGTACACTGATGGATTAAAGATTACTACAACCATCGATTACAACCTCCAGCGTTATGCGCAGCAGTCGGTAAAAGAGTACATGAAGAACCTGCAGAAGGTATTCGACAATCATTGGAAATCAAGAGATATTTTCAGAGAAAATCCGGAAATCCTTAAAAGTGCCATCCAAAACCAAAACACAAGCGGTGCTTCTTATTCTGAAGAACTGAAAAAATATTCGGCAAAAACTCATGCATCGTTGTTTTCGTGGGACGGTGTTAAAAGTGCCGAAGTTACCCGACTTGATTCGCTAAAACACTATTTGAAATTATTAAATGCCGGATTTATTGCAATTGATCCGCAGAGTGCACAGCTGAAAGCATGGGTTGGCGGAATTGATTACCGCTTTTTTAAATACGACCATGTAACCGCACCGCGTCAAACGGGTTCAACATTTAAACCTTTCGTTTACCTGGCGGCTTTGGAGGAAGATATATCTGCTGATACATACTTTATAAATCAACACAAAGTTTACAAAGAATATAAAGACTGGGCGCCACGTAATTCGCACAATGAATATGGTGGCTATTACAGTATGAAAGGTGCTTTGGCAAAATCGTTGAATACGGTTTCAGTGGAAGTATTGCTCGAAGCAGGGATTGATGAAACGATAGAAATTGCTGAAGATCTTGGTATCTCCTCTGAGTTGCCTGATTATCCATCTCTGGCCTTGGGTGTAGCATCGGTTTCGTTAAAAGAAATGGTTGAAGCTTTTGCCGGAATAGTTAACGATGGCAAACCTGTTCAGTCGAACTACCTGTTGCAGATTGCCGATAAAAACGGGAATATTTTAGAGACATTTAACTACGATCTTCCTGATGAACCGGTGGTTTCTCCTGAAAATTGCAGGGCAGTTATTAATATGATGGAAGCCGTTGTTGACGAAGGAACCGGTAGAGGTATTCGAACAGTTTACAAAATTCCGGGCGACTTTGCAGGGAAAACCGGTACTACACAAAACAATTCTGATGGTTGGTTTATTGGTCTTACGCCTCATTTGGTAACAGGCTGTTGGGTTGGAGCTGATGATCCACGCGTACACTTCAGAACAACAACCTACGGACAAGGCGCCTACATGGCATTGCCCATTGTCGGAAAATTCTTTTATAAAACATACCGCGACAAAAAGTTTTCACATCTTCAATACAGCATGTTCCGCGATCCGGAACCCGAGCTGCTGGCGATGTTAAACGAGCCTTCTTATAAAGAGGTTCTGGATATTGAAAAGCACGACTTTAACTTTGCAAGCATTTTTGGTAAGAAAGAATCATCTGATTTGAAAGACCGTCCTGATGCCACCCCTGAAACAAAGGAAAAAGGTCAGCTTTGGAAAAAAATCAAGAGTATTTTTCGGAAAAAAGACAAAAATTAGAATCACGCAAAACGATCATCAGACCGATGTCGGCTTGGCAGGTTTTCATCTTTTGAATCCAGCCAGCCACTAACTGCATCGGGTCTGTTATCTACTTGCCTGAAAAAAGGTTTAATATCAATCAAAGGTGTTCCATCCAGCATATCAGCGCCCTTAAACCATATTTTATTTTCCTCTATTTTAATCAGTTCTACAGTTGACATACCAATTGGAGAAGGCCTTTTGGGTGTGCGTGTTGCAAATAATCCATGCTCTATATCATCCATAAAAGGTTTTACTTTAACGCTGTATCCATCTATCAAATGAAAGTGGTAAAGCAAAATTAAATTTGAAAATCCTTCCAACCCTTCCAATGCATCACGTAAATGTGGTTCAAGTTCAATAAGCCCAACAAACTCTTCTGCCCCTACCGCCTGAATAGGAATATTAGCAATGGTTTTATGCGGAGTAGAAATTCTACCAATAACACTCATCTCAACTTTTTTAAATTCTTTCATACTATATCTTTTGAACTCATGCTCAAAATAGTAAATAAAAGCCACAAAATATGTGATCTATTTTCTTTTCCATTCAAAGAAATATTTTTTAAAATTTTATTTAAATTAGCTGGCTCAATTTCGGGATGTAGCGCAGTCCGGTAGCGTACTTCGTTCGGGACGAAGGGGTCGCAGGTTCAAATCCTGTCATCCCGACAGATAACAAGCTTCTTCAAGTATTTTGAAGAAGCTTGTTGTTTTTCAAGCAAGGGATTAACACCTAATAACGAACCATTAACAATAAAAGGTAGGAATTTCCCTACCAGATAGTAGACCTTTTCCTCATTCTAAGTAGGTCTGCACCTGTAGTGATTCGCATTTTCTGATTCTAATTTTGCTTCAAACAAAATAATTGTATAAATGAAAGCAAGATTCAGAAATAATCAACCATCGATTTTAATATTAGCAGATTTCTCGGATGGAAGTTGGCATGCAGCTTCATTTGCAATACAATTTCTTAATAAGAATAAATCTCCAATTTCAATTTTGCAAACATATCAAAGTCCTGGTTTGGGTCACTTTACAATGCGCAACCTAAGTCATCACCTAAAAAAAATAACTCAAAAAGAATTGGGGGCTCTAAAAAACAGATTATTAAAACATTTTAAAACGGAAGAACAACCAATAAATACCTTCTCGATTGAAGGAGAACTTAATTCGGTTCTTAAATACATGCCCAACATGAAAGGGCAATACAATCTTGTTTTGTCAACGCATAATTCTTTTGAAGATTCGTGTAGAAGACAAAACGGTTGTCTTGAAAAAATAATTAATACCGCGAAAAATCCTCTTTTTATTTTACCTAAAACCTTTGAAGGAGAAACTTCAAAAAAGATACTTTTTGTTGGAAATCCAAATCAAAAACCTTCAGAACAACTCTACAGTCAGGTTATTGAAATTTGCAGGAAAACAAATTCAAATTTAGAAGTACTATTTGTAGTGAAAGCATCATCTGAAAACGTTTCTAAGGATATAAAAACCTACTACACCGATTACATTAATGAAATTGACATTGCCTTCAATACAGCGGAGAGCAGAACTAAATGTAAAGGTATTAGCAAATATCTAAATAAGACGAGCAGAGATTTAATTGTAATCGAGAATGAAAAATCCGGTTTGATGAATAATTAAAAAAACAAAAAAATGAAACAGAAAGAATATAGCATTTTAGCCCTTATTTCTCCCAATAAAGAAGGAGAAACCGTACTAAAAGAGGCTTTGTATTTGCAAGGAACGTTAGATGTAAAGCTTGTTTTATTAAACGTAATAAAGCAAGCGTCATTTTTTGAACGAAATTTTCAGCCCGAAGAGACAGAAAAAGCAGTAACAAAGGCTAAAATAGAGCTCACAAACTTTGTTGAAGATGTTATTGGTAAAAAACTTCCGAGCGATATTGTAATTTCAGTACGTGCAGGTAATCCGGTAAATGTTTTGTTGGAAAAGTCAAAAACCGACAGTCTTGAGTTTTTATTGATAGATAAAAGTGATGGGAATTATGAGGGAGCTTTGAATAAAGATGAAATCAATGAATTAGTGAGCTTATCAAAGTGCCCTGTTTTAACTGTAAACAAAGATTTTGGTGTTCCTAAAATTAAAAACATTGCAATTCCAATCGATATTACACAATCAACAAAGAAAAGACTTTTATGGGCAAAATTTTTAGCGAAAAGGCACAATGCGAAAATTACCATTTTATCAGCATTGAAAGCAAATATAAATGAAGCCAATAGTCTTGCCTTAAAAAACGCACAAAAAATCCGTCACTTATTTTGGGAGCATAATATTGAATGTGATATTAAAATTCTAAAAGTTTACAATCATGATTCGCATGAGGTTATTCTAAACTATATAAAGGAAGAAAAACCCGAATTAGTAATAATACGTACTCATCAGGAATCTGTATTCTCAAACTCCAGTATAGGAAGATTTGTGGCCGAGATAGTTCATGGTAGTAAGTTGCCGGTGTTTACAGTTAACTATACACCAAATCCTGTTGAATCACTTTTTCTCTGACTTATTTAATAAAAGGATAATACTAAAAATAAGATACCATGCAAAACAATATTGTAAATTCTAACAGAAAAAAGAAGTAATTCTATTTCCAGGCAATTATAAGTAATATGAGATTTCGGGCAACAAATAGTAAGCATCTTCAACAATTTAAAGCAACAAACCAAGTAAGAAAGTTATCAAAGTGTCATATTGACAATATCCCACTATTCTTTAAGTAATGTTAAAATTAAACTTTAAAGACAATTGAGAGGAAGTTCATATTTAGGAAACAAACTATATTAAGATTTTTTAGACATTCTATATAAGATAACATGAATAATAATACAACAAGAACAGGCAAGCTCATATCCATTCAGGATTCGTTGGTGAAAGCGCGATTCTACGGAAATGTGATAATGGGTGAAACTGCCAATGTTATAGTAGATGGTAAATCGTTACAAGCCGAAGTATTACAAATCGATCCCGATCCGAAAAATGCAGATGCAGGGATAGTTGAAATGCAGGTTTTTGAGGATTTAACAGGTGCTCAAATTGGCGATCAGGTTGAATTTACCGGCAAGTCTTTATCGGTACTTCTGGGTCCGGGGTTGCTAACCAGTATTTGGGACGGACTGCAAAATCCCTTATATAAACTGGGCGAACAGAATGCTTACCTGGTTCCCGGAATGAAAGCGCCGGCACTTGACGAAGAAAAATTGTGGGAATTTACCCCATCGGTAGCAGTTGGCGACAAAGTATATGGTGGCGATGCCATCGGTACCGTTCCTGAAGGACGTTTAACCCACAGCATTTTGGTACCCTTTAATTTTGGCAAATGCAAAGTGGAGAGCATTATCAAGAAAAGCGAGGTTAATATTACAGAAACTGTTGCCGTAATTTCCGATAGTCAAAACACAAAACACGAGTTAAAACTGGCATTCCGTTGGGCGGTTAAATCACCTATTCCGTTTAAGGATCGCGCTATTCCAAGCAAAACTATTTCTACCGGGGTGCGTGTTATCGATTTGCTGGCACCGGTTAGTTATGGCGGAACGGTTGGAAATCCTGGGCCTTTTGGTGCCGGGAAAACCGTTTTACAGCACTCGCTGTGTAAATATGCTTTAGCCGACATTATTATTATGGCTGCCTGTGGCGAACGTGCCGGTGAGGCTGTTGAGGTGTTTAAAGATTTTGCAGAATTGGAAGACCCGTCAACCGGCGACTCGCTGATGAACAGGATGTGTATTTTCGGAAACACTAGCTCGATGCCTGTTGCAGCGCGTGAGGCCAGTGTTTTTATTGCATTAACTGTGGGCGAATATTACCGCTACCAGGGCTACAGTGTGGTGCTTTTAGCCGACTCCACTTCGCGTTGGGCACAGGCACTTCGCGAGCGTAGTGGTCGCCAGGGAGATATTCCCGGTCCGGAGGCTTTCCCAATGGATATCCCGGATCAGATTAAAGGAATGTATCAGCGTGCCGGCGCCGATCAGGGAACAGGTGGTTCATTAACTTTTATCGGAACAGTATCGCCTGCAGGAGGTAACTTCCAGGAACCGGTAACACAGGCAACAATGGATGCAACCGGTGGTTTCTGGGGCTTGTCGCAAGACCGCGCTGATGCTAAAAAATACCCGGCAATCGATCCACTGGCATATACATCGTCGGTTTACGATAGTTTTATTTCGTGGGACGACCGTAATAAAATGCTGCAAACGTTACATGAGGCAAATGGTATCGATCAAACCATCAGTACAATTGGATTGAAGAAAGTCCCGATAGAAAAATATGTATTGTTTCAAAAAGGACTCACCATCGATTTCTGTGTTATGCAGCAAAATGCTTTCCATAAACTTGATGCTTGTACCCGTCCTGAACGCCTCATTGTTATTAACGAAGCTGTACAAAAACTGATTGATAGTACCATCAATTTTGACCAGGAGGACAAGGAAGATGAAGAAGTAAAAGAGCAAATAAAATCGAAATTTGATGAGTTGCGCCAGTGGTGGAAAGACTGGAATACGTCGGCTCAAACCATCGATGAAATGTCCGTTCTTCCGGAGAAAGTTGAACAATTTATTTTACAAGGAGAGTACACACTATGATACGAAAAGAAATAAATAGAATTAGCGAAGTTGGTAAAGCACTGATTTCGGTTGAAGGAAATCCGGGTGTGGCACTCAACCACGTAGTTGAACTGCTGGAAGCCGGAACCAACCAAAGCCTTTCGTTTGCCAAAGCGATTAATATTACTGAAGATTCAACACGTTTCCAGG
Source organism: uncultured Draconibacterium sp. (assembly GCF_963677565.1). Lineage (NCBI taxonomy): Bacteria > Pseudomonadati > Bacteroidota > Bacteroidia > Marinilabiliales > Prolixibacteraceae > Draconibacterium > uncultured Draconibacterium sp. Next base: position 3,843,878 of record NZ_OY781981.1, on the reverse strand, counting down.
TGTTTAACGGAACGCAGGGCTTGAGTACACAGACTAAAATACGCATGCACGAGGTTCCACTAACAGCTGGTTTTTCGTATAACATGCTTGGACGTAGTTTCGATGGAATTGGCGATGTGGCCGACGGTGGTCCGGAAATTATTTTCGACAAACAAATTTCAACACGATTGGATACCTTAAATCCAACGGTTCGTTTGGTTCCCAAGCAACCTTTGTGGACAGGTATTCCGATGATTGATGTTTTTAATACGCTGGTAAAATCGCAAAAGATTCCAATTTTTGCCGGCCCAACCGAGCCTTACAACCGCTTGCTTTCTCAGATTGCACAGGGTGCACAGGCCGACGTAATTATTTTTGCCGGTATTGGCTTGAAATTCGACGAGTACCACTACTTCAAAGAGCAGTTGTCGCAATCAGGTAATATCGATAAAACTATCATGTTCACCCACCTTGCCGGTGATTCGCAGATTAAAGGTTTGATGCTGCCTGATGTGGCATTAAGTGTTTCGCGCGAATTTGCCGACCAGGGAAAAGACGTGTTGGTGCTGCTTACCGACATGACCAACTGGTCGAATATTTTGCGTAACGTAGCCAACTACCAGGATCAGATTCCTTCGTTGCAAGGATATCCGGGTTCGTTGTATTCGGAACTGGCAAAACGTTACGAGGTAGCTGCTGATATTGAAGGCGCTGGCTCGATCACCATAATCGGGGCAACAACGCTCGAGTCGCTTGAAGATCCGGTTCCGGATAATACCGGATATATTACCGAGGGGCAGTTCTTCCTTGATAATGGAAAACTGAAACTGGCACGTTCACTGTCGCGTTTAAAGCAGCAGGTAAACGACACTACCCGAGACGACCACCGCCCTATTATGACGGTGATGGCCTCGTTGCTTGCCGATGCTGAAAAAGCATACGAGGCAGCTGAAGTTGGTGCTGCAAACGATACATTCTCGCAAAAATTACTACGTTATCGCGAAGATTTTATCGCAAATATGGAAGAACCATTTGGAGAACCCATTGAGCTGGAAGCCGCATTAGACAAATGCTGGGATATTTTAAAACGACATTTTGAGCCAACCGAAACAGGGTTGAGTAAAAAATTGATCGAGCAATATTGGAATTAACCACTAATCAGAAAAAGAGATGACAAAAAATAAAGAAAATCTGGAAGGAATTGTTTCCAAACTAAAAGAGCAGGGAGTTAATGCCGGCGAAGTGGAGAAACAAAGGATAATCGATAATGCAAAGCAGGAAGCGGAAAAACTGATTGCTGAAGCGAAAGCTACCAGCAAAAAGATTGTTGAAGAAGCCAAAACAAAAGCTTCGCAAACAGAAAAAAATGCAGAAAAAGCAATTGCTCAGGCTTCGCGCGATATGGTTGAAGCAACAAAAATAACCATCTTAAACCACCTGAAAACGGTGTTTGGAAAAGAGTGCAAAACCTTATTCCGCCAGGAAGAATACCTGAAAGAATTGCTAAAAGTAGTGATCGACTCAATTTCAGGAAAAAAATCGATTAAAGTGCCGCCAGAGTTACAGAAAGAAATGGAAGCATTTTTACTGAAAGAAGCACTCCGGGAAGAGGTAACTTTAAAACCACTTTCGGCAAGTAAGGCCAAAATAAAAGTAAAATCAACCGACAAAGACGGAATTAGTTTCGTGGTCAGCTCAAAAGAAATTGAGACCGGTTTGTTCTCTTTACTTAACAAAGATTTGGTTGATCGAATCATTAAAAGTCAGGAGGATTAAATATGTCAAACATGGTTTATCTTATGACCAGTTTGCCATCGTTGTCCCTGGGAGAGGCACCTCCGATTACAATTGATGAATTTAACGATGATGCAAAACGCCAATTGTCTTCCCGGCATTTTAAGGCGCTGCAATCTGTTGATATTCAAAAATTGGATGCTAAAGTTGGAGTAAAAAGCATTTCCTCGCTGATAAATAGTATAAAGGAAGATCTTTCAGAAGTTAGAGAAGCCAAAGCACAAAACCGTCAGGAGAAGCCGGAGCGAATGCCCAATTCGCTGTTGCGACGAAATCCCATGGAACGCGAAATGAATATTTTGCAGTGGCAATGGGAAGAATTGCAGGATATTGAGGCCGGAAAAACATTCACACTGACAGAAGTTTTAGTGTATAAACTTAAACTCCAGCTGGTTGAAAGATTGTATTCCTTCGACGAAATTAAAGGTGCCGAAGTATTGGCATCGGTAGTAAATCCGGGTAAAAACAAGGAGGACAAATAATGGCAGGTATTAAAATAAAGTATACAAAAACCGAGCGAGCCCGTCAGAAGAAAATTCTGAAGGTTTCGGAAAGGATGCTGCCCTTGTTTGAAGCCATGGAAAAATCGTTGATGGCAACTATAAATACCATCGCTGAGCGGATTGAAGAAATACGCGAAGAGATTGAGAAAAACCGAAAGGCAGCAGAACCGTGGACCGCCGTTATGAACGACTCGTGGGTGGATATAAGTGAATATATTTCGGTGAATAAAATTATTACCAAAACCATTGATGTGGCCGGGGTTCGTGTTCAGCAGTTTGTAAAGGTTGACTTTAACGTAATGCCCATTAACGCCAACACTCCGTTGTGGGTTGACGATGCCATTGAACTAATGCAAGTACAATTGCAATTGCTAGCTGAAATCGAAGTTTTGAAAGAACAAATCGAGCTTTTAGAGGAAGAATTACTGGATGTGCGTGCACGGGTAAAACTATTCGAAAATCGCCGTATTCCGAATGCCAAACTGGCCATCCGAAAGATTGGGCAAAAGCTGCAGGATGACGAGCGCCTGACAATTGCAACGGCAAAAGTGGTAAAAACAAGCAAACAAATGGAGGGCAGCCTATGATAGCAGAAATGAAAAAATTAATGCTGTTTATGCCCGATTCTGCTGATGATATCGATGCCGAGCTTACTGCTTTGGGAGAACTCGGCGTAATACACATTGCACCATTGCAACCGGCAAAACACGAATCGATTGAACGGGTTGATGCACGTATAAAACAGTTACAGCAAGCCATTTCGGTTCTTGATCGTTACGATGAAGAACAATACGCCGGAGTAAAAAACGATGAAATTACCGACTACTCGAAACTGGAAAGAGGCGCGGTTTTTCTTATGGAAACGGTGCTGGATGCAGAACACCATCGTCAGGAACTGAAAAATATTCAGCGCAACTTAACCAGCGATATTGCCTGGTTCGAGAATTGGGGAAATATTACGCTTAAAGATATAAAAGACCTCAACGATAAGGGAATCTGGATTAAAACATACCTGCTCGACGACAGGGAATTAAAAAAAGTTTCTGACCGAGAAGATGTTCAGGTAGTTGGCAAGTTAAACGAGTTGAACCAGGTTATTTTATTGACCAAAGATGCTGATGAAAGATTACTCGAGTTCGAAGCACTTCCTTTTCCGCAAAACGAGCTTGAAAATGCAAGAGAGTTATTAAACACAACCAACAACAACCTGAAAAGTAACAAGGAGTTTTTACTTCACTTACACGAACAGAAAGCTGTGTTGGAAGACGGTTTAAAAGAACGTTTGCGCCGTTTTGATGTGCGTAACGTACAATTTGGTGGTCTTGCAGTGGATAAACACGTTCGTTTCTGGAAAGGTTTTATTCCTCTGGAACACGTTGATGAATTTATTGAAACGGCCGAAAAGCGCCATTGGGGCTATATAATTGAGGATCCGTTACCGGAAGAAATGGAAGAGGTTCCTACCCTTGTGCGAACACCTAAATGGGCACAACGAATTCAGCCGGTTATGGATTTTATGGGACTTGTTCCCGGCTACAAAGAGATGGATGTTTCACGGGTATTTATGGTATTCTTTACCTTTTTTACCGGAATTCTTGTTGGAGATGCCGGCTATGGATTGGTGTTCTTGCTGATTACTTTTTTGGTACACCGAAAGAAAAAATTTGCCAAACAAATTGAGTTTGGTTTGATTTACACGCTTTCCGTGTCGATTATGTTTTGGGGCGTGTTAACCGGTACCTATTTTGGATCGGAAGCAATTGCAGAATTGCCAGTACTGCGCAGTTTAAAAATTGAAGCACTGGCCAGCTTTGGTGGAGATAGCCTAATAGTTCAAAAAATAATGTTCCTGATAGGCGCAGTTCACCTTACCGTTGGACACCTGCAGGTAGCATGGAAATTTAATAACAGCGTAAGAGCTATTGCGCAGTTTGGTTGGATAGCCATAATTTGGGGCTTATACCTTATTGTAAATCAAATGGTACTTGGCATTGAAGCTCCGGCATTTATGGTTTGGCTATTTGTTGGCGGTGCTATTTTGGTGGCTCTTTTTTCAAAACCAGGAACAAGCTTCTTCAAAGGTATGATCTCATCGCTAGGTAATTTACCACTCAGTATAATCAACGGTTTCTCCGACATTATCTCGTACATCCGACTTTATGCAGTGGGTTTGTCAACCGTGTTAATGGCGGCAAGCTTTAATCAAATGGCCATTGGCGATGGCATTACTACAGTGGCTTCCGGAATCGGAGCTGTGCTGGTTTTAATCTTAGGACACGGACTAAATATGATTCTGGCTGCAATGGCGGTACTTGTGCATGGTGTACGTTTAAATATGCTTGAATATGCCGGTCATGCCGAAGTTGAGTTTTCTGGAAATGAATATAAACCCTTCAAATTGAAGGACAATAAATAATAGAAATTTTTAAAATAGTATAAAATGACTTTAACAATGATTTTAGCAACAACAGTTACAGGCTTTGGCGGGCACGCCATTGCTTTGGGAATAGCAGGTGTAGGTTCAGCAATAGGAACCGGTATTGCAGGAATGGGAGCTCTAGGGCTTTGGAAACAATCTATCAGAGATAAGAAAAAACTTCCTTCCTTGGCGCTCGCAATGGTAGGTATGCCATTAAGCCAGGTAATTTATGGAATGATTTTTATGAATTCGATGATTGGAGCAAACTTGAATCCCGACAGTTATATGAACCAGATGATTTGGGCATTTTTTATAGGTATAGCCATTGCTGCCTCTGCAATTATGCAGGGACGTGTAGGAGCAGCTGCTTGTGCAAACCTTGCTGTAGATGATAAGCAAGGCGCGGGTATGTACATTGGAGCTATGGGAATTATCGAAACGGTTGCACTTCTGGCCATGGTATTTGGTATGGGAGGCATTCCGGGCGCTTAATAATACGCAAAGCATGACACTAAAATATTCCCTCGCTGTTTTTCGGCGGGGGATTTTATTATATAAAGGTAGAAAGAAAGGGTTGCCATTTTCATGACAACCCTCTTTATAATTTGCTTTAGATTTATTTTCTAATAATTATCGTTTTGAACCATATTTGAGTTCGCATCCATTTCAGCTTTAGGAATTGGCCAAGCCATTCGGTAATCGCCGTATGGAATAGTTGCAGCAAAGTTTTGTTGAAGTGAAATTTTCTCAATGTCTGACCCTGTTCTTACCAGATCATCATAACGTCTTCCTTCAAAAATCAACTCTTTTCTTCTTTCATCAAGAAGAATATCCTTTGTAACTTCTGTATATGCATCAATTCCACGCTCAGCAACCAACTGGTTAAGCGGAGTTAATGCATCTCCACCAGTTTCGAATTGTGCTTCTGCATAATTCAAAAGTACTTCCTCGTAGCGAATTACTCCAACATTGTCATATCCTTGGTTGTCTGGATATTTTCCAATATTTCTTAGCATATCATCTTCCATTCCAAGAATACCTTCGCGAACGTCACCTTCTTCATACAGGTCAGCAACTTCGTCAAGTACCTGAACGTCTCCGTAGCTACCACCACCGGTAGTTCTGTATATGTATGCTAAACCATTAATGCCAACATTATCTGTTGAGCTAAATGCCAACTCAAAGATTGAGTTAGGAGATGCATCAACACCAAAGCTGGAAACATACTGGTCGGCAGGAATAATAGAATATAATCCAGAATTGATAACAGCGGCTGCTGCATTTTTGGCTACATCCCATCTTTTAAAGTATACACCTACACTCGAAGCAATTGCCTTAGGAGCATATTTTGTGATAAATTCAGGTGAACCATCGTAATCTTCATTTAATAAACTAAATGCCATATCAAGATCAGCTAATATAAGATCAACACACTCATCAACTGATTTGCGTGACGGAGTGAGATCTTCACCTTTAAATTCAGTTACATATGGAACACCTAATGTACCTCCCGCATTTTGCTGTCCATATTGTTTTAAAAGATCGAAATGAGCCAAAGCACGAAGAGCATATGCTTGTCCTTGCATGTGCTTAATATAATCCATATCACCAGTCATTTCATCCGGATTTACACCAATTACAATATTGGCACTGGCAATAACTTCATATGCTTCATCCCAGAAAAATCCAGTATTTTCCGAGTAGTTAAAACCTGCCTGAGTTGTAAAACGACCTGAGTTACCATTTGAAAAACAGTTATCTGTTCTTACCTCGTTATTTATTATATAATCTCTGCCATAATAACCACTACCGGTCAAACGGCTATAAGCACCTTTAACAATACCATAAAGGTTTGCATCCGACTCAATACCACCTTCAACCGGTTTGTTTTGTTCCGTAGACGGATCCAAATCGTCGGTAGTACAAGCATTAATTGAAGCTACAAATAGAAAGACTATTGTAAGCTTTGATAAAATATTTAATGTTTTCATACTTTCTTAGAATTTTACGTTTACACCAAAAATGAATGATTTCACAGGTGGGGTTACTAATTCGGTGTAACCTGACACATCAACTTCCGGGTCATATTTCAGGTTATCGTCTTTTACCCAGGTATAAAGGTTGGTTCCACGAACAAATACGCGTACACCCCCTAGTCCTATAGCATCTACAAGACTTGGACTAAAGTCATAACCGACAGTCACGTCTTTTAAACGGAAGTAATCTCCATCGTACAAGAATTTAGAGTGACGTTGCCAAGGTCGTCCTGTATATTCAAACTTACCAAAGCGGGTTATATCACCCGGCTTTTGCCATCTGTCTAACAAGGCATCAACTCCCTGGTAGTAGAATACAGAGAATACGTCTGTTCCGTTTGTATAACGGTGCCATTCTTCGTATACTTTGTGACCACCAGCGTAGTAACCGTTTAAATCAATAAAAGCTCCCTTAAAGTCAAAGTGCAGGTTCATACCGGCTGTAACTTTAGGAATGGCACTTCCACCTTGCCAAACTTGTTCTGCATCGTTGAAATTTGCAGTTTTTTCATCACTTTCTTCAGGATTCACAAACCACTCTTCATCACCGGTATCAGGATTTACACCTGCCCAGGTTGGCATGTACCATCCGTAAACAGGATGACCAGTCTCAACACGCTGTGTTGTCCCTGTGATATTGATTTCTTCACCATTCAGGTCTGTTGCCAATTCGAGAACTTCGTTTTTGTTGGTACCCAGGTTACCACCAATTGATAGGTTCATGTCGTTTGAACGAATGATATCAACATTTAATTCAAACTCGTAACCTTTGTTTTCCATTCTACCAATATTACGTGTTTGCTCCTCAAAACCAGTAGTTAAAGACAATGGTACGTCGAGTAACATATCTTGAGTCTCGCGGTTGTAATAACCTATCGACCCACTGATACGGTTTTGGAATAAACCAAAATCAACACCAATATCTAATGTTTTTGAAGTTTCCCAAGACAGGTCATTGTTACCAAAAGTTCCAGGATATGAAGCACCTTCACCTGCATAATCCGAATCATAACTTAGTAATGACTGATATTGATTTAAATCGATATTTGCGTTACCGGTTAAACCATATGAACCTCTTAATTTTAACATATCAACCACCTCAACATTCGACATGAAGTTTTCGCGTTGCATATTCCATGCACCACCAATAGCCCAAAAATCCCCCCAACGGTTATCCGGAGCAAAGCGCGAGCTACCTTCTTTACGGTATGTTAAATCTACAATGTATTTACCATCGTAAGAATAGTGCACCATTCCTAAATAAGATCCAACTTTCCAATCCGTAAATTCAGAAAATGCGGAAGTAGGATTACCTGCCGAACTTAAGTTGGTCAAACCAACATCGGTGAAGTTATCTGCGTCTGCATCAAGATAATACCTCCTGTTTTCCTGGTATTCCTGGATAGCAGAGAAATCAAAATTATGACCTCCATCCAATGACAATGAATAATTTACCATGTTTTGGAAAACATAGTTAACACTGTTTCTGTGAGCTTGCCAGCCATAACCGTTAGTCGCACCATCACCATCACCACGTAGAGGGTTACGATAGCGTTTGTAGTTATACACGCGATAATCGATATTCACTCTGGTTGTGAACGAAAGATTCTCAACCGGAGTATCCCAGGTTATACTGTTGTTTGAAAGGATCCTTGTTAATTTAGAATCATCAATATCTTCCTGAGCAATCCAAAGCGGGTTAGGCAGTGATGTATTTTCATAATCAATACTACCATCTTCATTGTATGCTTGATCAATTGACGGCATAAAGAATTTTGAAGCACGAGGAGATGAGAAATAAGCGCTCATTTCCAGCAAACCATCTTGGAATGAATGAGATGCATTGTTTCTGGTAGTAAATTTAATGCTTGGCGATAAATCTACATCCAAAGTCAAAGCTCCGGAGAAACGTTCATAATCAGAACCAATAACAGTAGCTTCCTGGCTCATGTAACCTACTGAAGTATAATAAGACATTCCTTCGTTTCCGCCACTTGCAGACAGGTTGTATTCCTGCATTGGTGCATTTTTGTTGGTAATCAAATCAGCCCAATCAGTTTCTGGTCTGCCAGCCTCGTTCCAAAGCGTGTAATCATTTCCAAAAGAACTAGGATAAGCCTCATAAAATTCTTTTGCCCCCTCCTGTGTTGAAAAACCATAATCTTCACCATAGGTATTAATTAATGCTTCGTATGCAAGCATTTCACGTTCAGCACCGGTTAATACACCTGGTCCGTCAACCGCATCGTTAGAGAAACCATAGGTAGCAGAGAAGTTGATATCTGCTTTTCCTGTGCGTCCTGATTTGGTGGTAATAACAATTACACCATTCGCACCACGTGCTCCGTATGCAGCTGTTGCGGAAGCATCTTTCAACACGGTGAGACTTTCAATGTCATTACTATTCAGCGTAGAAAGCATTGACAAGTTTGATCCTGAAGTTGTAGCTGATGAGTTACCATTAACCATTGGTACACCATCAATTACATAAAGTGGTTCGTTACCTGCGGTAATCGAACTTCTACCTCGAATACGGATGTTTTGAACAGATCCCGGAGTACCAGAAGAGGCACTAATGTTAACACCGGCAACTTTACCTTGCAGTGCCTGGTCAACACTAACTACTGGCATATTGGCCAGTACATCCCCACTTACCTGTACTGAGGAACCGGTTACCTCGCTCTTTCTGTGCGATGTATACCCCGTTACAATAACTTCTTCAACACCTACATAATCGGCTTCCATAACGGCATTAACCACTGAACCCGAAATTGGGGCTTCAATAGTTTTCATACCTACAAAAGAGAATACGAGAGTTGTAGCGTCATTTGGCACATCCATTTGATACTGACCATCAATGTTCGTCACTGTACCAATAGTAGTACCTTTAACACTTACTGAAACACCTGGTATCCCAGTACCATCCTCGGAACTTGTTACAGTACCGCTGATACTTTTTACCTGTGCTTCAACCACAAGCACGCCAAAAAAGGCAATGCCCAATAGCATTAGCGCAATTTTTTTCATAGAATAAATTTTAAAATATTAGTAAATAACTCACTCACATTTAATACTCGTCGACAAATTAGAGAAAAAAAACACCAATTAACAAATATTTATATTAACAAGTAAAACTGTATTACTATATAATAACTATTTGCTTTACATTGAATTTCTTCTTAACTAATTGTTATTCGACCATTTAACTTTACAATACTTTTCACAAATTTAATTAATGGGAAACAAAATTAAGCGACATTTGTCACTTTTTATGTGGTATAAACACATATTTTTATAAAAAGTTTTAGTGTTATTTAACAATTCTACAAAAAAACAAAATTCAATTTAACATAGAACGTTGATTTTTATTTTAATTCCAAATTTCTATCGAACAATTAAAATTACTCACTTTTTTCTAAATATTTCCTTTTTTCTCTTTTTGTCATTTCCAATCCCTTAATTCTTTTAGGATGAAAAATAGTGTAAGGAGCATTCGAGTTAAGTATAACACTTTTACCATCAGAAGACACTACAAATTGAGGAATTACAAACGACAAAGGTTTGGAAGCAGATAACGAATCGTGATATATTAATAATATTAACTCTTTACTACCAGCGGCAACCTCCCCTATTTTTTGTCCTGCAAATACTTTTTGCCCTACACCCAGTTTGTCAGGATCACACACTACATTGTGATAGCAGCTCAACGTTCCATCGGGTTGTAATAAAGTAATACTGTTTTTCCATGTATGATACCAATAACGTGAATCTCCGGTTCTCGATTTTCCAACAATTTCTGCAACAATTCCCGTTCTGCTCGCATAAACCGATGTTCCTGAAATTGTTTTAAAGCCTACAGCATACCATGATTTCAAACCTTCCGTTCCCCAAAATCCATCAATATTTTTTACATCAAAAAATTGCACGCTTTCTCCTTCTTTAAAAGGTAACAAATAAGGAAAATCAAAATCAATATCTGATGTTGGATTAGACCGGAAGGTATTTATCTCGTAATTAAAGCGGGGCACATCTGCATCCAGGTCGCGTTGTAGCGTAAATAAACTATTGTATCCTGTTGTCAGTCGTTTAATATACGGAAGTGGTTCATTAAATGTTGTGTTCTCCAAATCTCCAAAATTAATCTGCAAATACATGGGAACTTTGGCATTATTAGTAGCACTAAAAATACAATCTCCTAGCGAGTTATAATCTGCCTGAACTGTTACAAGTTGCGCAAGTGCTCCTTTTAAGACAAAAACCAATAAGATCAGAAATAATAATCTTCGAATCATAGTTTGCTTAATACTTAAAAGCCTAAAATTAAAAATTAAATTTAGTTTACCTTTGCCGCATGTATTCGAGAGAAGAGTTGAAGCAGTTGAAAATAGACTTTTGGCAAATGTTTGGGAAGCGTTGTGATGTGCACCCCGAGCTAAAATTCAGAAAAAGAAAATGGATGCTGCACAAAACAAAAATAAAAGGTGTTGCACTGCGCTTTGATGTAGGCAGAAAAGATGCAAAAGTAATTTTAGAACTTGGAAACAGAAATGAAAAGTTGCGTTTAAAAGCGTATGAAATTCTTGAAAAATATAAAGTAATTATTGAAGAAGGTTTTGAAAACGGACTACAATGGGAATTCTTTCATGAACGGGAAGACAGCGGTGCGGAGGTTTGCAGAATTTATACGCAGCTTAACAATGTTGATTTACATCGACAAAATCAATGGCCCGATATTTTCAACTTTTACATTGAAAATATGCTAAAACTGGAGTATAACTTTCTTCAAATAAGAGATCTTTTACTGGAAGAATTAAAGCATTAACTTTTCTACCAATGAAACTGTTGAGAGCACTAGATAAACAGTTCGTTTAGAGCTCCAAAATAGTCTTCATCCCATCCTTCTGAAATATTATCAAAAGCTTCATCCGGGATATTCGTTTGTTTGATTTCCATGCTTGTTCCTTTTTTATGAGGATGTAATTTAATGGTAACCAACGAATCTTCCTCTTCGCCAAAAAACCACTTTTGAACGATCTTCTTATCCGGCTCAAATTCAACATTTATACCAGTGATACTTCCATCCCATAACGAAAATTCAGTATTTGGCTGCAATGGCATTACGGCTGCCTCGCCGGTCCATATTTCCAGCATTTTTTCGTTGGTAAGCGCATTGTAAACATCTTTCGGGTAGGCATTTAAAGTATAGTAACGTTTTAAATCTTTCATCTGTTTGTTTTGATTGTTTCCCGAAGGTAAAAAATATCTTAACGAATACGATGTGTTCGCATCACCTTCCTGTTTATTTTGTATGTAAATCCGATCGTAAAAAATTCTTTAACCTGCAATTTTGCTTCTTCACCGGTTTTATTTCCATCAGCATCGTAAACAGGGAACTTTACGTCATCGTCGTATATAAAATGTAGCATTAATCGCAAATCGATATACGAATTCAGCTGCATTTTAAAATTATTTTCCCAGTTTAGGTCGAACTTCGAAAACGGATCTTTGTAGTTTATAAACATTTTGTATTTGGTTTCGTACGAAATGTCATCAGTTATCTGGGTTTTATAACTTAAATCGGCATTTAAACCCGGCTCCCAAAAAGCTTTTCTTCCCTTGTCAATTCCAAAACTAACCGGGTTAACCAAAGCGGTGTCCCGCACATAAACATTTTTCATAGTTAACGGCGACAAAAACAATGACAGATTTTTATTTGGCTTGTAATCCAAACCTATTTTTAAGTAGGTTGTTGATGGCGCTAGAAAAGCAGAAAGCACTTCCGGGTTTTCCGATTTGGGATAATCATACCCTCTGAATAGCTGCGTATTAAAGTTAAGCTCGGCACTGTAGTACCATTTTTTAAATGCGCTTAAACCGTAGCGCGTAGTAATTTCAAATTTATCATCATTTTTTTGCAGCTCAGAGTCTTCACCTCCTGGTTTTATCCAACCGTTTCTTAATTCTGCCGAATTTTCCCATTTTACCTTTCCGTCTTTACGCGAATAATTGGCAAAGCCTTTTAATACCATTAACGATGCTAAAGAACTTTTTCCTCCTTTTTTCCAGTTATCGAGATAGGTTTGTGTGAGCCCGATACTTCCATCGCCTCCAATATTCCATGGTGTTTCCAGTTCATAGCTTTTACCCACGCCTTTAAACTTATTGTAATTAGGCTTCAGGCTCTCAAAATCAAAATCTTTGGTTTGTTTTTCTTTAAACCGCGAGAAAGTTACACCATCATCAATCAACATCTGAACCGTACGTTTGTCGGTGTTTTTTATCATTACAGCCAATGAGTCGTTCTGCTCGTTTTTTAGCCATATTCGCGAGTAACGCTCCGCATCATTTTGTAGAATAATATCTTCCTTCTCACCATATAAATTCACAAACGATATGTGCGTAGTATCGATATAATCAGCATATTGAATTAACACATCTAAAACAGCTTTTATCGAATCGTTAACCTGCGCCACAACCTGATCATTGTAAGCTTTTAGTACATTGTAATTATTTAGTTTAACCTCGTCTTTATAACGTTTAATGCGATAATTCAGGTTGTCGTTGTATTTTTCTACCTGGTAATTAATAATGTATTCAGCCTTTAGCGAATCGTTGTAAGAAACTCTTTTCTCCTCAATAAATACTTTTCGGAGGCTGTCGCGCTTAACGAGCTCATTAAACATCTCAGGAGAATTCAATATCGAGTCGGGAATAACCTCAGGAATATGCAACTCTTCCGGGAATGTGTAAACAGAATCAGCAAACAGCTTCATTCCCTGTCCTTCAGGAATCATTTCAACCTCGTTTTCGGCCTCGCGAAGAATTGCTGGCGGCACTGTTATGTCTTTTGGATTTATACTTGCCCTGTATTGCGATTCAATAATCTGAATCTCTAATTTCTGATCAGAATAAGGCACATAACCGGGAACACTCAGGCTATCTTCAACATTTTCCGGCAAACGCATTACATAGTTACCAGTAACATTTTGCGTGTCGTTCAAATTTCGAATAATCTCTCCTATCGGCTCATCTTCTACAAAATGCAGTAAGGCACCAACATCGGTACCTACTTCTTTTTTTACAACATGCCAGTTGTTGTTTTCAATAAAGTAGTTTTTTAAAACTTTTATGTTATCACGCAGTAATTCTTCTTCCACCGGAGAGTTTTGGGCAAATAAAAGTTTTGAGGAACCAATAAAAAATAGAATAAATAAAAAAAACTTCCCTTTTCCTGAGAACATATATACTGTTTTTAGCTTTCGGATAAAACGCAAAAATAATACCATTGTTATCTTTTCCTGCAATTTAAATTGGTTAGTAATTAACTCTTGTCTTTTAATTTACTTAGCCTCAAAAACTTGATGATTTACCACGTGGCAAAAGGATGTTCTGATAACCATGAATTAAAATAACGATGATCGGTACTAACCTCTATTGTAACCCAATCTGGCAGATTTACCTGTTGATTTTCATCCGATAATTCAACCTCTGCTATAACGAGGCCTGAATTTTCTCCTTCAAATACATCTATTTCCCAGGTCATGCCGTTAATTTTTTCAACAAACCGCTTTTTTCGAATTGGAAAATCATGACACAATTCCATTAAAACTTCTGCTTCGTGCACAGGAATTTCATATTCCATCTCAATACGCGAAATTCCTGTTGATTTTCCCTTAATAGTTAACCATGCTTTTTTACCTTTTATACGCACCCGAACGACTCTTTCTTTTTCGGTTGAAAGGTAACCCTGAACAATTGGATTTCCAGTATCTTTGGGACACCACGCATTTATATCAACAAGAAATTTTCGCTCGATTTCAATCATGATAAAAAGTTTAGTTGCTTTAATAAAAATACGCTGACAAATTTATCACTATTTTTAATGCGCCAAACAAATAAAATACGAATATGATTACACGAAATGAGGCACTCAAGATGCTTGAAGAAAATATTCAGGCAGAAAATATGATAAAACACAGCCTGGCGTCGGAAGCGGTACTCAGGGCAATGGCGAAGTATCTTGACAAAAATGAAGAAGAATGGGGAATCGCAGGCTTATTGCACGATATTGATGTGGAAATTACAAATGCCGATCCGAATACACACGGACCTTATGCCGAACATCTGTTAAAAGGGAAAATTACCGATGAAATGCTTGATGCTATTGTTATGCACAACGAAGTAGCTACCGGAAAAGAACGAACAACCGAATTTCAGCATGCACTGGCCGCGGGCGAAACGATTACCGGTTTAATTACTGCTACAACATTGGTTTATCCGGATAAAAAGCTGGCCAGTGTTAAAACAAAATCGGTAACAAAACGAATGAAACAAAAAGCATTTGCAGCATCTGTAAAACGTGAAAACATTCTGGAATGCGAAAAAATTGGTATTCCACTACCCGAGTTTGCCGATTTGGCAGTTAATGCAATGCGCACCGTTAGCGACGAACTGGGATTATAACAATAAGGACTTTTTAACAATAAATATTTCAGAAGGATTGTTTTTTTGTTTTTCTTGCAATCGAAAACAGAAATAAACCATGTACACCCAAAAAATTAAACAACTTGCAGAAAATGTTTTGCAATTGTGCATTACGCTGATTTTGATTTCATCAGGCACATTAGCACACGCACAAATTCTTACCGGTAAAATTCTGGATCAGGAAAACCAACCTATTCCCTATGCCACTATTTACATTGCCGAAACCCGACAAGGAACAACATCGAATAAAAATGGAGATTTTAGTTTTAACCTCTCAGCAGGTACATATCACCTGACTATTCGTTCGATGGGTTACGAGCAGGAAGAAAAAACGGTAAATCTGCAAACCGACAGCTTATTTATTCCGGTAATTCTTGAGGTTCAGAATTTCGAGCTTGCCGAGATAAAAGTTTTCCCGGGAGATGAAGATCCTGCCTATTTTATTATGCGAAAGGCCATTGCAAAAGCACCTTATTACCGGGGCAAAATAAAACACTATAGTGCCGATTTATATATAAAAAGCAATTTTGCTTTTAGCAACATTCCCAACCTCATAAAAAAGCAGGAAGTTGAAGATGGACGGAAATTCAAAGATTACTTTAAGGAAAACGTAACTTATGTAATCGAATCGCAAAACCGAATAACCTTTGATTATCCCGATCAGTATAATCAGAAAGTAATCAGCAAAAAAAGCTCGCTTACCGGTTTTGATGAGCCTCCGGTTATGGGCCTTATGACTGCCAGTTTTTACGACGAACGCCCGAACGAAGTCATTTCGCCAATGTCAGTATTAGCATTAAAGCACTATAACTTTGTTTACGAAGGATTTGTTACGGTTGGCGAATCGGATGTGTTTAAAATTCGTGTTACACCAAAGCGAAAAAGCGACGAACTTGTGGAAGGGTTTATTTACATCGTGGATAAATTTTGGTGTATTTACAACCTCGATTTTAGTTCCAGTTTTGAATTCTTTAATTACCACATCAAACAACAATTTGAAAATCTTGGAGATGGCAACTGGCTTCCTGTATCGCACAATATAAATGGGGATTTTGGAATGCTGGGATTGAAAGGCCAGTTTTATTACGGTGCATCAGTAAAATATGATTCGATTGCCAATAATTATATTGACGAGTTGTATGTAAATCCTGCAGCTTCCGACCAGCAAGAGATTAAGCCAGAAAGAGAACCTGGAGAAAAGGAACAGCAGTTAGTAAACGAATTGAATACCTTAAACGCCAAAGAAGAACTGAATAATGCAGATGTAAAAAAAGTGGCCCGTTTGAACCGCAAAATATTAAAAGAACAATATAAAGATTCGACTATTGTTGCGCCTGAATATGGAAGTTATCAGATTTCGGAAGACGAAGATTCGGTGAGAAACGACATCGCATGGGACACGGTTAGAAGCATCCCGCTAACACAAGCAGAAATTGAAAGTTACCGAATGGCTGATTCATTAAAATTAATGGAAAGTGGCGGAGTAAAAGATACGGTTTCAGGAAAAGAAATAGGCAACGGTTTTTGGGGAAAACTTCTTGCCGGAAGCTACGATATCTGCAAAGACTCTGCTATTCGGGTAAGTTACGATGGTTTGCTGTCGCCGGTAAATTTCGATTTTAATGCTGTTGATGGTTACAAATACCGACAAGAGTTTAGGATGCGTTTTTTGGTTGATTCAACAAAACGTATTTACCTCACCCCTCAAATTGGCTATGCTTTTAACCGCAAAGCTATTTTTGGCAGTGTAAATACCCGGTTTATCAATTTCCTGGGCGATGGAAATCAAATAGGTATTTTTGCCGGAAAACTAAGTCAGGATTTTAAAGGCGATCTCGGAATTACGCCTGCAGTTAATGCAATTAGCTCGTGGTTTTTTGGCGAAAACTACATTCGGTTTTATGAACGTGAATTTATTCAGCTAAATTTTTCGCAGCGCTTAAAAAATAATTTCAGAATTTATGCAGGTGCCGGTTACAATCATTTTTATCCGCTCGAAAACAATATTTCTTTTCCCCTGTCGGACCACAAAAATTTTGAACCGAACCTTCCGGGAAACTTTACAGCAGACAATCCTGCACTTACTGAACAACAAAGTTTTAATTACACCGTGGGATTAAACGTACGAAAATCGCAGCGAAAACCCTGGCTTGAAGAATCGCCGTTTTTGTTTATGAATGATTTTTATGAATTCGACTTGTCTTTTAAACAAGGTATTCCCGATATTTTTAACTCAACTTCCGATTATAGCCGTATCGGTTTTTCAGTGCACCAACAAGCGAATATATCACCCAGCACAGGTATCGATTGGCAGTTAAATGCCGGACATTATTTTACAGCCAAGCAACTGCACTTCTCGGAATACAAACATTTTGGCACGGCCGAAATTCCAATTATGATGAAGCCGTTTACGCATCGTTTTCAGCTAATTGATGATTATGTGCTAAGTACCAGCGAAAGTTATTTAAATGTAATGGCCGAATTCAGAACAGAATACTTACTGCTGAGATATTTTTCAATTTTTAATAAGCGAACCTGGAGTGAAAGTATTCATATAAACTACCTAACAACGCCTGAGTTTAATAATTACTGGGAGGTAGGTTATAGTTTAAACAATTTGTTTTTTGCCGGAAATGTTGGAGTGTTTGCAGGTTTTAACAATTCTGATTTTGAAAGTATTCAGTTTAAACTCAGTATTTCTGTTTTTGATTGATGATTATACAATCAAAAAGTGGTTTTTCATTAATTACTGAAAAACCACTTTTTTTAAGGCTTTACCAAAATCTAATAGTCAGTGGTAAATAGCTCAGGAAACTTTCCTTTGATTCCCTTCTCGCGGTAAAAATCTTTCATCCGTTTTATATCCTCTTTTGCATCGTCAGAAAGTTCGAAAGGTTCACCCACCGAAATCTCTTTTCTTCCCCAGTCAAAATAACCAAGATAAACCGGAATACCTGTTTCTTTAGAAATAATATGAAAACCCGCTTTCCATCGTTTATTTAAACTGCGCGTTCCTTCCGGAGTTAGAGCCAAATGGATGTAATCTCTTTTGTTTATTAGCTGGATAGTTTGGCGTATAACATTGGCTCCTTTTGAACGATCGATAGGAAGGCCACCCATTTTACGTACGAAATAGCCAAGCGGCCAAAAGAAAAACTCCTTTTTTATCAGAATATTTGCAACCGCTCCTTTGGAGGTGTAAAACAAATACGAGATAACAAAATCCCACGCGCTGGTATGCGGCGCTCCAATAATAATACATTTATTAACCGGAGCGGGTTCTCCAACTACTGTCCACCCCATGAGTTTTAGCAAAAATTTACAAATTCCCTTCATTATATTACTTGTATAGTTTTTAATTCAAAGTTCTTAGCCCCGGCATATTTTTTTAATAAATCCAGTGCCTGTCCGGTTGCTGTTTTTAGTGCATCAGTCGCTTCGTAAGCTATAATTATCATCAAAAATCGTTTTGTTTTATTGGTAACACAAGTACGTACCGAATCGCTGGTGGGTGTACCAAAAGCTCCTTTTGCGTCTCTAAAAACCGGCATAAATTCAATATTTAGTTCACCACGTCCAATTCCTTCATATGGTTCATCTTTTTCACCGATTCCAAAGGTAACATCTCCCTCTATAGAATCTGCATCGTATCCGCCAATTGAAAATCCGCTTGAAATAGAAACCAAATTCAGCTGGTCAACCACATTGTTTACCTGGTAAATTTCGCCACGTTTTAACACCCTTCGAAGTAGTGCCTCTGCCGACAGCCGGTAGCGAGCAGGATCTTTTCCACATTTTTTGTAAGCTCTTCGCGAAGCTGCTATGGCAGGTATTTTACTTATTTCTTCCACACGCAGATTTTCATTAAGTTCTGCTATCTTGCTTTCAATCTTTTCCCACAGATCACCATTCTGATCCTGATATTCTATGTCGCACTTGATACACGATAAAACAATTTCCGGCACTTTATCAGCTAATTCTTTGTTAATCGATATCCTTCGCATGGTTCATTTATAATTATTTTTTTATTATTCGAGATTATTCTTTTTAAATATTTACAAAAGTTATATTTTTGTAGGAAACGTGCAAAAACGAATGCAAAGAAAGAAACTTTTGTTTTTGAAGGCAATAGTTAATTTAAATACAAAAAAAAGAAAACACACTTACCGGACCATAAAAACTGCAATTTATTTCAAATAAAGGCGAATTTGCCTGAAAATACTTTTTAGAAATCATTAAAAGTGATTTTATTTAGTTAAACTGCACTAAAAGGGATATGAATAATATCCCTTTTTTCTTGAAGTAAATTACTGATCCTTTGAATAATTTTTGTAATTTGAAAAACAAAAATATAATGTCATGAAGAGAATATTATTGTTAAGTTTCCTCATTTTGGCAATTGTAGTTACAAATGCGCAAGATGAGAAATTAAGTAGAAAAGAAAGAAAAGCGCAGCGAGAAGCAAAGTTAACCGAACAAACAAAGCAAATTATTGAAGCCAACGCCTGGCAATTTGATGCAACACGAATGCTTCCATCAAGTGGAAAAAGTCGTAATCTTACAACCGCTTACAGCGTAGTATTGAAAGATAATGAAGTAGATTCATACCTTCCCTATTTTGGAAGAGCATATGCTGCAGAATATGGTTCAAGCGATTCTCCAATGACGTTTAAATCTCCTGTAGAGAACTTGAGCGTTGAGGATGGTAAAAAAGGCGGATATATTATTAAATTCTCTGCCAAAAATAAAAACGACAGAGTGGACTATACATTTAACGTGAGTTCAACCGGCTCAACATCGTTAAGTGTTAACAGCACAAATCGCCAACATATTTCATATCATGGAGATTTAGTTCCGATTGAAGAAAAAGAAAAAAAGTAGAATTATAAACAGAGAAGTAGCCGGAATAATCAAATTTATTCCGGCTTTTTTATAACTGAAAAGGTAATTTACGCACTAAAGTAATCTGTTCCGGAGTAACTGATGCCTGCATGGGAAAGATCTCAACTCCAGCGCCAGCTGCCTTTTTTAGCAAGGAAGCATAATTCGGATCAATTTCTTTTGCAGGGGCGAAAATTCGTACATCACTTCGTTGAATAATATAAAGCATAACTGCCCGCATTCCCTGCTTTTTTACATCGATCAAGGTTTTTAAATGTTTTTGACCACGAGTTGTTACGGCATCAGGAAACAAAGCATATTCATTCTCTTTCATCGAAACGTTTTTTACCTCCACAAAACATTTTTCATTTTCGTTTTCGGCATAAACATCAAAACGCGAATCTCCGAATTTTACTTCCCGTTTCACAGTTGTATATCCGTTTAACCCGGAAATCTGTTGATTTAAAATTGCTTCGTACGCCAGTTTATTCGGATTTCCGGTATTTATGCCCACCCAGTCGTTGTTTATCTTAATCATCTCCCAGGTAAACTTTGTTTTTCGTTTCGGATCGTCAACCGGAGTAAGATATACCTCTGCCCCATTTTCAAGGCAACTTTTCATCGATCCGGAGTTGGTGCAATGTGCCACAACAATTTCTCCTGTATCCAATTCAACATCGGTCAAAAAACGTTTATAACGTTTAATCAGCTTTCCGTGCACCAATTCTTTTTCAAATTTCAAAATGTGTTTTTTTTAAAGGAATACCTTTATAACTGTGTCCGTGCAAACGGAACGGCATTTTGCCCAATAAACTCCTTGTTCAAATATTTATAATAACCGGTAATGGCAATCATTGCAGCATTATCCATCGTATATTCAAATTTCGGAATAATCATATTCCAACCAAATTTTTGTGCATTTTCTGCTAATGCATTACGAAGCCCCGAATTAGCAGATACACCACCGGCAACGGTAACTTCTTTTATTCCGGTTTCACGGGCGGCACGTTTTAGTTTACTCAGCAAAATTTCAATTATAGTGTGCTGTAACGAGGCACAAAGATCTGCCAGGTTTTCTTCAATAAAATTCTCGTTGATTTTTAAATTATCGCGCAAAAAATACAGGAAATTGGTTTTTAATCCGCTAAAACTGTAGTCGAGCCCGGGAATTTTCGGGCGTGAAAATTCAAAACGAAGCGGATCTCCCTCTTTTGCCAACCGATCGACATGCGGTCCGCCCGGATAAGGCAATCCCATAACTTTTGCACATTTATCGAAGGCTTCTCCAGCAGCATCATCAATGGTTTGCCCAATTACTTCCATATCCAGGTAATCGCGAACTAATATAATTTGCGAATTACCTCCGGATACCAACAAACATAAAAACGGAAATTTTGGAGGATTGAACTCCACTCCACTCTCTTTTATAAAAAGTGCCAGTACATGCCCCTGCAAATGGTTTACATCTATTAAAGGGATATTAGATGCGAGCGAAAATCCTTTGGCAAATGAAGTTCCCACGAGCAGCGATCCAAGCAAACCCGGTCCGCGTGTAAAAGCTACTGCTGAAATTTCGTTTCGCTGAATACCAGCGCGCTTCATGGCCAGGTCAACCACCGGAATAATATTTTGTTGATGAGCACGCGAAGCCAGTTCGGGAACAACACCACCATATTCTTCATGAACTTTCTGGCTGGCAACCACATTCGACAGGATAACGCCATCACGAATAATCGCTGCAGATGTATCATCGCAAGATGATTCAATACCTAATATAATAATTCCTTTCTCGGTCATCTAAATATTACCTTTTTTAACGTTATAAGAACAAGATAAACGCCATTGGGTTTATATCTTTGCACTTATTAAAAATAAATCGTTAACAAAACGACTGATCCTTTTCCTTTTTATTACCTGAAATGGATTATGTTCGTCTAAAAATTGCAAAACTATTAAAAAAGGCTGGAAAATAATCATCATTCTGTTGGCTGCATTAATCATGTTGCTGGGTGCCGGTTTTGTAATACTTCAAAACAGCTGGGTTCAAACCCAGATTACACGAAAAATTGCCAAAAATTTGTCGAAAAACCTGCAAACTAATATTTCAATAGGCAAAGTTGATATTGGCTTTTTTAACCGGGTGAAATTAGAAGATGTTCTGATTGAAGACCAGGCAGGTGATACACTAATTTACAGCGAGCAAATCAGCACTCGAATCGACACACTTAAATTTAGAAAGAAACAGATCGTTTTACGAAACCTTAGTTTTGGAAACAACAGAATAAATTTATCGAAAGACTCTACTGAAACATTCAATTTTGGTTTTCTAATTCGAAATATTGGTTCGGGGCCCGAAACAGATTCGCTAAACATCTGGACTTTTGCGTGCCAGAGTTTCGGATTTGGTGATATGCAAATCACTTATTCAAATAACAGCACAGCCAATCAAACCACTTTAGAAGCCCGCGATTTGAATTTAAATGTCTCCAATTTTTACTCTCATCGCGATTCGCTAACATTCAGGATTGACGATTTAAGTGTTACCGATGGAAAAAACCTGGTACTTGAACATGCCTCAGCAGACGTTAAAAATGTTGGAAGACTGCTTACAATCGATAATTTCAATATGGTAAGCTCAGGCTCATCGGTAACAAATACGGATATGAGCTTTCAGTTTTATGCTGCCAACGACAGCATGAACCGGACTTTTGACATGAATATACAAGTGGCTGATTCTGAAATTGGAATTCCGGAACTGGGATCAATTGTTCCGGCACTGAAAGGTATGCAGGAAAGAGTAAGGCTTTCGGGAATAATTTATGGTAGCTTAAATGATTTAAAGGGAAGGAATATTTACCTGCAAACCGGTAATGAAACCAGTGCATTGCTCGATTTCTATATAAACGACCTGTTTGACCCGGAAAATATGTATCTTTTTCTGGACTTAAAAAATTCGAAAACATCGTTTGAAGACATTAGTAATATCCGTCTGCCAAATAGTGCAAAAAACAGGTATATCCGATTTCCTGAAAGTTTTTACGAAGCGGGGCAACTTGAGTTTAAAGGAAATTTTAGTGGTTTCTTAACTGATTTTGTAACATTCGGAACTTTAGAAAGCCAGATGGGAAGCCTGACCACGGATATTTTGGTTATGCCCGAAAAAGAAGGAGTGGTTTATTACCGTGGAAATATTGCAACTACAGACTTTCAGCTTGGAGAGCTTTTTAAACAGAACAATTTAGGTGCAATTACTTTAAATGGCTCTGCCGACGGGCAATTCAACAAAACCACCGAAGTTGTTTCGGGTATCTTTAAAGGTAGTATCGACAGTATACAATTCAACAATTATAACTATAAGAATTTATCGTTTGATGGTATTTTACGCGAAAAAATGTTTGACGGACTACTCGAAATTCAGGACCCGAACATTGATTTTACCTTTCTTGGCGAACTTAATCTAAATACTTTAGTTCCGCGTTTTGATTTTACCCTGAACCTGAGACATGCCTATCCCGGAAAATTAAATCTTACAGAAAACTTTCCGGCAACAAGTCTGGCCTTTCAAATGGAGGCCAATTTTACCGGAAACAGGATTGACAATGTAAACGGACTAATCACTGTAAAAGAAGGTTTTTACGGAAACCGGAATGGAGAAATAAACCTGGAGGGTATTGAATTTAGCGCATTTCAGGAAGATGGTAAAAACAAACTCCAGCTAAGATCCGATTTTTTCGATGCTGATATACTTGGGGCATATAATTTCCGCGATCTCAAAAATGATTTTTTCCAACTGGTTAATCACTATGTCCCGGCTGCACATATTAATACCAAAGGCAAAACATCTGCAGAAAACAAATTCGATTTTAACCTGAATGTGAAAGAGGCAAACGCTCTTGTAAATATTTTTATTCCGGGATTAGCATTCGAAGCTCCTTTTTTACTCTATGGAAAAATTGACGCTTCACAAAATATCCTGAATTTAAATGGCAGTATTCCGGGAGTTAAATATGGCAGCAATTGGGCCAGAGACGTTTATGTTGGAAATAATTCGGTAAACGGACGCTTTAACTCAAAGTTCAGAATTGGAGAACTTTATCAGAAAAGTGGTCTTAAGATGTACAATTTTACCATCGATTCAAAAGTATCAGATAATGTACTCGACAATGTTATATCATGGAGTAATTTTGATGAGCTTACCTACAGTGGAGCAATAAGAACAAAATCGTTATTCTCCTTTTCAGATTCAACCAGGCATCGTCACATCGATATTCAGGGACATAAATCAAGAATATACATCGCTGATACGTTGTGGACCGTTGAACCTTTTTCTGCCAGTATCGATTCGGCATCAATCAGCATCGAAGGACTTCGGGTTCATCATAACAACCAGCTCTTCGCGGTTAATGGCAGCATAACCGACAAAAAAGCCGACCTTGTTCATCTCGATATGCAAAATATCGATTTGAGCTATCTCAATAAGTATTTTGAAAAAGAAATTGACCTGGAAGGTAAGGTAAATGGTTATTTCGGTTTTTCACGCTTATTCGATGAGCCAATTGTTTTATCAGACTTAACAATCGACGATCTCTATTACAAAACCAAATACATGGGCGATATTACTTTATCAAGCCAATGGAACCAGGAAAGCTCTGCTATTGACTCAGAACTAAAAGTAATTCGCAATAATCAATTAAATTTTGATGCCATAGGTGCATACACTCCTGAAACCGGCGCACTCGATTTCAATATTGCTGTTGACAGCGCCTCAGTGTTAATTTTGTCGGCTTTTATGCGCGAAAACTTTTCTGATTTCAGAGGATTGGCTTCTGGCAATGTTCACCTGGGAGGCACCGCAAAAAACATTCTGCTAAACGGAGCACTTTACGGTACAGGTGCGGGGTTAACGGTTGATGTTACACAGGTTCCGTTAACATTTACCGATTCGGTGTATTTTAAAGATCACAGCATCATATTCGATAATATTACGGTTTATGATGACGATAATAATCCGGGAATTTTTGATGGAGAAATAATACATCAGAATTTCCAGAACATGAAATACAATTTGAATTTTAGTTCAGAGAAGATAAAGGCGATGAACACCACACCTGTTCAGAATGAACAGTTTTATGGACTGGTAATGGCTAACGGTCGTCTTGAAATAACAGGCGAAGCCAAAACGGCTAATATCTCTTGCTACGGTACAACATTAGCCGGAACAGATATTAAAATCTCGATGGAAAGCCAAAGTCAATTGTCGCAATATGAATTTTTGGAATTTGTAAAACCGGAAACAAACGAACAGTCTACGTTTTTCTCCAATAGTTCAAATACCGATGATGGAGGTTTTAATTTAAGTATCACAGTTGAGGCAACTCCCGATGCCGATGTACAGCTTATTTATAATTCGCAAATTGGCGATATTATTCGTGCCCGGGGCGAAGGAATTCTCTTGTTTGAGATGGACGACGATGGAAATATGAGCCTCTCAGGCAACTACAATCCCACACAAGGAGATTACCTGTTTACATTATACAATGTAATGAATAAACGCTTTTCTATTGAGCCCGGGGGGTCAATTGTATGGTCGGGCGACCCATACAATGCTATAGTTGATTTACAGGCGATCTATAAATTAAAGGCTTCGTTGTATGATATTTTTATGGCAAGAGATGACCTGTTAAATCAGAAAAGCAGAGTGCAAGTTGAATGTTTGATAAACCTTAGTGATGAATTGATTAATCCAACAATAGCATTCGGTATTGAATTTCCAAACCTTGAAGAACGATTAAAAGAAGAACTTTCTCAGTATTTTAGCACCGAAGAAGAACTAAACAAGCAAATTCTTTCGCTAATCGTTCTCGGAAAATTTTATACTCCGGAATACCTGAGAGGTACTTTAGATGCGCAAAATGCCAATATGATAGGAACAACTGCAAGTGAAGTTTTCTCAAATCAACTTAGTAATTGGCTATCGCAAATTGATGAAGATTGGGATATTGGAATAAATTATCGCCCCGGTAATGAGATAACTGAAGATGAAATTGAACTGGCCTTAAGTACACAGATTTTTAACGACAGGGTTACATTAAACGGAAATATTGGAAATAATACCAATCAATACGGAACCAACAATAATAGTAGCCAAATTGTTGGTGATTTTGAGATGGACGTTAAACTCGTTCGCAGTGGAAAAATTCTGTTTAAAGCCTACAACCGCTCAAACAATAACCTCATATACGAAACGGCTCCTTACACTCAGGGAATTGGCTTGTCGTTTAAAGAGGAGTATAACTCAATTGACGAACTTTTTAAAAAGCTCACTAAACTTTTTCAAAAGAATAAGAACTAATGCCCGCTATATTCCCTACTTGACAATATCGATTTCAAATATTTAGAAATCATTAAAAAATCTGACAGATTTCCTTTGTAGATCATTTACTTCACATATTTTTGTTGTTCTTTAAGATAAAACTTAAACCTAAAATTATTTACTATGTTTATATTAATGGTTGTTGTGTTTGTTCTGGGTTATACAGCTATAGCGTTAGAGCATCCTCTCAAAGTTGATAAAGCAGCATCGGCTTTAATTATTGGTTCACTTTGCTGGGTAGTTTACATACTCGGCGCAGAAGGAATTCTTCACATGGGATTC
Organism: uncultured Draconibacterium sp.; assembly: GCF_963677565.1. Lineage (NCBI taxonomy): Bacteria > Pseudomonadati > Bacteroidota > Bacteroidia > Marinilabiliales > Prolixibacteraceae > Draconibacterium > uncultured Draconibacterium sp. The sequence goes on along the minus strand of NZ_OY781981.1, from coordinate 3,817,127 downwards.
AGCCCAACCTGGGAAGCTTTTCTCGCTGCACATCCCGACGCTCACGGCCTTCATGCAGCTCGTGAATTCATTGTAGAATCAGAAATCATTCATCATCTAGGTGAAATTGGTGAGATTTTATTCTTCTTGCTTGGAGCCATGACTATTGTGGAAGTTGTGGACCAACATGAAGGTTTTAAAATTATTACCGACAAGATTCAAACTACCAATAAAGTAAAGTTGCTTTGGATCCTTAGTGTTCTAACATTTTTCATGTCGGCACTGCTTGATAACCTTACAACTACTATCGTACTCGTTGCGCTGCTACGAAAACTTATCGACGATAAACAAACCCGCTGGTTTTTTGCCAGTATGGTGGTATTAGCTGCCAATGCAGGTGGTGCATGGTCGCCAATTGGCGATGTTACAACAATTATGCTGTGGATTGGAGGTCAGGTAACTGCCGGAGCAATTATTGCAAATGTAATTCTACCAAGTATCGTTTGCATGGTAGTTCCATTAGCAATACTGTCTGTAACAATGAAAGGTAACGTTTCGCGCCCATCTATTGATGAAGATGAAATTGAATACAGCACTGCAAAGGAACGCATTCTATTCTTAATCCTGGGAGTATGTGGATTGTTATTCGTGCCGGTTTTTAAAACAGTTACCCACTTGCCTCCATACATGGGAATGTTACTTTCGTTAGGTATTTTATGGGTAGTTGGCGAAATTGTTCATAAAGACAAACCCAAAGAAATTAAAGATAAACTGAAAGTTACAGCCGTTCTTCAACGTGTTGATGTTCCAACTGTATTGTTTTTCCTTGGAATCCTTTCAGCGGTTGCAGCCTTACAATCAGCCGGACATTTAAACATTCTGGCAACTTATCTTGATGAAAATCTTGGTAATATTTATTTAATTGACCTTGCAATTGGTGTGCTTTCGTCAATTGTTGACAATGTACCGCTGGTTGCTGGCGCAATGGGAATGTACCCAATTGCTGATGCTGGTGCTGCAGGTTACCAGGCCGCATTTGTTCAGGACGGAGCATTCTGGGAATTTCTGGCATACACAGCCGGTACCGGTGGCAGTATGCTGATTATTGGTTCAGCTGCAGGTGTTGCTGCAATGGGACTTGAAAAAATAGACTTTATATGGTACCTGAAAAAAATCAGCTGGCTGGCTTTAGTTGGTTATCTGGCGGGTGCTGCTACATATTACGTCATGTTTGGCTTGTAAACTATCAAAAAAGAGTTGTTCATAACTAAATAACATACGACTTACAAAGCAAACAAAGCGGTAAAAATATTGCTTATTTTAGCGAGGTATAATATTTAAGGTTATACCTCGTTTTTTATTTTAGAAATTGTATAAAATAATTGAATAAACATGTTTAATTTATTGATGATTCAGGCTGATCTTCCACAAGAGTTGGAAGTTATGGCAACCGAGCCGGAAGGCATTTCAACAAAATTTTTCGATTTGGCATTAAAAGGAGGCTGGATTATGCTCCCTATTTTGTTTTTATCGTTGGTTGCAGTTTACATCTTTTTCGACAGATATTTTGCCATAAAAAAAGCCGGGAGATTTGATTCAGGGTTACTGGAGAAGGTGAAAGTTTACATCACTTCAGGAAAAATTGATTCTGCAGTTGCTTTATGCCGTAGTAATCCAAATCCGGCTTCGCGTATGTTGGAAAAAGGAATCAGCCGAATTGGCCGACCATTAACCGACGTGAATGCTGCCATTGAAAATGTGGGTAACCTCGAGATTGCAAAACTGGAAAAGGGACTGCCTGTTTTGGCCTCAGTAGCCGGTGGAGCTCCGATGATCGGTTTTCTTGGCACGGTTATGGGAATGATTCAGGCATTTTATGATATGTCGAACGCAGGAAACAATATTGATGTAACACTACTTTCTACCGGTATCTACCAGGCAATGGTAACTACAGTTGCCGGGTTGATCGTTGGTATTATCGCCTATTTTGCTTATAACATTCTTGTATCGAATGTAGAGAAAGTTGTTTTTAAAATGGAAGCAACCACTTCTGAATTTATGGATCTGTTAAACGAACCGGCATAATCTGACATAAATGGCACTAAAAAAGAGAAATAAAGTAAATGCTGCATTTAGCATGTCGTCGATGACCGACATTGTATTTCTGTTGCTTATTTTCTTTATGGTTACCTCTACCCTGATTGCGCCAAATGCACTGAAATTGTTGCTTCCGCAAAGTAACAATCAAACAGCTGCCAAGCCGATCACAACCATATCGATTACATCCGACCTGAAATACTACATTAACGACGACAGCAAGTTACAGCGGGTTAATTTCGGAGAAATAGAACCATTCCTTCGAAACAAATTTGGTTCAGGAAACGACGATATTTTTATTTCATTACATGCCGACCAATCGGTACCCGTTAACGAAGTCGTTAAAATCATGAACATTGCTCGCCGAAATAAGTATAAAATGATACTGGCAACATCGCCGGAATAGGAAGCAAATGATACGAAGAGAGGAATATAGCGAAAAGAAAAAGGGGCTTGTCGGAACGATTATTTTTCATGTAATCGTACTGATATTATTGCTTGTACTTGGCTTTTTTACGCCACTACCTCTCCCCGGAGAAGAAGGAATTCTGGTTAATTTCGGAAATTCGGAAAATGGATTGGGCGACCGCGAACCAAGTCCGGCGCGCCGTCAACAACAAACCTCACCACCACCACCACAAACGGCTCAACAAAAAACAACGCCACCTCCTGCCAAACAAACACCTCCGCCTCCGGTAAAAACTTCAGAACCCGAACCGGCCGAAGAAGTTGCAATGACTCAGGATTACGAAGAAACGGTGGCCATTGAAGCTGCTGAAAAAAAGAAAAAGGAAGAGGAGCTTAAACGCCAACAAGAGCTGGAAGAAAAACGACGCAAAGAACAGGAAGAACTGGAACGCAAACAAGCCGAAGAAGCTGAACAAAAGCGTTTAGCTGAGATAGAACGTCAACGACAAGCAGAAATAGAACGTCAGCAAAGAGAAGAGGCTGAACGAATTGCCCGCGAAGAAGCTGAACGTAAAGCTCGTGAAGAAGCAGAACGCCAGCGCAAATTAGAAGAAGAACGAAAAATAGCAGAAATAAACTCTCGAACTCAAGGTGCTTTTGCCAACAGCGGATCAGGAAGCGGCGGCACCGGTACTGGCGATGGAGAAAGCCAGGGAGTAACATTCCCAGGCGGTAACCAGGGTGTTCCAACCGGAGATCCGAATGCAACAACATACGGCCCTGGCGGAAGCGGAGCCGGAAACCAGGGATCGGGTGCAGGTATTTCATTCGATCTTGGCGGACGTTCAGCAATTTCGTTGCCGAAACCGGAATACCCGGGTAACGATGCCGGAATTGTAGTAGTAAAAGTTATCGTTGATAAAAATGGAAGAGTTACTTCTGCTGAGCCAGGAGCCAGAGGTACAACCATTGCCAATAAAGCATTCTGGGACGAAGCCAAACAGGCAGCACTCAAAGCAAAATTTAACGTTGACCAAAATGCGCCTGCATTCCAGCAGGGAACTATTTCTTATCGATTTACACTTGATTAAAATTCAAAATTTAAATCAGTTTACATATTACAAATCTTAGTAAAAACTACCTTGTTTTACTATTGATTTATACGGTCGATATTTACTGACAATTATCTGTTTTTTAATCCATTAAAATTGTGTTCATTTGCGAAAAATTTCGAGATCATGGCATTTTTAACAAAAGACAAGATTTTTAGTAAAAAATGGATTCAGGACAACCTGCTTCTCATTTCGGGCTCGTTTATTTTAGCAGCCGCTTTTGTATTTTTTGTTACACCACATAAAATTGTTCCGGGAGGAGTATATGGTATTGCTATTGTTGTGCACTATTTAACAGCAGGTGTATTTTCATTCTGGCCTGATGGAATTCCCGTAGGTACTTTCGCGCTAATGATTGATATTCCGTTGATTATTGCCGGAATTAAGATTTTGGGGCCACGTTTTGGAATAAAAACCATTACCGGCTCGGTGTTAACTGCTGTTTTTACCGACCTACTAACCATGATGCGCCCCGATGCCAAAGTGCCCCTAGTGGATGATATTCTTTTATCCTGCCTGTTTGGCGGAGTGTTAATGGGGTTTGGACTTGGTCTGATTTTTAAATCACGCGCAACTTCCGGTGGTTCCGATATTATTGCCATGATAATTGGAAAATACACCCACATTCAGATTGGAAGATTAATGATTTATGTGGATTCAGTTATTGTATTTTTTGGTTTAATCGCATTTCGCGATTGGGCCATTCCACTATACTCGCTCATTGTAATATATATTTGTGGCAAACTGATCGACACTGCACTTGAAGGTGCCAGCTACAACAAAGCACTTATTATTGTGTCGCGTAAACATGCGGAAATAAAGGAAAAACTACTGGTTGATCTTGAACGTGGCGGAACTTACCTGAATGGAGAAGGAATGTTTACCGGAGAAAAGAAACAAATAATATATACTGTCGTTAGTCGGCGTGAAGTAGCTATCCTTCAGGAATTTATCAGCAAGATTGATGCTGATGCATTTATTACAGTAATGGATACAAAAGAAATTCTGGGTGAAGGATTTCAGAGCTTGCACCAAAAAGTTAACAATTAAGCTCTTTCCAAAACAAGCTCATTCAATACTTTTATAATTACAATCTAAAAGTACAAGATCTGTAAAAATAGCAGGAAAATTGCTACAATTCATTTTCTTATTATCTTTGGTTGCTTCACAACAATTCTACTAAAAAATGATAATTGTATTTGTTGGCTACCTGGTTATTTTAATTGGTATTGTGGCATATTCAGCACGTCGGTCAAAAACAAATAACGACTTTGTTATTGGGGGTAAAAAAATCTCTGGTTTTTCGCTGGCTTTATCCGAACGAGCAACAGGAGAATCGGCTTGGTTACTATTAGGTTTAACTGGCCATGCTTATGCCGAAGGAATGGCTTCTTTGTGGGTAGCATTAGGTTGTGTATCCGGTATTTTGTTTTTATGGATTTTTCTTGCCGAACCGCTACAAAAGCTTACTGACAAAACAGGTGCTTTAACAGTTCCGAGTTTGTTTTCTGCCAAGTTTAAAGGCACACAACGAAGTTTCGGGATACTGTCCTCACTAATTATCATTTTCTTCTTTGTGCTTTACATCGCTGCCCAATTCAGTGGAGCAGGTAAAATCTTTAACGACACTTTTAATATCGATCCATTCTGGGGAATGGTAATTGGTTCGGCACTAGTTACTTTATACACCATGCTTGGTGGCTTTATTACGGTTGTAGCCACCGACGCTTTTCAAGCTGTTCTAATGGTAGTTACATGTGTTGTTTTACCCATTATTGCACTGGGAATTGCAGCTGCCAACAACATTCACGTGGCTGAAGCCATGTCGCAGGCAAACTATCTTGTTCCGCAAAACCTTGACACTGTAAAACAAGCAACAGGCGGATTATTAGTATTGAATGGTTTGAGCTGGGCTTTTGGTTATACAGGACAGCCACAGCTGCTTACCCGAATGATGGCCATGCGAAATAAAAAAGAAACGCAACAAAGCCGGATTCTTGCCATAATCTGGACACTTTTGGCTTATGTTGGTGCATTCATGATTGGTATTATTGGTTATCAGCTGGTGCAAAATGGTATTTTGGGAGATGCTGCAGCAACCGTTGCCAACGACTCTGAAAAAATCCTCCCTATAATGGTAATGACATTGTTGAACCCAATTCTTGCCGGAATTCTCCTGTCAGGTGCAGTTTCTGCCATGATGTCAACAGCTTCGTCCCAGTTAATGGTGGTTTCTTCATCAATGACAGAAGATTTCTACTTACACATGACCAAAAAGAAAATTGAGGAAAAACGAATGTTATTTCTGAATAAGGTACTAACGCTTGCTGTTGGGCTGGTAGGATTTGTTTTGGCAATTACAATGGAAGACACTGTTTACGGACTGGTTTCTTATGCATGGAGCGGCATTGGTGCTTCATTTGGCCCCGCAATTGTCTTACTAATCTTCTGGAAGAAATTATCAAGAGCAGGTGTTTTTGCAAGTTTAATTACCGGAACTTTATCTGCAGTAATCTGGAAAACCTGGCTGGTTGATATCACCGGAATTTCGGAAAGACTTGCGAGTTATCTGCTGGCTTTCTTTATGGCAATTTTATTTAGTTTTATCTTACCTGAAAGAGGATCAAGTTCTGAAGAGAAGACAATTTAACAATCTTAACTATTTTTAATTTTAACTCTGTAAAAATAGACCGTATTCGTTTTGTCTCGATAATTATTCTGCTATCTTCGTGGCACTCTGAAAGGATATAGTAAATGGATTTTGCCGGAAAAACATTATGGATTACGGGAGCATCATCAGGCATCGGCAAAGCTGTTGCTATTGAGCTCTCTTCAAACAATGTAAAACTCATACTTTCTGGAAGAAATGAAGAGGCATTAAAGGCTACAGAAGAGATCTGTAAGCAGAATGGTTGCACAACCATTATTCTGCCATTCGACTTGGGCGAAGAAGCTTCTATTGAAAAAACCGCTGCATACATTCGCAACAACAAAATCAAAATTGATGCATTGTATCAGTTTGGAGGAATCAGTCAGCGCTCATTTGTTGCAGAAACACCGTTAGAAGTTGATCGAAAACTGTTTGAGGTAAATTATTTTGGTACCATTGCGTTAACCAAGCATATTTTACCCGCAATGATCGAAAATGGCGGTGGACAAATTGCAGTAACATCAAGTATTGTTGGGAAATTCGGTTTTCCGTACCGGTCATCGTATTCAGCATCGAAACAAGCCTTGCATGGTTTTTTCGAGAGTTTACGTGCCGAGAATACCAAGAACAACATTGCAGTATCGATTATCATTCCCGGACGTATAAAAACAAACATTTCGGTGAATGCAATTGATAAAGAAGGCAAAACACACGCACAAATGGATGCCGGACAAGACACTGGAATGTCGGCAGAGAAATGCGCAAAGATTATCTGCAAAAAACTAAAAAAGGAGAAAAAAGAAATATTAGTGGGTGGATCAGAAGTAATAATGGTGCATATCCGAAGGTTTTTACCTCGTTTGTACTATTATATGGCTTCGCGTGTAAATCCACTTTAATTTGTAAGTATTAAGCAAGTATGAAAGCACAAATCAACGGGATTCAGCAATTAGGAGTTGGTGTCGAAAATCTTCAGGAAGCCTGGAAATGGTATCGCGAGCATTTTTCAATGGATATCAGAATGTTTGAAGACGAAGCAACAGCAGAACTGATGCTTGCACACACGGCAGGCAAAACACGCGACAGAAGGGCTGTTTTAGCGCTTAATATGCAAGGAGGCGGTGGTTTTGAAATATGGCAGCACACCGGGAAAAAACCGGAGCCAATTGACGTTGAAATTCAGCTTGGCGATCTTGGCATCAATATCGGAAAGATCAAGACCGAAAATGTACAGGCAGTTTACGATAAGTTCAGTGCATCAAAACTCAACCTGCTTACTAAAATTTCAAAAGATCCTGCCGGTAACGATCATTTTTTCATGAAAGATATTTATGGAAACATTTGGGAAATTAAAAACCAGGAAGGTGTATTTCGTAAAAAAGAAAAATCGTTAAGTGGCGGTGTAATCGGAACAGTTATCGGTGTTAAAGATATGGATGCCAGCCTGAAGGTTTATCAGGAAATTTTGCAATACGACGAAATTGTTTACGATGAAACCGGAGTTTTTGATGATTATAAAGGCATTCCCGGAGGAGATAAAAAATTCAGAAGAGTTTTGCTGCGTCACTCTGATGTAAAGCAAGGGGCATTTAGTCCGTTTTTCGGGCAATCTGTTATCGAACTGGTTCAAGCATTCGATTACCAACCAAAAGACATTTATGAAGGTAGAATCTGGGGAGATCCGGGTTTTATTCACCTTTGTTTTGATATTAACGGGATGGATGAATTCCGCGAAAAAGCAAAAGCTTTGGGTTATCCGTTTACGGTTGACAGTGCAAAAGCCACCGAATCGTTCGATATGGGAGAAGCAGCTGGTAATTTTGCCTACATACAGGCACCAGAAGGTACTTTGATTGAATTTGTTGAAACACATAAAATTCCTATCATCAAAAAAATTGGCTGGTACATCGATCTTCGGAAACGTGGCTATCATCCCCTACCCAACTGGATCATGAAAATGTTCCGTTTTATGAGGGTTAAGGACAAAAATTGAAAAGACAAAATTACTCTTATTATTGCAAGAAAACAGCAAAAGTCATAGACTATACGAGAATTCTGCTCTTCATTTGCATTATATTACAGAAGAATGGAATCAATAAAAGAAATCTATAAAATTGGTCATGGTCCGTCAAGTAGTCATACGATGGGACCCAAAAAAGCTGCCGAAAAGTTTCTGGCAGAAAACAGTGATGCTGCAAAATACGAGGTGACTTTATACGGCAGCCTGGCTGCAACAGGAAAAGGCCATCTTACAGATTTTGCCATTGAACAAAGTTTTGGCAGCCGACCACTGCAAATCATTTGGGAACCCAAAACCTTTCTACCACGCCATCCTAATGCAATGTGTTTTAAAGCTTTAAGCAGCCAGGGTGACTTGTTGAAGGAGTGGACTTGCTACAGTGTTGGCGGAGGAGCAATTATTGACGATTATACCAAGTCAGAAACCATTGACGTGTATGAGCACACTTCCATGTCGGAAATATTGGATTGGTGTAACCGCAATGGTAAAAGTTTTTGGGAATATGTTGAAGAGTTTGAGGAACAAGATATTTGGGACTACCTGGAAGAAGTGCTACAGGTAATGTTCCAGAGTATTAAACGAGGACTACATTCGGATGGCGTTTTGCCCGGAGGATTGAAACTCCCTCGTAAAGCAAATAGCTTTAACACAAGAGGACGTAATTTTGCTACACCGTTTAAACGCCGGTCTCAGTTGTTTTCATACGCATTGGCAGTAATGGAAGAAAATGCCTCGGGAGGAAAGATTGTTGCTGCTCCAACTTGTGGTGCAAGTGGTGTTATGCCTGCAATTTTAAAGTACTTTCAAAAAACACATCATACCGATAAAAGAAGTGTAATCAGGGCACTGGCCACTGCCGGACTAATCGGAAATCTGGTAAAAACAAATGCCTCTATTTCCGGAGCTGAAGTAGGCTGTCAGGGAGAGGTTGGAACGGCTTGTGCAATGGCTTCAGGCGCTGCAACACAAATGATGGGCGGAACTATTCACCAAATAGAATATTCGGCAGAAATGGGTCTTGAACATCACTTGGGACTGACGTGCGACCCCGTAGCCGGATTAGTGCAAATCCCATGTATTGAGCGCAATGCATTTGCCGCCGAACGGGCTGTTTCGCACAATAACTATGCTCTGTTAACCGATGGACGTCACCGGATTAGTTTTGATGAAGTAGTGGAAACAATGTATAAAACGGGGATAGATTTGCAAAGTAAGTACCGCGAGACATCAGAAGGCGGACTGGCAATTTTTGATGCCTTACCAAACTGTTAGCATTCAAATCGTCATTCCGAATTTATTTCGGAATCTTTTAACAGCCTGTGATACTGAAACAAGTTCAGCATGACATAGTTTAGTTAAAGATGTGGATTGAAATCATTGCTAATTACCCGGATATTTTTCAATTGGTAGTTCAATTTCAACCAAATCGCCTTCTTTCCATTTCTTCGCAATAATGCAATAGTTGCCTGGCTGTGTAAAATACTTTACTTTTTTAACAACTACAGTCGTTCCTTCGGCCCATTCCGGGATTCGGATAAACAACTCAATATATCGCTTTTCGGTCATTCCAAAGTGTAAACGCACACTGCCCGATTCAGGATAAGCTGTTTCTTGTTCAAAAGTTACCTCGCCACCTAAAGTATGGTTGTATTCTATTCCTGCCGGCTCAAACAGGTTCACGTAAATGTGGTCTACTCTTTTTGTGAGAACAAACGGTTTAATGTATTCCGACAATGAGTCTGTCTTGGAAACCAATTCCAACTGCTGAGCATATTTTTCTTTACCTGTCAACTCCAGCAGCAGCCCGTTAATTTCAATCCATAATGGGTTGTGCCAAGCATCTTTCAAGCGCGACGATTCTGTTGTAATAAACTGGTTGTAAGCCTCTTCAAAATCTTCCAGGTTAAAGGACAAATCCTGGTTCTTATATTTAGTTACAAAAGTAAACAAATCGTCAAACTCACCTATAACACTGGCATTCATATCGTTTACAACTGTACTATTGTTTAAAATTCGTTCAGATTGTTTTTCAGGAAACCTTTCTTTGTTTGCACACGAAACAAAAATAAAAAGTACTATAACACCTATCAGTTTAGGATTCATCTGTAGTTATTTTTCAGCTTATTAACGTTAGTAAGTAAGAAGTGTTCAATTAATTGCAAAACAATATTTATCAAAAAATAATTTGCTTTCTAAAAAAATTATTTCATAACTTTGTCACATTCAAATAAAAGAGAACTAAAAATGAATATCTCAATTAATATCACCGTCACCGATTGCCGACCGTTCTAAGGTTGGCCAAGAGAGATTATTCAATTAGTTTATTCATTTATTTCCATATAAATTTACAATGTTACTCAAAAGAGCAAATGTTTTGTCTTTACAAAAAATAAAGGACATCGACTTAAAAGAGTTGTGGATTGACGTTAAAGAAGCAATTGGCGGTACAGAGCGCGATTTTACAAACGCCAGCCTGGGTAAAGCCATTTTTATTTTGGCGGTTCCAATGGTACTTGAAATGATCATGGAATCGGTATTTGCAGTGGTAGACATCTTCTTTGTGTCAAAACTGGGAGCCGATGCAGTGGCAACCGTTGGTATTACCGAATCGGTAATGACTATTGTATATGCCATCGGTATGGGACTCAGTGTGGCCACAACCGCCTTGGTATCGAGGCGGATTGGAGAAAAAAACAAAGAACAGGCAGGAGTAGTAGCATTTCAGGCCATTTTGGTAGGATTGATTTTTTCTGTTTGCATTGCCATTCCTGGAATTTTGTTTGCCGGTAAGTTTTTAAAATTAATGGGTGCCACTGATAAAATGGCTACTGAAGGTTACCTCTTCCCTGCCATTATGTTTGGCGGCAACATGGTAATTATGATGCTTTTCATCATCAATGCAGTGTTCCGTAGTTCCGGCGATGCAGCCATTTCTATGCGTGTTATGTGGCTGGCCAACATTATCAATATTATTCTTGATCCACTGCTGATATTTGGCTACGGGCCTTTCCCTGAATTAGGTTTGGCGGGTGCTGCTGTAGCAACTACTATCGGACGAGGCCTGGCTGTTATTTACCAGTTTTACCTTTTGTTTAAAGGGAACCATCGTGTTCGCTTGTACCTCAGTAGCATTAAAGTGCGGTTAAATGTAATGCTTAAACTTATAAAAATATCCGGAGGTGGTATTTTACAAAACCTTATTGCCACCTCGAGTTGGATACTTTTGGTACGCATTATTGCGGTTTCAGGTCCTGATGCACTTGCAGGTTACACCATTGCCATTCGCATTATAATCTTTGCTTTATTACCTGCATGGGGACTTAGCAATGCCGCATCTACCCTAGTTGGACAGAATTTGGGAGCCAACCAGCCTGAACGTGCTGAAAAATCAGTATGGATAACCGGCTATGTCAATATGATTTTCATGGGAATAATGGGACTTATTCTGGCTATATTCCCTGAATTCTGGATTAACCTCTTTATTCGGGAAACAGATGTTATTACTCACGGTACGTTGGCGCTACAAGTTATCAGTTTTGGATTTCTGTTTTATGCGCTTGGCATGGTGCTTATGCAAGGTTTTAATGGAAGTGGTGACACTATAACTCCATCAAAGATAAATTTTATGAGCTTTTGGCTGTTTGAGATTCCACTGGCCTATTTCCTGGCTATCGTCCTTAAAATGGGCTTATTTGGAGCCTGTATCTCCATTGTAATTGCGGAATCATTTTTAGCAATTACAGCACTTTATTTATTCCGAAAAGGAAAATGGAAACAACGAAAAATTTAACCGAAATAGCAAACAATGAATAATAATAATTTACCTGTAGATATTGCAAAATTTGCAAGCGAAAATAATATACCACATTCTGAAATAGCCAGAGTTGTAACAGTACACAAAGAACGTTACGTCATACAATTTGGCAATTCCTTTCTGAAAGCAGAAATTACAGGAAATATAAGATATACAGCTCAATCCAGTGCCGACTTCCCAACAGTTGGCGACTGGATTCGCTTTACTCCGATGGACGAAGAGAATGCCATAATTCTTGAAGTATTTCCACGCTTTTCGGTATTAGAACGTCAGGCGGTGGGTAAACATGGCGAAGTGCAACTAATTGCGGCCAATGTTGACGTAGCGTTTATCGTACAAGCTGTTGGTCATGATTTCAATCCTAACCGATTAGAACGTTACCTGGCAGTGTGTAATGCTGGTAACATTAAGCCGATAATGGTACTTTCAAAAACGGACCTACTCCCTGAAGATGAATGCAAGGATCTAATCAATGAAGTAAAAAAGCGTATTAAGAATATAAAAGCAATTGCGCTTAGTAACGAAACAGAACAAGGTTTAGATGTTTTAAAAGCAGAACTGGAGTCTCATAAAACCTATTGTTTTCTTGGTTCGTCAGGAGTAGGAAAATCTACAATTATAAATCATCTGTTAAACAAAAACGTGCTCGAAACAAAGTCCATTAGCGAAAGTACAAATAAAGGACGGCACACTACCAGTCATCGTGAATTGTTTTTGCTCGACAATAACAGCATAGTAATTGACACTCCCGGAATGCGCGAACTGGGCATTACTGATTCAACTAATGCTATCGACGTAACTTTTGATGACATCGCAGAATTAGCTAATGCTTGTAAGTTTAACGATTGCACACACAATAACGAAGATGGTTGTGCCGTAATCGCTGCAGTTGAAAGTGGAGAGTTAAGCAGCGAAGCCTATGAAAATTACCTAAAATTGAAACGCGAACAAGAACATTTTAGTAGCACTGTGTACGAAAAACGACAGCGCGATAAAGAGTTCGGTAAAATGATTAAATCTGTTTTAAAAGAAAAAAAGCGTTCAAAACCAAGGTAAACAATGAACAATAAAGCCATCTCATTCATTCTTTATCTGAAACCAAAACTTAAAGATCGATGAAAAAATTTGCAATTGAGATTAAATGGGCCATCTTATTTGTTGTTGTTCAGCTAATTTGGATGATTGGAGAAAGAGTGGCCGGACTGCATGATGAGAATATCGAGAAACATGCCATCGTAACTAACTTCTTCGCCATTGTGGCTATTGCTGTTTATGTTATTGCATTACTCGACAAGCGGAAGAATGATTTTAATGGAAAAATAAACTGGATACAGGGATTTATAAGTGGCCTGATCATAACTTTAGGAGTTACTATACTCACTCCTTTGTCGCAATACCTCACTGTTGAAGTTATCACTCCTGATTATTTTCAGAATATGATTGAGTATACTGTTGAAAATGGTTTGCAAACGTTGGAAGAAGCACAGGAATATTTCAGTTTAAGATCTTACATGATACAAAGCTTAATTTTCGCACCACTAATGGGAATTGCGACTTCAGCCATTGTGGCAATTTTTACCAGGAAAAAGTAAATATATGCAACGAGCAAATACCGTAGATGAATATATTCTGAACACCAAAGCGAGGCAGGATATACTTTTGATACTCCACGATTTACTAATTTCAACTGAGCTAACAGAAACCATCAAATGGGGTGCCCCTTGTTACACCATTAATGGTAAAAATGTTATTGGTTTGGCAGCCTTTAAAGCGCACGTGGCCATTTGGTTTTTTCAGGGTGTTTTATTAAAAGATGAAGCAGAAGTACTAATTAATGCTCAAGATGATAAAACAAAAGCACTGCGACAATTGAGGTTTCAAAATGCAGACGAGATTGATGCCCAATTGTTAATGGATTATATAAATGAGGCCATTGAGAATGAAAAGCAACAAAAACGCGTCAAGATAAACCGGCCAAAATCGGTTAACATCGCTCCCGAATTAAAAGAAGCATTTAAAGAAGATTCCGGACTAGAAATGGCTTTTAAGAGTTTTACACCGGGAAAGCAACGCGAATTCTCAAACTATATAATTGGAGCTAAACAAGCAAAAACAAAGCAGTCGAGATTAATGAAAGTTATTCCTATGATTAAACAAAACGTAGGATTGAACGATAAATACCGGAATTGTTAATGGTTATTGAGAATAGTTTTTAATTTCAGGATTCAAATTTTAATATGATATGAAATTACAGATTACTCTATTCCTGCTATTTATGACCGGCCTTCTTTCGGCTCAAACTTCTCAACTCAAATTCGATGAAAAAAAAGCCGAATACCTGTATCATTTTGCCTACGAATGCATTGATCAGGAATACCCAAATAAAACCGGCCACGTACTCGGTGACGATAGTTATCTTGAACCGCCACGTGTTATGCACCCCGCATTTTACGGATGTTTCGACTGGCACTCGTCGGTTCACGGGCATTGGACATTAGTAAAAGTACTAACTGAATTTCCTGATTTTGAATACCGCGATGAGATCATTTCCAAACTACAGAAAAATATTACTGCCGAAAATATCTTGCAGGAAATTGCCTATTTCGATGATGAACACAACAGCACCTACGAACGTACTTACGGTTGGGCCTGGCTTTTAAAACTGGATGAAGCTTTGCGCGAATGGGATGATCCTGTAGCATTGGAATTGCAGGCAAATCTTTCGCCGCTGGTTGATTTACTGGCAAATAAATTCAGTGAATTCCTCGACAAATTAGTCTATCCCATCCGAATTGGCGAACACAGCAACATTGCATTCGGAATGTCGTTTGCTTACGATTGGGCAAAAAAATACGATACCGATTTGGCCATGAAAATTGAGAGCAAAGCACGAGAATATTATGCTACCGATTGTGATTGTCCACTTACCTGGGAACCGGGTGGTTTTGATTTTCTCTCGCCATGCCTGCAGGAAGCGTCGATAATGTTAAAAGTATTACCCGAAAAGGATTTCAGAAAATGGCTAAAAACCTTTCTGCCAAAATTTGAGAAACATCCTGAAAAGTATCTGGAAATCGCAATTGTAACAGACCGAAGTGATGGTAAACTGGCACACCTCGACGGGCTGAACTTCAGTCGTGCCTGGTGTTTATTTGAAATGGGACATGCTTTAAACAATCAAAAATTTATTGATTTGGCAGATGCACATTTTAATTACAGCTACGACAAAATGGATTCGGGCGAATACGCCGGAGCACATTGGCTGGCATCTTTCGCCACCTATGCTTTAATAAAAAGCCGGAAGCTGACGACTAATTAGTATCTAAAAAATGAGCGACAAACGATTAATTCTCTTCCTGTTTGTTTTCAGTATAAACATTCATTTGTATGCTCAAAACCACTATTCACGGTTTGAAAGCATCGATGTACAGCACTACAAATTTGAGATCCATTTGAATGACTCCACAAACCAAATTGAAGGCATTGCTACAATTTCAATTAAGTTTCTTCAAGCAAGGAATGATATCACACTCGATTTAGTAGGAAATTCTGACGAAAGCGGAATGCTTGTTCATTCAGTTAAAATGGATGGTTACGGACTTGACTTTATTCAGGGAAACAATAAGCTTGAGATTCATTTAAACGAAAAAGTACAAGCTGGCGACGAGGTTAGTTTAACAATCAACTATTCCGGTATTCCTGCCGATGGCCTGGTAATTTCCGAAAACAAATATGGGCAACGTACATTTTTTGGCGACAATTGGCCCGATCGGGCGAAAAACTGGCTCCCATGTGTTGATCATCCTTCGGATAAGGCAACGCTGGAGTTCCTGGTTTATGCACCCGAACATTACGAAGTTGTTGCAAACGGAATGCACGTGGAAAAGAAACAATTGGCCAACAACATAGAATTTACACATTGGAAAGAAAATGTGCCCATTTCTACAAAGTTAATGGTAATTGGCGCGGCCGATTTTGCGGTTGGAAACGAGCAGGAATTTCAGGGGATTCCGGTAAGTTCGTGGGTATTTGAAGAAAATGAAAAGCAGGGTTTTAAAAATTATAAATACGGAACGGAAGCGCTGGAATATTTTTCGGAATTAATTGGCCCTTATTCATACGAAAAACTGGCGCATGTGCAATCAAAAACACGCTATGGTGGCATGGAAAATGCCAGTTGTATTTTTTATCACGAGAATACTGCTATAAGCGATCGCAGTCAGGAAAGTTTGTTTGCACACGAGGTAGCTCATCAATGGTTTGGAAATTCTGTCACCGAACAAAACTGGCACCATGTTTGGCTAAGCGAAGGATTTGCCACGTATCTTACAAATGTTTACATGCAGCATTTTTATGGCGATGAACAATTTAAAGAAGGACTGAAATACGACCGCGAACGAATAATCGCCTATTCAAAACACAACCTTGCACCGATAATTGACACAACTGTTACTGAATACATTCGTTTGCTTAATACAAATTCCTACCAAAAAGCTGCCTGGTTCTTGCATATGTTACGCGAAAAACTTGGTGATGACGTATTTTTCGAAGGATTGCAGAAATATTACCACGAATATCAAAATTCAACAGCATTAACAAAAGACTTTCAACATACTATGGAGTTTGTTTCTGGTATTAACTTAAAGAAGTTCTTTAATCAGTGGTTGTATACTGCTGGCCATCCTGTATTAAATTACCAATGGAGCAAAAGTGAAAATCAGATTAATGTCGTCATAAAACAAATTCAATCAGACTTTCTATACAATTTTCCAATTGATATAAAACTTTTATATAAAAACCTAAATCCAGAGATCAAAACATACAGAATCAACAAAAGAGAAACTTCAATTTCAATTCCAGTAAAAGACGACGTTGAAGCACTTCTACTTGATCCAAATACAAAACTCCTTTTTGAACTGGATTAAAGTCAGATATTCATAAGAAAGGGCATAAAAAACATTCATGATTCCCGGGAATCACCAACAGGAATGAAAGTGAATTAACTTGCGGTATCTACGTACCAATAAAATTTTCTACTATGAATCCTGTCGAAGAATTCCCAAGAATCATTGAGCGAGGTTGTGGCCTTGATGTTCATAAGGACACAGTAGTCGCCAGCATCAAAGGTAAAGATATTGTTGAACGAACTGAAACTTTTGGCACATTTACCGAAGAACTTGAAAAGCTGATTGGTTTTCTCCAGAATGAAGGAGTAAGCCATATTGCGATGGAGAGCACAGGAGTTTATTGGAAACCTGTTTACTATGTACTTGAAGAATATTTTGAGATTTTACTGGTCAATGCCAGGCATGTAAAAAATGTTCCGGGGCAAAAAACGGATAAAATGGACAGTGAATGGATTGCCAAACTTCTGTTGAGTGGCTTGCTTAAAGGAAGTTTTGTTCCACGTCAAGGCATAAGAGAACTTCGGGTTTTGCACCGCCACCGAAGAAAACTGATACATCAGCGTACTGCTGAAAAGAACCGTTTGCAGAACATCCTTGAAGATGCCAACATCAAGCTAGGCAGCGTAGTTAGTGATGTTTTTGGCAAAACAGGAACAGCAATTGTTTTGGCAATCGCATCGGGAGAAAAAGACCCGGGGAAATTATCAGAACTGGCAAAAGGATCTTTGGTCAGAAAAAAAGCCGAACTAAAGAAGGCTTTATACGGAAGGATTACCGAACATCATATTTTTATGCTTCAACTGATTCTTGCATCAATGGAACATATCAATAATCAAATTGACTGCATTGAAAAAAGAATTGACAAATATCTTAACTCCATGAGAAATGATGTTGAATTATTACTTACTATTCCAGGAGTGTCGGTACAAATAGCTGCTGGGATACTTGCTGAAATTGGAAATGACATGGTATTCTTTCCGTCAGCGAAACATCTTGCCTCATGGGCAGGCGTGTGTCCAGGAAATAACGAAAGTGCCGGTAAAAAATATTCTTCAAAAATAACACATGGCAACAAATACCTGAAAACAACCCTGGTTGAAGCTGCATGGGCAGCATCACATTCTAAAGATTGTTTAATGGCTGCAAAACATAAGACAATTGCCGCACGTAGAGGAAGTAAGAAAGCAAATATGGCAATAGGACATAAGATCCTGACGGCTGCTTACTTTGTTCTAAGGGACAAAACGCCTTACTTATTAAGTAGCCAGAACAAGGCAATTGAAGAACAAAGAAGATTAAAAAGAATACAACGGTTAGAAAGACAATTAGCAGATTTAAAAAGCGTCTATCAAAATTAAAAGGTCGTGGCTTTTTTGGTGATTAAATCCCGTACAAAAAACTGACATCAGACGCTAAGAACCAACAGTTGTTGCCATTGTGAGCACGTAGAAAAAATTATAATTCTTTTATAACCGAACTTTATTTTGGGGAGTGACTTTCAGAAAAAAAGTCCTGACGAAACCGTCAGGACTTCAATGTATTTCACCTAAATAATAAAGTCTTTATTTTACTTTTTCTACGATTGCTTTGAACGCCTCAGGTTGGTTCATAGCCAAATCAGCTAAAACTTTCCTGTTAATTTCAATGTCGTTCTTTTTTAACAATCCCATGAATTGTGAATACGACATTCCTTCCAATCGCGCTGCAGCGTTAATACGCTGAATCCACAATGCACGGAATGTTCTTTTTTTCGCTTTTCTATCGCGGTATGCAAACTGTTGACCTTTTTCCCAGGTATTTTTTGCAACCGTCCAAACGTTACTACGCGCTCCGAAATAACCTCTAGTTTTTTTCAGTAATTTCTTTCTCCGGGCACGTGATGCTACATGATTTACACTTCTTGGCATACTTTTTACTTTTTTGATAATCGGCGCCTTCCGTCAATTGGCGGAAATACTTTAAAGCACAATCATCTGGTTTTTAACTTTTTTTACCTCTCTCAATTAAAAGGTTTATAAAGATCAGTCAGTTTCGACCGATTACTTCATGCACAACAAAAGTTTTACGTTGCTTTCGTTTGTCTTATCGATAGTTGTCCAATAAGTCAAATTACGCTTACGTTTTGTACTTTTTTTAGTCAAAATGTGACTTTTGTAGGCGTGCTTCCTTTTAATTTTACCACTTCCGGTTAATCTAAAACGCTTTTTAGCACCGGAATTCGTTTTCATTTTTGGCATAATTCCTACTAATTAAAATGTTATCAAAGAACTTTATTATATGTGGTTTAACACCAAGAGACAAGTTTCGTTATCCGAAACTTATTTCTTTTTAGGTGAAATAAACATTGTCATTCTCTTTCCTTCCAGTTTTGGCATTTGTTCTACTGTTCCCAGTTCTTCCAGTTCTGTTGCCAGTCTTAGCAATAGAATTTCGCCCTGGTCTTTAAACAAGATCGAACGTCCTTTAAAGAAAACAAATGCTTTTACTTTTGCTCCGTCCTGAAGGAATTTTTCAGCATGTTTCAGTTTAAACTGGAAATCATGCTCATCAGTTTGCGGACCGAAACGTATTTCTTTTACCACAACTTTTGTGGTTTTTGCCTTCATCTCTTTTTGTTTCTTTTTCTGCTGATAAAGAAACTTAGAGTAATCAATAATCTTACAAACCGGCGGATCGGCTTTTGGTGAAATTTCTACCAAATCCAGTTCCATCTCGTCTGCTAGTTTTAATGCCTCACGTAATGGGTAAATACCTTGTTCTTCGATATTATCTCCCACTAAACGTACCTGTGGCACCCTGATCTTGTGATTTATCCGGTGTTGAGGTTCCTGCTCTCTTCGTGGCTGAAACTTTCTTCTCGGACCTCTTCTTTTAATAGCTATAATGCGTTCCTCCTTAAGTTAGTTATACAATCCTGATAATTGATCTCTTACTTCTTTATTAATAAATTCAGCGAATTCCTCCATTGCCATTGTTCCTTTGTCGCCTTCGCCCTGTCGGCGCACAGCAACTGAATCCGACTCTGCTTCTTTCTCTCCAACAATCAACAGATAAGGAATTCGTTTTAATTCGTTGTCTCGTATCTTCCTACCAATCTTCTCGTTACGATCGTCAACAACGGTGCGAATATCGGAAATATTTAGAAATTCTGAAACTTTTTTAGCATAATCGTTATACTTTTCACTGATAGGTAATACTACCACTTGCTCTGGTGTAAGCCATAATGGGAATTTACCGGCAGTGTGTTCAATCAACACAGCCACAAAACGTTCCATCGATCCAAACGGTGCGCGGTGGATCATTACCGGGCGGTGACGGTTATCATCGGCACCTATATATTCCAACTCGAAACGTTCCGGAAGGTTGTAATCTACCTGAATGGTACCTAACTGCCAGCTACGTCCCAAAGCATCTTTAATCATGAAATCCAACTTTGGACCATAGAATGCTGCTTCTCCCAATTCGGTTACAGTATTTAATCCTTTTTCTTCGCAAGCTTCAACAATCGCCTGCTCTGCCTTGTCCCAGTTTTCAGGAGATCCGATGTACTTTTCTGGTTTTTCCGGATCGCGTAATGAAATCTGAGCTGTGTAATTTTCAAAATTCAATGCTTTAAAAATGATGAAAATAATATCGATTACCTTCTTAAACTCATCTTTCAATTGATCCGGGCGACAGAAAATGTGTGCATCGTCCTGTGTAAAACTGCGTACACGAGTTAAACCGTGCAACTCGCCACTTTGTTCATAACGGTAAACTGTACCAAACTCGGCCATTCTCACCGGCAAATCTTTATACGAACGTGGCCACGCTTTGTAAATTTCGCAGTGGTGCGGACAGTTCATCGGTTTCAACAAATACTCCTCTCCTTCTGCAGGTGTGGTTATTGGCTGAAACGAATCCTGACCATATTTTTGGTAGTGACCCGAAGTTTTGTACAACTTCACATCACCAATATGTGGTGTCATTACCTGCTCGTAACCGTATTTCTTTTGTACTTTCTTCAGGAAATTCTCGAGCTGCT
Organism: uncultured Draconibacterium sp.; assembly: GCF_963677565.1. Taxonomy (NCBI): domain Bacteria; kingdom Pseudomonadati; phylum Bacteroidota; class Bacteroidia; order Marinilabiliales; family Prolixibacteraceae; genus Draconibacterium; species uncultured Draconibacterium sp. Next base: position 3,796,116 of record NZ_OY781981.1, on the reverse strand, counting down.
CGCGCAATTGTGCACCTTTTGGCAACCACAACGGAAGTCCTTGTCCTACTGACTCCGAGAAAGTAAACAATTGCATTTCCTTACCGATTTTACGGTGGTCGCGTTTTTTAGCTTCTTCAACCATTTCAAGGTATTCAGTAAGCATTTTCGCTTTCGGAAAAGTAACACCGTAAACACGGGTAAGCATTTTATTTTTTTCGTCGCCACGCCAGTAAGCACCGGCAATTGCTGTTAACTTAATTGCCTTAATGTAGCTGGTGTTTGGCAAGTGTGGTCCACGACACAAATCAGTAAAATTTCCCTGATTGTAAAGCGTAATCGTTCCATCTTCCAGTTCGCTAATCAACTCCTGCTTTAGCTCATCATCCTTCTCGGTGAACATAGACAAAGCTTCTTCTTTCGAAATATCAGAACGAACAATGTCGTTTTTCTGACGCGCCAGCTCCAACATTTTTTGCTCGATTTTTTGAAGGTCTTTTTCCGACAGTACTTTCCCGTCAGGAAGATCGATATCATAATAAAATCCTGTATCAACAGTTGGACCGATACCAAATTTAGTACCAGGGTAATAAGCCTCAATGGCTTCAGCCATCAGGTGAGCTGATGAATGCCAAAAAGTCTCTTTCCCTTCTCTGTCGTCCCACGTGTGCAGTTTAATGTTGGCATCGTGGTCTATTTTCCGCGATAAATCCCAAACTTCGCCATCAACCGAAATCGACAGCACATCCTTTGCCAGGCGGTTCGAGATTGATTTTGCAATCTCTAAACCACTAACAGGCTCTGCAAACTCGCGCACACTGCTATCAGGAAGTGTAATTTTTATCATTTTTAGTTACTATTTTTTGTTCCAATATCGCTATTGAAATCTAACTTTTATTTTTTTCGTCTAATTCGGATGTTGTCAGAACTTTTAGTCGCAAAAATTCTTCTTAACCAAACCCAAATTACTTTTGCGCGGCAAAGATAATCAATCCATCCATACTAAAAAGAATAGAACACCTGCTTATTAGTCAATTGTAACGTTTTATCAACACTGCCATGTTAAATGACATTAATTCAAAAAAAAAGACACCTACTCATGATCTAAAAAAAGCACACATTCATAAGTATTAATTTGAAAACAATTAATTCAGATTCTCTTTAAATTAACACTAAAAGCATGATTTTAATTACAGTTTAATATGAATATCTGCTATTTATTAATTCCTTTGTGCCAGACAGCAAATTTTCAAAAGATTGTAATTTATAAAGCTTATGGAATTTAGAGATCCGGAGAAATGTAGTTCTCTGGAAGAAATACGACAGGAGATTGACAAAATTGATGACCACATAATTTTGCTTTTTGCTGAAAGGCATAAATATGTTGAGGCAATCGTTCGGTTTAAAAACGACAAAGATGCCATTATTGCACAGGAACGCAAAGATGCAGTAATAAAACACCGCCGAGACCTGGCTGAATCAAAAGGTTTAAATGCCGATGTTTTTGAGCAAATCTACACCCTTTTGGTAGAAAGCAATATTAATCATGAAATGGAATTGTTAAAATTTAAAAACAGCAAAAATGTATAAAGCAGACATAAAAGTAATGGATTGTACAGTCCGCGACGGAGGGCTGATGAACAAGTGGCAGTTTAGCGACGACTTTGTGCGTGGCGTTTATAAAGGCTGTGTTGAAGCCGGCGTTGATTACATGGAAATTGGCTACAAAAGTAGCGAATCAGCTTTTTCGAGAGATGAAGTTGGACCATGGAAATTCTGCGACGACAAAGACCTTCGCCGTGTAGTTGGAGACAACGATACAAACCTAAAACTTTCGGCAATGGCCGACATTGGCCGTATTGCTCCGGAAGATATTCCACCGGCAAACGAAAGTTTGATTGATATGATGCGCGTAGCTTGCTACTGCCACCAGGTTGATAAAGCTATCTGGCTTGCCGAACATTGTATGGATAAAGGTTACGAGGTTACAATTAACCTCATGGCTGTTTCGAAAGTAAACGAAGCTGATTTAGACGAAGCTCTTGCTGACCTTGCCAAATCGCGCGTACCAATTATTTATGTTGTTGACAGTTTTGGCAGCTTATATTGTGAAAGTATTGAGCGGTTGGTAAAAAAATATGCAGCCGCAATGCCCGATAAAGAATTGGGTATTCATGCGCATAACAACATGCAGTTAGCTATGTCGAACACTGTTACTTCGCTGATAAATGGTGTTACCATGCTTGACGCCACTCTACTTGGAATGGGACGCGGTGCCGGAAACTGCCCGATTGAGATATTGATCGCATTTCTTAAAAACCCAAAATACAGGCTACTCCCCTTGCTTGAAGCCATTCAAACATTTGTAAAACCATGGCAGGAGAAAATTGACTGGGGGTACCACATTCCGTACCTGATTACCGGAGCAATGAACGAACACCCGCGAAGTGCAATGAAATGGATGGATTCAGATCAAAAAGATGATTTTGTTTCGTTTATGAAAGAAATGCATGACTATGAACTTTTAGAATAGAAATAAATATTTGGATTAAAGCGAAAAGGGTGCACTCGTTATTGATGGTAATATGAGTTGCATCCTTTTTTTATGCTTATATACCACCTCATTCTTGCTTTTTAGCGAAGAACCGAAATAGCACACTAATTTTTTGAAAGATAACTTCTCTTTCATTTCAAATATTATTTAAAAAGTCATTGAACATTAGATGAACATTTTTCTATTTTTGTTGACCATACAAAATAAAAGACATGAAGAAACTGCTTATTTTACTGGTCACATCTCTGGCTTTACTTTCAGGACAAGCGTTACAGGCGCAAAAGATTACACTGGAAGACATTTTTGAGAAAGGAACATTTCGTGCACAATCAGTATACGGACTTCGTTCGATGAACGACGGTGTTCATTACACAACAATGGAAGCACAGAAAAGAATTGTAAAATACAGTTATAAAACCGGCGATGAAGTTGAAACTCTTTTTGACATTGCTAAAATTGACGATGCTCCCATTTCGTCTTTTTCAGCTTACGAATTTAGCGACGACGAAACAAAAATACTGCTGACAACCGAGCGTAAATCAATTTATCGCCGTTCGTATACTGCTGAATATTATGTATGGAATTCAGTAACCGAAGAATTAACAGAACTTTCGGATAAAGGGCCACAGCAGCTGGCAACTTTCTCTCCTGATGGCAATTATGTTGCTTATGTTCGCGACAACAACATTTTTATTAAAAACCTGAAGTTTGGAAGCACACACCAGGCTACAAAAGACGGTAAGTTTAACGAAATTATTAATGGCGCTCCTGATTGGGTTTACGAAGAAGAGTTTGGCTACAACAAAGCATTTTGGTGGTCGCCCGACAGTAAGTTTTTAGCTTACGTTAGATTTGATGAAAGAGAAGTACCCGAATTTTCAATGCCAATGTATGCAGGAGCTACACCAACACTCGAAGACAACAAATTGTATCCGGGAGAATACACGTTTAAATATCCTAAAGCAGGTGAAACGAATTCAACTGTAGAGGTTTATTCTTACGAGGTAAAAACCAAAATTGGAATAAAAGTAGATATTGGCGAAAAAACCGATATTTATATTCCACGACTCAAATGGACACCTGATGCCAACGAGCTTGTTGTTATGCGTTTAAACCGACACCAAAATCAAATCGATATTTTATATGCCAATCCGTACACCGGCGACACGCGTAATTTTCTAACAGAAAAGAATGATCGCTACATTGCTGAAAATTTTCTGGATGCATTCACCTATCTTGAAGATGGAAGTTTTGTTGTGCAAAGCGAACGCGATGGTTGGTCGCATTTGTATTTATACGATAAACAAGGTTTTGAAATTACACAACTTACCGAAGGAGATTTTGATGTTACCGACTTTTATGGTTACGATCCTGCTAAAGAGCTTTATTACTATCAGGCTGCAGCTGAATCGCCACTGCGCAGAGAAGTGTATTATATCAGTCAGGACAAAAAAGAGAAAGGTAAATTATCTACACTGGAAGGAACTAACAGTGCTGTTTTTAGCAAAAACTTTAAATACTTTATTAGTTACTACAGCAGTGCAAAAGTGCCGAATTACATTACGCTGCACGACAATAAAGATGGTGAACAGATTCGTTTTCTGCAGGACAATACCGTTTTAAAAAATACGGTAAAGAACATGAGCATTCCTCAAAAAGAGTTCTTCACATTTACTACCTCTGAAGGAGTGGAACTAAATGGCTGGATGCTGAAACCAAACAATTTTGATGCATCTGAAAAATACCCGGTTTTTATGACACAGTACAGTGGCCCAAATTCGCAAAGTGTTAGAGACTCGTGGGGAGGCGTAGGTTGGAACGAATATCTTGCGCAAGAAGGCTTTTTGGTAGTTTGTGTCGACCCGCGTGGTACCGGTGCACGTGGCGAAGATTTTAGAAAAGTTACGTACATGCAACTGGGAAAATACGAATCTGACGACCAGGTTGAAGCAGCAAAATACCTTACTACCCTGCCGTACGTTGATGCTAAAAACATCTCCATATTCGGATGGAGTTATGGCGGTTTTATGACGCTGCTAACCATGGAAAAAGGCGGCGATCTTTTTAAAGCCGGAATTTCAGTGGCACCAGTTACAAGCTGGCGTTTCTACGATACGGTTTACACCGAACGTTTCATGCGCACGCCAGAGGAAAATACTGAAGGTTACGATGATAACTCGCCGCTTTCTCACGCAGGAGATATTAAAGGACATTTACTGATTGTGCACGGAACTGCCGACGATAATGTACATGCTCAAAATACCTTTGAAATGACAGAAAAAATGGTTCAGGCAGGTGTACAATTCGACATGGCCATGTATACCAACCGTAATCATGGCATCAGAGGAGGAAATACAAGTATGCACCTTTATACAAAAATGACAAACTTCCTTAAGGATGTTTTAATGGAAAAATAGAGCTTCACAATATTTTGTAAAAAAGGTTTCCGGTTGCGGGAACCTTTTTTTTATTTATGCACAGTTCCCAAAAAAATCAAATTCTATAAATAAAAACACAGAGCTTCGAAGTCAATACATACAAGGTGTTTGACATATAATATGTATTGTTTTTTGGAAAATATTGCTTTATTGGAGTAAATATTCTCTGCATTTTCTTTTAATATGGTTTAGCATGATCCCTCAAATTGTCTTATATTACTATGAATTTTAAAAAGATGTATCCCAAAAAACCTAAGAATGTATCATTTAAAACCATTTCCTATGAGAATTTTATTGATCATGATTTTATCAGTACTGCTCGTTTCATGTACACAGGAACAGCAAAACCAGGCATCTTCGCTTAAGCTTAAGGTTGTTGAAGTTGATCAAAAAGATGTTATTGAAAAGATTGATTTTGTTGGCCAGGTATATGGCTATCAGGATATATCAATCAGAGCCCGCGTTGTTGGATTTCTTGAAGGCATACATTTTAACGAAGGCCTTCCGGTAAAAAAGGGACAATTGTTATACACAATTGATGCACAACCCTACGAAGCAGAAGTTGCAGCAAAACAAAGTCAGCTGGCCGAAGCGAAATCGGTATATGCCAAAGCGCAGAGCGATTTAAACCGTTACAAACCGTTGGCGGAAACCAATGCAGTAAGTCAGGCCGACCTTGACGGAGCACAGGTGCAGTTTGAAGCAGCTGAAGCACAAGTGCAGGCAGCCGAAGCAAATTTGAGTATTGCCAAAATTCAATTGGGCTATACAAAAGTTTATTCCCCTATTGACGGTATTATTGGAAAATCGCAGGCAGAAATTGGAGATCTGGTTGGACAAGCGCCACTGGTAGTATTAAATACCGTATCAAAAACAGATAAAATCAATGTTGATTTTTTCTTGCCAGAAAATCAATATTTACAGATGATTAACAACATTGGAGGAGCTCAGGAATTGTTAAAGGATAGAAGCGAAGATGAAAAAATTCTCGAATTAGTACTTGCCGATAATTCTGTTCATAAACACTTGGGATCGTTTAATTTTATCGATCGCGGAGTCGATAGAAACACAGGAACAATTCTAATTCAAACACTTTTCCCAAATCCCGAATTGATAATACGTCCAGGCCAATATGCTAAAGTAAGGATACCCATAACACATGAACAAGCTATTTTAGTTCCTCAAAAATGTGTAAAAGAATTACAAGGCCAATATTCCGTTTTTGTTGTTAACGATGAAAACAAAGTAGAGACAAAACAAATTATCTCGGATGGAAAAGTTGGCGATATGTGGCTGATAAAAGAAGGCTTGAAACCAGGAGAAAAAGTACTGATAGAAGGACTTCAAAAAGTAAGAAATGGAATGCCGGTAGAAGCTGAAACCATTGAATTTGAAAGTCAATTCCCAAACCTTTAAATTTCAGCTATGTCAGATAATAAAGGAAATTTTTTCGTACACAGGCCCATCGTTGCAATGGTTATTGCCATTGTAATTGTTATTGTGGGTTTTGTTATGCTCAGTGGCTTACCTATCGAGCAATACCCGAATCTTACACCACCAATTGTTCAGGTGCGTGGTACTTACACCGGAGCAAATGCGCTTACGGTTGAGGAATCGATGGCTACTCCGTTAGAACAGCAAATTAACGGTGTTGATAACATGATTTACATGAAATCGACCAATGCGAACGATGGCAGCATGAACATTCAGATTTCGTTTGACGTGGGGACTGATCCTGATATGAACACCGTTTTGGCTCAAAACCGTGTTTCGGCAGCTACAGCCAAACTTCCGGAGTCGGTTAAAAAGTTTGGTGTAATGACCGAAAAGTCGTTACCCAATATTTTAATGCTGATTACTTTAACTTCCGACGGACGATATGATCAGGATTTTCTGGGGAACTACGGTTTAATCAATATAAAAGATCAGTTAGCTCGAATTAAAGGAATCGGGCGTGTAAATGTAATTGGTGCATCAGATTACTCGATGCGAATATGGGTAAAACCCGATCGGTTGGCAGCTATGGAACTCACCATTCCAGAAATATTAAATGCCATAAATCAGCAAAATGCGATTGTTCCGGGTGGTAAATTCGGAGCAGAACCATCGCCTCCTGGCACAGAATTCACTTACACCGTTCGAATGCCTGAACGATTTAATTCGCCCGAAGAATTTGGAGAGATTGTGATTCGAACACGTCCCGATGGCTCGCAGGTTAAATTAAGAAACATTGCAGAAATTAGCCTTGGGGTAGAAACCTACAGCGCATTCACCCGGATGAATGGTGAAGCCTGTTCAATTATTGCTTTATACCAGGCTCCCGGCTCAAATGCAACAGAATTGGCTGCCTTGGTTAAAGACGAAATCGAACGCCTTTCCGGATCATTTCCTGAAGGTATAAAATACGATATTTCACTCGACTCAACAGCAGCAATTACTGCAGGAATTAACGATATTGTAGAGACACTTATTATCGCTCTGATATTAGTAATTTTAGTGGTATTTATATTTATACAAGACTGGCGCGCCACACTGATTCCAACGATTGCGATACCCGTTTCACTGGTTGGAGCATTCATTTTCTTTCCTCTTTTAGGATTCACTATTAACGTATTGTCGCTTTTAGGATTGGTGCTTGCCATCGGAATTGTGGTTGACGATGCCATTGTAGTTGTCGAAGCCGTTCAGGTAAATATTACAAAAGGGATGACTGCCAAAGAAGCCACACTTGATGCCATGCGAAAAGTATCAGCACCGGTTATTGCAACTACCCTGGTTTTGGTAGCTGTGTTTATTCCGGTTGCAGGTATGGCAGGTATTACAGGTAGGCTGTATCAACAATTTGCAATTACTATTGTAGTATCAGTCCTTGTTTCATCAGTAAATGCATTAACCTTGAGTCCGGCATTGGCATCACTTCTACTTAAAGAACCAAAACCTTATAAAGGGCCTCTTGGATGGTTTTTTGGTAAGTTCAATAAATTCATGGGCAAATCCACCGAAGGCTATATGAAACTAACCAATGTATTCACCAGAAAAATAAAACGCGGAGTTGTATTTATATTGGTGATTACCGTTGGAATGGCCGTATTTGGGAAATTGGTTCCGGGAGGATTTATACCGGCAGAAGATATGGGTTATTTGTTCATTAACATGCAATTGCCTGATGCTTCTTCATTACAGCGATCGGATGCTGTTGCCAAGAAAATTGAAACGATACTGGAAGATTTTCCTGAAATAGAATATGTAACCAATGCAACAGGTTTTAGTATGCTGTCGGGGGCAATGGCAACAAATACCGGTTTTATGTTTATTGCTTTAAAAAATTGGGATGACAGGGAAAAAACAGCCGATGATCTTATCCTGGAAATAAACAAACGATTGGTTACACAAATTAACGAGGCACAGGTTTTTGCTTTTGGGCCGCCGGCTATTCCGGGTTTGGGTAACGGCTCCGGCTTTAGCATTATGTTGCAGGATATGGGAGGTAACACTCCGGATTACCTGTCGCAAAATGCAATGAAATTTATGCAGGCAGCAAATGCCCGCGAAGAAATTGGAAATGCATTTACTACTTTCCAGGCAAATGTTCCGCAACGCTATTTAAATATCGATAAAGAAAAAGCACTGAAAATGGGTGTTTCGCTTAACGACTTATATACAACTGTAGGTGCTTTTATGGGGGGTGCATATGTAAACGACTTTACTCGCTTCGGACGATTGTATAAAACTTACATTCAGGCCGAGCACCAATATCGTGTTTCAGAAAAAGACATCAACAGTTTCTTTATCAAAAACAGCAACGGCGACATGGTTCCTTTGGCAACTCTGGCCACCGTTGAGCCGATTTCCGGGCCTGAATACACCAACCGCTTTAATCTTTATCGTGCGGTAGAAGTTACCGGTGCTCCTGCTCCTGGTTTTACTTCAGCACAGGCGATGAAAGCACTCGAAGAAGTTGCTGCCGAAGTACTACCGGCTGATATGGGATACCAGTGGAATGCCATGTCGTACCAGGAAAAACAGGCATCCGGATCGCTGGGTGTTATCATGATTTTCTCCCTGCTCTTTGTATTCCTTATTTTATCGGCACAATACGAGAGCTGGTCCCTACCATTTAGTATATTGCTGGGAACACCATTTGCCATATTTGGTGCCTTGTTTGCATTATGGGGAGCCCGCATGTTTAGTACATCTTTCGAGAACAATATTTTTGCACAGGTTAGTTTTGTAATGCTGATTGGTATGGCAGCGAAAAATGCAATTCTGATTGTTGAATTTGCCAAAGATGAATTTGACAAAGGAAAAAGTCTTTTTGATGCCGCAATTGAAGCAGCTCGTTCACGCTTCCGGCCAATTCTTATGACCGCCTTTTCTTTCATATTAGGAATTTTCCCACTGGTAGTTGCCTCCGGCTCAGGTGCCGAAGCACGTAAAGTAATGGGAATGGCTCTGCTCGGAGGAATGACAGTTGCTACACTGTTGGGTGTCTTCTTCTACCCCATGCTTTTTGTCTTTATCGGAAAAATTGCAAGCTACGAAAAGAAACGAGAAGCAAAAGCTGTGACAACACAACAAAAGAAAAAGAACTAACCTTAAAGATGAACAGAATGAAACGAAATAAAAACTACAGTTTATTGAGTGTTGCACTGCTGCTGTTTATTAGCAGCTGTATGGTTGGTCCAAAATTCCAACAAGTTGAAATGCAAACACCAGAAAGTTATCGTTTTCAGAATACTGAGGCAACAGAAGCAGATACCATAAACTGGCAAATACTATTCAATGATCCGGTACTTGCCAACCTTATTGATTCTGCACTGACCAATAACCTCGACCGTTTAATGGCTGTTTCAAGTATTAACGAAGCCCGTGCATACCTGGGAATGGCAAAAGCCGATATGTATCCGCAATTTTCATATTCCGCATCGTTTGCCTACGGGAATACACAAGCTCCTGCCCTTTCAGCAATGTCGTCGTTAACAGCTACAACCAACCTAAACTGGGAAATTGATTTCTGGGGAAAGTACCGGAGAGCAACGGAAGCTGCAAAAGCAGATTTACTTGCATCTGAGTATGGATTACAAGCGCTTGAATTAAGTTTAGTTTCGCAGGTTGCAATAACTTATCACACTTTGCTTGATTATAAAAACCGGTTGGAAATTTCGCGCCAAACATTTGAATCGCGCAAGGAGTCGCATCGGATTATCAGGGAACGCTTTGAAAAAGGTATCGTTCCCGAAATTGATCTGAATCAGGCACAAATTCAGGAAGCTACAGCTGCAGCTGCTATTCCTGTCTACGAACGTTCGATTGCTTTTACTGAAAATGCACTGAGTGTTTTAATCGGACAAAATCCTGCGCCAATTATAACAGAAACAGCGCTTGAAGATCTTCAATTGCCGAATATTGTTCCGGCAGGCTTGCCGTCTGAATTATTGGAACGCCGTCCCGATATTCTTCAGGCAGAACAAATGCTGAAAGCACAAAATGCGCGTATCGGCGTGGCACAAGCCATGCGTTTCCCATCAATAAGTTTAACCGGATTACTTGGAATTGCCAGTGCAGATTTAGCTGATTTTAATTCGGATGACGCCTTTATTGGCTCGGCTGGTGCCGACTTATTTGGCCCAATTTTCCAGTTCGGGAAAAACAAACGCCGCGTTGAAGCACAACGAGAAGTTACTGAACAAATGAAGTATAACTATGAAAAAGCTGTACTTTCAGCATTCAGAGAAACCGAAGACGCACTGATCTATATATCAACGCTTTCCGAAGAATTAAAATATACAAAACAACAACTGGAAGCTTCGAAAAATGCAGCTAAACTTTCGCGCCAGCGATATGATGGTGGTGTTACAAGTTATCTTGAAGTTCTTGATGCAGAACGGGCACTTTTTAATATTGAGCTGTATTATTCTGAGCTCCTGCAAAAGAGTTTGGAGGCCAATATAAACCTCTACAAATCTCTTGGTGGAGGATGGTGATTCCATAAACAAAAAAGGGCTGCTAATTAAGTTAGCAGCCCTTTTTTTATTTCATATAATTCTTGTAATACTCTGTCTTCTCTTCATCGCCAAATCGGGCATAAATATTTGCCAGATAACCAGCATATTCTTTACCGGGTTTAAGTTTCCAAAGTTTATCTAAATAAGGTAAAGCTTTCTTAAAATCTGCTGTTACCAAATCCAGTTCCTTTAGAAGCGTATTATAGTTTTTACGGGTTTTGTTTTTGTTGTATTTTGCCATTTCGCGCTCGTAGCGGTTTTGTCCGGCCCAGTAATACTTTTTGGCATTCCACTCCAACGCATCAAGGTTATCAGCATTTTTTTCGAGTAATACATTTGCCAAACTATCGCAAACAGCCTCATTCTCCATTGCTTTATTTACTGCAAAATAATTTTCAATATTCGACACTTCATTTTTATTCGAATTATCCATTTTTTCCCAAATGTCAAGTGCCTTTTCATTTGCATCAATTTCGCTGTATATGGCCAATAAGCGCGCGTTTACCTCGTTGTTTTCATCTCCGAAGTTTTCGGTAAAATATTCCAGGGCCGATAATTCTTTCGACAAATTATCTTGTTGTTTATAAATAGCTGCCAGCGTTTGATACATTTCAGCATCGGCATAATTTTTATAACGTGCCTGATCGAACCAGCTGATTGCCTGTGCAAGATTTTCAGCTTTAAATGCAGTCTTTGCTGCGTGCGCAAAATCGGCTCCTGCTATATTTTCAATTTCTGTTGCCTCAAAATAATTCTTCCAGATTGCCAGCGCTTGTGTAAAATTTCCCTGAGCTTCAAAACTTGTTGCTTCAGTTTTTGGAGTAGTAAGTACTTTTGGTGCCCCGCATGATGCCATAAAAATGATCATCACTGCACCCCATAATAATTTATTTTTAGCCATAGTTATTTAATTGGAGTGCCAAAACTAAGGATTTATTCCCAAACAGCTCGTTTCGGCTTCCGCATTCAAACAAAAAACAAGATTGAGGTAATTTAGTCTGACTTTTTACTTGCGATATTATTTTCAGCCATTTCAAGCAAAGCATCCTGAACCACAGGATTGGTGAGCACATAGTCGTGCCCCATGCGCTTCATATCGTCTTTCGTGATTAATGATCTGATATTGGAAACTTTTACAAACTCTGGTAATTCATCGGGATTTTTAGGTCCTTTGTTTCCAATACGGTTCTTGAAATGAGCTATGCTCGACATTTTTAGTAAAATATCTTTTGAGTTAACAACCAACTGAACCGAGTCAGTCATTTCTCCCAGGTTGTGAAAGGCTTTGCCTTCTTCAAATACATTGCGGGGAGCAACACTTCCAACGAATATGATATTTTTATAAGTTTTAACGAGGGGAATATTCTGATTGTCTCTTTCGAGAATATAACTTCGAAACATTTCGTTTGCCATCGACGAAAAGAGAATACTTATGGTAATGTCTTTGGGATGAGTTTCCCAATATTCTGTATCTCCCATAAACTCATCGAGCATGTGCTGAAATATTGCAAAATCGGCGGCTCCACGTTTCGACACACGAAGCGCATTATAATAGCGATAAACTTTATCTTCCGTTCCCCATGCAAAAACACTTATTGAAGCCTGATTAAAAAGTGAATCGCCGTAGTTTGTTTTTAATCGATGCATATATTCATGTATCTGCTTATCAAAAGATTTACCGTACCCGCCAACTACAATATAAAAATTCTTTATTCCCTTTTTTAAACGATTATACTCGTAAATATTGTAGATAATATTATGTTTCAACTTTTCGGTCGGGTATTTATCCGAAAGGTTAACAGCCCTCAGATTCAACTCAATGGAATCGTTATTGTAATTGTAATTGCAGAAATAAAGTGTATTTGTCTGTTGGGTACTACTATTTTTGAAAGTGTATGAATTGTCTTTGTTAACCTCTATTACACGATTCGTAAAGAACGGAACAACATTTTTATCCTCCGCTTTGTCCAGGTTAAAAATAGTCGTTTCTATCTGGCCTATAACTTGTGTTGGCAAAATAAGGCTTGCAAAAACAAAGCTCAGGAGTTTTAAAGTATTGTGCATAATGTTACTATATTTGGATTCATAAGTTAGTAAAAACCTCTCAGGATTTCGATAGTGCAGTACAATTATTCCTTCAAAATATGATTTACAAGCTCACTGATTAAATCGCCACGTGTAAGCACCATCATGTGCGAACCATCTTCCACCAGGTAATCAAAATTGACAAAACGCGGAGGTAAAGTTTTATCTAAATCACCATGAATATGTACGATATCTTTATTGTAACTTTTCCTTCTCCAGGTTATTATCATGGTTGTTGTTCGTTTCAAAAACTTAGGATCCTTACTGTTCAACATACTCTTAAAAGTCTCTTTGTCTTTGTTCCTATCGGGTTCTACAATTGGTTGTAGTATTCGTGCTCCCAATTTTATTGTAAATCCCGGAACGATACGGTGAACAGGTACTACTTTTTGAAAACGGTAGCGCCCCGGAAATTCCAGCCTGCATTTTGCACTCGAAATAACAATTACTTTTTCAGGTTGCAGAAAATCAGCCATTTCGGTTGCCAGCATTCCTCCCAGCGACACTCCTATTATTGAATATGTTTCCGTTGTATCTATTTGTTTTGCCAGTTCGCGTGCAAAAGTTTTCATATCCCAACCTTTTTCGGGTGTATAATAGCCAATATGTTTTACCTGATAAGAAGAATCAACAACCAGGTTCTTGTACAAACGGGCATCTGCCCCCTGTCCGGGAATAAGATAAACTGTATGATTTTGTGCTTCCGCCGTTGAGAGCAGAACCAGCAGCAAGATACATACCATTAAACTCGTTTTTGTTTGCCCGCCTAATTTCATTCGGAATTACTATTTTACCGGCCAAAACGATTAAAGAATTCTTCCGTATCTTTCATTTGCTGCAATCCCAAAATCCAACAAACTTCAGAAAGATCGGAAAAATCAAGGCCACCACTGGCAACTGCTTCATTATTGTACCGACCAGCTTTACCGTTATATTTCACTCCAATCTCAACAGCCAGTCTCCAAATTTTCAAGAATTCCGGATTCTGCACTTTTGTTTGCCAATCGTTATAATCCGGAGTCCGAAATCCGGGTGTTCCATTGCCAACAGCATTTCCATCCGGAATTTTATGGTATACACTATTTTGTTTTACAAATGAGAGGCTTTCGGGGGTGGTCACTTCTTCATTCCAGTTACTGTGTTGTACAATATGTATTTGTTTTGAAGTATTAATAGTTGGTGCATCCTTCTGAATGGCTTTTATCAATTCTGCCGAGAAATCAGACTGCCCGGCTTCTGCGATCCAAATATTTCCCCCGGTTAGCAAACATTTTAATGTTACATCCTTCATTTTGTTAATCGCTTTTTCCCTGTCGGCATGTGCGTCAACCCATTTATCACCAAAAGCCAGTTTGAACAACTCATTTGGCGGAACATATAATCCTTCCTGAATGCCATATGTACCGGCAACTGCATAATAATCGACATTGGAAAAACACGAATCGGACATAAGCATTTTCAATGCAGCAGCAGAATGAATGTCGTCAACATCAGTTTTACAATCAAAATGCATTAACAGCAAGTCTTTCTTAAAATTAAATGGTGTGGTTTCTTCAACCTGGCTGCTCCAGGCAAACCCTGAAACAAAGAAAAAAGAAGTTATAAGCAGCAAAAATTGATAACCTGTTCTCATAATTTGGATTTTACAATGGTTATATGGAATTTTGATAAAACTACTCAATTAATAAAAAACTTACTTGTTTTTGAACAAAAATATAATCCATCCTTTATTCAATAAAAAAATGTGCTAAAGACAAATACACACAATATAAATGGAAGAAATAAACACGATATATTTATTTGGAATAAGAATAGACGAACCAGTTGTTACACTCACCGATCTGCTTGTTTCGGTGCTGTGTTTTATATTTGCCTACAAAATTCACAACAACAATAAATCCGAAAAGGTATTCACCTATTTCAAACTATATTTTCTGATTATGGGAATTGCCACCGCATTTGGAGGACTTATTGGACATGCATTTCTGTATAATTTTAATTTTTACTGGAAATTGCCGGGTTGGATTACAAGTATGTTTTCCATAATGTTTGTTGAACGGGCAGCCATTGAGCACACTCGCATTAAACTTTCAAAGAAAATTGTTCAACTACTTGGCTTGCTGAACATTATTGAATTCCTGACATTCCTGACTTTAACGATTGTAACACTTAATTTTTTCTTCGTTGAATTTCATTCGGGCTACGGTTTAATGTTTGTTGTGCTCTCGCTTGAAAGTTTTCTATTTATAAAAACACGTAATAAAGCAAGTAAATATATTCTTATTGGTGTAGCTTTTGCTGCCTGTGCCGCACTTATTTTCATGAATAAGGTATCACCACACCAGTGGTTTAACTATTTATCAACCAGCCATATATTCATGGCTATTGCAGCATATTTCTTTTATTTGGGCGCAAGTAGAATTAATATGAAAGATATTAACGTTGACCATTGATTAGAAAAAAATATAAAAAACTGTAACACATTTTTACTTTGGCAGTCTTATTGAAAAACCATTTCAATGAAAATTGCGACTGTCCTCTTGCTCATTCTATTCATACAATCCATATCTGCGCAGGAAAAACGAACTTACAAGGCAAGTACTGCAGAGAATCTATCGATTAACATTAACGGAGTATTTGAAGAAACTGAATGGCAAAATGCAAACTGGGAGAATGACTTCATTCAGCACGAACCCGAGGAAGGCAAAGCCCCAACCCGACAAACTGAATATGCCATACTATACGATGCCAATAATCTGTACGTTGCCATCCGGTCGTTAGATGATCCTGACAGTATTTCCATGCGAATGTCGCGGCGCGATGAAACAGATGGTGATCTTGTTGGAGTATACATCGATTCTTATTTCGATAAACGCACCTCATTTGCATTTGTGGTTTCTGCGGCCGGTGTCAGATCTGATATGGTAAGCACCAACGATGGCGATAATGAAGACAATACCTGGGACCCGATTTGGTATACAAAAACTTCAGTTACGAAGAATGGATGGAATGCAGAAATGCGAATTCCACTAACACAACTAAGGTTTGAAGAAAGCGAAGAGCAAATATGGGGTCTCAATGTATTTCGCTATATTTTTAGAGAAGATGAACTTTCATCGTGGCAGCCGATGAAACGCGAAACGGCTGGTTTTACCTCACAATTTGGTATTTTAAGGGGTATTGAAAATATAAAACCACAAAACTCGCTCAACGTAACGCCATACATGGTTGCCCGCACCGAGCGTTTTGAAAAGGTTCCTGAAAATCCTTTTTTAGAATCGGGAAAATCAAATGGTTTTGATGCAGGATTGGACGCTAAAATTGGTCTAACCAACTACCTTACCATGGACCTCACAATCAATCCTGATTTTGGGCAGGTTGAAGCCGATCCTTCGCAAGTTAACCTGAGCACTTACGAAACTTTTTTCAGAGAAAAACGACCGTTCTTTATTGAAGGGAATAATATCCTATCGTATAAACTTGCCTTTGGCGATGGAAACCAGTCGGCCAACAATCTGTTTTACTCACGTAGAATAGGTCGCCGACCTCATTATTCACCTGATTTGAATGGTGATGAATATGCTGAGAATCCCGACTTTACACGAATTTTGGGTGCAGCAAAAATCACGGGCAAAACAAAAAATGGTTGGTCAATTGGTGTAATTGAAAGTGTTACTGCAGAAGAAAAGGCAAAAATAAAAGGACTTGGCGCTGACAGGAAACAGGTTGTTGAACCTTTAACCAATTATTTTGTGGGCAGGGTTCAAAAAGATTTTGATGAAGGTAATACCTACGTTGGCGGAATGTTTACAGCAGTAAACAGAAGGATTGATGACGACCATTTAGATTTTCTTCATAAAAGTGCGTATACCGGTGGAATCGATTTTGTACATAAATGGCATAATAAAGACTGGTTTGTAGATGCAGGAATTTATTTCAGTAGAGTTGAAGGTAGCGAAGAAGCAATACTCAACACACAAACCTCTTATTCGCGTACTTATCAGCGCCCCGATGCCGACTATGTTACACTCGACTCAACGCGAACCTCGCTGGCAGGAACAGGAGGCAAATTTACCTTGGGTAAGACAGGTGGAAGGTTTAAGTTTGCAGGAATATTTAGCTGGAAATCGCCGGGATTGGAAATAAATGATATTGGCTACACTCCGGAAGTAGATGATATTATGCAGGCGTTTTGGGCGGGTTATCGCTGGTACGAACCCTTTTCAATTTTCAGAAGTATGGGGCTTAATTTTAACCAGTGGACGAATTATGATTTTGGTGGCGAATTGATGGGGGCCGGTGGAAATATTAACGGGCATACACAGTTTAAAAACTTTTGGAATGCATTTTCGAGCATAAATGTCAATGGCGAACAACTCTCACATTCTGCTTTGCGTGGAGGTCCGTCAATAAAACTCCCCGGAAACCATAGTTTCTATGCAGGAGTATTTTCAAATCCTCAAAAAAAGTTTACTTACGGTGCCGATGGTGGAATGAACTGGAGCAATGAGAAAGATTTCTATTCGAGTAAAAGTTTTGAGGTAGAATTTGGTTATCGCCCGGTAAAAGCCATGCAAATTGAAATCAGTCCGGAATACGGGGTGAGCAAAAATAAACTACAATATATTACTCAGTGTGATTATCAGGACAGTAAACGCTATATAATGGGTAGTATTCAACGAAAAACATTCAGCACATCGGTTAGGATAAATTATAATATTACACCCGACCTAACTATACAATTTTGGGGACAACCATTTATTGCAACCGGTGCTTACGACGAATTCAAACGTATAACAAACAGCAAGGCAGATGAATTATCCAACCGATATGCTTTGTATTCCTCCGGCCAGATTAGTTACGATGCCGAAAACGGCGTTTATAATATTTATGAATCATCAAACGACGCCCCCGACTATAGCTTTGATAATCCAGATTTTAACGTGAAAGAATTTTTATCCAATCTGGTAGTTCGATGGGAATATCGTCCAGGATCAATGATTTACCTGGTATGGTCGCAAAACCGTGGTTCTTATGAGAATATGGGAAAGTTTGATTTTAATAACGACATAAATGATCTCTTTGATCAGAAACCTCATAATGTCTTCCTGGTAAAATTTTCATACCGCATTGGAAGATAATTACTATGCGAAGGGTAAAGAAGAAAAGGCGCAACTTATGGTTGCGCCTTTATTGTACCAATCGGGGCTTTTTACATATAAATTATTTAATTAACAGCAATAGGGTCTGCAGCTCCATCAGGATCACCATTTACATAGCCATCAGTCGATAAATTCCCATTTGTTGCCAGCAATAAACCGCAAACATGCGGAGCTGCCATTGATGTTCCACTCATTGTTACAAAACCACCCTCCTTGTAACAAGAAAAGATACTTACTCCGGGAGCACAATAATCAATTGGTGGATTTCCGTAATTTGAAAAGTAGGCAAAATCATCGTTTATATCCATTGCTGAAACGGTATATAAATTAGGTCCATTTGCCCTTGCAGGAGAATGATTATTCGCATCATCGCTTTCGTTACCCGCTGCCAATGCAACCAAAACTCCAGCCTCGCCCAATGCTTCAACAGCAGCATCTATTGGGTCATAAACACCACCACCTAAACTCATATTGGCAACATCACCAGAAGCTGCATTTGTTGCAACATATTCAACGCCGTCTATTATTGCTGAATAGGCACCAGAACCTCTTTTATCTAAAACTTTTACAGGTACAACCAGAGCACCGGCTGCTACACCAATAACACCAATTTCATTATCGTAGGCTCCAACGATACCTGCACAATGCGATCCGTGTCCATTGTCGTCATCGAAGCTTTTTGCCCGAATTCCTTCAGCTAAATAACCATTAGCAACATCCACATTAAGATCAGGGTGATCTAAATCAATACCTGTATCAATAATCCAGGCTTTATGACTTCCTGAATATGTTGCTCCTCCACCGACTCTTTCAATTCCGTAAGGAACTACCTGATCGGGTGATTCTGGTGGATCCGATGGAAGTGTACCCGGCTTTTTCAGTGTCACCATTTTATCCGGATATACTCCAACAATATCATCAGCATATTTCAAATCATTAGCTTCCTTTTCACTAATGTTTACAACTACTCCTTCAATTGTTTGGCTGTAAACCATTTTGGGTTCACCCAGGTTAATTTTTGCTGCACTGCTTATTTTTTGTGCTTTTGTTAACACTGCGAGATCTGCGTCAGCTTTACTTTTATAAACAGATTTCAAATTAGAGGCTTCGAACATAACAATGTATTGTCCGGGAATTACAGTTTCTGTGTGAGTAATAAACTCAACCTGATCGGGGTTCGTAACTGAAATATCTTCCGTTTTTTCACAAGAAACAATTACAACGGCTAATGCCATTATAAACAATAATAAATACTTTTTCATGATAATAAGGTTTTAACAATTAAACAGCGATTGGTCCTATTTAAAATTATAACATAATCTCATTATATCCTAATAGATTCATTCACCAAAACAATTATATGTTCATTATTTACACAAATTGCCAGCAAAACCAATACTTTCACCTTATATAACATTTCTCTATTGAAATCAGGATTTTGATAGAAATACAAAAAAAAGGTCTGCTATAATTTGAATAGCAGACCTCTCATTATCGATAGTTTTATCTAAATATTATTCAATAAAAGTATTTTTCCCTTTGAGTTCAATTGTTTTTGAAATGCCATTCAGACCTTTTCCTTTTGGTTGACTTCCTCCAACAAATAGCGAAAAATCACCGGCTTCAATAACGCGTTTATCATCAGCTCCGATGATTGAGAATTGACGAGGTTGTAGAACAAATTTTACTGTTTTCGTTTCGCCTGGTTCCAGGGCAATTCGTTGAAATCCTTCCAACTGGTACTTTGGTCGCGGAGTTGAGGCGACGATATCTGTTAAATATAACTGAACTACCTCTTCGCCCTTTGTATTTCCAGAATTAGTAACCTTTGCGCTAATTTCTACAGCTTCTCCAATTTTTGCGCTTCTATCCAGTTTTAAGTCTGAATAACTGAATGTTGTATAGCTTAAACCAAAGCCAAACGGATAAAGCGGCTCATCGTTAAAATACTTGTATGTGCGATTTTCCATATCGTAATCTTCAAATTGCGGCAACTGATCAACCGATTTGTAGTAGGTAACAGGCAAACGGCCGGCCGGATTGTAATCGCCCATTAAAACATCGGCAACAGCATTTCCACCCTCCTGCCCCGGATATCCTGCAGAAAGAATAGCTTCCAGGTTTTCATTGGCCCAGTTAACTGCCAACGCACTTCCGTTTAACAAAACCAAAATAACAGGTTTTCCTGTTGCTTCAACAGCTTTCATTAGTTCTCGCTGCGTTTCCGGAAGTTTTAAATGTGTTCGGTCTCCACCTTCAAAACCATCGACTTTTATGGGCATTTCTTCGCCTTCCAAACGTTGAGAAAGTCCAAGTACCAAAACGACTGCATCTGCTTTTTTCACTACTTCTACAGCTTCCTGTTGCAGGTTTTGATTTGGAATGGCCCACATCAATTTTGCATCGCCATCGCCATGATCATTGACATACTCATATACAAATTTATATTTTTTGCCAGCCTCCATTTTCACAGCTTTCTCGTGATGAAAAGCATGATGTTCTGAGTTGTGCTTCATGAGCATTTCTCCTTCCAGCCAAATATTAAGCTTTGGCATTCCCCAAGATCCTATTTTGTATTCTCCTGTTACCGGAGGGACAATGTAACCGGTCCAGCGCACACTAAAATCATCGTCATCCAATTCAGGTGTTGGTGCTGCCGATTCCCAATAGAAATCAATATTCTCATCAACGCGTGTAAAAGCCGGTTCACCTTCAAATTCAGCGTTATTAAAATATTCTGCTTTTACTCCTTGTGTGCCATCTGCAGTTTGTAAATTCTCAGACGGAATTGCGTGCAGGTTACTTACTCCATTGGCCAAATGACTTCCTTCGGCATAAAGAATTTTGGTATTCGGCAATTTGTTTTGCAATCCTTTTAATACTGTTACCGGATTTTTGGCAATACCGTTATAGTTTCCAACCAACGATTCCCAGTTATCGGCATTGGGACCAATAACAGCAAGCGTTTTAATGTCTTTTGAAATTGGCAGTGTATTATTTTCATTTTTAAGCAACACAATACTTTTACGGGCAGCTTCCAGTGCAAGCGCATCATTTTCTTTTGAAGTATTGACCGAGAAAGGTATTTGTGCGTATGAAACGTCTTCATCCGGATCAAACATTCCCAATTTAAAACGTGCCGTAAACAAACGTTTTACAGCCACATCAATTTCTTCTTCTGTTATCAACCCGCGTTCAACCGCTTCGGTAAGATGACGGTATGAATTTCCACAATTTAAATCGGTGCCCGCTTTTACAGCAACTGCTGCGGCTTCTGCTGCATCCTTCGAAAATCCCTGGTAGGTATAAAAATCAGAAATGGCCCAACAATCGGAAACGATGTAGCCATCAAATCCCCAGTCGTTACGAAGAATTCCATACAACTCGTCGCTGGCACAGCACGGAAATCCGCGAAACTGATTGTATGCTCCCATTACCGAATAAGCGCCTCCGTCTTTTATAAGCATGCGAAATGCCGGCAAGTAGGTTTCGCGCAAATCGCGTTCGCTTACCAATGCATTAAATTCGTGACGCAATGGTTCAGGTCCGGAGTGAACGGCATAGTGTTTTGCCGTAGCAACAACTTTCAGGTATTTCGGATCATCGCCTTGAAGTCCTTTAACAAACTGGGTTCCCAAAATTCCAGTGAGGTACGGATCTTCTCCGTAAGTTTCGTGGCCCCGTCCCCAGCGCGGATCGCGAAAAATATTAATGTTTGGCGACCAAAATGTAAGTCCCTGGTAGATTCCTCGTTTATCGCGACGAACAAACTCATGGTGTTTGGCCCGTGCTTCATCCGAAATAGCCACTGCCACCCTGTTTACCAAATCGACATCCCACGATGCAGCAATACTTATCGATTGCGGAAAAACCGTTGCATAACCGGCCCGTGCAACTCCGTGCAGGCACTCATTCCACCAATTGTATTCAGGCACTTGAAGACGATCAACTGCCTTTGAAGTGTACTCCAACTGATCAACTTTTTCCTGAAGTGTCATTTGCGACACCAACAAGTCTACACGCTCATCCAGCGGTAAAGAAGGATCTAAAAAATCGAGATTTTCATTTTGTGCAAATACTGTTATAGCACAAAAAATTAGCATTAAGTTTAGAATTGATTTTTTCATTTTAATATTACTGTTCTGTTCTATTCTGTGTCATATCGCAAAGATACGATTAATTGATCGATCTAAATTATAAAAAAGAACACTTCTCTTATAATGATAGATAAATTAGTTGTTTATAAGATGAGTCAACATCGTAATTCTACCCGTTTATTTTGATTGCTTACCTTTGTGATTGTATAAATGATTGATAGAATATGGATTTTACAGCATACAAAACACTACGAAACAACATTGATAAATTATCGGACAAACTGGAATACAAGCACAAACAACATATGAAATGTAAAGCAGGCTGCGACCTGTGTTGTATGGATTACAGTATTTTTCCATTAGAATTTTTCAGCATTGTTGAAGCGTTAAATAAACGAAAAGACAAACCAAAAATTAACACCGGCAAGAATGATTCAACTTGTATTTTCCTAAATAATCATACATGCGAGATTTACGCCGAACGCCCGGTAATCTGCCGAACTCATGGACTTCCGTTGTTGTATATGAATGAGGACAACGGCTGGGAACTTTCGGCTTGTGAGCTAAATTTCACCGAGTTTGACATGGAAGAATTCACGGAGGAAAACACATTTCCGCAAGATAAATATAACAGCAAACTATTTTTGTTGAATAAAGAATTTATTGCTAAAAACAAGTTAACAAAGTATTCGGAGTTTGATTTAATACCAATAAAAGAATTAGTAAACCATATTAAAACCTGAAATTATGAAACGTACTTTTATACTTTTATTATTAACCCTAATTTGTAGTGTAGCAATGGCAAATAACAACAAAAAAATGGATGAAAATAAAAACAAACTGGCAGTACTGTGGACAAGTGGCGATCCGGAAGTAGCAGAAAAAATGGCTTTTATGTATACTTACAATGCTAAAACCCAAGGTTGGTTTGATGAAGTAGTTCTGATAATTTGGGGACCGTCGGCAAAACTTACCGCTGAGAATGAAATGATTCAGGATTATATTAAAAAGATGCAGGAAGCCGGTGTAAAAACAGAAGCCTGTTTATATTGTGCTAAAATGTATGAGGTTGATGAAAAGCTTACCACGCTGGAAGTTGATGTAAAAGGAATGGGAATTCCTTTGTCGGAATATTTGAAGGATGGCTGGAAAACATTGAGTTTATAGAGTTAAGATAAAAAAAAGCACCCGTCAAACGACGGATGCTTTTTATTATCATTTGTTACTTCTTAGTATTCATCTTCGTTAAAAAAGAAATCATCCTTACTTGGATAATCCGGCCAAATGTCCTCGATGCTTTCATACATCTCCCCTTCATCTTCAATCTCTTGCAAATTTTCAATTACTTCAAGCGGAGCGCCAGAACGTATTGCATAATCAATTAATTCGTCTTTTGTTGCCGGCCAGGGCGCATCTTCTAACTTCGATGCTAATTCCAGAGTCCAATACATGTGCCTAAAATTTACGTGGTTAAACTCGATTTTTTATTTGGCGCGAATATAACAAAAAAACTATACGAAAAAACTTTCAGTAAAAAAAAATATTAATACTTCCAGTTTGTTTCCGCTATGCCTTTGTCGTGGCCGAGTTTTCGTGCCAGAACAAAAAGATAATCAGAAAGCCGATTTATGAATTTTATCAGTTCCGGTTCTACCGGTGTTTGTTCCGAAAATTCCAGTATGCGACGCTCTGCCCTTCGGCAAATTGTTCGCGCCATATGGCACTGAGCTGCTGACAGTTCTCCGCCCGGCAGAATAAAATTACTTAGCTCCGGAAGTGTTTCATGATATTTATCGATTGCTTTCTCAAGCATTTCAACGTCTTCAGTTTTTACTACCAGTTTATCCGTAAATTCTTTTCCTTTTTCATCCGATGCAAGTCGTGAACCAATGTTGAAAAGTTTATTCTGAATTTTCAACAATAGTTCCTCAACATCGCTGCCATTATCATACGATCGAATAACCCCGATGCTTGCATTTAATTCATCAACGGTTCCGTAGCTTTCTAACCGCAGATCGTATTTTTTAACACGGCTACCACCAACCAGCCCTGTTGTTCCGTCGTCTCCGGTTTTTGTATATATTTTAAATTCTCCAGACATCTTTATTTTTTTAATTCTGAAACATAAAAAATCCCGAGATGTTTACCATTCGGGATATATAATCGTAAACAGGAGTGCAAAGTTAATAAATCGGGTTCTCATTAATAATATCCGACTCAACTTCTCCGTCTTTTAACCTTATAATACGATGAGCATGCATTGCAATATCTTCCTCGTGTGTTACCATTACTAAAGTGTTGCCTTTTCTGTGAATATCAGCAAACAGCTTCATAATTTCTTCCGATATTTTTGAATCGAGGTTACCCGTTGGTTCATCGGCTAAAAGCAAAGCCGGTTTATTTACCAGCGCCCGTGCAATTGCTACACGCTGGCGCTGACCACCCGACAACTCATTGGGTTTGTGCTCCATACGGTCTTGCAAACCAACATCCACCAAAGTTTCTTCAGCCATTTTCTTGCGTTCAGCTTTACGTTTTCCTGCATAAACCAATGGTAACATCACATTTTCAAGAGCAGAGTTACGAGGTAAAAGGTTAAATACCTGGAAAACAAATCCAATCTCCGAGTTTCTGATTTCTGCTAAACGGTCGTCAGAAAGGCTGCTCACATCTTTTCCATTCAACACGTAAGTTCCGCTGGTTGGCGTATCCAGGCAGCCAATAATGTTCATCAAGGTGGATTTTCCCGAACCCGAGGCGCCCATAATGGCTACATATTCACCTTTGAAAATATCAATTGAAACCGAACGAAGCGCGCGAACTTCCTGCGTTCCAACCTTATACGTTTTTACAATGTTCTCAACATGAATAATTTTTTCCGGCATAGCTTTGTTTTATGTATTTGTAGTATTTTTTCTGTCGCATTACATGAAATAAACGAATCGAATATAAAAATATGATTTTCCGTGCGTTTACCGGCCCGAAATAGCATTTTTTAAGATTTATTATCATAAGTAACTTTTCGCTTGGTAACAAAAACTGTACCCAACTTGGTTAATTATTTTTTGAATATTTCATCATAGCTCACTGTTGTCGCACTTTGTGCGAATATGTATATTTGCTGCATGCCAGAATTTCTCGATCAGGAAATAAAATTTTTACCCGGCATGGGGCCAAAACGTGCGGAAATTTTATTCAAAGAGCTGAAAATAAAAACCTTCAGAGATTTGATTTATTATTATCCGTATAAATACATCGACCGCACCAAGTTTTATAATATTTCCGATATCAATACAGAAATGGCATACATACAGGTGAAAGGCGTATTGCGCTCGATGGAAACTGTAGGTACCGGTGGCAAACAGCGGCTTGTTGCCCGCTTTTCAGATAACTCGGGAACAATGGAACTCGTTTGGTTCAGGGGAATAAAATGGCAAA
The DNA here is from genome assembly GCF_963677565.1 of uncultured Draconibacterium sp. Classification (NCBI taxonomy): domain Bacteria; kingdom Pseudomonadati; phylum Bacteroidota; class Bacteroidia; order Marinilabiliales; family Prolixibacteraceae; genus Draconibacterium; species uncultured Draconibacterium sp. The sequence continues at coordinate 3,770,358 of NZ_OY781981.1, read as the reverse complement.
AAGAGCAACTCCGCATCAACAAAACCTATATTGTTTTTGGTAAACCGGCTTTGTTTAGCGGCCGAATTAGCGTGGTGCACCCCGAAATGGAAACCGAGCAGGAAATGCAGTTAAAACCCATCGGGCTTTTCCAGGGGCATTACAACACCACCGAGAAAATGAAAAAACAGTTTCTCACCTCGAAAACCATCAACAAATTTCAGCTCACTTTGCAGGGACTGGCAAAAGGAAAGATCAAAGAAACATTGCCCGAATACCTTATAAGCGAGCTAAAATTAATGCCGCTTGAGCAGGCGCTCTCGGCCATACATAAACCGGAAAAACCAATTGAGCTTAAAAACGCCACCTTCCGCTTAAAGTTTGAAGAGCTGTTTTTTATACAACTGAAAATTCTGGCATTAAGACACAATCGGAATCAAAAATTTAAAGGATTTCATTTTGAAAAAGTAGGTTACAACTTCAATACTTTTTACGAAAAGTATTTGCCGTTTGAACTCACTAACGCACAGAAAAAGGTGATAAAAGAAATCCGGCGCGATGTTAACGGCACATCACAGATGAACCGTTTACTGCAGGGCGATGTTGGAAGCGGCAAAACACTGGTGGCATTAATGACTATGCTGCTTGCTATGGACAACGAATTCCAGAGCTGTTTAATGGCACCAACCGAGATTTTGGCCCAACAACACTATCAGTCGATCTCGAAAATGGTGGATGGAATGGGAATAAATGTTGGACTATTAACCGGATCGACAAAAGCCAAGCAGCGTCGCGAATTGCATGCCGCACTGCAATCGGGCGAAATGCAGATTATTATCGGGACGCATGCATTAATTGAAGATACGGTTAGTTTTAAACGGCTGGGACTTGTTATCGTTGACGAGCAACATCGATTTGGTGTGGCGCAACGGGCAAAGCTCTGGAAAAAGAACGACCTCATTCCACCGCATATTTTGGTAATGACAGCCACTCCTATTCCACGAACATTGGCGATGACCGTTTATGGCGATCTGGAAGTATCGGTAATTGACGAGCTGCCGCCGGGACGAAAACCGATACAAACCATGCACTTTTTCGAGAACAGAAGAGCGCAGTTAAACCGTTTTTTGAAACAACAAATTGATAAAGGAACACAGGTTTATATTGTTTACCCTTTGATTTCGGAGTCGGAAAAAATGGATCTGAAAAACCTGGAAGAAGGTTATCGGCATATTTCGGAGACTTTCCCCGATTACAAGATCAGCATGGTGCACGGGAAAATGAAACCCAACATTAAGGAAAATGCCATGCAGGCTTTTAAACGTGGCGAAACACAAATTATGGTTGCCACGACCGTAATTGAAGTGGGTGTTGATGTGCCAAATGCAGCGGTTATGATAATTGAAAGTGCCGAACGTTTTGGTTTGTCGCAGTTGCACCAGTTGCGCGGCCGTGTGGGAAGAGGCGCCGAACAATCATATTGTATTCTCATGTCGTCGTATAAAATTAGTACCGAAAGTCGCAAACGACTGGAAACCATGGTGCGCACCAACGATGGTTTTGATATTGCCGAAGTTGACATGAAATTACGTGGTCCCGGCGATTTGGAAGGCACACAACAAAGCGGCATGGGTTTCGACTTGAAAATTGCAAACCTCGGAAAAGACGGTGAGATACTTCAGAAAGCCCGAAACATTGCCAACGATATTCTTGACGACGATCCGTTTTTGCAAAAAGAGCAAAATCAACTGCTTCTTAAAAATCTGTTATCATCAAAAGATACAAGCTTCGACTGGAGTTCGATAAGTTAAATTTTATACCTAACTTCCCGAAACATAGTCACCCGAAAAGTTTAACATCATGAATAAAGTTCAGTTACCCGGATCAGACATAAAAATAACACCTATAACTTTTGGAGCCTGGGCCATTGGCGGCTGGTTTTGGGGCGGAGCCGAAGAAAATGAGTCGGTAAAAGCTATTGAAGCAGCTATTTCAAACGGCATGACAACCATTGATACCGCACCTGTTTACGGTTTTGGGCAAAGCGAAGAGTTTGTAGGGAAAGCCATAAAAGGCAAACGCAACAAAGTTGAACTGTTAACCAAGTTTGGTTTGGTATGGGATCGGAAATCGAGGCATGTGCATTACGAGAAAACTTTCGACAACCAGGGGAATGAGGTAAGCCTCTATCGATTGGGAAGCAAAGAAAGCATAATAAAAGAGTGCGAGGATAGTTTACGACGACTTGGCACTGACTACATCGATCTTTATCAGCAACACTGGCCCGACTGTTCAACCCCTGTGGAAGAAACTATGGAAGCGTTGGAAATCCTGAAAGATCAAGGGAAAATACGTGCCGGTGGCGTGAGCAATTATTCGATGAACGAAATGGAGAAAGCGGAAAAGTATTTCAAGCTTTTATCGAACCAGGTTCCGTACAGCATGATTAACCGCGGTATTGAAGATGAAGTGGTGCCCTACTGCATGGCCAATGATAAAGCAATTATTGCCTACAGCCCGCTGCAAAGAGGCGTTTTGACGGGTAAAATTACTGCAGATTATAAATTTGCAGAGGGCGATCATCGACCTACTACTTCGTTCTTTAAGGAGCCCAATTTGTCGCGAATTAATGCATTTTTGGATAAAATAAAACCGATTGCTGAAACCCAAAAGGCAACTATGGCTCAACTGGTTTTAAACTGGACCATGAACCAACCCGGGATCACCTGCGTGCTTGCCGGCGTACGAAATGAAAAGCAGGTATTGGAAAACCTGAAAGCAATGGATGTTCTGCTCACTGATAACGATCAAAAACAAATTGCATTTCATCTCAAGCAATTGGTTTTAGACTTATAAAGCAAGACTTCATAACCATAAAGTTCATGCAATCTTGCACGAAGCAAATAAGCTATCAGAATTGTACGTGCAATTTTACAAGAAGAAAATAAATCATCAGGATTGTCCATGCAGTTTAGCAAGATGTAAATCAATCGTCAAGATTGGCTGTTCAATTTCGCATGAAGAAAAAAAACAGTCTGAATCGTTCGCGCAAAAATGCGAGAACAAAATCTGCAATTAAAATACTCTGATTAGATTTGCAGGAATAAAATCAACCGTCAGTTTTATTCATGCAAGTTTGCAAGAATTAATGTTTTCGAGAATTTACACCAACTCAAAAAACAACTTTTGCAACAAACGCGTCGTTTCCCCAAGTTTTCCGTTGCCAATCAATTTGTCCTCGATTTGAACAACCGGACAAATTTCGCTGCCGGTACCTGCAATGAAAACTTCGTCCATTTTGTAAAGCTCTTCTTTGGTGTACAGGCGCTCCTCAACTGGGATATTATTGGCAGCGCACAGTTCCATAATTACTTTTCGGGTAATTCCCGGTAAAATAAGGTTCGATAACGGACGTGTAACTACTGCGCCATTTTTTACACACAGTACGCTTGAATGTGTTGCTTCTGTGACAAATCCGTCGCGAATAAGAATACACTCTCCTGCCCCGCTTTGGTGTGCTTCGTTATAAAGCATAGTATTGGGCAGCAACGACACCGATTTAATGTCGCAGCGTTGCCAGCGAATATCGTCGCGGGTAATCACTTTAATCCCGTTCTCCAGCTTTTCGAATGCAGAAGGCAAATCAAAAGCATAAGCATAAACCGTTGGAGTAATATTATCCGGAAAATTATGTGTGCGCTTAGACGCACCGCGCGAAATTTGCAGATAAATACCGGCGTGCTTGTCAAGCATATCGTTTTGCTTAATGAGTTCCATAAAAACTACCTCGAGCTTTTCAGTATTGTAAGCAATACCAATCTCTTTTAAACTGCGGTTTAAACGCTCCAAATGATCCTGAAAACGAAAAGCTTTGCCATTGTAGTATTTGGCCACTTCGTAAACACCGTCGGCAAACAGAAATCCACGGTCGTTTGGAGAGATCTTTGCGTCATCGGCTGCTATAAATTCTCCGTTCAGATAAACGATATTGCTCATAATTATAATCGGGTTGAAATGAATTTCAAAAATATAAAAAGATTAGGACTACAGGGCTATCGGCATAAGTGCCAAAATAGTTATTTTATCCATCATCAAATCTTAAGCAAAGATGCAAACTTCCAACAAAAAATTACTGTTCCAAGAGCTTCTGATAAGCCACAACATCCAGTATCCGCCCAAACTTTTCTCCTACTTGTTTAAAATGTCCGCATTTTTCGTAGCCCATTCGCTCAAACAGCTTAATGCTTGCTTCGTTTTCGGCCGTAATAATTCCGAGAAGCACAAATATATCTACCTCCAATGCTTTTTGCTCCATCTGCTGCAAAACCTCCCGGCCAATGCCTTTCCCGAAAAATTCAGGTTTTAAATAAATGGTTACTTCAGCAGTGCGGTCGTAGGCTGCCCGGTTTTTATAGCGTCCCAGGTAACAATATCCGACAACTAAATTATCAAAGTAAATCAGAAACGACCTGAATCTCTTATCGCCAACAGGCAGAATTTCCTTCAGTTCGTTTTCACTTACCAGGCTGGTATGAAAAGTTCCTGTCGAATTTTCAATGTAATAGTTGTATATATCTTTAACCTGACTTAAGTCTTTCTCCTCAAGCTTTTTGAGGCGAATTGCATCATTCATTCTAAACTTATTTTACAGCAATTGTTTCAATTTCAACCATAACACCCAAGGGCAACTCTTTTACCGCAAATGCAGCTCTCGCTGGTGGGTTCTCGCTGTAATATTTTCCGTAAACCTCGTTCATGGCTTTAAAATTGGCCATGTCGCTTAACAGACAAGTTGATTTTACAACATCGGCAAAAGTATAACCAGCTGCTGAAAGAATCTCGCCAATGTTAAGCATTACCTGCTCGGTTTGCTCTGTAATTCCGCCGTCAACAACTGTCATCGTTGCCGGATCGAGTGGCACTTGTCCTGAGATATAAAGTGTTCCGTTTACTTCAACAGCCTGACTGTACGGACCAATTGCAGCAGGTGCTTTTTCAGTTGATATTATCTTTTTCATAATGCTAATTTTTATGTGAAGATACAAGAATATGATTCAAATTTCGCAATTGGCAAATTAGCCAAATAACTTGTTAATGGTAAAAAAACAAATTACAATTAATGGAAAATGCAGAGAGGAAAATTATGTATAAAAAATCTCCAGCCTTTGAAAGGCAATTACTTCTTAAAAAGTAAAGTTATCGTAGTGGCTTTGCTGTTTTTGGATTTTCAAATCCTGCAACATCGACGAGGAAGCGCTGATGGTAAAACTGTAACTTTTACGGAATCCGAAAGGCACAAAGTTAAACGACATATTCCAGCAGTGCAAATCGCGATTTAAACGGAACGAAGTTAAAGCAAACTCCTGTTCCTGAATATCAAAGTTGGTCATAGCGCTCAGTTGCCACTTATCGGTAATACTAACGTTACCGCGTAAACCTAAAGTTTGGGTTACCCGCCCATTAGGATTTGACTTTGTAGCCCCTGAATAATTCAAACTGTAATCGAAACTAAAATCCCAGGGAAGGCTAAAAGCAGCATATTCATCGTAAATTGCCGGCAATGTTTCACCCGACGCCGTAGGACCTTCCTGGTCATCACCTTGCTTATTCCCTTCTTTATCTTTGTCTTTCGAGCTGAAATTCATTCCAAACGAGAGGTTGGCCCTGGTCACACGTCCCAGTTTTTTTATACCACTGCGTTCATTCCATACGTATTTATGAATACGACGATAATTCTCATCGACCATATACGGATCAAGTGTTGTCCCCATATTTATGCTTACACCGGCAACAGTTGTACGCGCCCTGATATTAAATGGCGACAAATTAAGCGAGTCGGCAATCAGGTTATAAGATGAAGAAACACTCAGGTTGTCAATTATTTTTACCTTTCTAAAACTTTGTTCTTCGTCGGTTTTGGTAGAATCGCGGGTATCCAGCTTTTTCATCTCCAGGTTATTATTCAGCGAGAATGAAATCGCTCCTGATTCTCCCCTTCCCGGAGATCCTCCATATATTCCACCAAGGTTGGTATCGAAATACTGGGTGTTTCCGGCAGAATCAACCTGCACTTCCTGCCAGTAACCATATTTATCGGCTCCGAAATCGGGTCGGTAACTGAACGATACAGACGGTGTCATTTTATGACGAATACCCTTAATTTTCGAATCCGGATTGCGTGGAATAAACATCCCGTATATGTTTGTTGAAGCACTTATACTATAAGCATAATCATAAACCCGATTTAATCCTGTAATGGTATCAATTCTAATGTTGTCAGGTATTGATGATGGATTATCAGGAAAATCACCTCCTGCCTCATAGTTATAATTGTATTTTTTAAAGTACCATTTTTCGTTGTAACTAATACCCGGGCTGAAATTGATATGATTAAAGAGGTTAAAACTTGGAAATGAAATAGGCAGATTATGTTTTATCCCGTTTTTCCAATCGGTAGCAAACGAACTGCTAAAAATTTCGTCTTCTTTTGCCGTTATCGAGTTTTTTAAGTTACCCGTATAATTAATACCAAATTTCTCGTAAAATTTAATACTTCCGCTGCGGTTCTTTTTTCTGAACGGATAAACCTTAGCCATACTAAATGTCATTTCAGGTAACGATAACGACATTGTACTGTCTTTTGTATTTTGCGAATGCCTGAGGTTCATCGACATATTAAACGGCGTATTCTCAAACTTTCTTGAATAGGAAATACTTGACGATTTTGTAGTCGTCAGGTAATCGTTCATATCGTAAGCATTTTGCTTATCGTAGCCACTCGAAGAAATGTTAACACTGGCCGAGAAGGTTTGATTTGGATTGGCTTTACTATCCTGCGAGTGCGACCACATAATTTTGTATTGTTTTGATTTGCGATAAGTATCCAGGCCTTGCTCGCCGTATTTATTTATGGCATAATCAAAACCAAAGTTTCCGCTAAATTTATATCGCTTTTTGTAATTCGTTTTTATTCGTGTTCCCCACGATCCTCGCGAATAAATATCTCCCTGAACCGCCAAATCGAAGTACTCGCTTGCCGCCCAGTAGTATCCTCCGTCGCGCAGGAAAAATCCGCGGTTTTGCTCCTCACCGTATTTAGGCAACAAAATACCCGATGAATAGCTTGGTGAGTTTGGAAAATATCCAAAGGGCAGAATGGGAAAATATATGGGAAAGTCTTCCAAAACCATGTATGCCGGTCCGGTAATGATTTTTTCATTCGATACAACTTTTGCCTTAGTTAAGTGAAGGTAAAAGTGTGGATGATCAGCATCGCAGGTCGTATACTTGGCGTCCTTTGTTATAAAAACCTCTTCACCAATTTTTTTCGTTCGATCGCTGTGAATAAAACCTTCGCCCTGCGCCGAAACAACTTTTGTAATAAAAGCCTTTTCCGATTCAAAATTATAACGCATGGTTTCCGATTCATACTCTTCCGAACCTTGCCTGAAAAGAGGTTTCTGAGTCATCTCTCCAACTGAGTCAAGAATACCTTCGGCGTAAATCTCTTTGGTTTCCAGGTCAAGTTCAATATAATAAGCTTCCAGCTCAATATTCTGGTAGGTTACTTTTGCCTCGTTGTACAAGTATACTTTTTGTCCATCAAGAGAAACCACCATCGAATCACTGGCAGTATAATCAATTGGGGCGTTAATTACCGCTTTCTGCTCTTTTACCACTCCCATTGTGTCGAGCACCAGACTATCGGTTAAAGCAGTATCCTGCGCAATGGCTAATGAAGAAAAAGTAGTGTCTGAAAATTGCTGCTGTGGAGCGATACTAATTTCAGGTTCCTGGGCAAAAATTAATAAAGGAATAACCAGGAATAAATATGTGATGATTAATTTATACAAAATGTTTTCTGCGTTTCAAATCAAATTGGCTGCACAAAAATATAAATATGGTGTATACTAAAGTGCTATAAAATGCAAAATAATGCTAATATTTCTATTTTTACGGTAATAAGTCATTAGCGGGGCAAAGCAAATAAATAAAAAGGTATTGAACAAATACTAAGGCCCTGCTTTTATGTGTTTATATAGTTGAATACAGATCAGATATTTACATGACACAACAACGCTTAAAATTACTTCTGCTCGTTTGCTGCTACTTTTTTGCAATGCATGCTTTAGCTGCAAATCCAGACATTTCTGGAAGCAAAAAGGAAGGAATTTCGGTGGTTGTTATCGATCCGGGACATGGTGGCAGAGATCTTGGTGCATCGTTTGGCAATGCAGTCGAAAAAAATATTGTTCTGGATATCGCTCTAAAGCTTGGAACCACCATAAAAGATAATTACCCTGATATAAAAGTAGTTTACACCCGAACAAGCGATGTTTTTATACCATTATATAAGCGTGCCGATATTGCGAATAAGAACGAAGCCGATCTTTTTATATCCATCCATGTAAATGCAGTTGATGCCGGAAGTGTGCAGGGAACAGAAACATTTGTATTGGGCTTACACCGAAACGACGACAACCTTGAAGTGGCAAAAAAGGAGAATGCGGTTATTCTTTTAGAAGACGATTACAATACCACATACGAAGGCTTCGATCCAAACCTTCCCGAGTCTTACATCATGTTTGAAACCATGCAGGAAGAATACCAGACGCAAAGTGTTATGCTGGCTTCAAGCATTCAAAACGAATTTCGGAATTATGCCAAACGCCTCGACCGTAGTGTAAAAATGGCCGGATTTCTTGTATTAAGGCAAACTACCATGCCCAGCGTTTTAATTGAAACCGGTTTTATCAGTCATAACAATGAGCGACAATATCTTACCAGCGAAGCCGGAAGAACACGTTTGGCTTATGCTATTTTCAGAGCTTTTAGAGATTATAAATCGGAGATAGAACAACGCAGCAGTTTCCACCTGGTAACCGAAAACAATACCAACTCAGCTAACATTACCAACGGTGTTACAAATACTGTTCGATCAGACTTGCCGCTGGCCAAAGCAGGTAACACTAATCAGCAGCAAGATAAAGATGAACTGTTTTACTCCGTACAGATAATGACTTTAACACGAAAACTGGAAGTTACTCCGGCAAACTTTAAAGGCGAACAAAATATATTTCGACTGGAAGGTCAAAACCTCAATCGCTATTTTTCTGGAAATTTCAAAACCATTGATGAAGCCAAGATGGAGCAAAAACGAATAAGCACCAAATACCCCAGCGCCTTTGTAGTAGCTTTCAAAAATAATAAGTTAATTTCTGTAAAAAAGGTTACGGAGCATTGATTAATCCCCCGTGAATTGGCTACTTTTACATTAAAATCTTATTTTTCCGCCATGAAAAATGCAAAATACACGAAACTTGGAATCTTAATTGTCTTTTCACTAGCCATACTTATATGGGGATTGAGCTTTCTTAAAGGCAACGATATTTTTAAACAAAACGATTACTACCATGTGTATTACAACCGTGTTGACGGACTTGTAAAATCCAACGAAGTTACACTTAACGGATACCAGATCGGACAGGTTACCGATGTAAAATTTGCCCCCGACAGAAGTGGACGACTGATCGTAAGTTTTTCGGTGAACTCCGAGTTTAAAATACCCGTTAAATCTATTGCCCGCATTGTTAGCAGCGATATAATGGGAACCCGTTCAATAGAAATCGTGTATAGCGGCGAAAACGAAGTATACCAATCAAACGATACAATTCCCGGATCGATTGAAGCCGGGCTAAAGGATCAGGTAAGCATGCAGGTTCTACCTTTAAAAAACAAAGCTGAAGAACTCTTAAGTACGGTCGACTCAGCAATTACGGTACTTACGGTTATTTTTAATGAAGATGCACGGGAAAACCTTGCAACAAGTTTTGCCCGAATCAACCAGACGGTTGAAAACATTGAAGCAACTACTTCTGATTTACAAGAAATAATGGCTTCAGAAAAAGACAACGTAAAAAATATTGTTTCGAACATAGAAGAGTTAACTGCAACGTTTAAAGATAATGCAGCGGCTTTTGAAGCCACCATTAAAAACCTTAACTCATTTTCCGATACGTTGGCAAATATTTCGGTTACTCCAGTTTTAAATAACCTGGCTGATGCATCAGATGAAATGCTGTTAATACTTGAAAAACTAAACAGTGATGACAATTCGGCCGGCTTACTCCTTAACAACGACGAATTGTATCAATCAATTAATACACTGTCTGAAAACCTTGGATTTCTCATTGGCGATATTCAGCAAAATCCCAAAAGGTATTTGCAGGTATCAGCATTCGATTTTGGCAAAGAAGTTTACATTAACACAAAAGACGATGCTTCGGTAAAAGATATAGTATTTAAAATTCATTTACTGTCGACAAAAACAAAATTGGATACTGACACAGACATGTTCGACTCCGTTGAAGGTGATATTGAAGAGTATTTATCGGCAAATGTTTATACGTACCTAACCGGCTCAACAAGTGTGTATTCCGAGATTGAGAAACTACATCAGGAATTACGTATTCAGTTCCCTGAATCAAGTATCGTCGCATTTAAGAAAGGAAAGTTGATAAAACTTGAAAAAGCAATGAAACAACTGCGGTAACTAACAATATATTGTTAATTGTAAAATGTACGGCTAAACACACCCAACCAGTACCTACCAGTTATATAACTACAGCTCAACAGGTTAAATCACAAGTACTGATTATCAGTGAGTTATAAATGTTATAAAAATTTCATTTTTTAAATGCCTGATAAAGAATTGCATATGACAAATGTTATAAAAGCAATAGATATTTGATTTTTTTTTTCACTTTTTTTTCGCAAATTTTGTTCTCGGAATACCACTAGGGAAATTTATTTGTAGAACCTCATTATCCAGCAATTGTAAATGAACAACGAATACAGATCTGCATGGGAGAAATGCCTTAACGTTATAAAAGATAACGTTCCTAGCAGCAGTTTTAAGACCTGGTTCGAGCCAATAGAGCCAGTTAAATTGGAAAATAAAGTATTAACAATTCAGGTACCAAGTGCCTTTTTTTACGAGTACCTTGAAGAACAGTTTATCGACATTCTTCGCAAGACGCTTCGTATGGTTTTAGGTAACGGAGCCAAATTAGAATATAACGTTGTTTTAAGCAATAAAAACAGTAATGAACCGTATACTGTTAGTTACCCAACAAATAACAACAACAAAATTCAAAATAAACCACTTACTGTGCCATTAAAAGCAGAGGAAAAAGCAACCATAAAAAATCCGTTTATCATTCCGGGGATACAGAAATTACAGATCGACCCGCAATTAAAGCCAGACAACACTTTTGAAAATTTTGTTGAAGGCGATTGTAACCGTTTGGCAAGAAGCGCTGGTTTTGCCGTTGCGCAAAATCCGGGGGGTACTGCTTTTAATCCCTTAATGATTTATGGTAATTCGGGTTTGGGGAAAACGCACTTGTCGCAAGCCATTGGAATTGCGGTAAAAGAAAACTTTCCGGATAAAGTGGTTTTGTATGTAAATGCAAATAAATTTCAGACGCAATTTACCGAGGCAACGCGTAATAATAACCGTAACGACTTTTTACATTTCTACCAAATGGTTGATGTGTTAATTCTTGACGATGTGCATGAATTTGCCGGTAAGGAAAAAACACAGGAAACATTCTTCCACATTTTCAACCACCTGCATCAAATGGGCAAGCAGCTGATTTTAACATCAGACAAGCCGCCGATTGAGTTGAAAGGAATGGAACAGCGTTTATTGTCGCGATTTAAGTGGGGACTGACAGCCGATTTGCAAACACCCGACTTTGAAACACGCATGGAGATTTTGCGCCGAAAAATATACAAAGACGGCATTACGCTATCGGAAGAAGTGTTGGAATACATTGCATCGCACGTTACAAATAATGTGCGCGAATTAGAAGGTGCTCTGGTTTCACTCCTTGCGCAATCGATGTTGAACAAACGCGAAATTACACTGGAACTGGCAGCAAAACTGATCACCAAGCTGGTTAAAAATTCAAAACGTGAACTTTCTATCGAATACATTTCAAAAGTAGTTTGCGATTATTTCAGTATGCCGGTTGATGCGCTGCAAACGAAAACCAGGAAACGTGAAATCGTTCAGGCAAGGCAAATAGCCATGTATTTCTCGAAAAGTTTGACGAAATACTCGCTGGCAAGTATTGGTGCACAAATAGGTAGTAAAGACCACGCCACGGTTCTCCACGCTTGCAAAACGGTAAACAACCTGAAAGACACCGACAAAAATTTCCGACAATTTGTCGAGGACATAGAAAAGAAATTAAAAATGTAATACCGGCAGGCTTTTTAGCCTGCTTTTTTTTGCCCGTATGATATACCTGATCCTTTGCATCCTTTCTTCATCAATGATTTATGTGATTTTCAGAGTTGCAAAAAATTACAATTGCAAACTTCAATCGCTAATCACAATAAATTACCTGGCTGCCAGTTTACTGGGTATTTTGTTATTTCAACCATTTGCCGGTGGTAAAACCCTGCTTGCGCTACCCCACTGGACACCTTTCGCAGTAATACTCGGCATCCTCTTCATTGCCATGTTTTACCTTATTGGGTACAGCTCGCAAAAAGCAGGAATTACCGTAACAACACTTGCCAATAAATTATCGCTGGTTTTTCCGGTTGCTTTCTCGCTAATCTATTTTAACGAACAACTTACAACTATTAAAGCAATTGGAATTGTTACTGCCATAATTGCTGTTGGATTAACAGTGTACAAAAAAGATATTACCAGAACAAACCTCATTTATATTGTTTTACCGCTGTTCCTGTTTTTAGGAAGCGGATTAATCGACTCCCTGGTAAAATATGTACAGGCTGTAAAAATCTCCGACAGCGAAACTTCATTATACACCATTTTAGTGTTTGCAGTTGCGTTTGTTGTCGGAATTATGGTGACGATTATAACCAAAACATACCGCCAACGTATAAATCCGGCAACACTGGTATTCGGAACACTTTTGGGAGTGGTAAATTTTGGTTCGTTGTATTTTATAATAAAAGCATTGAATAATTCGGGATTGGAAAGTTCGCTTGTTTTCGCCTTGAATAATATGGCAATTGTAGCATTTACAGCTATTTTAGGCACCTTACTTTTTAAAGAACGTCTGAATAAAATTAACTTTATCGGCGTTATCTTAGCACTAATCAGTTTATATTTCCTGTTATAATGGACGATCAATACAAAACCATAGAAACACCAAGTACCGGCTACTTTAAAGACAAAGGCAGTAAATTTTACTCTTATGCCTATCCTTTAAAAGATGAAGAGGAAGTAAAAGAGCTGATTGCTGCATTAAAAAAGGAGCATCACAGTGCCCGGCATCATTGTTATGCCTGGCGACTGGGAACAGAAGAAATACGCACCCGGGCTAACGACGACGGCGAACCTTCATCAACAGCCGGAAAACCCATTTTAGGGCAATTACAAAGCTACGAGGTAACCAATATTCTGGTGGTGGTAGTTCGTTATTTTGGAGGCACATTGCTTGGCGTAAGCGGCCTTATCAATGCCTATCGACAGGCGACAGTGGAGGCACTGAACAATGCCGAAATTTTATCAAAACTCATTGAAATTCAGTATGAACTAAAATTTGAATACGCCATGCTAAATACCGTCATGAATAAACTAAAACAGGATAACTTCGATATTGTAACTACCGATTTTCAGGAAAGCTGCCGACTAATATTTAAAGCCCGAAAATCGGAGGATGAAAGAGCTTTCCAATCGTTTAACGAAATCTACGGGATAGATATAAAACGGCTGGATTAGTATTTTGGCTGTGTTAATAAAATGCTGATAAGTACGCTGCACTATTTTTGACAAACGTTAACTAACACTGTATTTTTGAGACATGATGCTACGCGTGATATTCCACTGTAACTTTCTTGAGCGAGGCACTAAAAACCGCTTTGAGAAGGTTTCTCTTTCCCATCGCAGCATCAGACGATTTTTAAAAACAATCGTATTTTTCTATAAAAAAGGTTCTACTTTTTTTCAAATTAACGAAGACCAACATTTTATTTTCAAAAATGTTGGTCTTCTTTTTTTACGTCAACCAATTTATCAAATTCAATATTTAAGGCAATGAAGAAGGATTTAATTTCGATCACAGATTTCTCGAAAGAAGAATATCTGAGAATTATGGAACTGGCTGCGGATTTTGAAGCAAATCCCAACCAAGAACTTTTAAAAGGGAAAGTTGTTGCCTCCCTTTTTTTTGAGCCATCAACACGCACACGCTTAAGTTTCGAAACGGCCATTAATCGTTTGGGGGGACGAATTGTTGGTTTTGCCGATCCTGACAGCTCAAGTGCAACAAAAGGCGAAACACTGCACGATACCATACGGATGGTAAGCAATTACGCCGATCTTATTGTTATGCGGCACCCGCTTGAAGGTGCTGCACGTTATGCCGCCGAAGTTTCGAGTGTGCCGATTATCAATGCCGGCGACGGGGCCAATCAGCATCCAACACAAACACTGCTCGATTTATATTCGATTTTAAAAACACAGGGAACGCTTGACAACCTGAACATTTTTATGGTTGGCGACCTGAAATTTGGCAGAACTGTACATTCGTTGCTTCAGGCAATGTCGGTTTTCGAGAATCCAATCTTTAACTTCATTGCTCCCGAGAGTCTGCAAATGCCAAGAGCCTATAAACATCACCTTGAAGAAAAAGGCATGCGCTATTTTGAGCATGAAGAGTTCACCGATATTATTTCAGAGGCCGATATTATTTACATGACGAGAGTTCAAAAGGAACGATTCTCAGATCCAATGGAGTATGAAAAAGTAAAAGATGTATACATTTTAAATAAAGCAATGCTGGAAAATACAAAGCCGAACGTTCGGGTTTTGCATCCGCTTCCGCGCGTTAACGAAATTGCCACAGATGTTGACAGCAGCGAAAAAGCTTATTATTTCGATCAGGCGCTGAATGGTGTTTTCACCCGCGAAGCAATTATATCACATGTAATGAACCTAAAATAATACCACCATGGATAAAAGTAACACTAAAAAGAAGCTAAAATTAAAAGTTAGCGCCATTAAAGACGGAACAGTAATCGACCATATTCCGGCAAAAAGTTTATTTGAGGTAATATCTATTTTAGGGCTTGATCTTATTGAAAACCAAATCACATTCGGCACCAACCTCGAGAGTGGAAAACTAGGGGCAAAAGCAATAATAAAGGTTTCGGATAAGTTTTTTGAAGATGATGAGATCAACAAAATTGCCTTAATTGCTCCTCATGCCAAGCTCAATATCATTAGAGATTACGAGGTGGCCGAAAAGAAAATTGTTGAGATACCGGAAAAAATAAAAGGAATTGTAAAATGTTTTAATCCAAAGTGTATTACCAACCACGAAAAGATAACTACTTGTTTCAAAGTAATTAACAACAGTCCGGTTGCCTTAAAATGCCGTTATTGCGAAAAAATTACTGCAGAGAACCAGATAAAAATGCTGTAAGAAATAATTGTTTTCAGCTAAATCCGCCTTTTTAAACAAACAAGAAGGCGGATTTTTTTTATATTTGCACGTCCAAAATCGAACAGGTATACACCTTTTGCATTTTGGAATGTTCTTAACAGATTTGCCCAGTTGGCGGAATTGGTAGACGCGCTAGTTTCAGGGACTAGTGTCCGCATGGACGTGAAGGTTCGAGTCCTTTACTGGGCACCAGGAGAAATCCAAATAAAATCGAAAGCACTTAAAATCAATGTTTTAAGTGCTTTTTTATTTTCCAAAAGAATCAAAAAAGCACAAAAAAAGTCATTCTAAACGAGACTTTACCGAGACCACTACTTTTTTATAATAAACTAGTCTCGGCAATTCTCATAAGTCTCTCTATTTCAACATTTAAATTGACATAAATTGACTCGATTTGATCTTGAAAACGAGCTCCGAAAAGGGTATTTTTAAGCAACAATCGAGACCAATTTTTTCTTTAACCTTAAAAATGAAAAAAGATGAGATTGACTATTAACTTTATTGTGAAAAAAGCGAGACAGAAAATTAATGGAGAAATTCCTGTTTATGTTAGATTTACGCTAGATTCCAAACGCGTTGAGCTTTCTACGGGTATTTATTGTCATCCTGATAAATGGGATGAATCTGGACAACATTTCAGCGGAAGAAATGAAAGAGCCCAAATCCTGAATAACAGATTGAGTAAGATTCAAAATGAGATTCAGGATCATTACAATTTACTTAAATCTTCAGGAGAAGATTTCGATGTAATTACCATTGAAAACAGGATACGAAACATCGATGACAGCGAAGGTATTCTCAAAGTATTTGACTACTACTTGAAGAATATGCACGAGAAACTGGGTAAAAGCTATTCTCATGAAACCTATAAACATTATAAGTCGTCTAGAAAACGTCTGGGTGAATTCGTCAAGAAATTTAGCAAGAGAACGGATTATCCTGTCGAGAAAGTTGATTACAAATTTCTTGAAGCCTTTGATGTTTTCCTAAAGAAAGAGTACAAAGTCCATCAGAACACAGCCTGGAACTATCATAAACATACAAGACGTGTTCTTAATTTAGCAGTATCAATGGACTTAATTGAAAAGAATCCCTACAAAAAATACAAAGTCCCTCTTGCCGAAACAAATCGAGACTTTTTAACAGCAACTGAGCTTCACGCTATTCAGGATAAAGAAATAAAAATTCAACGTCTTGATGCCATCCGGGATATATTCGTCTTTGCTTGTTATACGGGGCTATCCTACTCCGACATTGCGAAATTACACAAAGATCACCTACGTATTGGAATCGATAAAAACGAATGGATATTTATTGACCGAACAAAAACCAATAATCGTTGTAGAATACCAGTACTTCCAGTGGCAAAATTCATACTGGAGAAATATCAAAACACGTCTCACTATAAGGTAAAGGGTCTGCTGTTACCGGTTCTAACCAATCAAAAGATGAATAGCTACCTAAAAGAACTAGCCGACATCTGTGGAGTGAATAAAGAACTTACAATGCACATGGCTCGACATACTTTTGCAACAACTGTTACTTTGAGCAACGGTGTTCCTCTTGAAACTGTATCTAAAATACTTGGACATACCAATCTTAAAACGACTCAAATATATGCCAAGATTCTGGATCAAAAGATTTCTGACGATATCAAGCAGCTACAATCAAAATTAGAATCAAAAAAACAAGATCGGATCTAAATATCAACCGGGAAGTTTCCTTTTGTGAAACTTTCATTAACTTTGCAAAGTAGAAAAATGAAAGTTCATTTAATAAAAGTACAGTCAATCGAAAACTATGTACGTGATAATATCCAAAGTAAAAAAGCTTTTGAAACCTGGCTTTCGATTGTAAAAAGAGCTGATTGGAATAGTCCCCAGGATATTCTCAGAACGTTTAATTCTGCGGATATTCTGGGGAAAGGATCAAACAGAGTTGTTTTTAATATTGGTGGTAACAAATACCGGATTATCTGTCAATATTATTTTGGGAAGCAGAAAGTACATCTGTTTATAAAATGGATTGGTACACATGCTATCTATACCAAGCTCTGTAATAATGAAGAACAGTATTTGGTAGATATCTATTAATGAAAGAGACATGGAAGCTTTAAAATATACAGTAATAAAAACTGAAGAACAGTACAACAACTATTGCAATATCCTTGAGAATCTTCTTTCAAAGGCCTCCCCTGCCCTTGATGATGAAATTGAGTTGTTAACGCTTCTGATTGAGAAGTGGGATTCGGAACACAGTACCTTTAATGATCTGGATCCTGTTCAACTCATTAAATCATTAATGGAAGAGAACAGCCTTAAAGCAGTTGGATTGGCAAAACTCCTTGGATTGTCAAAAGGAACAGTTTCAAAGATTCTGAATTACCAAAAAGGTCTATCGAAAGAAACGATTCGTAAATTATCCGAGAATTTTCAGGTTTCACAAGAAGCCTTTAATCGTCCATACAAACTTAAAAACGAAATTAACAGGCAATTTCGTGATGCCAGCTTAATGAATACAAAAAAAGATTTGGGGGCTTCATTAGCAGTATAATCAGAAATTCATTGAAAGAGAAGTCGATTTACTTTTCATCTTTTTAGGAGCATTAAGAACTGGTTTAGGATTGGAATCCTGATGATCCAGAATATAATCTACAGCTTTCTGAGCCAATCCGGAAGCCAGAACAATAAACTTTTTATCGCTTTTTAGCTTCTTCAACCAACCTTGGATGTACGCAGCACTGTTGTCGATTGTAGCATTTTCAATTCCACAAATGCCACAGAGGTATGCAGCTCCCATTTCAGCCACAAGTTCCTCTTGCGAGTAATCTTTACTTGCAAAATTCAGGTTAGAAAACCTTTCGTGACGATTTAACCGTTTACGATGACCTGTCGAGTGACACAATTCATGAAAAATCGTTGAATAAAACTCTTCATCCTGAAAGAAAGTTCTTGCACCTGGCATATGTACTTCGTCTAACGAAGGAATATAACAGGCTTTTTTCTGATCCAGTTTAATTACGGGAGAATCGGACCAGAACTGTATAAGCTGCTCACAGGAAGCAATTGGATCGAAATCATGATCATGAACAGTGTTCTCAGGAATTTTGTCAGGATCAATACCTTCAACATCATCAATATGGAATACCCGGTAATAACGAAGCATCGGAATCTCTTTGGTTTCGTCATCTTTTTCGTATTCCACCATTTTCCAGAATACAATCATAAATGATGAAGATCCTTTTTTGATCTTGCCACCAAGATCCTGAACCTGTTTGAATGTAAGGAAATAAGGCCTTTCGAAACCAAAGCTAAGCAGGTACCAAAAGTTAAATCCCCGGTAAGGCTTTTTTGATACCAGGTTACGAGGAATAACACTGGCAGTTTTCCAAGGCATATGCCACGGAATTACACCTGCTTCCAAACGTTCTACAATCAGGTTAGTTACTGTTTCATAAATATCGAATTTACTCATTGAATCCACCGCTGCCCTGCGGGTTTATTTCGGCCTCTGGCACGCCATTAAATTTTGGCGAATGCCATCGAGCCGGATGGATTCTTGTCAAGGGGCTATGTCAGTTTTTATGGAGTGTGCGAAATAAAAACTGAACTGCTCCGAAGGACGGCTAGCTATAAATGGGCAATTCCTGCCGCCCTTGATTTTTTCTGGGTATCCTGGTCTCCACTCTGCCATTTGATGTACACACGTACTCCGCCGATCAGTCCCACTACTGCCCCGATGGCAATAATCAGGTTAGCCACCGGATCCACATATGAATTGACTTCCGTGGTTGCCTGGTCAATCCCGGCCGAGCTTTGCGCCATAGAATTATACACTCCTAATACCAGCATCGCCACAACTGCCATGCCCCTGCGATAAATCGCCTGCATTTGTTTTCTCATAATTTTAATTTTTAATGGATTATTGTTGATATTGAAAATCGTCGATCTTAGCCGCCAGAGCCGGATGGTTCTTTTGGGTAAAATGATCCAGAGCCATTCCTTCATCCATGCCGGTTTCTTCATACATCGATGCTTCAATCCGCTGGTTTTCGACAGGATTTACAGGTAAAATCGTTGAGGGAAGTTCATGAGAATAAACAGCGATGGGCTGTAATCCTGTTCCGGGGATAATTTCAGCATCACTGGTTTCATAGTGAAGCTCATTTTCTTTTTTCTTTGATTTGGACCAGGAATAAAGAATTATAAGAATGTACCATGCTGCCAGACATAGCGCGAGAAAGGAAATAAATTCTGACCAAGTAATTTGATTGACTCCAAACATTTACGTTGTATTTTAGATTTATGTATTTCGGATTGCTTTTTTATGCAAATCCACTGTCGCAAATGTGGAAGACTTCAACTTAGTTTTTCCCCAAGGTGTTCCCAACTTGGGTGTTTTATATGGTTAAATAGTATTCTAAATTATCATTAGATTTGATCGTATCTGGAGGGAAATAAGCTTTGATTGAAAATACTATTAACAATTGCATTTAAAATGCTTTCAATTGTTTTTAAATAGTAAAATAACTTTCCCTCAAAAGAAAAGAAAAAAGGGAAAAAAAGAAAAGAAACCAATGAAACTGACGGCCGTGGATAAAATGCAGGATTGCCACGGTACCGGTAATTACAGAAAAATAAACCTGTAAAATCAGCAATCCGTGGCATTCATCTTGATCTTGCATTTTTCCCGGGGAGAGTTTTGTGGGGAGGCCGGCGATCTTGGGTTTCTTTTTGGTTTTTCTACCTGTTAACTCATTAATACCTGTAAAGCCGTATTTGTGGGCGGCTAAAGAAAAGTGCAGGACTGGAGTGAAACAAAAGGATGGCTCTTTTCGTGCGGTGCCAGAAGGCTTGTTTCCCTGTAACGGCGAAACAAGCGACCGTTTCCCGTGAGTGGGCGAACGGGTTTAGGAAGCGTTGCAGGCGGTCAGGGGAATGTGCCGGGGCACTGGAAAAATACCTTAAACTACCTGCAAAATTATTAATTGGGCGCAGGCTAAAGGCAAGTGCAGGAATGCAGGGAAGTCTGGTGAAACAAGGAAGCGCTAACCGGAGCCTGTTCCGGGTTTTCGCTTTGGACGGATCAGGGGCGGACGAAAATGCGGGGCGGGTGAAGGGAATGCCCTGGGCGGAGTTGAGCAAAGCGTACCGGAATTCCGGCTCTTGCCGTGGGGTGCATAAGGCTTTTCATTCCGGGATATCAACAGGGTCGCGATTACTTGCGAATCATGAGCAGAGCTGCTTAAGCATGCCGGAATGATGGGCCGTTGCATTGGAAGAAACCTAAAAGCATACCCTCAGATTCGTTTATCCCCAGTATTTTTATCAAAAGCGATCAGGTTAAACATTTCACGCATACGGCTGCGGACACGGTTGCCGTATTTTTCTTCTATTTCACTGGCAGATAGATTGGTAGTCAGGTGTGTAGGAATCCCTTTTGAAACAAATAGATCATAACGGCTAAGCAGGATCTCTCCCATCACGTTACATTCATTACCGAAGTGCTTTTGAACCTGTTCTACTCCCAGGTCATCAAAACAATAAATGTTTGGAACGGGATTGGAATAAGTCAGGTTTGCAGGATTTTTGCTGTATCGGTTAATCACTTTGTACCCTTCTTTTTCAAATTCAAAACTGATATCGCGGGCTGACACTACCCGAAATTGCTTTCCGTGTTGAAAAAAATATTTCACCAGGCTCATTAGTGTTGTTTTACCACATCCAATAGGGCCGGTGAGTAAAATTCCTTTTTTCAGGTCCAGGTTCCATTTTTCAGCGACTTCTTTGTCTTCAATGGCATAAACAATCAAACGGTAAAGCAATTCTGAATCCTCAGGATACAAACGGAATTGCGGCCCATAAGTTTTTTTTCCCAAGTCTTCCAGCCACTTTCGACAGGATTTGAACCTAAACTGGTGTTTCCCGTTTTCAAAACCGGCAATTTCCTTATAAGGGTTCGGAATAATCTTTATCGGTTTCGACATGGAGGGGATTGGCTTTTCCGTTCTGTTTTTTTCTTCCATTTTTTTTCAAATTTTGGGAGGAATCTTCTTTATTGTTTTTCTTGTTTATATAGTTTATAGAAGGTGTCCCGGTAGTGGTCCCACTAGCAGTACCAGTAGCAGTCTCATTAGCGGTCCCGAATCTGGTACAGCTAACTTTGCTCACCTGGTAGCGGTTGGCTTCCGGAGAATACCGGATATATCCCCAGTCGTTCAATTCTTTCATACACTTCGAGTAGGTGGTTTTTGAACCGATCCGGGCCATGGCCATCACATCCTGCCTATTGATTTCAAACTGTTCCCTGAAGCGATTCAGGTTCCAGAGGTTAAAAAGTGCCATATACAGGCTGATGTGCTGAGATGTGATGTTTGCGTCTGTTTCCAGGTGATCGAAAAAACCGCGCAGGTGCCGGATATAATTCATTTTTTCCGGCCAAAGTCAAAGCGGTTATTCACCCGGTTTTCTACCATCATTTTCTGTATTTCTTCGCTATCGTAGAAGATCACACCGCCAATTTTGGTAAAAGCCAGTGTGCCGTTAATACGCATGTTCTGAAGGGTTCCCGGAGAGATTCCCAGAAGCTTTCTTACTTCGTAAGATTTTAACCATTTTTTTGTGGGTTGCCCGTGATGAGCGGCGAAGAGTAGTTTGATTTCTTTGAGTAATTCAAGTTTGAATTCCCGAAGATCGTCGGTCGTTACAATTTCTGTTGGCATAACTAAATCATTTTATTTGTTACAATTTGTGTTTTGCCAAATATTGAGGTTCAAAATGGAAATTTACCCCAAGTTTTCCCCAACTTGGGTGTTTTTTTTGTGGAAAATTTAAATGTCTTGAAGGGAAAGAATTAAATAAAAAGATACTTGAAGCTAATATTTGAAATACTCTTTCAAATTAACCTCATTTGACTTTTCGTCATCAGGATTTCTCCTGGCCTGCTCAATCTTTTTCCGAAGACATTTATCATGAAAGGTTTGGAGTTTTTCCAGCTCTTCTTCCGGTAGCTTTTCTATCAGTTCTTCATTGTCTTTTCTGGAATTGTTCTTCCAAAACGGAATAAATGGGCACTCGCTTACTGGTTCCCCAATAGGGCAACATGTAAAAGGTACCACCAAACCAATGTGTTTTATACTTTTTTCAGAAAGGTTCATTTTCGAATTGTTATTACGGGTGTCCCATGTCCGTTGCTCTTTCGAAAAAGAGGCGTGGAACTATAACCCACTGCCTCAAGGCACCGCCAGATGCCTCACCACAAATGAATATAGCCCACGCCAAAGCGTGAGCGTCATACTCATATTCCTGTGGTGTATAAAAACTGGCGGTTTTTGAGACAAGAATAATAAGCTAACGCTTATACTTTTAATATTTCACTACTCCCCAACCAAGAGTAATATTCTTATTATTTGCTTTACAAAGGTAACTCAAAACTTCTTTTTTTCTTAATTATAATTTAATTACTACTCATCCAAATCATACATTCTTTTATTTAGTGCTTCCACCAGACTATTCAAAAATTTTGTTCTGTCCTTCTTTCGTTTTTGTATCTCTTTGAATATCCGATAATAATCTCCCAGTTTAACGTTGAACATCGTTTCAAATATTCTTATCAGCTCCTTTATTTCAATGTGCCCATTATTAACTGCTTTTAGGCTATCAAGGGCATAAACCAGTTCCACCAAAGCAGTATTTGTATCGCTCCAGTGTGCATTTGTACGAAAGTTGTCCAGTTCTTCATTCGGAATACTTCCCTGGTTGTTTTTAAGTTTGATGATTTCATTTTCAACATATTTTACAAGTCTCTCGTAGGCTATAATCTTAGCAAGTGTCTGGTCATAAGTTGTTGAAAAATCAGGATCAACCAGGTTTAATAAATTATCGGAATGAATCCTCATACTGGATTTTTCCCGAAGGAAATAGATATGATCCAAATACTCTTGTTTCCTCCAGTAGTACTGGCAAAATTCCTTATTTTCCTGAAAATATTTATACAAACCAGTCAAAACCTCCTCCAGGTAACGAATTTGAATCTCTTTGCTGGCATCTCTTCGTTTTACCTCGATATCAAACAGCTTTATATAGAATATCAACTTACTGTTTATTCTGGGCTTTAGATATTTAAAGAAGGATATTTCATCTTCTTCACAATTAAATCCATTGTTAAGAACCATTTTCCGAACTTCAATCATTCTTGAATTACAAAGTCCAATAGCTGATTCAATGAGTTTGAAAGTATCATGAGCCTGACTTTTTAAAAGCGTGAGCTCTTTCTCTAGTTCTAATATTATGTGTTCATAAGCCTTGTTGTCCATAATTGAAGGATCTTCTAGTACAAAACCAGCTTGATAGCCTAATGCTACCAAACTGATCTGCACTGGGGTTGAAAAGTCCTGTTTATTTTGTTTTAATGTCCATTTAGCCTTTGATGGTTGGAATTAACATACAAAAATAACATACTGGTTATTACAATTTTAATGCAAAATGATTCTTTAGTAATAATGAAAATCAGCTATATTATTTTGTGCTATCAAGAATTAGCAAGCAATTGGATAATTGGCCTTTTAAGTATTGAGCTATTTCAATTATCCGGATCAAACTTATTGTCTTGTAATAAAGGAGGATTCGCTAAAGAAGCGATATCTCGCCAATCAACAAACTTAAAGTTTTGCGCCAGCCGTTCTCCATCTTCAATATTTCGTCCATCCTGAACAACAAGCATTCCATTAGGGAAATCATCATTTATAAAGAGGTTCGTAATATCTATCCCATCAGTGTCGGAAACTCCATCGATATCACCATCAACGACATTGAAACTAAATAGATATTGGTTTGAGCCTTCCCGTTCATAAATGGCGAAAGAGTTATTTCCCTGACTTGATACGATTAGATATCCTTTACCCTTGGGTTGATAGTACATTGCCAATCCTTCAATATCAAATGCAATTTCAGGATTAGATTCTGTACTATTAGCTACTAATACCCCCTTAGTGTCGCCATCAGCTTTAGATGAAAATTTCCAAACGCCTCTATCTTCCTCTCCAACATACAGGTAGCCAAGTTCTTCGTCAACAACCATTCCTTCCGGCTGATCATTAACCTTCATACTTCTTATAAGGTTGCCGTCTATTCCGCCTTTATCTGTAGCATAAAGTTCCCATTGCTGAATAATTCCTGATTTATGGTTTATAAAAGCATAAAACTTTTTTGTTTCCTGATCTTTTGCCAGGCAAAAGCCATAAACATCTTCAAGATTTGTTTTAATACCGATATCATTTAAACTGGCTAGTTTTCCGGTTTTTGTATCCAATTTAAACAGGCAAATGGAGTTTTGAGATGGTGAGTCTTCTGTACGATTGCTACCAGCAACCAAAACTATTGATTCTCCGTTCAGGTCAAATCCATCTCGCAGGTCAACATTATTAATTTCACCTGCGGGGAAGAATGAAAGCTCTTTCCCTGACATATCGTAAACACTTATTCCCAGGTTCTTATCACATCCAACAACTAAGCTTTTTTGAGGATTTTCAGGATTAACCCAAATGGCTGGGTCATCCGCAGCATCTCTGTCGGCAGCAGAACGAACAGGTTGTGTTTCATTTTTGGCTTTAACTTCTCGCTTTTCAGCAATTATTCTTTTTTGATCTCTTTCACATTGAACAAAAAATAATACGAATGATATTGCAATTAATATTTGTGTCATAATTTTTCTTTTACAATTAAACCCCGGAGCCGAGGCTCCGGAGTTAAAAACTAATCCAAAACTTAAAATCTGATTCTTCAGATTTTATTTAAATAATGCTGTATACATTTTTCTAAAAATATCTGTATTCTCCATGATTCCCTGAAATTCAGTGGCACCTGGACCAAAGGCAAAGATTGGGACCATTACTGCACTATGTCCACTTGTAGTGTATTCCCCTTCAACTTTTCCGGTGGCAAAGTCACCGTCACTGATTCCCAATCCTCCTGTTTCATGATCTGCAGTTACAATAATTAAAGTTTCACCATCATGTTCAGCGAATTTTAATGCTTCGCCAATCGCTTTATCCAAATCAAGCATCTCTTCTACTATGTAACCGGTATTATTCTGATGACCACCCCAATCAATTTGCGATCCTTCAACCATTAAAAAGAATCCATCATCATCATTTTTAAGGATATCAATTGCTTTTTTTGTTGCCTCACTCAAGTAATTACTACCTCGTTCAGCAACTCGCCCATTGTGTTCATCTGCAATTAAACCAGCTACTTTACCACTTGATATTTTACTAAGTTCCCCAATTGTTCTAATCACCTGATAATCATTTTCTATCAATTGTTTTGTAAGATCCTGTCTATCCTCTCTATCTGTAAAATGTTTGTACCCTCCTCCAATAAAAAGGTCAACATCTGTTTTCAAAAAATCAGCAGCAATGTCTTCATACATGTTCCTTTTGGGCTGATGGGCAATAAATGATGCCGGAGTTGCATGCGTTATAGCCGAAGTAGATACAAGTCCTGTTGCCAGTTTTTCTTCTTCCGCAATCTCTAAAATTGTTTTTACGGGATTACCTTCAGGGTCAAGTCCAATAACTCCATTATTGGTTTTAACGCCTGTTGAGATTGCTGTTCCGCCAGCTGCAGAATCAGTTACAAAATCGTCAGCCGACTGAGTTTTTGAAAATCCAACGGATTTAAAATTTTCAAGAAACAAATGTCCCTTGTTTGCAGTTAATCCTGCAAAAACATGAGATACTCCCATTCCGTCGCCTATGAATAGAATTAAATTCTTTGGTTTCTTTTTTATCCTGTTTGAGGAATATATTTTAACAGAATGAGTGTCTTGATTTTGAGATACCTTTTCTGTAGCAAATTTTTGTTCTTTATAGTTTTCCTGCGCTGATACATGTGCAAATACAATACACAATACCAATGTTATAATTTGAATTTTCATTTGTAAATATTTTATTCTGGTATTAAAAACAATGATTATCTCGAACTTCTTGAGTTAACATCCAATACCTTAAGTCAACCTGGTTATCTTGTGTATTAACTCAAAAACTAATATGTGAAAATGGAAATGTTTGGAACTAGTTAATATATACAGGACTACAATATGTAGCCCTGTATATTAAACTAAACTAAAAAAATATACTAACTAAACTATCGCGTTACCAACCGGGATTTTGCTCCATTGGAGTAGTTAAATTGGCATCTATAACTACTTGTGGTATTGGGAAAAGAGTGTCCCTTGGGGCAATTTTTTCTCCACCATATTTATTATAGGCAGCAACTCTTTCTAACCATTTATGCGTTCGCAATAAAGTAAATCTTCGTTCTTCCTCCAGGAACAATTCTCTAGACCTTTCATCCAGAATAAAATCAAGATCTACATCTGTAACTGGTGTTGCATTTGATCTTTCTCGAACAATATTAATGGTTGTAGCAGCTTGTTCTGGGAAACCTTGTTTCAGTTGTGCTTCCGCTTTTAACAAGTAAGTGTCAGCTAATCTTAAATAAACCTGATCATTGAAGTTATAATCAGAGCGCACATCATTCGGATCTGTTCCATCCGCCTTTCTAGACCAAGGCCAATTAGCTACTTTATTGTGATCAGCAGTTAAATCTTCAGACCAATCATTCCAAATTGTATCTCCATAAGAATAACCAGGAGGAAGGTCATCTCCACGTAAAGGAGCATTTTCTACTTCGTCTTTGAGGATAAAGAATTTCCTTATAGCAAAGTTTGAACCTCTTTCATCCTGATCCTCATATAAATCAATCGCAAATTTTGTTGGTGCAAAATATGATTTATTTCTTCCGCCTCTGTCAAAAGTAATTTCAAGAGGAGTAACTCCGTCTATATTAATCAAATCATACCGACATCCATGATACCTTCGAATCTTGCTTTCGCCACCACCAATTACATTTGCTTCAAATTGTATAACCCATAACGCCTCTGTATTTCCTTCCAGTCGGTTTTGATTTCCTTCCTGAAACATATCCATAAATACAACTCCGGGTTCAGATTCAAGAACTCCATATCTTTCTGTTACAAGTTCATATTCCGGATTATCAATAACCTGGTCTGCCCAATATTCAGCACTATCCGGCATATTTTTAACCAGATACATTTCTGCAAGATAATGTTGAACTGCCCCTTTTGTTATTCTTCCTTGATACGAACCGTCAGCACTGATATGCTGTTGAGCAAACAATAAATCAGAAATGATTTGTTGCCTTACTTTTTCAACAGGAGTACGTTGCCAATCTGTGTTTATGGAGGATCCTAATGATTCCTCTAAATTTAAAGGAACATCGCCCCAACAATAAGTAAGAAATCTATAAGCCCAGGCTCGCAATGCCCTGGCTTCAGCCAATACCCTGTTTTTATTTCCATCAGGGCTTGAAGTACCGCCTGTCCAATCGATGTTCTCATTCTCTGCCCGATTAATTATTGTGTTAGCAGCATTTATTATCTCATAGCACCATGCAAAGATATCCTCAAAATCCCCTTCTGTAGGACTGTTCAGCTCTCCCCAATCAGAAAAGAACTTTTCTGTGTCGTAGTTTGTACACATATTGTCTACCCCCGACAATACCAACTGCAAATGATCATCGTTTGCCCTTCCAATGCGCATTAAAGCATATAAACCATTCAGTCCGGACTCAAATCCGTTGTAACTATTATACAATGATTCTCCTGCCATAATGTGAGGGGGCTCTTCCTGAAGATAGTCTTCCGAGCAGCCAAACGATAGCATTAATAAAATTATGAAGCTTACTTTATAGAATATTATTTTTTTCATGATTTTAATTTTAAAACTTTAGACAATGTTTAAAATCCCAGATTTAGTCCAATCATAAATTCTTTCTGAAGAGGGAAAGAGTTTTGATCATTCAGTTCAGGATCAAGTCCATTCCAATCAGTTATTGTAATTAAGTTTCTTCCAATAACAAAGAATCTCAATTTCTCGAAACCAAACTTATCGATAACTCTCTGTGGAAGGTCATATGATAAAGTCAGATCTTTCAAGCGGATAAAGCCTGCATCCTCGTATATCAAACCTGATACACCTCCCATTTTATTGGCATCCTTATCATTCATATAAAAGTCATTTGATGGATTTTCCGGAGTCCACCAATTTTTTCTCATGGTTGTTCTCCTTATCTCAGTCATTACATTGTCCTGTAAAAGAGTATTTAACTTGGTTATACCATGAACACCGTGAATGAAAAAGCTTAAACTAAAGTTGTCATATGAAAAAGTGTTGGTCATTCCCCATAAAAACTTAGGATCTCTTTGTCCAATTATTTGGCGATCATCACCTGTCATTTTATAATCCCCATCTACATCCTTTAACTTAATGTAACCAGGAACAGACTCCCATTTTGCTGCTTCATCTGCTTCTGAACTTTGCCAGACACCATCGAATACATAATCATAATTTACTCGTATTGGTTGCCCGATAAACCAATCATTCGCGATATCATCGATTTCATTTCCATTCTCATCCAGATTGCCATATAATGAAACAATCTCGTTTTTATTATATGCAAAGTTCATATTGGTCATCCAGTTAAATTTGGCTGAAACAATATTTCTAGTTGTTAGAGTAGCTTCCCAACCGTTGTTTTTTGTTTTACCAATATTCTGGGTAATAGAAGTAATTCCATGCACTGGAGAAATAGTACGGTCTAATAATAGGTCATAAGTTCTTGTATTATAATAATCCAATGCTCCGGAAAACCGTCCTTCCGCAATACTAAAATCTATTCCAAGGTTTAATACTTTTGATGATTCCCATCCGAGTTCATCTTGACCAAGTTTAGTTGGAATATATCCTGGCATGGTAGTTTCTCCCGAAACAATATTTTCTTCTCCCAATCGCGAAATGGTTTCATATGCCCCAACAGCCTGATTACCATTCAATCCATAAGAAGACCTTACCTTCAGGTTATTAAAGAAATTGTTTAGTGGGAAAAAATCTTCATTCGACAAATTCCAACCAAGTGCCACTGAAGGGAAAACACCCCACTTATTGTGAGTTCCGAATCCTGAAAAGCCATCTCTTCGTGCGGTAAGGGTAAGTAGATATCTACTATCAAACGAATAGTTTAATCTTGCCATTTGAGAGATCATGTTTGTTTTTGAGTATGAGTAATCCGGATCTTTAACATCTGCCTGACCTGCACCATACCACGATAAAAAATCATTTGGAAATCCAGATGCGTTAAAACCATTTGATGTTTTTTTATTACTCTCTGAACTATAAAGTAAGGTGGCAAAAATGGTATGTTTATCAATTTCCCTGTTATATGACAAGATATTTTCAATGATGACATTTTCACTAATACTACGATTGGTATAGGCAGTACCCCGGGATTGAACTCCCACTTGTGTATTTCTTCCTGCATAGCTCGCCTTATCGGAGAATCGATATCGAATTCCTGTATTGATTTGATATTTCAATCCCTGAATAAAAGGAAAATCTACAATTGCATAGTTATTCGATAATATTTGATATCCGCGGTCTACATCATCGTATAGAACTTTTTGAAGGGGATTGCCATCTAGCTTTCCTTCATATGGAAAAATAACTTGATTACCATCAGCATCGAATGCTGTCGTTAAAGGATTCATTGTGAATATTGCATCAGATTCGCTATCTGGAGAATCCCCATCAGCATTATCCAATGTTAATTGCGTTCTGGTACCTAAGGAGAACCAATCAGTTATTTTCGTTTCAAGGTTAATACGGGTAGATATGCGTTGAAAATCATCATTAACTACCAATCCTTTTACATCGTAATAACTAGCTCCCAAATAATATTTTACCTTTTCTGTTCCTCCCGAAATCGAAACATTATGCTCTTGGGAATTACCTGTCCTTATTGCCAATCCAGGCCAATCAACCCAATTTCCCGAGTTGTAAATTTCCAATTCTTCTTCGGTAAACTGTGTCGCATCACGGGTATTTTTAAATTCATAAAACTCCCCTCCATCCAGCATATCTAGCATGTTCGTATATTTCTGGATCGAGAATTTTGCTTCATAGTTGATTTTAGGTTTTCCAAGCTGACCTTGTTTTGTCGTTACAAGAATTACTCCATTAGAGCCTCGGGAACCATAAATTGCTGCTGCCGAAGCATCCTTAAGAATTTCAATACTTTTTACATCATTTAAACTTAAATCGCTAAGATTTCCTCCGTATGGGATTCCATCGACAACAATAAGAGGCTCATTACTTGCTTTTATTGAATTTCGTCCCCTAATCATTACTGTTTGTGATGAAGAAGCACCCGCTGAAGTATTCTGAACCATTACACCAGGAATAGAGCCTTGTATAGCTTGTGCAATATTCACATTCGGTGTCATTTCTAACTTTTCGTTACCAACAGATGCAACAGCTCCGGTAATATCACTTTTTTTCTGGGTACCATAACCTATTACAATAACTTCATCAATCCCTGCAATATCTTCTTCCATATTTACATTCATGAAGTTATTTTCATCAATGAGAATTTCTTTTCTCTTATATCCTACAAAAGAAAACTGCAATGTTTCCGCGTCTTCAGGAATTTCAAGGGTAAAATTTCCTTCATTATCAGAAATTACACCAACAGTTGTTCCCATAACAATGATGGAAACACCTGGCATTGGCATTTGAGTTTCGTCAACGACTTTCCCTTTCACAACTTTTTTTTGATCCTGAATTTTTGATTTTTCAATGTCCTCGGGAGTTTCAGATTTCTTTTTTAGTGACTTTTTCAAAACAATAGCCTTGTGCTTTATCTCATACTCAAGACCTGTATTTTTGAAACATTCGTCTAACACCTCATTCAATTTGGCTTCCTTGACTTCTAAATCGATTCTTTCGAGATCTTTTACATCTTCAAGACTATAGAAAAAGGTAAATTCAGTTTGTTTCTGAATTTCAGTTAAAACTTCTTGAAGCTTTGCATCTTTCAAATCAAGACTAATTCTTGCATTCTGCGAATAGCTGTTATTCGCAGTAACCTGCAGAATCCCTAGAAAGATAAAAAGCATAGTCAATTTCATAGCCTTAAACATTCGAACATATTTCCCCTTTGGGAAACATTCATTTAAGTTTTTTTTCATACTTTTAAGTGATTAATTAAACAATTATTTACTGTATTTTATGCAGGAATTGTTTAGACAGGAGATGGTGCAAACATCTCCTGTTTCCATTCCTACATAAAGGTTATTTTATTCCCATTAATTTCAATTTTTAGTTTTCCAGTACTTTCAATTATATCCAGAATCGGATCTATATCGTCGTATTTATTTAACCCACCTTCGAATTTTAAATCTTTAAGGGAATCATCCTTAAATTCATATTCAAAATCATACCACCTGGAAAGCGTTTTCATAATCTCCTCTATTGACTGATCTGAAAATGAATAAATTCCGTTTTTCCAACCAATGAATTGGCTTGCGTCAACATCATGTATTATAATATTGTCTGTTTTTTTCTCCAGAATAGCTTGTTGATCAGGAATTAATATCAGGTCATCATCTGTTGCAGAAGTATTCAGTTTAACTTTACCTTCCACTAATGTTGTGTAGATTTCATCTTCATCATTGTAGCCTTTCACGTTAAATGATGTACCTAATACCTCTATTTTTAAACCATTTATATTTACCAAGAATGGTCGGTTCTCATCTCTTTCAATTTCAAAATATGCTTCCCCTTCCAAGGTTACTTCTCGTTTATCTACTTCAAAATTCACGGGATAAGAAAGTTGACTCATTGAATTCAGAAATACTTTTGAACCATCTGATAAAATCAAATTATATTCACCTCCACGTGGTACAACCAAGGTATTCTGCAATCGTTTTTTTCGTTTAGATTCAACCTCAGAATAACTTAATTCTCCATTTATATTGCGGATAACCGAACCATCTTTTTCTACCAATTGATCCAGATTCTCATCTTCCAAACTTATTTCTTCACCATCATCAAGAATGACAATGGCATTTTGAGTTCCGGGCATAATAGATGTAACTTTCTGGGGTAATTGCTCATTCGTATTGGATAAATGAAAGAAAATTAGTCCACCTAGAATTAATGGAACAGTAATAGCTGCAGCATATTTTAAAAGCGATGTTAAGCCAATTCGTTTTTTCGACTTCTCAATATTCTTCGAGAAATGTTTCCAAGCCTTTTCGGAATTAAAAATGTTATAGGCCTTATTTCGTTCCTGATAATTATCCCAATCAGTAATCTTATTGAAAAGTTCTTCATTCTTTGTGGATTCTTTTTTCCAAGAACTAAGACTTTTGCTCTCTTCGGAATCTAGTTGATTGCTTAACTTTTTAGCAATCAAACTGGCAACTTCCATTATTTGATAAATCTTGTTCATTTTATCTCCTTCTACACTAACTATTTTAATGAGATAACAAACAGGGTGAATGACAAATCATTTTTTTTTGACATTTACACCAATCTTTTGAGGCAACAACAAACCAACAAGAAGTAAAAGTCTAGATGTCTAGATGCTAGGAGCAGCTAAAATCTACATATTCAGGATTTGATTTAACAAGATCAATATAAACACATGGTCTTTTAAGTTCTCCCTCAATACTTTATAAGCATTTCCTTTTAGTGTTTTAACGGTATTGACTGAGACATTTAGCTCTTCTGCTATTTCCGGATTTTTATATCCTTTCATACTTAGCTTAATTATTCGCTTACTCTGTGGGGGAAGATTTTTAATTGCATCATGTATAATCCGGTACGTTTCTTCTTCCAAAATTAGTTCATATACAAATTCCTTTTTGTCGAAACCATTTTTAATGATTTCATTTCTCAGCCCCTTTAATTTG
The DNA here is from genome assembly GCF_963677565.1 of uncultured Draconibacterium sp. NCBI lineage: Bacteria > Pseudomonadati > Bacteroidota > Bacteroidia > Marinilabiliales > Prolixibacteraceae > Draconibacterium > uncultured Draconibacterium sp. The sequence goes on along the minus strand of NZ_OY781981.1, from coordinate 3,737,056 downwards.
AGATGATTTAGGCATTTATTCTTTGCAGTTTTATATAAATAGCCTTTCAGGATATCCAGATCATCAAAATTTTTGTTGCTCTCCCAGAAAACAAGAAAAGACTCCTGTGCGATATCTTCAACGATATCTGTCTCCTTAATAATATTACGAGTAAAGACACAAAGCGAAGGGTAGAATCCAGTAAAGAATTCCTTTAATGCCATCGCGTCTCTATTATTAAGTTTATTTATGATATCCTTTGTTGGATTCATTTAGTTTTAGTTAGAATAGATTCTACGAAAATAACGAATTTATTTTTTTTGAAAACAATGAACTCATCTTGTCACCCTCCGCCCCTAGAGCTAAAGGATTAACTGGGTTTAATAATATAAGAACAGACTCTTTAATATAATTTTGTAAAATAAATTATCCTCAAAAGAGAAGAAAAAAAGAAAAAAAAGAAAAGAAAGTCTCAGACTTGCCATCCGGGATTAAATACAAGGCTGCCCTGAAACTATTAGCCCTAACGCTCAGCTTTCAATTTATAATATCAGGGCATTTACTTTAGCCTTGTATTTAAATCTGGGTAGGATTGTGGGTAGGATGGCTAACTTTGGCTTTCTTTTTTTGTTTTCCATCTTTCCAGTAGTAAAACCAGCACCAATTAAAGATGAATAAATAGTATTAATAATTATAAGTTTGTTTTAAAAGTTAATACAAGCATCATTCCTTCGGGTTAGCTGCTTTTTAGACAGATTTAATGTATTCAACTACAGCCGTATGACCATTTGCACTGGCAAAATCCAAAGAAGATTCACCATCGATATCGACCATATTAAGATCAGCGCCATAAGCAATTAGTGTTTTTAGGACTTCCAGTTGACCTTCTGCAGACGCCATCATAGCAGCAGTCCAATTTTCTTCTTTCTCTATCAAATTCGGCTCTGCCCCAGCCTCTAATAATGTTGTAACAGTGTTTACAAAAGGGCCGGTTGATGCGTACATTAAAGCCGTTCTCTCAATCTCGTCAGTTAAATTTACGTCTCCCCCTCTATTAATCAGAAGTTTTACAATCTCATTATTTCCATTGTAAGCAGCCAGCATTAAGGCTGTTCTTTTATTTTCATCAATGGTGTTGGGATCAAATCCCTTTTCCAGAGCATTTTGCACCGTTTTTATATTTCCTTCTAGTGAAGCCTGAAAAATTAATGTTTTGTCAAACTGTATTGCTTTCGTTTCGCTTGAACCGGGATCCGTTAATTTTTTGTCATTCCCTTTTGGGCCTCAGTATTCGTTCCGCATGATACTATTAGCAGACCGAAAATTATTATCATCGTTACTATGTTTATTCTGTTCATTTTAAGGTGATTTTTTATTTTTCTATGTTGTGCATTTATATAAACATCCAAAATATTCAATTTTATTAATTTTGTATCTATGTCTATTTTTTTTAATGACTACAAAATGTAGCCAGCAATCTGTTAATGGGGACATATTTTGTGAAAGTTTATAGAATCTCTCATTCGCTCTGGTCTAATTCTTTAAGTCATGTGGTTTTGTCTATTCTTCGTTGCTCTTTTATTTCTTTATGGGCAAGGGGTCTTTCATCCCCCATTTTTTATTCGGCTGCGTTCCCATTTCCAGTTCCAGCGTCCCGCCTTTTTCGAAATCGGAGTGAAAAAACCAACACTTTTCCCAAGGCTTACCATTTAATTTGGCCGCCTGAATATAAGCATGTTCCGGCTGATTGGTTTTAATCACAAACTTTTTACCCGGATAATAATCGGGATTTAGCCGAATGCTGATTTCGTTAAATAATGGGCTTGTAATTTCATAATAGGGTTTTACTGCAGCTCCACCATCAACCTGGAATAATCCCATTGCCATTAACACACCCAAAGCCCCCATTTGCCCCTGATCTTCGTCGCCTTTATAGCCATCGTAAGGAGTTATATCGCCATAAGCCTCTTTTACTTTTCGGACCCACTTTTGCGTAAGCCACGGTGCTCCCGAGTAGTTAAATAAATGAGCCATTCCGGTACCGGGCTGATTACCATAGTCAATCCAGTTAGCTGCATGGTTTTTGTTAATTCCAACAAAATCGAGCTTTTCGCCTTCGTTAAAACACCAATCCAAAAATTCGGTGTACTTTTCGTTACCACCAAAGAGCTCGATTAATCCTGCCACATCGTGTGGTACAAAATGCGTATAAATAGCTGAGTTACTTTCGCAAAAACCTCTTGCATTAAAACCTTCAACCACCGGCTGAAAATCTTCGATCCAACTACCGTCCATTTCGCGCGGATGCATCATTCGGGTTTCAGGATTCCACAGGTGCTTGTAATTTTCCGATCGCTCCATAAACAACTCGTAATCGCTGTGTTTGCCAAGGGATTTTGCCATTTGTGCCAAACACCAATCCTGGTAGGCATATTCCAGGGTCATCGATGCACCGTCCTTATGGGCTCCTTTTGCTTCTATCCCTTCTGGCACCCAGCCCTGCTCAACATAGTATTGCATACCGCCGCCAAAAGCTGGTGAGTTATGTTCGTAACCTGCATGATCGCGCGAACCTCCCACAAAAGCATTTTTTCGCAATCCTTCGTAGGCTTTTTCAGCATCGTAATTCCGGATTCCTTTATTGTAGGCTGTTGCAAAAAACGAGGTTGACGGATCACCAATCATTACAAAAGTATAGTTTCCACCTGAAGGACCGCGCGGAATTAATCCGCCATTTTGATACATATCCACCATGGTGTTACAAAAACCATCCATCACTTCGGGGTAAACCATCGACCATAAAATATTCAGCGACCAATGGCTGCCCCACCACGCATCGAAATTATAATGCGGAAACAGTGGCTCCCCGTTTTCATCTAAACGAACCGAACGCACCACAGCATTTTCGCCCGTTCTGTCCATGTATTTACCATCTACATCGCTAACAATTCTTCGCCCAAGTAACGACCGCCATAAATCAGTATAAAACTTAATTTGTTGCTGCTCTGTTCCTCCTTTTATCTTAATTCTTCCTAACCACTCGTTCCATTCATCAACCGAAGATTGAACAACCTGATTGAAATCCCAATGGTTAATTTCGGTATCGAGGTTTAAGCGGGCTTGTTCGGTACTTACATACGAAATTCCAACTTTCATTAAAATTTCTTCTTTTTCTTTTGAATCGAAAAACAAAGCGGCACCAACATTTACTCCCTGAATGGTATCGGGCGCATTGGCCAAGAGCTTTTTATCTTTCCAGCCTTTTATCGAACTGAAAGGCTTATTTAGGCGTGCTACAAAATAAACAGGAGTATCTTTGGGTCGACGACCTGTTTTGCTTAGTACCTGAACTCCTGCTATTTCAGTATCGCTAACTTTCCATACTTTCGAGTAGACCGTAGGCCCATGGGCAAGCTTTGCTCCAATATCAAAAATGATGGCCTTATTTTTCTTTTTGGGGAAGGTATACCTGTGAAACCCAACGCGTGTTGAAGAAGTAAGCTCTGCTGTTATTTCATAATCATCGAGCACCACTTTGTGATAACCGGGTTTCGCCACTTCGGTATCGTGAGTAAAACCTGATTGGTATGCGTTCATTCCTAAATGCCCTTTAAACTCGCCTGTTGTTGGCAGAACAGCAATGCCTGCCAACTGCCAGGCATGAATGTGGCTAAAACAACGAATGGTTTTGCTATCGTACAAATACCCCGAACTCCATGTTTTATCAGTATCAGTATCCGGACTTAGGTTTACCATGCCAAACGGACGACAAGCCGAATTAAAATAAAACCATCGCGAATTATGGGTATCTATAAATGGGTTCACCAGGTCTGCCGGCGTTTTTTGTGCTTCGGCATAATAAGCTGAGGACAGTAGCAGAAACAAAAAAAGTATAAGTTTTTCGTAAAAATTCATATTTAAAGTTTTAGTTGATTTGAAAAAATTGTATTCACGATTCTTTAAAAATCAGTACTTAATGGAATTACCATGTTCCAGGTTTTATCAAAACTCCAGGCTTTAGGCCCGTTGCCGGTAGCTGCAAACAAATGGGTAGGCACTCCGTTTTCAACCAGCAAGAAAGGCCTTTCAAAATGATTTTGATGAGTAATTCTTCCATCGTCCCAAAGTACATCGCGACTGTAAGCTTTTACTTTATCAAACAATTGCCACTTTACTCCATCGTTTGACCAGGCGTGAATGCCCCCACCTTCTTCGCCACATATTTCGCCCGAACGGTCTTTAATAATGGCTTCGTATTTTTCGCCGTTCCACCACACAAAAGGATCCTCAACATCCACCCGCTCTTTTCCCGGAGAGTCGAACCTGAAAATTGGTTCCTCGCTTAAACGTTCATAAGGTCCTTCGGGGTTTGTTGCCTTTGCCACTCCCAATAAAAGCGGTGGCCTTTTTCCGTAGGTAGACGATTTGTACATCAGCAGTATTTCGCCGGTTTTAACGTTAACCACCGGAGCAGGATTAGACGTTATTGAAGCATCCCAGTGCCCCTCGCGCGGTTCAATTACTGGTTTATCCAAACGCTTCCAGGGGCCGTAAACGCTGTCGCTAATGGCAACACCTACTCGTTTATTCATCCAGGCTTTTGTTCGGTCTTCCGAATCAAGCGATGTATCATCAACAGTAGGTTGTCTAAAATCGTAGGTATTTCCGAAATAGTACAATAAATATTTATCCTTGTATTTTACCACTTTGGGGTTATGCGTGCACAGTCCGTCCCAATATTCTTTTCCGCGTACGGGCAAGGCTACCTCCACCGTTTTGTAAGGCCCAACCGGTGTATCAGCAACAGCATGAACCACTTCAGAATTGGTAACCCATTTCCCAAAACCCAAAGCTTTTAACCAGCGACTGGCAAACATGTGATACTTGCCGTCTTCGCCCTTAATAACCGACGAACCCCAAATCCAATAATCCGGGTCCTGATAGCCACCGCCAACCGGTGCAGGAAGAATACGGTCGATGAAAGCAATCTCATTTTTGGATTTTGCTCCAAGTAATAAATTAGGAGTAACTGTTGCACCAGTGCCTATTAACAGGGAGTTTAGGATGAAGTTTCGTCGTTTCATGTATTTTACTTTTTAACATATTCCAAAACCTGACCGTCTTTTTCCAATTGAACTTTTAGTTCGTTGTAGTTCAGCTCATGCACGCCAATGTTTTTCTCCAAAGCCAAAACTGCAGCTGTTGCTGCACTCTGCCCCAAAATCATAAACACGGGCTCCATACGTATTGATCCGAATGCAATGTGACTTGATGACACACATACCGGAACCAAAAGGTTTGAACACTCCTCTTTTTTTGGCAGCAGCGAACCATAAGAAATAGCATATGGTGCCGGTGGTTTTACACCAATATCGCCTTCGTTTTGCACAAATCCTTCGGCAGTAATGTAACGTTGCACATTGTGCGAATCCATGGCATACGACCCCATGCCTACCGAGCGAGGAACTTCTCTTTTCAAAAGAACATCGTTTTCAGTAGTTACATATTCGCCTATCATTCGGCGGGCCTCGCGCACATAAATCTGGTGTGGCCAGTTATCGTTATCGGTAAATTCATCTTTTGCCAGTCCCCAGTTGACCATTTCTGTTTTTACATATTCGGGCATACGCGGGTCGTTGGCCACAAACCAGAGTAATCCGGCCTGGTAATCACGATGTTCCTGAATAATTTCCTGTCGGCGCTCGTAACTTGCCTCCGGATAATCATAATTCATTCCAATAAAATCGCTGCTAAAAGGGCCATGATTATTCGTGTCAGTTTTTTTGTTTGGAATGGCGTCGAGTTTTTCAAAAAAATCAGGACGACCGGCCTGCAACGAACGCAGCAACAATTCATATTTAGAGGCATCGTAGTTGGCAGGTTTTGGGAAAGGCACACGATTATCGGGGTGGCGACTCATGCACATTCTAAAACAATAGGCTTGAATTTTATTGTCGCCCTCGCCTTTTACACCGGTATTTTCGGTTGACACGCCATATACCACTCCACTGTTTGGATCGCCGGGAGTTCTATAAGGCGATATATTGTGCATAAACCAATGCTTATGGTGTTTTACTCCGGGTTGAAACCCATTCCAGGTTTCGTTGTATACCGAATTGCTCTCGCGGCCAACATGGTAACTCACACCTGCCGAAGCCATTAAATCGCCCTCGTAGGTGGCATCAATAAATATTTTTCCTGTATACGATTTCCCCGAAAGGGTTTTAAAGGAAACGATTTTACCATTCTTAACGGTTACGCCATTTTCACGGTTAAGCCATTCGTCGCGGTAAACCGTAATATTATTTTCAGCAATAAAATCTTCCATTACCTGTTCCGCCACACTGGGTTCAAAAATCCACATGGTGCGGTTTTCACCATCCATGGCAATGGTACCTTGCCCGCGGTTGCCATAATCGCTGTTTTTTTCCCACTTCCAGGCCTCACCGGTATTGTAATGCTGCCAAACCCGGTGGTAGAATTCGCGCGATAAGCCACCAATTACGGCTTTATTCCCGGTATCGGTGTAGCCTAGCCCTCCTGATGTTAAGCCGCCCAAATGCTTATCGGGTGAAACCACAATTACCGACTTCCCCATTTTTACGGTTTGAACGGCCGCAGTTATGGCAGCCGATGTTCCTCCGTAAATAATTACATCGGCCTCATAAGTCTTATCGTTTTTAGCCGTTTTTTGTTGGCAACTGAACAGTAAGAATGCTAATAAAAAGACCAGAATTATTTGATTTGTTCCAGGTTTATTCATGATCAGGTAATTGGATTTTGGTTTTAAAAGTTAGTAATAAATTAGCCTCATTCCCTTATCCCTTTCAACTTAAGCAAGGCTTCCAAATAATAATAATCAGCATAAATAATAGGGACATCAATTTCGCTTCCTTTTGGATGATGCCCGGTGGAGTGCAACAAAAACGCCTGGTTGACATCGCCACTCAGGTATTTTTCACTCGAAAGATGTTCGATTAATGTAATTGCCGCATTTTTGTACTTTTCTTTGGTTACTTCATCTTTTACCAGTTCAGAAATTTGCAACATTCCGCAAGCCGCAACTGCTGCTGCCGATGCATCTCTTGGTGCATTCGGAATTGTTGGATCGTCGAAATCCCAAAAAGGAATTACATCTTCAGGCAAACGGCTGTTAAAAACATCCGATAGCTTTTGTGCTGTTTTCAAAAAGTCAGCTCTTCCGGTTTCGCGTGCACACATAGCGTAGCCGTAAATCCCCCAGGCTTGTCCACGTGCCCATTGCGAATCGTCGGCATAGCCCTGGTGCGTAACACCTTTTACAAATTGCCAGGTAAGGGTGTCGAAAATAGCCACGTGGTACGATGAAAAATCAGGACGAATAAGCGTTGTCATACAGGTTTCGGCATGTTTTACCGCAATGTCGTACAGGTTTTGACTACCTCCGTTTTTAGCTGCCCAAAACAACAACTCCAGGTTCATCATATTATCCATAATGGTGTTGTGTTGGTAATGCTTATTTTTAGGCCACGACAAAATAGTTCCAACTTTTGGATTGTAAAGAGTCGCTAAGGTATCGGCTGCATCAAGAATCGTTTGTTTGTATGTTTCATTTCCGGTAATTCGGTAGCCATTTCCGAAACTGCAATACACCATAAAACCAATGTCATGATTTCGGGCCGAAGTATTAGCAATTAACTCAATAGGCTGGGTAAATCTTTCAGCTTGTTTTCTGATTTCATCATCACCCGAAGCTTCATAGGCATACCACAAAACTCCCGGCCAAAACCCACTGGTCCAATCGCGCACCCCTGTTGTTTTCCACGTTGTTTTTCCTTCGGGGATATTCCGTGGGTACTTGTCGGGGGCATCCAATGTTTGTGCAACACTTTTAGCCTTGTCTACACAATAATTAATCTTTTCAGAAACATCTAACTTGTTTTCTTTTACCGTACATGCAGTAAACAACAACAAGGTAATAACCAAGAATAAGTTTGTTCTCATATTTTTAATTGTTCAAAATTTCAAATTCTTCTTTTAACCTGATATCTTCCGAAGAAGCACCTACCAAAACCTGGAATTTTCCCGGTTCAACAGTCCAGTTCATATTAATATCCAGGATTTTCAGATCGTCAGGATGCAGGGTAAACGTAAGCGTTTTTGTTTCTCCCGGTTTCAGCGAAACACGTTCGAAACCACGTAGTACCGATACGTAGGTTGTTACGCTGCTCACCTCATCTTTCAGGTAAAGCTGAACGATTTCATCGCCTTCTACTTCGCCTGTGTTTTTCACATCAAAACTGACCTCAACATCGGCTTGCGACTGAAGGGCTTTAGCACTTAACTGCAGGTTACTGTACTCGAAAGCAGTGTAGCTTAAACCATAACCAAAAGGATACAAGGCTCCAACCACGCGTGTATTTCCATAACCATTTGGACCGACACCGGGCTGCCCCGCATGAGAACCGGGTTTGTAAGGGAAGCTAAAAGGAATCTGCCCCACGGTTTTTGGGAAAGTTACCGAAAGCTTGCCTCCCGGATTATAATCACCAAACAGTGTTTCGGCAATTACATTTCCGCATTCAGTTCCCGGAAACCAGGCTTCCAAAATAGCTGGCACGTATTTGTTCTCCCAGTTAATGGTAAGCGGTTGTCCGTTAATTAGTACCAGCACTACCGGTTTTCCGGTGGCATACAAGGCGCGAACCAATTCCGACTGGCGACCGGGTAAACCAAGACCAGTTCGCGATAAGGATTCACCCACGCGTTTTTCGTCTTCGCCTACTACAGCAATAATCACATCCGACTGTTTGGCTTTTTCAACAGCAGCAGCAATTCCGGTCTGCTCTTCTTCCGAAAGTGGCGTGTAAATAATCTCGCTTCCCGGCCAGTTTGGGTCTACAATATTGCAGCCCTTAATATAATCGACCTGAGCATTTTTACCTGCGTATTTTTTAATTCCCTGGTACACGGATGTTGATGGATTATCGGCAGGGCCATAACGACTGTAGGTAAAACTAACCTCGTCGGCCAATGGTCCGGTTACCAAAATATTGTTCAGTTTGTTAAGATCAAGAGGTAAGAGATTGTTTTCGTTTTTTAACAGCACCAACGATTGCTGGTTGATTTTTTTAGAGAATGCGGCATCGGCATCCGTATGCACCAAATCATTGGCAGCGTCAGTATCTTCAACATAAGGATTATCAAACAATCCCAATTCAAATTTTACGCGCAACACATCGGCAACGCGGGCATCAACCGTTTTCATCGACAGTTTTCCTTCGGCGATTAATTCGCGTAAAGGCTCGATAAACGATTCAGGTGTGCGGAAAGTGGTACGCACATTTAATCCGGCCTCAATTACCTGACGAACGGCATCTTTATAGTCGGGAGCTACGCGGTGCTTATCCGAAACATATTCAACGGCCTCGCTATCGGAAACCACATAACCGGTAAAGCCATATTGTTGACGTAGTAATTCAGTCAAAAAATAGTAGCTCGATGAAACCGGAACGCCGTCGTAATCGTTGTAGCTACTCATTACTCCCATTGGCTTAGCTTCCTGAATTACCCTGCGGAAAGGATAAAGGTAAAGCTGGTGCATTTCGCGCGGTGCCACATGAGGATCGGTACGGGCATTGCCATCGCGGGCGCCTTTTGGCACACTGTAAACCGCAAAGTGTTTTATGGTTGATGCCACACCCTGCGACTGAATTCCTTCCACCATTTGTTTTCCCATCTCTGCAATATGAAAGGGCTCTTCACCGTAACATTCAACCACACGCCCCCAGCGCTGGTCGGTTGCCACATCAAGGATTGGTGCATAAATATTGGTATACCCCAGTGCTTTGGCTTCGCGACCAACCATTTCGCCAGCCTCTCGTACCAGTTCTTTGTTCCAGGTAGAACCAATACCAATTGGAGCAGGCAGCGGTGTAGCTTTTTTATGGCACAAACCATGTACTCCTTCGTTGGTAAAATCAACCGGAATTCCCATGCGTGTTTCTTCCACAAACCATTTTTGCACGGTATTTATAGCTTCGGCATGATTACTAAAAGGGTATGCATGTTCGGTATGGGTTGATGGGCGGCCCTGAATGGTATTCAGGTGCTCGTCGATATTACCAATTCCATCTTTCCAAACGCGTTGTTTCCATTTTTCGTTGGGCAGTTCATCTTCCAAAACCCGCGAATAACCGTAAAGAGTAGTTAGCTGACACGTTTTCTCTTCAACATTCATCAGTGAAATCAGGTTGTTTACCCGGTCTTCCACTTTCTGTTTGGGGTCTTCAAAAATATCTTTAATCCCGTTTTTGTTAAAATCTATCCACCCGTTTTTATAAATCGAATCCTCTTGCTTTTTCATCCCCGGGCTAATTATCAAAACCGACAACAGCATGGCGATAGGTAATAGTCTCTGCTTCATGGTAATATCTTATTTTATCTATTTTTTCAGAACAATAACAGCCTTATTAAACGGTTTTTCGAATTTAAAATCAATTCGGTTTGGGTTATTGCGGTTCAAATTTCCTTTGCGCTTTTCCACAAGTTTTCCATCTTCGTAGATTTCAACATAATCGGGATTCAAACTTTTGGGCATCCCTATTAATACCGGTTTATCATTTTGAATTTGAAAACCTCTGACACAACTTTCGATTGAAGTTGTTACCGGCTCTCCAAACGTGCAAATTTCCCAACCGTTTGCGGAATAACGCGTAACTCCGGAAGTAAAAATAAAGTCGGGTTTGTTGTTTTCAGACACACGTTTAATACTTAATAAACCTTTCTGATAAAACCCATCCAGGTTAACCACATCGTTTTCGGAGGTGGTTGCAACAATAGAATCAACTGTAATTCCATCGCTATGGGCAACATTTATAAACTGGGCGGCTTTATTTGCGTCACTTTCAGGATAGTTTACATCAGCAATTACTTTCTCATTGCCATCAACATACGGATTATACACCACCACAAAAGGATTTATCCAGGCTTCTCCATCTTTACGGATAACCAGGGCGGGAACCTTTGCTTCACGTATTTCGGCAGAAACAGTAGCTTTATTTAAGGCATGAGATTGCGGCCCGTTAACCGAAAAATAGGTTCTGTTCTCGTTGCCCTTTATCCAAAGCTTCATCATTTTAGTTGGATTTTCAGCACTTTCGAGTTTAAATTGCGCACTCAGATTTTCTGAACTTGCAACAGACTTTTCATCGGTAAAATAATTATAAGCTTTTATGTTGCCCTCTGCGTTCAAGTGGTTTGACACATCTAAAGAAAGAGGTGTCGTATTTTCATCGAACAGCTCAAGAGACTGCCCAAGGTTGTGATAGAAATACTCGTGCTTTTGGTTTTCAGCACCCGGCCTTTCCGAACGGAATATATCCAAAATATAAGGTTTGCCTGATTTACCGTTAATTAATGCGGTAAGTCGATTTTGGTTAGCTAAGGTTGCCGGCTCCACAAACGACACATCAGAAAAAGTTACCTGCTTAAAAATATTGTCTTTATCTCCCGATTCAGGAAAATGAAATTCCATGGTAAACGGATGACGAACGCGCATGGCTTCGCTGTCGGAAATACCATCGACTACTACGGTGTTGTGAGCCGGATATCGCGAATAATAATTGCGATGGTCTTCGTGCCAATAACTTGGGCCTTTACTCATGTCGGGCGCAATTACCTGGTTATCGGCATACATTTCAATAGCCACACCGTTGGCATGTGCATGGTTCCCCATGGCGCCAAAAGTTGAAACTACCGTGGCATTGTCGCCACTTCCCATTCGCTGCATAAACCAGCTTACATTGGGTGCGTAAAATGTTGGCGAAGTTAGACTGGAAATTAATTCTTCTTTTGTTTTTTCTTCTGTTTCCACCAAATTGTCAACGTAGAAAAACAATTCAAATAAACCTTTTCCTCTGTGCTTCAGCTCATCTTTTGAGAGGCTTTTATACAAGGCTGTAATCTTTTTCTCCTTGTCTTCTTTGTTGTATTTCCGGTAGTTGGCAATCAGGTACTCAAAACTTTCTGACGGAAGAGACTGGTGACGAGAATCGCCAAATGCAACAATATCACCATCGGGAAACAGGTATTGAAACGAAGACAGCGTTGCTTTTTCAACTACCGGAAAATTCTTAAATTCATCTGCATCAGTAGCATTATCAAGCAAGGTTAAAATCTTTAATAAGGTCTCGGTAACATGCATGGAGTACGATGCACACTCGGGCCACATAGCTGTTTTGTAATCGTAATTACCAACGGCTTCTTTTAATGCAATCTGACGGTCGGTAGTGGTAGTAAAAGTATGGTCGAGGTAATATTGCTGGCCTTTACCGTTTTCGTAATATTCGTTACTATCAAGAGTTAGTCCGATATATGTTAAGAACCTTGCCTGAAAGAAATTCCAGTTATTATCCGGAATTCCGTTTTTAATAATCTGGTCACCCCATTTCTGAAAAACGCTGGCGGCAATATCCATATCGTAGCCATTGTCTTTTAAATAATCGTACATAAAATCGTGTATCAGCGAAAGTGACACTACAATTTGTTCGTGGATCACTTCGAAGGTTGCTAATCCCGAAATTTTTTGCTGCGAAGAATTGTTTAAATCGATAGGAGCATCACGGTAATACATCCCTTTTATGTAAGTATCGTAAACGGGAGCGGCAAATTCGGCATATTTGTTATCGCCGGTATACCAAAATAAGAAAGCAGCATCTTCAGCAATTGCCATAATCTTCCGGTTCACACCTTCAATTCCATGGCCCACTTCCGAAGGATGCACCCATTCCATTTCTCCGGTTTTTCTACTCTTCAAATACATTCCCCTTTCATCGTCGAAATAAGGCTGAATATCTTCCAGGGCAGGAAAACTGTAGTTTGTGGCCCAATCTCTGGTACCCGAAAAACGAACAGTTGGCACCGGAGCTTCACCCTCGGAATGCGAGAAATCGCCACCTTTCAAAAACACTTTGTCGTGTTTTGTTTTCCAGTTCATTTGCAGGCGCGACAACAGCCAATCCGGTTCCGACTTACACAACTGAATGTACTTTTCGATATTCGCTTTCTTTTTTTCAACAATGGCTTTTTTCCATTCAAATTGTGCAGCATTTTTAGCAAAATCTTTTTGAATAGACTTGTTACCGTAAATGCGTGGGTGGTTGTGTGGTGAGCCCATTAAATTTGGTTGCGCCATACTATTCCCTGCAAGAAATAGCATTGCGCTCAAAAGGAATATTGTTTTAATTGTATGTACCATATTCTAATCTACTATATATCAATTTCGACCGCAACTTATTTTGCATTTCAATGAAGGCCTGTGCGCGGTCGATTCTACTTCTATTCTGTATATCCGGGGCGTTACTCCAGGCTGAATTATTTTGCCCTCTTAGGGCGATTTACATCTTTTATCAAATCAATTAATGACTTGGTGTTTCGCGATTCAGGAAGTTGTGTAAATATAGGCTATCTAGTTCCGGAGAATCTTTGTATTTCACACGTAAATCGTTCAACTTTATCGTCAACTCCTCCACCACTTCTTTGTAGGCCGGATCGTTATACACGTTGGTCATTTCATTGGTATCCTTTTTACGGTCATACAACTCCCACTCGTCCACATCGTAGTAAAAATGCACCAGTTTGTAGTCTTCGGTAACAATACCATAATGGCGTTTCACCATGTGTACCGAAGGGTATTCGTAGTAGTGATAATAAGCTGCGTCTCTGAAGTCCTCAGTTTCACCTTTAAAAAGCGGCACCAGGCTTTCGCCCTGCATATCTGATGGAGCCTCAACACCTGCCGCCTCCAAAAAGGTTTGGGCAAAATCGAGGTTTTGTACCATTTGCGTGTTGGTAATATTGGGAGTAATTACGTTTGGCCAGCGCACCAGCAAAGGCGTTTTAAACGATTGGTCGTAAATAAAACGTTTATCGAACCAACCGTGTTCACCCAAATAAAATCCCTGATCGGAAGTATAAACTACGATTGTATTTTCAGCCAGGCCTTTTTCATCCAGGTAATCCAAAACCGTTCCAACACCTTCGTCAACTGCAGCAATGGTTCCCAAATAGTCTTGCATGTAACGCTGGTAGCGCCATTGCATCAACTCTTTTCGCGACATTTTTTTGTAGTTCTCTCGAAACCACTCGTTAATCGGTCCGTAAACGGCATCCCATTTGGCACGCTGTTCGGGGTTTTGACGACCTACCTCGCGGGCAAAAGCCGATTTGTCCCAGTCACAGGTCTCGGGTATTCCCAGTTCATCCATTAACTCGGGAGTGATTTTCGAGTCGCCGGCCCAGTTCATATGGTCTAGCAGATTCATCTCGGCAGTTTTAGCAGCTGTTCCCCTCCCCTCATAATTATCGAATAACGTTTCCGGCTCCGGGAAAGTCTTCTTTGTGAATTCTTTGTAATGACGCTCAGCCGGCAACCACTCGCGATGCGGTGCTTTGTGCAAGTAAAACAACATAAACGGCTTTTCCTTGTCGCGTTCTTTGTCTAACCAATCAATGGTCATGTCGGTTATAATATCTGTAGTATACCCTTCAACACGAACGGTACCTTCATTTTTTGTGATAAAATCGGGGTTATAATAGGCACCCTGACCGGGTAAAATTTTAAACTGGTCGAAACCTTTCGGGCTATTGCCAAAATGCAATTTGCCGAACATGGCTGTTTGGTAACCGGCATCCTGCAACAACTGAGGAAAAGTAACCTGCGTTGTATCAAAAGGGAAATAATTGTCGGTTTTTCCATTAATGTGCGTGTGTTTCCCAGTTAAAATTACTGCACGTGATGGTGCACAAATGGAGTTGGTAACACAGGCGTTGGTAAAAATCATCCCTTCGTTGGCAATTCGATCGATGTTTGGTGTTTTTGTAAGCTTATCATCGTAAGCACTAATGGCCTGGTAGGCATGATCGTCGGCCATCATAAAAATGATGTTAGGACGTCGGGGTTCTTCTTTGTTAATTTCTTTAACCTCACACGAATACGTAAGCAAGGCTATAAGAACTATTAAAATCGTATTTTTCATTTCTATTTATTTTGTTTTTCAATTCTTGTGTTATTTCGTTAATTCCTCATTCTCAAATACCTGTTCCAATTTAATGTAATCGAGCGCAAAATAACCTTCCGATGGTTTCCAGTTACTGCGGAGTATTCGCACCAGGTTATCTCCGGCTTTTAATTCTACAATGCCAAAGTCAATTTCGCGAAAGGTTTCAGACTGAGGAAACTTAAATTCTCTGTACTGATGGCTATTTATCAGGATATCGTGGTTTGATTCTCCGTCGGGTGAAGCATACCTTACTATAAACCGATATTTTGAAGGTTTGGCAACCTGTGCCAAAATAGAAACATGGTCGTAAGGATTATCGAAATGGGTAACGTAGCCCTTACCACTGTATCCTTCTATCCAGGTATCCACATTTACATTATACAGCTCTCCGCCTGCTGCAAAACCGTTTTCCGCTTCCAGCTTTAAGGTTGTTTTGGTTCGTTTTGCATTTCCCAAACCTTCTTTCGAAGGTACAATTGGAATGATATTTCCCTCCTTGTTGTAGTTTAAATAATCGGCCATAACACAACGGGTTTCGCTTAACCCTCCCGACAACCAGGCACTGTGGTAAAACATAATGTCTTTTCCTTTGTACGTAACCGTACCACCGTGATTCGTTCCGCTCTGGCCTTCAAAATCGTCGATAAAACACCCTTTAAATTCATAAGGCCCCAATGGTTGATCGGCAACAGCATAAAACATTTTTTCCGGCCAGCGGCGTGGTGTTAATCCGGGGTAGGTTAAATAATATTTCCCTTTGTATTTATGTACCCAGGGGCCTTCAAAAACATGTGTTAATTGAGATGTTAATTCGATATAGGTTTCAGGCTTTATCGACATTAAATCCCCATTCAGCTCGGCTGCAAAACATTTGCGATCGTGCCCCCAAAACAGGTAAGGCGTTCCATCATCATCGATAAAAAGCGCAGGATCCTGCCCAAACTCCACTCCTTTTACATACCCCAGATCTGTAAAAGGTCCTTCGGGAACATCGCTGCGTGCAATACCTGTCCGGAACAAACCTATTCCGGCTTCTTTCATACAATAAATCAGGTAATATTTACCACGATAATAAGCGGCATCCATTGCCCAGGCGTGGCTCTCGGCCCAATCGACATTCTCCAGATGCAAAATACGGCCATGGTCGGTCCAGTTTACCAGGTCGGTGGTAGAAAAGCAATGGTAACCGGTCATTCCGTAATGATTATTCGAGCCGGGTTCATCATGCGATGTATATACCCATAACCGATCATCGTTGGGCCAAACATGTGGCGAAGGATCAGCTGTAAAAACATGGGTAAAAACCGGGTTTTGCGCGTATGTATTAGTTAGTGTTAAACCAATAACGAATATGAAAATAAGTTTCTTCATTTTAATTCTCTGTAAAAAAAGTTCCATTTCTTTTTTATTTCTTCACCAGAAAAATGGTTTGTCCTGCTTCTGTGGGAATCTCATATAAAAAGTTATCTTTCACTTCAAATCCCTTCATATCAGCTTTTTCTGAAACAATCGGTTTTTGAATTGATGGAACCTGGTAGAACGGATTTTTATTAACTCCTTCAGCGAATGCTAAAGCTTCACCACCTTCCAAACGAAGTTCGTTGTATGAACGAATTCTGCAATTTCCTCCTAGTTTCGATTTAATAACTGCCTTAACCACTTCCCCTTCTTTCCATTCCAGCAATTCTATTTCGAAACCACCACGTGCCCTTAATCCGCTTACTTTTCCTGTTGGCCACACATCGGGTAAGGCCGGCAGCAGTTGAATGGCGCCATCGTGACTTTGCAGCAACATTTCGCTTAAACCCGAGGTAAATCCAAAGTTACCATCGATCTGGAAAGGCGGGTGCGCATCCAGCATATTGGCATAAGTACCTCCTCCACGCGTACCAGGAACGCCAACTAATTTTATTTGGTCTGTCATCATTTTATAAGCATGGTTACCGTCAAGCAAACGCGCCCATTGGTTAATTTTCCAATTCATGCTCCAGCCGGTTGACGGATCGCCACGGTAAACCAAAGTGTTTCGGGTAGCTTCGGCCAACTCCGGAGTTCTGAAAGGCGAAAACTGGTTAGACGGATGCATGGCATATAAGTGTGAAATATGACGGTGCTTGTCTTCCGGACTATCCCAATCGTGGATCCATTCCTGAATTTGACCGTACTGACCTATTTGATTTGGCGCCAGTTTAGGGATGGTTGTTTCAATCTTTTGTATTAACTCAGAATCGGTATTTAATAGGCTTGCTGCCTCTGCTGTTTTTGTCAACATATCGAAAATGAGTTGATTGTCCATGGAGGTGGCATAGGCAATATTCACATTTTTTGGCATGTGGACCGGACGGTTTTCGGGCGAAGTAGAAGGCGCAAAAATTAACCACCCATTATCGGGTTCCGGTGTTAAAAAGCTCAGGCAAAACTCGGCAGAACCTTTCATCGCCGGATATACTTCTTTTAAATATTCCAAATCGCCGCTATACAAATATTTTTCCCACAAATGCTGGCTCAACCATAAACCACCACTTGGCCACATTCCCCAGGTAGCCCCATCAACCGGGCCGCAAATACGCCATAAATCGGTGTTGTGATGGCATACCCAGCCCTCGGCTCCGTACATATCCTGTGCTGTTTTCTGTCCGGTAACAGAAAGCTCTTTTACCATTTCAATCAGTGGCTCGTGCATTTCGCTGAGGTTGGTCATTTCTGCCGGCCAATAATTCATTTCCAGGTTAATGTTTACCGTATAGGCACTTTTCCACGGAGGATAAAGTTCGTGCGCCCAAATCCCTTGCAGGTTGGCAGGTTGTCCGCCGGGTTGCGAAGAACAAATTAACAGGTAACGGCCATATTGAAAATATAAAGCAGCCAACGCCGGATCGTTCCCCTTACTGAACTCTTTGATGCGTACATCGGTTGGATTTTTGATCGAATCGGTAACTCCTAAATCCAATGAAACCCGGTCGAAATAACTGCGGTAATACGAAGAATGGTCAGCAATTAATTCCTGATACGCTTTCTTTTCGGCTTTTGCGATATAGTCACTTACTCGCTTATTCTCATCGGCACTAACATCGTTATAGTTTACAAAGTTGGTAGCTATTGAAACATACAAAGTTGCACTGTTTGCACCGGATAAGGTCAGGCTTGTATCCGTAGCAGCTAAGGTTCCTCCTTCGGGAACTATTTTCAGCCTCGATTCAAACTTAACACGGCCTTCAACAGGCGTTTTTACTCCCCGTGCGGCTACATCGCTGCTTGTCCCGGTCATGCTTAACTCATTTTCCCCTGTTGTCTTCACCTCGACCACTGCCGGTGCAGGACGATCCATTCCCGCGCTAAAACTAATCTTCCCTTTTTCGCTGGCCGTTAGCCGGATCACAATTACCTGATCGGTGAAAGATGTAAACACTTCGCGCTGGAACTTAACTCCATCAACTGTATACATCGATTTTGTTACTGCATTTTCAATATCCAATTCGCGGTAATAATCAGAATAGTTCTCATGGCCTTCAAAATTCAGTCTCAAATTTCCAGCTGTTTCGTAAGGCATACCATGCGCTACTTTTGAAATAATTTTTGCATTAGCCAACTTATGCGCATCTTCATACTGACCATCAAAAAGTAATTGCCGTATGTCGTCCAGTATTGCTTTTGCATCGGGATTGTCGTTACGGTGTGGTCCACCACCCCAAAGCGTTTCCTCGTTCAACTGGATGTTTTCTTTATCGGGGATACCATAAATCATAGCTCCTAAGCGTCCGTTACCAATAGGCAGAGCTTCGTTCCAGTTAGATGCCGGGGCATTGTACCAGAGTTTCAATTTGTGGGTTTGCTCATTCGTGTTATTGCAACCTGCAAACAAAAGGCCGAATAGAAACAGGGAGATAAATAAATTACTAAAAATTTGCATAAAAATAGGTTGATAATTTTTGGTTTAAATATTCTTTAGCTTACATAGGCTCTGCTGAATTTTAACCGTTTAACAGCTACAAGAGTAATAAAAATCGAAGATTTAGATTAGCACCAATAGTGCATGCTTTGGTAATTATGTTGCATCTGGGGTGGTTTTGAAGCTAAGAAACGTGAGGCAAAAAAAAAGATTCCGATTCGCAACGTGGAACCGGAATCTTTCTCACAAAAATATAGTTTCGTTTATTGCGCTAATTCGAGTTTTATAACCGAAGCAATGTTGTCGGGAGCATTTTTGGGTAAAGCTACAATTGAGCCATCAACTTTAAGTTTTTTACCACCATCAACCAGATTTGCCTTTTTTACTTTTAGTTTTTCATCAATCATCAGTTTTCCATCTTCAGGCCAATCAAAAACATGGGCATAAACAACCTTGTCTTTGCTGGTATAACGTCCCCACTCGGGCCGGTTAACCGGACTGGCTTTACAGCCATAAATCGACTCGCTGTTCGTATCCATCCAATCACCCATTGAGGCAAGTATTTCGATACTCTCTGTTGGGATAACACCCATTCCATCAGGGCCAACATTGAGCAAGAAATTTCCTCCTTTCGATACAATGTCAATCAGGCTATGAATTAGCTTTTCATCACTTTTCCACTTTTTATCCGATGGTTTATAGCCCCACGAGCCGTTCATAGTAAAACAGGCTTCCCAGTCGGAATCAATTCCGGTGGCAGGCACTTCTTTTTCGGGTGTACCAAAATCGCCGGCAAAATTCCCTTCCACATTCATTCCGGCCATTCCGTTACGGCCTTTGTCAACGCGGTTATTTACAATGGTATTGGGCTGAAGTTCCATAATCATTTCGTACATTTCTTTTCCCATTTCGGTAGTGTAATCAGCTATCCATTCGCCATCAAACCAAACCACGCCAATATCGCCATAATTGGTAAGCAATTCACGCACCTGAGGTTTTAGGTAATTTTCAAAATATTTTGGAAACTCCGGATTCGATTTGGTTTGGTCTTTTTGCCCTACGTTGTAATGCGGGTAAAATATAGATTGTGCCTGCGGATGATGCCAGTCGGTAATGGAGTGATAGAAACAAAAAACAATGTCCTCTTTTCTGCAAGCTTCTGCTAACTCTTTTACCACATCTCGGCCAAAATCGGTGCGTTTTACAATGTTGTAGTCGCTTATTTTCGAGTTCCACATGGCGAAACCATCGTGGTGTTTCGATGTTAAAACGATGTATTTCATACCTGCATTTTTGGCAATACGCACCCACTCTTCGGCATCGAATTTAACAGGTTCAAACACATCAACCACCTCTTTTTCGTAATCTTCAATGGTGTAATCCAGTTTGTCCATAATCCACTCGGCACCACCACCACAAACTTTTCCATTGCGTTCGCCACCGGGAACAGCATAAGGTCCCCAGTGAATAAACATCCCAAAACGGGCATCGCGCCACCAGGCCATACGTTCGTCGGTACTAAGCTTTTTTGTTTGTTTTTGTGCAAAGCCTGTGCTAATCAGCATGAGCAGTACCAGGCTTAGTGTAATTCTTCTTTTTAAATTTTTCATATTAATTGTTTTTGTTTGTATTTCAATTTCCTTGCTCTAATAAAGAAAACTAACACATGACGCATTTTCAATCCTCAAAGATTCCTTAATAATGAGATTCTAGATTAATTAGCATCATCGTTAATGGCAATGAGTTATTTTGAATTCAATTATATTTTTGGCTTGCCTTTAACATACCCTAACGATTTTAAAAACCGGTCTGTTTCGCGCACAGTTTCCACATAAAATTTACCATCGTATTTGTAGTTATTAAAAAAACCGTGCCCTGCGTCATCGTACAAAAACAAATCGCAACGGCAACCCGCTTCATCCATTTTTGCCTTGTAGTTTTCGGCTACAGAAGCAGGAATCAGATGGTCTTCTCGCCCCAGAAAAACAATAGTTGGCGGGGCATCTTTTGAGATGTTATGAGCTGGCGATATTTCTCTCCAGCGTTCGCCCATACGCTCATGGCAGAAACCTTCGGGGCCATTATCAAACACAGGGTTAAATAAAACCAGCGCATTGGCTTTCGAACTGATATTTAAATCCTCATCCGGTTCATCAAGCGTTGGGCAAACACCGGTTACAGCTGCCAAATGCCCCCCGGCAGAACCTCCCGATGCCACAATTTTTTCGCGATCGATATTCAATTCACTTGCATGTTGACGCAAAAACCTAATGGCCGACTTCGCATCAGCACTAGCTTCATAAGGCGTCGTTTTGTGCCTCGATTTTACGCGGTAGTCTGCCAACACCGTAATCATTCCTCTTGATGCAAAGTATTCTGCTTGTGGTTTAAACTGTTCTGTTGTTCCACCGTTCCAGCCGCCACCAAAAAAGAAAATAACGACAGGGTATTTTTTGTTCTTTTTGAATTTTGGTGGGTAACGAAAAGTGAGGTCGAGTCTTACACTATCTATTTTTTTATAGGTTAATATGAATGGCTTTGTACTGTCGATATTTCTTAACTCATCGTTTGGACTTTGTGCTTGCGACACTGATGCGCAAAACAAAATCAGAAAAATAGATTTTATTATTTTCATCATGATTTTATAGTTTTTCAATATAAACATAGTAGGCCGGATGAACACGGTTCATTTCATCAATCAACTGCGCTTCCATATCGTATTTCCCGGCAGGAATATTTAGCTTAAATGTTACTTCTTCCTGCCCTTCTTTTATGTCAACCTTTTTGGTTTGACCCGCTACATATAAATGTGCTTTGGTAAAATCATTTTTCACGGCAGCAGGTGCTGTTTTGTCGAGTTCAATACGTTTTTCCTGGGCCGGGAAAGTAGCGTTGATAGCATGCCCGCTCTCGCGTGGGAAACGGCGAAGTACAATATTATACTCTCCTCCGGTAACAAATTCGACTTTCCAGCAACCACCGGCCTGCTCGCCCGTTATAGCTCCGTTTTGGTGCCACACTCCTTTATAAGCCCCAATAATTAAGTCGTGCGACATTATTTTTGTCGGATTTTCATAAGGTGTTCCAACTTTTATGTAGGCATATTTCTCATCCACCCCTTCATCTAAAAACGACTGCCACCAACGTTCATAACCTTCAGCCAAACGCGCAGCAACTTCAGGATATTCTTCGATAACATTATTTTCCTGGGCACGGTCTCTGGTAATATTGTAGAGCTGGTTACCATCAATCAAGCGCCAATTGTCGTCCATTACCGAATAGGCCTTGTATTTAATCAGGTTTTGCTCGCGTTGTGTATCGATATACAAAATACGGTTGGGCCATTCCGGATTTTCCTGCGTCATTAAAGGAGCAAGGCTCTTTCCATCCAATGGTTTTACCGGATTAAAATCAAGGTCAAGTAAATCGACAAAGGTTGGGAGCAAATCGTAATTCGCTACCAGGTTGTCAATATCTTTTCCGCCTGTAATTTGCCCGTTGGGCCAGCGAATAAAAAATGGCACGCGGTGGCCACCGTCAAACTGACTTCCTTTTCCACCTTTTAATCCGGCATTGTAGGTTGAGCGGCCAGCCGAAGTTCCGTTATCGGTTGTGAAAATCAAAATAGTATTATCGGTTAAATCCAGCTCATCAAGCTTATCTTCCAGCTTTTTAAAATTGTCATCAATATTGGTAATCATTCCGTAAAACCGAAGCATCCTTTCGTTCAGATCTTTATACTCTTCTTTACCAACATACATATCGTAATATTCTTTCGGAACATTGTATGGCGAGTGAGGGGCATTGGTTGAAAGGTAACAGAAAAACGGACGGTCTTTGTTCTTCTCGATAAAATCCAACGCTTCCGAAAAGAATACATCGGTACAGTATCCCTCATACTTCTGCTCAACTCCGTTGTGCCAATATGTATCGGCAAAGTAATCGTTCATCCAGTAATCAGGTCCCTGTCCAATTCCTCCGGCGGCATGGCGTACCACTTCGTGAAACCCCCTGTCTTCTGGTCGGTACGGGTAATTGTCACCCAGGTGCCATTTTCCATACATGGCATTGGTATAACCGTTTTGCGCAAGTATTTGAGGCAATATAACTTCATCTTCGAAAAGAATAGAACGTCCCATAATGGTGTGAAAAACGTTTACGCGGTTACAGTGTCGGCCGCTCATAATTCCACTTCGGGTTGGAGCGCAGGTGGTTCCCACATGGTAGTTGGTAAAACGCACCGCATCGGTATAAAATTTATCGATGTTTGGTGTTTTGATGTATGGATTTCCGGTACACCCCAAATCGCCCATTCCCTGATCGTCAGTAATAACAAAAATAATGTTTGGTTTCTGTTTAGTACTATTTTGAGCCAGCACCTGAGCACGACTCGCACTCCATCCTAAAACAATGAGAAGGAATGTTGTTACTTTTATTAGGTTCATAATAACTTTTATTAATTGATTTTATTTGTTCTTTACTGTAATTCCATCCAGGATACCTGCTCCCAGTTGTCTTTTACAAATGGTTGAGGAGCACCATCAGTCGACCTACCGGTTTCAATTATTTCGGTGATTTCAGCTTTAAGCGATTCCACAATTTCAGGGTGCTCGAAATACAGGTTTGTAGTTTCACCCGGGTCGTTATCCATATCGTAAAGTTCGTAAAGTGCTTCACCTTCCTTGGGTTCAATAAAAGATGGTTTATAAGAGCCTCCCGAGCCGCGTAGCATATTCAGTTTCCATTTGCCTTTGCGAATAGCAAAATGACCACTTGCCGAATGATGAATAACTGCTCTTTCTGCCTGGTATTCCTTCTGTGCATTTTCTGAGATTAACGGAAATAAGCTATAGCTGTCTTCCGCAGCATTTTCAGGAATTTCAGCACCTACAATATCGGCTACGGTGGCCAGGTAATCCGATTGGCAAACGGGCACATCAACCTCGCTCCCGGCCTTGATTACTTTTGGCCAGCGCATTACAAATGGCACACGGTGTCCGCCTTCGTAGATATCACGTTTCCCGCCCTTAAAGTCCATACAGCTCCAGTGGTCGTATGTCTCGCGCTGGTATACGTAATTTGTTTCGGCACCATTGTCGGCCGAAAAAATGACCAATGTATTTTCTTCCAGGCCATTTTCTTTTAGGGCATTCAGTACTTGTCCAATGCGGTAATCGGTTTCTTCCATAAAATCGCCATAGTTACCACATTCGGTTCGTCCCCGGAAATCGGGGTGTGTACAATGAGGCAAGTGTGGACTGGTTACCGGGAAATACAAAAAGAAGGGTTTTCCGTTTTTCGCATCATCGGCAACTCTATCGATGTACTCAACCGCTTTGGCTGCAAAAGTTTCCAGTACCAACTCATCGTTAAACGAAGGTGCCGCTTCAATCCATCCTTTACTTTCAGGCTCTTCCATAAAAGGGGGAGTCATCCGATAATCCGCAGGATTAACTGCATCATGAAAAGAACCGGGAATTGGATTCTTTTTCTTTTTGGTCCAGAGTATTGGTGGATCCAAAACACGGTCATTTTCTAAATAGGCTAGCACACCAAAATTCATGGATGCCGGCAGTCCGAAAAAGTAATCAAAACCTTTTTCGATAGGGCCGTCGGTAAACGGTTGCGACCAATCGCGGTTTTTCCCCTTTTCTCCGGCAAATTCCATTTGCAGGTGCCATTTACCAACCATAGCCGTATTGTAACCTTTATCTTTTAACATGGAAGCAATAGTCATGCGGTCTTTTTCAATCAAACACGGGCCATCGGCTCTCAGTACTCCTTTTTTTAATGATGTTCGCCAACTGTAACGACCGGTTAGCAAGGTGTAGCGCGATGGTGTACAAACAGCATCGCTGCTGTGCCCGTCGGTAAAAGTTACTCCCCCTGTCACCAACTTGTCAATGTTGGGAGTATTAAATTTAGCCTCCGGATTAAGTGCACTCACATCACCAGAGCCCTGATCGTCGGTGTATATGATTACGATGTTGGGATTTTGGTTCTTTTCAATTGTACTAACCGAACAACTAATAAGCAAGCTGCAAAGTATGATTCCCGTTAATTTGACTATGCCGGTGTATCGATTCATATTAAAAATATTTTGTTTACTTCTCTACTCCGATCCCTTTTTCAGACACATAAAGGATAATTTCTATATTTTTTCAATTTCCACATAATAAGCCCCCAATTCCGTACCATCATCAAGCGTAAACCAGGTTTGCAGATGCGTTTCGCCTTTTTCCAGTTCGATGGAAAACTGAACAAATTCAGCGTTACTGTCTACATCTTTGCTCAGTTCAACATCCTGTAGTGTAAGGCGTGCTTTTTTAATATTTAAGGCAATCCCCTTTTTACTTGCCGTTACGCTGGTACCGGGTAAAGCAGGACGAACAGGAGCTTCGGCTCCCAAAATAAGCCCCGTCTCTTTTGGCCAGCGGCGCAGTTTAAAAGTATAGGTACCTTTTTCAGCTACGCGAACACGCCAAAAGCCATTGTTTACATAGCCCGAACGAATGTGTCGCTGAGCCCAAGGGGTAAAATCGGGGTTGGAATGCCAATCGTGACCAAACAGGGTGGTTGGATTTTCAGCTTCATGGCCAATTATAAAAAACGGCTTTTCTTCGAAAGTTGGTGAAATTTCAGCCCAAAACTTATCGTAAGCAGCCTTGTATTCCGCCACTTTTTCCGGGTATTTTTCTGCAATGTTGGTACGTTGTTCCGGGTCGGTGCTTAAATCGTACAACTCGGTTCCTTCTACCAAACGCCAGTTTTTATGCAGTAATGCTGTGCGTTTCCAAGGTTCCGGGTCGGTTGAAAATTGCGTACTTACTACCACCATTCTATCTTCAAAATTCTTCGTTTCACCATTAATTAAAGGCACCAGGCTTTGCCCGTCGAATTTAATTTCTTCCTTCAATTCCAGATCACACAGGTCGATAAGCGTTGGCAGAACATCATAATGTGCAGTTAGTTCGTTAATGTCTCGCCCCATGTTTATTCCGCCGTTTTTCCATTGAATAAAGAAGGGCACGCGATGTCCGCCTTCGTACATACTGGCTTTTACACCACGCATTCCATAGTTATATCCTTTCTTCACAAAACTGTCGAGGCGGTCGCCATCCAATTTGTTACCGGCTGCCGAACCATTATCGGCAGTAAAAATGAGGATGGTATTGTCCATAATTTCCTGTTCTTTCAGAAACTCAACCAGCTTGCCCAGGTTTTCGTCGATATTGGCTATCATGCCATAAAAGGCAGCATTGGGAATGGAGTCGTTGTCTTTGTAGGGCGCTGAATATTTATCATCTACCCAGTACGGCGAATGCGCTGCATTGGTTGACAGATAACAAAAAAAAGGTTCATCTTTTTTAGATTGGATGAACTTTTTAGCATTCTCGAACCAAACATCGGTGCAGTAGCCTTCATACTGCTCCAGTTTGCCATTGTGCATGTACTTGTCATCAAAATAATCGTTGTACCAGTAATCCATCGTTTGGCCAACGCCACCACCATTGTGCACCAACACTTCATCAAAACCATTATCTTCAGGGCGAAACGGATAATTATCTCCAAGATGCCATTTCCCGAAAATAGCTGTGCTGTAG
This sequence comes from uncultured Draconibacterium sp., assembly GCF_963677565.1. NCBI lineage: Bacteria > Pseudomonadati > Bacteroidota > Bacteroidia > Marinilabiliales > Prolixibacteraceae > Draconibacterium > uncultured Draconibacterium sp. The sequence continues at coordinate 3,710,543 of NZ_OY781981.1, read as the reverse complement.
CCGTTTTCTTTAAACACTTCAGCCATTGTTGTTTCGCGTTCTAAAAGAAGCGAACGGCCTTTAATGGTAAAAAATACGCCTGTTCGATAGTTGTGATGCCCTGTCATGATTGCGGCACGGGTAGGTGCGCAGGTTGGGCTTACATGGTATTGCGTTAATCGTGTACTTACATCGTGTAGTTTATCGATATTAGGTGTCTTAATCCAAGGATTTCCATGGGCAGCTATGTCGCCGTAACCCTGGTCGTCGACCATGATTAGAATGACATTGGGACGATTCTGGATGCCGGATTCGTGATGCTGGTTACTGGTTTGCTTACAGGCAATGGCAAATAATGAGATTGCAAGCATTGCTAAAGTGATTATGGTTTGTTTCATGAGAATTTGATTTGTTTATCTTTTTCTAGTCCCCCTTACTTCCGAAGTAAAGTACAGGAGTTCTCCCACAAGGGAAGCACACTCCAAACTATGTATTGCGTTATATAAAAACTTCAGTTTTTTATATTCAACCTTTCTATTCTTTTTCTCTGTTCCACACAAAACTACCGTCCAACAGGTTGCCGTATTCGGCTTTTAGCAGCTCTTTCATTTCCTCAAATTTCTCTGGGTATTCTTCCGAAACATCGCTGCTTTCCGAAATATCTTGCTTCATATTATAAAGCACAAAATCAGTCATCTCAGCATTTTTAATCATTGGAAGGTTTCCGTCGTAGATATTATGAAGTCGAACCATTGTTGTGTCTTCGCTTTTCAGGCTGCACATGATTTTCCAATCATCGGTTCTCATGGCTACCCTTCGCTCGTTAATGGCATCGTAAAAGGCCCAGGTCAATGGCTTTATTCTTTCCATTCTTCCTGTTTCAATCAAAGGCATCATCGACTGCCCATCCAGTTCTACATCAGGAAGTTTTGCACCTGAAATTTCAGCAAAAGTGGGCATAAAATCAAGCGATGAAATTACTGCATCGGAAGTACCGTTAAATGTTTCTTTTCCTAACCAATACAAAACTCCCGGAACCCGAAAACCTGCTTCGGTAGTCCAAAGTTTCATACCTTTTAAAGGTCCGGGCGAACCATACGACCTTTTGGCCCGAGAATAGCGGTTTAAGGTTTCCGGGCCATTATCTGAACTAAATACAACCAGGGTATTTTCGCTGTAATTCGCTTCTAAATAAGAAATTAGTCTTCCCACCGCTTTATCCATGTTTTCAACATTAGCAAAATACTGAGCCTGGTTTTCGTTTTCCGCTTTTGGCATGTATTTGTCAACGATCATCTGCGGCGATGCCACTGGCTCGTGAGGTTCGTGAAAACAAACCTGCAGGTAAAAAGGATTATCGGCTTCCTTTTCTTTCAACCAGTTTAACGCCTCGTCAACCACCAACTGGCAGCTAAAGCCTTCCAGCTGTCCGACATCTTCGCCATTTCGTACAAAGTTTTTAGGATTTTCATGACTTGGAGCAGCATTGTTATGCGTAGCAAACCAGTGGTCGAATCCAAAATACCCGGGAGTGGGTTGTTTTTCGGAATTAAAATAAGAGCTGCAATGCCATTTCCCAGACAGACAAGTTGAATAACCAACGGTTTTTAACATGGCCGGAATGGTTTTCTCGTGAGCCTGCAAGTGTACCAAATCGCGGCAATCTTCGCTCTTTTTGGGTCCCGGAATAAAATCGTAGATACCGGCGCGGTTCGGACTGCGCCCGGTTAACAAGCCTGCACGCGATGGCGAACAAACCGGCGCAGCCGAATAAAAGCTCGTACACTTAATTCCTTCTTCGGCTAATTTATCCAGGTTGGGAGTTTCTATAAAAGAATGTCCAAATGAGGATAAGTCACCGTATCCTAAATCATCGCATAAGATTACCACAATGTTGGGTTTTGTTTCCTTTTCTCCAGTTTTACATGATAAGAGAGCTACACTTAGCAGCGAGATAATTGTTATGGTTTTTAGATGTTTCATATTTTTTACAGTATTTTTATAAAGACTACTTTTCTACTTTTGATCCCACAAACGATATGGATCATTATGTTCTTCCATCTGTTTCAATAGCAGAGCTTCCATTTCCGCCAGTTTATCGGCATATTTCGGATTCTCAGCTAAATCGGTTTCCATTTCACCGTTTTTACCATGTTCTGGCAAAAATTCATTTGGATTTTCAGCAAGGTTGAATAACTGGGTTTCGCGAACTGCGCCATCCATCATATCGTACTTTATAAGCTTCCAATCACCTTTTCGAACAGAACGCATACCTGGTTTTGTACCTCCTGCATAAACGCCATACATGACATCGCGTATGGTACTTTCTCCAGAATCCAGCACCGGTTTAAATGATTTTCCCTGAACTGTCTCTGGCTGGGCTATACCAGCCAGTTCGCAAAGTGTTGGCAACACATCAAGCAAATAAATATTTCCTTCAACACGGGTACCGGCTTTAATTCCGGGACCATTTACAATAAAAGGCACACGCCAACAATGCTCGTAAAGATTTTGCTTGCCCATTAAACCGTGACGTCCAATGGCAATTCCGTGATCGGCGGTGTAAATAATGTAAGTATTTTCCAACTCACCCATTTCTTCCAGCTTTTTTAATACTTTACCTATTTGAATGTCAATATTCTCAGAGCAAGCAAATTCGCGTCCCTGCTCGTTACGAATCGTTTGTTCATCGCGGTTTTTCCAAACACCTGACACGCGGTCTTCATCTCTAAGTCCCGGATGACCATGGAAGAATGGATGTTCTGATAAATAATTTACAGGAACTTCAGGTTGTTTTGGATTGGCCGACGGTAATGCTTCTTTATTTTTATGGTTAGTAGCCCCGTACTTGGCTAACAATTCAGGGGTTCCGTTACGCACATCATGCGGATGCGAAAAACCAAAATAGATAAAAAATGGTTCGGTCTCTTGATTGGCTTCTCGTTTATTCAAATAATTAAGTACTTGTTTGCCATGCCAGGCGCTTCCACTTTCTTCTGTCCCGCCACGTTTTGTAGCGTCGTGCACCACGGTAAACTGGTTGTTGGCAGCTGCAAACGAATTGCCTTTTTTGCAGGTGCGCATGGTATTGTAGCCGGCGCGATTAAAAACGGCGCCAATGGTTTGCAATTCTAAACTGTCGGGGCAATTGTACTCTGGCGTTTTTCCAGCACTTTGGGGCAGGTTCCAAACGGTTCGGCCACTCATAATCATGTGGCGCGATGGTGTACAAACGGCTCCATTCATAGCTCCCATGTGGTAGGCATTCTCGAAAACCATTCCTCCTTGTGCCAATTTGTCAATATTGGGTGTTTCAAGTATTGAATGTTCGTCGTAAAGTTTTAAATCGAACGCCGATTGGTCGTCGACCAAAATGAACAGAAAATTGGGTTGTTTTGGTTCTTTTTGGCATCCGAAAAACAAACTGCTTAACAGAATACTAATAGTGATTAAATTTAGATATTTCATACGATTAAAATTGTTTATTCATAAGGTATCGTATCGAATACACACACATTGCAATCATCATCCTGGATCTACATGTCATTTATATTCGTTACATATTTCGTATTTTATAAATCATGCTTTCAACTTAATTTGTCATTTAATTCGTTACATCCTTTTAATACGAGAAAAAACCATTTAGAAAAGGACATTATTTTTTATAAAATATCTATTCAAATTGTACTTCTCGGTAATCTCCTTTATCAAATTTCATTTCTCTATTTTCACTGATTATTGTAACCGACATTTCATTATTTAAATACATTACATCTCCTTTTTGCTCAAATACCAAATTCCCTTTTTCTTTTGCAGAAAAAATTAAACCATTTGCAATTAACCGTGTACCATTCCCCATGAACAAAACAAAATCACCATTCTTTTCGTTTCCAACAAGCGCATAAGTAGCATCGGTCTGCATGTTTTTATACTTTGCTGTTTTTTGGTCATACGTAGAGAAAATGTAGTCCTTTCTACCTGATTTATTTATCACTTGTATTCCGGCAAAATCTGTTGCTCCATTCTCGTCTTCAAATCCAAGAATAGACTCGATGCTTTTCCCATCATCAGATGTAAAAGGTTCGTAAACCGAAATAAACGGATGTTCCCAGGCTTCGCCGTGCTGGCGGGCAACCAGGGTTAAGTATGGCTCGTGGTCAACATCGTACGGAATTCCTGTTTTGTCTTTAAACGACTTACAGGGTGGCGATTTAACCGTGTAAACTTCGCGTCCTTCAGTGCCTTTCATCCAAAGATTCATAAATACATCGGCTTCTCCTTCGGCTCTGTCAATTTTCCATTCGGCTACATAATCTTCGCTGGTATGTATTGATTTTTTATCCCACATGTAATCCATTGCGTAAAGGTGTCCTCCGGCAAATCCCATTTCTTCGCTCGGTGTCAATTCCAATTGATTACCTTTGGTATCGGTCACCTGCATGCTTTGCCCCAGGTTGTGGTAATAATAATCGTGAAACTTATCGCCTTTACGTTGTTTTTTCGAGCGGAAAATATCGACATAATACCCGGTTGTTTCGCCGGTTTTTACAATACTCACCATTCGGTTTTGGTCGCTACGGGTTTCGGGCTCAAGAAAATAAACATCGGAATAGGTAATGTTTGGATAGTAACCTGATTTTTGTTCCGATCTGGGGTACTCGCCCATTAAATCGAAAGCATGATAGCTTAACATTTCGGTGTACGACGAAGCTCCGTCCACCATCACCGTGTTGTGCGCCGGAAACTGCGAATAGTATTCCAGATAAATGGGTTGCAAATAGCCGGCTCCTTTACCCGGGTCTGCGCCCTGCACCAAACCTTTTCCGTAAAGTTCAATATTAATTCCATTCGCATGCATGTGATTACCCAACGAGCCATTCATTGAAACCATCATGGCATCGGTTCCCCAGCCCATGCGTTGCACGTGCCAGCTTACGTTGGGTGCGTAAAAGGTTTGTGTCACATAATCTTCGCGTTTTGCTTTGTTGTATTTTGGATTCAACTCCAATGGCTTACTGGCAAAAAACGAAGAAATATTTGCCCGCGGCCTGCGTTGTTGGGCAGGTTTGTCGGCATTGGGTTCAAACAAACGATACATGGCCGTAAATTCTTCTTCCAAAGATTCATTCCCGTTTTTCTGAGCAATACGCACCATGTCGCTCATGGGCTCTGTATAAAGTGGACCGTAGTTCGTATCGCCAAAAGCAACAATCTGCCCATTGGGGAACAGGTATTGCGGCAACATTTTTACAGCTCTCTCCATTACCGGGGCGTAAGGAAGAATATTGTGGTCGAAAGCATTGTCGAAATCGCGAATAAAGTTGGTAAGGTCTTTGGTAACGCCCTGCGAGTAGCCCGGGCACTCGGCCCAAACACCATTATTTTCGTCGTAACCATAATCCATAAATTTGGTAAGCGACCACTGGCGGGCTGAGGTTTGATTCAGAATATAATCGATGTAATATTCGCGGCCTTTCCCGTCCTCATAAAATTTATTGTCTTTTAGCACCATGGCACCTTTCAGTATCGTTTTTGCCTGATGCAGGTTCCAGTTATTTTGTGGAACCCCGTTTCGAATTATGTTCTCGTTCCATTTTTTTATGGTAGCATCGTAAAGGGCAATTTTCTCCGGTTCGTTTTTTACGATGTATTGATGAAGGAAGTCGTAAAGTTCGGCAACCACGATTAAGCCTTTTTCGTGAATTACCTGGAAACAAGTCATGCCCACCAGCGTTTGAATGTGACCATTCAACAAATCAATGGGTTCGTTGCGATAATACATTCCCATCATGTAGGTATCGAAAATGTCGAAGGCAAATTTGGCAAATCGTTCGTCTCCTTCGAGCCAATACAGAAATGCGGCATCGCGGGCAAAGCCCAGCAGTTTTTCATTGTGCCGGTGAAGTATGCCCCCTGTTTTCGACTGCTCCACCCACTCCAAAGGATTACCCTCTTTGCTTTTATTGTGAAGGTACAAACCCCGCTCATCGTCCATATACGGAAGAATATCTTCCAAATCAGGCATGGCGTAATTGGTGGTATAATCGCGCGATCCGGTATATCGAACGGTTGGCACCGGTGCCTCACCATCGGCGTGCGAATAGTAAATTCCGTTTACATACACATTCGTGGCTTTGGTTTTCCAGTACATCATCAGGCGCGATGGCATCCATTCAGGGTCTTTCACATGACGTTTAACATGAGTGTCAATCTTCTTATGGATTCCGGCAAGAACGTCCTGTGCCCATTCTTCCTGCTGAATAGTTTCTTCAAGGTTCTCTTTTTCGGCTTGAGTAATATACAACCGCGGATAACCTTGTGTAAGGTCTTTAGGAAGTGGAATTTGGATTGTTTCTTGTGCGTATACCAAGCTGATGAAACTTATTAAAACGGCTACTAATTTTAGTTTTCTTATCATGATTATTGTGTTCTACTTTTTGTCAGATATTATTGAATAGCTTCGTTGTACATTTCTTCGGTCTTCTTCCGTAACTTTTTCAACACCTCTTTATATTTCTGATTGTTGACCAAATTATTCTGCTCGAGTGGATCTTCTTCCAAATCGTATAATTCCTCAATTTTAGGATCGTGTTCGTAGTACACAAAATATTTGTACCGATCGGTTCGTACGCCATGACTGCGATAAGATTTGTTTTCAGCAATCAGCTTTTGGTTAATTTCATCTACATTTTCCTTGTATCGTTCTTGAAACATATCCACCAAAAAAAGGTCTTCCATAAAAACAGCATCGCGCCATTGGGTCATATCTTGAGTTTTGTTTAAAATGCCGCTAAAGTCACGGCCCTGAATTCCTTTTGGAACCTCAATACCGGCCAGCGAAAGAATAGTTGGAGCCATATCTACCGAAGAGATTAAGGCATCTTCCCTGAAACCACGTTTATTTTCGGGTACACGACCATCGTATACAATCAGAGGTGCTTTCACCGATTCTTCGTATAGTAAACACTTATCAAAAAGTCCGTGTGAGCCCTGAAAACGCCCGTTATCGCTGGTGTAAATGATAACGGTATTTTCAAGCATTCCTTTCTCCTTCAGCTTTTCAACCAATAAACCAACTTGCTCATCAACACTATAACCTTGTGTAGCAAAGCGACGCACCAGTCTTTGGTAAAGCTCGGGGGTAGATGAACGTTGTGCATGTAAACGTGGTCCTCGTGCATTTTCAACCACTACCTTAGGCAAATCATCCGAATTATCTTCCTCCCAATTTTCAGGCACCGACATATTAAAATCTTGATAGTACTCGAAATGAGGCATGTAAATATCCTTGTTATTGTCGTGCTTAACCGCATAAAAACTTACCGAAAGGCAGAACGGTTGATCATCAGGTTGCGTATCTAAAAAGCGCAACATGGCTTCACCGGTTCGTAGAGTTCGTCCCGAATTTTCACGTCCCTCTTTAAAAATTGCTTCCAGTGCTTCATTATCTTCCGACCAGGTAACCATACCATTTCTATCATGGGTTTCGGTGCCTGCAAAAAAATCGAAGATTTCACCCATGTGTTTTTTGTAGAAATGCTCTTTGGGTGTACTTGGCCTCGTTGCTTCTGCGGTAACGGTAAAGCCAACTTTACCGATAAAACCAGTACGGTAACCTGCATTTTTTAATAAGGCGGGATAGCCCTTTTCAAAATCGGCCTGCGACAAGGTATAGTCGTCGGGAGCCACAAATCCAACACGGTGATTCGAATTGTAACGCCCAGTCATCATGGTAACACGGCTGGGCATACATATTGCAACGGCATAAAATGCCTTGTCGAAAATAACACCCTGCTCTGCCAATTTATCAATATTGGGAGTTTTGAACTCGGACCTACCATAACAACCCATGTTATCCCAACGCTGGTCGTCGGTCATTAGAAAGATGATATTGGGCTTATCTTCTGAGCTTGCATAAATAGTACAAGAGCTCGCCAGCATCAGTAAAAACAATATGATTTGAATACGATTCATACTTTTCTATTATCTAAGTTTTAGCCTAATTTGTACAATCTTCTATTTCGTGCCAAGAAGGCTTAATACATACCTTTTCCCTTTTTTCGTTTCAAACGATAAAAATTCAGAACTTTTACTTTCAATATCAATATCCATATCGGTCTCATTGCTAAACGTGGCGTTTGCAATTCCCGGGTATTTCAATTTACACTTCCCTCCGCTACGCGAAAGAACCTCTATGGAAGAGGCCTTTCCATCTTTCCAAACTACCGAAATCTCAAAATTCCCCCTGGCAACCAAGCCGCTGTACTCTCCGTTACTCCAAGCTTTCGGCAGAGCGGCAAGTGGTTCGATGTACCCTTCGTGACTTTGCAACAGCATCTCTGCAACGCCGGCCATGCATCCAAAATTGCCATCAATCTGGAATGGCGGATGGGTTGTCCAAAGATTGGGTAAAGTTCTTTCTTTAATAAACTTCGAATAAACCTGGTGGGCTTTTTCGCCTTCTTTTGTTCGGGCTCTGGCATTCATGCGGTGTGCCATTGCCCATCCGGTTGTATTGTTTCCTCTTAAATCCAGCGTTACAATTGAAGCATCTATCCAATCTTTTGTAGTAGAGTTGATAAGCGTTCCGGGATATAGTGCGCAAAGATGCGAAATGTGACGATGGTGTTTTTGTCCAATTTCGCCATAGTATTCCTCTTCCCGAAATTCTTTTACCTGTCCCGATTTACCAATAATTATCGGATCGAGTTTTGTAATTTCACTTTTAACCGCTTCAATAAAATCGTTCTCGACACTCAATATCTCAGATACCTTTAACAAGTCGTTGTGGTTTTCCCACACCAGAGCTTGATCAAACGTGGTGCCTGCCGTGATGTAATTATCGCCGTTGTGCTTTTGCTCGGGCGATGCAGAAGGATTGACAAGCAAAAGACTGTCTCCCTCCGGCACTAAGGTTTTCGACAAAAACTTACTCATTCCGAAAATGGCAGGATAAGCCTTTTCGCGCAGAAAGGTGGTATCCATTGTAAACTCATAATAGTCCCAAAACATTTTGGTGGTTAATGCTCCGGTTCCAGGACCGGAATGACCTCCAGGACCAACAATTTTATGCGGCGTGGTACCTGTTCCAATTGTCCATCCGTTATCCACGCTGTCATTCGCTAAAGCTTGCGGATTATGTTTCTTCAGGTAGTCGGTTGCCAAACTTTTAGCTTTTGGAAGATAAGCATCGAAAAATTCGACATAAGGCGTAAATGTTTCAGCCAGGTTGGAGTTAAACGCTCCCCAATAATTCATTTGCACATTGATATTGTGCCAGAAGCCGCCTGTAAAAGGAGTTACTTCATACTGGCTCCAAACACCTTGCAAACCGCAGGGAAGTGTTCCTTTTCGCGAGGTTGAAATCAATAAATAACGACCATAATGAAACATCAATTCTTCGAGGTAATTATTGGTGGTGTCTGACTTATAATTTTCTAACAAAGTTTTAGTTGGCACTTCCGGTATTTCGTCGGTAAATTTCAGCTCCACCCTCGAAAATAAATTCCGATAATCGCGAAGATGTGTTTCTTTCAGCTTTTCGAATCCTTTTGTCTCTGCAGCATCTATTAAACCACTAACCTTGTTATGAGGGAAATTTTCCGGGTCGAGTTTTTTATTGTGAACATTTTCCAGGAAAAGCTCCTGGCTCAATTCGTAATTTGTTCCGGCAGCAATGATCAAAACCACACTGTTAGCGTTTGCTACACTTATCTCCGCCTTATCACCTGTTTTTGCCGACGAAAGCTTCCCTCCATCGGGAATTACTTTTATTTGTCCTTCGTAATTCACGCTAAAATGCTCGATAAAACCAGTCATTGTAATCAAATCATTTTCAACTTCGATTTTACCGGTTCGGGTATTTTTTTGAGTGGAATCTTTTAGATATGGAATTTCCGGCTTCAGTTTGAAAGAGAGCTTACCTTTTTTATTGGCGCTGAGTTTAATCACCAACACATTGTCGGGATAGCTGATAAAATGTTCTCTTGTATATTCAACACCGTCGTAAACGTAATTTACATACGAAATGGCTTCGTTGATATTAATCGAGCGGCTGTAATTTATTGGTTTATGGTGATTGAACTCAAGATTAATCTCGGCAAAACTTGTTAATCCGCCAATGCCGTAAAGTCCCTCGTTGGCTAATGTTTTTTCGGTAAGCTGAATGCGTTCCGTATCCGTTCTTCCAAAAATACTAGCGCCCATGTAACCATTGCCAATGGGGTACGAACGCAATTCCCAGTCTTCATCGTACGGATATCCACGTGCTTTTTTAATATTAAAATCGCCACCTCGGTTTGGAGAAGGCTCGTTGTCCCACACCGTATAGACTCGCTCCAACTTAGCGGGAGCTTGAATATTTTGAGTAAAACCTGCACCCACAAATGCAAGACCCAAACAGATAAATAAGCAGCTTAAAAAGACAGAACTTCCATACGTCATTTCGTTTTCAAATTTTGATTAAATACAGCATTATGTCAGCTATTTACTCTAATTTCTATTTTCCACAACCCCATCACTTTTCACATCGGGGTTCTCAGTCCCGGGCAAAAGCAAAACCTTTGTTTCGGTTTGGTTATCCAAAGTAATATTGGTGGCATGCACCCCCGAACGCTGATAGAATGCATATCCATTCAAGGTGGACAATTCAATATTGAAAGAACCGGGTATAAAATCAGGATTTGAAGTTTTTAAGATTATATGATGTCCGGTTCCGTTTATTGCTGCCAATAAGTTATTTGCCATTCCGTTTCTGCTATCCAGAATTTCCAAGTCAACATAGGCATTTCTCGCACTTTTGTATGGGACACAAAGCGCTTCGGCATATTTGGCATTTGCACTGCAATTCATTAGTGTATCGTTATTCCCCACGTTAAATCCGGCTGCCACACAATCGTGCACCTGGCAATTAATTACCTTATCGCCCGAAGTGCTGAGCCCCGTGCAAATTCCCCGGCGCATTTGAAAAACGGTACAATCTTTTATGGTTGTGTTTTTTGTTTTATGCCCATGATATTCAGGATACATGCGAATCCCATCTTCGCTTAAAGAAATTATTTCTCCCGGAAGAATTTTTCCATCTTCAGCAACCGTAGTTCCCTCTATGTAGCCACCTTTACCGGCATAAAAATTCCTATCATAACCATAGCCCGATGTTTCAGCCAGCATTGCATCTGTAGTACGAAGCAGCCCATCAACGTGGCAGTCTTCTATTACCGTATTTTCAGCCCCTTGCAGAAAAATGGCATGCCCCATGGCGCGCATGTGTACTTTGCATGCAATTAGTCTTACATTTTTTGCAGGATACCCTACACGAATACCATTCATTTTTCGCACATCGCCACCACCCAAACCATAAAGATAACCATATCCCCATGGACTTGAACCAGCAGTTCGTACTTCAACGTTCTTAAGGGTCACATCCTCTCCCACAATATTGAAGATCTTGTTTTTGCTTTGTCTGCCGGGCTGATCACCGTAAGTTTCAATATACAAACCTTCCAGCATGACATTGTTCCCGGAAATTTCAATGGCACAGTACATGCTGTTACCATCGTTGCTTTTTTTCAGGTCGGTGCGGCTAAACAGTTTGGTGTCGATCATAAATCGGCATCCGGTCAAATCGAAGTGCGAGTTGTTTCCGGCAAACTGCATAAAACGAATACTTTCAGCATCATCAATTTGGTAATTACCTGGCTTTAGTTTGATTTTTACATTGTCTTTTTTACAATAGGAATTAAGGTCAGTAAGGTTATCGATTTCAATAAACTCCTGAGCTTGGCAAGCAATTGCAAGGCTAACTAGGATGATGAATATTTTTAGTTTTATTATCATGATTTTTTTTGCAACTTAAAGGATAGCATCCCCTTTTTTTACAAATCAGAGGGATGCCATCCAAGCCTTTTTTACTTATCAATTTGTTGAATATGCAGAGTAAAACCATTGTTGGCCTTTACATCAAAATTTAATGAAGAATCAGCATTTAATTGCTTTTCCTCAATTCGCACACGTGTTCTGGTTTTTACCGTTTCATCGTCGGTGTATATTTTTGCTGAATAGCTGGTACCTTCTTTTAGGAATGAAAAGTCAACATCAACTGTACGGTCAGTTTCGCCGTTTATTCCACCTATCCACCAATCGTCTCCTTTTCTACGAGCTATAACGCCTATTTCACCTATTTCGGCAACAAGTACTTTAGTTTCGTCCCAAACAGTTGGTACGTTATTGAAAAACTCCAGTTCGGGTTCGTTTCCAATGGTATTTGTGTTCCCCCAAAGCGCATCGTCTTTTACAGGTGCAGCAGGTGCTTTATCGTACCAGTACAAAAACTGCAGCGGGCTAAAAAGACAAACTGTTTTTGCCAGCTGCGAAGCATGCGATCCCATTTTCTCTACACGTTTATTATAGTAACAAACGGTGTTGTCGGCTGCTCCGGCTAACGAACGTGTAAACATGGTAATAAGTGTGTGGTTGTTTGGCACTGTTTCTTCATCGCCACGGATGCCTTCCTGGGTAAGCAGGTTCGGGTAAGTTCTTGAAAAACCGGTTGGTCGGTATTCATCGTGCACATCAACCACCATTTTATGTGCCGCCGTTTTTTTCACAGCTTCGTGCATCCAGGTAGTTGCATTTTGGTCGCCAACGCGTACAAAACCATATTTAATACCGGCAATGCCCCATTCCTGAAATAAGGGCAAAATATCGTCTAATTGTTTCTCAAGTGCACGACGGTTTACGTACAACATTACTTTAACACCTTTTTCTTTCGCGTAAGCCGTAATAGCTTCGATATCGAAAGGTCCTTTCGAACGTTTTGGGTCAAGGGTAACGGTTGTTGCATCCGAGGCATTGTCCATTTCGTTTCCGTACCAGCCGGCATCGAAATGTACGTATTGCATGTTGTGGCTGGCCACAAAATCGATGGCAGCCATACCTCCCTGCGTTGTTAAGGTTCCTTCGCGCAATACTTTACCGGGTGTAATCCACGATTCATCTTCAATTTCGCTCGGCGGATTTAAGTTTTGAAGAATGTAATTGTTTTCCAGTAACTGCCCGTAATTTTCTCCCATCATTACCACACGCCAGGGCGATTTAAATGGAAGCTTCATTTCAACTTTGGCTCCTTCGCTGCGTTCATTTTCAACCGCACCACTTACCAGATCTTGTTTGGTGTCTATTATTTTACCATCGAGGCTTGAGACAATACTGTTTTCGAACTTCTTTCCCGCATCAAAACTTAAACGTGCATAATCCACCAAACGGGCTTCGGCCAGGGCAATCTTTACATCGTCGGCAATTTCCACAAGCAATGGTCTTTCACAACCTACTTTTAGTTCCGACAAAGGAATTTTATTGATTTCGCCCTGTGCTGTTAACTTTCGGGGTATTCTTTCCGGAGTTGACCAAACCGAATGGTTTTCAGCAAACTGGTATGTAATCAACTCATCATCGATTTTAACCTCAGTCAGATTATTTTGAGCTGGCACTTCGTAGGCAAAAGCCACCCCCTCATCATAAGCACGAATAATTAAATTGAGTTTTGCCGTTTCGCTTTCCAGATAAATTTTTGCTTCGTTGTAATTATCTGGTACTGTGCTTCGTTCACCCAAGTTGGTTGTCCACTCGTTTTGTATCGATTTCTCCTTCACGTTTTTTACTGAAAATGGCGCACTAAAATCGATGTCCTGCGATTTAATTTCAATTGACGACGGCAAAATTATTCTTTGGTCGCCATATTTTACTGAAAATGAAAGCTGACCACTTTCTGTAATTTCCGATTTTGGAAAGACGGTTAAAACTTTTTCTCCGTCGGGAGATTGCACTGTTATTTCGCGTTGTTTATTGCAAGCAAAAAACAGTGTTGTTAAAACCAGAAGATAAACTAATTGTTTTTGTACCATAATTTCTTTATTCTTTTCAGATTTTCAGTATGTCCATTTTATTAATTTCTATAATTTCCCCCCAACTCGCTATCATTCAAATTTTCTTTCTCTTGCAATTCAAATATCTGGGGACTCATTCCACATGTTGTAAGCCATTCCATGTCAACACCATGTTTTTTTTCGCCCAGTCTTTCCACTGTGTTTCCATATCCTGCACTTTATCTGGCATTTCATCAGCCAAATTGTTTGTTTCGGTGCGATCGGCTTCCATATTATAAAGTTCCCAGTTATACTCAGAGCCTTTTTCCCAACGTGAAACCAGTTTATAATCTCCCACCCGAATGGCTTTGTTGCCCTCGTGTTCCCAACAAAGAATTCTATCTTTCTGCTCCTTGTTATTAAAAGTAGGAACAAGGCTTATTCCAGCCATAGGAACAATGGAGTTTCCATTGTATGTTTTGGGGTAGTCAGCACTAGCTACATCCACGCAGGTAGCCATTATATCGATGATATGGGAAGGCTGTTTACGAAATTCATTTTTTGCTTTTACACCATCGGGCCAGTGCACAATTAAAGGCGTAGCAATCCCACCTTCATGAACATAGTGTTTGTACATACGAAATGGAGTATTGCTCGCGTTTGCCCATGGCCTGTCGTACGCCAGGTACGAAGCATCACCACCTGGTTCAAGTCCTATCCCTCCAAAAACAGGCCGCCCATCGCGGGTATACCGTGGCACCGTTTCCCTTTGTCGTTCGTCCTTGCCCATTGGTTTAATTTCATCGGCCATCACATCGTTATAATATGGCCTTATTTCGTTAAAAAGCCCCTTTTGTTCGGCACAGCCTCCGTTATCCTCCAAAAAGAAAACCAGCGTGTTATCTTTCAGCCCTTGTTTTTCGAGCATGTTTATTATTTTTCCAATGCCCTGGTCCATACAGTCAACCATAGCCGCATATACTTCCATTAAGGAACAATACCAGGCTTTGATTTCCACATCTTCCCAATCTTTAATATTATCCTTGTCAGAAAGTTTCCAATCAGGACTAATTATTCCCATTTCTTTTAACCGTTCATACTTCACCTTACGAAGAACCTCCCATCCATCGTCAAATCTACCTTCGTATTTGACAATGTCTTCGGGCTTTGCCTGCATGGGCCAGTGGGCGGCGGTATACGCGACGTACATGAAAAAAGGCTTATCGCTACTGTGCGATTCAATGAAATTAACGGCATTATCAGAGATCGCATCGGTATAATAAAATCCGCTATCCGGCACAATGTATTCGTTATCTCGGGCCAGTGAGGCCGGATCGTAAAAACTTCCTGCTCCCCGAATCGTACCAAAAAATTTATCGAAACCACGCTGAAGAGGCCAATTGATTTTTGTTGGGTAGTCGTCATTGGGATCATAAGGAGTAACGTGCCATTTGCCTGACATATAAGTAGAATAACCTGCTTGTTTTAAAACCTCAGCAATGGTAACAGCCCGGTTGCTTAAATCGCCCCGGTAGCCGTCGTACCCTTTATCGTCCACCATGTGGCCAATCCCAGCCTGGTGCGGATAAAGTCCGGTTAAAAGCGATGCCCTTGTTGGACAACAACGAGCGCCATTGTAAAATTGAGTAAAACGTAAACCATCCGTTGCCAATTTATCCAGATTCGGCGTGTCGATTGAACCACCATAACATCCAATATCGGAATAACCCATGTCATCCGACATGATCAGAATAATGTTAGGTCTTGAGTTTTGTCCTTTTGCAAATTTACACCCATTTAAAGCAAACGATAATAACATTGCTATTGCAAAAATCTTTAATAAATTCATTCTATTTCTTTAGAAATTAGTTATTGTTTAAAGGAACCACCATATTCCAGGTTTTGGTGCCGTTTCCAAAACCACCCGGGCCATCCATTGTAGCAAAGAAAATATGGGTTGGTTTGCCATTTTCAACAAGCACAAAAGGACGTTCTAACTGCCCCTGTTTTATGGTTTTTCCATCACTCCATTGTATCTGCCTTGTATAAGCCAGAGGCGATTCATCTAACACCCAGTTTATTCCGTCTTCTGAATGCGCCAGTATTCCTCCGTGGTGGCTACCTCCGATTTTACCCGACATATCTTTTGCAATCATATGATAGCCTTCATCATCGCTCCACAGGTGAGGATCTTCAACTACACCAAACTTTTCTTCCGAGAACAATGGTTCGTCGCCCATAACGGTGTATGGCCCCGCGAAGGACGGCGCTGTTGCAACCCCAATGTACATGTTAGAATGTTTAATTCCATCCTCTTTATAACTACGGCCTTTAAAAAGCAAAACCACCGATCCGTCCTCTTTAATCAGTGGCGATGGATTGGAGGTTAAAAAGCTATAGAAACTGTTTGGTTTTACATCCAGAACAGGAGCATCCAAACGTTTCCATGGCCCATACGGGCTTTTTGAAGTAGCTACCCCCACACGTTTTCCCCATCGCGCAGCAATACACCATTTGCTCGACAATGTAAGTTCATCGGCATTTTTATCCTTTACTTCTTCAAAAGGATGTGTTGAGCCCATGTAGTACAGAATGTATTCATCTTCGTATTTAACAATTTTGGGGTTGTGGCACGAACGACCATCCCAATATTGAGCACCACGAGAGCCAAGTGCTACATCGCTAAATTTATAAGGCCCCTCAGGCGTATCAGAAACGGCATGAACAATTTCGGAGGCAATCATCCACCCCGGGTGGAATTTTAAATACTTTGGCCAGCGCGAGGCATACATGTGGTACTTTCCATCGTCACCCTTAATCACAGAGCTTCCCCACACCCAGTACTCTTCTATTTCGAGGCCGCCACCAACAGGAGCTTCGCCCAGATTTTTATATATCTTATTTTGGGCGTTTACAGCGATTGAAAGAACAAGAAATACAATGCTTATTGTTGTTTTCATAAGCCAATTACTTATTAATAATTACGGAACTAATTGAAGTTGGCTGCAAGTCTGCCGACATTGTGTTTTCACCAACTTTTACATTTATGGTTTTCCTTGTTTCTTCAGGATTATAAACCATCATCATAATGCGACCATTTTCTAATTCAAATGCCAAAACATTCTCGCCTTCCGATTTTAATAAGTGGTCGCCCGGTTGCACAAAATGCGACAAGTGTTTAAACAGGTAAAACTCGTCGGTATAGGTTACCTCTTTCGATTTTGAATCGATAACTACCATAGAGTTTTGCGGCCACCCCCAGGCACTTTTCCCGGTTTCATCCAAAATCATGTTCCAATACATGTACGAACCGGCTCCGTTGCCAATGTAGTGCATCATATCTTTCCACGAACGTTCTACTGAAGTCCAATCGTTTTCATGCTCCCCACATTTATTTTCGGTTTGCATGAGTTTAATGTTTTTAAATTCTTTGTTAATGGTTGGAATCGACTTTGCACCACCCCATTGGAAACCAACGCCTGTAATGTATTTTTGTGCAGTCTTATGTTCCAAAATGGTTCTTACGTATTGTGGATTTCCGGCATTAACAGTACCCAACCAAATCTCAGCATCCAGATTATCTTTTTCAAATTGCGGTCCTAAAAACTCGCCAATAAAATAGGCCATATCTTCGGGGCGCCAGGTACAGCTTGGCCAATTGGGTTGAAAAGCCACTTCATTTTGAGGTTGAATGGCGAACAACGGCACGCCTTCCTTATTATATGCCTGAACAAATTTCGAGAAATAAAGGGCATAGGCTTTCAGGTAACGTTCCTGCATTTTAAAAGCGGTGGCATTGTTGAAAATTTGAGCGCCCTCATCCATTCTATTTCCATCAACAGCATTTCCAAATTCGCCGCTGCTCATGCCATAGTGCTCGTTAACTTTCATCCAGGCGGGAGGCGACCAGGGAGAAGCCCAAACCATTAGGTCGGGACGCACTTTTAATGCCTCTTTGATGTATGGAATCAGGATAAATTTGTCGCGGTCGATGTTAAAATCGCGCATAGCAAAGTCTTTGGGCACATCGTTGCTCGAGTAGTAACTCAAGGCATAATCACTTGCCCCCAAAGGAATGCGACACATGGAAAAATTACATCCATCCTCAGAAAAAAGGGCCTTGAAAATCTCGTTCTGCTTTTCTTTTGGCAGGGCCTGAATAGCTGTCCAACCCAACTCGTTAAAAGCACCGCCAACGCCGTCAATCACCTGAAGCTTTTCATCGGTGTAAACGGTAATATCGGCCACATCGCCAGATTTTTCCGTCTTAGCTACTTTTTTTGCTTCTACCCAACGCTCGTTTGGAGTTGTGTAAATTACATTTACTTTTTGTGCGTAAATAATGTTGATTGCCAATACTAGGATGGCTGTTAATGTAAATTGTATTTTAGTATTCATTTTATTCTTAGTGGTTTTCATTTTCGTGTATATAATTCTTCGCTCAGCCTTTTCAAACCTAATATTTCGTCATTCTGAGCATACTGCAATGAAGCGGAAGAACCTTTGGCATTTCTATTCTACTTCGTCCAAACTTTAAAGTTTTTATACCGTGCCGAGCGGGTGTACATATGGCGCAGTCCAATTCTTCCCTCTTTTGGCGATTGTCCTTCTGCTAAATCCCAAGAGAATAACTTTTCATCGCCATTTCCTTTAACGTTAAAATAGAGTTTCGACTCGGTTTTAATGACGGTGATTTTGTAGGTTACATCCGACAAAAACAGCCCGGTTTTAAAATAGGCAGGTAAAACCTCCGTATCCTTAAATTTCTCCTGGGTTTCAGCCGGGTATTTTCGCACGCGCACATAATCATCTTCAGGATCGTCGTTTACCATCGGAAAAGCTGCATAACTGATGTGCAGCGGATCCATGTAGAAATAATACTTCCACATATTGGCCGTATCCCGGTAGGTGTTCCATTCGGTAATATCGGCTCCACGCCCGTCTTTTCCAATGCCCTGCGCCTGAATGTACAGGATGTTTACATTTACAATCTGGCTATCAGTCCGGGTGTATTCGTATTCTATTTTTATATCGCCTTCAAACGATCGTTTGGTCCAAAGCACGGTGTGGTGGGCATCGTCTCGGTTCACAGGGCCGGCAATTAAATCCATACCATCTTCATCTTGTTTTACCTGTGAAATGAGACCATCTTTAAACCAGTTTTGTTGCCAGTTTTCGGTGCAGTCGTCTTCAAATTGCAGATTCCAGGATTTGGATTTATTCAGACTTACAAAATCATTTGCTTCTTCTTGTTTACAACTAATTGTAATCAGTAAAACAGCGAATATCACAAAAAACAGATTCGACCTCATAATATTTTAATTTAATGCATTCTAATTATTTAGTACTGATAAAACCAACTCTATTTAAACCTTACATTTTTTACAAAATCGTTGATTCTTACATTTTCTGCTTCAACCTTTTCTCCGTCGAGTATAACATTATCAAAAGTTACCCCCTCAATCGTATGTTCTTCGTCAAATCCTACCAACTCCATACTGGCATGGTCCCTTATGATATAAGGTTTCCAGTCGGAGCCATCCTGAAAGCCGGTAAGTGTAGTGTCGATGGGTGCCGAGGTGGCCGTAATGTTTTTAAAAACCACATTTCTGATGTTTCCGCGTTCCTCGGTTTCGGTCCAGCGGGTTTTTCCGATCCAGCACGAAATCAAACGTCGAGCCTCTTCAACCCTGATGTTATCAAAAGTAACGTCGCTGATAACAGCATCGTCGCAATGATACACGCGAAGTGCCGTTTCACGCCCAATGTCATGTATCACATCACAGTCTTCAAACAGCACATTACTCACATTCTCCCGAATTTCGGCACCAATACTTAATGAATGTGCCAGCTCGTTCCATACCACACATCTCCGTGTATGGATGTTTTTTACCTCGCCACGCCCTTCGAACGATTTTATCACCACGGCATCATCGAACGTACGCATGAAGCAATTTTCCACCAGCACATCGCGCGTATTGGAAATATCCACGCCATCCGAGTTACCACGCCATCCAAAAATCTTGATATTATCTACATGCACACTGTCTGTGCTTTGAATAGGGATCGTCCAGTGGCTGGGATCAAAAATGGTGACACCTTCAATCGTTAAGTTTTTTGAATGTTGTGCAAAAATGGTGTATCGTCTTTTCGACCTTGGAACTGCAGCCTGGTCGATGATGCCCCTTCCGCGAAGGGTTATGTTTTCGCCTTCGAGAAAGAAAGTAGGCGGATTCCGCTTTCGGCCGCGCAATGTCACTTCTTGCTCATCGTCGTCCATTTTGCAACGAAGGTAAGCTCCACCGGCAATGTAAACAGTCGTATTATCGCCAACTTTAACGTTTGTAACATCATGAAGGCCGGGACCAAAATAGACGACATTGGGATCCTCGGGATTCGGAATATCCTTTTCAAAGGGATTGGCCAAAATATGAAGCGATTCGTGCCATTCGCCGTTTACTTCAATGGTTAAATGCCCTGGTTCATCCAGCTTAAACGTAACTCTATTCCCTTCAATCTGTGGTTTAATACCATAAGATGTAGGGAGGATTTTTGCCGAATCGACAGCCTCAGGATAATTTACAGCCACCGTGATGCTTTCATTCATATCGAATGACGCTACGGATGCCAATCCAGGTTCACTGCGCGACTGGGTTAATCGGGGGATTGATGTAAGAGGCGGAATTTTTGTTGTATAAACCGGTACCTGTATTCCTTCCACTTCCACCTGAAATTTTTTGGATAGTTCGACACCCTCAGGTGCTGGATATATCTTAACCTGCTTTGTGCATGAATTGGCAAACAAAGCCCCAAAAACAAATAAAATGTATATTATTCTCATTATTATACGAATTAATTATTCTACTCTAAACCAATCAAAATTACCGTAGCCTTTACTTTCTGCCAGATTTGGATTTACACTGAACAAGCCTACTTTTGCGCCAATCCAAACCCCTTCTTTTGCTCTAAAACCTTCACCTATTTCCTTGTAAACCTCACCGTCGAAACTGTATTCGTATACTCCCTGATAATCATCGCCAATTTTCACTCTCAGGTAAACAGTTTCGGTTTCTAATTCAATACTCTCGGCTACCCGGGCAATTCCATCACACTTCTCATTATCGCCTTTCACCATTTCCAGCGTTGTGCCATTTTCTGTTTTTACCATTTGCAGTGCCGACCATTTTTTGCCCATTACAACCAAACCGCTTTTATCACCAACCAAATCTCCGTTAAAAGTGAGTTTAGTAGTGGCCGTGAATTTTGGTGCGGGAAATTTTTGCAACAATAAATTGGGAACGTACCATAAGTTTCCTTCTTTGGTAATATTCCGCACCGCATTTAACCTTAGGTGGCTTTCGCTCATTGCGTACCAATCGTTCCGGGGATTGGCATGCCATTGCCACTGCAACCCAAATTTTTCAGTGTTAAACTCATCGGTGGTTTGCGGAATTTTCACAGGATACTTTTTACCCACATCCGGCATTTTATATGCTGTTAAAGGTTCCCCTATCCCATCGTCATTCAGGTCTTCGCCCATCATTGGCCAACCATTAACCCATTCTACTTTGTTCAGGTGTACAATTCTTCCGTTCGGCTTCACTTCCTGAAAATGGGCAAACCACGACTCACCTGATTCCAATTCAACCAATCCACCCTGGTGAGGGCCGTTAATATCGGTATTGCCCTGATGCAAAACGGTTTTACGCTCGTACGGGCCGTAAATATTCTTTGATCGAAGCACAGTTTGCCAACCCGGCCCTACACCACCGGCAGGAGCTAAAATATAGTAGTAATCATTCTGTTTTAAGAATTTAGGCCCCTCAATAGTTGGATCATTCTCGGTGTCGCTATAAATCAATGTACCATTGTCCAGCAGCGTTTTGCCGTCCGGACTCATTTTGTGCAGAATCAGATCGTTGCCACATAATTTGCTTCGAACAAGGTAGGCATTGCCATCGTCATCCCACAGCGGACAAGGATCTTCCCATAGTTCGGTTTCAACAACATGTGTCAGTTCCCAGGTATTTTTGGGATCATCGGTTGTGGCCATAAACAAGCCATCGTAAGGCGTACAAAAATACACGTAGAATTTTCCTTCGTGATAACGAATGGATGGCGCCCAACAACCTTGCCCGTGAGCCGGTTTATCATATTTCTCGAGTGGCAGTTTTTGGTAAACGTGGTTAATAATTTCCCAATTTACAAGGTCTTTCGAATGTAAAATCGGGATTCCCGGCATGCAGTTAAAACTTGAAGCCACCATGTAAAAGTCGTCTCCTACTTTTATCATATCCGGATCAGAGTAATCCGCATAAATAACAGGATTTTTAAAGTTGCCGTTTCCTAAATCGGGCACCCATTGCTGAGCCGAAACCGTTGCAACAATTAATTGCAGTAAAATAATTTGTAAGTATTTTTTCATCCTGTTAGAATTAGTTGTTTTTTATTGGTTTGTTCTTCGAAGCTGTTTCATCAATCATCCGCTTTTGCAAATAGCCCGGATGCGTCTAGTCTTGTGAAGCAGCGCTTCTTTCTATTTTATAGTTGTGTTTATTGAAATTTCATGAAAATTGGTTGGTGGCACTTTAAAATCCACAACTTTTTCACCGTTCATTTCAGAGCGTTCTCCATATATTTGTTTAAAACCGATATTCAAGATCACATCTCCTTTTTCATAAATATCGGGCACTGTTAACAAAATGGCATCATCATTTGCTAAAGCCATTTGCTCGCCGGTAACCAAGGTGGCCGAACCCGATCTTTTCCCAAGTATTTTAATGGAATAACCATTAAAATTCATTTCTTTTCCTGCTCCGATAAATAGCGTAGTTGAATTTGCTTCCTCGGTTAACACAGCAAAAGTTCCGGTAAAATCAATCTGGTTGTGAGAGAACAAATCGATCATATCCGATGAAAACACAAAGTCTGTCCTATCCGTCTTGCTATCAATCTGTAAGCCTACAAAACCGGAAGACCCGCCACTAAGCGTAAACGGTTTTACCGATGTAATGGTAGCAGGCTCTTTTGCTGTTGAGGGTTCATACACTGCCACAAAAGGTTTGTTCCAGGCTTCGCCATATTGTCTCACCACGGTTGTCAACAATGGCGCTTTTTCCAGCTTTTCAGGAAGAATTTTTCTGAAAGCTTCCGGGTGTGGCGATTTCACTTTGAATAGTTCCCGATTTTCACTCCCATTCATCCACATATTCATCCGTACAACCTGGTTGTCGATTGATAAGTTATAGGTGGCTTTAAACGGATTGTCGATTTTTAACGACGTTTCATCGAACAAATAATCGTAAGCTTTTATGTTGCCCGACTCCGATTTCAGTTTTGACGAAGACTCCAATGTTAAAACCTGATCATCGACAGTTGCAAACTGCAATTCCTGCCCCAAATTATGGTAAAAATAATCGTGATAATCAGCATCGTTTGCTTTTGTTTTCGACCTGAAAATATCGATATAATAGCCCGAGGATTCACCTGTTCTGATAATTCCCATCACCCTGTTTTGGTCGGCATCGGTGCTTGGTTCGTTAAAATACAGGTCAGAAAAGCTGATATTCGGATAATACCCTGATTTCCTTTCTGAAGCCGGATAAAGCGCATTCACTTCGAAAGCATAATAACTGCGCATTTTATTGTATTGCGATTTTCCGTTTACCGAAACAGTATTGTGCGCCGGAAACTGTGAATAATACTCACTATAATCGTGCTGGTAATAACTCGATCCTCTTCCACTTTCGGGAGCCAAAATATATCCTTTCCCGTAAAACTCCATCGCTATGCCATTCGAATGTGCATGGTTTCCCAGCGAACCTGCTTGCGAAATCATCAGCCCGTTATTCACATCCATTCCGTTTCGTAAAACCAGCCAACTAACACTTGGTGCGTAAAACGATGCTGTAGTATAATCCGATAAATCGGCCGCATTAATTCCGGCATCCAGCTCTACTCTGGAATTATAAAGCAACTCTTTGAACGCATTTTTCGACTTACCGGAGTTTAACAATTCTGCTTTATCATGAAGCATAAAAAGCATCGCGGTAAACTTCTCTTCCTGTTCCCTTTTGTTAAAGACTTGAGCGTTGCTAATCAAATCTAAAAAAGGTGCGGTTTCCAATTCTCCGTAATGAGAATCGCCAAAAGCCACAATGCTTTTATTCGGATACAAATACTGCGGCATAACCTCCACCGCCTTATTCACCACCGGCATTTGAGGCATGACATCAATCTCCAATGCATCTTGAATAATTCGGGCCAATTCAGTGTATGCTTTGGCCACACTTAAAGCATAGCCAGAAGAACATTCATTCCAAACGCCGTTATTCGCGTCGTAACTGTAATTCAGCACATCTAAAACCGACCATTGCCTGGCTTCCGATTCGTTAAAAACACGATTCAAATAATGCTGACATCCTCTACCATCTTCATAAGCACTGTTATCATCAAGAACCAAGGCAATTTCAATTACTTTATTGGCCTGGTGTAAATTCCAATTGTTATCAGGAACACCATTTTTAATAATTATTTCGGCCAGTTTTTTTAAGGAAGTGGTGTAAATATGGTTTTTCTCACTATAATTTTCCTGAATGTAATCGTATAAAAAATCATAACACTCAGCCAGTTCATCAACAATATTCTCTTTAATAACCTGAAAAGATGTTAAACCGATTACATTTTGCTCTTTCCCTTTATTTAAGTCAATCGGTTCGTTTCTGTAATACAAACCATGTGTGTAAACATCAAATAAATGATGAGCCAAGCGGGCATAATCTTCATCTTTTTCAACAAAATAAACCAAGGCTGCATCACGCGCAATTTTCATGATGTTTTCGTTGGTGTTTTCAATAATGCGACCGGTTTCCCGGGGATGCACCCATTCCCATCTATTCGTCTCTTTATGCTGAAGATAAAGCCCCCTATCATCCTCTGAATAAGGTTTTACATCTTCTAATTTTGGGGTTTTATAATCTGTTACGTAATCACGTTGCCCGGTAAACCGAACTGTTGGGACCGGCGCTTTTCCCGTGGCATGTGAATAAAATTTGCTATCAACAAAAACATCGGTCGCATGGCTCCGCCAATACATTTGAAAACGAGATGACAACCATTCCGGATCTGATTTATACTGCTGAACGTATTTTGAGATTACATTTTTAATTTTTTCGTAATCCCTTTTTACGGCATCACCGTTTTCTACTTGTTGTACTATCTTCTCTTTGGTTACAAAAGATGAAATAAGCCTTGGGTGTTCCCGCTCAATTTTTTCGGGAAATACAAATTGGGCATGACTATCATGCCCAATTTGTATTAAAAGGATTAGAATAAAAAAAGTACGAACCTTTTTCATTTTTATATTTTTCAAAAATATTCGGAATCTATCCTTAAGCATTTATATCCCTTGTTTATTTGACCGGCGTCATTACCACATCTTTTAAATTAACAGGTGCCCAGTTGCCTTGCACCGGTTTAAATGTGATTTTATAGTTACCCGGTTCTGTTATTTCGAAGTTGCCAATTTCCAGTGGTTTAAAGTCGCCGTAATCGCTTGTTGCCGGTATTTTTACGGTTTGTGTTTGCCCGTTTAGTTCCACTTCAAAAGCTGCCTCTTTTAAACCGGCTGTTTTTGCGGTAACATGGAAAGTTGCCGGTTTTTCGATAGCAAAAGTCCAGTATACACGTTCGTGCTCATTGGTCCAACTGCCTATGCAGTCTTTCGAGCTGTTGTATTTTACACCCAGCCCGTGCATGTTTTCAAATTCTGCACTTTCAGTCATAAAGGCAACTACACCATTTTCGTCTTGCCCGAATGGTTTTGGTTCATTAGCATCAGGAGTTTCGGCTAATTCCAAAACAATAACCGAATTTATTTCATCGGGAGCATTGCCACTAAGCTGAACCGTCAAACCTTCTTCACCGGCTTTGGTTCTAAACTTTTTTGAGCTGTTGGTTAGTAAACTAGCTTTTGCCGATTTATTGCGAATTGGAACGGTAATTTTTCCGGCTTCCCAGTCAAAAACATGCAGGTATAGTTTTGTTATCCCCTCGGCCCTTTTCATGGTAATGTAGCCCCAATCTACTTTGCTACACGGACTGGCTTCGGTTTCGTAAATGGCTTCGCTGTTCTTTTCCATCCAGGCACCAATACCTTTCATACGCTCCACGGCCTTTGGCGACAAGGTTCCCAAACACGTTGGACTTACATTTAAAAGGTAATTACCGCCCATGCTGGCAGCGTTGGCCAGGTTGCCAATCAAGGTTTCCAGCGATTTAAAATTCTGGTCGTCGCTACGGTAGCCCCAGCTGCCGCTTACCGGCTGACAAAGTTCCCAATATTTATCTTCCGGTTTTTTCTTGGGCATGTGGCGCTCGTAGGTTTTATGGTCGCCGGGGTAATCGTCGCCCAAACGGTCGTTGGTAATAATGGCCGGTTGCAAGGCAGTGGTAACATGGTATAAACTATCCACCACCTCTTTTGTCATGGCGCGTGGCGTGTCCCACCAAAAAATAGCAATGTCGCCGTAATCGGTTAAAAGTTGGTTTACCTCAGGAAGTGCTTTTTCCATTACATAGGCATCGCTGCTTACGCGTTGCATGGTCTTGTCCCAATTGTTTCCCATTCCTCCGGGGTGACTCCAGTCTTGCGCCTGCGAATAATAAAATCCAAACTTAATACCTTGTTTGGCACATTCATCGGCCAGTTCTTTCATTACATCGCGACCAAAGGGTGTGGCGTCGACCACATTAAACGGGTTGCTTTCCGAATCGAACATCGAAAAACCATCGTGATGTTTCGACGTAATCACCATGTATTTCATTCCGGCTTCTTTGGCCAGACCTACAAATTCTTTGGCATCGAATAAGGTTGGATTAAAAAGCTCTGCAAATTTAGCGTATTCGGCCACAGGAATTTGTCCGCGGTTCATAATCCACTCAGCTGAGTTTTTTTGTGGTTCCCCTTTATAAAATCCTGCAGGAACCGAATAAATCCCCCAGTGGATAAACATTCCGAAACGGGCATCGGTCCACCATTCCATACGCTCTTCATCGGAAATTTGTTGGGCTTTTGCCTTATTGAATCCGCCCAGGTTTAGGAGGAGGATTACAATTGTTACTATTGAAAGTAGTTTTTTCATTATTGTTGTTTTGATTGTTATAAATATTGCACGCAGATTTCGCAGATTATTTTTTAGTTCATCTGTTGAATCAACACCACACTCCAGGGAGTAAGTGTTTGATCAATATCTAAAATTCCATCTTCGCCAACCGTTACAATTTCTGTTTTTAGGTTTTCGGCATAGGCTTTCATTACTTTAATCTGCTCGCGGGTTGGCGGTTCGGGTTTCCCCATAGCTTCCCAGTAATTGTGAATGTTACCGTGATCTTTATCCAAAGTTTCAATTTTGAACTGAGTTCCCGGTTTTAAGTTTTCAAGCGAAAAGTTAAGTGGTTTCGAAGTCCCCTCTTCGCGTTTATTTCTGCCCGCAGGAACGGCATCCACATATTCTTCGGGATAGTTATAAGCCAAAGCCGAAACTTTACCATCTCCTGAGTCGCGGCTGACAAACAAATAATCGTCTTTATACAGTTTTTCGTCGCCGAGTTGGTGCAACATACGATAAGCATGATACGATGGTTTTACCAGCCCCTGAAAATTAATCATACCGAAACCGCCATGGAAAATACTGGCTGCGCCACCTTTTTCTTCAAAAATATCAGTGAAAGTCCAGAATGCTAATGAATTGGTCAATCCAATGCAATCGAGATTTGTTTTCACAATGTATGCTGCCGGTGGCAAAAAGTCGTGCATAGCGTCGCGGCTGCTTGGACTGGTATTCCATTCGGTAAGGTGTAGTTCGGCATTTGGATAGGCACTGTTTTTTATGGTCCTGTTCAGCCATTCCAGATCTAATTTAGCAGAACCTACAAAACGGGTAAGCCCTCTTCCCCTTCCGGTTTCAGGGTTAAATGCATAGTCGGTTGGGTAAGGGTGACAGCTCACAAAATCAACCGGGAGGCTTTCTTTTTTACAGAATTTCAAAAAGTCTTCAATCCATACGCCATGCCATTCCAGTTTATTGATATCCTCAATTGTGAATACTTCATTTGAAGCTTCGCGGTCTTCAAGTTCGCCATCGAAACGGGTGTCAGGCACAAAGTTACTGGTTGCCGGGCCGCCAATTTTCAAACGTTCGTCAACTGATTTTACGGCCAATGCTGACTGTTTATACATTTCGAAGTATTGCGATTTTGTTCCGTCCCAGAAGGCAGGATACAGGTTGGGCTCGTTCCATACTTCAAAATACCAGGTAAGTACTTCATCAATTCCGTAGCGGTCAACCAAATGTTGCGTCAATGCTTGTACAAGATCGTACCATTGCTCATTAAATTTCTCGCCGGGTGTAACGTTTCCTTTCCACCAAAACTGCGTTTTTGAATTTTCGGCAGCAAAGGGTTTCGGCACAAATGCCAACTCCACAAAGGGTTTCACCCCCACATCAAGCATACGGTCGTAAAGGTCGTCGATGTATTGCCAGTTGTATACAATTTTTCCTTTCTCTTCCAGCACTACAAACATATCATCGTGAAACAGGCCATGGAAACGACAGTACTGAAATCCACAGTTTTGTTGCACTTTTTCGAGTTGTTCGAGCCATCCGGCACGCAGGCCTTCGTTGGCACGTCCTGCCCCTACGCATTTGCTCCAAAAGTGGTCGAATTGTTCTCCACTGGAGTTTGCATTAATAGTAATGTTTTGTTGTGCAACAATTGTTCCTGAGAACAGAACGATGGCACAAATAATAATCGTTGTTGTTTTTAGTAGTTGGTTCATATTTTGTTTCTCGTTGTTATTATAAGTTGCCGCAGACATTTATCTGCATCATTGTGTTACCACCCCACCAACTTTATTGGTTCCCCCCTCCTCAAAAAGCTTAGGTTTGAGAAGGAGTATCCCGACGATTAGTCGGGAGGAGCTGGTGCAATTTATTCTTATTTCACCCGCACAGTAAGTTCCTGCTCGCTTTGATTTCTCATCACAAGCATTTTCACCGTTGCGGTGTAATTGTATTTTTTAAGTGCTCCGAAGAACTCTTTTATAGTTGCCACTTTATCTCCTTCAACAGCCAGTATCACGTCTTTGCTGCGAAGCCCATCGCCCTCGTAAGCTTTACTACCTTTCCACATTTTCAAAATGATTACCCCTTCCGCTTCATTTAAACCGTAAGCCGATTGCTCTTCCATTGAATCCACTCCTTTTATCTGGTTGCGAAGCCACGAAATTGTTGCACTGGTATGTCCTGCTAACTCTTCGGCTGTTTTAATTACCGGGACTGAAGGTGTTTTTGCCAAGGCTTTTAAATCGGGACTTTTAACGCCAAACTCATCCATCGGGAAGTTTTTGAAACCCAGTTTTAATGCCTGTGAATTTTCCGCTACACTAAAATCCAGCTTTTGGGGATTTATAAACAGTGGGTCGCCAAAACCACTGTGGGCATCAATGTTATACAACTGGGCTTTTAGCATCGATTCTTCATTGGGAAAAAGGTTGTAATCCATTTCTTTTCCCCAACTTAACAGGCGCACATCTTTGTACGAATCGCGCACAATGTTGTACTTAAACACGTCGTTGCAGTTGGCAAACCACACGTGCGGATGAAATGAGTTGTTTACCATGATGTTATTCTCCACTACACGATAAAAACCTTCGCGAAGTTTTATACCGCCGTTTAAACACAGGTTGTTGTAAATATGATAGTTTGTTGAGCCATCGTCGAGGTCGATATCCCAGCCATGGTCGCAACGAAAACGGTTGTTGCGGATGATGGTAGTGTGAATGGCGTCCCACAAAGGCATTTGCGGATTAGCCATGGTAATGCTGTCCATAACATTTCGTTTTGGCAACCAGAAACGATCGCGGCCCCATGAGTTAAAAGAGCCATGATCACCGGTTTCAAGAACGGTATTAAACACGTCGTTGTATTCCAGAATATGACCGCCCCAGGTTCCGTCGCCAATGTTAATACCGGCACGTGGCACATCGTAAATGCTGTTGTGACTAACGGTAATGTCCATAGCCATTGCAATTTGTACTCCGGCCACTTGTTTTTCCACACGGCCGATGCGGTGAATTAAGTTGTTGCTTGCTACACAATTTTTCGGATACAGTTCGTTTTTGGGCCCCGGTACGGTGTCCATTTCTGCCAGCTCTACAAATTTTCCGTACTGAAAAGCCGGTGAACGCACAGCCGAAGCATCTCCCACGAAACTGATAGCACTGGCGCCACAATCGTGGATATGGTTGCCCGAGATTTCTACATTGCGGTTGTAAGAACTTACATAAACCACGTTCCCACCCAGGTTGGCAAATTCACAGTTTTTTACCGAACAATTTTCGGCTCCTTCGATAAAAAGAGCTGCACCACGGTACATCGTCCAGTCGCTGCGCAGCAAGGGTTCGTATTCTTCGAATAAAGTACGGCGTGTATGTTCAAACTTTATACCTTCAATGCTAATGCCTTTCACCGGTGCTTCATCGCCTTTTATTTCTATCAGGCTTTTTAACATCACTACCTCGCAGCTTGCTGTTTCGAGATTGGTACCGGCAACAGGCCAGAAATAAAGTTTACTTTCTTCGTTATCGAAATAAAATTCGCCGGGACTGTCTAGTTCTTCAAACACATTCTCCACCATGCGGTACTCGGCATGTGGTTCGGAAGGCCGGTTGTTCTGAAACCCACCTTCAAGAATGGCCTCACCATTTTCATCAACGCCGGTAATTTTATAATGCATGCCCCCCCATTTGCCCCGGTGCATGGCATGGAAAATGGCTCCTTCAGGCTTTTCCCAACCGGCAACTCTTTCTTTCGAGATAGCATCGGCAGCATAGCTTTGCCAAAAACCGCCATCTTCGTTGTAGTTGGGATAACGGGCTAAAATCTGGGGCTGTCCGTTAATGATTAGCTGCTCTACCCCTAAATCCCCCAAGGAGGACTCTTGGCCTGCAGCATCAAGATTGGCAATGTAAATTTCATTATTAAATTTCTCCCAGTTAAGAATTAAAGGAACAGAACCTTTAATGGTTACTTCCGATTTGCCGGCGCCAATGATTTTTAGGCCGCTAAGTGGCGAGCCAATAGTTATTGGAGCTGACAAATGATATTCACCGGGAAGGATACGGATTAGGATTGGGGTATTGCTGTTTTCTTTGCGAATTTGGTAGGCCTTATTAATAGCATTTTCCAGGTTTTTAAAAGTAAGATCGTTTGGTGTTTCAAGGCTTTCGTTAACAACTATTTCAATCTTCTTTGGTTTGCAACCCAGTAAGGTAACAACTAAAAATAATAGGATTATATAGGTTTTATTGGTCATTTTCGGTTGTTCTGAAAAAATAAATAATCTTGTATTAAATTCGTTTTTTTGTACTGGTAGCCGGCAATGAACGTGAAGTTCACTGCCGGCTTTTTACCAATAAAACTAATCTATGTAGGAAAAATTATTCCACTAATAACCAGGATTTTGCAATAGATTTTCGTTCAAATCCAATTGGTCAATTGGTATCGGGAATAAATAGTGCATTCTTTGAAAATTACGAACAGTGGATGGATCAACAATAACTGCATCCAGGTCTCCCATAGGTGTTGTAATTTTTTTGGTACCATAAGGATAGGCTTCCGGGTTATATAAATCCGGATTTCCTTCATATTCATTTCCTTCTACAATAGGACCGCAAATATCATCGCTAAGTGCCTCTTCTGCTTCAGCCCAGCGTTTCAGATCGAAATAACGGCTGTTTTCCAGGTAAAGTTCAACCGCACGTTCACGCTTAATCTCCTCCCAAATATCCATTCCGTTGTCAGCTAAAATAGCATTTGTAATACCTGGAAGCCCCGCGCGAGCTTTAATCAGGTTAATTGATTCTGCCATTTGGGCATCTGTTAAGCTACCATTCATCAAGTACAAGGTTTCTGCATAAATCAGATATACTTCGGCCAAACGAATTATTGGATAATCGTATGATTCTTCATTTTGAGCTCTGTAGCTTCCGTATTGATAGGTATAAAACTTCCTGTTACTCCAGCCAACAGATCCAAGTAACAATTCTAAGGTACCGGGAGTCCAGGTATCCCAGGTTTCATGGTCGGCAAAATAAGAGGTCATTCGATAATCGCGGTTTTGGAACTCTGATGCACAGGTTTCATAACCTTCAAACAGTTCAGAGTCATAGATCGTTTTACCATCGGCACATAAGAACATATCCATAAATTTACGAGATGGTGCGCCACGGCCCCCAAATACGTGAGACACAATTTTACGACTTTGATATAAGTTGTAGTCAAATTTCTGGTACAGGATAAATTCATTATTTGACGCTTTCTCTAAACCGGCAGGATTAGATCCAGCATCTTCTAAATTAAACAGATACAAATTACTTAAATTATCCAATTCTTCATTGTGGTTCCAAAGGCTGTAACCGCCATTGTCCATAACATTTTTAGCTAAGGAATTTGCCTCTGATATCATTTCTGATGTAGACATATAACCTGAAGGCTTATTAGAACCGGCACCTGCTGAAACACCGTCTCCATCGGTCGAGTTTCCAACATTCATTTCCCATGTACCTTCAAAAAGTAAAGCCTTCGCTTTAAAAGCCATAGCAGCGTATTTGCTAATCTTACCTTTGTCGGCTTCTGCGATTTCACTTTCAGTTGGCAAATTACCTATGGCCATATCCAAATCTGCAAGGATCTGTGCAAAAACTTCGTAACGCGAATTTCGTGGACTGGTTAAACTTTCACTATTAACATCCAGAACTTCGGTTACAATAGGTACACCACCAAAACGTTGCATTAAGAAAAAATGGTGAAAGGCTCTGAAAAAATAAGCAGTAGCTACATACTCTTCAATTTCACTTGCGTCTCCTTCATATTCTTCCGCTTTTTGAAGAACCATATTCACTTTTCGTAAATACTTGTAATTATTTGTCCAGAAATCATCCGATTGTGGAATTTCATCGTGACCTCGCCCATAATCCTGGGTTAATCCATTTAAATCAGATCCGAAGTCGAAGTATTCTACTCCACCCCAAAGTGTTCTCCAGCCTGTTAAATTAAAATATAAGTCATTTGAAGCGGATTTGAAATGTTCCGGCGTCTTATAATAGGCTGCTTCGGTAATTGAATCCTGAGGATCCAAATCTAAATATGTGTCTTGACATGCTGTAAGCAATAACACACATGCTAATGATATATATAATATTTTTCTCATGTTTTTTATGCTTTTTATATTAGAAAGTTAGATTTACCCCTAAAGACCATGATCTGCTAAACGGATAAGATGAACTGGAACTGTCACCAAATTCCGGATCGTAACCATCTTTAATACTGGTGAATTCAAATAAGTCGTTACCTGAGAAATAAATTCTAAGCTTATCAATATTTAAGTCTCTTACAGTAATATCTTCAAAAGAATAACCGAGTACAAGCGATTTCAAGCGTACATAACGATTGTTGTGCATCATAAAATCAGTTTTCTCCCAGTTCCATCTTGCTCTTGGATGATATGCCGTCATTCTTGGATAAGCGGCATCGGGATTTTCCGGAGTCCATGTTTTACCAATGTATGCATTGGTTTGGTTTGACCATACCAAATAAAACGGGTGCTGCATTTTACCTTCCCTTACAATATTCTGATCTAAAACTCCCTGGAAGAATGCCGACATATCCCACTTTTTATACTGAAGACTAATGTTGGTACCAAAGTTGTAATGTACCTGTTTGTCACCCATGTATTTTACATCGCCATCCATTTCAGAAATTGTACCCGAACTGGTAATTGCACCGTCGTCGTCTAAATCAATTTTTTTGGTATCTCCAGGGCGAAGAACTAAAGTACCGTTATCATAGTCAGGAATAATACTACCAGGCCCATCATATTTGCTATAATACTCATCTACCTCATCCTGATCAGCAAAGAAACCATCGGTCTGGTATAAGAAATAAGAATTCAATGGAAAGCCCTGAACTCTTCTATTAAGCCCAGCCTTGTATGTATTCACACCTTCCATACTTACCAGTTCGTTTCTTGAATCGGCCATATTAAACGATACATTATACTTAAAATCACCGGCCTGCCCTTTATAACCAAGAACTGCTTCCCATCCATGCGTTTCAAGCACTCCACTATTTGTTTTTGGTGCAGTTGCTCCTAATACATCTGGGTAAGTTACATTAATAAGCATTCCGTCGTTCTTTTTCCAGAAATAGTCGAACGATCCAAATAGTTTATTGTCTAATAATCTAAAATCAACACCAATGGTTGTATTTTCAACACGTTCCCAGGTTGCAGTGGTTGTTGTTATTCCATTCACATAAGCACCATCTTGCGATGCAGCGTTTGTTGTTCCGAAAACAGGAGCTGAAAATCCCATACCTGATATGTCAGAATAAGTACCAATTCCCTGTTGGTTTCCTGTTTCACCATAACTGGCACGTAATTTCATAAATGAAATCAAATCAACATTCTCCATAAAACTTTCCTCGGTAAGTACCCAACCTAATGAAACATAAGCAAAGTTTGCCCACTGGTTTTCTGCACTCATTTTCGAAGATCCATCTCTACGGAAAGTAGATTCGAACAGGTATTTATCTTTATAACTGTAGTTTACCCTTCCCAAATAAGAGTAAAGTCCCCAATGATATGCTTTACCTTCATTCTGTTCGCTAATTTCTTGCGACGCAACCTGAAGGTCGTATACACCATAATCGTCAAGCCCCTCACGGTAACCATATAACCTGCTGTATTCTTTTAACTCACCAGTTACACCTGCCATAGCAGAAAAAGAATGGTCTCCTATCTCTTTGTTATAGTCTACAAATCCACCAAAAGTTTTATATGTATTGGTTATATTCGTAGAAGCCATACTGGATTTCTTGTTGATCGGATTTTTTGCCTGATCACCTTCCCAATCGTATGTAAGTACTGTTAACACATATTTATCGTTATCAACAAATTCTTTTTCGAACGAAGCAGTACCTCTTATCGATAGGTCTTTGGTTAGGTTTATAGTTCCCGCAATATTCAAGCGAATCTGATCACGTACGATATTTTCTTTACCACCATCGGCACTTGCAGCTACTGTATTTTTGTTACCTGCAGCTTGTCCAAAGTTTCCTACCCATTGTCCATCTGGGTTTTTAGTTGGGAAAATTGAAGGATCCTGATCAACCGACCACGAACCAAAACCGGTTGAAGGGTTGTTTTGAACCGTATTCAAATACGAAAAACCACTCTCAATTTTAAACCAATCGGTTACTTTATAATCGTAATTAAAGCGGGCATTATATTGTTTTACCCCATCATACGCACTTTTCAACATACCCCGGTTTTCGGCATAACCGGCAGAAAAACGATAAGTAGTTTTTTCTGTAGCACCAGAAATACTAAGGTTTTGTTTGTTTGATATGGAAGAACCATACATATCGTCGTAACGAGGGGCATTCATCAAGTAAACATCGCCCCAATAAACAGTAGAATAATATCTAGCCACATTATTCGAAAAATCGATAAGGTTTTCTTCTGTACCCCATCCCCAGTAACGCGGATAATCACCATCCTGTGCAGCAGCTTCAAGCCAAACAGTTCCATAATCGGCCATTGAAGGTATTACCGGGCTAATTCCAAGAGTTTGTACGCTAACATTACTGGTAATGTTTACTTTCATTGCACCGCTACCCTTTTTCGTTGTAACCAGGATAACACCGTTGGCTGCACGTGCTCCGTAAATAGAAGCGGCACCATCTTTTAACACACTTACCGACTCAATATCATCTGAGTTCATGTTTAAGAATGCCTGATCACTAATGGCCGGTACCCCATCAATTACAATTAAAGGACCTGAACCAGATACTCTTTCTCCTTTATCGTTATATGCATTTACTGAAGTTTCACCGCGAATGGTAAAATTCAGATCTTCTTTACCCGGTTGAGCCGAGGTACGAGTAACAACCAAACCCGGAGTTTGACCTTGTAAAGCCAAAGCCGGACTTACAGTAGCCTTATCATTAAACGCTTCAGAGTTTACCTGATCGATAGAACCAGTTAAGGTGGCTTTTTTCTGAGTACCGTAACCCACAACCACAACCTCTTCTAAACCAACCGCATCGGTTTTCAGGGTTACCTCAATAGTTGTTTGGTCGCCAACAACAATTTCCTGAGATAACATACCCACAAACGAAATGGTTAGTACACTTTCGCTGGTTACATTTGAAATTGTAAAGTTACCGTCGATATCAGTAACTGTTCCCTGGGAAGTTCCCTTAACAACTACGGTTACCCCCGGAAGAACCTCTCCACTGTCGTCAACAACCTTTCCTGAGACTGTTTTTTGCTGTGCAAAAGCACTGGTACTAACAGCAACAAAAAAGAGACAAAACATTAAAAAGCTTAAAGCCTTTTGAATACTTTTTTTGTTTTTCATAAAAATTTAGTTTTTGTTAAAAATTCATTTTATCGGTTTTCTTAATCTTTACTAAGAGCTATCATTAAATTTTCTCCATATTTTTTGCTTTTAATAATTGATTCAAGGAAATAATAGTCGGCATAATTTAAAGGCACATCAACTTCCGAATCGTAGGGTTTTGATCCCGTAGAATGAAGAAGTAAAAATCCACCGTTTTCGCCTGATTTCGCAAAAAACTCAGGCGTAACTAATGTTGCCAGTAGTTTCTGCGCTGTATTTAAATATGCTTCGTTATTTGTAAACTCATACAACTCGAACAAAGCCGATGAGATAATGGCAGCAGCCGATGCATCGTAGGGTTCATTCGGAATTTCGGGAGCTTTAAAATCCCAGTAAGGAACTTTTCCTTCCTTCATCCCATCTACAGTTAAGAGGTAATCGGCTATATGTTTAGCCTGCCCCAGAAATTCTTCCATTCCGGTTTCGCGGTACATCATTGTAAAACCATACACGGCCCAGGCTTGTCCTCGTGCCCAGTCGCTGTTGTCGGCTGCCCCTTGGTGGGTGTTTTTGTTTAACACCTCACCGGTCTCCGGGTCGTAATCAATAACATGGTAACACGAGTAATCGTCGCGGAAGTGATTCTTTGCCGTAGTTTGTGCATGTTTTACCGCTATTTCCCTAAAACTCTCATTCCCGGTTTCTTTAGCAGCCCACATAAGCAATTCCAGATTCATCATATTATCAATGATTACCGGGTATTTCCAATGGGCTGTTTTGGGGTTGCTGTTCCACGAACGAATACAGCCAACTACCGGATTATAGCGAGTTGACAATGTTTTGGCTGATTGAATTAGGATTTCTTTATATTCAGGATTATCAACATATTTTATTGCATGGCCAAAACTGCAATACATTTTAAAACCTATGTCATGGTCGTTTGCATTCCACTGCTCATCTTCCAGAGGCAAAGTATAATTAAGAGCACGTTTTTTCCACTGATCTTTACCAGTAAGTTCGTACATCATCCATAAATTTCCACCAAAAAAACCACTCGTCCAGTCTTTAGATGACACCAACTTTATTTTCTCATTTTCAAGAGTACGGGGAAAGACTTTATCTTTGGTAAGCAAGGGTTCTATATTCTTTAAAGCAAATTTCAATTGCTTTTCCGAATGTTTTATCACATCATCGATATTCCCTGAATATTGGCTGTTACAACCAAAAAGAATAATACTAATACAAATTGTAATAAAATGTTTCATTTATAAGTTTGATTTTTGTTTTATTGGTGGAGAAAGGAATTTTCAGGTAAAAGCTCCCTTTCCATCTTTTCAGAAAAAGGAGCTTTTTAAAACTAACTAAACTAACTATCGTGTAAACTATCCGCTCTGCTCAAAACCTTTCTTTTCATTTCTATTAAATCTCAATGTTATTTTAATATGCCTTTACAATAAGATGTAAATATTTTACAATTCTGCTTCATAAGTTTCTTCACCAAAAATAGCTATCGAAACCTACAGACAATTATTGCACATGTTGCAAATACTGGTTGATTTGTTGCACCAAGGTAAGCATGTTGCAATTTTGCAACGTATGTATTATTATTTAATCACCCTAAAGATTATTTTTGAAAAAAATTAATGCGATTGAAGTATATAATTAGTTTTATTATTGTTTTCGGATTTTACTCCACATTTGCTCAAACTGATGATATTAGGTTTAGAAGGGTATCGCCACCCGGTGGTTTTAGCTTTCAGGCCATACATTCGTTTAATCAGGATAAATTTGGATATATCTGGATGGGCGGATTTGATGGAGTTTTGAGATATGATTCAAAAGAAATTATTCGTTTTTCATATCAACCTGAAAAAGAAGATGGATTACCAAGTAATACCGTAACAGGAATAGCAATAGACAAAGACAACAACATTTGGGCCAGTACAGATAAAGGTCTCTGTAAGTTTAACCCAATTGCTCAAGAATTCGAACAGGTACATTATACCTACGAGAATGGTTCGCAACCCAACAATCACCTTTTCTCTATTCAATTTGATGGACACGGAAACCTTTGGATTGTTGATGAACATTTTTTTGGGTACATCGATGAAACCACCAATAAAATGATCAGAATTACTGAAGGTTTGTCTAATTCGCCACGTCTAATATACAACGACGAAACAAACAGGTTATGGCTTGGGACACTTGATGGATCGGTATATAAAGTACACCATGAAGAAACAAAAGTTGAAAAGCTAATAAACGGACCGGGCTCAACGGTACGAACAATTAGTACAAGCACCGACAATATTTGGGTAGGCTACCAGGAGCATGGTGCCCGCATGTACGACTTTAAAGGGGAACTGAAACACCTTTATCAATACACCAAAAACCCGGATTACGATATTAGTAATGCCAGTATAAGAAAAATATGGAGAGATACACGCGGACAAATTTGGATTGGGTCGTACCTGGGATTGTTTAAGAGTATAGGTAAGGAGCTAACTCATTACGATCACAACAAATATGAGGGACTCCCCCATAATTCAATTTTCGATATTTTTGAAGATAATCAGGGAGGAATATGGATTGGAACATGGTCGGGAGGCGTGGCTTATATACATCACTCCGATAACAGATTTACCAATTATCGTCATTCGAATGAACCCGGAACAATTTCAGACAATATGGTCAGCTCTTTTGCCCAAACACCTGATGGCCAGATTTACGTTGGAACCGAGCTTTTCGGATTAAACCGTTTTAATCCAAAAACCGCCAGTTTCACTCCTTTGCAAATCTCAAAACAGAAAGGTATTATTGATATAAAAGCAATGGAAGTTGACAAAGATGGTGGTTTATGGATAGGTTCGGCTTTTAACGGCTTATTTTACAGGCCTGCCACACAAAACAACTTTATACATTTCCCCGCCGGACCAGAAGATGGCACACATGTTTCAGCCCGCGAAGTCTATTCTCTCTGTAATTCAGACTCAGGGATATGGATTGGCACAAACCTGGGAGGAATTAACTTCTACAATTTCAAAACAAAAGAAATAAGCTTTAAATCAAAAAAACCGCCTTTTGAGCAATTATTAACCACCAATTGTCTGACAATTACCACCGACACTGAAAATAACTTATGGATTGGAACTCAAAATGGCACGATCCGTATTCATCTTCCAACAGAACAATCAACCCTTTTCAATATTCACGAAAACAATTACCATAAAACAGGAAGCCAAAGCTTCTACTTTATAAAACAACTTAGCGATGGAAGAATATGGATGGGCACCAGAGGCAATGGAATTAACATTTACAACCCGAAAACGGATTCGACAAGTGTTTTTACAGCAAACGATTTATTAAAAAATAAAGATGTTTATGGAATTATTGAAGATTCATACAACAATATATGGATTACCAGTAATGATGGTTTAATCTTATACAATTCAGCTGATAATTC
Organism: uncultured Draconibacterium sp.; assembly: GCF_963677565.1. Lineage (NCBI taxonomy): Bacteria > Pseudomonadati > Bacteroidota > Bacteroidia > Marinilabiliales > Prolixibacteraceae > Draconibacterium > uncultured Draconibacterium sp. The sequence continues at coordinate 3,670,774 of NZ_OY781981.1, read as the reverse complement.
CTCAAGAAGGTTTGTGCTTAATGATGGTATACAGGGGAATCTTTTTAACCCAAATGCTATTTACAAAGATAAGGATGATAATATCTACTTTGGCGGCACCAATGGCTTTAGCCTTCGTGAGCCCAAACCAATACACACTAACAAACGCCCCCCAAATGTGCTATTAACAAAAGTTACTGTAAATAACCGATCGATAGTTCCGGTACAAACAGGAATTAACCAGTATCAAAAAATTGTACTTGATCCAAAAGAAACGAACCTCAATTTTAACTTTTCTGCCGATAATTATTTACTGCCCGATAAAAATGAATTTTCTTATCGCCTAATAAATTATATTGACAATTGGGTTGCTAATAACAACAGGGGAAGTGCAAATTTTGTGAACCTTCCTGCCGGAGAATATCGTTTTGAGGTGAAGGCAAGTAATAACGACGGAATTTGGAACGAAGAGCCAACCAGTATAACCATAGTTGTAGAACAGTTTTGGTACAAATCAACCTATGCACTTTGGGCTTATTCGTTTATTTTTCTTCTAATTATTATCGGAATCATCAGGTTTTTCAGAGAGCGCTCGAAACTAAAAAAAGACTTGCTCATTGAGAAAATGGAACACAAGCAAGAAGAACAGCTTACCGAAATGAAATTAAAGTTTTTTACAAATATTTCGCATGAGTTCAGAACTCCACTTACATTAATCGATGGCCCTGTAAAACAGCTATTAACGGCTACAAACTTAACCGATACTCAACACAAACAACTTGATACAGTAAAAAGAAACACCAGCCGCCTGCTTCAACTTATTAACCAGATAATGGATCTTAGGAAAGCAGAAAAAGGTATGGAAAAACTAAAAATTACTAAGATCGATCTGGTTGGTTTTGTTAATGAAAGGGTACAGAGTTTTTCTGAGGAAGCACGAACTAAAAACATAACATTTTCCTTTAATTATACGAGTAGCAGCATCGTTATTGAAGCTGATGAAGAAAAACTGGATAAGATTATATTTAACCTCTTATCAAACGCATTTAAATACACACCAGCCAACGGAGAGATAACTATTTCGATTAATGAAAACAAAATTGATATGATCCATAATTTTACAAACCAATTGAGTTTTGGTCAGTTGGAAAATGAAAATTATGTTGAAATATCTGTAATCGATAGTGGCCAGGGCATTAACAGTGAAGATTTACCCCACATATTCGAGCGATTTGAACAAGGAAAAAGTCAAAACAGCAAAGTTTACAGTACTGGTATAGGCCTAAATCTCTGTAAAGATTTTACCCTAATTCATCGAGGTACTATTGTAGTTCAGAGTAGTCCGGGAAAAGGAACCCGTTTCTCAATTCAGCTCCCCACCAAACAAAAAGCACAGAAAATATTATTCCAAAGTCACGAGGTAGTAAAAAATGTGGAATCATGGCAATCAACTGATAATACCCAACCAAAGTTGATTAAAAGTGATAGCACGACAACAATTTTAGTTGTTGAAGATAATAACGATCTTCGCGAATTCATTATTGACCTGTTAAACGATTATTATAAAATATTTTTTGCCGAAGATGGAAAACAAGGATTGGAAATGCTGCAAACAAAGAACATCGACCTAGTGATATCGGATGTAATGATGCCTAAAATGGATGGCTTTGAGTTTTGTCAGACCATTAAATCACAAATCGAAACCAGCCATATCCCGGTAATTTTACTAACTGCTTTATCATCAGCTGAAAATACTTCAACCGGGTTGGAAAAAGGAGCTGACGCATACATCTCTAAACCTTTCGACGAGCAGGTGCTGTTATCGCAAATTGCGAACCTGTTAAATCAACGAAAAAGATTACAAGAAAACTATGCACAACGTTTTATAAGCAAACAAACCATCGACCTGGGGAGCCTCGACAACTACTTTTTAAACAAAATAAATACCATTGTTGAGGAGAATATGACCAACGAGAATTTTACAGTAGATTTATTGGCCAGTGAAATGAGCCTGAGCCGCAGCCAGCTTCACCGCAAGCTAAAACAAATCTCAAACCACTCGGCATCAGAATATATTACCATGGTAAAAATAAAAAAAGCAACAGCCCTGCTCGCCACAAAAAGCTACAATGTTGATGAAGTGGCTTTTAAAGTTGGATTTAACAGCCATTCTTATTTCTCAAAATGTTTTAAAAAGATACACGGACAAACGCCAAAAGAATATATCAAAGGATTATAATATTCACATTTCGTCTGTAAATACATCCAATCTGTCGATTCTGTTTTCACAGTTTTAATCAATATTCTATTTTTGATTCAACAATTAAAAACAATAGAAAACAGAAACATAGTTTTTTCATAGATTTGGTTTGGTTAGGATTGAGAAGGGAGACGGAGGGCTCCCTTTCTTTATTGACGTAAAAGAATCTGTCGATAAAATTTTCTATTCTATCGAGTTTGGTTTCTGATATCCCTATAGTATAATTACTTTATGGCACACATCCGAAATTGAGAATCAGTTAGTATAAAAATTAATGACTATTGAAAAAACTTTACTTTTACAACCCTATGAAATCGATCACAATACGCAATAAAAATTTTGGAAACGTTCAGTTTTTGATAATGGTTTTTATCTGGATATTGATTTTTGCCATTCCGTTATTGACTACCGATACCACAGAAGGAATTGTGTGGCCACACGTAATAAAAATTTGGATTGAATACGGATTTGTATTCATCGCTTTCCTGATTAACCACTTTTTATTATTTCCTCAGTTTTTAAAAGGAAAGCGTGTTTTGTATTTTATTTCGGTACTTTGTATTCTTACCATATTAGTTTTGGTAGCTATTTTTTTTAATGCTTCCGACAATCCACCAGATATAATACAACGCATGCAACCTGAAAGCATTGAAAGGACGCAACCACCGATAGGCAATCAACCGGTGCCACACCGCCCTCCAGGGCAAAGACCACGCGAAGCATTCCCTCCTTTTGGCAACCTACTAATAATGAGCATACTGTTAATAGGCTTCGATGCAGGTTTATCGTTTGCCGGGAAATGGCTGAACGCCGAACAAAAGAAAATAATACTTGAAAAAGAGAATGTGGAACACAAAATGGCCTTCCTGCAAAACCAGGTAAGTCCACACTTTTTCATGAACACTTTGAATAACATTCATGCACTGGTTGACATTGATACAGAAGAAGCAAAAGAGGCTATTATCCGTCTTTCGCAAATGATGGCGTATATGCTTTACGAGTCACAAACTGAAAAAATCAGTATCCAAAAAGAAATTGATTTTATAAAAAGTTATGTGGAATTAATGAAACTACGTTTCTCAGAAGAAGTTGAAGTAAAACTAGATATTCCGAAAACACTGCCCGAAATCAGTGTCCCGCCTCTGCTTACTATTTCGTTTATCGAAAATGCCTTTAAACATGGAGTGAGTTATGAAGCATCGTCATTTATTCATGTTAAGTATGTTTTTAAGAAAGGTAGAATGTATTTCGAGATTAAAAACTCCAACCATTCAAAACAGAAAAAAAGCAGTAACTCGGGTATTGGTTTGGAAAATGCGCGAAAACGGCTGGCACTGATTTATACCAACAATTATGAGTTGGATATTAACCAGAATGACAAAAACATCTTCAAAGTAAACTTAAATATCCCGGTATGATACGCTGTATTGCAATAGACGACGAACCTTTAGCTTTACGACAAATTGAAGGTTACATTGATAAAACACCATTTCTGGAATTGACCGGGAAATTTAACAGCGCGTTAAAAGCAATGGATTTTCTTCAGGAAAACGAAGTTGACCTGATGTTTGTTGATATTAACATGCCCGACCTTACCGGGCTCGATTTTGTAAAATCAGTTTCATCAAAAGCAAAAGTAATTTTTACAACGGCTTACCGTGAATATGGCTACGAAGGTTTTCAGTTAGATGCTGCCGACTACCTTGTAAAACCAATTGCATACCCTGAGTTTTTAAAGGCTGTTACCAAAACAAAAGAGCGCTTTTTCAGTAAAAAAGAGGCAGCCGAAACAATTGAAAAAAACGACAAGTACCTGTTTATAAAATCGGAATATAAAATTGTACGAATCGACTTTAACGATATAACCTTTATCGAAAGTATGCGCGATTACGTGCGTATTCACCTTGAAACCCAAAAACCGGTAATGGCATTAATGGGCATAAAAAAAATGGAAGACTTTCTGCCAAAAGCAGATTTTATGCGTGTACACCGTTCGTTTATAGTTAGCCGGAGTAAGATATCGACAATAGAACGAAACCGTATCATTTTCGGAAAAGACTACATCCCTGTTAGTGAGCAATACAAAGATGTGTTCCAGGAATTTTTAGATACACGATTCTTAAAATAATCGAAGTTGATTTCACCAATAGCTTGTTTTCAAATTGAAAACAGCCTCTTTTATTTTAATCCAAAGCCCATGCATTTCCGTCGATAAAATCCTCCAATCTATAGATTCTGTTTCTCTTTCATTTAAGTAGTTTTTTCCTTTGACTTAGGAATTTTAAAATAACAATTATGAAAGCAACAGAACAAAAACAGAGAAGAAACTTTTTAATTACAACCATCGGGGTAATTATTATGCTGATTTTAATGGCAACGAGCAGCGTAATTTTTGCACAGCCTTCAGGCAGACAGCAAGGGCCTCCGCCTACTCCAAATTCGAAACAAATTAAGAAAATGGTTGCCAAACTTGCTGATGAAATTCAGCTTAACGATAAGCAGGAAACAAAAGTACTGGCTATTTACCAGGATCATTTTGCCGATGTAAAAAAGGCTACAAATTCGGGCCGTCCTGACCGCAGTAAAATGGAAAAGCTTAAAACGCAAATGGAAACTGACATAAAAGCAGTTTTAAACGAAAAGCAAATTGAAGGCTACGAAGCGTATCTTAAGAAACAGGAAAAGCAACAACGAAGGAGCAGGCCCGAATAAAACAAATATCTTAGAGATAGATGGGAAGCCAAGTTTGTGGCTTCCCATTTTTATAAAGGACTAAAAGTTTTTATCATCCGAGATCATGTGGTTGAAACCACATATTCCAAATTTGTTTGGAAAATCCCCCGATTCGTCGATTGTGTTTTCTAAAACACCTCACCTACCATACTTTCACTTTAACATTAACGGTATTGCAACATTAACGCAATAAAACTTTAACAGCAATGAAAATTAGGGAAACAGATTTTTTCGCCCCCATCAAACTCAAAGAAATGGAACAGGTAAAATTGATGAACCGAACCGACACAAAATATTGGTTCCACAAATCGAATCTTGAAACATTGTTGCATCAGGTTCAGAATAACTATTTCATGTTAAACATGAATGGAGAAGTCTCACTTCCCTACTCTACCATTTATTACGACACCAACAACGATGTAATGTTTACTGCACACCACAACGGCAAACTTAACCGTTACAAAATTCGTCGTCGCAGTTATGTTTCAAGCGGCATAAGTTTTTTAGAGGTAAAATTCAAAAGCAATAAAGGGCGTACCATAAAAAAACGTATCCCAACAGATTTTAATAATAATTTCAACGAAACAGAAAATTCTTTTTTACAAGACATAACTCCTTTTTCTGTTGAAGATTTGTCGCCATCGTTAGTTAACAATTTTTCGCGCATAACACTGGTAAATAAAAACTTCAGAGAACGTTGCACCATCGATTTCAACCTTGATTTTAAAACCGATGACAAACAAATTGCACTTAATAATTTGGTTATTATTGAAATAAAAGCAGATGGTTCACCATCAGCATCGCCACTTGCCAGAGCACTGCGCAACCAAAGGATAAAAACCTCGGGATTCAGCAAATATTGTATAGGCCGAACTGTTACCGATTCTACTATAAAACGAAACGCATTTAAACACAAAATCAGAATGATTGAAAAGACAATTAACACAAAAAACAGTTTGTACAACCTTTAATTTAAAAACATGAACGAAACAAAAACAGTAATCGATACTATTAAAAATCTGAGCCCGGCTGAAATAGCCGAATTAGCCGACTGGGAAGAACATTTACGTTTTTTGGGAATTAAAATTATTAATGTTGGTGATTTTACCGAGCTTTTGGTTCGCTTGGCATTAAATCTATTTGTAAGCTTTTTAGTAGTGCATTATATATACGCACAAAACAGCCGGAGAAAAGACTTCTATTTTAGTTTTCTTTCGGTAGGAACTGTTGTTTTTCTTTTAAGTTTCTTACTAAATAGCGTAAAATTGGAATTGGGTTTTGCCCTTGGTTTATTTGCCATTTTTGGCATAATCCGCTACCGAACCGATGCCATCCCCATAAAAGAAATGACCTACTTATTTATTGTTATCGGTATTTCTGTAATTAATGCACTGGCCAACAAAAAAGTAAGTTACGTTGAACTTATTTTCACCAACGCCGCAATAGTTGGCGGACTATGGCTACTCGAAAAGCGATTGATGCTAAAACAGGAAGGTTCTATTCGATTGATTTACGAAAAAATTGAAAACATCCACGACAATAACAAAGAGGCACTCCTTGCAGATTTAAAAACACGAACAGGGATTAATATTAAACGCTACGAGATTCAGAAAATAGACTTTTTAAAAGACGTGGCCGACATTACCCTTTATTTTAATGTGAATGGGAAAAACGAAGTTCCTCAACCTCCGCCAAACAATAAAATAGCTTCAGATAAATAAAACCAGAAAATAATTTAGTATGAACACAAAACTCGTAATAAGTCTGATGATTGCAGTATTTTTTGTAGCAACATCAAATGTGTCGGCACAAGAAACAGAAAACGAATTTCAGACCAGAACAAAACTTGATTTGAGCTTTAAACCGGTAAAAAAGTTAAAGTTTACCATCACACCAGAGTTACGTTTTGAAGATGACTTTTCGCTTGACAAATACCTTCTGGAGAGCGAATTGGAATACAAACTCTCAAAACTGTTTACATTGGGCGCATCTTATGGCCTAGTAGGCAATGTTCGGGATGAAAAGGACACCGAATATTTTGGCAGATATGCATTTAATGCTACTGCTGAAAAAAAGTATGGACGTTTTGAACCTTCATTTCGATTAACGTACAGCAACTATTCCGATGACGATGTTGATGACAAAAATTTTCTGCGTTACAAAGCAAAACTAAAATACGACATACCCAACTTTAAAATTAATCCATACGTTTCGGTTCAGCTGTTTCAAGATCTCAACGATAGCGGATTATACAAAACAAGATATACCGTTGGTGCAGATTATAAACTGTTCAAAAAGAACTACCTGGGAGTTAGCTACAAATTCGACTATTATAATACAGAATATAGAAACCGTCATATTCTTAGCGTGGGATATAAAATCAAATTTTAACATAGATAAAAATGAAAACATTTAGCTTAATAACAACGACAATTCTGCTACTGCTATTTTGCGCTTGTCGCGATGAAGAATCAATCGTTGAGAACGAAGAGGAAGAAGAGGAAGTGATTATTGACATGACCGATTATTCCGACTGGGATGATGCGACACACAGTAAAAGTGCGGAACTGAATTACGATGTGGTTTTTAATCAAAACGAAGTATTGCGTTTCGACATTACCATCGACAGCGACGACTGGTCAGACATGCAATCGAACTTATCATCAATTTTGAGTTCAAGTAGTGGTCGCCCCGGACAGTCGATCGACTTTGATGATCCAATGTTTGTGCCCTGCTCGTTTAAGTTTAACGACACCGAGTGGTATCACGTTGGCATTCGTTATAAAGGGAATTCAAGTTTACAATCAGCATATCAATCCGGTATTAAAAAGCTGTCATTTAAATTAGATTTCGATGAATTTGAAGACGACTACCCGGCCATAAAAAACCAACGTTTTTATGGTTTTAAACAGTTGAACCTGAAAAACAACTACCTCGATTTATCACAAATGCGCGAAAAAGTTGGTGCCGATGTATTCCGCCAGTTTGGACTCGCATCATCACAAACTGCATTTTGTGTGGTTTATGTTGATTACGGTAGTGGCCCTCAATATTACGGACTTTATACCATTGTTGAAGAAGTTGACGATTCGGTAATTAAAACTCAATTTACCGATGGTTCGGGCAACCTTTACAAACCTGATGGAAGTGCCGCCACATTTGCAAATGGTACATTCGACACAAGCGAATTGGAACTAAAAACCAACGAAGATTCAGCTAACTATTCGGATGCCCGTGCATTGTACGATACCATTAACAGTTCGTTGCGAACTTCGGACGTGGAATCCTGGAAAAGCAATCTTGAAACCGTTTTTAATGTTGATGTATTTTTGAAATACCTGGCCGTAAACAATATCATTCAAAATTGGGATACTTACGGTATTATGACACATAATTATTACCTGTATAATAATCCCGATAACAGCAAATTGACCTGGATCCCATGGGACAACAATGAGGCTTTTCAATCTGGAAAACAAAGCGGTGCAATTAGTTTAGGAATGAGCGAGGTTAATAGTAGCTGGCCACTTATAAATTATATTATTGCACAGCCCGAGTACGAAGCTGTTTATGAAGGGTATTTGCAACAATTTATCGACGAGGTATTTATTCCATCCGAAATGATTTCTACATATTCAAGCTACTACGAACTGATAAAAGAATACGTGTATTCCGAAGAATCGGGCTATTCGTTCTTAAGCAGCGATTCACAGTTCGATTCAGCCGTTGAAACGTTAAAAACACACGTTCAAACCAGAAATAATTTGGTTGAAAGTTATTTGAATTAATATTACTTACACGTTCGGAAAGAGGAGGCATCAGTCTCCTTTTTTTATTAATCGGGTAAAATCCCGGATTCGTTTTTAAAACTCCCGGACTCGCAGATTATTTTTTCAAAGCATATTAAATACCTTCAACTTTATTCCAGATTTAGAAAGTACCAATTAAAAACTCAAAATATGGCAATAAATAGTATAAACGGATGTATAGGATGCGGAACCTGCGTGGCCACCTGCCCCACCGATGTTATCCGCCTGAATCCAACAACAAAAAAGGCAGAAATAAAATACCCGGCCGACTGCCAGATTTGTCACTTATGCCGGATGTATTGCCCGGTTGATGCAATTACAATTACGCCTGAAAAGTCGATACCGGTAGTTGTTTCATGGGGGTAACCATAACATAATCAAATAAAATTTATGCAAAACAAGATAAAAACATACAACCGTGTGGCCGCCATACTGATTTTTATTGGTCTGCCAGTTCTTTTTTGGACTTTGGGAGATTTCCCAAGGCGAAGTGCACTAAAAGAAACAATTTCATTGCTTACGCTTATTTCATTTTCGTTAATGCTTTTGCAGTTTTACCTTACGCGAAGCAACCGAAAAGTACTTAAAGAACATAAAATGAGCCGGATAGTAAACTGGCACCGATATATTGGATACTTTTTCGTAACTGTACTTTTGGTTCACCCTTTTCTCATAGTGCTTCCTCGCTACTACGAAGCAGGGATAGATCCAGTGGAAGCGTTTGTGCAAATGCTAACAACTTTCGATAATCCGGGAATTATTATAGGAATTGTAGCCTGCTGTTTAATGTTAATACTTGGCCTGACATCATTATTCCGAAAAGTAATTCCTTTATCGTACAATACCTGGCGGATTATCCACGGTATTCTATCTATGCTTTTTATTACTACTTCCTCCTGGCATGCAATTAAGCTTGGCCGTCATATCGATACTGCTATGCTGACCTTTATAATTGTTGCTGCAGGCGCAGGCATACTGCTACTTTTAAAAACCTATTTATTACCAACACAAAAAAAAGCTTAACATGAAAACAGTAGTAAAAGTGAATAATATTTCGCGTCGCCATTTTATTGGAACCGCTGCCACCGGAGCAGGTGCTGCGCTCCTTGGAGCTGGAGCACTTTCGGGGTGGGCTGATAACTTTACAAAAATTAACAGCACAGAATTAAGCAAAAGAGAATACGAAACCGACGTGCTGGTAATTGGCGGAGGCATGGCCGGGCTGTTTGCCGCCGTTAAAGCCCACAATGCGGGAGCAAATGTGGTTCTTGTATCAAAAGGTCGCTTAGGTTCATCGGGGCAAACACCATTTGCAAAAGGGATTTTTCAGTACGATTCAAAAAATGAGAAACTAAGTATCGATGAGTTTGTTGAACAGGTTTCCGCATCAGCAATTGGCACAAATAACCCGGTTTACACCCGTCAGGTGGCCGAACATTCAATGGAACGTGTAAACGAACTCCGCGATTGGGGATTCTTCGAATCACCGTTATACAATAAGGCATTCACAAATCCCGTAGAAAAACGAAATATACCTTTAATCGAAAGAGTAACCATCACCCACCTGGTAAAAGAAAACGGAAAAATTGCCGGAGCCGCGGGCTTTAGTGCAGATGAGGAGAAAGTACACTTTTTTAAAGCCCAGAGCATTATTTTATGTACAGGCGCAGGAGGTTTTAAACCCAATGGATTCCCGATTTGCGACCTTACCCACGACGGAACAATTATGGCATACAACATTGGTGCTAAGGTTACGGGAAAAGAATGGAACGACGGTCATGGAGGCTCAGCTACCAATCCTGCTGCCTGCTACGATGGTTGGCACGGAATGTTCGACCGCAAATGCGGAACCACCGGAGTTGGAATCCGCCACGATTTGGGAGTAGATATGAATTACCAGGCCTATATGACAGGAGGAGGGTCCGTTTCAATGGGGCGCCCGGGAAGTGGCAACAGTATGATTGAGGGTGGCCCATATCGTCCTACACTTATCGGCAGCGATCAAGAAAAACGCAAGGGAACTCCTCCGGGAGAAGGTGATAGGAAAAAACCTGGTGGTCCTCCTACGGAAGGGAAAAAACGTAAAGGCAGAGGCCCTGACGGAGAAGGTGGAGGCCCTCCGGGAATGGGTGGAAATATGGTTGGTGGTTCTTCTGCCGGAATGTCGATTCACAAATCAGAAGGATTGGTACCTGTTAACGAAAACTGCGAATCAAATATTCCCGGTCTTTATGCTGCCGGTGATGCTTTGGGATCGTACATGGCCGGTGCCATTTACACACAAATTGGTTCGTCGCTGGCAGGTTCAGCAGTGCAGGGAGCTATTGCCGGAGAGGCCGCAGCAGCCTATTCTAAAGAAAAAGAAAGACCCGTGATTTCTGAAGCAAAACAAGAGGAAATAGAGGAAAAGATACTTGCTCCCTTAAAACGAAAAGCAGGTTATGGCCCGGCTTGGGTAACACAAACCCTGCAGGGAATAATGATCCCGAACTTTGTGCTCTACATAAAAAAAGAAAGTATGTTGCGCGCAGCTTTGGCTTATGTTGAGGAATTACGCGACCACCACATGCCAATGTTACGCGCAGCCGACATGCACGAATTGCGTTTGGCACATGAAACACGAAATATGATTATTAGTGCAGAGATGAAATTAAAGACATCGCTGATGCGCACCGAAAGCCGTTGCAGCCATTACCGTTTAGACTATCCTGCTATTGATAAGGAAAACTGGGAAGCATGGATCAACATTTTTAAAGGTGAAGACGGAAGCATGCAATTTGAAAAACAGGCTTTTGGCACCTGGCCCGATGGTAGTGCAATAAACGCCTAAGATCATTTGTTAATTATGATTTTTAAGGCGCGAGGTTGAATTCTCACTTAACAAATAATTTAAAGAATTGCCTTATTAAGTCATGACTATTTCATCGAACACCTGGCTATACTAAGATCTATTCTACCACCAACATTAAAATATTTGGTGCACTTTGCCCTGTAGTACAAAGTTCAATATAATTTGCCCCGGCCTCAAGGTATTGCTTAATTTCAACTTCTTTCCAATTCGAGTTCCACGAATTTGTAGAGTTAAAAGTTAGCGTTGCCACTTTTTTATCATTTATAAATAAATTCATCGGGCGCTTCGAGTTTTTATCATTACAGGCGTAGTAAACTTTTAAGTTGAATTTTCCAGCGCTTCCGTCGTTCTCCTGATACCAGGTAATTTTTCCTTCGCGGCCTTTAAAGTCGAGGAATTTTACATTATTGTTCGCCTGAACCTCAGCTTTTGTATACTTAGCATCAACGGCCCGTATTCCTTTTGCATGTGGAAAGGGTGCTATGCTATTTTTATCCCAGCAAAGTCCCAAACCGGCATCAAATTTTTCGTTCATGCATAAAATAACATTGCCATTTTGAACTACAACCGCTTTTACCGTGGTTCCCACCATTCTATTCTCTACTCAGGCGGAAGAAGGTTATTTTCTTTGTTCAGACTGATGTCCATAAGTAAATTAAAAGTATTAAACAAAGCATCACAGTCAAAAGCATGATCTCTTCTTCATTTTCGATGATTTGGTATTTGACCTCCACATTTTATATTTTAATTAACTGGTCGAATCCACATGCAATGTCCACCACCTGAAGCGATTACCGTCTTAACTACATCACCTTTTTTCACTATTCCTTTCCGCACCTGGTAGGCTTCAGGATTGGTTTTACAATGTGTTTCTTCGGTATCTTCGTAATAAGTGACCGCATATTCTGTTCCTTCTTCCAAAAAATCAAGATCAATGTCCAGAGTTCCGCCTTGCTGATTATATACACTACCGATAAACCATTCTTTACCTTGTCGCCGGGCAGTACTTATGTATTCCGTCATTTTAGAATGAAGAACCCGGCTTTCGTCCCACTTTCCTACCGGCATTTTTTGAATAAATTCGAATATATCGGCTTTGGCCGCATAAGCTTCCGGAGCATCGGGAATACAAACCAAACCACTAAAAATAATTAAGGTGCGAGCTGCCTCAGAAGCAACCGTTGAAAAATAACTGTTTGTTTTTCGCGGGCCTTTTTCTCGCAATCCGGCATTAATACCTGTCAAATCAAAATTCCCGTTATTCATATCAAGTGGACCAGTAATGGCATTAATCAGTGCCATCTTAATAAATGATTCAGGCGTAAAAGCACGACGTGAATCCTGCTGAGCATGGCAATACTCGCGGGTTATGGCATTGGGATAGGTACGTCGCATTCCAGTAAACGGAACAGGGCCATCGTGAAAATCAATTAACAACCGACTTTGTGCACTTTTTTGAATGGCTTCTCTCGAGAATTCAGGGTCGCTTCCCATAAAGCCGTACTTTATGCCTTTCATTCCTAAAGATTGGTAATATGGAAAAAGTTCATCGTCGCCATACTCACCATTTTTCCTGTCGTAATACAAAATTAACTCCACCTCTTTCTCGGCAGCATACTCAATTACAGCCTGCAAGTCCAGTTCGTCCGACATCTCAAAATGTCCTTTGGTTACATGCTTATACCATGCATCATCAATGAGGAAATAGTCAATCTTTTTTTCGTCTGCAAAATCTACAAAACGCTTATAACTTTCAGTGTTAATGCCATAAACAAATCCATCAGGAGCGGTATAACCATGCACACGCCAATCCCACAAGGTTTTTCCGGGTTTGATCCAATCTGTATTTTCCAGTTTATTTGGGGTTGCCAAATTAACAGGAACCGTGTTGACAACAAGTTCGCCGGCGGTTTCGCCAAAAAGAATTACCCGCCACGGACTTGTCCATTCGTTATCGCTTAATTCGACCTTGTTTACGGATTCAATTGCTCCTTCCGTCGTGCCTAATCCCAACTGCATTGATGAAATGCCTTTGGCAGCATACAGGTCAGATTCCAATAGCGCCAAGTATTTGTTGTTAGAAGCTTCAACCACCAAGGGAACACTAATTCTTCTTTTTCGCTTTGATTCGCCCTGCACATAATCTGTTAAGCCACTGTATGTAACCGGGCCAAGAGGTTCACTTTCGCCTGCCGGCGTAAAATAATTGCACCCTTCAGGTAAAGTATATTCACATTTCAAAATGGCTTCTGCAGGTTTCTCGCCTTCATTTAAAACAAAACGAAAAGCCACACCTTCATCATAAACCCTTGCCAATAATTTTCCTCCAACTCCGTCAACATCAATTGTTAGCTGAAGTTCTTTAAAGTTATCCTGAATGGTACTAAACTGCCCCCAAACCGGCTTCCAGGAAGTATTGCTTTCGCTTTCCGATGCATCTAAAATGCTTATGGTAGCGTTTGGAAATATTTCCAATGCGGAAGTTCCAAGTAAAGCTTTTTCCTCCTGACTTAAACTGTAATTCAGTTTTCCATCGGTGAGTTCAATTTGAAGATTAAGCTTTCCGTTGGGAGAAGTCAGGTTGGCGTTATCCAAAGGTTTCTTGCACGATGAAAGGCAAGAAATTAAAAGCACAAATAATAGAAGTTTTTTATACATAATGGTTTCGTTTTTCTATTCAGACAATTTCAATTTAAATCCTTGTATAAAAGGCAATTCACCTTTCTTTCTATTGGGTCTTCCAATTTTTACACCCCACTCGGGGATTTCGCCTTTACCACTTTCGGTAAATGCTTCCGGGCGATATGCTCCGGCAGCCGTTGGGCTATTCACCAAATCATGAGTTTCGGTAAAATGAATACCATCCTCGGCATACTGAATGGTATTTGTAATGTCTTCAGGTCCGGTAGTGCCAATCATGGCGGCCACTCCTTTGCCCTGAGTCCACACAAACACTTCGTGATTGCCCGGAATTACCGGATTTTCAGGGTGCTTTACATAAGGTCCTTGAGGCTGCTCGGCAATCGCAACTCCCATTTTCGTTTTTGCCGGACTTTTTCCCTGCTGACGCCCTTTGTAATAAAACCAGTATTTTCCATCTTTTACAATCAAACAGGCATCATCAACCAGGTGGCTATCGAAATCGTCCGGATTGTCGCTGTTGGTAAGTGCGGGATTTGTTGCAAGACGCTCCCATGGTCCATCGGGCGAATCGGATACGGCAATTCCTATCTTTGAATCAGGGTTGTAAGGCTGTTTAAATTTTCGGGAAACTCCAGTATAAAATAACCAGTATTTTCCTTCGGCAACCAGAATATTAGGTGTAAACACACTTTCTCCTTCCCAGGTTCCTGGTTTTCCTTTGGCCAAGGCCTCTCCTTTTTCTGTCCAGTTTTTTCCATCTTTCGATGTAGCATACCAAACGGTAGCATCGTATCCCGAAGAAATTAATCCTTTGGAATACCACACATAATACAAGTCGCCAACTTTGATTATATCGCTGGGATCCCTGCGCATGACTCCTTCCTCCAGACCAATGCCATTCATATTAAAATCTACGGCTTTTACCGTTTTTGTTTTTTCCTCACCACAGGCTAATAGCGATAGCAGTAAAAAGCTAATTACTAGTTGTTTTTTAAAAATATTCATATGATCGAAGTTTTGATTTTGATTTAATTATACTCTTCGTTTACTTCCGGCATTTCAGCATCCACTGATTTCTGCCACTGTTCTAATTTTATCAAAAGCTCATCTCGTTTTTCAGGAAACTCCTTGCTAAGGTTGTTCTCTTCAGCGAGATCATCCTTCAAATTGTACAGGTAACTTTGTTCCGTTTCAAATTCTGTTATTAACTTCCAATCGCCTTCCCGGATGGCCGCTCCCATGGAAAGTCCTTCTTTACGGTGGTGAGGAAAATGCCAGTATATCGCTCTATTTGGCATAGCTGCATTTCCGTAAACTACAGGGAGGAGGCTTTCACCTTCCAATTTTGGGTAATCGGCAGCAGAGCCACCAGCCAACTCTAAAAAAGTTGGGAAAAAATCGACAGTAGTAACGGGAGTATTACATTGGCTTCCGGACTTTACTTTTTTTGGGAAGCTAACAATCATAGGTACCCGAATACCACCTTCGTTTAATGTACCTTTTATACCTTTTAATGGTGGATTTCCCCACAAACCACCATTGTCAGAATAGAATAGAACCACAGTATTTTCCAGCAAATTCAGTTCGCCCAATTTACCCATTACTTTTCCAACGTTTTGGTCAAGCTTTTCAATCATGGCATAATAGGTATTGCCATTATATTTGTCGACAATCTTTTTAGGTGCTCTTAAGGGCGTGTGAACAGTATAAGTTGCCAAGTTCAGGAAGAAGGGTTTCTCTTTGTTTTGCTCGATAAACTTTACAGCTTCATCGCCCAGTCTGTCGGTGAGGTACTCCCCTTCTAAGCGGTCTTCGATGGTACCATTTTTATATGGATCAAAATAACTTTGGGGCTGGCCATAAGCACAACCTCCAATATTTATATCGAATCCTTGATTATCGGGATGATAGGCAGCATTTACAATTCCATCTTTTGTATAGATAGAACCTTCACCACCCAAATGCCATTTACCAATATATCCGGTTGCATAACCTTTTTCTTTTAATACTTCAGCAATGGTAAGCTCTTCGGTGGGTAAATGGTCGCGAAAATAAGCCTCTTTCAGTTTTTTTCCTTTGCTGAGTTTCGCCAAATACTTTTCCATGCCCATGCCTGGTATGTGACACGTCAGTTTTACTGTTGCCGGATACTTACCGGTCATCAGGCTTGCACGGGTTGGCGAACAAACCGGGCAAGCCGCATAAGCATCTGTAAATACCATTCCGTTCTTGGCCAACCTATCAATATTTGGCGTTTGAATTTCAGGTTGCTGGTTCATGTAGCCTACATCGGAATAGCCCAAATCGTCGACAACTATGAGAACAATATTTGGTTTTATACGTGATGCATTAAGTTGTTTGGCACAAGCCTTTGTTGATAATAAAATGCCTGCAATAAAAATGTATGTTACAACTTGAATGTATTTCATAAAAGATTACTGTTTTTTTGATTGATACGAAGAGCTACCATCGACACAAGGACAAGTACTAGCTTTTGAAACACACTAAATTTTAGATGCTTTAAAAACCAGATCGTAGGAATGAATTACATTCTATCCTAAAAATTTCTTTCTTAAATCCTCCACCTGTTCGTCATTAATAGGAATAAGTTTTCCCAAAGAATTACCCATTATTAAAGACTTAGCACTAAATTCAGCTACCTCAAGTTTATCAAAGGTTCCCAACAAGTTATCGCCGGTTACCAAAACCGAATCGTTATTGATTATCACCGCAGGAGTATTCTCTGAAAGTATATCTAAAATCGCCTCTTGTCCGGCAAAATGCGATCCGAAAGGCATATTAGGAATATCTTGCAGGAAAATCCAACTTTCGGGTATTGTTCTTACATCAATTTTCTCGCCGGTTACGCTATAAGCCATTAGGTATGGAGTTTGAGTAAGAATAATTGAATTTACATGTGGAAAACGTTTATAAATTTCCTGATGCAACCAGGTTGCTCTGCTTGGAACTTTTCCAGGCTCCCGTTTACCGTCTTTAATCTGAACAATGTCTTTTAGCTGAATATCCCAGCGAGCTACATTTGTAGGCGTTATCAGAAAATCATTTTCTTTCCAACGCACTGAAACAGTACCGTAAGAACTTATCATTAAGCCTTGTTCGCAGGCACGTAGCACAATTCGTTGTATTTGCTCACGAATAGCCCGTTCATCCGATGGATAGCTGGTTTCGTCCATTTCAGGCAGTAAACGCGGGATCTGGTTTTCAAATTCTTCAATTTGCTGATCGGTGAGGTAATTGGCCGTACCAATTGTATTTCCGTTAATTAAGGTTCGTGCACAAAACTCCATCGTTTCAAAACGCTGAAAGGCATCGCTCAAATTAATTCCACCCACAACAGTACCGTGGTTTTCCATAATTACGGCATTTACTCCTTTTTCAAATTCATCAGCAATCACATCTCCCAATTCGTTACTGCCAGGCAGGGCGTAAGGTGCATAACCTATAGGACCGATAACATTCTTGGCCTGTGGCAGCACATTGGGATCTGGAATTTGACGTACAATACTAAATGAAACCAGTGCCGGTGGATGTGCATGTATAACCGCTTTAATTTCGGGTCTGCACTTATAAATGGCAATATGAAAAGGATATTCTGAGGATGGTTTATGCCGCCCTTCAATAGAGCCATCCTTTCGCACACAAATAATGTCAGAAGCTCGTAAAGTTCCCTTATCGATAGCTGAGGGAGTTACCCACACATCGCCATTATCGTCAATAATTGAGATATTACCACCTGATGTAGTAGTTAGTCCCCCTTTGTAAATCTTGTCAATGATCATTATTATCTGATCACGAGGATGCATCCATTTTGTGTTTAATTTTCTCATAATCTCTGTGTATTGATATTTTTCAAAATTCTTTCATTTTGTCGTCTTGAAACCTGATTATCTATTATATAAACGACTTCATTTTGTTCAAAATTCTTGCTAATCTATTTTAGACTATATACCCTTTTCATGAAACTTGTAAGATCTGTAGCCATAAAATGCAATCACCACAAAACTTATTAGCGGTAAAACAAATGACACGTTAACTGCCGGCATATTTCCAATTTGCCCCATATCGATAATAGATCCCTGTAAAGGCGGCATTAACGCTCCACCTACAATGGCCATTACCAGTCCTGCCGCACCCAGAGTTGCATCTTGTCCAATTCCATTTAAAGCAATTCCATAAATTGTAGGAAACATTAACGACATAAATGCGGAAGTAGCGACCAGACAATACAGGCCAGCCATTCCTTCAATCAATATCGCACCAGATATGGTACAGATACCACCGATAGCAAACAACATTAATAGTTTTCGGGCATTTACATATTTCATTAATAGTGTACTAATAAACCTGCTACCGAGAAATATTCCCATTGCAACAATATTGTACATCTGTGCTGTAGCCTTATCAATTCCAAGATTATCGGCATATTGAATGATAAAAGTCCAACACATTATTTGAGCAGCCACATAAAATACCTGCGCCACTACTCCTTCGCGATAGATTTTATTTTTAATGAGTCGCTTGAATGAATGGTAGGGATGAATTTCATTTAGGTGACCGGTTTGTGGCATTTTTGTTAGCAAAATAACTACAAACATTACTATTACAACCAAACCGAGAATTACATACGGATTTCTGATGATCATTAAATCGTTAGTACGAATAGCTGCTTTAGTTGCCTCGTCGAGCATAGGAAATATAAGTTCTCCGGCTGAATTTCTTTTGTCCGATTCCAATGCTGCTAAAACAATTCGCGAAGCTACAAACATCCCCAAAAGCGATCCCATTGGATTAAAAGCCTGCGACAGGTTTAATCGCCTTGTTGCGGTTTCTTCCGCACCCAGCGACAGAATGAACGGATTAGCTGTTGTCTCTAAAAAAGCCAAACCAAAAGTTAGAATGTATAAGGATACGAGAAAAAATCCAAATGCCTGGTACTGAGCGGCCGGCCAAAAAAGCAAAGCTCCGGTTGCATACAGAGCCAATCCTAAAAGAATTCCTTTCTTATAGCTGTACTTTTGAACAAATAAGGCTGCCGGAATTGCCATGGTTGCGTATCCTCCATAAAAAGCAAACTGCACTAACGAGGCTTTGGCATTTGAAATTTCCATTACCGTTTTAAATGCCGCAACCATTGGATTTGTGATATCGTTTGCAAATCCCCATAGGGCAAACAAGCTGGTAATTACAATAAAGGGAAATAAATATTTTCGTTCAACTACTTTCGTTTTATTTGGTTTCATAAGTTTAAAATTTTGATTTCTGAATATTAATCTTCCTGTTGAAAGAGAAGAAATTCAGGCACTCACACAAGTTTCATTCATTCTCGTTTTTGAATTTAGAATGCAGAAAAATCATGCTCGTTTCATAAGTTTTATTAGTCAACTGGTGTAACTCCTTTTTTTAATATTAGATTTCCGTATTTGGCTAATTCCCCGGTTACAACTACCGCAAAGGCCGATTTTGTCCGCTCATAAAAAGCAAATCGGTCAATTCTTAAAACCGGTTCTATTTCTATATTTGATTGCCTGGCACTTTCCAAATAACTCTCTTCAACCTTTGGATCGAGCGTGTCGCCTTCAACAGCACTCATCATTATTAAGGGATTGTCGCAATACTCATCCAATTCAAAAAGCGGTAGTATAGCCTTTAGTAAATCAGGAATTTTAAGTCCATCAGCCCGAAGTACAGTCACGTTAAAACTTTCAGCCGGGAAATGTGCATCGGCCAGAACAATTTCATCGCCGTGCCCATTCTACACAACACTGCTAACAATTCGGGGCTCAATAAAGGTGATATTCCTTTCAACATAAGTTTAAAGTTTGATGTATTAAAGTTATTCTTTGCCTGAGCGAAGTTTTAGGTAATTTTGATAATATCCCTCGTAAACCTCAGTGTT
Source organism: uncultured Draconibacterium sp. (assembly GCF_963677565.1). Classification (NCBI taxonomy): domain Bacteria; kingdom Pseudomonadati; phylum Bacteroidota; class Bacteroidia; order Marinilabiliales; family Prolixibacteraceae; genus Draconibacterium; species uncultured Draconibacterium sp. Next base: position 3,650,582 of record NZ_OY781981.1, on the reverse strand, counting down.
TATTGAGGGCTCCACAAGTTGTGGATTGTAGTCGATTTGATTACGTGCTTCGGCAAGCGAATTAAAGAACCCAGCTCCTTTAAACACAAACATTGAAGCCCCGAGCACAGTGGTTTCTTTTTGGTCGATTAACTGAAGTGGAACCTTACAAACATCGGCTCTTAGCTGATTCCACAACTTGTTTTTAGAACCTCCTCCCACGCAAATTATACTTTCTGCCTTAAAGCTTCCAGCTGTTTCAAGTGCCTCGAGTCCTTCCCGTAACCGATAAGCAAGTCCTTCCAAAAATGCACGGTATATCTGTCCTCGCGATGTGTTAATTGTTAATCCTTTAATCATTCCGCCTTCGCTTCCGTATCCATCATCATAAAATGCAGGATCAACAATAATTCCGCGTGCTCCCGGCTGTTCCTGTTCTGCATTTTCTATCATATTACGGTACAGCTCATCGCCACAATATTCTGAATAAAATTGACGTGAAAACCACTCCAGCACGCCCGATCCCAACCAGTTTTGTCCTATATTATAGATTCCCGCTTCAGCATCAGCTTCCGTGGTTATCTTTTTCTCAAGAGCAAATTCAGAGGCTTTAAAAGTTTTACTGCGGGCCATTAAAATTTCCCAGGTTCCGGAGCTAAGCACTGGTTGATTGAGTTTTGCCCCTGATCCATAGATAGCAAATTGCGTATCGTGGCCAGCTAAAAACACGGGAGTATCTTTAGGCAAACCTGTTTCAGATGCAGCATGTTCGCTAAGTGTTCCGGCCTGACTTCCAGGCTCGCCAATTTCACCAAACAGTTCATTCTCTACCCCAATGGCTTTCAAAATCTTTGGCGACATTTTACGCGATTTCAAATCAGCCATCATCGCCGTTCCCATCATAGTCGCATCGTTTTTAAAAGCTCCTGAAAGTTTATTAATTAACAGCGAGGGGATGAACAGAAACCGATGTGCATTTTCCAGAACATCAGGCCGGTTTTCACGAAACCAGATCATCTTATTTATGGTATTAAAGGCATAAGGGAAAACACCACTAGCTTTATACAACTCTGATAATGGTATATATTTTTCAATATTGGCCATTATTGGTTTTGTACGCTCGCACTGCCACGAAATAACCGGGTAAAGTAATTCCCCCTGATCATCAACAAATGCACCGTCTACCCCGAAAGTAGTAACTGTAGTTCCGGCGATACGGTTGCAATCTATTTCGGAAGTAACATGTCTGGCTGCTGACGCCAGTTTTTGCCAAAGTTTATCTAAATCCCAAATTCTGCCACCCGGATAATGCGGATCTTCATCGGTTTCGTTGGGAAGTGAGTGTGAAGCAATTTGCTTCCCGCATTTATCCATTGCAATAACCCGAACATTGGTTGCCCCGCAATCAAAAACAATAGCAATATCTTTCTGACTCATAGTTTTAGTTCAATAATGTAGGTAAAGTTCCATTGAAAGAGCAAGAAGTCTTCTCCTTGCTCTTTCACTAAAAATTCAATTCTTATTTTATACCATATAATGCTCCGTAATTTTCGCACGCTCTGTAATCTGCGCCTTCTTTTTCTTCACCAAAAGAAGCCCACGAACTTGGACGGAAAATGTCGTCCTCAGAAACATTGTGCATGCTAACCGGAATGCGCAACATGGAAGCTAAAGTGATTAAATCGGCACCAATATGCCCGTAGCTAATTGCTCCATGATTTGCCCCCCAATTGGCCATAACTGAATAAACATCTTTAAACGCTCCCTGCCCTGTGGTTTTTGGAACAAACCAGGTAGTTGGCCATGTTGGATTGGTACGTACATCAAGTACAGTGTGAATCTCATCAGGAAGTTCAACAGTCCAGCCCTCCGCAATTTGCAATACCGGGCCAATACCTTTCACCAGGTTCACACGCGACATGGTAACCGGCATTTCGCCCTCGGTTTTAAACTGAGATGAATAACCACCTCCGCGGAAATAACCGCGCTCTGCCTGAGGCCATTTTGTATTATCCAAACATTTTTGAGCTTCTTCTTCAGTTATTTCCCAGAAAGGTTTCATTGCAGGTTCGCCTTCGACATTGCGTTGTTGTGCAGTTGCATCGAGTGTAGTTGATCCTGAATTAATTAAGTGAATTATACCACCTTCCGCTAATCCTGTCAGCTCTTTTCCGGTAACTCTTTTAACGGCATCAGGACTCCAATACGTTCTAACATCAGAGAAAATTTGAGCTGTATTGGTTAACAAATGGCCAAATAACATTGGCACCGCATTTAAGCTGTCATTCTCTGTGGCAAACACAAATGCCTCACGAATTCCATTCCAGTCGAAGGATGAATTAAGAATCGCTTCAGTAAAATCGGCATTCGGCTTGTAATCAGTCCATTGTCTTTGCCCTTGAAAACCACCACAGATAGCGTTTCTTCCTAAACCTTCTTCTCTAAAACCTTTGTCGATAAGCTTTTGATTACCAATCATCATATCGCGGCAAATCAACGTCATTTTCACAACGGTTTCCCACTCTACTTGCTTTCTTGCATCATCAGCCTGATCTTCTGGTGCATTCAGATCTTCTCCTTCTTTGCAGTTTTCCTTGGTCCAGGCCAGAGCTTTCTGATACTCTTCCTCATCATAGATACCCTCGTCTATTCTACGCAAAATTTCTACTGACTCAACAAATTCGGTGCGAATTCCAAGGTAATCCTGAAAAAAGTTAGAATCAACCATTGAACCGGCTATACCCATTGAGCTATATCCAATCGAGAGGTAAGATTTACCTTTCATTTGTGCCACAGCAAGTGCAGACTTAACAAAGCGTAATAATTTTTCCTGAACATCGGCAGGAATGCTTGTATCTCCTGCATCCTGTACATCGCGTCCGTAAATTCCAAAAGTTGGAAGACCTTTTTGTGTATATCCGGCTAAAGCAGCAGCCAGATAAACAGCTCCCGGACGTTCGGTACCATTGAATCCCCAAACTGCTTTTGGAAGCAGAGGATCTGTATCCATTACTTCTGTTCCGTAGCACCAGCATGGTGTTACCGTTAATGAAACTCCAACTCCTTCTTTTTTAAATTTACTGGCACACATTGCAGCTTCAGCAACACCTCCAATACATGTATCTGCCAGTACACATTCTACCTTTTCGCCACCTGGAAAACGAAGGTTATTTTCGATAAATGCAGCAGCTGCTTTTGCCAACTCCATTACCTGAACTTCAAGTGATTCGCGAACACCATTTTCGCGTCCATCAATTACCGGACGAATACCTACTTTAGGTAAATCTCCTATTAATCTGTTTGCCATTTTTGATTACGTTTTATTGTTTGTTAATTTTTAATTCAAATGATAAGCAAAAGTGAATAAAAGTACTGTTACCTAAAATGTTTAATTTTATTAATTTTGTATCTATTCCTAATATTAAAAACATGATGCAACAAAATATAATTCCACATTTCGGTGATCCATCGGATGTTACGCAATACTTTCCCAAATATCAGATTCAATTGTTGTGCTGCCGACACTGGTGGCTTGAAAAGTGGGAATTTAAGGAATTGTCTTTTCCATACTGGCGCATTTACCACAACAGTTCAAGCGGAGCTGTAATTACATATAACGGAAAAGAATATCAGCTTTCTCCCGACAAGGTAATTATGATATCTCCAAACACTTCCTATGCTACCAGGTTATATAACAATAAAATTCCAAAGGCTGGTTGTTCGTTACAGGGAGGAAGAGTAAATACTAACTTTTCTGAAGAAAAAGAAAAGTTAGATCAATATATACTGCACCTCTTTATTCATTTTAATATCGGTATTCCATACGACACTTTTCAACCGGGTATTTTTTGCTTCGACTTAACCGATCATTTATTGGAGAAACTACAAATGATTAAGAGCCATTTGAATTATGAAAACACAAAATTCAGCTTTCATATCAGCCTGGCCTTACAATCACTTATTACGGATTTACTGGCAGAACTGCCTGAAGACAGCTGGAATATCTTATCGAAAAATCAACGAATTCTAAATAGTCTGGCTTATATTGAACGAAATATAGATAAAGCTTTGAGCAACTCAATTCTTGCAGAAGAAGCAAGAATGTCAACAAATGCATTTATACAATTATTTTCTAAGGAAACCGGCGTGTCTCCGCAGAAGTATATTCGCCAAAAACGGATTAATCAAGCATGTATTTTATTACATCATTCAAATTTTTCAATCGATCAGGTCGCTTATAAAACCGGGTTTGCCAACCGTTACCATTTTTCAAAAATTTTTAAAGAGGTTTCTGGTTTTTCACCGGCTCAATATAAAAAAGTGTTAGCATAGTTTATAACCTGCCAATGCATAGAGAGCAGTGCAAATGTATAATATGTTTTACTCAAGTCATCTGGCAATTATGGTTCAATAAATAAGAATACTAAATACCAGGAGGTGTCAACATATCATATGACAACGGGATCTCTTCCAGAATTTGACCATATTGATTGATTAACCTGAAAACAAGTGTCGGCTGTTCCCCAGAAGTATTAAACGTAAATTCTCCGAAGGCAATAAACCTTTCACCATCATAACCAAACAATTGGTTCTCGGCATTCGGAGCCATGGCGTCCGGCCCGGGAACTCCTCCCAGAGTAGCAACTTCGAATTCATAAAATCTATGTCCGTTTTTTCGGGGAATGGTAAACGATCTTGCTCCGTGTCGATCACCACTAAGCAAAATCACCCCGGAAATTTGATACCGTTCGATAAATGAGAAAATTTCTTCCCTTGCACCGGTATCCCAGGATCCCCATGAATCTTTACCATTCGATACATCATCGCTCCACATGGTGCCACTTGAAATAATTTTAAATGGTGCCGTTGAATTTTTGAGGGTATTTTTTAACCAGTTTTGCTGATTTATCCCAAGGAAAGAAGAATATTCTCCGCGCTTGTTGATTGTTCTGCAGGATCGGGTATCCAACATAATAATTTCTACGGGCCCTATACGAGTATTAAAATAAATTCCTTCACCATCAGGTTCTGGGTTGTTCCAATTTTGTCTCCACACCATGCGTAATCTTTCCCTGCTTTCAGATGTTATTCCATCCGGCATGCCGCTCAGATCATTATTAAGGTAATCGTGGTCGTCCCATGAAGTAAAAAGAGGAATGTTTGCAGCTAATTCTTGCCATGATTTTGAAAGATCACGTAACAAGTAATCGGATCGGTGCATTGCAATGTTATTCTCCCTGTCATCTACAGCTATATCGCCAAGCAACATCATGGCTTTCGGGTTTCTTGCAATTATCTGGTTAACTAGGTTCGGATTATGAATTCCTATTTTATGAAAACACGACCCAAAAGTTAACCTGAATTCTCCCTGGCTTCCCTTTTTAGGCGCAGTAGTAAAAGTTCCTTTTGCCAACACTTGCTTTTGAGATAAAATCTCGTAGCTATAGTTTTGATCAGATGCTAATTCATTAACAACTACTTTTTTTGCAACACCTGGCTGTACCGATTTAATCGGTATCACTTTCTCACTTATTCCGTTATTGTTTTTTACCACGAGCAGGAACGGACCTGATGTTGCCGGTCGTAACCAAAGAGTAACACCGTCTGGTTTTAGGTTACCCAGCATGGGATGCCCCATTAATACGATTTCATGTTTTTGGGCCGATTCGAGTATTTTGGGCTGATTAAAATCAGCATCTGGTATTTCAGAGAAAACAGCTCTGGCATCGAAATAAAACTGTCGAACATTCGCTGGCAGTAAATCGTAACTATCCAGTAATTTCGTATCAATTTCCAAATCTCCTATGTGAGCCTCGGGCAGCGTAACCTTATGACGCGCCTGAACAGTATCATTGTTTTGGCAATAACTGTTAGTAGCTATAAAAAGAAATGTCAGGAAGAAAATTTGAACCAAAATAAAATCAATTTGAGTAGCCAGTTTTTTGTTGTATTTTCTCATTTTCTTTCAATTTTACCAGTCCAGATTAATATCGTATTCTGCGAGATCGACACCCCATTTATCAAGCAATACACGAGCTGCTCTCATATCGTAACGGTTTCGGCTTTGATCGGGAACTGATTTAATCACATTTATTACTCCATCAATTAACAAAGTATTGGAATCCTGAATAACATCAATTGTATTTAATGCATAGCAACGCCCAAATTCATTGCTTCTACTTATTACGCTAAGGAGTGCTTCACGTGCAACTTCCTTCTCTCCCATGCGATAAAGGGCCTCAGCGGCAACGGAAACTACATTGGCAGACTCATCGTTTAGAGCAGTTTTCAGTTCATTCAGGGCGGTTTCGGCATCATTTTCCAGTAACAATAAACCAAGCGCTCCCCAATAACGAATTGAGCGGTCTTTATCTTTTAGGTAGTTTTGCAACGCCGAAATGTTTTCCGGATTACCCTGCGTTGCCACTTCTGCTGCCTCAATAATAAGTTCCAGATTAATTTTGCCGGATCGCATGTAATCATACATCGGTATATTCCTTGCTATCTCAACCATATCAGTTTCCGTAATAAAACCAGTATCGTATATTCCCGTTATCCAGTTCTTATTTGCAGCACGCATTCTTATAAGTACACCTCTGTATTCCGGGTCATTCGCCAGGTTATTTACTTCCCATGGATCATTTTCGGTATCGTACAATTCTTCCTTGGGTTTGGGTTCCCAGAATTTTTTTTGATCCTTGTTACACTCACCATTCTTATACGCCTGTTCCCACGACCGAATAGAAGGAGCGCGCCACAAGTATTCCAAATGCTGGCCATAAATCCGGTGAGGCATATAATTTCGAATATATCGGTACTTTTTATCCCGAACAGCACGAGACATATCGTATCTTTCATCCATTCGGCCACGAAACATAAAGGCATACTCAGGATCCTTTGTTTTTTGTTCTCCCAAAAAAGCATCTCCCTGTAAATAATCAGGAATATCCACTCCTGTTATACTTAACAACGTTGGAACCAAATCGACAAAGCTGATCAGCCGATCAACTTTCGAACCGGGCTTTTCGGCAGGAAAAAGGTCTTTGTATTTCTCCGGTATTCGAACGATAAAAGGCACTCTCGTTCCGCTTTCGTAAACATAGCGTTTGCTTCGGGCAAGTACACCGCCATGATCGCCGTAGTAGAACACAATCGTATTCTCGGCTAACCTGCTTCATCCAATTCTTTCAGCCATTTTCCTATCTGTGCATCCATATCTTCCACCTTATCGTAGTACTGCGCCCAGTCGTGTCTCAACTCCGGGGTGTCAGGATGATATGGCGGCAGTTTTACATCCTCGGGTTTATGACGAAGATTTTCGCCGGGTATTGAATTATGAATGCTGCTTTCGTGAGAAATGGTAGTATTGAAAACGGCAAAGAATGGCTGACTATCCTTTCGGTTCTTGTAATGGGCCTCTCGACTGCATTCGTCCCAAATAGCATCCGGATCGGCACTACTCGTGTTGTAATCGGTTTTCGAATTATTGGTACAATAATAGCCCAGTTGTTTTAAATATTCAGGATATGGTTTTATAGTTTCCGATTTGGGATACGAACTTCGCATGTGTTGATTACCTCCCGAAATGGCATAAATACCCGTTAGAATTGTATTTCTGGCAGAAGCACAAACGGGTGCATTTGCATAAGCGTGTGTATACAAAAAGCCTTCTGAGGCCAAGTTATCGAGGTTGGGCGTAGTTGCATAAGCATCACCATAACACCCCAAAAACGGGCTATTATCTTCGCTTGTTAACCACAAAATATTTGGTAATTCTAAAGGTTCTTTTTCCTGACATCCAACTACCAGAAAAACAAACACAAGTGAAGTGAATAGAATCAATACATCAGAAATTTTAAATTTTCTCATCTGAATTATTTTTTACTCGATTAAAAACAAATCGTTCCTTTTACTTTTGTTTGAAATATTACGGCAAGGTATAAAATACCTTCTTCTTAGCTCCTTCCCCGAAAATTATTCCTTTCTGTTCCATCTTGTTTGAATCTGATTTGCCTTAAAAACCAACTTTTACAATGCTCCTATGTTGGGAATACCGGAAATCTGCCTACCTGAAAAATCTTTACCACCATTGTTTTCCAGTTCTTTCCCTGTTTGTATTGCAGGCGAACCTTCTTTTAATCTGTATCCCGACAGTCTGTTGGGATCTTTCATATCAATATCGTTTTTTCCACTTCCCGGATTTACAAATTGGGGATTTTTGTTAATTGCTGCTTCGCCTTTCGGACCAACATCTACAAACAGGTTGTTCTCGAAAACGCAGGTCTCATCAGGTTCAAAGCCCCATTCTGCCTTTTCTTCGAAACAGAAGATATTGTTATAAAAGGCAGTTTCAGTTGGTATTCGTGTTTTTCCGGCTGCCACAAAAACGCGTGTTCCTTTACCTTTTCCAAAATAAATGGTGTTGTTGTAGATTTTCACATCTTTCACCCCGGTTTCTTTTGGAAATCCGTACAAGAATGCCCCCAACAGTTCATTCTGGCTAACGTTGTACCGAATAGTAATATCGGTGTTAACCGGGCGTTTCATAATGCCACAAAACCAGTTATTGTCATGGCTGTAATTGTATTGTATTATCGTTCCGCGCGAATTGTAATCGGCATCAAACCCGCCGTGGTCGATGTCATCCGGATTATCGCTGGTATTGCCATAAGCTTCGTTGTATTGCACCACACAGCCAACCGTATTAAAATTAAACACGCTGTGCCCGGTATCGAAACGGCTGTTGTAGGCCAACACATTGTATTCAACTATTGGATTTAAGGCATAACGCACAATTATTCCGTTTCGGCCAGTATGTTCCACTCTATTGCCGCGTATTACAAAGTTTGTCCACGGATGGTAATCATCGCTTTTTATGTTTCCCCAGCTCGATTGATTGGAGATTCCAACGCCTCCGGTGTGTGCAATTCTATTGTTTTCAATTAGCAGATTATGAAATTTAGTCTTGACTTGCTCTCCTCGTACTTCAACATAAATACCACCGGTCTTTTTCCCTCCTACTTTGCCATTAACATGATGGACGTAACAGTTTCGAATAGCTATATCTTCAATCAAACCAACATCCTCGGCTACTACTTTTATACCGTGTATTTCACCCTGGTCTTCTGTGGTTCCATTTGTGTTGGTAATTTCAAGGTTGCTGATTTCCCAAAAAGCGCCGTTTTTCAGCAGCAATATCGTCGACAGTTTTCCTTCTCCCTGCAACACCGGTTTGTTATCGATCTCATCGGCAAATACTTTTCCGCTTTTGGGTTCATAAGCGGCCACAAGGTTAGGTAACTCGGCTGTTCCGCTACCTCGCAAAATAAATTGCCCGGTAAATGATTCACCTGCAGCAAAAAGCACCTTACTGCCTGGAGGAAATTTATGATTACTCCACTTTTCAAAATCTTTTTGGGAATTGATATGGAAAACGTTTTCTTCCGATTGAACAACTTCGGTTTCTGTTTTTGTGCAGGCTGATACCTGTAATGTTATACTTCCAAAAACAAGCAGAGCAATTATCCTAACGGTTATTTTATTCATAATCAGATCGTTTTTGCATGTTCAATTTATCTTAACCAAACAGGAATTGAATCATTTTTAATCCACTCTTCTATTCTTCTGTCCAGCTTATCAGGTGTATATTCCGTTTTTCCGGCAGGTATGGCATCGGTTTTTGGTAAATATTGCTGAAGTTGGGCAATCACATCGGCATAACTTGGGTTGGAGGCCAGGTTTACATGCTCGCCCGGGTCGTTTCGGTGGTCGTATAATTCTTCGCCTCCGTCGCGGTATTTTATATAGCGCCAGTTGTTGCTTCTTACCGCATGGTTTTTATAATACCAGGTGTTTAAAACAGGCTTATCCCATTCCATTTCAGGATTTTCGAGCAGAGGCGTCAAACTATTTCCTTCCAGTTTTGGCAGTTTTGGCAGTTGGCATAATTCAAGCAGTGTTGGATAAATATCGAGCAAACTTACCGCTTTATCACAAATTTCACCTTTAGGTTTTATGCCCGGATACGAAAACAGTAAGGGAACACGAGTGGCTTCCTCCCAAAGGGCTTGCTTTCGGAAATGTCTTTTCTCTCCTAAATGTTGCCCGTGATCCGACCATAACACAATAATTGTATTGTCGGCATTCGGACTGTTTTCGAGCGCGGTAAGTACTTTTCCAATCTGGTCGTCGACAAACGAAACACAGGCCAGGTAGGCGTGTACCAGTTCCGGCAGAATTTCTTTTTTACGGTTAACGTCGTACCAACCCCCAAGTGGTGTTCTTCCGAAGGCAATGGATTTCCCTATCAACGGTATATCGGCAAACTCATCTTCAGGTACATTGGGTACGATAATTGAATCTTTGTTGTACAAATCGAAGTATTCTTGAGGGGCGGTATAAGGTACATGCGGACGAATAAAACCACAGGCCATAAAAAATGGCTTATCCTGTTTTTTTGAGATATTATCAATCGCCCAGTTGGCAATCTGCTCATCATACATGCCGCCTTCCGGTATTTCATCCTCAGACAGAGGTCCTCCACACAAGGAGTAAAAGCGGTTTACGGGCATGTAGTTTTCCAGAATATTTTCTTCGCCATACAATTGCACCAGTTGTCCGCCATCTTTGGTAAAGGGGTAAAACATTGTTCCGCGGTACCCAAATCCGGCTTTTTCGATATGCTCCTCCATATTTCTCCAGAATTCGGGTGCATAATTGGTCCAGAAATCATCGGTTTTATCCGGGTAATCCGATTTGCCACTATGAAAAACTTTTCCGGCAGCGTAAGTATTGTAACCATTGTTTTTGAAGTACTCGGGAAGCATGGCGTGGCCTTCCATAACATCGTTGTAATTTTTACGCATGGCAGCAGTTGATGCATACCAGCCCGAAGTTGTGGGATGAATACCACTTAAGAGCGAGTTACGCGATGCGGTACAAACCGCCTGCGAACAATGCGCATTGGTAAATGCAACGCCCTGTTCAAATAATTTATCTAGGTTGGGCGTAATGGCCTGTTTGTGGCCATTAAGGGGGGCTATCCAATCGTTCAAATCGTCGACAGAAATAAACAGGACATTGGGAGCAGATGTCGTGCTCTTTTCTTCAGATGATGAACAGCCCAACAGCAACAGCAGAAAAAAGTAAACTATATTTATTCGTTTCATAGTCAAGTATTTTATTTATTATTCTATAAACAAACGTTTTTATCGTTAACACCTTTTTAGCTTCAGCAAAACAACTATTATTAGAACTTATCTAAAGCGTTGCCCACATTATTAGCTACAAGTTCAATCGTATAAGTTCCTTGCGGAATACGAACACGAACCCAATTTTCGCCAGAAGCGGCATTCGAAAGTTTATTCCCATTTAATTTCACAGACGAAACATCTGAATTATAAAAGGTCACGCTAGCCCCGGACGAAATAATTTTCCCACTACTTCCTTTACCATTTTTCGCTGTATTCATATAAAGTGCAAGCGGAGCATCCGACTTAAAACCTTGTTCAATATCCTCACCTGATTTAAATGATGTACCCTTAACAAAATAAGAAACCAGTTTGCCAGCCAACTTTCGGTAAAAAATATCCTCGGCGTTAAAGGTTTCCTTGTCGTATTTTTCAAGTTCAGTACTACCGGAATTAAAAACCACATCAACAACTTCTCCCTGCCGGATTTGGCATCCGGAATAAGAACCGGCTGCAATTCTTGCCATATCACCTAAATTATGAGTTTTATCTCCGGGAAATAATACGGTAAGAATATTTGCTTTGTTATCGTGGGTTGGATAAGTAGCGTATAAATATTCGGCTCTGTAGTGGTTGCCACGACTTTGATTCACCATTTCTTTTTTCTGAACCGAACGTGGCGGGGTGCCTAAAAAGGTTTTCAATACCGGGGTATTTTCTCCAAATAGTACCGGACCTGCATCGCCATCCTCACGTTTAATTTCAGAAAAGTATGTGGTTTTATCCTTAATGACTTGTGTTTTAGCCGTATTTGGGTGCCAAACTACGTTTACCGAATCGCCCTTATTTTCTGTAGTTACATGGTCCATCACCACATAATATCCGTTCGTACTAATTGTTGGCTGGACAAACAAAACATCTCGGAGGTGCTCGCCTTTTATGCTGGTGCTGTTTGAGGCACGGAAATACTCCACGTTTTCTCCAGTAAAACCTTCCACAATTCCATCGGCTAATTTGCCTGAATGATTTTCGCCTGCGATTAACACGGTATTTGCCGACTCGGCATGGGCATGAATAAATTCGAAAGGCGTAGTAAGCCCCTTGGCACTTACATCGGCATTTGGGCCATCGTAGCCGGCATTACGAAGCAGAATTTCGCCATAACCCGCCATTCCAATGGCATTAGCTTCATAATGGGTGTGGTATTCTTCCTTTCCGGTTAGCGATTGAACACTAAGGTACAAGGCATCTCTCGAAGGTTTGTTTCCAATTAAAGCCGCATAATTATCAAAAATCCGACTGGGAGCCATTTCTGCATCATCAATATTAAATTCAATTGGATTGTTTTGCGCTGCCGGGCCAGCCAGTACAATGTACGAGGCCAAATAACCTTTTAGCGTAGCATCATTTAGTCCGGTACCCTCGCGAAGCGTCCACATGGCATATTTGTAGGCTTTATCGGAAAAGCGTGCAGCCCTAACGGTGGTTGGCGATACAATTACATCATCTTCTACCGACCAGGCCACCTGGCTTCCGCGAGAGTCGCCATAAAAAACACACCGGCCAAAAGGTGAATTTTCGTAGCCATAAATAGCTTCGTGCATGTTAATCATTCCGCTGTCGGTGTAATATTCATGGTAGCCCATGTATTCCATAATATCAAAAGTGGTATTCTTTGCAGCGCGTTCTTTCACATTAAATCGCTCCATGTTATAACCACTGCCCGAAGGCGATATTCCATCGGGCAAAAAATGAATGCGTAGATCAATATCGTACTGCCGTTTAGCTTCTAAAAAATTTGCTTCATCGCCGGCATATTTGTACCAAAGCATACGCATTGCCCATCCGTGAGGCCGCCATTGCTTTAAAACCAATTTGAATATTTTTTCCTCGAAGATTTTCTCGTAGCCGGCCAGCACTTCAGGCTCCAGGTCGTAACGAATTACATCCAGCGCTAAAAGCCCATGAAAAAGCTCGTGCGATGGCACTGAAGAACTGGCAGCTCCGGTGCCAATTTTCATGGTTTTTATTCGCGTTTCGAATTTGTTTTGAATATTGGCTATGTAAGTGGTTTTATTATCCGGATCAAGAATATAGGCCAATGCATTTGCCCCCAAAACATCACGTGGTGTCCCCTCTGCTCTTGCCGTTTCAATCGCACTGCTTTTCATCGCACCAAACATTTCCGAGGTGCTCGCCAATTGTCTCCAATAAGCGTAATCGGTGGTATCTATGATGTTTCCGGAGAAACCTTGTATCGGATTAATTGCAAAGCAAATAAATACTACTAAAACTAATTTGAGATAGCTACTAGTAATCTTCATATTATCAGTTTCACAATGATTTGTAAAATCTTTTTTCACTATTCTTTTCCAATACTTGTTAGCGCAAGGCATTATTTAATTCAGAAATCATTTCGGGAACCAATACAAAAGGATCGTAAGCCTTATTTTTATTTTCAAGTGTTTCAACCGGCAGATATCCCCTGTAGTTGTTTTCGCGAAGGATTTCTATAATTTTCGGAAAATCCGTACGGATTTCACTCTCCTTTCCGAATACACTTTCTTTTACTTGCCAGTTAACGGCATATGGAGTAATCGCTTTTATATCTTCATAAGGATCTTTGGTCTTAAACATTCCGGTATCCAGAATAATACCTGCCCAGTTAGAATTAACCGCTTTCAGCACTTTAAGACATTGTTCGCTGGTCTGAATCATATCTCCATGATTTTGAATTCCAATAATCACCCCATGTTGCTTACCAAATTCGGCACATTCTTTAAAACAAGGAATCATCCATTCGGCCACTTCATCCCATTTATTTTCGTATCCTTCAGGGATTTTACCGGCAAATAAACGAATAACCGGTGCGCCTAATCTGGAAGCTACTACAATCCACTTTTTTGCCAATTCAACTCCTTCTTGTCTTACTTTCGGATCAGGTGATGCAAAATCGTTTCTTATCCCTGTTCCTGAAATGTCTATTCCCAAAAGAAAAGCTTTTTGTTTAAAGGCAAACAAGTATTCGTCTGAAGGAACTTCAGGATAACCGGGGAAATAATATCCAGTGACATCTATTGCTTTTATATTTTGTTCGGCACACCAATCCAGCAAATCAAACAGGGTGAATTTAGGATTACCCTCCTCATCTTTAGAAAGCAATATCTTATTAAAAGAATAAGCATTTAAACTTGGAACAATGCTGGCAGGGCCACTACGAATTATTTTATTTTGAGCGAAAGATGAGTTTGAGATACCTCCGACTAGCAGTATGTTCGCCATGAAAACAAAAGATAGAAACCAATATTTTCTATTTCCAGAAAGCGGATTTGTAGTTTTATTTTCCATCGTTGACAATTTAGATTAGATAAGTTTTATTGTTTTACGCTCAACAACAATCATGGGGTAATCAGCAAGTACTGCATCCTCGAAAAAACATGCTCTTTCCTCGTTTACAACATTCATTTCATACACTTCGCCAGTTAAAGGATCGAGCAGGACCGGATCGGTGAAATTGACGCCTTCTATTTCGACATTAATTTTTGCCAGCTGGGGTAAGTATTCCTGCGCGTTCCAGGGTAACCACCAGGCTACTAAATTATTTCCTTCATTGTCGGTAAATGCAGCCACCAGCGGAACAGATGGAAAGGCATCGTCTTCGGAAATACCGTAAAATACACCTTCGTCAACAACGTCAATAGTATAGTTTATGGTGTTAGGTTTGTAGTCCGGTTTCCAAACAGCACATAGGTTTTGATAAGCATAAAATGCCGGTTTTTTTTCAAAATCGGGGTTGCTTAACAAACATTTTTCATTAACACCCTTTGTTCGTACCCGCGAACCACCACGTTCCGGGTAACCAAATAGTTTATCGATAGGCCGCAGGTTAGTTCGCTGCTGTTTTTCGCCTTTTCCGCTGGTATGCACCAGTTTAAAATAGTTGCTTAAAGTAGCTTTGCAGAAATAGGTATCGACAAAACTTTGCCGCAAAAGCCATTTGGCCTGAATGTTTAAACCCCAGGGTGCCCGGCCGCGAAAATCGCGAGTACTGCTGTGCGATGGGTAACCGCATTCGCCCTGCCATAATTCAATCTCTGGATTGTATTTATTAATTACGTCCCACAGTTCAATGGCCTTGTAAACCCTTTCTTCGGGCACAGCACCATAATTATGATACGAAATAATGTCGATGATTTTATCGGCACCCACGCTTAAAAAATCATTGGTAAATTCAGGATTAATACCCGCCATCGATCCACCGATAATTTTACAACCCGGATCGGTTTGTTTTATTAGCTCCGCCGTTTCAACCAGCAATAGTCCGTATTCTTTACCATCGGGTGTTGATCCCCAATAGTTACGATGATTGGGTTCGTTCCATACTTCCCAATAATCAATTTTATCCTTGTAACGTTCAACCGTTGCTTTTACAAAAGCCAGAAATGCTTCCATTGCCACGGGATCTTTTATGGGTGGCTCTGGCCTGTATCCATAAATTTCGGCCAGTTTCGGATCGTCGTAAGTTGTTAACTTCGAATACAACTCGTTACCTCTTCCAACGGTTATAAAAGGTGTTATCCCGTTTTTCAAGGCAACTTCAAAAGCTTTGTCGGTAGCAGACCAGTCGTAAACCCCTTTCTCTCGTTCAATTTCATTCCATCCTGCTCCCAAACGTGTCCATTTTACACCAATTTCAGCAGCTTGTGCAACCAAACTATCTACCAGCGTGCCCGCTTGAATACCGAAAGGCGATGAACTTATTTCCGAAGAATTTTTTGAGATTAAATTCCCTAATTTTTTATTGGAAATCAGACCGGGAGGCTCTTCCACATTGCATGAAAACATTATTAAAAGCGATATAATCAATGCGTTCAAACATTTTGTCTTTTTCATTTCAGATATAGTTTTAGTTGGTAAGCTTTTTATATCATGTACAAATATTAATTAGAATCATCACATGTAGATTGTCGTTTAAACTTAGTTCTGTTTTGCCTGAATTTCCAACATTTTTTGAGCATAACGCCGCCCCAATAACTGCTGGCTTGCTGCATCGAAATGAGTACTATCGATAGTGCTGGTTCCTTTAGTAGTTGCTACCCCTACGAAATCAATTACGGCAGGAAGCTGTAAAATCATCTTATTAAAATCTTTCCGTTTAACTCGGTCTTCAGAAAGTTGCCCTACTACTACCGGAAGGTCAGGCATATTAAAGTCGGTACGCAATGCCTCAATCAGTGCTACAATTTTAGGCGTGTAAGCATTATATTTCGACGCATTTGCTTCGCCCTGATGCCAAAGAACACCTTTTAAGGTTCCGAATTCCATTGCGGCTTTAGTGCGGTTAACAGCCTCGTTGTAAAATGTACTGCCGGCTTCCCACAATTCTATTTTTGTTCCACCTTTGGCGTTTACCACCAGCCCGATGGGATTTGGGGTGTCCGACTCAGCCATTGTTTTAGCAAAGTGATAACCCGGCCCGAGTTTTTGCATCGACATGTTTTTACGGATAGTTGAATATTTGTTTAGGGGATTGGCAGCTTTTTCCCATTCGTTTTCAGCAATTCCGGTAAACAAAAAAACATTTTGCAAGGTATCATTATCAGCACCTTCAACCGGGGCACGGCCTGCCATATTCGACTGGCCGATCAAAAGGTAAATATCCAGTTCATTGTCAGCCGAATCCCGATTTGTACACGACTGAATAAATAGCGTGCAACACAAAACAACATTTAATAAAATCGAATATTTACGCATAAATAAATGTTTTATTGTTTATCAAAATGCTCCACCAGGTTATACACCTGCGTATTTAATTCCTTCATTTTATCCAGCATTGGAGTCCACGGAACGTAGCGGTTACTTACAATGCCTTTGTTGGCATCTACATTCGATGGGTCAACCCCTTTTTGGTTGGGGTCGTTATCGATGTATTTAAAATAGTGCCAGCCCACGCAGTTTTTCGATTCGAGCAAGGCCAGGTTGTAGTTCTGATAAAACAAACCGCGGTCTTCCTGGGTGCGAACAATCCATCCAGCACCACTGATATTACCCATTCCCGAGTCTTCACCTTTGGTGTAATATTCGGTAACAATAAATGGCCGTCCGGTCCATTCTGTCCACTCATTTACATGTGCTGAATCAGGAGTCCAGTGGTTATAATAATTATTTGAAACAATATCGAGGTGAGGCCCAATGGCACGCATAAACTGTTCGTGATGCTTTTCGTCGGCATAAAACCGTGCCCCGATGTACATGTGGTTGGGATCGTATTTTTTAATCGCTTTCGAAACAATTGAAAAATACTTTTCGCCCACAAGTGCCATAAATTCCTCACGGTGCTCATCTGTAATATCATTTTTTGTTATACCTTTTTCTTTTAACCAGTTTTCAGCTGCCACTCGTCCGTGTTCATGTTCCGGGAGGGCTAAATAATTATCGATGGCTTTAAATTTAAATGGCATTTCATTATCCGAGAAGTAGCCAAATAGATTTGGATCGTCTTTATATTGCAACAACTGTTTGGCATGCTCATCGCAAAAGGTTTCGAAATCCGGGTCGAACACAAAAATGGCATCGTTGGGGTAACCGGTGTGTCCGGCTTGCTGGTACGTTCCACCACGTTGACGCCCATAACTGCTCATAAAATTCCAATTTATGGTGTAGGCCATTGGGCGTTCAGCTGTTTTATTATACGCTATAATAGCCTCGTGATCCGACCACGAGCCGGCACAGTTAAAACCATAAACCTGCAATAAGGCAATGGTCTCTTTCATCCAGTTTTCTTTTGAGCCAAACTTTTCTTTCATGGCCTGTTTCATCCCTTCCGAGCCTTTGGCATTCAGGCTGTTTAAGGCGATATTCACATAGCTGTTTCCTTCCGGATCGATACCCCACCAACGATCGCCAATTTTTTTTACATGAAAAAAACCAGTTGCTTTCTCCTTTAAGTTAGTGTTTCCACCGTATTTACTAAGTACTGGTAATTCCTCCGGTTCCTGATAGCCAGCAAGAATTTCCAGGGAGCGGGTTTTAAATGGTTTATAAGGCCGGTAGGTACGTGTACCATCATCGTGGTAAACACGCGTTTTGGCATCAACCATTATGTATTCCTGTTCGGGTGTCTCCTTATTTTTTTTTAAAGGTGTTGAACAGGCAGCAATGCCAATAATCAATGAAAGGAAGAATATTTTTCTCATAACTTTTTAAGTTTGCAGCGATAAGTGTTCTTACCACTGGTAATCATACCCTTCGCGGCTCAGTTCCCACGAGGTTTTTACTTTTTCCAGACCGGCTTTCATTTTTTCGAACAATTCTGGTTTTTCATCAGCCAGATTTTTTGATTCAGTTGGATCTGTTTCCAAATCAAAAAGCATCATTTCATCGCCTTTATCTGGGATACAAATTTTATATTGCCCATCGATGAAAGCATAAATTTCGGTATTTCTGTAATGGCGAAGGAAACCTGAAGCAAAGGGTATTTCCCTTTCCATTTTCTCCCCTCTTATAACCGGGACGATACTTACTCCATCTAAAGGTACTTTATCAGGCACCGGTATGTCTAGTAATTCAAGAATTGTTGGAAAATAATCGCTGGTACAGGCTGTAAAGTTGCTTGTTTTTCCGGCTTCAATTTTCCCCGGCCATTCAATTACCGAAGGAACCCGAAGTCCGCCTTCCCACATTTGATGTTTGTGTCCGCGGAACGGCCCGGCAGAAGCAATGCCTGCTTTCGCCTGCGGATCGGCAGGGCCATTATCGGAACAAAAAAGCAGGATGGTATTTTCAGCGACACCTTTTTCTTTCAGAAATGCTTTTAACCGACCGATTTGTTCATCCATTGCCGTAATACAACCATATAAATGTTTTTGATCTTCGGGCAAGCCGGGGTATTTTGCCAAATACTCAGGTCCGGCCACAACCGGTTCATGTGGTGTATGAAACCAAATGGTTGCCAGGAATGGTTTTTCTTCATTGATTGATTTTTCGATGAAAGGAATAGCCCGGTCCATGATTATGCGACTATCATCACCCTCCAGGTTATCGGTAACAGGTTCTCCATTATGAACATAAATTGAACCACCCCATTTACCATTTTCACCTTTTCCAAAGCCACTCCAGTTGTCGGGATATATAGTTGGATTCCAGGTAGGCACAGCACTTTTTGTAGCAAATACCTCTTCAAAACCATGATGCCATGGTGGAGAATAATGTCCGCGGCTTTCTACCTTGTCGGCTTCCACCCAGCCCAAATGCCATTTTCCGAAAAATCCGGTTGCATATCCCCTCTTTTTCAACACTTCGGCAATGGTAGTTTCGGCGTGACGCATGGCCCCGGTGTGGGCTGCAAAAATTCCCTGACGAAACGGTGCACGTCCGGTTAAACAACTGGCACGTGTTGGCGAACAAAGTGGTGCTGCCGCATAAAAATTGGTAAATTTCATACCGGCTTCGGCCATTTTATCAAGGTGTGGAGTGATAATCTTTTCGTTCCCATTAAAGCCCACGTCACCCCAACCGAGGTCATCGGCCATTATCATTATAACATTTGCTTTTTGAGCCTTTGCAAAGCCAAATACTCCTAATGAAAGAGAAAAGAACAGCAGTAGCGTTTTTATTCGAATCATTTTATACCGTTTTTTCAATGTTTTCAGAGAAAGTAAGGGATTTCCAGAATGAAATCCCTTACGCAATAACTAAACTAATTAAACTATGTTGCGAAACTAATACCCAGGATTTTGTTCCATCGGTACTGTTAAGTTAGCATCTATTACTGTTTGAGGAATTGGAAATAATTTATCTCGCTCTGTAATATTTGGACTCGCCAATTTGTTGTACAACTTGGTACGCTCAAACCATTTATTCATTCTGAGTAATGTATACCTGCGATGTTCTTCTGTAAACAATTCTCTCGACCGTTCGTCCAGAATAAAATCCAGCGTTACATCTCCGGCTGTAACTTCTGAGGCATTTGCTCTTCTGCGGAGCACATTAATTGTTTCGGCAGCAGCAGTAGCTCCATCAGTTAATAACTGAGCTTCGGCCAATAACAAATAAGTATCTGCTAAACGTAAGTAAATAATGTCGTTGTAGCTACTACCTCCGGCCAAATCATTTGGATTTGCATAATCCCATTTTGATGTGCTTGGCCAATAGTAATCTCCTCTTGATTCATCTCTACCCTGCCACTCAATCCTGAATGTATCGCCAAGTGCATGTCCATCTGGAATTGCATCCGGGTTGTTTAATACAGCAAAAGTCCACCACATTTCATCACTTCCTCTATCGTCTCCTTCTTCATACAATTCCATTGCAAATCTTGTGGGTCCGATTCTACCAATACCGCGGCCACCACCTTCAACCGAAAAAGTAACGGCATTTGATTTACCCCAGGGTTTGAAACCGCTGTATAAACGGTTGCGGCACCAACGGCGCATAATATTATATCCCCCTCCAATTACCTCCAGTTCGCATTGAACGGTTAAAAGTTCTTCCATATTTCCTTCACTTCGGTTGGTATTTCCATTTACAAATAAGTCGGAAAAAGGTGAACCTGAAGGCTCGCTAGCTTCCACCCCAAATCGTTCCGTCATTAACCGATAATTAGGATTATCTATTACTGCCTGAGCTTTTTGTTTTGCCTTTTCGTTTTCGCCAATGGTTAGGTACAACTCTGCCAGGTAATGCTGAGGAACAACTTTGGCTATTCTTCCATCTTGTTCGTGATAATCGGGAAGGTTTGCTTCAGCAAAAAGCAAATCTTCTTCTATTTGTTGACGAACCTGAGCTACAGGAGTACGTTCCCAATCCGTTATTACATTGCTGCCACTCGATTCGTTTAAATTTAACGGAACATCTCCCCACATAAAAGTGAGATGGCGATAACACCACGCCCTAAAAAAACGGGCTTCTGCCAAAATATGTTTTTTTTGTTCTTCAGTCCAGTCCACATCCGGATTTTCGGCACGAACAATTATTGTATTTGCAGCATTAATTGTATTGTACAACCAATTCCAAAAATTTCGATAATGACCTTCTGTTGGCTTGTTTCGTTCTCCCCAATCGTTACCAATACGTGCCCATCCCGAGCGATGGTTGCCGTAACAGTTATCAACTCCCGAAAGAGCCGGATCAATTAAAAGGTCGTTGTTACTTCCCCAGGTTTCACCGGCACGTTCGCGACGAAACTGTGCATAAAGTCCATTAACTCCGGCTTGGAAACCGGCATAATCTACATACAAAACATCTGCTGCCAATATATGCGGAGGATTTTCAATCAGCTCATCTTCTGAACAGGCAAATCCCACAACAATAAAAGCAAGCAGTATAAATATTTTATTGAATGTCTTCATTTTTTCTCAATTTTAGATATTAATTAAAATCCTAAGATTAGTCCTACCAAATATTCCTTCTGCAAGGGGACACTTCTGTCTCCACTTAATTCAGGATCGAGACCATTGTAATTGGTAAAAGTCATTAAATTTCTTCCTGTTGCGTAAACACGTAATTTATTAAATCCGATTTTTGAAGTGAGGCTGGTTGGCAAATCGTATGACAGCGTAACATCTTTTACCCGCACAAAACCTGCGCTCTCGATAAAAGTTGCTCCGTGAGTTTGATTATCCTCCGAATTTCCAATCCATTCGTTACTTGGGTTATCTTCCGACCACCAGTTCTTTTGGGTTGTATTTCTACGGCTACTCCAAACGTTGTCAGTCATTAACGAATTACTTTTCTTGTGGCCGTGCATGCCATGTAAGAAAAAGGTAAAAGAGAAAGCTTTATACTTCAGCGTATTGGTTAATCCCCACATAACTTTAGGATCGCGTTGTCCTTGAATAACACGGTCATCATCGTTTATAACACCGTCAGCTTCATCAGGTATTCCATCGCCATCGGTATCTACTGTAATCTGGTCAACAATTTTAGCATCGCCGGGAATTGCATCAGGTTGAGCTGAATTCTCGATATCGTCGTCTAACTGCCAAATACCGTCGAAAACACGACCAAAGTTTACCCGAATTGGTTCGCCAATAAACCAGCGGTTTCCCAAATCATCAATTTCGTTTCCATCTTCATCCAGGTAACCATAAAGACCTACAATTTTGTTTTTTGTGTATGAAAAAGTGGCCGATGTTGTCCACGTAAAATTGTCGTTTTGAACATTGTAGGAGTTTAGCATTAATTCAATTCCTTTATTATTTGTTTTCCCAATATTCTCGGTAATACTTGTAATACCATGAACGGGAGAAATGCTCCGGTCAAGAAGCAGATCATAAGTATCTGAATTATATACATCCAAACTACCAGAGAGTTTACCGTCGAAAAAACCAAAATCAAGACCAAAGTTAAATGATTTGGTTGCTTCCCAACCTAAATCAGGATTTCCGAGTTTAGTGGGACGATAACCGGGTGCAGTTGATGTTCCATCGAGATAAGAACGCTCAGATAAACGGGCTAAAGTTTCGTACGGACCAACAGCCTGGTTACCATTCTCTCCGTACGAAAAGCGAAGTTTTAGCTGGTTCATAAATTCTACATCGCTAAAGAAACTTTCATTTGCAATGTTCCAGCCTAAAGCTACCGATGGGAAAGTACCCCATTTTCGATTGGTACCAAAACCAGAGTATCCATCTCGCCTACCGGTTACGGTAATTAAATAGCGGCTATCATAACTGTAATTTAGACGTAACATTTGCGAAAGAATGGTTTCTTTTCTGAAAGAAGAAGAAGGAGTAACCAAATTTGCAGTTGAAGCCTGATGCCAGGTTAGTACATCATTAGGAAATCCCTGAGCATCGGTACGATGCCATTCGTATCCACTCCTTTGGTAACTGTACAGTGCAGTTGCAAATATTTTATGTGCTCCGAATTCGTTGGTGTACGAAAGAATATTCTCGACAGTGTAGTCGTTATCTACCCGGTTAGTTACACTCGATTCTCCGCCGTTTTCAAGTCCGTCTTTTGTATTGCGGCCATAATAACTGGCCTGTTCGCGGTTTGCATATTCAATACCAGTATTTAATTTATACTGAAGACCGGGAACCCATGGCACATTTACAATCGCGTAGTTATTGGTAAAAACTTTATAACGCTTATCCTTGCTATCAGCCAATGTTCCGGCCAAAGGATTTCCCCAATAAACATCCTCCGGCCACGGATAAATGGTTGGTTCTCCATTTTCGTCGAATGCTTTTGTTAATGGATTCATCCAGAATGCTCCGGCAGTTCCGCCACTCCAGTTAGGTGCAAAACCTCCTCTGTCGGCCAATGACAACAACGTGTTAGATCCCAAAGTAAACCAATCGGTTACTTCAGCTTCAAAATTAAAACGGGTCGAATAACGTTGAAAATCGTCGCCAACGGCAACCCCCTCAACATCAAGGTAAGTACCTGAAACAAAATAATTCATTTTTTCGGTCCCTCCTGAAAGCGACAAAGTATGTTGCTGTTTTTTACCTGTACGAGTAGTTACATCAATCCAGTCTGTCCATTGACCCGACTCATATACTTCGCGCTCTGAATCGGTAATTTGTTCCGGATTTCGGGTATTTTTAAATTGCCAAAATTCTTCGCCATCCATAATATCGGGTAAGCTGGCAATTTCTTGAATACCATAATATCCATTGTAATTAATGGTTGGTTTTCCTGTTTTTCCTCGTTTTGTTGTTACCAGAATAACACCATTAGCTCCTCTTGAGCCATAAATAGCAGCAGAAGATGCATCTTTCAGTACTTCAATCGACTGAATATCATCGGGATTAATTTCAGAGATACTTCCACTATACGGTATTCCATCCAAAACGATAAGTGGCGTGTTACTGGCTTCGATCGAATTTCTACCACGCACCATTATACTCATATTACCACCTTCGGCACTGGCTGAATTGGTTGAAATGGTAACGCCCGGAATGGCTCCCTGTAAGGCCTGCGCAAAGTTGGTATTCGGGATTTGCTCCAAACGATCTTGCCCAACTGAAGCAACTGCCCCGGTAATATCGCTTTTGCGTTGTGTACCGTAGCCCACAACAACCACTTCATCAAGACCAATGTCTGATGCCCGAAGTACAACATTAATAACGCTCTGTCCTTCAACTGGAATATCCTGTGCCTGCATACCCACAAACGAAAAATGAAGAATAGCATCTTTAGGAACATCTGACAAAACGTATTCACCAGATGCATCTGTAACGGTACCATGTGTTGTTCCTTTTACAACTACTGTAACTCCGGGCAATGCAGAAGCATCTTCCCCATTTACAGTTCCATTGATAGTTTGATTCTGAGCAAAACTACTCAGTCCTATCGACAAAACGAGTAAAAAAGTACCCAATTTTTTAATATGAAATTTAATTTTCATAAGATTAAAGATTTGAATTAGTTTTTATAATAAAATGTAAAGTAACAAGAGTATGAGTGCTGCCAGAATTGCTGCACTTGCAACGATAGAAAACATTAATCGCTTTTTTGAACTGTTCATAAGTCCGTTTTTTAGTTTAAACCAAAAGTAATTCGATTGGATTAGAATGGTTAAGAATGGCGTTACACGGAAGCAGGGGAAATGTTACTTTAGGTGTCATCACTTGTAACCAAAACACCTGTCAAATGTAACAAGACCAGATTAACACTCACTCATTAAACACTGACTTACAATTACTTAATCAATGTTCTTTTGAATATTCAGATGGAGTTACACCAAACTGGTCTTTAAAACATTTGCGGAAATAATCGGCATCATCAAATCCTACAAGATTCCGAACTTCCTTAACCGATATTTTATTTTCAAGGAGTAAAGTTGCGGCACGTTTCAACCTCACATTACGAATAAACTCAACAGCAGTTTGATTGGTGAGAGCTTTTATTTTCCGATAAAAATGCACTCTACTCAATCCCACATGCTCACTAATTTTTGTAACACTTAAGGTTGGATTGGATATATTTGCGGTGATATAATCAACGGCTTTCTTCAATATCCTTTCGTCAACAGAGGTAAGAGTGATGCTACCAGGATCACAAATAGTCTTTCTTTTAAAATGCTCCTGAATTTTGCGGCGTTGCTCTATAAGATTTTTCACACGCAAAGCAAGATAACGCGCACTAAAAGGTTTGGTAATATAATCGTCAGCACCGGTTTCCAAACCTTCATATTTAAAAGTAAGTGCCGTTCGGGCAGTTAATAATATCACCGGAATATGGCTGGTACGCGCATCAGTTTTTATGCGTTTACACAATTCTATTCCATCCATTACCGGCATCATTACATCGCTAATAATGATTTGCGGATTGGTTTCAATGGCTTTTTGCAAGCCTGTTTCGCCGTTTGCGGCTTCACTTATTTCATAGTTATCGGCAAACAATTCTTTTACAAAAGCCCGAACTTCTGCATTATCTTCAACTATTAACAAACGTTCAAACTCGTCACCAGCCTCAGTGCTCTCCTGGTCTACTTCTGATAATTCCACTACTGTTTCACGTTGTAAGAAGTCGAAAGTGTAAAGACTTGCATCTTCACTATTTTTAAAGTCTTCATCCAACTCTTCGTTAGAATATATTTTTTTATCCAATGACAGGTAGACCGAAAAAGTAGTTTCTTTTTTGCCTGATTCATGTTCGATGCTTGAAACATTTATTACACCTTTATGCAGCTCAACCATGCGTCGGGTGAGTTCGAGTCCAACCCCTGAACCCGGCGAATTATTATTGCCTGTTTCTTTTTTAGAATAAAAACGATTAAAGATGTTTTCAATTTGACTTTCGGTCAAACCTTCTCCATTGTCAATCACTCTAATCTGCAAATAATCAGCACTCTTATCAATCCCTACTGCCTCCAATCCTATTTTACGTCCACTTATCTTCTTCAGTTTTAATTTCACTTTACCTCCATCGGGAGTAAACTTTATGGCATTCGATAGCAAGTTATTCACAATTATCTCAAGCTTATCTCTATCATACCAAATCAGACATTCTTCGCGAAGAGGCTCAAACTCAAAGTCAATATTCTTGGAAGTCGCGACTTCTTTAAACGCTAAACTTATTTCAGAGAAAAAACGAATGATATTCCCTTTTGCTACTTGCAGGTTTTCATGACCAGTTTCCAGTTTGCGGAGATCAAGAATTTGATTCACTAATTGCATCAACCTTAATCCACTTCTCTGAATTTGTGAAAGTTGATTGCGAAAACGAATCGGTAATTCTGACTTCGAAATCAGGTTTTCAAGCGGTGCCAGAATAAGGGTTAATGGAGTTCGTAATTCATGAGATACATCGGTATAAAACTTCAGTTTTAAATGATGCAATTCGCTTTCTTTCTCACGTTGAAAATGTTCCATTTCCAACTGATTCTTCATTTTTGCCCAACGTTGTGATAATATAAAGAATAGCGAGAGTAAAACCACAAGGACAAAACTATATAATAAGAATGCCCACCAGGTTTTCCACCAAGGAGGTAGTACCGTAAGAGAAAGTTGTCGGTAGTCGGCTCCCCATTTTTGGGGATTTGTAGCTACCTGCAACCTGATTTCGTAGGTGCCAACAGGGAAATAGGTGAAATTAATAGTATTCTGGTTGCCCATTTCAACCCAATCATCATCGAGGCCAACGACCCTATAACGGTAATTGTTTTTATCAGGATTTATGAAGTTTATGCCAGCAAATGATATAGAAAAATCACGCTGATTATAACGAAGTATAAGATTATCGGTTTCATTCAAAACCTTTTGTAAAGGAGAATTTTCTTCTTCAGTCTTAATAAGTTTATTATCTATTTGAAGTTCTTTAAAAACTAAGTTTGGGTAAAATTCAATTTCTTTTATCTCCCTGGGATTGAAAGCATTTAATCCATTAATTCCTCCAAAATATAATTTACCGGAATATGATTGCAAAGCGCAGTTAGAAGAATATTGCATGCCCTGTGCTCCTTCACTTACGGCATAGCTTCGTGACTCAATACTAATTTTTTCATTCTCTCTATCATCTATTTCTATTTTCGACAGTCCCTTGTTCGTTGTTATCCAATATACATTCTCACCCCCGTCAAGCATGGAATTTACCGTATTATCATTGAGTCCGTTTCCGGTATTAAACCAATGTAATTCATTATTTTTTATTAAGTAGAGACCTCGACCTCGTGCACCAAACCAAATGTTTTTGTTGGTATCTTCATGTATAAAAATTACATCTACTTCTTCGTTCAACCAGTTCTCGATTTCCTGATTTAAATTTTTTAGTTTATTTGATTTACTATCAAGTACAAATAATTCTCTTTCGCACCCGATCCATATGTCCCCTTTAGAATCCTTTAAAAAACATCTTACATGCTTGTTCTCAAAAGGTTCTACGTCCTTAAACCTACCTGTTAACGGATTAAAAAGCTGCACTCCGCCTCCATTAGTACCAATCCAAACTTTTTCTTCGTTTTCCTGAAACAGTGCCAAAACATGACCGGGATTTATTGAATTATTATCGTTTGGATTATGGTAGTAATTTATCTTTTTTTGTGTTTTAAAATTATAGTGAGTTAAGCCAGCTAAAGATCCAATCCACAAATTCTCCTTGTACTGGCTTAATGCTTTTACTGTTTTTTCAAGATTTGTATTCTTTCCTGGATTTATAATTTTTGTAATTGATATTCCCCCATCTTCTGATAAATAAACTCCACCACCTTCACTTCCAAGCCAAAGTTGTTGTTTTTCATTTTCAATCAGTGCTGAAATTACTCTGTTTTCTATTTCGGGATTTTTTTGTGTTTGCCATAAATAATGATGAAGCAAATTTTTCTGTGGATGATAATAGTTTAACCCACCTTGATAAACGGCAAGCCATATTCCTCCTTGAGAATCGGTCAATATATCGCGAATTGAATTGTTACTAACAGCGCCTTTGTTACGTTGAAAATGATCAAAAACCGTTGTGCTTTTATATTGTTTATTGAATATGCACAAACCGGCAAATGTACCAATCCACACGTTATCACTATTTTCATGAAAGATACTACGCACGGTGTTGGACGATAATAAACTATTTTCGATATTTAGTTGATATTTTACTTCGGGGAAATCAGATTCCGTTTCTAACACGTAAATACCGTGACGTTCGGTTCCTAACCATAAATACCCATCTTCATCTTCTATTATTTCCCTAATTGCTTGTCTTTCCAGCTTTTTTGTTTTATCAATAAAATATTGTTCAAATTTTTCATCTTGCCTCCAGTATAAACCGTTGCTAGTTCCTAACCATAATGTTCCATTGCTGTCCTGATATATTTTAAGCACGTTGTTTGCCAGGTGGTTATCATCGGATTCTATCAATTTATATGTTACTTTGTCACGTTGTTTGTTAACAACATATAATCCATTTGTGGTACCTACCCATACACGACCATCTTTTGTTTCGAAAATTGTCCGAATGTAGTACGAGTCATATTGATGGGAATCTGTTAGAAGAGAAAAAACTCTAAAGGTATTGGTTTGCGAACTGTATATACATAAACCGTTTGCAGTTCCTATCCATAATTCATTCTCCCTGGTTTCGTATAGGCAGTTAACGTGGTTATTGATCAAACTTGTAGAGTCAAAAAACTCATGTTTAAATATTTCAAATTCTGCGCCATCAAATTTGTTTAATCCGTCACGGGTTCCTACCCATAAAAATCCATCATGGTCTTCCAACAAGCACAGTGCAGAGTTGTGTGATAAACCTGCCGACATATCTATTTCATCGAATGTCCGTTCTGCAAATAAGGTGTTTGATGAGGTTGCAATTATTAAAAGAATGACGTATAGAAGACGAAAACCAACTATCATTAACATGAAATTTAAATGATAAAACTTTTGCCTTTAGCTAACTAAATTGTACTTCAGAAAAAATAATCACTAATTTATTCGAAAGATAACCCAAGAAGACAATATTCCAAAACAACAAAAAAAATATTGTTACGAAGACTCAATCTCTTTTCTGTATGCTATAAACCAGTATTTTCTTGCAATCACATCTCATCATCGAATCACCTCATAAGACTGTTGTGCAATTTCCAGTTCTTCATTAGTCGGAATTACAAGAACTTTGGTTTTTGAATGAGCGGTGTTGATTTCCCTTATATCTTTGCTACGAACCGCATTTCTTACTTCATCAATGTGAATACCAAAGAATTCCATCTTTTTGCAAACCAAACTCCGAACAAGTTTGTCGTTTTCTCCGATTCCGGCAGTAAAAACCAAGGCATCCAAACCATTCATCGAAGCAACATAACTTCCAATAAAATGTTTAATTCGGTATGCGTACATTTCATAGGCTAGTCTGGCTTTTTTATTACCCTTAAAATAAAGTTCTTCAACATCACGCATATCGCTTTCCCCGGTTAATCCCAACATTCCACTTTTTTGATTTAATATTGCATTTACTTCTTCAACTGTAAAACCTTTTTGTTCTACCAGATAAAAAATTATAGAAGGATCAATACTTCCTGATCGTGTTCCCATAATAAGGCCATTTAATGGCCCTATTCCCATTGATGTATCAATACAAACACCGGCATCAACAGCTGCAATTGAGGCTCCATTTCCTAAATGTATAGTAATAATTTTTGCATCTTTTTTCTCGAGATACCTGGCCGCTTTTTCCGAAACGTATTTATGAGAAGTTCCATGAAAACCGTATTTCCGTATCCCAAAGTCTCTGTATAAAGCATCCGGAATTGCATAACGATAAGCTGCCTCTGGCATAGTTTGATGAAAAGCGGTATCGAAAACACCTACCTGTTTAGCATTTGGAAAAACCTTTTCTGCCACTTCAACACCTGTTAAGTTGGCCGGATTATGAAGTGGAGCCAAAGCAAAAAGTTCTTTAACTTTTGCTTTAACATCTTCATTAATCACAACAGTTTTGGAAAAAGTTTCTCCACCATGTACTAACCGATGTCCAACTACCTCTATTTCTGAAGGTTCAGCAATAACTCCAATCTCTTTGTCTGTAAGCAATTCTGCAACCCGTTTTAACCCCACTGCATGATTGGGTATTGGATGCTCCTCCGTAATTTTCTTTTCCTTACTGCCAACAAAAATTTGATGTTTAATTGCTCCACTATCCAATCCAATCCGTTCCACTAATCCACTTGAAAGCGGTTTCTCAGTCATCATATCAATTAATTGGTACTTAATTGATGAACTTCCTGCATTTACAACTAGTATATTCATATTAGTAAGTTTATTATCACAAGTATAACTACCACAATTCGAACTCCTTGCACATGTAACAAAGTCCTTTTTCGTGGTCAGTTAACTATTTCTAGATGATTGTATTTGGTAAACTTAAAACAACTTCTATCAGCCGGAAAAGAAGGTCTCTGCATTATCATTTAGAATTGCGTATTTTTCTTTTTCAGACAAAAATCCTGCATGTTCTGCTACCACATCGATCAATTGTTGGTAAGTATATTTTTTCATGGTTGAAGGAATATCACTCCCCCAGAGAATCTTTTTGGCACCAACTATCTCAACCGCCTGTTGAAGCAATTTCAGTGCTTTCGGGCATGGATAATCGTCGTTAATAAAAGCTGCAGAAGAAGAAAATCCGAAATACACATTTTCCAGCTCTTTCCCGAGCTGAAGCATTTCATTTCGTCGATTTTTTGCGCCTTCATCAAGTCCATTGCGATAAAATCCCAAGTGTTCAATCAGCATTTTAGTTTCAGGAAAACCTTCTGCTATCGACCTCAAATTTTCAACTTGATAACCGTTATTAAAAATATCACCGGAATCGATAATTACCCGCAAGTCTAACTTTGCCACAGTTTCCCAAACAGCCATCATTTCCTCTCCAACGAGCGAAAATTCAGGATAATTACCCGACCACCCCCACTCTTCGCTTATCTCAAGTTTTAGCGTATTTTGTTTTTCTGAGGCATACTTTTGTATAACATCGCAGGCATCCTTTTTCATAGGATCAACCTGAACGGTGCCATAGAAACGTTCAGGATATTTCTCAATAGCCCGCTGAATTTCGTCGTTCAAAATCCCGATCACCGGATTTTGTAACAATACAGCTTTTGAAACACCACAAAAATCCATGGTTTCAATGAGCGTTTCTGCAGTAAATCGGGTATCATGAAAAAATGGAGGTAAGAAATTGATTTCTTTATTCTTCCATAATATTCTGCCGTATTTTGCTGTGGCGGTTTTTTGCCCTCGCTTGATCCCATTTATGCCATAAATAATATGGGCGTGGGCATCGAATATTTCAAAAGATTTGCTCATGCCGTAATAGTATGATCCAATTATTTATCTCCCAACATCTCCATAATGTAGGGCGCAACATAGCTTCTTAACACACTTCTAACTTGCACCGGTTTTCCTTTTGCATCAACTGCTACAAAGGTAAAAACACCCTGCGTAACTTTGTATTCACTAAGATCCTCTCTTGAACGAACAATTAACTCAACACCAATATCAATGGATGTATTTCCTATCCTGTCAACCTTTGTGTAAACCATAAATACATCTCCGTTGTGAATCGGTTTTATAAAATTAAGATTACTAACCGAAACAGTTACAGCCGGCGAGTTAATCACTTCCTCAAGTTGAATTGAAGCGGCTTTATCCATTTTAGACATCACCCAACCACCAAATGCAGTGCCGGCATGGTTAAGATCTGTAGGGAATGTTCTTCCTTTCAGAGAGAGTTGTCTCATTTTTTATATGGTTTTAGTTTTCAAAGTGCTAATACTCATCTTTATTTGTGCTAATTGGCTTGTGAGTTTTAAGCCACTCCTGCCCTTCTTTTGTCAGAAAAAAATCCATCCACAAATAGTACATTCGTTTATTCTCATCAACCGATACCCAATGACTGGAACCAATGGGAATATGCAATAAGGAGTATTCTTTAAATTCTGCTGATGCCCCATCGGCATGAACCACAATATCGTTGTCACTTAATCCGAGAAATAGTTGGTCGAGCATGGCGTGCTCGTGTGCACCAACTTCATCTGGACCTGGTGCTTCAACAGTTCCAAGGGCAATCCGCGGAATTATATCTTCGGGTAGCACTGTTCGGCTAACCGTATTCGGGCTCTTTATTTTTTCGGTGTAAGGTTCACAGTCATCAAATTCGGTAAAATAAAGATCATATTTACTGTCATCCGGGAATCCGTTCAGGTCAGCAATATCCTGCTCCGAAAGCTTTTTCATAAAACGAATAAAATGTAACTCCTCTCCTTCATCAACTTCAATTGTAATGCTTTTGTAGGTCATTGGAATTGCTATCGACTCAGGCACCAATTTAAACGAAGTTGTATCGGCTTTTAATATCCCTCTGCCTTTCACAAACAGAAACATACTTATATTTTCGTCTGAAAGCTGCAGGTTTTGCACCGTTGGACCGACATAGGCAATGTGCTCTATTTTAGTATCCGCAATTTCTCCAGGCAGGAGTTCTTCCTTAAACAATTGTTTTCCTGATGGTAATTCCATTTTCATTTGCTGTACAACAATTTCAGGTGTATTTGAGCATGAAATACAAACTCCTAAAACCACAATCAGTATAGAAATGGATGCTATATTTTTATGAATCAATGCTGCTAAAAACTTCATACTTACAAGTTATAAATTCGTACATCATTCAACCAAAAGAATTAATACATCAACTTCAACTTCAGGTTTTCTTCTACTACAATTTTCCCCGAGTTTCTGATTTCGTTATTGGCGTATGAATTGTTTTTTGCGCCCCACAGCAATGCCACCAGTTTAACCGGATTATTTTTAAAGGTATTATCGGCTATATTTACGTTAACTATACCACGTGTATTTAATAGAATACCGTTCTCTTCACGGCCTCCACAATTCGTAAATGTACTGTTGGTTACCAACAAGTTTCCTCCAATGGTCGACTCATCATATCCTCCCCTGTAGTAGTCGATTACATTGGCTTTCACACGTCTGAATATACAATTATCAACTGTTAAAAATTCAACGTTGTAATCGCCTTTATCGTTGGTTTCTTCTGAAAGTTCAATGCCGTTATCACAGTTTAAAATTTCACATCCAACAAAAGTAATACTGTCAGAAAACGACTCTTTATAGGCTTTCAACACATAATTAAACTTTTCGATACGACAGTTCTGAACTTCAACATCATACAAGGCCGACATATTTTTTTGCAGTGATGCAAAGGCAAAATTATCTCCGTTTCCTTCCAACAAAATGTTTTGAACCTTCAGCTTCCCGTTTGGATTCATTTGGAATAGCGGTGTATTCTTTTCGCCTTTATAAATAATCTTTGTTTCGGCATTTTCGTCGGCTGCAATCAGCGTAATCTTTTTATCGATATGGAGCGATGTATTTACGGAATATGTACCCGCTGTTAGCTCAATTATATCGCCAGATGAAGCATCTTTTACCGAAGCCAGCATTTCCTCTGCCGATGCAACTTTAAACTTTTTGGGTTCTCCATTTTGCTGTTCAGCAGAAAACCAGTGGGCTCCATATTTATTTTTATCAAGAAGATCCACTCTACTATCCGATATATTACAAATTGCTCCAAGGCAATTCTTTTCAACTCTTGAATTCCCCAGTATATCAGTAGTTATTGTCTCAAATTCGAAGCCATTATACGTTTCCACATCACAAACTTGTTCTGATGGAGCAAAAATATAATCGCTTACTTTGTTCATGGTAAAATCGCAATAATCGAAAGTATTTTGCTTTTCATATGCCAGTTCCTTACTGTTTATCACATTGCTTTTAAAATCAACGCCATCAATTTGATCATACGCAACTATTGGTGCCAAAACGTTTTCAGTACTATAAACAATGTTATTGGCAACAACTGTTCTTGTGGGGCGAGCCGAACGAATTTCAGATGGAGGAAGTACCTCTGCCTGGCTAAGGTTAGCACCAACACCAAAATGCCATGGCGATTTACACTCTACCCAAGTATTATAAGCAACTACAACGTCGGTAACCTGATTGTAACGGTTAAGTGGCGATTTTGGAATACCATTCATTATAGCCAGAGGTGCCCTGAAGTTATTTCCTTTCAGGTTGTAAAAATAGTTGTTTACCACCCAGTGACCGGTATTTACAATACGTATACCACCAATATTGTCAGAGTTTTTGTCGCCAATAAAATAGTTACCATCAATCCAGCAGTAGTTGCCATGGCGCATTACCAACGACCCCTCGCATTTGTAGAATACATTATTTCTGAACTCGTTGTAATTGGTTTTGCTTGAGATTACTTCAACCTCACCATTACATCTGTCGAATAAATTATTAGCAACCAAAGTATTACTTGGCGACATAGAGGTTCCACTATCTCCTATTTGTAAGGTTTCGCCGTGAGGCCCACCTTTACGCGGACGTGGACCAAAATGATTGTTAATAATACGATGGTAATTTTTAATGCTCTCATTTCCTTTCAATTGTACTCGAACAGTTGGGCCTGAATTTGATTTGCCAATTATATTACAGTTGCTCAATTCATTATTTCGTCCCCAAAACTCCACCCAATGATCTTGCGTATCTCGCTGTGGCTGATTAAAATTCTCAATTACACAATTCGTGAATACACAGTTATTTGCCACCGTCTTGTTTAATCGAAATTCTACCACTGCATTGTTTGGCGTATAACCATTTCTGAAATGAATATCGTGAACCACCCAAAAGTTTCCACCAAATTTTAGCGACGACTGTCCTTCAATAAAAACTTCTCCGGGCGTTTCGGCTCTCAATACAATTGGATTTTCTTTTGAGCCACTGCCTGTAAGCTCAATTGATATATTTTCCCACGTTCCGTTTACAAGAACGATTTCATCGCCTGGCTGTGCCTCCTTGATAGCTTGTTTTAGCTCATTTTCATCTTGAACCTTTAAAGTATTCACCTGCTCTTGTGTTGTACACGAAAACAGTATAAAGGCCAGTAGAATTGGAATTAGTTTTGTCGTATGCATATTATTTTATTTATGAATCTACAATTTTTTAAAAGTCAAATCATCTTCGAAGTGCTCCGGAAGTGTCTCCATCCATTAAACTAAGTACGTTTTCCAGCGATACCATATTTACGTCACCGGGAACAGTATGTTTTAGTGCACAAGCAGCTGAAGCAAAGTTCAAAGCTTCTACATCATCATAATGCAATAATCCGTAAATCAGACCAGATGCAAAGGCATCACCGGTACCAACGCGATCAATAACGTGGGTGATGTCCAATATTTCAGTTTTAATATATTCTTTTCCGTTCCACATCTTACCTTGTATTTGCTGGTGAGAAGCGCTTACTGATTCCCTGTTTTTCCCAACCACTTTTTTAATTCTCGGGAAAGTTTCCATTAAAGCTTTAGCCGAAACACGAAATTTTCCTCCCGGTTGACCGAGTCCGAACATTTCATGAATTTCGGTGCTGCTGGTTATTACTATATCACAATTTTGCACCAGTTCGGGCATAACTTCGTGCATGGTTTTACCATACTTCCACATATTTTTACGCGAATTAATATCGCCAGAAACTGTGATACCCATCTTTTTCGCGGTTTTAATTGCATCGAGGCAACACATTGCAGGACCTTCTGAAATTGCGGGCGTAATACCAGTCCAATGAAACCAATCCGCATCTTTCAGGACATCTTCCCAATCTATCATTGACGGCTCAATTAAAGAGAAAGCCGAACCTTCGCGTTCGTAAATCACTTCGCTGGGCCGGTGCACTGCCCCTTTTTCCAGAAAATACATGCCCATTTTATCACCGCCATAAAAAACATGTTCCGTGCTGAGCCAATGCTGACGCAAAAATTGTGTAGCAGCTTTTCCCAGCGCATTATCGGGGAAACGCGTTACGTGGGCTGCTTTCATGCCAAGATAGGCACACGAAATTGCCACATTCGCCTCACCTCCTCCATATACAAGTTCGAAAGAAGTGGCTTGCGAAAATTTTGAATTGCCCGGTGGAGAAAGGCGCATCATTACTTCACCAAATGTTATTACTTTTTTAGTCATGCTTTTAGTTCAAATTCATTGTAAAACCCTACAGATACCTTGAGCCACCAAATCCTGATCTAATCATTCTTTGTGAAATATCCTTGATTAGAAACAGCTTCATCACTTATCGTTATACTTGCTGTTTTAAACCAAACTTCGGCGTAGTTTCCGGTTTCATACTGTTTCTGAATATCGCCATCAAACGTTTTAGCTCCGGAACACCAATGTTTATTTATTTCGGGAGATAAGCCATTGGTTTGATTGTAACACCCCAACTTAAAGAAACAACCTTCACCAGTATAGGCATTTTCACGCTCTACTCCGTCCTGGCCAATTGGGACAAACAGATTTTGAGTCTGTAAAGGAATATCAGCCGTTGTTGTATATTCCGACTCGATTATGTTTTTTGTAAACGTTTTGGTTTCATGCCCTTTACTGGTAAAAGTCAGGTACATTATACCATCCTTTACCTTTATTTCGTAACTAAATTCTTCTCCTAAAGCAATTCCATCCCCAGGTTCTTCCGGGTAGGTATTTTCTTCAGAACCAACAACAGATAAATCATAGCCCCAAACGGCGGTTGAATAATCCCATCTTCCGGAATTATCTTCACCTAAAGTATTAATTTCATAATTCCAGAAAACCGAACCTTTGGTATGACCAGGAAATTTCTTGTAAAATATTTTTAACGGTTCATTCTCATGTCCATCGGCACTGTGAATTTGCCCCACAACTACTGCATACGAAGCTGCAACCCGGGCATCGCCGGTTGCTGAAACATTCATTACTTTAAGTGTAGCTGTTAACTTATCATCAGCGCTTACCGGATACCATTTTTTTAATTGAGCCAGTTCTGTTCGGGTGTTGTTTGAAGTTCCGTGTGTATCTCCGGCATTAGGTGATTTAAATACAACCCAATTTCCTTGATCATCATTAGTTGTATAAAAGAAATCTTCATGCTCATAATCTATGGCTGGACCAGCATTAGAGCCATCACCTAAAACCAAATTCCAATGTTGGAAGAATGGAATAACTTCACTGGCATAATTCGTTTTTTGAGCCTCCTTCTTCTTGGTTTCTTTAGCTGTATTGGAACAGCTATTTAGAATCAATAAAAAACCGATCAGAAAAACAGCGTGAAATATAGGTAGCGTTTTTTTGGTGTTCATTTTTTAAAGTCTTGAATTTTGATGTTTCTTATGGTAATAAACCAGGTAGTGGCTGACTACAGGGTATAAACTATTTTAATTGATTGATAATAGTCAATGCCTCAGTACATTTATCAGTAATGTATTGGTAGTTCTTTTCTGCTAAAATCTCTTTTGGGAAAAGTTGAGATCCCATTCCCACACAAGTTACACCGGCTTCGAACCATCCTTTTAAATTATCTTCAGTTGGAGAAACACCACCGGTTGGCATAATACTGGCCCAAGGCATTGGTCCTTTTACAGCTTTTACAAAACTTGGTCCACCTACCTGCGATCCGGGGAAGATTTTAACGACTTCGGCTCCCAATTCGTGTGCACGGCCAATTTCAGTTACCGAACCACATCCCGGACTCCAGGCTATTTTGCGTTTGTTACAAACCTTTGCTGTTGCCTCGTCGATTAAAGGAGCCACAACAAAGTTGGTCCCCAAAGCAATGTACATGGCTGCAGTTGCTTCGTCAACAATTGAACCAACCCCCATTATCATTTCAGGACAGTTTTCGATGGTCCATTTATTTAATTCTGCAAAAAGTAATGTAGCAAAATCGCCTCGGTTGGTGAACTCAAATACACGGGCTCCACCATCGTAACAGGCTTTTACAACTGCTTTACATACTTCTATATCCTGATGATAAAACACCGGAACCATGCCGGTTTCTTTCATCTTTAGTGCTACTTCTATTCTTGAAAATCTTGCCATAACTTTAGTATAAGAATGATTAAAAACCTGGTATTTTAGGCCGAATAAACTCCCCCATTAATATCAAGTGTTTCTCCGGTAATAAATCCATCGTATTCCGACGCCAGAAAAACAACTGCACGAGCTACATCATCAGGATTTCCTGCTCGCTGCAATGGAATGGATTCGATAGTTTTAATTGCAGATTCTTTTGTGGTATGAGTTGCATGGAAACTTGTTCCCTGGATAAATCCGGGAGCCACTGAATTTACCCTGATATTTTGCGCTGCCAGTTCTTTGGCCAGCGACCGGCTCCAGGTTAAAACAGCTCCTTTACACATTGAATAAACCAACGATCCGGCATGGCCTCCAACACGCCCTGCTAAAGAAGAAACATTTACAATACTCGCCCCTTCGGATTGATTTAAATGCGGAATAACTTCGCGGGTTACCAGCATCATGGTAGTCAGGTTTATATCAATTAGCTTTTGCCAGTAATCCATTTCAATGTCGCCAACAAAGCTTCGTTTTACAAGCGAACCAGAATTGTTAATGAGAATATCAAAAGTACCCATTGCCTCAACGGCATCGCTTACGCACTTCTTCGTTTCCTGTTCATTGGTTAAATCAGCCTGTAAACAAATTGCTTTCTGACCTTTGTCTTCAGCAATCTTTTTTAGTCGCAATGGTTCCTCATTCGAACTAAAATAGTGCATGCAAACATTGCATCCCTCTTCAATCAAAAGTTTTGAGATAGCTGCTCCAATTCCCTGAGAGGTACCGGTAACCAAAGCATTTTTACCTTTTAGTTTATTCATCATTCTATCTGTTTATTTTGGTTATTATTTTTAAAATCTAAATTAAAGCTGCGGATAGCAGCTAATACGGTTAAGGCTATTACCGATCAACGCGCGCACTACCACCGCCAATAATTTTTTCAACTTCTGATAAAGTCGCCATCGTTGTATCGCCGGGTGTTGTCATGGCTAAAGCTCCATGTGCAGCTCCATATTCTACAGCTTCTGCACCATCGTTAAATTCAAGGAAACCATAAATCAATCCTGATGCAAAACTATCTCCTCCTCCAACACGATCCATTATTTCAAGATCTTCGCGGTGTACCGCTTCATGTATCACACCATTTGAATAGCAGATTGCCCCCCATGAATTTACAGTAGCTGTTTTTACTGTGCGCAAGGTTGTAGCAATAACTTTAAAATTTGGAAATTCTTTAATCGCATTTTCAATCATGCTTTTGTAGCCGGATAAATCCAATTCTTTAAGATTTTCATCGTTACCTTCTACCTCTAATCCCAAACAAGCTGTAAAATCTTCTTCATTACCGATCATTACATCTACATATTTGGCAATTTCACGGTTTACCTCCTGTGCTTTCGCTTCGCCACCAATAGCTTTCCAAAGCGAAGGGCGATAGTTTAAGTCGTAGGAAACAATTGTTCCGTATTCTTTAGCAATTTTAACTGCCTCAATAACCGTTTCGGCTGCTGTTTCTGAGAGTGCTGCGAAAATTCCGCCGGTGTGCATCCAACGTACACCAAGTGTTCCGAATAGATATTCCCAGTCAATATCACCGGGTTTTAATTGAGACGCCGCAGTATTACCCCGATCGGAAACACCTTTTGCGCCGCGAATCCCAAAACCTCTTTCAGTGAAATTCAACCCGTTGCGAACTGTTCGGCCACAACCATCATAGTCAATCCATTTTACGAATTGAGTATCCAAGCCTCCCTGAAGCATAAAGTCCTCAATCAAAGCACCTACTTCATTGTCGGCCAGTGCTGTTACAATAGCTGTTTTCTTTCCAAAGCACCTTCGCAGTCCGCGGGAAACGTTGTATTCTCCTCCTCCTTCCCAGGCTTTGAACTGACGGGTAGTTCTTATACGACCTTCGCCCGGATCAAGCCTAAGCATAACTTCTCCAAGTGAAATGCAATCATAAGTACATTCTGATTTTGATTTGATTTGCAATTTTGCCATGATTATTCTCCTTATTTAATAAACCATAATTTAACTGCCATTACTGCGATGGCAAGAATGAGGATAAGTTTTATCCATTTTTCGCTTTTCTTCATCGTGAAATGACTTCCCAGGTAACCTCCCACTGATGTTCCAATAGCCAAAGCAAAACCTACTTTCCAGTTTATAGCTCCATTCAGAATAAACACGATGATTGATGAGATACTGAATAAAAGCGCAACAAAGACTTTAATACTATTGGCATACTTCAATGTCAACATATTTATGCGTGATAATATCAGAATCATTAGAAAGCCAATTCCAACATGTATAAAACCACCATAAATACCGATAAAGAAAAATAAGAACAAGCTAACAGTTTGATTCTTAACTAGCGGTACAGCGCTGCTTGATGTTGTCTTTTTGTTGTTAAGCAAAATAGCTGTTCCGGTAACCACCATTACAATGGATAAAATCCGGTTGAAAAGTTGGTCATCCATTTCAAGTGCCAGCATAGAGCCGATTATTGAACCAAGAACTGCAATACCTCCGGCATACAAACTATAGGGATAAACAGAAACTCCTTTTCGCGAAAAATTAGTTACGGCAACAATATTTTGTGCTATAATTCCAATTCGATTTGTACCATTTGCAACAACCGGCGGTAGTCCTAAAAATATCATTAAAGGAAGTGTAATTAATGATCCTCCTCCCGCAACAACATTAATAAAACCGGCCAATACACCTGCGGCACTTAATATCGCTAACTGTATAAAACTTAATTCATTCATCTTATAAAAACAGCCGAATACAATTACTTTATGTCAGAAGATTTTTATGTATCCGGCTGCTGAAACTAACTAACTAAACTATTTGAAAGGTGGTTTTAAAAAGTACAAACCACCAA
Source organism: uncultured Draconibacterium sp. (assembly GCF_963677565.1). NCBI lineage: Bacteria > Pseudomonadati > Bacteroidota > Bacteroidia > Marinilabiliales > Prolixibacteraceae > Draconibacterium > uncultured Draconibacterium sp. Next base: position 3,609,684 of record NZ_OY781981.1, on the reverse strand, counting down.
AAATTCTATTTTCTGGAATTATATTCCCAAAGCCTGTCCACCACCAATCTGGATGGTTTCAGCCGTAATGAATGATGCATCGTCGCTTAATAAGAAAGAAATAACACCAGACACTTCTTCCGGCTCACCTAACCGGCCTAATAAAACGCTGTTTTTCCAGGAAGCAAAAACCTCTGGTTTAGTGGATTTAATTTGCGCGTGGAAAGGCGTATCTATAGTACCCGGCGATACTGCATTTACTCTAATTCCATATTCTGCTAAATCTTTAGCCAAGGCACGTGTGATTGATTGTACGCCACCTTTTGAAGCTGAATAAATCCCGGCACCTGGTCCTGCACCATTCCAGGCTGCATTCGAGGTATAGTTAATGATAGATGCATTTTCACCCTTTTTAAGGAAAGGGATAGCTGCTCTTGAAGCATAAAAGACCGAATCCAAATTAAGAGCCATAACAAACTTGTATTGCTCATCAGTCATTTCTTCAAAACGAGCTCTTACACCAATACCTCCGGTATTGTTAATCAGAGCATCGATTTTTCCATACTTTTCACCAATTTTTGTAATGTTTTCCGTTACCGCTGCTGAGTCTGTCATGTCAAAACCATAGTACTCAGCTGTAATTCCCTCTGAAGTAAGCTCTTCTACTTTTTTTGCTCCGGCGTCATGTTCAATACCGTTTAACACAACAGTATATCCGTCTTTACCGAGTCGTTTTGCAACTTCGAAACCAATACCTCCAGTTGCACCGGTAATAACTGCTACTTTTCCTTTTGAACTCATAATCTCTATTTTTTAAAGTTTTTTTCAAGCTTCATCTAATTAAGGGATGAAACTCATTTGATTAATGTTTTTTATTTTTCTTCTACCGACTTTATATTTCTGGCGAACAAGTAAATGGCTCCAACCCCCAGCGGCACAAATGCTGCAATAGCAATAAATATTGGGGTATAAGATATTTGGGCTACAACCGGAACCACGAAGTTCATTACGATTACGGAGAATACTCCAATCATTCCTCCCAGTCCTGCTAACGACCCAACTGATTTGCCACTGAAAAAGTCACTTGGTAAAGTCTGAACATTGCCTATAGCGAATTGGAATCCGAACAATACTGCACATACAATGAGTACGAATTTTAATGCCGTATCGCCAAACAATATTGTTGCAATCAATCCTGCAAGCATTATAGCGCCACCAATTACAATTGTTGTTTTTCGACCCTTATTGATTGAGCCGGTTTTTGCGATAATCATACCTGACACATAACCACCGGCTATACTTCCTACAGCAGCTCCAACGTATGGAACCCACAAGAATAAAGCGACTTCTTTTACATTAAAACCATAGGTATCGAAAAGATATATCGGCATCCAGGTTACAAACAACCACCAGATAGGCTCAAGGAAAAAACGTCCTACAACTATCGACCATGATTCTTTGTGTGAAAGAATTTGTCTTAAACTCAATCCTTTTGTTGTATCATCAGCTTTTTGATCAGCTTTACTCTGCCCTGCAAGAATGTATTGTCTTTCATGTTCTGTTACCCAAGGGTGTTTCTTTAAACTTGTTTTGTTGATGATCAGCCATGGAATAATCCAGATTAATCCAAACGATCCTACCACCATGAAAGTGGCTCTCCAACCGTATGCAACAAACAAGAATCCAATAATCAAAGGTGCAATAACAGAACCGATTGATGCTCCGGCATTAAAAAGCCCCTGTGCAATAGCTCTCTCTTTTATCGGAAACCATTCGGCGTTACTTTTTACAGCTCCGGGCCAGTTACCGGCTTCAGAAATACCCAATGTAGTTCTAAGGATACTTAAAGACAAAACTCCGCGTGCCATTGAATGCATAAATGAAGAAAGTCCCCAAATACCAATACTTAATACATATCCGATACGTGTACCTACTTTATCGAATATTTTGCCCGAGAACAATTGTCCCAAAGCGTATGCAACCATAAATACGTTAGAAATTAACGCATAATCGTTTTTGGTTAGGCCCAATGATTGTGCTATTGAGCCACTAATATCGGCTCCACCCCACATGATACTCAGGGCACTTCTGTCGATATAATTAATAACGGTGGCTAAAAAGATTAAGCCAATTATCCACCATCTGAATCCTTTTATCTTCATAGCTATTACTTTTTATCTCCGAAATACGAAACACCACTTCCATCAAGGAAATCTTCGCGTACCGGACTAAATACATCGATTAAAATACCGGCTTCTAAACACACTGCACTGTGTAATAAGTTTGGAGCAATGTAAACTCCCTCTCCGGCTTCAATAATACTTTTTTCGCCATCAATAACGAATTCGAATTTACCTGCAGCACAATAGGTTGCTTGTGTATGAAAGTGTTGATGTGGAGCACCTTCTGCACCCTTTTCAAACTTTACTTTCACCATCATAATCTGGTTATCCCAGCCTTGAAACTGACGAGAAACGCCACCACCAAGATCTTCCCAATTCTCACTGTTTTTAATAAATTTTTCGCTTGCCATAATCGTTTATTTTAATTTGTTATTACTTTATAATTTCCTTCCCAATCTATCGTATTGCCTTCTACCTGAATGGTGTTTTTGCTCTCGTTTGCAAAATTCAGATCAAGCAGAAGTTGTATTTTTTTGTCATTCTTCAAGTGTAAAATCAAGGCCACTTTTTCGTCGTCGCCTTCTATCAACTGAAGTTCTTTTACAGATCCTTCAGAATTCAGCACGGCTTCACTGGCCGGATTGTAATTCCCGTGCATTTCGTAAACGGTAAGCAGTTTTTTGTCTTTCGAATTCGGGAACCTAAACAACATTCCCATTTGGTTACGGAGGTTATAATTCGGATCATTAGCACCAAGACGTGTTACAAAAAATTCAGTTTTTGATTCGGCCAAAGTTGAAACGGTATAAAATCCGGTTTCTTTCATCCACGAAATACTGGCTGTATGAGGTAGATTTTCAGCAATTGCATCCACAATTAAATGCTGATAACCATGATCTTGACCCAGAATCTCATATTGATTTAATCTTGAATACCCGAAATTAGCATCAATGATCTGTCCGTTGAAATACACCGGAAGATCGAGCTGGCTGCTTTCTTGGTTTTTAATGTTGAATAAATCAATTAAGTACGTTCTGCCTTCTACTTCAAGCAAGGCCAGAACACGGTTTAAAGAAGCGCCTTCGTAACAATTTTCGTCGGTAGCCGATACAATTTGCACTACCGGATTATCAAGGTCGGCAAAAACCAATTCAGGACTGCTTTCCTCTGCTCTTTCTAACTTTCCATTAAAGTTTGATCGCTCATTAATAACCAATGTATTATGTGCTATCGTCTGATTTGCCCAGGTCTTATTTTCAGGCAGATAACGTCCACCTTCTTTTGCTGCAACATTCAGAAAACGAGCTGCACCATAATCAGGTATTATTTCCTGACCTTTGTCGTACAGGTTTATTCCAAGACGATCGAAATGTCCGTGTCCCATTCCCTGCGAAGAAAATTTAAACAATACTGATGTCTGATTCTCACTTTCGCCTAAACGGAGTAAAGATAAACCACCTTTGTCGCCATTGGCTCCATCACGTATTATCATTGGCTTGCGCTCAAATTTTTGCGTTTTACCTTCGGCAATAGCTTTGGCTACATCCAATCCCTGTGCACTTAACATTACTTTACCATGGTGTTGTGCCACGTCGAGCAGTGTTGGATTTTCTGTGAGTTTATAAACGATATCGGTTCCGAATACTAACTCCGGGGTAAGCCACGATTTTTCTTTAATCGCATCGTTTATCGGGTAAAATCGTCCATCGGAATTTGTTAATTGCAGAACAGTAGTAACCGCTTTTGGCAGTACACCGTTTTTATATTCGAATATTTTTAACTTAGGAAGATTGTTTTCCAGCGCCTGTGCGAATACAATAAATGGTAACAAGGCATAACGCTGATAATACGGGCCTTCGGCATAGTAGCCATCGGGCGAAAACAGCTCATCAATTTGTTTTAAGAAACCACCCGAACCATCCAGTTTTGTACTGTACAATGCTTTTTGTACCATTAAGGAATCGTCCAATACCATTCCTGTCATACCAACTCCGGCAACTGCCCAGGTTCCGTGATTGTGCACGCGATCAAACGAATATTTGTCTTCCACGGTAAAGAACTCAACAACTTTTTTGAACAGATTTTCTTCAATATTTTCCCGTTCATCTACCGATAAAAACTCATGAATACAATCGTAAGCCTGAATGGAATAAACCAGCCAAACCGACTCGTTTAATCCCTGCCAAAACAATTTCCCAGGAGACTGGTTTTTCTTCATCGGGTGAATGCCCAGTGTTGGATAAAGTTTTGCATATTCGTTCAGCATATCGCGCACGAATACAGCATATTTTTCATCGCCACTAAGCTGATATACCAGTCCGGCATTATACATTTCAATATAATTTCGTTTGTGTTTTTCGTGGGTATACCCCCCGCCCGGATCTTTTGGGAATGGCACTACAATTCCAGCTTCTATTCCTTTATCAGCAATTTCTTTTGCATTCTCATATGATGATTGTAACAAGGGATATTTTTGCAGACCATCAATAATACCCGGAACATCTGCTTTTTGCATAATGAGCCTTGGAAAACCTTTCGTTTCATCATTTGTAGTTTCCGTTTTCTTACACGAAAAAAGAACGACAAAAAGTAAAAGCGATATGTAAATATGAATGTTTTTCATCATTATTTATTGAATTAGTTTTACTGCGTATTTACTGCCGGCTTCACGAATCTCTACTATCAAAAAGTGGGGAAACTGACTTACCGGTTGATTATAACTTTGGGCATAAACCTGTGAAGAAGAAAGTAACTTCCCAGAAACGGAATAAAGCGTTATTATTCGTCTCCTTTCGTTCTCAAAGTTTACATTTAATGCCCCTTTAGTTACTGAAATATTATACTTTGGTTTTTCTATTATTTGCGAATGAGTTGGAAAATCGTAATTCGCACCAACATCAGATTTCGTTACCGGAAAAGTCATTATTTCCTCATCCGAAAGTTGGTCACATCCAGCGTCTTTTGCTGTTTCTGGCCTGGTTTGCCCGTCAATGTCAACAGATATAGTATCAAATACACCTGAAACAGCAGCTCCAATCACCGGATTTTCGGAAGTTGGTCTATACATTTTCCCATCCAAAACCATTGGAACTTCAGTTTGAATGAAACCATCGGCAGCAATTCCAATAGCTTCCGCATCGGAATAAATTCCCTTCCAATCTACCCCACTTGCAGAACTGTAAACTTTTACCAGATCACGGCCCGATTTTGAAACAATCAGATTGTTTTCAATAAATGAACTTATGGGAGCAAGAGACTTCTCTTCATCAGCACCAGCTCCAATGGCAAATGGTTCTTTACAATTTACAATGGTATTAAAACCAACCCTTGCATCCTCCACCTGACGATAACGATTTGCCGGAGAATTGGGGACTCCATTAGCCAAACAAATGGCTGCACGATACGAAGTTCCTTCCAGATTTTCGAGGTAATTGTTATACACCCGGTGCCCCGGACCAATGAGGCGTATGCCGCCGCAATTCTTTTCATCATTGCCAAAAAAGAAGTTTCCGTAAACCCGGCAATCCGAACCGTGTCGGAGCGTTAGCGTACCCTCACAGTTATCGAATGTATTGTAACGGTAGTGGTTACCAACCGATTTATTCGAAATGATTTCAATTTCACCATCGCATTCATCAAACAGGTTGTATTCTACCACACAGTTCGAATTGTATCTTTCCCAGTCACTGGTTCCAATCCGGATGGTTTCTCCACCGTTTTGGCCTAAATCCTGGCGGGGGCCAAAATAGTTATGATCGATTAAATGGAAATCTGGTGTTGCATCGAGCCAAACTACAAAAGTTGCACCTGAATTTGTTTTCCCGGAGAAACTACAATGGTCAACACGGTTATCGGTTCCATAAAGCGAAACATATTTTGTATCGATGCTTCCGTTAGCTGGATTATAATTCTCGATGGTAACATTGGTAAGACGACAATTGTGAGCAAATGTTGATGAGCTTGTACGGAAAGCAATAATAGAACCGCTTTCGGTAATATCGCCATCACGGAAAATAAAGTCGCGAACCACCAGCCAGTTACCACTAATCTCAATACGGCTATTACCGGTAAAGATAGTTTGACCGAGTGTTTCGGCACCAAATACAATCGGAGCATTTTCGCTTCCTTCGCCTTTAAACTCCAGTTCTACATCATCCCATTGCTGTGCGGCCAACAATACGGTATCGCCGGGCAAAACAGTAGCAACTGCATCTTCAAGTTGGTTTTTAGTGCTTACCCTATAAACTTCAGCATTTACAGGTATTGCCACCCGAAGCATTATTAATATTATCAGTATGTATTTTACTAATTTCATTCCTTAGAAATAATTTAAAACGGCAGCAGCGCCGTTGTACGATATGATTAGTGAAAAGACCAGCGCCAAAACAAGGCCGGCATTAACAAAAGCACTTATTTTGTGTGTGCCCATACGTTTTTTATTGTTAGCCAGAATAAGGATTCCGACAATTACCAATGGCAATACAAATACATTAAATACCTGTGTTAGAATTTGGGCTTGTATAGGATTTTCTCCGGCAATAGGTACCCACAAAGCAACCAGCGCAGCTATAGCAGTAACAACTCTAAACTGTTTTGAATTGGTATCTAATTTCCCTTCCTGGTAATCCGCCAATAGTAATGGCGCAATCATTAAACACGGGAAAATAGATGAAAGTCCTGCACTAAGTGTTCCGAAAACAAAAATGGTAAGTGCAAAACGTCCGGCAATAGGTTCAAGGGTATTTACCATATCGAGTACCTTGGATACTACTTTACCTTCGTGGTAAAGTGCCCCACAAGCCACTGCCATAATAGAACCACTAATTACAAAAACCAAAATAGCTGCGGTTATCGAATCGTTCTTCTGTTTTGTTAAATCTTTAATTGTCCAGCCTTTTCCTATTACAAAAAGCGGACGTGAAAGGAAAGTGGCTGCTGCCATGGTTGTCCCCACAAAAGCAGCTGTTAACATCTGGCCTCCTTCAACATCGGGAATTGACGGGATAAGCCCCCCGATAATTTCTGTTGGCTGAGGAAATACAAATAGTAACGAGGCAATAAATGATATACCCATGATGGATACAAAAATCACTAACACCTTTTCGAAAAATGTATATTTTCCTACCAACAGCAAGCCATAGAACGTTACCATAATAACAATAGCTATTCCTAAAACTACCTGGTATTCTGAACTGCTAATTGACGGGTAATACAAAGCAACAATTTCATAAATCATGTTAGCAGAGATCCCAAGAATTCCTGTTAGCGAATTCCATTGGCCAAAAGTGATTCCTATAATAATAAGAATGGCTATAAGTTTGCCGGCTTTAAAGTGATTTTTAAAACCAAACAATGCGGTTTCGCCGGTTACCAGGGTATACTTTCCGTAAGTATAAATTAATACTCCCGAGAATATACAACTAAACAGTAGCACCCAAAGCAACTGCATACCAAAGCTACTACCGGCAACGATCATCGATGTTACGCTACCCGTACCAATGGTATACCCAATGGCAAAAATGCCCGGTCCAAAAGACAGTATTAGCGCGGCTATCTTTTGTAATATGGTTTTATTTACCTTTGTTTCACTCATTATAATGATACTGTTTTTCCTGGTTTTACCGGCGTATTATTAATCTCCACCTCTATTATTCCACAATTGGTTATTTCCAATTTATCTTCTTCGAGCGTCACCCATAAATCGCTTTTTGAGCTTACAGCAACTACATTATCATCAACTGTAAATTCCGTTGTTTCCAAAAGGATAAAGGCATCTTTTTTATAGATCACCTGTTTTGCGTTGGTTTTAATCGGGCTGTTTATCCCTGAAACAATGTTCCATTCGATTGCTTTAAATTCGTTGTAATCATCTACCATCAAACGCTCTTCAAAATTCTCAAATGGAAATAAAAGTGTCGTCCACGAAGTTTCGTTTTGAAAGCTTTTTTGAAATACACTTCTCCCCTTTCCTCGAGATGATGCTTTTGAAATTTGGTCGGCAGAATCGGCCAATTGAATGATTTCCAATCCAGCTCCGTTTTGAAAAACTGAACGTATATGTTTTTCTTCTTTTTCTAAATCGTAATGTCCCTGCCAAACCTGCTGTGTTGTATGTTGTCCACCGTTTGCAATAAATTGATCGCGAACAATCCAGAAACCATCTTTTATAAAAATTACGGTCCGGTAGGTTTTAACTCCTTCTATGTCGTATCCATTGTGGCTTCCCACAAAAAGATCGAATTCCTTATTTTTTTCCCATGCCAACACTCTCGGTTCGGGCAGATTTTTAAACTTTCCAAAACCACTTCCGCCCTGGTTTCCTTTCCACTCAAGCCCCTGGGGGATTGAATCGAGCAAGGCAACGCTTTTTACCCATGAGTTTTTAAATTCGGGGAAATCGTGCAAATAGTATCTTACCTGGTAGTTCGGCAGCATAACATTACCAAATGCATAAACCTGCAATCCCAGCATATCGGCATGCTGATGGTCGGGTTTCTCAGGTGTTAGGCCTGCCGATACAATAGCATAGACATCCTTCTCTCCCCAACCGTTTCGCATCACATAATAACCAGTTTCCGGGAGTTCGCATGATCCCAATTGTGGCTCATTCTTCTGAACTAATTTTAACCGCGCCAGCTGTTCCGGTTTTAAATACCAATAATATTCTGTTGACACTTTTGAAGAGGCGAAATAAACGTAATCGGGTTCGCCAAATAAAACAGCTCCCAAAGCCATGGTATTATCAATTTCGTTGTATTCAGCCCAGGGCGAATCGGTATCGTCTTGTAAAACGGGAGCTTTTTTGTTGGGCATAGCAATTTTCAGCAACACATCAAAAAGCCCTTTTATTCTCGTTTCCCAAATGGGTTTTAATTCAATATTATTTAGTTTGGCTAACTGGTAAGGATAAAAATAGTTTTCAATATCGTCGACATGGTAATGTACCGTACGTTCGAACTGAAAACCATCGGGATAAATTTCTCTTTCAAGATGCTCTTCCAGACGTTGTAACGACCGCTCTTTCCACTGGTCGGCACCTTTTATTTCAGGAAAAAGAAATGCCAGCATAGCCAGAGCACTCATACCACGGGTTTGGTGGTTACCTTCTGTGTAAACCGGATGATGGTGATACAGTTTGGCCCCCGTATGCAAGAATGTACGAATCATTTCCAGTTGTTGTGTGGTTGAATAATCATCAGATGCCAAAAGAATTTGATGAACCAATAACCAGTTCCAAACTCGGTTTCCGGCACGATAACATTCGTAAGCACCATTACCGTCTTCAATAATTTCGATTTGATTGTTGTTGAAAGCTGCATTCAGAGAAGCAGCCTGCTCCGGAATATAATCCAGGTATTTTTTGTTGCCGGTGTAATGGTACAAAAATGCAATACTACCAGCTTTGTGTTGCCGTGTTAAGTGGCGATACGGATAAGATGTAACTGTTTCGCCTTTCAGGTTTTCAAAACCTATTTTCCATTGTGTTGAGGCGGGATACAATTCCAGATGTTTTGCCGCATCTTTTGTATGAAAAACCTCTCGGTCAGAATACAATTGATTGTATTCTGAGAAACGATTTTCAAAGTTTTTCCAATCGAAAAAATAGCGTTCTGAGAATCTTTCCTTAAAATATATTGCAAGCTCTTCAAGAGCCTGTTCTGTATTTCCTTGCTTGTAGTTGTTTTGTATAGCCTGTAGCTCTGAACTGTAATCAACATCAAGTAATTCAATAATTTCTGCGTTTGTAGGCACATGACTGTAGGCTACCCCATTATTTTGTGCAAACACAGTGAATGGCAGCAGTAACAAACAACTATATATAAATCTTTGAATCATCTTTAATTCGTCTTTATAAGAAACTCCGCAAAGTTTTCAGGTCATTTTTCATGGCTTTTATTACCTCATCCGGAGAACAGGAAAGTGTTGTTGCTCCATGTTCGGCACCACCAATTGGATATTCCAGGTGAAGAGTGAAGTCACCATTAATACTTAACTCATCTATGATTTGGAAATAGCGTTCGAAATCGACCATTCCTTCTCCTACCGGCACATTAAAAGGTCGCCAGGTTCCTTCAGTTTCCTTCCAGATAAAATCTTTTACATCGAAGCTATTGATTTTGTCTGCAAGAAATTTCATTCCCAGTGGCCACGCTGTACCTCCTTCAACCGTTGCATGCCTGATGTCGTATCTTACTCCAACCAAATTCGGATCAATTCCATCCAACATCAATCCCATATCCCAAACAGGCCCACCAGCCATTTCTCCGGCATGGTTCTGATAGGCAGCAGTCAAACCCAATTGTTTATTAAGCTTTGCCAATTTTTTTAATTTCAGATTGAATCCAGCGATGTTCTCCTCAATAGAAAGTGATGGATCATAGTCAAACCACCCAAGTCTATAATTCTTAATCCCCTCCTTTGCTGCTGTTTCCAGAATATCAATAGTTAAATTATCTTCCGGATCTGTTATGGCAGTGGTCATTCGGTCAGCATTTAAACCGGCCTTTTTAATTGCTTTGATTGCTTTAGGTAGATCTTCTTTTACTCGTTCCGGTAAAACATGACCGTTAGGGCGAACAGTTAAGTCTATTCCATCAAAACCAACTTCTTTGGCTGTTAATGCCATTTCCTCAAAATCCAACCATTGCAGGTGTTTCGAAAAGATGTAAACCTTTCTTTTGCTATTGGATCCCAGACTACTCATCCCGAGTACAGGAGTAAAACCAGTTAGAGTCACCATGGAAGCAAGTGATGCTATTTTTATAAACGACCTTCGTGAATTCATAAGGAAATTTTATTACAATGAGAAAGATAAAGGGGATGGGATTTTCCATCCCCTTCAAGATTCTAACTAAACTAAAACTCAACTAATAACCAGGATTATGATCTAATCCATCAAATAAATTCAACTCAAAAACGGGTTATGGATTATTCATGATTCACTTCCAAATCAAAGTATTTAACTTTCGAAAAGGCATTTTCATCATGTGTCACCAGATAGTTTCCCGCCTTAAAATAATTTTCGAATACGCCCCATTTTTCAATATGGATGTCATCATAAACTACTGATTCTTTCCCATTTAAAATGACCTCCATCCTTCCATCTGAAACTTTTACTTCTAACGTGAATTTTTCAAAACCAACAGGTTCTGAGAACGTATATCCATCGTCATCGCCCCAGGCATCTGTTTCAAGTAACTCTTCGTAGGAAGCATCTAAATTTTTTAGCACTTTTGTTTTTACTCTTACGTTTCCAAAAGCCCAGTAAATCTTTAGTATGGGAGGAGCGTTGTTATCTTTTGCGTCAATTAAATCCCGTTGTTCATCGGTTAACCGACCATGAATTTGCATGATAATAGTCCGATGATAGTTTCCTGCATCATCTTCCGAAATATCAGCCATTGCCAGAGTTCCTTTCATATATCCACCTTGCGCAAATGTCCAATTCGTTTTCCCATAATCCTCAGGATTCATTAACTCCCTCAGCTCTGTTCTTGAGTATGAAGAATTTGCGGTAGATGCTCCTGGATAAGTATAAAACACCAGTGCTCCTTCGATGGAATCGTTGTACATAAAAGGCTTTAACGTTTCATTTGTGGCATAATCCAATATTTCAGGAGGTAACACTTCCGTTGGATTTCCAATCGGAAGTGTTACTTTCCAATTACTTAAATCAATATCAGGTAATTTATAATCTATCTCCTCTTCTGGTGTTACAATATCAAGCGCATCGTCCGTTGAGTCCTGACAACTAACACCAGCCATTGCTAAACAAAAGCTAAGACTTAGAAAGATTATATTTACGATTGACTTAAACATTTACTTTTAGTTTTGCTCCGCTACTTCAATTTCAAATAAGTCAGCACGACACTCAACACCTTCGTTGGTAATAAGTATAGCAATGCTTCCGTTTGTTCCTGTATTAAATGGAATTGAAACTTGTACATAGGTACTTGAATCAGATGTGTCGGTACCTACGTGCTCGCCTAATGTAGCATCGTCTGCTTCAGATAAATCGCTTATTGTTCCACCCAAAACCTTTACCGTTAAGTTACCATCACCACTCTTCATGGTATAATAATAGGTAAGTATATAATCAGTATTTGGTGAAACAACAATACCATCCTGGTAACCAACTCGATCACCCGCTGAAGGGAATTTAGCTGCTTGCGAACCATCGTAAACAGGGCTGCTGGTAATTTGAATGACTCCACCAAAATCGTTTCTCCATGAATCTCTACCATCTCCTGTTCCATCAGGCAAGGTTAAGTCCTCAAAACTAGGCTCTAAAATGACAGGAATAATAGCCTCTGGCTCTTCAGGTTCAACAACTTCAATAGTTTCAGAATATGTACTGGTTACACCCAGTTTATCTGATGCGGTTAAAGTTACCGTAAAGGTTCCTTCTCCCGAATAGGTATTTTTACCATCTACATCTGTTGACGTATTACCATCTCCAAAATCCCATACGTAGTCAGTCGCGCTACTGGATAAATTTGAAAAAGTATAGTCTTTCCATTCTTCAGCAGTACCTTGCCCTTGCGCATAAGTAAAGTATGCACTCGGTGGTGTTTCATCTGGTTTTGAATTTGCCTCGGGCAAATCGTATGCAAAATCACAAGCTGTAAAAAAAACTGCTAATACCAAGATCATCAACTTCCAAACAGAGCTTTGATTTCGTTTTGTATTTAATATGTTATTCTTCATTTTAAATCAAGTTAATTGTTAAACAAATCTTAGTAACCAGGATTTTGCGTGAGCAATCCTTTACTTAAGTTAATCTCTCGCTGAGGTATTGGTAACAATAAATCAGTTGCTGAGAAACTTCCACCTGTTTCGTTAGAGAAAGCTGATAATACTTGTTCAGCCATTCCAAAGCGCACTAAATCAAAGAATCTGTGATTTTCGAATGCGAGTTCCACTCTACGTTCATTTAATAAATCTTCTTTGGTAATTGTAGATACCGCATCGGTAATTCCAGCCCGGTTACGCACCTGCATAAAAGAATTGATTGCTGATGAGCTTGAAGTTTCGGCACCACCTGCCATAATTGCTTCAACGTGCATTAACAATACATCGGCATAGCGTAAAACTATCCAGTCGTTACCCGCTTTTTGTGGGTCGCTCGAAGTTGGGTCAATTCCCAAATTGCTATCTCCGTTTGGAAGGTACTTTACAACCTGGTATTTTTCATATTGCTTGGCATCCTGACGATAGGAGTACATTGTTCTATCACCACCCATTGCATCTAAAGCCTCTCGAGCATTGGCAGTAACATAGTTAACACCACTGGTTCTACCAACTGCATTCAACCATTCAGCCGAGAAGTTTTGGCTGTCATCAGTAAGGTCTCCAAGATACTCAACAGCAAAAATGATCTCGTCATTTAGCTCATTATAAAATACATCTTTAAAATTAGGCTCTAACGAAAAACCACTTGCCATTACGTCCTCACACAAGCTTTGTGCCGAGTCGTAATTTTCACCCTGAGTTAAATACACTTTAGCTAATAATGCCTGGGCTGCTGCTTTCGAGGCTCTTCCCTTATATGTATTGTCAAGATTATCAATCGCAGTTTGTAAGTCAGATTCAATTAAGTCGTAAATTGTAGCAGTAGATACTCTTGTATAAGCTGTTTCTGAATCAGATGGACTAATTACTTTATCTACCAAAGGTACATCGCCAAACAAGCGCACTAAATTAAAGTAGGCATAGGCCCTTACAAACTTCGCTTCGCCTTCAAAAGCACCAACAGCTTCTTCTGATGCTACATCTAAGTTTTCTAAAACCAGATTTGCTCTGTAAATGATGTTGTAATAACTATCGTAATAGTCCGAAACCCGACCATTTGTTGCTTCCACTGTAAAACTTTCAAACTGCGCATCTTCTCCTTCACTACTCTTAGTCTCGGTATTGTCAGTTCTCATTTCTGTTATATAGAACTCATACATTATTCCGTGATTATCGGATGTACTTGTAGAATTAACTCCCTGAATTCCATCATACATATTTAGAATGGCTGCTTCCAATTCAGTATCGTTTGAAAAGAAGTTAGAAGAAGTTATAACACCAGAAGGGTCCGGGCTCAAAAATGTGTCCTCACACGCAGTGAATACTATTATAAAAAGAAGCACTGCTATTTTGCTTATATACTTAATCATGTCTCTCATAATTTTTCAGATTAAAAATCAATGTTTACTCCAAAACTTATTGTTTTAGCAATTGGAGAACCTGCTCTCTGGTAACCATAGGTTGTTGGAGAGGTAGTATCAATAGACTCAGGATTGAAACCTGTGTAATCATCGGCTGTAAAGTAGAGTAAGTTTTGTGCAGACACATATACTCTTGCTTTTTCAATAAAAGTTCTTTCTAACAAGTTTTTACCGAATGTGTAGCCAAAATTTATATTTCTCAATGCTATGTATGAAGCATCCTGAATAATATCGTTTGTAAATATCTTCTGCTTAATAAACTCCTGATCGGGTGTTATCGCCGGATCAAAATCCTGGCTGCTATTAAAATGATTGAAGATATACTGATCTCCCATGTTTCTCACTTCAGCTCCATGAGATCCCTGGAACATAAAGCTAAAATCGAAGTTTTTAAATTTGAAATCATTCGAGAAACTCCAAATCAATTCCGGATATGGATTACCCAGCACCGCTTTATCTTCATCATCAATAATTCCATCGCCATTTAAATCTTTTACATAAACGTCCTGAGCTTCTCCACCTACAGGATGGTAAGGATTATTTAAATATTCTAAAGGAATATCTCTATCAACTACCCAACCATAGAATGATGAAATTGGTAGGCCTTCCAGGTTAATCCATTCTGCTGCCCTTTTCGAGTCAACACTTTGAATTTGACCGTTAGACTCAGCAAAATCGTTCAATTTGTTATCGTTTTTAGAAGCCATAATTGCACCACTCCAGCTAAAGTCTTTAGTAATATTAACTGTTGAGCGTAATTCAACTTCAATACCACTATTCTCTACTTCACCTCTATTGATAAGCGCTGCATCGAAACCGGTAGTTGTTGATACAGGATTTTCTAAAATCAAGTTGTCACTGGTTCTATTGTAATATTCAATCGAACCTGAAAGCAAACCATCCCACAACATAAAATCAAGACCCGGGTTATATTCAACTGATTTTTCCCAACCTAATTCAGGATTTGCAATGTTTAAAGCATTAAAACCTGTTACCAGCGAACCGTTTACAACCGCTGTTGAAGTTTCCAATAGTGCTAAATAAGGATAATGCTCTTCGTAAACCGTACCAGCATCAATTGCATTATTACCGGTTACTCCATAACTAAATCGAAGCTTTAAGCTATTTATAGCTTCACTGTCTTTTAAGAAATCTTCCTCTGAAAGTCTCCAGCCTACTGAGAAAGCGGTGAAGTTTCCGTATTTAGTATCTGATCCAAAACGTGAACTACCATCTCGTCTGAAACTTGCAGATGCTAAATATTTGTCTTTGTAAGCATAATTCACCCTGCTTGTAAACGATAATAAACGTTCTTCGTACTTGCCTGATTCTGCGGCACTAATTGTACCTGCAGCACTAATATTCTGGATGTAATCGAATGTATAATCGGTTGCATTAATGCTCGCGAATTCAGTATCCCATGATTCAACTGACATACCCAAAATAGCACTAATATCATGGTCGCCAACTCTTTTATCGTAACTAAAGAAGTTGTCGTTTACAAGGTGAATCCTGTTCTGGGTTGATTCGTATAGCTGTGTATTATCTGCTCCATTTCTATGGGCCAAAGGTCCTTGCCATCTTCTAATGTCTGTATTTTGAAAATCACCTCCAAAAGAAGCCTTAAAATTTAAGTCCTTTGTAATATCATACTGTACATAAGCAACACCGTACATT
The DNA here is from genome assembly GCF_963677565.1 of uncultured Draconibacterium sp. Lineage (NCBI taxonomy): Bacteria > Pseudomonadati > Bacteroidota > Bacteroidia > Marinilabiliales > Prolixibacteraceae > Draconibacterium > uncultured Draconibacterium sp. The sequence continues at coordinate 3,593,693 of NZ_OY781981.1, read as the reverse complement.
TTGAATTTTTTGTAGGTATAATCTCGCTCCAAAACCTTAGCGGCAGGATTCACATTCGAAGTATTACTTATATCTACTTCAGAACCATCTAACATGTAATTGTCGAAATGACGCTGATTGGCATAATCACCTACCTGTACGTCAGGGTATGTATTTCTGTCCACAAACTGAATAGTATGCTCGTCGTGATATACCGGTAACCATGGTGGTTGACGTAAGATATCATGTGTTGAACCATCAAATCTTCTTCGGTTGGAATAAGATGGTGATAAGTTAACACCCATCTTAAACTTATTAACCTTAGTATCTAGTTTCAGTTTTAAACTAAATTTTTCATAACCATCGGTTAACAGAACACCTTCATCGTTCAAATAATTTAACGAGGTACTAAATTTTGTATTCTCGCTACCACCCCTTGCGCTAAACGAGTAGTTTTGAATCGTACCACCATCAAAAATAACATCTTGCCAGTCACGGTCAACACCGATCAGTTGCTTGTATTGAGTTCTGGCTGTAAGACCACCGGTAGCAGCTTGTTCGGCTGCGGCAGTTTCGGCAACCGAAAAGTAATAAGCATCACTTTGGTGAGCTTCTTTAAAACCGTAATAAGAATTGAAGTTAAATTTGGTTTTTCCTTCTTTACCTTGTTTCGATGTAATCATAATTACACCATTCGCTCCCCTTGAACCGTAAATTGCAGCCGAAGCAGCATCTTTCAACACTTCAAACGAAGCCACATCGTTCATATCTAAATTACCAAGGTAATCCGAATCAACAACAATACCGTCAACCACAATTAATGGGTCGGAACTACCACTAATTGATCCTGTTCCCCTGATACGGATTGTCGGTGCGGTACCTGCACCACCATCGGTAGCCTGAATATTAACACCCGATATTTTACCAATCAGAGCATCATCAACACGTGCTACCGCTACTTGTTCCATATTTTCATTTTCAAGTTTCGAAATGGCTCCGGTCAGGTGCGATTTCTTCTGAACACCATATCCAACTACCACAACCTCATCAAGGCCGGTAACGTCGGCTTTCAAACTTACGTTTAAGTTAGCACTCCCGGAGAACTCGATCTCCTGGGTTAAATATCCAATAAATGATATTTCAATTATTCCTGATTCGCTTTGCGTTGTTAAAGAGAAATTACCATCGACATCTGTTATAGTACCGTTGGTTGTCCCCTTTTCAATAATTGTAGCCCCAATTAAGGCTTCATTATTTTCTGCGTCAATAACATTTCCCGTTAGCTGATTCTGAGCAGAAACTCCAATTGCAAAAGCCAGTAGAATAATGAATAGGCTTAAGAATTTTTTCATCTAATTTGATTTAAAAAGTTTAATAATTCGTTTAATTCAATTGTATATTATATTTGCAGAGCGCGGTTTAGATCTTTACTACTGATATCTGTTACCTGCAAGTTCATATATCGTAATTCAAGATTCTTACCGTGGTTCTCTAAAAGGATTGGCTTCTTAAGTCAATCCTTTTTATCTAATACTATTCCCATTTCAATACATAAATTTTTTAAGTTTTTGTTTGATTACTAATTGATTTACTGATTAATTTGAAATATTAATTTTCTATTCGTTTCCTTTATAGGATAGGCTGAAGTTTACAACATCCTTTAAGTGTACTCGCATGGCCTCTTCTGCACCTTTAGCATCTTGCTTAATGATGCAATCCAGTATTACCTTATGCTCGTCAAACGATTTATAAAACCGTCCTTCACCACATACATTTAATTTTCTGTAAATCTCAAGGATGTCAGGTATCAGAATCAGCATTAAAGATTTTATCACCTTATTCTGGCTGGCTTCGGTAATTTGTATATGAAAGTTAAAGTCCTCCTTAACCCCTGGCAAATTTGCATCAACACGTTGCTTGTATTCATCAAGTTTTTCTTCCAGATCAGCAATATCGCGGTTTGAACGACGAACAGCAGCCTGTCCACATGCATAGGTTTCCATAACTACACGTGTCTCAACCAAATGGAAGAAATCATTCTCATTCAATTTTATGACATTTGATATTAATCCTTCCATTGCTGAAATATCAGCACCGGAAACGATTGTTCCACTTTGCGGTAATGTTTTGAGAATACCATAAAACTCCAATTTCTTTATCGCATCGCGTACATAAGTACGACCAATTCCGAATGACTCCGATAGTTTTCTTTCAGAGGGTAACTTTTCCCCCGGTTTCATTTGCCCCGATACGATTGAATTACGTATCTGTTTAATTATTTTATCTACCGGGCTTTCTACTTCTATCGCTTTAAAGTTTTCTAAAATATCCATGACATGTTGATTTACATTAGAATTGTGCAATTTGAAAAAACACTCTGTGAAGAATTATTCTCTACCTTTAAGTAGACTAGATGATCTTTGCATTTAAACGCAAGAAATATATGGAGAGCAAGAGCAGATAGCTCTTTGTATAATGAGTTTTTGTAGCTAAAACGTTTCATAGTTAGTTCTTTAGATTCGACTACATTCTTACTGGTTGACCAGTTACCAAAAATTGGTTGACCAATTATACGAGCTCTCCAAATATTTTTCACTATAAAAATTGGTTTTGTCAAAACCAGTTGCTATCGCGCTGTATTTCTGATACTTATAAAATATGTTTTATAGCATGTTTGGAAATATGATAAATGAGAATGTTATTTATTGTTAAACTTTTTTGACATCACATGACGTCGTAGTACTAAAATACTTGAGCTATTTGTTCTTTTGCACTGGTATTCTCTTACGAAAAAAGGATCCTCAGTTTCATGAGAATCCTTTTTAAACAAATTTCACGTGGTGGATTATTGTTCTTGATAGTAAATAAACATTTCCTCCTCCATAATTTTGCTGTTTTTATGAATGAAGGACCGATCATTAAAATATTCTCTGCATGTTTACCATTATGAAAGATTATAAATCCTCTGTATAACATCCTAATTCATTATTCGTATAACTATTTGTTACAAGCACAAAGGTCTTGTAACCAATTTTTTCATAGAGATCCTAATTTAGTTAGGTGAGAAAGCATCCCTGCTGAACCAGGGATGTTTCTTTTTACCTAACCTTTTCAAAGAGTTATCTAGATATATACAGATAGAGTAACACCATATTTCTTATTTTTTCCTATTTTTGTTCCAGATATAATTTAGTTGAAACTTAAGAGAGACTTTACCGAGAACAAAAATCTCACACCTCTGTAAAAAACTGATTTTAAGCGCATAAGAAAATACAAAATCGTCCTTTACTGGGCACCAAAAACAAAATACAGACCAGTATAATTCAAGCAATTATACTGGTTTTTGTTTTTAACTTACACCTAAGTTCATACAGGCAAATTCCAATCCTTCATTTCTCTGGTTTTTATCAATGGGGTGACCGGCAGTTGAGAGACAACAATTGGGACCAATAAACACGTTATCGCCAAAAGTTATTTTTGCACCGCCCAATAAAACCAGGTTATGATTGGCAAAGAAATTTTCGCCCATCTCTATATTACTACCATAATCGCAATAAAACGGCGAAACGACAATAGGATTACCCTTCGTTTTTCCAATAATTTTTTTAATTAAAACAGTACGTTCTTCTTCTTCTAACTCAAATGGAGTCTGGTTGTATTCGAAGCAGCGTTGTTTGCAGCGAAGTATTTCTGCAATTAGTTCTTTGTTTTTATTGGGATTGTATAATAAACCTTTCCGGGCTTTTTCCTTTTCTGTCATAACAACACAATTTTTTGAAGGCGAATTGTTGAACCTCAAATATAAATGTAAATTGTCTCCCGGCAATGAAAAGATATTTTCCTCTATTTTTATATAAAAACGAAGTACGGCCTTAAAAAAAAAGCTGACGCAACATTAAATACTACGCCAGCAACTAAAATAAAACGAACTATTCATTTAGCCAATAACTTGCTTAATGCAATAAATTTACTCAAGAGCAAAATAAATATTTCGAACTCCAGATTGTTAATCAATGCCCCGTTCCGGCCGATAAAAATCATCTTCCTTCAGATTGCATTTTTTAGCAATCTGTTTACAGTAATCCAATCTACCGGTCTTCTCATTTCTTGTGTCAGAACCGAACGTAAATTTCAGTCCCTGTTCTTTGGCCATATTTATGAATCTTTCATGAGGTGTATGAGCCAGATCATTAATCTCAAATGCAATATTTCTTCGTTTCGCAGCACTAATAATCTTTTGCATTCTTTCTTCGGTCCACAGCTCATAATAATCACGTGCGATACAAACCGGCAAAAACAACGGCCATCCAAAAATATTGAGCGGTTCCGAAGATTCGAGTATTTTCATCGTGTGTTCCATATAAGCCTCCATGAATTTTTCAGTATCATCCACATACGTATCAAAACTCCAGATTCGCATAGGGTCGCCGTAACTGTTACCTGCTTCAAAGGTTTGAGGATCCATCAAAACATAATCCAGTTTAGCCAGTGCTTCTTTTGAAAAACTCTTTGACCATCCGGGCGTTGTAGGCTGTAAGCCGACATAAACCGGATACTGCCTTAAATTATCAATGTACTTCAACAGGCTGGCATCATCAACAATATCTCTTCCTGGATGCTCAACAATTCCAAACTGAATGTTCTTTTGTTTCCCGACCTCTAGAATCTGGTCGATGGAAAACCGTGGAGTAGTATGCACATGCATATCCACTAATTTAAAATCGTATTGATCGGGGTCAAAACTTTTTGCCAAAAGTGGAGAAGTAATAATCATACCACCTGCAATACCTGTGTTTCGAATAAATTGACGTCTTTTCATTTTTTATAGTTTTATTGGTTTAGTTATGTTGAAATCCAGTAACTCAGTTTAACCATGAAAATATTTTTGGGGTGTAAATCGAACATTTTATTCCATCCATTCCTGAACGAGAATGAACCTGCAGGATCATAATTGGTTCGATCCTGCGACCATACAAGATAAAGTGTTGATCCGGCCCTGTATTCCCAGCGAAATACCAGGTTACTTCTAAATTGTTGAAAATTGAAATTAGGATTGTAAATGGAGTAGTCCGCAGTACCGTCCATATTCTCATCAAAGTAGTAGTTGTTATCCTGTATTACTGGAACCATTGTAGTAAAACGATTATAATAATCCGAATTCTGCGGATCACTCACCCTTTTAAAATCAAGGTATTTCCCTATTGATACAAATGGACTTCCATAGTATTGTATGGTCATTTCCGGTGTGATTGCCAAATCCATCCTAAACGTAAAAGCCAGGTTCCGGTTATCGATTGTACCCAACAGGTAGGTCGTCGAGCCGTCTTGCTTTTGAATTTGCTGAATGTATTGAAGTTCATCCTTTGTTCGCTGGAAAAGCGGCTGTAATGTGAATCGAAGGTTTGAAAGCGCCCTGACGTTTAATCCCGTATTGATCATCAGGTTATTTGATTCTCCTGTAAGGTGCGTTGCCCAATTCCCCACCAACGATAGAGAGATGTTCTTTGCCCGGTTGGTAGATAAAATGAAATTGGTTGAGAATTGATCAGGAAGTTTCATAGAAGGTCCCCCTCTTAAAATACGTTCATCATTTATCCTCCATTTATATTGCCCGCTAACTATGGTCATCCAACTGTTCATAAACTCAATTTGTGCAGATAAAAGTGACTGAGAATAAAGACCGTCTCCATTACCGTTCCAGGCATTCTGTTGTTCTGCATTTATCTCGAAGTTCTTGAAAATACCTTTGTTTTCTTTTTCGATATAAGATACTGAAGAGTTGTTCTTTAAAAGATTTGAATACATCATATACCCCAAATCGTTCAATTCAAGACCCGGAGACCGATAGTTAATCTCTTCATTATAGCGCCAGTGTCCTTTACTCCACTTACCTGCTTTTACAGAGGCTCCTACCCCGCTCAGGCTTGTTAAAGATGGGTCGTATTCAACATTCGTATTATCCGGTCGCTGAAAGTAACGGGCGGATGACATTTGCAATCGTTGTATGGCTTTTTCATCGCCATTAATGTGACTTCCTATCAATTTGGTTTCAAGAAAATACTTTCGATCCTTCCAGTAGCGCGTAAAATCAGCACCAAAAGTCATCGCATTGTTCGACAGAAAATTCAGGTTGTCGTCATTGATAGATCGATGGGTGTATGTCAATATCCCACCTATCAAGGTGTTGCCCCGATCATACTCTTGTTGAAAGCGACCAATGAAGTAATTTGAAAGCGGTTCTACCTCTTGGCGAAACTCTTCACCGGCATCATAAATATCAGCGTATTCTCTTGTTGTCAGCGACTCAATAATACCAAAAGACAAACCTTTAGAAGTCTTTCCTGACAATTTCAGGGCACCTGCAATGGTTGTATTTTCAGGCATTTCCATCATTGAGTACCCCGGATTATACGAAGGAGCATGTCCTACTCTTCGGGTATAGAACAATTGGTCTTCATCAAAACTGAAATCCATGATGTTTTTACCTTCCACAAAAAATGGCCTTTTTTCTTCGAAATAGGTTTCGAAAGCAGTCAGGTTCATCACTGACGGATCGGCTTCCACCTGACCGAAATCGGGATTTATTGTAGCATATAAAGTGGTGTTATTCGAAATACCAATTCGTGCATCCACACCTCCCTGACCTTTAAAATCAGGTTTGCTTGTAAATGGATTATCGGAAATCTTTTCCATGGTTGTAAGTTTTGAAGACAAGTAGGGTGATACCTCAAAACGTTTGTTCTTTTTGAGTCCCTGCAATCCGTGAAGTTCTCCAAAAGTGTACACCAGCCCGGTTCCATCGTTGGCAACAAGGTTCCACTGACTTTCTTCATGCGTGCGTTCAATCGATCGCCACGAATTTAAACCCCAAACCTGGTTTTCCTCAGAGCTGTATCTTAACTGGCTTAGTGGTATTTTATACTCAGCAGTCCATGCCGAGTCTTCATAAGCCACTTTTCCGTACCAAACGGCATCCCAGTTCATATCCCAACCATCGTTTTGCACCAGTACATCCAGTTTCTGTCCAGCCGCAGTAAGGTCGAATTCAAAAGCTGTCCGATGATCAAAATAACTGTCAATATGCAGGCCAACAATGTCACCCGAAAATTGATCCCTTCTGTCGAGTTTTCGATTGATTTGTGACATGTCATCGTATGCCCGTATTCCAACATAGATGTTTTTATCATCATAAAATATCTTGATCTCGGTTTTATGACTCGCTTCTCCCCCATATTTTGGTGAAAACTGCGTATAATCACTTTGCCATTCACCATGTTTCCAGCACTCGTCGTTTAAATTTCCGTCAATAACCGGAATGTTTTCAATACGCCGGGTGGTAAGGATACGTTTCTGCCGAACAACAGAGTCCATTACACTTTCATTTCCCTTTTCCAAGTCAAGAGTACCAAGCTTAACATTATTCAAAGCAAAGCTGTTTTTAACCGAAATAAGAAATAGTAAAATGAAACTGATAACCCAAAGCACACGTTGTGAACTCATTTTATCATTATTTGCTTTTCGAACTCATAAACCTATTTGTAAGCCATTTTCGTACAGGCACATCATAAAACCTAAAGGAAGCCCAGGAAAGTAAAATACTTGAGCCCAATACCAAAATCATGGCAGGGATTGCCTTGGTCATCGACATCACTTCATTTTTAGCAACCCACGCCATAAATGTGTAGATCATCGGATAGTGTATAATATAAATAGGATATGAGATGTTGCCCAAAAACCGGCATAGTTGTGTTGCACGTTTTCCTTCTATTTCGCCACTTGCTCCAATATAAACAATTAGTGGGAAAATGAAGATGACACTAAGTGCCACATACAAACCATTCATCCAAACATGCTCTTCACCTCCAATATGAGGAACCGAAAGAATTACAATCAATAGCAGGCTACTCCAGAAAAGTGCGTTTTTTATGTGTCCCACTTTTACTACACGCGAAAGTAATAATCCGGCAAGAAACGGGTAAAGCAAACGGGTAAAACCGATTCGCAGCTGAACGGTGTTTATCGCCCATCCTCCAATTATGTGTCCGTTTGTAACTGCAAGGTGAATAAGTGCTGCTCCGCAAATAAAAAGCAAAACTGCAAGTATCTTGTTGGGTAATTTACGCAGAAACAAGGCATAAAGAATGTTGGCAATATATTCGTAAAACAGCGACCATGCAGGCCCATTTAATGGGTGCATTTCTGTCCAGCCACGTATATCTAATGATCGGCCAACCGGGAACAGCGTGAAGCCTATCACCATTACAAGTAACATTTTCCAAACCGGTGTTTCTGAAATTGCTGGAAAGAAGAAGCTATCTTGAAAATAAAACAATATGGCACCGATTATCATCCCGACAATAATCATAGGATGAAGACGTATTAAGCGGCGCTTAAAAAACTCTTTTAAACTCATTTTATGCCAGCGATCGTCGTACGCATAACCAATAACAAAACCCGACAACACAAAGAAAAAATCGACAGCAAGATAGCCGTGGTTAATAATTTGCTCAGCATGTTTGCCCATTGCAAAAGTTTCCAAAAGATGGAATAGTACTACCATTACTGCTGCAACTCCACGTAATCCATCGAGAATTATGTAATGTTTCTTGGTATCTTTAAAAGATGAGTTAAATTTTAAGTTCATTATTTATTGATTAGGTTAAAAAATATGTGCCAAAAATAATGGCGTTATTACTGTTCTAATTGTTCTTTATTTTATAATAATTGTCAAATATTTGTAGTTTTAGCCGAATCATGAAAGAAATCAGTAATAACGACTACTCAGCGGAGAAATCATTCTTTTTCGATCATGTTCACATCTTTTGGGATGAACAAATAACTTTTCACCAAAGCGACGACTGGGAGTTATCATACATTATCACCGGAAGTGGCACCCGGGTTATCGGTAATTCATTGGAGGTCTTTTCTAAAGGAGAAGTTATCCTTATCCCTCCGAATCTTCCTCACGGCTGGTATTTCGATGAACATGTTCATGATGAAGAAGGAAAGATTGAAAACATCACAATCATTTTTCCTGAATCGTTCTTAAAACAGCTGGCGGATACTTTTCCTGAAACCAATTTAATGATTGAAAACCTCAGAGCAATAAAGGAAGGAATTTGTTTTGAGGGAGAAACACTTAAAAGCCTGCAAACGATAATGACAAGTATGTCGGCACAAAACAATATTGAACAACTTTCTTCCATTATCAATATTTTTTACCAGATCGGATCATCAAAGCAAACCCGTGTTGTTGGTACATTTGAAAAGCAAACCAACGCAAAGCTGAAAATTCGCGAGGTGTGGCGTTTTATGATTACCAATTACCAACGAAATATTTCGTTGGATGAAGTGGCACAGTATGTAGGCATGAACCGTACGTCGTTTTGTACTTTTTATAAAAAAGAAAAAGGGCAAACCTTTTTTGCCGCATTAAATGAACTCCGCATTGATAGTTCATGTCAAATGTTGCGCGAAACCAATATTCCGGTTGCCGACATTTGTTATGCAGTAGGCTTTAACGATGTTCCGCATTTTAACCGTACTTTCAAAAAGATGAAGGGTGAAACACCCAAAAAATATCGGATAAAAATGAAACAATTACCTGCTGAGTCATAGACTTGATTATTCTCATTATTAACAACAATAAATACCACTAATCAGAATTAGGAATAATAAACTGATTAGGTACTATTGCGTAATCTCAGTAAAATGCTCCAGCGCCCAATCAATCATCATCCCTACCGCCGGCATTAATTCCTTTCCGGTTTGAGTAAGTGAATATTCCACTCGTGGCGGAATCTCCCGATACATTTTCCTCTTGATTAATTTATCTTCTTCCAACCGCTTCAAAGTACTCGACAGCATTTTTTGCGAAATATCAGGGATCGAGGCATTCAATTCCTTGTACCGCATAATATCATTCTGGTTTAAAGTACTCAAAATTAAAAGTGACCATTTATCACTCATCCGGCTTAAAATATTCCGAACCGGACAGGTCGGAAACTGAAGATCTAACTGGCGCATATTTTCTCTTTTTATTTCTGCAAAAGTATTAAATAATCTCTTTTGGAGAGTTAAAATCTATTAATACCATAAGAATACTTTTAAAGATTAACTTTTTACAAGAAATTATTTTCACATAAACGACTGTTTTTCAATATTTCTAACCATGCAAGTTCGTTACTCACCCGTTTGCACACACGTAAAAATAGCCAGACATTTGAAGTATATAAAAATTTAAAAACAACAATAAAATGAAAAATTTAATTCTGAAAAACATCAGCGAAATTGAAGGACAGCTTATCGACAGAGACGGTAATCAATTTACAGTAAAAACCATTATACCTGATGAAGAAACGGCCAAATGCCGTGCAAATGTAGTGGAACTTGAACCTGGAAATTATGCATACGGCTACCACTACCACGAAGCCAACGAAGAAGTATTTTACATTATCAGCGGAACTGGTGTTGTACGTACCAAAGATGGCAACCGCGAAGTAAAAGCCGGCGACGTGATCGGTTTTCCAACAGGTGAAAATGGTGCGCATGTAGTCAGCAATGAATCAGAAAATGAAAAGCTCGTTTATCTCGATTTTGGAACAACTACTCTTCCAGAAATAGCGCATCTGCCCGATTTCAATAAAATTATGGTGATCAGCCAGGAAGTTAACGGAGTGTACGACAAGTAAAATAACTGTTTCTGCAATTGTGTAAATCATCATTAAAACAACAAAATCGCGAATACCATGAAATCAAAAGTGTTTACATTACTCATTGTCCTGTTTGCTTTTACGGGACTGGCTCAGCAAAACCGACTTAATTTAGCCCAGCCGGAAGTTGTCTACGGAAACAATCCTGATGCGGGGCATTATGTAAAAACCGGCGATGCCAGACTCTATTACGAAGTGTATGGTAGTGGCGAAACCATTGTGTTGCTCCATGGCGGAATAATGGGCTCGATTGAAGAAATGGCCGGGTTTATTGAAAAGCTGAAACCCGATTACCAGGTAATTGCATTGGCTACCCGCGGACATGGGAAATCGGAAATCGGTACAGCAACCATCACTTACGAGTTAAAAGCCAACGACGTGATGGCTGTGGTAAATGCTGTTACTAAAAGCCGTGTTACCATTCTTGGATTCAGCGACGGAGCTTACACGGGCTACAAAGTGGCAAGCATGTATCCTGACCGGGTGAAAAAACTGGTTGCCATTGGTGCTGGAGAACAAATACCCGGACTACGAAAAGTCGTGTTCACTGGAGAAACATTTGATCCGGAAAGTGAAATATGGAAACAGAAAAAGACATTGATGCCAGAGCCTGAACGATTAACAGAATTCTGGAAAAGCATGGAGAATTTTTATAATTCCATGGTTGCCAGCAAAGAGTTGTTTATGTCTATTCAGTGCCCGGTACTGGTAATGGCCGGCGAACGAGACCTCAATGCTCCGCTGTCAACAGTCATTAACGCTTACAACATGATTCCAAACAGCCAGTTGAGTATTATTCCAAATACAGGGCATGTAGTTTTATGCAAAATTTTCCGGCAGTTTGGGAGAGTTTGTATCCGTTTTTAAAGGATTAAATAAAAAGTGAAAAACAAATAAAAAATCATTAATCATTAAAATTTTGAACTATGAAATTAGTAAAAATAATCTTCCTCGTATTAACAGTTATAGTGTTGGCAAACAACACAACTATTGCACAGGAAAAACCGGCTACCGAAGTAAATAAACTCATGGTGCTTTGGACCAGCGACGATCCAATGGTTGCCGAACGTGTGGCATTGATGTACACCGGAGTAGCCAAACAGTTTGGCCTTTTTGAAGAAGTGTCGGTAATTATCTGGGGGCCTTCTGCTAAACTGGTGGCCGAGAACAAAGATGTGCAAGCCAAACTTAAAGAAATGATGAACAATGGCGTAAGTCTTAATGCCTGTGTTACCTGTGCCAACATGTACGGCGTAAGCGACCAGTTAAAGGCACTGGGTATTAATGTTGATATTATGGGAGCACCACTTACAAATGCCTTAAAAGCACCGGATACGAGCGTGTTAACATTCTAAAATAAAATTTAATGATAGGAATTTTGTTGTTCTCCTGCAGAACACAAAATTCCTTTTTAACATCGATTAAACTGAAGATATGACAAGAAAGGGGATCATTTACCTGCTGGCCGTTGTTTTGAATTTTGTGGCCTGCACCATGCAAAAATCAGGCGATGAAAAGTTGCTTCAAAACGACATGGATGCTATACAACAAGTGCTGGAAGATTACAAAACTTCCATTAACAAAGCTGATACTACCTTGGCTGCAAGCTTTTGGTTGACGACTTCCGAAGCCAGTTTTATCCATCCCCGGGGTCATGAAAAAGGATGGGAAGAGATCAAATCGGGGATTTACGAAATGTTTGGCAACCGTTTTACTCAACGCAACCTGAAAAGCTTTAATGAAACCATTCAACTCTACGACGATATGGCAATAGTGGAGTTTTACTGGATATTCGATGCCACTTTTGTCGGTGAAGATCCGGCTCCAGTTCAAACACGAGGCAGAGAAACACAGGTTATGAAGAAATTCGGGAACGATTGGAGGATTGTTCACGTACATTATTCCGGAATGCCAAAAACCGGCGACCGGGAAGGTTTTTAAGAAAATTTTATTAGCAATAACAAATAATTATACAAATGAAATCAATCAGAACAGTAACTATTGTCATATTACTTCTTTTAACATGCCTGGCACAAGCATTTACTCAGAATATCTGGGATATTTATATCAGCGAAACCGGAAATGATTCACAACCTGGATCAAAAGAACAACCGATTAGAACACTGAACAAAGCTGCAGAAATGGTCAATAAAGCAAACGGCAAGGGCAGCATTAATGTAATCCTGACAGAAGGTATTTACGGCCTTGATGCCACTGCCCTATTTCATCCGGTTAACTGGCACTTTTCTGCTGAAGAACGGCTAACCATCCGTGCCGAAGTACTACCCGATGATGAAGATTGGAATCCCGGACAAATGCCGGTAATTGTTTGCACCATGCCTCTTGATTTTAAACCTTACGGAAACGATGACCCGCTGGGAGGAGCGGCCTATGGAATACAGATTGAAACAAGTCATGTTACCATTCAGGGGCTGCGGATTTTGGGCACTCCGGTGGTTGAACGTCCAAAAGAAGGAATGGTACGCAGAGCTTACCCGATTGTACGCGAAGGAAAACACCTTGACGATTTACGCGTAACACAGTGCCTTTTTGTGGGCGACGAACATGTGATTCCGAATCATTTGGCTGTGCTGGCCAGCGGTCCGGGAATTGTGGTCGACCATTGTGTTTTTTACCAATGCAAAGATGCAGTGGTCTACTGGTTTTCGGATGCTCCGGCCGAACGCTGCGAAATGCACCATAACCTGCTAATCGACAATTATGGCGGTGGTGTCTGGACATGGACCGTGGCCGATGATTTTAAATTCTATAACAACGTGGTTAGCAACATCAACGTATTTTGGGAAGCAGGATACAATGACAAACGTACGTTTACTTTCTCTAACTCGATGGTAGTTGGCTATAATTCCTTTGTAAATATTGGCGGCGGCGCATTTGGTTACGGCGATCCGGCCGATCCGGGAAGAGTGAAATATGGCAACGATGTAGTGATTAAGAAAGAAGGTGAATTGCAAATTGTAAAAGATCCAACACAAAAAAATTACCTGCATGTGGTTCCGGGGACTCAGGGTTCGGAATACAAGGCGGGATTGTTTCTCCGATGAACTATTTAAAAGTATTCTGGCAATCAGTTGACTTTCGGAATATTTTTCAATTTATTATTTAGTTTAAACACATATATGAATGACATACCATACACAAAGACCAACAAAATCTAAATTGTCCTACTTTCATACTCCGAAAAGCTTTCAGCTTTGGACGTGAATAAAAAGATCTCCCCTCCAACGCAGATCTGACATTAAGGCTATTCCCTGATGAAAAATTCCATTTTTATACAAAACTCTTTATTTATTCAATCCCGGGCAGTAAGTGATTACTACCTGCAGTTTCTGGAAAATAATCAATAAGTAGACAGTCATCTGAAATATCAACATTGCGCATTAACGGAAAAATTCGCTTTCTTTGATTCCTGTTATCAAATAAGTAGAGATGTTGTCTTCCAATGAAAATGTTCATATCGTTGAAAGTTTAGGCTTAATAATTGTTTCGCATAACGATTTGCTTAACCAGCAAAGTGTTGAGCGGGTAATATCAACACTAAAAAGCAATCCTTTTTTTAGCAAGGAATATTTCATCTTAATTGATATTAGAAATGCAACTACTGGATTAAATTTTGAAGAGATCGAGGATCTAAGCAACTTCGTTTTTGATAATATCGATGATACGGGATTGAATAAATTTGCCATTCTGGCATCCGAGTCACAACTCAATAAAGCCGTACACTACGTTAGAAATTACCGACATTCTTCAAAATACCAGGTTTTTTCCAATCTTGAAGCAGCATTACATTGGCTAAAGGTTCCTCAGGATAGAAAGCCTCAGGTTGAAATTAAATTAGGTCATTTAAATTGTTGAGCGGCGAAACAGATCGACAATAATTTTCCTTTGTTATTAAATTTTATCATATAGAGATAAGTAGGTAGCATAAAAACCAGGCCGTTATGCGCTAACATAACAGCCTGTTTATTATGCCTCTTTCGTAAGTTATTCTTTAGCTTATTTAGATCCAATAACTTTAACCGGTCCTAATAATCCGGATGAAAGAAGCGGAGAATTTGCCTGGTAAAATGACATAGTTGTATAGGTGAACTTTTCTGTAGCATCGGGTTGTAAATCCCCAATTAAACGATTTACCCACAAATTGATCACTTTTACTTCCAGTGTGTTCTCGCCTGGCTGAGCAACATCGGAAATATCGATTTTAAATGGCTTTTTCCAGATTACTCCAAGATTTTTGCCATTAACCGTTACTTCAGCAAGATTTTTTACATCTCCCAAATCCACACTCAGTTTGCCCGACTGAATATCCTCATCAGCAAGCTCAAAAGTATTGGTGTAGGTGGCGGTTCCTGAAAAGTATTTGATTCCCTTATCAGCATTTTCGGTATAAGACTCCAATTTTTCAAACGTTGCGTTTGCAGGTGCTCCCCTGTCTGGCTGGAAAGCAATATCCCATGGTCCTTCTATCGTTTTAACTTCTTCTTTTACCTTTTTCGGAAGTTCAACCTGCTTCTCTTTTGTTGCTTGATCGAAGACCACAAATACGGCATCGTTTGGAGTCAGATCAAGCGTTACAGTTGTCATTCCATTGCCAATCGTGTACGAAATATCTTCCTTGTCACCTGTCTCGGGATGCCAGATTTCAGGTTTTTTACCCGATACCCGGAATGTTGCTTTTACTGATTCAAAATTGTTACTCCTGTTATTCACCCAGTATATATCTGTATTACCAACTTTTCTGTGAACATTCAGTAATTCCAGATCACTATCTGCGTAATAGCTGAAGTCCGGATTCAGATTCAATGAACGTAACACCTGCTCCATGCTTTCATTTTCATGAACAGTTGATTTTCCAGTATTCCAAATCTCATCCACCAGTTGCTTAAACTCTTCTTCACCGCCCTGCAAACCGGCCTTTTGCACAGGACGTGATCCAACAATAATTGCTCCGTCATTCGCCAGTTTCGCCAGTTTCCGGAGAACAGGTAACGACATGGTTTTGGTGTTATCGTCAAGAGCCAGAATCTTATATGTCATTCCACTTGGCGTTACTAATTTTCCATCTTCAACCGCCAATAAATTAATCAATGCATCAGGATTGATAAAGTCGAAATTATAACCTTTGGGAATATCCGGTAGCTGGTGCCCGAATAAGCCGGTTATGTTATTGTCTTCACCATAATAATACACAACATCCGCCACAAAATTACCTTGCTGCAGGAGGTACGAACTACGTGCCAGGTAATCGGTCCATGCTTTGGCTTGCTCCGACCAGGTATCGTGACGGTTAAACCACTGACCAAAGATCATCAATCCCAAACCCGGAATTTTATCATCAACAGGTTGGTGCACAGAAGTGTGGATTACAAAACGGTTCAATCCATTTGCCAGTTCCAGGTCGGCAGTCGGTTTCAGGTTTTCGGGGCAGTACGACCATGCATTCCCCATTAATCCCATAGCAGTAAGTGATTCGGCCGCAACATATTTTTTACCATAGATATGTGCCACTGAAGCTGACTCACGAATATCTGCCTGAGCCATCGGTAAAGCTGATCCTGCCCCACCCGGCACCCACATCGCCGACATGGGAACTGCTGCTTTTCGTTTGGCATCCATTCCATCAACCAAATAAAGACGACCGTTTTCATGTGATTCTGTATAGCGAGCCATGCCACGTTCTGCTAAAATATCCGTCAACTGATCGTAATGATATTCCGCAATCATTTCACCAATGGTTTTTCTCCAATCCCAGAGAAACTTTTCGCTGGCTTCAGAGCTTTCGATAATCTCCCCGGTTAAAACGGGTAACCAGGGAATCAGGTTGTATCCTCTGCGTGTTTCAAATTCTTGTGCCATCAAAGGTGTCCAGGTCATTTGCCCTGCTTCATAACTATCGGTAATGATGTATTGCAATCCTTTCTCGCCCATCAAACCTCCTGTTGCATCTTTGTATTGATCGAGGTAATTATTGAAATAATCCCTTACTGCCCGACCATCAATTTTATCCACTTCCAATCCTGTTGCCTCAGGCGATGCGGGATGGTTTTCCTTTCCGGTAAGTGAATAACCATAACGAACAATCTTCCAGTTTCCTTCAGGAATATCCCAGTTCAATGTTCCGTCCTCACTCATGTTATCCGTGAGATCAACCACTGTACTTTGATCAATCGCCTCATTCGCTTCAGGTGTTGGGTACTCACTCAGGTCAAATTCTGCAGCAAATCCAGCTTTCTCTTCGGCATGATTAATACGCGTTATCGGGCTTAAAACAATTTCTGCGATCCCGGTACCTTTTACTTCTTCCGTTTGTCCGCCGAATATAGCCGCTAAACTGGCAAACTCTGAAGCAGGTGGATTTTGAAAGTTTATTCTGAAATATTTTGCTGTTGTTTCCGGAATAGCAATTGTTTGTTGCTCAACGCCTCCAAGCGGTAACGCACAAACATCCCTAAAATCCTTTCCGTTATCGCTTGCTTGTAAATTTCGGGTGTCAGGCGGAGGCACAGCTCCCCACTGCTCTCTTACCCCTCCTCCAACGATAGAAATCGATCTGATTGTTTGTGCTTGTGGAAATTCAAACTGAATCCAGGCATAATCTCCCTGTTTGGTTACCGGGAGCAGTTGTGTAGTAGCCAAATCACCGTCAGTTAACTGTACTAATTCAAAACTTCCACCACTTGAACTAACTTTTGGATTTAATTGAGCTAGCGTGATATCATTTTCAGGGAGCCTATACGCGAGAACGGCAACATCCTGATAATATTCAGGAGCATGTTCTGCATCAGCGCCTGTTAAAGCCATTTCCCCAGACATGGGTATATTCTGAAAAGTACCTGATGTTGTATATGGTTCTGGCAGTTTCTTATTAAATGATTGACCTCCTTCCACACGAAGCTCTCTCCAAACCAGTTTCTTCATTCCATCTTTTGGCTCCACCCAGGGGCCACCGGTCTGGCTCCAGCCCGGAGAACCGGCAATCGCCATTTCCAGATCAAGTGAATCTGCCAGGTTAGTGGCATATTTAAAGGCATCCTTCCATTCGGGTGTCATATACGTTAGCCTTTTCTCAACAATTTGAGGAGTCATCAATCCTGCATCGAAATTCTGAAAACCTCCAATACCACTTTTCTTCATCCAGTGCAGGTCTTTATTTATACCGTCTTTGGTAACATTACCGTTCATCCAGTGCCACCAAACACGAGGGCGTGCTTCTTTCCCTGGGTTTTTAAATTCTGCGTATAAATTCTCATTATGGGTTTCATTATCGTTTTGCGAACATGAAAACAGGCTTACTAAAAGAGCCATCGCAATCAATAAGGTAAGGTTGTTTATTTTCATATCATTTAATTCGTTTATGTCGATTTTCTGCTTGTAAGATATTTTAATATCGAATTATTGAGGTTTTATAATCTCACTATTTTTATCTTGGAATAATTTTAATCATCAAGAATGTTACATAAAGTGATTACAAAAGAAAAGGAGGCACAACGCCTCCTTTCCACATTCAACTATTCGACTATTCTTTCGCCGGTGGCATCAAACATGCCCATTAAACTGCCTTTCAGATTATTGTCGTCAACTTTCTTAAATGTGATATTAATATCATATCCCATAGTCATATAATTTACAGTAATCTCTGCTTCTTTTTCTGAAACTGTTTTAAATTTTGATGGGTCTATACCTTCAGCTCGCATTTCTCCAGTCAATTTTCCATCTACTCTTTCAAGGTGCATGACCATCTCTGCATCGCCGCTTGGAGTGCCTTTTAAAACAACTTTCCAGTCGCCGGCAAAATAATCCGGATCGGAATCCTGAGCCTGTGCACTAATGGCTACTACAAGAATAAATACAGTTGACAAAATCATTCTTACTTTTTTCATAATTCTGGTTTTTTGATAATTAATAAACTCTGTTTCAAACTCTCTTTATTGATTTTAAGTTATATCTCTATTTTTGATGAGCTTCAAAATAGTTGTCAAAGTAAATCCCCCCCTTTAGGGTACAAATTCCTCGAATTACAAGAGCCACCGTATTCAGAAACGCCTGGTCAGCAGAAATCTGAAACTTAACAAACTGGTCTGTACGAACTGCTGTACCGTATAAAACCGCTATCGACTCCATAACTACTTCGGGTAAGATATTTTTCAGAAACAATCCCTCATTGATTCCGGCTTGAATCAACCGCTGAAACTCTAACCAAAAAGTATTGCTTACTCTTGACTCCACTCTTCGTTCAAGTTCGGGATAGTAATTATGTATATCGGAATAAAATTTATTGTTTACATCATTATCTACCTGAAAAGCTTTCATCCACACCTTTAAGAAAACAAATACCGGATTTTGTTCTTTTGAATATTCCTGAATTAACTTAAATTGTTGGTTATAATGCAGTGTTAAAACTTCTTCAAGTAGTTCTTCTTTGTTCTTAAAATATTTGTAAAAGGTTTTGGTTGATATTCCCAACAAAACAACCAGACTTTGTACCGACATGTTTCGTACTCCTTTTTGCAGGAATTCGTCTGAAGCTTTTGATATAATTCTATCTTTCATAATTGAATAATCGGAAAATATTTAGCTGAATATATTTTCCACTAAACTAACAAGAAAATATTTAGATTAACAAATTTTCCCTTCAATTTTTTACAAGTCTTATTTTCTTATAAGATATGAAATGTTTCATCCGCGATGGCGTCTTCCGAGACAAGTGCCTTTGCAATAACTAAATGATTATTTTCAATATAACACCAGAACTATAAGTTGCACCAAATTAGAAAATTGACACAATCTATCATTTATTTCATTTCCATTGGTATCGTTTGATATTGTCTAATAAACGATGCTATTAACTGTAGCATTGGTTGACATAGATCCGTTTCCAACCTGATTATTACAAAAACCGGTACAGCTCCCGATTCCAGAATATTGCTTGTTTTTGAATTTTTAATCTTTGGTTACGTATTTCAAATACAGAAAAAGCAGCGGGGCAAATACCATGGTTAAACTTAAAGAAATTACCCATCTGTTATCCGGTAATATTTCTTCACTTTAATTGCATCTTTAATTTAGCAAATGAATATGTCATGCGTTCAAGAGTCGCTATTAAATAGATTATTTATAAACTATTAACATTAAAAACAAAGGATAAAATACTCAATATGATCTTTAAACTTATGTAGAGAATTATTCGTACGCTTCACTATTAAAATCCAGGTACAAATCGAAAAATGGTAATACCTGTTGTGGAATACGTCCCTCTTTTGTATAAATTCCACTTCCATGGGTTCCTATGTATTCTTCAGCGAAATGAGTGATACCAACATTTTCTAGTCGCTGACTAAACATATCACACTGCAGAGTAAATCTGTCACCTGCATTTCTCCCCCAGTCCAGCTTGATTGCTTTTAGTTGCTGCAGATTTTCCAGATTATCATCAATCATATGAACGGGCATATTTTCGTACCATTTTTGCAATACATCATGGTTAACAGTGAGCTCATCTCCGTCATACATAAAAGGGAAATCACAGAAAAACGGGGGGTTGTCGGGATTAGGCGACCATGCACGGCCAAAAGCCATCATCACACTACCAAAATATGATTTTTTCAAATCATCAATGGTCTTCATTGTCGACAATTCTCTAAAGGTATTACTGTTGGGACCATATTCAGCAACAATCGTTAAAGCACCCGGACTAATTGCATAAACCGTATTAAATATATCGGGATGATGCATGGCAATTTTTAAAGCACCGTAGCCGCCCATGCTGTGGCCGGTAATTCCTCGACTTTCCTTTTGCGGGATCGTACGGTAATTTTCATCCATATACTTTACCAAATCGAATGCTGTAAAATCTTCCCAGTTTCCAAACACTCCGGAGTTACTGTAAAAACTCCCGTCGTAAGTGGTTTTTTCGTCGGGAATAACCATTATAAAAGGTTTAATTCTATTGGTAGCAATGGCAAAATCAAGTAAATCAGACATCATATCCATCATCTGGTTATCTCCCATAAAACCATGTAGAAAATAGATAACCGGGTAACGTTGATCACTGTTTTGATAGTTGGGAGGAAGATACACAGAAACAGCTCGCTTTGGATTCTCTCCAAAATCATTTTCTAAATTGGGGGAATAAATTGTATCAATAATTACGGTTCCCTTTTCCTGTTGGGCAAAAACTGAAAATGAAATCATTACAAAAATTACCGGTAACAAGAATCTTCTTCTTACTGATTTCCAATTAGCAATTTCATATCCGTTACAATGAAATCGTTCATTAGAAGTTGTTGTCTTTAGCCTTTTTTTAAATGCAATTTTCATGATTCATTTATTGATAGTTCTACAATACGACGAGTTTTTATGATAATATATCTTTCTATTTCACAATTATAATAAGATTGTTATAAAAATCGATCCGGGACAAGCCCGGATCGATCAAACTAACTAATTAACTAAACTATATATTTAGGAACTAAATCTTACCAAAAAAAGAAAGAATAAAAGATCGTCAATTAACACCTACTCTACTTCTCTAAAACAGTCGCTTATGTAAGGCAAAGCAATGTACAAAGCCGAGTGCCAGTATTCCCAGATATGACCGCCATTGCGAACCCTGAGTTCATAAGGAATTTGTTTTTCTTTCAGCGCCAGAACAAACTCCATATTCGGCACAAAAGTGAAATCATCATCGCCACAATCGATAAACCAGTTTACGGTTTTTAAAGCAGCCACTTTTTCAGCATCAGCATTTCTAATAAGCTTTACACAGTTATTATCCTCAACAAGCTGCTGCATTTTATCCAAAGTTGGATTACTCGGACCAACGAATGAAGATATATCCTGACGGTATAAATAACCGCTCATTTCGAAAGCGACATTAAACAACTCGGGGTGGCTGTAAGCGTAAACAACAGTTCCTCCGCCTCCCATCGACAAGCCCGCAATGGCACGGTGTTTTTTATCGCCGATAACCCGGTAGTTTGATTCGATGTACGGAATCATTTCTTCAAAGAAATAATCCTGGTACCGCCACTCCGGACTATTAAAATAATTCATAAACGTTTTATTGGCTTCCGGACAAACAATGATCATTTCCGTTGCCTCTTTCGAATCGATCAATTGACTGGCCACCTGAACCAGTTTCCCCTGCTCGGGCCACTCTTTATGGCTGGCACCGCCACCATGCAATAAATACAGAATGGGATAACTTTTATCGGTATTTTCGTCATACCCTTTCGGAAGGAATATCGAATATTCACGATCTTCATTCAGAATTTTGCTGGGCATAGTTTTATACTCGATCTTACCGCCAATAAAAAACTGTGCAGAAACTATCCCGCTGCTCATAAAAAGCAACAGGATAGTTAGGTAAAAATATTTTTGCATTACGACACGGTTATTACATATTGAGCAAAGCGAGTCATCGGACGAGTGGCGTCATCTTTCACTTCAAGGTTTACAATGAATTTGTCGCCCGCTTTTGCGTCGGCAGGAATTGTGAATTCGATATTCCATCCGGTCTCTGATGAAACAGCCAGACCTTCTGCTTTACCATCCATGTAGGTGCACGAGAAAGCAGGAACCCACCATTTTTCCACTAAGGTGTCACCGTCAGGATCTTTCGCATTGCCGGAAAGAGAAACCGTCTGACCCGGAGAAGCAGCGAAATCCAGTTCGTCAGCTGTTACTATCGGAGCATGGTTACAGTCTTGCGGTTCGCAAATTGCCCAGTCGGCACGCGCCGCCAGTTCTTCCCACATTACAATGGTGTAATGGTTGCTCTTTTTAAAGGTTTCAGGTGTTGGCCCAAAGAATTGGCGACCGCTGTTGGTAACATCCGAGCGGAGTCCGATATTGATGAAAGAAGCGCAACCGAACTGGCAGATACTCCAGTCGTAAGGTTTAAAGTCAACACGTGGATAATCCGCAAGATTGGCCGGTCCCCAACCGAGTTCGGCCGATTTTGCCCAATCCATATAAGTTATCAATCCATAGTTGTAAATAATCGGTTCGCCATAAATAGCACGGCCTTCGCCATACAGCCAAATCTCCTCACAGAGTTTTCCGTGGTCCTCTTTGTAGGCATCCAAAATGAAATCGGCATGAAGGTAAGGCTGAAGTTCATCATCGGCGCGTAGTGGAGAGTTGTAGCTCGATGCAAAGAACGAACCATAACTGAAGAAGCCACCTCCGTAGCCACCATTTTGCAGGCCGGGGAACATCTCGTCGATGTTACTGTCGGCACGGCAATTGTCTTCGCCATCACCACCGATACGAAGTTTGGTGGTTACTTTTGCAAGCACCTGCTCCCACTCCGGCGTGCCGTGGTACTTCTCGTAAATAGAGTACAGCGCACGTACCGTAGTGTTTATTCCGCCCCAATGCTGGATGTACAACGGACGCATATCATCGTCCATAATACATTCCTCGATAAATTTAGAACCATCGGTTTCGAAACGGTAATCACCTTCGAATTCGATATTACCGACTTTGGTAATACTCCTCATATGCTCAGGTGTCGGGTAATTCGGATTGTTCTTGCTCATCAATTTATAATCGGCTTCGTAATAATCCAAAATACGGTCGAGCCATGTAGGATCAACCGGACGATACTCCGTAAGATCGGCTGGTTTTTCCACGCGATGCTCGCAATGTTGGGCACTACACCTGAAATTTGGTGTGATCTCCCCGAGCGTATGCTTGCCACCGTCGCCCTGGAAATGATACATGCCTGCCGACCACACGATACCGGCAAGGTCATATTGATCGGCATACATCAGGCTCAAAAGAACGCCGTTCATGTCATCAACTTCTAAATCTGTAGTAATCAACACTCTCGTCTGCTGGTTTTTGTCAACTTTTACCGCCAGATCTTCCGGTGCTAAAGTCTTTTTTGGTGCTGATGATTGTCCGCACGACACGAATAAAATCGCTGCCAATACAGGTGTTAAAACCGCTAAAAATGTGTTTTTCATAGTATTTTATTATTTGGTTTAGTTAAAACTTATTTAAATAAAAGTGGTGCAAATTCGCTTAAATATACACGCCAGTTTTTCCAGATATGTCCGTCGCCGGTTTCCATATACGTATATTTCATTCCCAGCTTATCCAGTTTCGCTCTGAACTCTTTATTTGCATCATACAAGAAATCCTCGGTACCGATACCTGTCCAATACAGTTTTACGCCGTTCTCAATTTGTTTTTTTAATGTCTCGTCGATATTCGAATAAATTTTATTGGTTGCATCTTCCCTATCGATAAGTGCGGCTGAAAACAACCCCACATAATCGAAGGTATTTTCGTAGTATCTTGAAATATGCATCGAATGGAAACCGCCCATCGACAAACCTGCAATTGCGCGGTGCGATTTATCAGCCATAACACGATAGTTGCTTTCAACAAAATTTACGATTTCCATAAAGCTGTCCTCAAAAACGCCATCCATGGTTCCCGATGTTAAATGTTTTGGTTTGTAAAATCCCCAGCTACTTTCGCCCGGTGCTGCTTCCATTCCGGCATGGCCGTTGGTCATAACCACGATCATTGGCTCTGCTTTTCCCTGGGCAATCAGGTTATCCATAATTTGTGTGGCACGACCAAAACTTACCCACTCATCTTCATCGCCTCCTGCGCCGTGTAACAAGTACAACACCGGATATTTTTTAGTCGAACTTTCATAACCTGCCGGTGTGTATACATTTAGTCTGCGATCCATTCCCAATTTCTCGGAATTGTACCAGCGATGTGTTACCGTACCATGCGCCACATCGTGTACTTTGTACAAATCGCCTTTACCATTTCCTACAATAAAAACATTGCTTACCGTGGCAAAATCACGAAATACGTATGGATTGTTCGGATCGATAGTGGCATTTCCATCCACCATAAACATATAACTGTACAGCTCCGATTCCAGTGCTTCGGTTGTTAACGACCAAAGGCCATCTTTACCTTTTTTCATTGGAAGCAAACCTGAGCCAACCATGCCACCAATTGGATTTTCTTCGGCTACCGAAGCAAAATCTCCTGCAACAGCAACCTCTTTTGCATCAGGTGCTAAAAAACGGAAAGTCACCGAATTATCGTCGTTCACTACGGCCGATTCAAAGTCCTGACCTCCGAACAGGTTTTGTTGAGCATTTGCATTTATAGCAAACATCACTACAAACAAGCTCATCATTACTATTATTCTTTTCATATCCTTCAATTTATTTTTATTGATTTATTCTTTTAGTTATTTGCTGAACAATAATGGAGCAAACTCGCGGATACATATTCTCCAGGTATCCCAAATATGTCCTCCTAACTGGTCATAATAAGTATATTTCATGTTTAGGTCGTTTAATCCTTTTAAAAGACGTTCGGCATTACCATATGCCATATCTGATTCACCGCAACCAACCCAATACAATTTGTACCCGGCTTCTTTTACCGGAGTCAGATCGGCAATAGCATCTCTTTGAGGAGTGAAACCCATACTGAAAACTCCAACATAATCAAACAGATCGGGATAGTTAGCCGTTGCATACAGGGTAATTACACCTCCCATTGAAAGGCCACCAATGGCGCGTCCACTCTTCTTTTGAATTACGTTATAATGTGATTCTACATAAGGAATGATGTCTTCAACCAGGCTTTTCACATAAGGGCCACCTGAATAAAATTCGTCAGAGTCCATCCCGATATCGAATATACTTTTTGCTTCTGCTACAGGTTTCATCACATCTCGGGATGCCAACTGATTGGAGTGTATATTCGGCATAACAATAATCATGGGTTCAGCTTTCCTCTGTGCAATAAGATTGTCCATAATCTGGCAAATTCGCCCCCACATCGACCACTCATTTTCGTCGCCACCACCACCGTGATGTAAGTACAGTACCGGGTATTTTTTATTGGATTCTCCATATCCGTAAGGCGTGTATACAAACATCCTTCTTTCTACATTACCGAAAGCCGGAGACGGATACCAAACTTTCGAAAGCATCCCTTTCTTTTCCGGAGCTTCCAAATAAATATTGCTTTTTTCACCCGGCACGATGAACAGGTTAAAGAAGTCTAATCCGTCACGCACAATCTGAAGATTGTTAGGATCAAGCATCTTCAAACCATCAACAGTAAATGTATAAGTATAAAAATCGGGCGAAACATTTTCGACTTTATATTCCCATATACCATTTTCGCCTTCGGTCATTTCAACAGGAACCGGTTCTAAGGCTTTCCCCAGAGGAGTGTCAATTTCTTTCATTGACAAGAAATCCCCGGTTAAAAAAACCTGAATCGCTTTCGGAGCTTTTAAGCGAAAAGTAACGTCAGTTCCATTAATTTCAGGTGATACTATCTGGGCGACGGGCCTCTGAGCACTTACCTGTTGAAATAAAGCTATTAGTAATAAAAAGGTTAAAAATCTCACAGAATTTAAATTTTATTCTTGTTTTGTTTGACTAATGTATTCTTACAATCCGCTTATTTACACTGTTCAGAAAAATGGCGGGTAAACCACAAAAGGGCATCCCCCAGTCCATCGTACCAGTAATACGAAGCGTGACCGCCATTACGCGAACGGAATTCGCAAGTAAGTTCGGCCTTCTTCATCGATTGATAACACGCAACATTGGCATCGAAAAGAAAATCATCATCGCCACAATCCAGAACAAAATTTACGGTTTTAATTTCTGCAATCTGAGCTTCGGTCAAATCACCAAGATTGAATTGTCTGCTAAAAGGAGTGTTTCCCTTGTCCTCGGAATTCAGACTTGAAGGCACTGCACCACTAATGGCATAAACGCTGCTGAACAATTCAGGATGAGTAAGCCCATACATAAAAGAGCCACCGCCGCCCATTGAAAGACCACCAATTGCACGGTGTCCTTTGTCGGCAATAATGCGGTAATGCGACTCAATGAAAGGCATTAACTCCTGGAAAAAATAATCCTCGTATTTCCAACCTTCACGATTGAAATAGCCCATGGTTCCCTCCGTTGCATTCGGACAAACCATGATTACCTCAGCAGCCATTCCGTCGGCTCTCGACTGGCGAAGTTTTGCGTTGATCATAAAAGTAGGAATATTTGCCCACTCCCAATCGTTTTCGTTGGCACCGTGAAGCATATAAACCACCGGATACTTCCGCAACGAATCAGTACTGTAACTGTCGGGAAGATATACTGTGAAGTTTTTATCGAAATCGAGAATTTCGCTATGAAAATATAAATGTTCCACAGGCATCGGAAATACTCTTGCCTGATGATCTGCCGGATCCTGTTCATGTACTTGTTGCGCATTCATATTCAACGAAAACGCCAGGATTGCTATAAGAGAAATAATCGTTTTTTTCATACTATTAAGATTGTTTGTTTTTAAAGGTATAGTATGGAACTCGTCCCGATAATTCAGGACTCGTTTCATTAGTTTATTGTTAAAATGATTCTATGATAACTCGTCATTGGTATTTTTTGATTGTCTTCAGCTGTAAGAACTAAATGAATAGTGTTTCCACTTTTTGCATCTTCGGGAATACCTACAGATGTAGATGCTTCTTGAGCATTGGCAAAAGAAACATCGCCTTTGTAACTGCCTACTTTATATTGCTTCCAGCTTGTTGAAACTTCGTCGTTATCCGGATCAGTTACATTGATATTTAGATCAACAATACTACCGGCAGCAACCTTCATTTCAAGCGGCCCACTAATAAGCGGTTCATGGTTTGCATTTTCATACTCAGAAGTAACCGACCAGTGTAAACGTGCTGCAAAGTTATTTTGTATGGCAGGCAAGAAATCAGGAAGTACTTCATCCTTTACTCTGCTCATGGCATACGGAGCCGTGTACCCGGCGGCTTTCTCTTCTTCAGTAAGTTCTTTTCTGCGTCCGGCCCAACCTCCATACTCCTGGCCTTCGTGGGCTCGTAATCCATTTCCGATCAGGTTCAGGAACATCGGAGTGTCACCCTCGCTAATAAAATTGCCTTCGGGCTGAGGCGGTGTCCAAACCCAATACCCCTTCTCGCGAAGTTCGTCAGCTGTGTACCCTTTTTCACCAAAGTAGTCGGTAAAATCGCCTGGAGCCATTTGCCGGCCATCACCCCATACCCGGTAATGTTCACCAAAAACACCTTTGCTTTTGATATTTTCCAAGGTCCATGCTGAAGAAAAATAGATGGTGTCTTTAGTTCCGGCAACTGCACGTTTGGCTCCGTAACCCAAACTTGTAACTCCTGCATTTAGCAAAATAGACTCTACCTCCGGCCAGTTGGGTTGCACATACTCCTGGTAAGACAGATCCTGCATACCGGAAAGACAGAATTTTGCCTTTGCCGACACTTTTGCCTTAATACTTTCCCATTCGGGAGTATCTTTATATTCCTCCTCAATCGATTTCAGCGCCCTTGATGCAGTACTTGGACCACCCCAAACCTGTATAAAAACAGGTCTTGGATCATCATCCAAAAGAATCTCTTTTATCCTGTCGGAGCCGGGAGTATCATGTGAGATATCGCCTTCAAACTCAATATTGCCTACATATATTTTTGACTTCAATTCTTCAGGCGTTGGATAATTTGGATTATGAACTTTCAGGTTCTGATAAACCGATTCGTAAGCCTCCACCAAATCATCAATAAAACGCTCGCCTTCAGCCCAACGCCACGAAGTTTGCGGACCAAGATCCCGTTCGGCAGACGAATATTCTCTATCGGGAATGTACTGGGTAGTTCCCTGTCCGTCACCTTTCCAGTGAAATCGGCTACTTGCATAGATCAATCCTTCAACGTCAAAGTCGGTACTAAAAAGCAGGAAGCGAATCAGTGAATTGTTATCATCCAATTCCGGGTCGCAGGTAACCACCACGCGCGGCTTTTGAACTTCCTCCTTTTCCTTTGATGAATTCTGGCTTGTGCAATTTGTTAACGTAAATACCGCTACCAAACCAATAGTCAGTACTTTCAAATTTGTCAGAATGTCTTTCATAGTCAACTTTTCATTTTTCAATTTCTCTGGCAAACAGTAGCCGAATAAACTCTCTGAACCTGAAATCAGATTACAAAACAGTAATTACAGTTCTCAGGTATTTTGTTAGAACAGGACTGCCATGGTCAACCGCCTGAAGCACAAAATGGATCGTCTCACCCGATTTGGCATCTGCAGGAACTGTGAACGTAGTCTGAGCCTTAGCCGGACTATCAACAGCAAGTGCATCGCTTTCGTAAGTTCCTACAGGGAAGTACCACCATTTTATATCCATTTGATCACCATCAGGATCAACAGCAGTCGCATTGATTTCAATTTCTTCGCCGGGCTTTGCACTGATGCCTAAAGGACCGGTAAGCTTCGGATAGTGGTTGGCATCTTCGTAATTTGGTGTTACCGACCACTTCATACGAGCTGCTTCAGAAAGATTCCGTTCCGGAAACATATTCGGAAACGTATGATCTTCTTCCATATTACCGGGTTCGGCCATTCCAAACATGGCGAAAATATCAAAGGTCTCCCCTTTTTTGGCAGCATCTACAACTCTATTATGTAACATCATAATGTCCATCGCCATATAAGCGGGATGTCCAGATCGTGGTGCGCCTGAGTTTGGATCCCAGCGGCCGTTCCAACCGCCCCATCGAGGATCTTGCCATGCACGGAGTCCGTTGCCAATTAAGTTGAAAAAACAACCACTGTCGCCATCGCCATAAAGCGTTCCGACAGGCGAAGGAGAATTCCACATGATATAACCCTGCTCTGCCAATTCTAAAACCGATTCACCTTTGTAAGGCCCAATCACATCCATCACATCGCCCGGCATCATTTGTTTTCCATCGCCCCAACATCTCACCAACGAACCAATTGGTCCAAGGCGTAAATTTTCAGCCGTCCAATCCGGCGAAGTAAGATAATCGTAAGAGCTGTTATCGTAACGTCCCATGCCGCCGCGAACATTCTCGACATACGCGTCAGGCCAATTAACAGCAATGTATTTGTTGTATGCATTGTCCTGATCACCCGAAAGGCAAAGCACAATCTTATCGCACACTTTTTTGTAAACAGCGTCCCATTCCGGAGTGCTTTTGTAATCGTCTTCAATAGAGCGGAGTGCTGCCGCAATGGTAGATGAACCTCCCCAGGCTTGCAAAAACAGCAGGCCCGGTTTATCATCAAGAATACTCTTTTTGATCAAATTCGAGCCGTCAGTATCTTCCGAATAATCTCCCTCGAAATTACAGTTACCGAATACCGTTACCGACTTCAAATACTCAGGAGTTGGATATTCCCGATCATGCACTTTCAGGTTGTCGTAACATTCTTCGTAGGCATCCAAAATATCGTGAATGAATCGTTCATCCGGCGACCATCGCCATGAGGTTTGAGGCCCCAGCCCCAATTGAGCGTATTCGCTTCCTTCAACAAATTGTGTGGTTCCTTTTCCATCGCCTCGCCAGTGAAAACGGCTGCTGGTGTACACCAAGCCGTCAATCTGGTAATCGGTGGCATGAAGCAGAAAACGTATCATCGAGTTATTATCATCCAATTCCGGATCGCAGGTTACAATGGTTCTGGGCTTTGGATTTTCCTGTACAACCTCTTTCTCCGAACAATTCGTGAAGGCGAATACAGCAGCAAAAACAACCATCCATAGTTTCAGATTTTTCATAGTCAGCTATTATCGGTTATTTATTGGAAATTATCTTTTGAATAGTAACGGAGCGAATTCGCTTAAATACAGTCTCCAGCACTTCCAAACGTGTCCGTTTCCGGTTTCCATATAAATATAGTCATCCAGTCCTAGTTTATCTAATTTCGCTCTGAATTCCTGGTTTCTTTCCAAAAGGAAATCTTCTCTTCCAACGCCTAACCAGTAAACTTCAACACCATTGTCAATTTGTTTTTTCAACGAAGCATCAAATTCGTCTTCACCACCTGCAGCCGAAGAAAATACACCAACATAATCGAACTTATTTTCGTAGGTTCTTGAAATATTGATAGCATGACCGCCACCCATCGACAATCCGGCAATGGCGCGATAAGCTTTTTCTTCTTTCACGCGGTAGTTGCTTTCAACAAAGTCGATAATCTCATGGAAATTGTCAACAAAAGCACCACGTACATCTGCCCTGTCTTTTTCTCTTCCCGGTTTGTAAAAACCCATGCTGCTTTCGCCCGGAGCAGCTTCCATTGCAGTGTGTCCGTTCGGCATAACAACAATCATCGGTGTTGCAGTCCCCTGGGCAATCAGGTTGTCTAAAATCTGGGTAGCTCTACCAAAAGAAACCCACTCGTCTTCGTCTCCACCAAATCCGTGCAAGAGGTAAAGCACCGGATAATTTTCGTTACTTGATTCGTACCCCGGAGGAGTATAAACATTGATTCGACGATCAGTTTCCAATGCTTTTGAATCGTACCAGTGGTGTGCCAACGATCCGTGAGGCACATCATTCACTTCATACAAATCACCCTGTCCGTTTCCAACCACAAAAATATTGCTAACGGTAGCGTAGTCGCGGTAAACATATGGGTTATTAATGTCGATAGTTGCAACGCCATCAACATCAAACAAATACATATACATTTCCGATTTCAGCGGTTTTGTTGTATACGACCACATTCCATCGGCATCTTTCGTCATTGGCAACAAACCGGTACCAACAACGCCACCCACAGGATTTTCTTCAGCAACTTGTGCAAAATCGCCGGCAACAGAAACACTTTTTGCATCAGGAGCAATTAACCGGAAGGTTACCGAATTATCTTCATTTACCACGGCAGATTCGATATCCTGTCCGCCGAAAAGGTTTTGTTGTGCGTTTACTTTCACCGAAAACACGGCCAACAAAAGCCCTAATAAAATTACTGTCTTTCTCATTTTTATTTCTTTAGATTTGATTGATTTTGTTTTATCGTTTTTATGTTTTAATCCAGATTTTTTTGAGCTTTTAAAGTATCCTTTGGGACCAACCAAAGGATACTGAATAAAAACTAACTATCTAACTAACATGTATATAGAATATCATAAAACTTCTATTTAAAAAGCATTGGCGCAAACTCACTCAGGTACAATCTCCAATTGTTCCAGGTGTGCCCACCGCTGCTCTCTCTGTATTTATAATCAAGGCCAACTTCATCGTAAATCTTCATTAAATCAAGTGCCAGCTGGTACAAAAAGTCATCAGTGCCGCACCCGATCCAATACAATTTAGGATCAGCCTTTTTTATCGCTTCAATTTTTGATTTAAAGCCTTCCTTGTTAAAACCGTCATCAACGCTGGTATAAACTCCCATACTCATTACACCAATATAATCGAACATGTCGGGATATAAGTTTGATGTTTTCAGCGTTTGATATCCGCCCATTGACAGGCCAGCAATTGCACGTCCTTCCTTATTTTTATTGACCCTGTAATTGGCTTCAATAAAAGGGAGTAAATCCTCAACCAAACTATGCTGCATTTTTTCGCCAACCATAGCTGCGGGTGTGCCCATTTCCTGCTGATTTTGCTTAGTACGCAATTCCAACGGAGTTTCGCCGGGTGCAGAAGTTGCCATTAAATTACCGTTCGGAATTACAATTATCATGGGTTCAGCTTTGCCCTGTGCAATTAAATTATCCAGAATATAATTGGCACGACCGCGGCCCAACCAGGCTTCTTCGTCGCCACCTCCCCCGTGTAACAAGTATAACACCGGATACGATTTTTTGGAGCTTTCATAACCCGGAGGCGTATAAACCATGCATCTTCTTGTCATGCCCAGCTTTTCGGCAGGATACCACACCGCTGAAACATTGCCATGCGGAACGTCTTTTACATCGTACACATCCGTTTTTTCACCCGAAATGACCAAGGAGCTCTCAATGTGTGATCCATCGCGGGTAACTATATTGTTTGAAGGATCAAGAATGCTCACGCCATCAACCTGAAAAGTGTATACATAAATTTCAGGATCAACCGGCCCAATTTTTATTTCGTAAATACCATCCTGGTTTTTGTTCATTTCCAATCCTTCCCAACCGGTATTCATCGTGCCCTGCAGTTTTACTGATTTTGCCTCCGGAGCATTCAAGCGAAAAATTACAGAATTATCTTTTAAGATCTCCGGCGACTTTAACTGAACAGGCTGCTGTCCGTGTACCTGACAAAGCGATATAATCAGAACAAAAAGAATTGCAAACTTTTTCATTTTGTCTTCTATTTGAAAAGTGCAGGAGCAAAATCTTTCAGGTCGTTACGCCAAACATTCCACGAGTGTCCACCCGGCATTTCACTGAATTCGTATTCAATATTGTGTTTGTCGAAAACTTCCAACATGGCTTTTCCATTATTGTAGGCAATATCTTCAGGACCACCTTGTGTAAAGCGCATATATTTTACTGTTTTCTCTAGCGTTGGAGCAATTTCACCCAGACGCTTGTCGCCACTTTCGTATAATTCCTTGTTGTTTGTAAACCAGCCCGAGCTCATTACATTGATGTATGCGAACATATCAGGATTGGCCATAAAAGTATTGGTAACGTGCAATCCACCCATCGACAGACCGGCCAATGCACGGTGATCGGCATCTTTAATAACCCGGTAATTCTTTTCGATAAAAGGAATGATATCGTTTGCCAGGCTCTCTTCGTATTTCCCGGAATTCATCGAATTAAAATCGAGCACATTGGTCGTTTGCGTATCGGCAGAATACGAACGCTCGTTAGGAGCTGCCGGATGTCCGATAGAACCGTTTGGCATTACCACGATCATTGGTTCTGCTTTTCCCTGCGCAATTAAATTGTCGAGAATATAATTGGCGCGACCACGGCTTGTCCAGGCTTCTTCGTCGCCACCGCCACCGTGCAACAAATAAAGTACAGGGTACGATTTTGAAGATTGGCCATAACCCGGAGGTGTGTAAATAACCATTCGTCTCGAAACGCCAAATACAGGAGAAGGATACCAAACAGCAGTTACATTTCCGTGAGGCACATCCTGCGAATCGAAAAGGTCTGTTAGTTTTCCGGGGATCATCAAACGGCTTTCGATGTGCGAACCATCGCGGACCACCACATTATTCGAAGGATCAATCGTAGTTACGCCGTCAACAATAAAAGTGTATACATACATGTCCGGTTTTGGCGCATCAATTTTTATCTCGAAAATACCATCGGCATTTTTGGTCATATCCAGCTGTGCATATCCGGCATTCATTGTTCCACCCAGTTTTACGGATGTTGCCTCAGGAGCCCGCAAACGGAAAATCACTGAATTGTCTTTCTGTATTTCAGGAGAAACTATCCGTGGTGCCGGTGTCGGCTGAGCAAATGCTGCAAATTGAAATGTCATCAGCAGCATGATTAAAAGGGCTGCGTTTTTTCCTAATTGGTTTCGATTATTCATAGTTCTTATTATTAGTTATTTATTTCCTGCGAAATTTGCTGAAACAGCACTCAATTCAATCACATATTTAATTGGGTTGAATGGTTACTATCACTCGTTTATATCTTGAAATAGCCGGAGTTCCTTTATCGGTTACTTTTAGTATGTAATGAACCGTTTCAGGCTTGTTGACCTGCGGAGCTACAATATTCCGAATCCGGTACAGGTTTTCAGCTTTTCCGCCAAATCCCATATCCTTATCCAAGGTTCCAACCTCGCGGTACTGAAACCACCAATAACTCAAATTATCGCCGTCGGGATCGCTTGTTCCACTGGCATCCAGTTCAAATTGCTCACCCGATTTAACGGTAAATTCTTCCGAATGACCAAGCGCAAGAACCGGTGGATGATTCGCTTCTTCGTATGATTTAGTGCACCAGTCCATTCGGGCTGCAAAATCATTCTGAAAATCGTCTCTCCAGCGCCACAGCGTTACACGGTTATCAGTAAATGTTAGCGTGTCTTTTCTGAGTGCGCCACCGTAATTATTTTTTATACGAGGGATGAAAGTATCTTCTGCATTTGTCCAAATCGCCCGTGTTTCAGGAACAATTGGCACTCCGCCATGCGACACCTTCGGATCCGATTCTTTGGCTTCAGGTTTATAGAATTCGTAACGGCCTCCCCAGCCTCCCCAATCGGGATGTTCAGGGGAATTTAAGCCATTTAAAATTAAGGAAAGCCACGAAGGAGTATCTCCTTCCATACTGTAAGCAACATCGGGGTATTTTGCACCTAACGGACCGTGTCCCTGCTGAATATTTTGGGCTAACCAATCATTACTTACCGTTTCGTTATCAATTCCGTTTATGCGCATGCTCATGGCAATCCAGGTGGCAGCGAAATAACTTCCGGGACTAACGATATAAAACAGTTCCGGAAATTCTTCGCGCATCCAGTTGCCGCTATCATCCTGGTCGGAAATGGTATAAACCCTGATTTTACTGATCAACCGGTCAGCATCTTTTTTGCTTTTTGTTTCCCTTATTTTCCAGAGCGCCTGTGCCAGCGTATTTGGTCCTCCCCAAACGGAAATATAAACCGGACGATCATCCTCTTTTTCCAAAACTTTTATGATCCACTCCGATCCTTCCGAGTCGTTTCCTTCGCCAACCGCTTCCATTCCGTAAATAGGCAGCCCTTGTTTTACCACTGATAATAAGGTCTCAGCTTTTGGGAATCCGGGTTCATGTTTTAAAAGATTGGGCTGCACTTTTCCGTAAGCACTAATTATTGCTTTTACACTTTCGGGAGCAACTCTGTCTTTTAAATGTACTGAAGTAGTGGCGATAATTCCTTCAATGTCGATCTGGTTAGAATAAAGTAATAGACGAACCAAAGTTTGCGCATCATCAGGATCGGCCTCAATGTCGGTTAATACCAACAAGCGGTGTTTCTGCTCAGGTGGAGTTTCCGCAAACAACTTTAATGAAAAAACAACGCAAACAATTAATAATGTACTTTTTACGAAATTCTTCATAGCGTTTAATTTAGTCTATTGGTTATTCCAGTTCGTCAAACAGTGATCGTGGAAGAACATATCTTTCTGCCGATCCTCTCAGCCCGGAATCTATTTATAGAATCCGTGTAATTTTTCCGACAGTTCTTCTACCATATCTTTATATTTTGGATCGGTCGCCAGGTTCACAAATTCTTTCGGGTCTTTCTCGTAGTCGTAAAGTTCAACGCCCAGTTTTCCTTCATCCCACTCGGTATAACGGTATCTTTGTACCCGAACTGAACGTCCGAAAATGGTTGGATTATCCGATGCCAACATCGGGTTAAAACTGTATTTCGATTGACCTTCGCGAGCACGTGGGTTCAATGTTCTTGCCTGAATTGTATAAGCTGCATTTTCCCAGTTTACTTTAGGATTTTCCAAAACTGGAACAAGGCTTTTGCCGACCAAATCATCAGGAGCTTCAAAACCTGAAAGCTCGGCTAATGTTGGGTAAACATCAACCATCTGCGCCACAGCATCAGTTTTTTCACCTTTGCTGTAACCGGGAACGGAAATAATCAACGGCAACTTGGCAGCTCTTTCAAACAAGGTCTGTTTTTGCCATTGTCCGTGTTCTCCTAAATGATAACCATGGTCGCTCCAGAAAACAATAATTGTATTTTCACTTAACCCGAATTCATCCAATGCATCCAATAATTTTCCAACCTGAGTGTCAACAAAAGAAATGCTTGCATAGTAAGCCTGAATAGCCTTTTTCTGTTGCTCTTCGGATGCGCCGGCATTTAATGGCAATGTCCACGCTGCTGCATGAGGTTTGTTATCCCAGTCGTTTTCCGGATTTTCAGGAAGCTCAATATCTTCCCACGGATACATATCGAAATATTTTTGAGGAGCCACATACGGCACATGCGGACGATAAAAACCAACCGCCATAAAAAACGGCTGAGGGTTTACACGACCACCACCAAAACGTCCGTAAGCAGTTACCTCCTGATTTCCTGTCCGCTGACGCAAAATACTTACAGCAACATTTGCCGAAATCGCATCGGTCATCTCATTGTCCTCGCAATCAATCGCCAGGTAAGTTCCCAGCATCGGATTGTCGGCATTCAGCAAATACTCGTCGGTTTTATCCCTGCCAATCGGGTTATAAGTCATTGTCCACGAAGCTGGATCATCGTGTCCGGGCTGACCAATATCGCCTGGTACCCCTGCATGGAATATTTTACCAGTACGGAACGTGTAATATCCATTGTTTTTATACATCTGTGCCAGTGTTACGGCATCTGGAAGTGCATCGCGAAAACGAGGACCAAGATCAAAAACCCCTGTTTTATCCGGGTAATAACCGGTCATTAACGAAGCGCGGCTTGGGCCACACAACGGCGCCTGGCAATAGGCATGATTAAACACCACTCCTCGTTGAGCCAATCGGTCGATATTCGGCGTATTTACTTTGTTATTTCCAAACGCGTTGATATCGATATTTAAATCGTCGGCGGCTATAAAAAGCACATTATATTGTTTTTTCTCGGCTGGTGCTTCTGCTTTGGCTATCATCGAAAACGGAAGTGCCAGGGCCAGAAAAAGAAAAGCTATTTTTGACTGTAGGCTTAGTTTCATTATATGGTATTTTCAGCTTTAATAAAGGTTTCTGTTTAATCGTTTAAAACTCACAACTTAGTAATTGACTATTCAAGAAGGAAAGAGCTTTAAAAAGAACAGACAGCATAAACTACTGCCTGTTCTTATCCTTTTCATTCTATTATATCGTCTACCAACCCGGGTTTTGAGTCATATTCGGGTTAACACTCATTTCGGTATTCGGGAAAGGAAGCAACTCATGTTTTCCCGTTTTAAAACCACATTCTGCAGGATCGTTGTAAGGTACCCAAACTACGCTTCCGTCAGTTTGTAAATTAGGACCTTGCACTCCTTTTGTAGCCAAAGTTGAAGCAGCATCGCCCCAGCGAACCAGGTTTAAGAAACGATGTCCTTCCATACATAATTCCAGACGCGATTCGGTTTTAATCTCATCCAAAGTTACAGTTCCTGTAATAGTTGGAGCCTGTGCGCGGTTACGAATTATATTCATGTACTCAGTAGCTTTTGCACCATTACCGTTCTGCAAATGAGCTTCGGCTGCAAGAAGCAGAATTTCATTGTATTTCATTACCCTGTGGTTATTGGCGTAAAAATATCCTGCCCAAAAATCTTTAAGAATCCGGTACTTGAACCAGAAAATACCTTCATGGTCGGTAATCTCCATAATGTTGGTAGTTCCGTAGTCATTCATCATTTGGTCGCGTGTAAGCAGCGTATTATTCAGTCGATATCCATCAGCTCCTTCCACTGAAATAAATGCGTCGTATAAATCTTTGGTTGGATTACCAATTCCCCATGTTGAAGTTGCAAAAGGAGCATCAGCTGTGTAGCTGTATTTCTCGCCACGAAGTCCTTTGGCAGTCCAGTTTATATTGTTGTTGGTTTCACTCTGCGACATGTCGTTAAGGAAATGAATCTCAAAGATTGATTCCTCAGTCATGTTTGACAAAGGTGTTCCTGCAGTGCTTAAATCAGCATGAAGATCGTAAAGACCAGAGTTAACAACATTGTCGAGCATACTTGCAGCCTCTGAATATTTCTCCTGGAAAAGATAAGCTTTACCCAAAAGTCCCTGTGCAAACTGTTTAGTTATGCGGTAAGTCTCATCATCTTTGTTGGCTTTCTCAGTAAGCGCATTACTATTAATAGCTTCTGTAAGATTTGTTTCAATAAAAGCCCATAACTCTGCAGTAGTACTGTTGCCCTGCATGTATTCACTTTCTTCAAGCGTGTGGTCTACCAGTGGAGGTGTTCCCCACAAAGTTGTAAGATAGAAATAGGCAAAAGCCCTGAAAACTTTAGCTTCCGCAACCGCTCTTTTCATTACGGTACTTTCTCCTGTTACGTTTTCAATCACCACATTTGCACGGTACACCAGCGCATATAAATTAACGTAATTTGTACCTATCGGACCAAAAGCGTCATCAAAAGTAAAATCGACAGCTCTTCTCCATGGAACAGCCGTATGGCTTCCGCCACCCCCATACAAATCGTCGGAAAGGTTATCAATTAAATCAGGTAAGTTGGCAAAAGTTGCCGTGTAGAGATCTCTTGTAGCTGTATAGCAGGCTACAATCCCCTCTTCTGCTTCTTCATCGATTTGATAGTACGTATCAATTGACGAAACACTATGCTGTGGAATGTCAAGGTTGTCTTCGCAAGATGTAAATGAAAAGACACCAGCAATTATTAGAATTAATGATATATATCTATTTTTCATAGTTTTACTTATTAAGAATTAAAATGATAAGTTAACACCGAAAGTTACTCGCCTTGTAGTTGGATACTGACCGTAGTCAAGTCCAAGACCATCACCACTCATTGATACTTCAGGATCGAATCCCGGGTAGTCAGTGAACACAAAGAAATCGTCGAGTGATACATACACTCTTGCGTTATTAAAGACATTTGTTCTGTCCAAAAGCCCTTTAGGAACATTGTATCCCAGCTGAATTTGCTTGATTTTGAAGTACGAGCCGTCAAATACCATTGCCGAACTCTGCACGTAGTTTGAATAATCAGGAAGTGAGGCTGCAATATATTTGGCGTCTTGTCCCGGAGTAGTCCAGCGCCCATCAAAGAAATGCTTGAGCGTATTTGCCTGCATACGCACGGCACGAGGTATGGCGTAACAAATGTCGTTTCCGTAGCTGCCATTTCCGAACACAATAAGGTCGAATCCTTTATAAGCCAGGTTAATTGTTAAACCGTAAGTAAAATCAGGAATAGCCGAGCCAATCATTGTTTTATCAGCGTCGTTTATAATACCATCTGTGTTAAGGTCATTAAAAATTGGAGATCCGTCAGCAGGATCAACGCCAAGGTATTCATATCCTCTCATGTACCAAATTGGATATCCAACTTCGAAGAATGATGCAACACCTGAACCACCACTACTTCCTTCAACACGGCTAAGCGTAGGATAAATGTATGTAACTTCGTTATCTAGTGTAGCAAGATTACCACTAATACCATATGAGAAATCACCAATTTTATCTTTCCAGCTCAAGTCAAATTCAAAACCTTTGTTAACCACGTTACCGGCGTTAAGTGGAGAAATGGTATTTCCTACAACAGCCGATGAATTTACGGTAGTCATAATAAGGTCTTTAGTTTCTTTCTTATACCAGTCCATGGTAAAAGTTAATCGGTCTTTTAGCATGCGCATATCCAAACCAAAATCAAGTTGTTCTGAAGTTTCCCACTGCAGGTTGTAGTTACCTGTAGAAGACGGATATGAACCCACCTGATAAGTAGAATTGGTGAACGGATACATTACATCCGAAGTAATGGTGGCTGCATACATATAATCACCTAAACCTGAAATAGAACCGTTCTGTCCCCAGCTCGCGCGCAATTTCATATGCGAGAGCCAATTTAAGTTCAGATTCTCGAAGAAGTTCTCACGAGAAATAGTCCAACCTGCTGAACCTGATGGGAAATAACCCCATCTTGTGTTAAGTGGAAGAATCGAAAGGTCGGCAGCATCGGCACGCAACGATCCCTGAAGGAAGTATTTGTTATCGTAATTGTACGATAAACGTCCGAAGTAAGCCAATTCTGCATAAGTACGTTTCTCACCACCTGTAATTTCTTTTGTGGCTGTACCGGTAGCATTGGCAAAATAGGCATAGTTACGGTCCAATTTTGTAATACCAATATTATCGGCACTCGAACCGCTTACAGACCCTGAAACACCAAATGTGTTTCTTTCTGAATAAGATGTACCAACCATTGCGCCAACATTGTGCAATTCATTGAAAGTCTCGTTATAGTTCACAAAGTTCTCCCATTGCCAGTATTTCCTATCCATACTACCGGCATCGATAACTACATAGTCAGTGTTGGTATCAGTGTTAGCTGTATGAGGCCACGTAAGATTGTAGAAAGTATAACTGGAAAAGTCATATCCCAAACGAGAAGTTACGGTAATGGTATTCCATGGAGTTAAATCAATACTGGAAACTCCACGGAAATTGAACCCTTCACTTTGTTGCTGGTAACCATCTCTCATAATATACGGATTTATATTATTGGATTCCTGGAATGGGGACATGGAATAATAATCACCATTTTCATCTTGAAGAAACGCATGTCCCTGATCCAAAAGAGCTTGAATATGAGCAGGCACATTGTCCTTCGAGTAAATTATCGGAGTAAGAGGATCCATTTGGATAACTGAAGCAAGCATAGAATACATACCTCCTTCACGAACCCTGGTAGTATTAAAACTGGCAAAATTGTTATTTGATGAAAATTTCGCCCAAGGTTTAATTTTATATTCGGCATTAACAGTACCGGTTAAACGTTCGTTTTTATCCTGGTCGCCAATGATCGGACCATCGTTACCTAAATAAGAAAATGATCCGTAGATCGAACTCTTTTCGTTTGCTCCCTGAAAACTAAGACTGTGACGCTGCATCGCACCGTTTTCGAATGCTACATCGGCCCAGTCGGTATCAGTTGTACCATCATAGTATTGGTCAATTCGCGATTGCGATACCAAATTACCCTCGGTAACAGCATATTGAATATATTCTTCTGCATTCAGTACCTCAGGAACACGAGCAACCTGCTGAATGGAATATTGCATATTATAGTCAATACGAAGTGTACCCTGCGAAGCTTTCTTAGTAGTGATCAGAATAACACCATTTCCGGCCTGAGCACCGTAGATAGCTGCCGAAGCAGCATCTTTAAGAATTTCCATCGATTCGATATCTGATGGATCCAGGTAACCAATGTTAGTTGTACGCAAACCATCCACAATATAAAGTGGAGTTGAGCTTGAGTTAGAACTATATCCACGGATACGAACTGAAGTTTCTGCACCCGGAGCACCTGATGTTGTTACAACCTGCACACCTGCAGTTTTTCCTTGAATACCACGGTCAACAGTGGTAATACTACGGTTTTCCAGGTCTTCCGACTTCACGGATGAAATAGAACCGGTAAGGTCACTTTTGCGTTGAACACCGTATCCAATAGCCACAACTTCATCCAGTCCGATGGTTTCTTCCTCCATGGTTACTGTATAGACGCTTTTGCTGTCGAGTGCTAACACCTGAGTACGCATACCAACAAACGAAACCTGAACACTGGCTGTATTTGCAGGCACTTTCAACGAAAATTTTCCGTCAAAATCAGTAACAGTACCAATGGTGGTACCTTCAACTACCACAGTAACCCCCGGAAGTGGCTCACCCCCACTATCTTTAACTGTTCCTGTTATTGTCCGGTCTTCCTGATCAGCTTTTACTGCAGTTTTTGCAGTTAGCGCAATTTGCCGGTCGTTAACTCTATATACAATATTTGTATTGGCAAAAACGTCATCAAGAATCCCCTCGATTGTTTCGTTTTCAAAGCTAACGCTAACCTGCTTTTCAACGTTTACAACAGCCGCATCATATATAAAAAAGAACTCCGACTGTTGCTCAATTTCTTCGATTATTGTTTTGATTGAGGAATTATGCATCGAAAGACTCAGCCTTGTAGTTTGCGAATAGCTGTCGACTGCAAAAACCTGCGTAATACTTATTAACAATATAAAAATAGTTGCTTTCATAGCCACTAAAAGTTTCGATTTCCTTATCGATCTGATAATAGAAACCAGTTCATAACTGTTTTTTTTCATAGATTTGTCATGATTTGAGTTAATGTATTCAAATTAATTTTTGTGCCAGCGCTTGAATTCTTTGGCACATAAAGAATCTTAAAAGGGGATATTGGCGTATCTCCTTTTATCCTTTTAAGGAAAGCTTTATTGGAATCTGTTCATAGGCGATATAAGTTTTAGTTCTGTTAGTTTAATTAGTAAAATTCTACAATAGTTCTATTTAGTTCGTCGTTATCAATAATCCTGTAATGGTAAGAACAGGAGTATTCAATATAGTCGAGAATTTCGGGTAATTTTTCATCCTTAAATTTTGCATTGAATTTCGAATTCTCCCTTCTCGTGTTTTTAATTACAATGTCGATATTAAATTTTCGTTCAAGTTTTTCAACTACCTCGCTCATTGGCGAATCCCGGAAAATAAGGTAACCTTCCTTCCAGTTGGTGAAATCTTCCGTTTCAACCTTGTCTACCAAAAACTTTTGGGTTTCCAGGTTATATTGAGCTCTTTCACCCGGCTCCATTTTTAAATTAAAAGCGTCGGCCTGGTTGTGCTGCAGCTCCACTACTCCCGATTCAAGCACCACGTTTATTTTGCTTTCATTCGGGTAAGCTTCAACATCGAATTTTGTCCCCAGCACCTTCACTTTTATATCGCTACAAGCTACCGTTAATGGAATCAATTCATTTCTGTTTACACTAAAATAAGCCTGACCTTCCAGCACCAAGTCGCGATTGTTGAACGAATAAGCATTGTTATAAGTAAGTTTTGTACCGGAGTTTAACCAAACAACAGAACTGTCGGGTAAAATAATTTTTGAAGTCTGTCCATTATCGGCTACAACTGATGTATATTTTAAGATCGGTGCCGGAATTGTTGTTTCTGTTTGTTTATTCAGATAAAAAAACAAAGGAATACCAAGCACAACAATAAGTATGGCAGCGTATTTTAAAACCTTACCAATCGAAAGATAACGTTCTCTTGCTTCTTCTTTTTCAATTTTTTTTTGCAGCTGCTTGTATGATCTTTCAATATCATAGTCCGCCATTTTCTTAGTTGAAGAAAATAAAGCCCAGGCAATCTTCAGCTTTTTATAAAGGGCAACCTGCTCGTCATCTTTACGAACCTCCTCAATCACCCCACGCTTAACATCGGCGTTAAGATTCCCGGTAATGTAATCTATTATGTTCTTTAAATTCTTCATGCTTCTATTAATACTATTGCACGAGTAAGCAAATACCCTTGGTGAAATTTGCTTTTTTTTTCTCTTTTTTTCTTTTCAAAAATAAACCTCTAAAAGCTAGAGGGTTAAAAGACAAGATGCAATAGGTAAATATTCTTTCAGCGCATTTCTGAAAATCTTGAGACTTTTTGAGATATGACCTTCTACAGTTTTGATAGAAATGTTGAGTTCTTCCGATATTTCCCGGTTCTTTTTATCATGAAAACGGCTAAGTTCGAAAACCTTTCTGCACTGCGCAGGCAGCTCCTCGAGGGTAGAAATTATAATGGCCTGTATTTCGTTAAAAGCCAGGTCGGATGTATCGAACGACTTTAAAGATGATATGTTGAGCTCGATTTCATTAATATCAAACGAGTTATTAATGAGCTTTTTCCGATACCGTGCGTCGCGCAACCTGTAAAGGCAGTTATTTCGGGCAACAGAAAATAAATAGGCTGTAAGATTGGTGTCGTCTTTTAGCACCTTTCGGTTTTTCCAGAGCGCCATAAATGTATCCTGTACAATATTTTCTGCGGTTTCTTTTTCAGGAATAAAATCGAAAGTAAAGAAAAATAGTTTCGAAAAATAGTCGTTATAAACTACTTTAAAAGCAGCTTCATCGTTAGCCCTTATTTTTTCAACTAAATCCCTATGTGTACTATTAATTATTCTCTCGCTCACAGCATCGTAAAATTAGAATAATTTGCGATTCAACATGCACTAAATTTTCGTTTCGAAATATCAGATCTTCTATTTTTATCCTATCCTGTTTTAAGTCAACTCTTTATTTTGAAAACGCCTAAACCAAACGATCCAAGCGTTTTCTTCAGTTCCTTTACTCAACTATTTTATAATCCGCCAAGCAGTTTCTTGGCTTCCAAAACAATATTTTCAGTTGTTAAGCCATAATACTCAAGTATTTCGATTGGTTTCGCATTAATTACATTTTCATCAGGAATGCCAAGAATTCTCATTTTCACCGGATATTCCTGCGATGTAAGTTCTGCAACCATTGCTCCAACCCCACCATAAATGCTGTGCTCTTCAACTGTTAAAACACATTT
Organism: uncultured Draconibacterium sp.; assembly: GCF_963677565.1. Lineage (NCBI taxonomy): Bacteria > Pseudomonadati > Bacteroidota > Bacteroidia > Marinilabiliales > Prolixibacteraceae > Draconibacterium > uncultured Draconibacterium sp. The sequence goes on along the minus strand of NZ_OY781981.1, from coordinate 3,549,122 downwards.
TGTATTTTTTATGGCATTCAAAACCGTCTCTTCATCAAATGGTTTCACAGAAACCAGATCAACCACTGTAGCTTCAATGCCTTCTTCAGCCAATTTCTCGGCAGCTTTAAGCGCATGATAAACAGTCTCGCCTGTTGCGATCAGGGCAATATCTTTTCCTTCTGACAATACTTTAGCTTTGCCAAATTCAAAGTCATCACTCTCGGTATACACATCGGGAACTGCATTTCGCCCCATCCGAACATAAGCCGGAATTTCCGATTTCACCAAATGCTGGATAAGTTTTGTCGTTTGAAAACGGTCAGCCGGCAAATAAACTTCCATTCCGGGGAAGGTGCGCATAACAGCCAAATCGTGTAAACTGTGATGGGTTGCTCCCAGCGCGCCATAACTAACGCCGCCACTTACACCTATAATTTTTACGTTTGTGTTGGTGTACGCAATATCAACTTTTACCTGCTCCAATGCGCGTGCCGAGTAAAAACATGCCGGGCCGCACACAAAAACATTATTTCCCGACAGCGCCAAACCGGCACTTACACCCACTGCATTTTGCTCGGCAATTCCTACCTCAACAAATTGTTCCGGCAACTCTTTAGCGTACTGGTCAAGCGTTACACTTCCCCTCGCATCCGATGTTACAACAAAAATGTTCTTGTCGGTCTTCGCCTCTTCCAAAATTGTATTGGTAAACGCTTTTCGGCATGGAATAACACTACTAGACATACAAAGCCTCCTTTCTTTCATTCAATTCTTTAATCGCCATCTCCAACTCTTCGGCACCTGGCACTTTATGATGCCAAACCGCTTTGTTCTCCATAAACGAAGCTCCTTTTCCCTTAATGGTGTTTGCAATTATAAAAGTTGGCTTGTTTGCTTCCATCGGGCACGAATTGAATACCTCAATCAGTGCTCCCATATCATGTCCGTCAACATTTACTACTGCCCAGCCATTTGCTTCATATTTTTTCTGCAAATCTTCAATAGCCAAAACATCTTCTGTAGGTCCACTGATCTGTAAGTTATTCCTGTCGATAATTGCAACCAGGTTGTCCAGTTTATAATGACCCGCAGATGCTGCAGCTTCCATTATCGATCCTTCACCATGTTCTCCATCTCCCATCAACACATAGGTTTTAAAACCCAGGTTTTGTCTTTTCGAAGCAATTGCCATTCCAACACCAACAGAAAGTCCGTGTCCGAGTGCTCCCGAATTCACCTCAATTCCCTTAATTTTACGGGTTGGGTGACCGGTGAGATCCGAATTAAACTTACCGTAAGTGTCAAGCAGCGCACGATCGATAAAACCTCTCCGTTCAAGAACGGCGTAGTAGCCTTCAACCGAGTGTCCTTTGCTCAGAATAAAACGATCGCGCTTGTTATCATTCATATTTCCCGGATCGATGTTCATTACCGAAAAATACAGTGCGGTGAGGATGTCCACCAGCGACATAGAGCCGCCGGTGTGTCCTCCTCCGGCGCTATAAATGACCTCAAGCGTACGCTTTCTGATCTCAATCGCCTCTTTTTCTAATTCATTAATACTATAATCCATTTCCTTTTACTAATCCATTTCTATTCTAACTATTCGACATCGATATCAACACCAACCCAACCAGGAATAACACAAACATGGTCGCCAGCAAGGCATTTGTACCCTTCGGAGCTCCCTTGAACTCCTTCCATACAAACACGCCCCACAAAATAGCTACAACCGGTGCTGCATTACTAAGTGCATATGATATTGCCGGATTGGCACTTCCTGCCGACATAAAACTTACCACCATACCTGTCATCCAGATCAATCCACCCAAAACACCAACAGAGTGCGTTTTAAGGTCGCCTTTGAAATATTCTTTCATTTTTACAGGCTCTCCTTCAACAGGGAATTTCATAAATATCGGGTTGAAAATTGGCGTACTTACAGTAACTCCAACTGCAAAAAAGAATACACCGGTATACGGAGTAAGATTTCCTGCTCCACCAGAAACAAAGCTGTTATCAAGTGATTTTACTACCAATCCGTAGAAGAATGCGATCAACAAACCAGCGCCAACCGACAACAGAATACCTTTTGCAGATGCTTTCTCCTGTTTCTGTGCCAGACGTTTATACGACAGCATACTCAAATAAATGGCAACAATAATTACCGCAACACCAATAAACAGTAGCGTAACATTTCCTTCAGGTTTTCCTTTATCCAGAATTACCAGAACAAAGTTGAAAACAATTCCAAGTATCCAGGCTAAACCTCCGCCAATCGGAAAGCCAACCGACATTCCGGCAACTGCAATTGCTGCTGTTAACAGAATATTACCGAGGTTCCAGACAATTCCTCCAAGCATTGCATTAAAAATGCTACTGCTATCGGCTTGTGCCAGATCCTGGATGAAAGTACGGCCTTCGGTTCCCATACTACCGAAAGTAAATGCTGCAACAGTTGCCGCAAGCAACAACCCGAGCGTTAAATCCCAGTAAAAAAGTTCGAAACGCCAGGTGCGGGCTGCCAGCTTTTGCGTATTGGCCCAAGATCCCCAACATACCATTGACACAAAAAAGAAAAACAGTGCCAGGCCATAATTATGAACGAGTATCATAGTCTAAGTTGTTAAGTTGATTATTCATGTGTGTAAACGTCCCAGCCCATATAATTTCCGATGGCCTCTTCAAGAATTGCAGAAACGTGTCCCCGAACCATTCCAACGTGGTGTTCGAAACCATTTTTGCACATGTACTTCATCAGGTTCTGCAGGTTTGGAATCTCACAAACTGCAATACCACCGTCCATTCCGTAAGGATCGTCAGTAATTACACCTTCGCCCAGGTACGATTTAATTCCACCTTTTGAGTCGTCGGTTGAAATTCTGAAATAAGTCATTTTACCAGCTGCGACTTTACCTTTTACGGCTCCAAATGTGTCCTGCTGTCCTAATACTGTACCAAGTACATCAAGACTTCCAATTTCAATCTCATTTTCGAAGAATGATTTTGGATAGTTACTACAGTGTGTCAAGACACATTTGTCCCGATCTTCAGCAAAGTTGTTGTTCCAGTCGAGCAATGCCGATGGTTTCTGTGAAGCCAAAGCCAACGCGTACATACCAATTGTTCCTGCAATGTCAACCTCGCAAGCCGATGGCATTAACTTCTCGCCCATCATACTCATAGTTACACAAGCTGCACAACCAAAATTCTTCTCAATCGATTCCCAGCACTGAAGAGCTGAAATATCAATATCATTTTCTTCTATCCAGTTTTCAACAGCTAATCCAAAACGGGCCTGTTTGCTGATTTGGCCTTTATGAAGAATATTACAAGTACCATATTTCTGAATAGCCTCAACTTTTTCTTTTACTTCAGGTGCATTTTCGTCAATTTTCTCGGCGGCTGCCAAAATCTCCGACATATCAACAGGAACAACTGTAATACCTGCACGTTGTAAAATCTTCTCGCTTACACGCATGGTTTGAAAACCTATTGGACGAGTACCAATAGCACCAACACGCAAACCTTTCATTCCATTAACAACACGGCAAATTCCGGCAAACTTGTAAATATCTTTAGTAAACTCTTCGCAGTCCAGCGAATAAGTGTGGTAAGTAGTATCAGTAAATTTAATTCCGTACTGATAGAAGTTGTTGCAAACCGATAATTTTCCACAGAATGCATCACGACGGCTTTTCACATCCACCTTGTCGTTGTCGTCGTCAACTGCAACTACCAAAACAGGAACATTCAATCCGGCCATATCAATGGTATTCACAACTCCTAGTTCATCACCAAAGTTTGGAAGAACTACAATAATTCCATCAATAACATCGGCATTTTGCTTGAAATATTTAGCACATTTTACAGCATCTTCATAACCTTCGATATTGCCAGTTGGCGTTTCACTTTCAGGAAGGATCACAGAACCAAATCCTAAGGCCGCCAATTTGTCAAGCACTTTTTTACGGGCATCAACCGCCAATTGAAAATTGAAAATGTTTCTGGTGGCAATTATCACCCCAAATGTTTGTTTGTTTTGTTTCATCGTTTTACTTTTTTGATTTATAATTTGATTTTAGTTTTAAGTCTTGCTCTTTCTACTGCCTTTTTCCAACCGCTATAGAGCTCTTTTGTATTTTCAGAATCCAGTTTCGGATTGTACTCCAGTGCGGACTCCCTTAATGAAGCAATTTCATCAAGATCTTTCCAAAATCCTGTAGCCAATCCGGCCATAAATGTTGCGCCAAGTGCTGACACTTCTTCAATTTCAGCGCGAACAACCGTTCGTCCCAGCATATCAGATTGGAATTGCATTAAGAAACTATTCTTTGTAGGGCCTCCGTCTACACGAAGTTCCTGCAATTGGATTTCACCTTTTTCTTCCATTAAAGAAATCAGGTCTTTTACCTGGTAAGCAATACTTTCGATCGCAGCACGAACAACGTGAGCTTTTTTAGTATTACGTGCCATACCCGACAAACATGCACGCGCCGAATTATCCCAGTAAGGTGCACCAAGCCCAACAAAGGCGGGAACAAGGTATACTCCATTATTATTATCTACCGAACATGCAAGTGCCTCGGTTTCCGATGCATCGTTAATAAGCTGCAAATCGTTTTTTAACCAATTAATAGTATCCCCGGTACAATGAATATTTCCTTCATATACATAGAATATTTTTTTATCTAATCCATAACCAATTGATGTCACTAAACCTTCCGGAGACGGAATTGGCTCTTCACCGATATTCATCATTATTGATGACCCTGTTCCGTAAGTTGCCTTTCCCATTCCAGGGAGAAAACAATTCTGACCGAACAGTGCAGCATGTGAATCACCTAGCAATCCTGAAATTGGCAGGGGTTTATCAAAAATCACGGATGGTTCTGTATAACCAAAGATTTCGTTACTGAACTTTACTTCAGGAAACATACTTTTTTCCAGATCAAACAAGTTGATCAATTCATCATCCCATTCTAATGTATTGATATTAAACAATAAGGTACGACAGGCGTTTGAATAATCGGTTGCATGAACTTTTCCACCTGTTAATTTCCAAAGTAGCCAGCTATCCATTGTCCCAAGCAACAACTCACTGTTAGCCGCCTTTTCTTTTAATTCAGGTTTATTATTCATTAACCAACGCAGCTTACTGGCTGAAAAGTAAGGATCAATAATCAATCCTGTTTTTTCAGAAACCATCGGCGTAAAACCTTTTCCTTTTAACTCATCGCAATATTCTGCTCCTCGCTGACATTGCCAAACAGCTGCATTTGCTACAGGCTCTCCAGAGTGTTTATCCCATATCATAGCTGTTTCTCGCTGGTTAGTAATAGCGATGCTTGCCAGATCTTCTTCGGAAGCATTATTTGCTTTCAGAATCTTTTCAATTCCCTGAATAGTATTTGTAAATATTTCTACAGGATCGTGCTCAACAAAGCCAGGGGAAGGATAGTACTGCTCATGGGCAATTGTTATACGATCTACAACTTTTCCGTTCTTATTAAAGAGGATAACTTTAGTTGCTGATGTACTCTGATCAATTGCCAGGATGAATCGTTTTGAATAATTCATTTTCGTTTAATATTACTTTGGAATAGTTATTTTAATTTTCACAAAGCGAAAATAAACGAAAATATACGAAAACAAAATAAAAAAATGTTAAAAATCAAAAGTGCCCCCTAAATGTTAAGAAATAAGAAATGGATATCTAATTCTAAGCATCCGAAAACATCAACACACAAGGCACCTGTATTAAGCCTAACATAAGCACCACAGATTATCAACTAAATAAAATTGTAAATTCCAGAAGGGGGATAATAAAACTGAGAGGATCAGCTAGGAGATGATCATTTTAACATCGTGACTTGAGAACAAATCGATATAATCTTCATTTATTTTTGAATCGGTAATAAGATAGTCAATCAATGATAATGCCCCAAGGCTGGCAAATGAATTTTTTCCAATTTTTGAAGAGTCTGCTACCAGATAAACCACATCTGCTGACTCAATCATTGCTCTTTTCACACAAATATCACTTATACTGGGATAGGTAAGACCAGACTTCAGAGCAATTCCTGCAGTGGCCAGAAATAACTTATCGACATGCAAACCCTCCAATGAATCAGCAGCTTTCTGCCCTGTAAGTGAAAGAGTAGGCGCCTTAAACTCTCCGCCTGTAAGAATCAGATTAATCTCTGGATCAGCCCCTAGAATAAGAGCAATATTTAATGCATTTGTTATTACCGTAAGATTCTTAAAACCGGAAATCAATTTCGCAATCTCTGTAACGGTGGTACCAGAATCAAGAATAATTGTATCACCATCATTAATCATTTCCACTGCCTTTCTGGCAATTGCTTCCTTCTCAGTCATGTTCTCTTTGTTGAGCAATTCAATGTTCTGAACGTTTGCACTTATATTTTTCAAATACGCTCCACCATGCTCCCTTATTACCAAACCTTCATCTTCCAATTTTTCCAGATCCTGCCTGATAGTCACTTCTGTCACTTTAAATATCTTGCTTAAATCCAACACTTTGGCATGTCCGTCCTCACGAATCAGATTGAAAATCTTCTCCCTACGTTGTTGTGGTAATAGTTTCATTTATTTTGAGTTTTACAGGTACTGGCTAAATCCGAATTGTATACAATCTTGTGTTTAAGCTATTTTTGAACAAATAGTAATTCTTAAATGGTCATTAAAGCAAACATCTTAAACGAATAAAAAAGTACGAATACAATTAGTTGTTATTAACCAGGTATAATATCATTTTTCAAAAACAAAAATATAAAAAAGAAAAACAAATATTATCGAAAATGGTTTCGATATTTATTGAGTTTACAAAAAAATGGTAAGATGGAGGCAATAATCCTGATTTCTTTTGTCAAATTAGTTTAAATAAAACTTAATCTATTTAATATCTATATTGACTCCCTGTTTCAATGATCAGAATTCAAATACTCAATTATTTGCTCGATTGTAATTAACACAATGTCAAATCTTTCAGCAACTTTAACTAAATCGTCATAACGAGCCATTGTTCCATCATCATTGATAATTTCAACCAAAACGCCTACAGGCTCTAATCCGGCCAATTTCATTAGTTCCACTGCTGCCTCTGTATGACCATCTCGCTCCAGCACACCACCAGGCTTAGCTATTATGGGGAAAATATGACCTGGTCTTCCAAGTTCTATCGGTTTGGTTTTCTTATCTGCTAAAGCATTCAATGTTTTAGCCCTGTCATAAGAAGAAATACCGGTTGTACATCCATGACCAATCAAATCGACAGAGACTGTAAAAGCCGTACTATTCAAAGCGTTGTTATTTTTCACCATGGGATGAAGATCAAGCTCGGCACATCTATCTTCAGTCAATGCTGCACAAATCAAACCTCTACCCTCTTTTGCCATAAAATTAACAATATCCGGAGTGATTTTTTCTGCAGAAACAATAAAGTCACCTTCATTTTCGCGGTTCTCACTATCTGTTACAATAATCAACTTTCCTTCCTGTATAGCTTTCACAGCATCTTTAATTCTTTCAAAACTCATAATAAAATTAATTAGTGCGCGAATATAGAAAAGAAAAAGAAAGAAATCGAAAATTCTTTATATACAACAATAAAGTCGTATCCATAAATTCCTTTCGGTCCTTTCTTTACGTTTAAAATTACTATTTAACTAAGCAATTTTCACGATAATTCTTCCAAACCGACTTAATACAGGTGAACCATTATCCTTTACTTCTAAAATAAAATGAATAGTATTTCCGGATTTAGCGTTTTGGGGAATGATAATTTTAGCATCTTGTGTTTTAGCACCCTGTATTTCAATGACTTCTTTAAATGTTCCTGCCTCAACATATTGCCACCACTCGTATTGCAAATCATTTCCATCGGGATCGGTAGCGATCCCCTCAATACTTATTTCTTCTCCGGGTTTCGCAACAATATGTCCGCCCTTATTTAAACCTACAACTGGTGCATGGTTAGCATTATCAAAATCCGAAACACACCAATCGGCACGTGCTGCAAAATCATTCTGTAGCACCTCAATCCATCTAACCTGTGGATACGATGAATCCTTTTCTCCAGTTTCCGGATTCAGGTCCGTAACCTCCTGACCATCTTCCCAGCGTTTTGGATTTGTTTTCGATGTAAGTCTTCAGCCTAATTTTCACATCTTCTTACATAAGAGATTTCATAAAGTAGAGAACACATTGAACTATAATTCTTTCAACTCCATAAAAATTACTATCTTTAATCGATATTTAATTTATTGAAAAACAAATTTTTATAGAGTTACCCAAAAGGGACCACAACAAAGACGGGCAATAAAAGTCACTGATAATTAGCGCATTACAAAATAAATCGTTCACCTTTACTGGGCACTAGGAGAAATCCAAATAAAATAAAAAGCACTTAAAATCAATATTTTAAGTGCTTTTTTGTTTTCTTTAGGAGTCAATAAAGAACAAGAAAAGTCAAGACAAACGAGACTTTACCGAGAACATTACTTTTTATAACAAACCAATCTCGGAAATCCTCATAAATATCTCTACTTCAATGTTTAAATCAATACGGATTGACTCGATTTGATCTTGAAAACAAGCGCCTAAAAGGGTATTTTAAGGTACTAATCGAGAACAATTTCCTTCTATTAACTAAAAAGGAGAAATTATGAGATTAACGATTAACTTTTTTTGGGAAAAAAGCGAGAATGAAAAGTAATGGTGTTCTTATTCTTTAGATTTAATATATTCAACCACAGCCGTATGTCCATTTGAACTGGCAAAATCCAAGGAAGATTCGCCATCAATATCGACCATCTTCAAATCGGCACCATAAGAAACAAGTGCTTTTAACACTTCGACCTGCCCTTCTGCTGCTGCCATCATAGCGGCAGTCCAATTTTCTTCTTTTTCTATCAAATTAGGCTCTGCTCCGGCTTCTAACAAGGTCAGAACGGTGTTAATAAATGGGCCGGTAGAAGCATACATTAATGCAGTTCTATCAATTTCGTCTGCAAAGTTTACATTTGCGCCTTTATTTATCAAAAGTTTTACAATCTCGGTATTTCCGTTGTATGCTGCCAGCATTAAAGATGTTCTTTTATTTTCATCCACGGAATTGGGATCAAAACCCTCGTCGAGCGCATTTTGTACAATTTGTATATTTCCTTCAAGTGAGGCCTGAAAAATCAATGTTGTATTAAAATGTGCTCTTTCATTTTCAGATGAAGTGGACGCAGTATTAGATTCAACTTTTTTTGATTCATTTCCTGCCTTGGTTCCACACGACAAAATAGAAATACTGAGAATCATCATTATTGCTATCAACCTTAGTTTATTCATTTTTTATTTGATTTTGTTATTTTACATGTTGAATCAACCAAATTTCTTTATGATGCAATAAGCACCTTATATAAAATTCTTCGATTACAATCCTATTTTCATGCTTAATACGAGCTGAAATTATTACCAATCTACACTTTATAGCTGCAATCCAATTCTTAATCTATCGCATAACTTTTGTAAGTGCTAAATTTAAAATCTAATCTTTAAATACTAGAACACCAGCTAAATGACAAACATGCTTCAATAGAAGTCTAATATAAATGATATTATATTGTATTCAACCAATATTCTTAAAATGTTGTAAGTTTAACTATCCATTTAAAACTTAATTAAACTGAAATATGAACTTTAATCGAAGAAATTTCCTCCAACGATCATTTACATCTGCAGCCGGTATGGCTGCTGCTTCTCTCTTACCATATGACATTTACGGCATTGGACTTCATTCCTCCATTAATCCCGAGGAGATTGTTCTTAAACCCGATAAGCGTCAGGCCCCCAGGGAATCAATAAAATTTGCGGTAATTGGTGTAAATCACGGCCACATATACGGAATGGTGGGAGCCCTTTTACAAGGTGGCGGTAAATTAGTTTCGGTATATGTAAAAGAACCTGATTTGTTAAAACAGTTTACAGATCGTTACCCCAATGTGAAAGTTGCAAAAAGCGAAGTAGAAATTCTTGAAGATAAATCCATTCAACTGGTGGCAAGTTCAATTATTCCCGCTGAGAGAGCACCACTTGGAATTCGTGTGATGAAGGCCGGAAAAGATTACATGTCGGATAAGCCCGGAATTACTACATTTGAACAGCTTAACGAGGTTAAAAAAGTACAAAAGCAAACCGGCAGGATTTATTCTATAATGTATAGCGAAAGACTTGGCAACCCCGCATCAGTTAAGGCCGGAGATTTGGTTAAGTCCGGAGCTATTGGCAAAGTGGTTCAAACCGTTGGACTAGGACCTCACCGTATGCGCCCTGAAACGCGTCCCGACTGGTTTTTTTATCCTGAAAAAGCCGGTGGAATACTTACCGATATAGGCTCGCATCAGTGCGACCAGTTTTTATTTTACACCAACTCAAAAAAGGCTGATGTTAACTTCTCACAAATTGCTAATTTTAATACATCAGATTACCCCAATTACCAGGATTTTGGAGATATGAGCGTTCGAAGCGACCACGCTACAGGGTATATACGAATTGATTGGTTTACTCCCGAAGGTCTGCCAACCTGGGGCGACGGCAGAACATTTATTCTTGGAACAGAAGGTTATATCGAGTTGCGAAAATATGTTGACATATCCGGTAGAGAAGGTGGCAATCATTTATTCCTGGTAAACAAGAATGAAATGAAATACTACGATTGCTCGCAGGTTTATCTGCCATACGGAGAGCAAATAGTTAACGACGTAGTTAATCGAACAGAAACCGCGATGACACAGGATCATTGTTTTCTTGCCACCGAATTGGCTTTAACGGCTCAAAAAATAGCAAAGAGAATTAACGTATAAACCATTATATTTTCAGATTATAGTTTTTGACTACAAAAATCTGAACCTGATTTTATTGCACAAACTTTTTGTGAAAAAGCAGATAATGGCATTCAGAACCAACAAAACCTATTAATTATTATTTAATAGGTTTTGTTTGGCTTATAGGAAAGACCTGCCATATTCTTCTAAAATACGTAACTAATAAGCTCACAAAAAGTCTTCTCTTACTGGACTAAAAACATCAATCAAAACTCCAGGTTCCAGAGCAATTGCACCGTGTAATATGTTCGGAGGAACATACAAACCGTCGCCGGATTCCACTATTACTTTCTCACCATCTATCGTAAATTCAAACCTGCCAGTAACACAATAAGTAGTTTGTGTATTAAAATGTGTATGCCCAGCACCAATGGCTCCCATTTCTAATTTTACGTTCACCATCAAAATCTGGTTGTCCCAGCCCATAATTTGACGTGAAACGCCGCCACCAACATCCTCCCAAGGATTGTTTTTACTGATTAGTTGTTTGCTGGTCATTACAATAATTTATTTTTAATCCTAAGTTTTATACTCTTATTATTTTCGTTGAAATTCTTCAAAATAGGAAGTGGGCGTATACCCCGTATTCTTTTTAAATGCCCGGTTAAAATTCGATAAATTATTAAATCCACTTTCAAAACAAATTTGCGACACCGTCATTTTTCCTTCTAAAAGCAAACGACAAGCATATCCAATGCGTATTTCACTTATAAACTCTGAGAGCGATTTGCCTGAATTCTCTTTAAAATACCGGCAAAAAGCTGATGGGTGCATATTTGCAACAGCTGCAACATCTTTTAGCTCAACTTTTCCTAAGTAATTTGCATTAAGATAATGCATAACCTTTGTCAGGCGATCGCTGGTAAAGTTGTGCTTTCCAACCTGATAAAACCGCCCGGCTAGCAATCGATACTCTTTCGATTTTGCCATAAATTGTAATAATTGAAGCATGTAAGTCAGGCGGTCAAATCCATCTGAGCGCACTACCTTCATCACTTTCTTATGAGCTTTATCAGCAAACTCTTTCGTAAAACAGATTCCCCTGCCCGACCGGTTTAATAATTCCTTTATCATATTAAACTCAGGATAATCTGTTATAGCCTCCCGAAAAAAATCATTCAGAAATTGTAAAACAATATACTTTACTAATTTTTTGGAATTCCTTTTCTCATTCGGTACATCACTCTTCCAAAAATGAGGTAAATTACTGGCCATGAGAACAAAGTCACCTGACGTAAATTCTTCAATACTATCGGCAACAAAGCGGGTTCCGGTTCCTTCCAACACATAAACAATTTCATACTCCGAATGAAAATGCCAGGGGTATGTAAAACCTTGTTTTTCCTGTACTTTTACTTTAACAACTGATTTCCCGGGAAAGTTAATTTGTTCGTGCATCAATTTCATAACCTGACAGTTGAGATTAAATCAAATGTACAAAATTGCAAAACAAATACAAACACTTGCTAATTCAGTACTATACATGAATGGCCAATATATGTAATTTTACAAGACTAACTAATTACCTGATTTATGACCAATAAACAATGTAACTTACAGTTCCAAACTGTTAACAAAGCAGACCTGCACAACCCCCAGCTAATTTTATACTTCCGTTCATTCATTGATTTTACCTTTAAAGCTAAACCTACTACAATGAAAGCTTCATTATTAATTACACTCATCCTAATAACACAAATACTGTTTGCCCAAAAAATTGCTAAAATTAGTGTCGAATTTCCAGAAGACCTTATCAATACTCCTGTATCTGTTTCATTAGACGGTGTAAACTACAACACAGACAAAAACCCATTTACACTTTATGAAATAAAAAGTAATGAAGAAATAGCCATTCCCTGCCAGCTGGAAACAGGTCATTCGGCGCGCCTGTGGTTTTTACTCAATGGAGAAACACAGAAAGGAACAGTACGAGAGTTTATTGTAAAAACAGAAGATAATCCAGCCGCAGTGAATGCTCAGGTAACACTTAAAATGAATCATAAGGATTTATCCTTAGAGAGAAACGAAAACCTGATACTAAAATACAGACATGCGGTTACTTTTCCTCCCGAAGGTATTGATCCTCTCTATAAACGCTCTGGCTACATTCATCCCTTAACCTCACCCGGAGGTAAAGTTCTTACACGCATTCAGGCACCCGATCATTACCATCATTATGGTATTTGGGGACCATGGACCAAAACCCACATTGATGACAGGGCAGTTGATTTCTGGAACCTTAAAGGCGGACAAGGAACTGTTAAGTTTGCCGGATTTCTTTCGGAAGCAGAAGGTACTGTTTATAGTGGGTTTAAAGTTTTACAGCAACATATTGATTTTGGCGCCCGAGGTGAGGATCAAATTGCGATGAATGAAGTTCTGGATGTCCGTGCCTGGAATCTTGAAGATAATGTTTGGATGGTAGATTACACAACTTCGCTCAACAGTCCCCTGGAAAATGGAATTATGCTTGATGCTTACCGTTATGGCGGAGGGATCGGATTTCGCGCTACAGAAACCTGGAATAAAGATAATTGTACTGTACTTACGTCTGATGGAAAAACAAGAGTTGACGCAGATGGCTCTTATGCACGATGGTGTCTCGTTGAAGGGGAGTCGGATGTTGAATCAGGCCGCTCCGGAATTCTTTTTATGAGCCATCCCTCGAACCGAATGCATCCTGAACCAATGCGTGTATGGCCTCTTGATGCAAATGGAGGACGCGGCGATATGTATTTTGAGTTCGTTCCGATACGACATGATGACTGGAAACTCAATCCAAAGCAAACCTACACATTGAAATATCGTATGATAATTTTTGATGGTGAGCTTAATGCCGAAACAGCAGAAAAATACTGGAATAGTTTTGCAAACATCCCAAAAACCATTTTGAAATAACAACAGCAATATATAACCAATAAAACTTAAATATGAAACGAAGAATATTTTTAAAAAATGCAGCTGCTACTACAGCTGGAGCCTTTGCAATACCTACAATTGTGCCCTCTTCAGTTTTTGGCGCATCGGCACCAAGTAATAAAATCAATATTGGTCAGATTGGCTGTGGCCGTATTGCACGTGGGCACGACATGCCAGGAACAATGCAACACGAAGTTGCCAGAATTGTTGCAGTGTCGGATATTGATAGCAACCGAATGCAGGATGGTAAAAAACTGGTAGAAGACTATTATAAAAATAAAACAGGAAGTTCTAATCCGGTTGATGTTAAAATGTACGCCGACTACAAAGAGATGCTTGCTAATAAAGACATTGATGCAGTAATTATTAGTACCCCGGATCACTGGCATTCGCAGCCGGCAATTGAAGCTGCTTTTGCCGGCAAGGATATTTACCTGCAAAAACCCACCTCGCTAACTGTTGCCGAAGGACGTTTATTAAGTGATATCGTAAATCGCCAGGGGATTATATTACAAATGGGAACTCAACAACGTTCGTCGGCACAATTTCGCAGGGCAGCAGAATTGGTACGCAATGGGAGAATTGGAAAAATACATACTGTGAAAATTGGATTACCAGGAGATCCTTCTGGTCCTGTTTTTGAATCCGGTCCTGTTCCTACAAACCTGAATTTTGATATGTGGCTTGGATCAACTCCGGAAATGGAATACAAAGAGAATCTGGTTCACCCGCAAAAAGGATATGGTCGTCCGGGATGGTTGCGCCATGAGAATTATGGGGCAGGAATGATTACCGGTTGGGGGCAGCATCATTACGACAGTGCTGCATGGGGAATGAACACAGAATACACCGGACCAATTTCAGTTGAAGCCGTTGCTCAATTCCCAAAATCGGGCGACTGGAATGTACATGGCGATTTTATGGTGAAACAGGAATATGAAAACGGTATTACTGTATTTACCAGTGGCGGTTTTCCAAATGGAATTCGCTACGAAGGAGAAGACGGTTGGATTTTTGTGACACGCGGTGCCTACCGGGCAACAGCTTCCGACCCAATACCAGAAGGTGCAACAAAAGCTCTTGACGCCAGTAGCGAAGATATTCTCCGCTCAGTTATTGGAGAAGACGAGATAAAACTGTACGTGAGTGAAGAGCAACATGGAAACTGGTTGGATTGTATAAAATCAAGAAAAGAACCAATCTCTCCGGCAGAAATTGGACACCGGGCATGTTCCGTATGTTTGATTAGCCATATTGCAATGAAAATCCCGGGAGTTCTTGAATGGAATCCGTTAACAGAACATTTTAGCAATAACGACCTGGCCAACTCTATGCTAAGTCGTCCGCAGCGTTATCCTTACGGAACAGACTACATAAAAAGATCATAACAAAACCTGTTTTTCGGGGAATTGCCAAACCCCGGGATAATGCCCGGGGTTGAAACAATAAATACGTCAGCACAGTTATTCTTAAAACATCAAAACATGAAAAAGTTATCTCTTTTAATTGTATTATTTCTGGCAACTGCAATTAGTATTTGCGCCCAACACGAACCATTTGATTGTTCGGAAGAATGGATAGATAAAATAAAAACACTTGCACCAGAATCGCCAGAGGTCACTCCATCTCGATCGCGTAAAATACTTGTTTTTGATAAGTTTACAGGTTATAATCACTGGGTAACTCCACACACTTCCCAGGTAATAAGAGTGCTGGGAGAAAAATCAGGAGCCTATGTAACTGAAATTACAAAGAATGTTTATTGTTTGGAAACTGAAAACCTAAATAAATACGATGCTATTGTTCTTAACAACAACTGCTCTGTTGGTCCGCGTCGCGACCTTATTTTGGATTTGCTCGATGAAGACGAGAGTTTAAGTGAAGAACTTAAAAAGGAAAAAGCCAAGAAGTTAGAAAACAACCTGATTGAATACGTTAAAAATGGTGGTGGATTAATTGTAACGCACGGAGCCATTGTTATGCAGAACAACTCCATACCTTTTAGCGAAATGGTTGGAGGAAGTTTTGATTACCACCCACCACAGCAGGAAGTTACTCTGGAACTGGTTGATCCTGATCATCCTCTTGTAAAAGCTTTTAAAGGAAAGAAGTTTGTGCATATTGATGAGCCATATTTATTCAATAATGCATATGAACAGAAGAATTTTAAACCATTGCTATACATGGATACTAATAAGCTTTTGAACAAGAACAAACCAATTGAAGAAAACATCCGCTATGTAGCATGGATAAAAAAGCATGGCAACGGACGTGTATTTTATGTTTCACCATCGCACAATGCACAAAGTTTTGAGAATTCGAGAATGTTAAAATTTTATTTGGACGGAGCACAATATGCCATTGGAGACTTAAAATGTGATGACTCCCCAATAGATTTGTAAGAGAAATTTCCAGGAAATTTAATTTGAATATATAATACTCATCACTCCTCCTATTATCCATTGTTAATATTACGTTAAGCCAATTACCAATACTAGTAATTTGCAAATAAAGCATCAACTATTGCAAATTTGATACTGGCTACATATGTATTTTTCATCTATTTTTGTCAAGTGCAATCGATTGCAAGTCACCCAAAGATATTATTATATTTTATATAATTATTTCATCTTAAACTAAACTTATGAATTATGAAAAAGGAATAAACTTTAGAGCACAGTAATCACCATTTTTCCTAACCAACATTTTACCTTATAAACAGTCTCCTATTTAATTTCTTAACAAGAGAAACTATTTCTTATTAAAATTAATTCTACTAAAACTTAATACTTATGCAAAAACTACTTTTATTCTTGGCTGTCTTTATCGTTTCGATAAATAGCGCCGTGGCACAGAAATCTATTACCGGAAAGGTAATTGATGAAACAGGCGAACCTCTTCCCGGGGTATCGGTTTTTGTTGAAGGAACAACAATTGGTACAGTAACCGGTGTAGATGGTAATTATTCGCTAGACGGAGTCCCAGATGAAGGAACGCTTAAATTCTCCTATATTGGGATGATTACTCAGGAAATTGCAGTCACTAACCAGAGTAATATCAATGTTACTCTTATTCCGGATGCGATCGGACTGGAAGAAGTTGTTGCAATCGGATATGGAACCCAACAACGGGGAAGTATTACGGGTGCAATTTCTTCTGTTACTTCCGATGACATTCAGGAATTACCAGCAGTTGATGTTGGAAATGCCTTACAAGGCCGCGCTTCGGGTGTTGTATCAATGGCTTCAGGAAATCAGCCTGGAGATGGTGTTACCATTCGTGTACGTGGAAGAAGGTCCTTAACCGCTGATAATAATCCTTTATTTGTTGTTGATGGTATCCCTTATGAAGGAAACATTAATGATATTAACCCGAAGGATATAAAATCGATGGAGGTGTTAAAAGATGCATCTGCAACGGCCATTTATGGTTCAAGAGGTGCAAATGGTGTAATACTTGTTACAACAACACGAGGTGGAGATATGCCTACAACAGTTTCATACAATGGATACTATGGTGTAACATCGCCAACCGGAACACCTGATATGATGACTGGTGCTGAATATATGCAACTTAAAATAGATGGTGGTCGTGCGATTACTGATGCTGAACAAGCTGCATTTGATAATGGAGTTTCTACCGACTGGGTTGATCTTGTAATATCAAACGGATATCAGCAAAGCCATCAATTGGCCGTTCGTGGTGGAAATGCAAAAACTGCTTTTGCAGTTTCTGCCAACTATTTTAAAGAACAAGGTATTATTGAAACACAAGATTTTGACAGAAAAACTTTCCGGATAAATCTTGACCACAAAATTAACGACTTCATTAAAGTAGGCACATCAACGCAGTTATCAGAACAGGTTCAAAATATTGGTACCAACGGGTATTACGATGCCCTTGTTGCATCTCCTTTGGCCGAGCCATACGATACTGATGGCAATATAGTTTATCAACCTGCTTCGGACCCATTACGGTGGAATCCATTGGCCGACTTTGTAGATGGTGCTGTTGTAAACGAATTGAACCGTTTAAGGGTATTCAGTAATATTTTTGCAATTATTGATTTTACCAGTGAGCTGAATTATAGAATGAACTATGGTATTGATTACCAGAAAAGCCGTCAGGGACGATTTTATGGAGCTTTGTCTTCTTCTCGTCAGTATGGAGCTCCAAGAGCACGTAAGGAACACCGTTCGAACCAGGTAATGACATTTGAAAACATTTTGACATTTGACAAAGAGATCAATGAAAATCATAGCATTACCGCAACAGGACTTTTCAGTGTGCAGGAATCTGAATACGAATATTCAAATATCGAAGTAGAAGGACTTCCATACGAACATCAATTATTCCATAATCTTGGTACTGCCGAAACTGTTCTTGGTTATGGTTCAGACTTACGAGAATGGGGAATTATGTCATTCATGGGACGTATAAACTACAGCATAAAAGATAAGTATCTGTTCACTGTTACAGGCCGTTATGATGGCTCATCTCGTTTGGCAGAAAACAAAAAATGGGGATTTTTTCCTTCAGCTGCCACGTTGTGGAAAATTAGCAACGAAGACTTTATGCAAAACCAAAATTTATTCTCTGATCTTAGAATACGGGCAAGTTACGGTGTTACAGGTAATACAGGTATTGACCCATACCAAACTCGTGGAGGTCTTACTCGAACAACGTATTCTTTTGCAGGAGCATCCGGCTATGGTTACCGACCCGGAGAAATTGCGAATCCTGATTTACAATGGGAATCATCAGCGACAGCTAATATTGGTATTGACTTCGGAATTGGCCAGGCCATTGCCGGAAGTATTGAAGTATACCAAACCAGAACAACAGACCTGTTGTTAGAGCGAAAACTTCCAATAACATCTGGTTTCGACAATGTACTAACCAATGTAGGAGAAACTCAAAACCGGGGTTGGGAATTCTCATTGAATGCTCGTATTGTGGACAGAAATGACTTTACCTGGTCAACCGATTTAAATCTATTTGGGAACAAAGAGAAAATTATTGATCTGTATGGAGATAAGAAAGATGATGTGGGTAACGAATGGTTTATTGACGAGCCACTAACCGTATGGTATGATTACAAAAAAATTGGCATTTGGCAACTGGGCGAAGAAGACGCAGCCTCAGAATACCAGGTTACACCAGGTGTAATAAAAGTGGAAGATGTAAACAATGATAAAATGATCAACCAGGAAGACCGTCAAATTCTTGGAACCAATATTCCTAAAGTTACTTTAGGCTTGGGATCAAGAATGGAATATAAGCAATTTGAATTCTCATTCTTACTCTTTGGTGTGTTCGGACAAACTGTTTATAACGAGTTCGAAGACAACCTGGTTACACTACAGGGAAGGTATAACAATCCAGCAGTTGATTACTGGACTCCGGATAACCCAACAAATGATCAACCAATGGCAGATGGCTCAAGAGAAAGGCCGTTGTATAGTTCAACCCGTGCCTACCAATCAGGCGATTTTCTAAAAGTTAAGAACATTCAAATAGGCTACAACTTTCCTAAAAATACCTTATCAAAAATTGGGGTAAAAGCATTAAAAATTTATGTGAATGCCGATACGCCATTTACTTTCTCTAAGGTTACAAAAGATGGCCTGGATCCTGAAAGTTATGACGGAGTAATAAGAGCTGTAACACCTTCAACAAAGATGTTCTCATTAGGAGTAAATGTTGATTTTTAGGAACCTTTAAATAATTATGAAAATGAAAAAATTAAAATATCTTATATTATTATTGTTCGTCATTTCTGTGACCATAATGTCTTGCGACACATTGGACGAAGAAATTATTTCAGGCGTAACTGCCGAATACATGAACACACCTGATGGACTTGATGCAGGCGTAAATGCTGCCTATTCTTTCCTCAGAACATACTATGCACAAGAAGAGGGTAATAAGTTTTCGGTGTTTGGCACTGATGAATACACGCATGGAGGCCATGGAGGCGACTGGGACATTGACAAATATGGCGCTGGCCTTAACGCAGAAAATGGTATTATGTGGCATGTCTGGAATAATTTTTACCAGGCCATTAATACTTGTAATGCTGTGGTTGACAGGGCTACTGCATCTGAAGAACTCACCGAGGCTGAAAAGAATCCCAAAATCGCAGAAGCTCGTTTTTTAAGAGCACACTATTATTTCATTTTAGTTCAGGCTTATGGAGATATTCCGCTTGTTCTGGAAGAAACACAAGGAGTTGTAACAGAAGCAACGAGAACAGCCGAAGCAGAAGTATATAATGCCATCATTGCCGACCTCGAATTTGCCATGGCCAACCTACCTGTCACTCAAAGTCAATTTGGCAGAGCAACACAAGTTGCAGCCAAGCATATGCTGGCATTAGTACAACTAACAAGAGGTAATAATAGCGAAGCCATTTCGCTGGCAAAATCAGTAATCAATGATTACGGGTTAGAACTGGATACAGATCCTTTAGCCCGTTATAATCACGATAATGAGCAACATCCTGAAATTTTATGGTCCGTTCAATACGAAGAAGACCCATTATTAACACCGCGTGGAAATCGTTCTCACCTGCACTTTAGACCATGGTATGAAGTATATGCTTCAGGATTGATACGTGCTTTGGGACATGGCTACGGACGTCCGTGGATACGTTACCGCCCAACCGGATGGTTATTAAACAATTTCAGGGTTAACGGAAGTTACGATGTTGACACACGTTTTAATGAAGGCTATCAACAAGTATGGTATTACAATACAACCGACGACGCCTTACCATCAGGCGCCGCTGTTGGCGATACTGCTATTTACTTAACCGGAGAGAACCTGACTCAGGCTCAGGTAGACGCAATTGAAGCAAGACTACCAGGCGTTGTAGCAGGAACAAATTTGTACAGCTGGCACCCTGATGCCAAAGGTAAAGCCTGGTCGTGGTACACCACTGATGGTACCGACAATAACAGCATCAACATATTCCCTACTCCCTGGAAGCAGGAAGACAATAAGCGTCCTGACATTAACTATGCCGAAGGTTCTCGCGACCTGATAGTTTACTGTTTATCAGAGACATATCTTTTACTGGCCGAAGCATTACTAAACGATGGAAAAGCTGCAGAAGCTGCCACTTACATTAATGAAGTACGTGAAAGAGCAGCATATCCCGGAAAAGAAAGCGAAATGTTGATTACAGCAGATGATGTAACCATCGACTTTATTCTGGATGAACGCTCCAGAGAATTCTATGGCGAACAAAAACGCTGGTTCGACTTAAAACGGACAGGAAAACTAATTGAACGATACAAAGCCTACAATCCGGAGGGTCAAACAAATGATTATATTCAATCTTATCATTTATTGCGACCGATCCCTGCAAATCAATTAACTCGTGTTACTAACGAGATGAGACAAAATGATGGTTACTAGATTTACTTTCTATAGTAAATTAGTTTGGTTAGAACAAAGCGCTGTCCACCATTTGGGCAGCGCTATTCTTAACCGTTTACATACAACAATTTTCTCATACATAAAACGCAATAATAGTTTAAAATCCAGGCTAAACAAACTTGGCTATCAACAAAATTTCAAAATCATTCTCTTCATCAGAATATCGTACCACGTTAATTAACGTGATTACAATTAAAAAAATACAGTTGAATATTTTTCAGATTTTAAGAAAGATTATAATTTGTACAAATAGTAGTAAAATTGAACTTCAATATATATTCATTCAATAATGACATAGCGATAAAAACTAAATGCCTAATTCCGACTTAAAAGAAATTGTTATGAATAATAACGCCTATAAAGTAAATAATCCCAATTTCACGCAAAGTCCGCAAACCGGAATGACCAGAGAGCATTACATTGAGTTAGCCAAATATATGCTGACACGTGCTTTTAAGTATGTTGATTCTCTGGAAACACCGTTAACTTTTCCAATAATTCCCGGGAAGACATATCCTCAACCCAATGCACCTGACTGGCGTTATCGTTCGGCCGAATTTGAAGCACTGGAGCGAACTTTTACACTAGCCGGCCCATTAATTCATGTCGAGCCCGAAATCAAAATCAATAATATAAAGCTTCGCGATTATTACAAACTGCACATATACCGAACTTTTACTCCCGGAAACTCGAACTCGCTGCCTCTGCCCGAAGATTTACCTGATTCCAATTATCAATTTACCTGCGAATTTGGAGGTTTGTTCAAAACCCTCCTGCTTTTGCCCGATACTATATGGTCGTTATACACCGAATCGGAAAAAAACGCTATGCTTGAATGCATTACAAAATGGGCACACCACCGAACTACACAAAATAATTGGCGCATTTTCAATATCGTCACACTTTCATTCTTAAAAAAACATGGTTACCCAATTGATGACGAATTGTTGAAAAGCCATTTACTTTGGGTGGCGTCTTATCACTCTGGCGATGGATGGTATCTCGAACAAACGTATAACTATTACTCCATCAGTCTTTTTATTGTTTATACAACCATTTGGAACAGAACTTTTGGCGATGATTATTATCCTGAAATTAGTTCTATAATTGAGGAATCAGCTAAAAAACTCATGAAATGTATTACCAGTTTCTTTGGTCGAGATGGGTACATAAATATGTGGTCGAGAAGTATTTGTTACCGCACCTGGGTTTCCGGTGCTTTCCCTGTTGCATTTATGCTAAAAAATCAAACAGAGCTTGATGCAGGATGGGCCAGACGACTGTGCTCCGGATCCTTGCTGCAATTTGTAAGCAGGGAAGAGTTCTTTTGTAACGATATACCCAGCTTAGGATTTTACGGCCAAAAAGAATATATGGTGCAAAACTACAGTTGCTCCGGAAGTCCGTTTCTTATGTTTCTACCTTTTATTTGTCTGGCCCTGCCCGAAGATTCGCCATTTTGGACAGCAACAGAAAATGATGGCATGTGGGAAATACTGGGAAACGAATCAAACAAAGTAGTTCTAAAACACCCCGGACTCGTATTAGTCAACCACGGAAAAACAGGAACATCAGAAATTGTTCCGGGAAAAGTATATTATAATGACCCAAACTACTCAAAACTAACTTATAATACACATTTCCCTTGGGAAGATCAGAATCCATATGGTGGTACATCTATGGAATACAGCTTTCGAAGTCAAGACCCAAGAGATGTTCGGGGAGATGATGTTAACTTTTATCTGACCGGTTTAACAGTCGACAACAATCAGGATAAAAACCAATTGTACACTCATTCGCAAAATATGTTGTATAATGGCGTTGAGAATGACATTTTATATCGCCAGGCCATAATGCGCCGACCTCCTAATAATGGTGTTGGTTATATTATCGACTTAGCCGATATAACTATCCCCGGAGGGGTAATCAGGATTGACCGGACAAGACTGGCTTTTGAACATGAACTGACTTTAGGGCATTTTGGATTGCCACACATTAACGGTAAAAAGGCAAAAGTTGAACAATTTGAATTAAATGGTAACCAGGTAATTACTGCAAAAATCAAAGGCCGCCAAGTGGCACTTATTAATTATAAAGGCTGGGATAAACTTGAATGGATGACACACAAAGACCGTAACGCAGAAGCTGATGAAAGTACTGTAATTTTTGCCTACAAAAAGCGAATGCAGAAGAATCCGGCAATGGAAATTATGGTAACGGCTATGCTACATAAAACGAATGACAGTGAGTGGTCGCAGGAAGAATTATCGCCTATTAAGAATATTTGCGTTCAGGATATAACAGCAACAATGGCACCGGTAGGTGCTACAATTACCTTAAACAATTTAAAAGAATACAACATCGATTTTAAGGATATTGATGGAAAAAAATCATGCTGAGAATATTATACTTGTCATCCCCTTACGGTATATTTTTGATTGAGATAGATGCATTAGAGGTTGTTTTTTTTAATACAACGTCGAATTGCTTTAAACTATAAGCACTTGCAACAAGATTTTGATTGTGATGCAAAAATAAAATAAACACTAAATATTTCAACAAATGAAACATCTTTCAATTCTGTCAACCGCATTCATTCTTGCACTTTCGGCATGCACCGGGGGAAGCCATAAATCAACAGAAACCGAAAAAGATAATAACATTTTTACCGGGGCAAAAGGCGAAGTAAAAATTATTACTCTAGATCCGGGGCATTTTCATGCCGCACTTTTACAAAAAACCATGTATGATCAAGTTGATCCTGTTGTAAATGTTTATGCACCCAATGGTGAAGATGTAGTTGATCATCTAAAACGTATTGAAGACTTTAACACACGAGAGCAAAATCCAACCACTTGGGAAGAAAAAGTCTACAAAGGTGATGATTTCTTTGAGAAAATGATTAGGGAGAAACCCGGTAATGTAATGGTTACTGCTGGGAACAACGCAAAAAAAACCGATTACATTTATAAAACAATTGAAGCTGGAATTAATGTACTGGCTGACAAACCAATGGTTATTTCTCCTGAAGAATTTCCAAAACTGGAAAAAGCTTTTCAAGTTGCAAAAGAAAAAGGTGTGCTTTTATACGATATTATGACTGAACGTCACGAGATTACAACACTTTTGCAACGAGAGTTATCTCAACTGCCCGAAGTTTTTGGTACGCTGCAGAAAGGAAGTGAAGAAGAACCGGCGATTACCAAAGAGAGTGTTCACCACTTTTTTAAATATGTGTCGGGAAAAGCATTAAAACGTCCGGCCTGGTTTTTCGATACCGAACAACAAGGAGAAGGAATTGTGGATGTGAACACCCACCTGGTTGACCTAATCCAGTGGGAAGCTTTCCCTGAAGTGAAATTATCGAAAGAAGATGTTGAAATTGTTTCGGCGAAGCGCTGGACAACTGATCTTACTCCTGAAATGTTTAAAAAGGTGACTTATCTTGATGACTATCCGGAATACCTGGAAAAAGACGTTGATGGCGATGTTTTGAAAGTTTACTCTAACGGAGAAATCAATTATACGCTCAAAGGAGTGCATGCCAAAGCTTCGGTAGTATGGAACTTTGAAGCGCCTGAAGGTGCAGGAGATACCCACTATTCCATTATGAGGGGAACAAAGTGTAACCTTGAGATTATCCAGGGTGAAAAAGAAGGTTATAAACCACAGTTGTATATTGAAGCAACCGATGCTGATCCGATGGTATTTGCAGGCAGCCTGAACAATGCAGTAACAGGATTAGCAGAAACTTACCCTGGCATTTCGGTGAAAAAAATTGGTGATAAAATGTGGAAAATAAATATCCCTGAAAAGTACAAAGTTGGGCACGAAGCGCATTTTGGCCAGGTAACTGAAAAATACCTACAATATTTAATTGATGGAAAACTCCCCGATTGGGAGATACCAAATATGATTGTAAAATATTATACTACTACTAAGGGCTTGAAGGCGGCAGAGCTATAACAGGATAATTTTTATTTTTACGGATTCGGTTCATTCTGTTAAGCACTATGGATCGAATCTCTTTTTTTTAATAAGGCTGTGTGTACAGACACCTTGCTGCAAGGCAAGTCAAACCATTAATTTCAAACACATTATACAACATTTACCACACCTCTATTCCGCACAAAAAAGCAACAATCTTAATTAGGTTGTTGCTTTTTTATTTTACGGTTGACCAGCAGCTATTTGTACTTCGTTACTCGTTCGTCGTTAATAACTCCACTCCAGTTTAATCCAAAAGCAAAGTCGTAAATATTACCCTCGGCATCAACATAACAATCCATATCTCTTGGAACATCTTCAAATTGTTCTTCAACGGTTTTCATATGTGCCGGCATTTGCATCGGTAGCAATCCCGAGGGTTCTGCTTTTCCGCTAATAATGTCCATTATTGCCTGATCCTGAATGCCAAAACTTACAATAATTGCATCGGCTGCCTTTTCAATTTCGGTAAATACCATTGGGTTGGACACATTCACAACTACAATTACCGGTTTTTCTCCCATTGCTTTTTTTGTTTCCAAAACAAGGTCAAGATCACTGGTGTTTGTTGCAGTTGTTGTCTTTCCTTTGTACGAACGGTTGGTAAAGTCTTCCAATGGATCGCCGCCTGCAATACTCACTTCGCGGGCGTTTGTTGCTGTATACTTCCCATACTGCAAACTAATCGGCACATAACCGTTTCCACCGGCCTTTACATCTTCCGGACTATAACCACTACCGCCGTTCGGACTATCGATAAACACCAGTGCATAATCGGCTTCAGCAGCAGTTTCGGTTACCGGCGCATATTTTTTTACGATATCAAGGCTGACCGGGTAATCCCATCTCGCCTCAGAGCCGCCAAATCCGAACATCCCCTGGCTGGCTGCATAATATTTTTGAGGTACATATACTTTGGCCTCCGGTTTTATCGGAAGGCTATTTTGTACGTTTTTAAGCATCACCACCGATTTAAGCTGTGCCTTGTAACCGGCAGCCATAAATTCAGCATTACCAACAATTTTTTCGGTTTCAGCAATCTCCAGGTACGGATTTTCAAATAAACCTGTGTGAAAGATATTTTTCAGTAAACGCACTGCAGATTCTTCAAAACGTTTACGCATAAAATCTTCACCATGTTCTTCCACGCCCATGTTATAAGCTTCAATTACAGGGCCCATGTCGTTATTGCCGCCAAATTGGTCAACACCGGCCATAATAATTTTGTAATGTCTTTCAGCTTCAGATAAATTTTCAGCTCCCCACGGTGTTGTACCAAAGGAAGTGATGTTGTTGTAATCTTTCGTTACACCCCAATCGGTGCATAAAACACCATCGTAACCGTACTTGCCTCTCAATAAATCCTTAATGATATATTTGCTGTAACTATTTCCAACATTTTTTCCATTTTCCTTATCTATTCCAAATGAGATCGTATAGTATGGCATCACTGCCGATGCCATTCCGGTTGCACCTTCAAGTTTAAAAGCACCTTCAGTAAAAGGAATCAAATGCTCATCAAAGTTACCACCCGGGTAAACGGCATATTTTCCGTAACTGAAATGTGCATCACGTCCTCCTTCCTCAGGACCGCCGCTGGGCCAATGTTTCACCATGGCATTTACACTGTTGTAGCCCCAGCCACTTGCAATTTCAGCATCTCCTTCTGATGTTTGGAATCCATCGACATAGGCACGAGCCATATCGCGATCAAGTTTTGAGTCTTCACCGAATGTTCCGCTAAACCGTCCCCAGCGTGGTTCAGATGCCAAGTCTATCTGAGGAGAAAGTGCCGTTGCAATACCAAGTGCCCTATATTCTGTTGCAGCGATATCCCCAAATTTTTTCACCACTTCAGGATCGAAAGTTGCAGCCATTCCCAATGAGGTTGGCCACATTGAAATTTGTCCACCGGCTCCTTCATTGAATTCAGCATCCGCTGAAGTACGGTGACGTGGATCGGAACTGTTGTTTCCGGGAATTCCCAAACCAATGCTTTCAACCAGTGCCTGCATGTTGTTATTCCATTTTGCAGCTACAGCAGGCGATTCTACTGAAGTAATCAAAACGTGACGCAGATTGTCTTCGGTAAGGAATTTCACTTGCTGATCGGTGAGGTCACTCGATACGGCACCACTTTCTTCCAGCGATTTCCCGTTATACGTTGACCCACCAAAACCTCTTCGGCCACCACTTCTGCCGGGAATAGACTGATGAGCGCTGTAAAGCATTAATCCGGCAATTTGCTCCACCGACATTTGTGACGCCAGATCCTGAGCTCTTTCATCAAACGATAAACGCCAGTCTTCATACTTGTCGAGCTCTCCGTTTTTATTCAGGTCCTTAAAAGCAAAACCCTTATTTTCAATAATATTTACTCCTGAAGATGGAGAATAACCCAGGGTTTGACCTCCCTGGTTATAAACCAGGTTGAATCCTTCCTTTTGCTCCTCAGACCATTTTGCTCCACAGCTGAACAGCAGTACTGAAAGGACAAATAATGAAAAATTCTTAATTGTTGTTTTAGTAATTTTATTCATATGTTTTATTATTAATTAGTTACAATTATTTATTGATAAAAAGTTGAATCGTTTACTAACGAATAAAATGAAAAGTGATAAACCAGGCACCTGAAATTTCAGGTACCTGATATCTGCTTCAACTAAACTATTCCCGGATGGGCTCTTATCACTGTTATGAAATGTCGATATAAAATTATAAAGACTGGTATTCAATGGATACTTTCTCTCCATCACCATTGATCTTTAAAAGGTATTCATTCTCCGCGATTTTCTCTATATCTCCAATAGTAGCTTCAGGCTGTATTTTGCTTTTAAATATCAAGGAACCATTGCCTTCGGTTGCTGTTACCTTTATTGTTTTTTTATCAGCATAAACTTTTATATCGCCGTTAGGTGTAGGAATGCTGCTTTCAAACCATTCGAGGCCTCCCAGCACCGGACGAATCTCAAATTCCTCATACCCCGGTCTTGTAGGTTTTACACCAACAAAATATTTCCCCAGAAGATACACCGGGCTGGCTCCCCAGGCGTGGCACAAACTTTTTCCAAACGGGCGGCCATACATAGCATAATGCTCTAATCCTTCGTGTTCGGGATTATATTTTTCCCAGAAAGAAGTGGCACCCAGTTTCAACATTCCACCCCAGTAATCTTTTATTTGTGATAAGACATACTCCTGTTCATTAAGCGAACACATGGCCTCTAACTCGTAAAATCGCATGTAAGGTGTTGAAATAGCCGGAATCTCTGGATTTAGAATGACAGATTCTTTTATGCTTTCCTTTTGTTTGTTATTTACATAGTTGTAAAAAATGGCAAACATATTGGCATGTTTGGTAACCTGCTTGCTGTTTACACCATCTTTTCGGTTAAAAACAAAAGCCTGTTTATCATCGTCCCAGAAATCACTCAATTTTGAACGAACATCTTTTGCAAGAGCTTCGTATTTTGGAGCTTCGCTGTCAATTCCAAGGATATCTGAACAAAGTGCCATAGTCTCCAGGCTTTTGCAGAAAACAATCTGCTCAAAGCTCACTTCGCCTGTAATATCTACTTCGTGGTCAAACCAATCGATATAAACCCAGTCGCCATCTAATCCTTCAACCAGTCCACGTTCGTTTCTGCGATCCAATACAAAATCCATCAGCGATTCCATTTTTGGGTAAATCTGCTTCAGAAAAGCTACATCGCCGGTGTAAAGGTAGTAATCGTAAATCCCCATAAACCAGTAGAAAGAATAATCGAGAATGTTATTCAGGTGCACCATCACCGGATCGCCCCCACGTAGGGTGTACATAGTACGTTTTGTCGTTTCAAGATCGAAAAACATGTAATAGTTCATGAGGTAACTCTGGTAAGCATCGCCCGACCAGGCCCAACGATCACGTTTTATCCCATCAATAAAAACTTCGCGGGTTGTTAGCTGAAGCGTGTATCGCCCAACTTCCCAAATTTTATTTATCTCTTCATCGTTGCATTTAAAACTTGCCCGGTATTCAACAGGTGCGTATTCGTATAACAGAGAAACATCGTCATATTCTGCATTTTCGGCAGCCACAAAAATGTAACGCAACGCATTCGAGCGAGGCATCACATAATCAGACTTACCATTAGGAATTTCAATAATATCAAAGGTTTCGCAATGTTCGGCATCCAATGCTTCTTCTGCTGTTTCACCATATTGAAGGGTAAGTTTTCCTGTTCCCGAGAGCTTGTGAAATTTCACAAATCCAAAGGTTTCTTTACCAAAATCGAAGAGTGTTCCCTCTTCCATTTCTTTTGATTCCACATATTCCATTGGTTTGGTTGGTAATTTAAACTTCGAGGGAGGAGTATTGGTGTCATTCAGATTTCCTGACCCGGCATTCATATGGTAGCCTGAAGGAGAATCAGGGTGTTTCATGTTTTTTGTAAGATAGCGCGAATCCAGAGGGCTCGCCATCCAACTCTCATCAGAATTAATCGTTTTTCCTTTAACAAAAAGAGCCGGAACATCGGTATAATTAATTACCTTGATTTTTAGTTCATGTTTCCCTGCAGGAACAATAACCTTTGTAACACCGTTAGTAATTCCCTGATACTTTGTACGCCAGTTAACAGTTACAATATATTCTCCTTCTGCGTAAACTTCAATTTCTTCCGGTTCATCCAATTCAACAGTTTTGGTAAAAATCATTAGTGGTTCATGACCGTCAAGTTTCCACTGAACAGGCATCATTACACCGCGCTCCGTTCTGCGGTTGTTCATTTGATTGCCCAACCAGTTTTCATAATCGCCCGGAAACCAAATCCAGGTTTGGGCTGAAAGATCCAGAATCAAAAAAAAAGAAAATAAAAGGAGGATTATCTTTTTGAATTTCAAACTCATAATATGGAATTTAGTAATGATACATTTTATTTTAAGCGCACCTATTTTCAAATCATTTTCAGAATACTTTCATGAGGTCTATAAAGTTCTTACAAGTTGTACCGGCCCTAATAACCCGGAAGGCAATAAATGTGAATTTGCCTGGTAAAATGGCATTGTTGTGTATGTGATTTTCTCACTAACATCCGGCTGTGCATCTCCAATTAAACGATTTACCCATAGATTAACTACTTTAATCTCAAGTTCGTTTTTTCCAGGCTGAACTGCTTCTTTTAGGCGGAGCCTAAATGGCTTTTTCCAAATCACCCCAAGATTTTTACCGTTCAAGGTAACTTCTGCCAGATTTTGAACGGCTCCTAAATCAAGATATAGTTCTCCTTCTGATAGGTCTGTCTCAGAAATTTGAAAGGTATTGGTATAAGTAGCGGTTCCGGAAAAATACTTGATTCCTTCATCTTTATTCTCAGAAAAAGATTCCAATTTTGCAAAGGTTGCTTTCGCCGGTGCTCCCCGCTCAGGCTGAAAGGAAACATTCCAGGGACCTTCAACGGTAAACAATTCCCTTTCCTGAACAACAGGAAGCTCGAGTTTACTTTTATTCGTAGGTTGAGCAAATACAACAAATACAGCATCATTTGGTTTCAAATTAAGCGAAACCGTGGTTTCTCCATTTTTCATCAGATAGGATACTTCTGATATTTCACCTGTTTCTGGCTGCCAGATTTCAGGCTTTTTACCTTCAACTCTAAAAGTGCCCTGAACTGATTCGGACTGATCACTTCGATTGTTTACCCAGTATATATCAATATCTCCAAGTTTACGATGAACATTCAGTAATTCAGTATTATTACCTGAAGAATAGCTAAAATCTGGTTTCAAATCCAACGAGGTCAACACTTGTTGGATACTTTCAGTTTCATGGATGTTTTCCTTTCCAGACTTCCATATTTCATCAACCAAACGATTAAATTCGTCAACATCTCCCTGTAAACCAGCTTTATACTTAGGGCGTGATCCCACGATTATGGCTCCGTTGTCGGCCAATTGAGCTAATTTACGTAAAACAGGCAGAGACATTCGTTTTGTATTTTTGTCGAGTGCCAAAATTTGGTAGCTCATACCACTTGGCGTTACCAATTTGTGGTCTTCAACAGCCAGTAAATTAATTAATGCGTCAGGATTGATAAAATCGAAATTATAGCCTTTAGGGATATCTGGTAACTGGTGCCCGAATAAGCCGGTTATGTTATTGTCTTCACCATAATAATACACAACATCGGCAACAAATTTTCCCTGCTGGAGCATGTACGAGCTCCTTGCCAGATAATCTGTCCATGCTTTTGCTTGCTCTGCCCATGTTTCGTGGCGGTTAAACCATTGACCAAAGATCATTAATCCCAAACCAGGAATTTTATCATCAACAGGTTGGTGAACCGAAGTGTGGATTACAAAACGGTTCAATCCATTGGCCAGTTCCAGATCAGCCGTTGGTTTAAGGTTTTCCGGACAATACGACCACGCATTTTGATTCAACCCTGCGGCAGTCAACGACTCGGCGGCTACCAGATTTTGACCGTAAATATGTGCTACTGAAGCCGATTCACGAATATCTGCCTGTGCCATTGGCAAAGCAGAGCCGCCACCACCGTTAGGAACCCACATGGCCGACATTGGCACCGCTGCTTTTCTCTTTACATCCATACCATCAACAATATAGAGACGGCCGTTTTCGTGCGCTTCCGTATATCTTTTCATTCCATACTGTTGAAGTATGGTGGTCAATTGATCGTAATGGTTTTCAGCAATCAGTTCAGAAATTGTTTTGCGCCAGTCCCAGAGAAATTGTTCGCTGGCTCCGGTACTTTCAATAATCTCTCCGGTTAAAACAGGCAACCATGGAATTACACTGTAACCACGACGTTTTTCAAACTCCTGTGCCATGGCTGGTGTCCAGGTCATATTCCCGGTTTCGTAGCTATCAGTGATAATGTACTGCAGTCCTTTTTCACCCATCAAACCGCCTGTTGCATCTTTATATTGTCCTAAATAATTTTCGAAATAGTCTTTTACTGCGCGGGCGTCGAGTTTATCAACTTCCAAACCGGTTGCTTCAGGCGAGGCCGGGTGATTTTCTTTTCCTGTTAAAGAATAACCAAAACGTACAATTTTCCAGTTTCCTTCCGGAGCATCCCATTCCAAGGTTCCATCCTCTTTTAGTTTACTGGTTAAATCAACTATATTTTTCGCTTCGATAAAATCAGTTGTTTCAGGAGTTGGATATTCTTCTAAATCAAATTCGGCAGCAAATCCTGCTTTTTCTTCACTGTGGTTAATACGTGTTACCGGATGTAGAATAATTTCAGCTATATCTATTCCTTTTATTTCAGGTACCCGACCAAACATAGCAGCTATTCCTGAATTAGGAGTATTTGCAGGATTTTGGAATAGTATTCTGAAATATTTGGCCGTTGTTTCTGGAAAGGATATTGTTTGCCTATCCACCCCACCCAAAGGGAGTGAACAAATTTCACGAAAATCAACTCCATTATCGCTTACTTGTAATTTTCTGGTATTTGCAGGAGGAAGACTCCCCCATTGTTCACGCGTGCCACCACCAACAAGCGAAATGGATTTTACTGTTTGTGACTGCCCGAATTCAAATTGAATCCATACGTAATCTTCTTTTTTTGCAACTGGTAAAAGATTGGTAGTTCCCAAGTCTCCATCCGTTAATTGTTTCAAATTAAATTTACCACCACTGGATGTGACTTTTGGATTTAAATCTGCCAAGTCAACATCATTTTTCGGAAGTTTCCAAGCAATAACTGCTATATCATCGTAATATTCCGGAGCTTTATTATGCCCTCCGGAAAAAGCTGAAAGCTCATCCTGTAGCGGAATATTCAGGAAAGTTCCGGTTGTTGCCTTGGGTGCCGGCACAACACCTTCAAAAATCCGGCCTCCTTCTATGCGGATTTCATTCCACACCAGTTTTTTCATTCCGTCTTTTATTTCTACCCAGGGACCACCAGTTTGACTCCATCCCGGTGAACCGGCTATTGCCATTTCGAGGTTTAGCGAATCAGCCAGGTTGGTTGCAAAGGCAAAAGATTCTTTCCATTCAGGTGTCATATAAACCAAACGATTCTCAACAATTTGAGGTGTTGTCATTCCGGCATCAAAGTTTTGGAAACCACCAATGCCATTCCGATGCATCCATTCCAAATCTTTTTTAATACCATCTTTTGTGACATTTCCATTCATCCAGTGCCACCAAACGCGTGGTTTTGAAGAATTGGGTGGATTTAGGAAGTTTTGCTCAAGATCAGTACGAAATTGATCATCTGATGGCTTACATGATTGTAAAATCACGATTAAAGATAAACTGAGCAGCAAAGTCCATTTATAATACATATTTCTATTTGATAACATTTCCTAAGTTTTTCGTTAAGTTATGGTTTATTATTGATTTAGTTTTTAAACGGTGTTTCGCCAATAATTGGGGCAACATCGTACTTAGCAGTGCGTGCGTCTTTAATTACACCCGACCAATTCAAACCGAATGCAAAGTCATAACGATTACCCTCACTATCCACGTGACACTCCATATCCCGTGGCACATCTTCAAACTGTGCCTCTACTGTTTCCATATTTGCCGGCATTTGAAGCGGTAGCAAGCCTGACGGTTCTAGCTGACCAGAAATGATTTCAAGGAATGCATTATCGGGAACATTAGCTGCTCTGTTTCCGCCAAATCCTACTAATATTGCATCAATCTCACTCTCAAATTCCGTAAAAACCATTGGATTTGACATGTCTAATACGACAATTGTTTTTTTTGCTACGGCTGCGGTATTCAGCACAAGATTTAAATGAGGTTCGTTGGTTATAATTCCCGTTTTTCCAAAATACGATCGATTCTCCTTTACTACTTTTTTTATACTATTCTCCTTTACTTCTATCATGTCTCCCCCAAGCGACACCTTTCTTACGGATTCTGAATTTGCTATATAAGGACGATATTGCAGTGATATTGGCAGATAGGTATATTCTTTTCGGTCTGTTATACTGCTTTCCGATCCTGGTCCATCTCGCATACCACCTGATTCCATAAATGTTGGATTTCCGTTTTTTGGATTACTGATTCTTACAATCGCAAAATCGCAATTAGCTATTTCTTGTTTTGATGCCCGTATTATATCATTTTGCGAAAGTGTTGGATTTCCTTCTCTATCAACCGGACCGCTGTATGTCTCAGCTAAAGCATCGGTAACTGCATCGTAATATTTTTCGGCTGCTTCCAAATCGAATCCCGGATCAGCAGATGCAGGTGTCCTCGTCCACCCACCGGTTGCCGGAACAAATACCCGTGGAATGTAAACCTTCGGTTTTTTTGCGCGTTGAGTTGCCTTGTGAATAATGCCATCGCTGTTTTTCAACATTACAATCGATTTAAGATGCGCCTGGTGCCCTGCCTCTATATGTTCCGGTTTCATGAAGGTAGATTCTGCTTCTTTAAAATCGAGGTAAGGATTATCAACAATGCCGATATTGAAATGAGTTCTGAGAATCCGTTCTGTCGATTTTTTCATGATCTCATCCATTTCAGTTTGCCCCAGTTCGGTAACTCCGAGTTCATAAGCTTCCATCGCTAAATCAATACTTGCCTGTCCTTCTCCACCTTCACCTCCAAAAGCATCGCATCCTGCCTGCAAAACTGCCAGCCTTTTTTCAACGGAAGAAAGATCTTCTACGCCATAATTCTTGCTGGTAAGAATGCCGAAATCAGTAAGAATGTAACCATCCCAGTTGTACTTATCTCTTAATAAATGATTGATTTTGTAAGTACTGTAACTTGTAGCAAGACGCTCTCCTCCTACAGGCGAGCCATCAGCTTCAATACCGATAGAATAGTTCGTCATGGCTGCCGATACTGTTTTTGTTTTTCCGGGTAAATCCATGCAGGCAAGAAATGGCAATGTGTGCGTAAAAAACTGACCGCCGGGAAATACATTATAAGCCCCATCGCGTGTATGTGATTCGCGCCCACCTTCGGCAGCACCGTCTCCCGGAAAGTGTTTCATTTGGTTATTTACGCTGTGTTTGCCCCAGCCCAAATCATTTCCATCTTCATCGTAGGTCGATTGCCAACCGTTTAGTATCGCTCTGGCCATATCCATCGACAAGGCAGGATCTTCGCCAAATGTTCCGGGAATTCGTTTCCAGCGTGGTTCAGTCGCAAGATCCATTTGTGTGGCCACCTGCATAGATATTCCCATAGCACGCCATTCTTTCGACATCATTCTACCATATTGAGCTCCGATTTCCGGATCGAATGTAGCTGCTAAACCAAGGTTACTCGGCCAGCTGCTTACATCACCAGACCGGGGATCGTCTATCCAGACTGCAGGTAAACAAACCATATCCTCAAGACCTTCAATGTATTCCTGTACCATGTTGTTCCAGTTTACCTTTGTTTTTGAATCGTTTGCACCGCCTCGTGGTGCCCGCAATTGCCGGTGGCCCAGGTCCAGCGATTCTTTAATAATATGGTCCAGCGAATCTGCATTAACCATCCAACCACCAAATGGATTCATTTTCATCCCCATCATTTTTTCCACCGAAATTTCATTCACCATGGCTTTTGCTCTAGTCTCAAAGTCCAGGCGCCAGTCTTCAAACATATCAAGCATTTCATTGCGGTTCAGGTCTTTAAATGCAAAGCCGTCAACCTGTAATAACTGAAGTCCCGATTTTTTTGAATAACCAAGGGAAGTTCCCTCTTCGTTTGTTACCAGCATCCAGCCGTCGGGAGTCTGTGTTTCAGTCCATTTAACGTTTCCCGCTCCCAGAGTTTCAGTGGTAAGTGGATAATTTACCGGTTTATTACAGCCCAAAAACAAGGTAAATACGCTTACGAACAATCCCGCAAACAACAGACTTTTTAGAGATAAAACTTGTTTTTTTAACAGGTTCATGATTAGTTTTTATTGAATTGGTAATTAAAATTCAGTCCATAGTTTGGATTAACACACTTTTTCACTCCGTAATTCAAATAAGGATGAATTACGGAGTTTAAAGGAGATTTATTCAGTGGAAACGATAAACTTGTAACTCCCCGATTTTAATTCAAAAGAGGCTTTCCCATTTTCAAAGCCAACAGGTTCACAGCCATCCGAATCGATAATATTGCTTGCAGACGCTGCAGGCAAATACAAGGTAGCCGAAGTGTTTGCCGGAACTGAACACGCGTAAGTTAATTGACCATCTTTAACTTCCCATTTGCTGTATATTTTTCCATACATCGAGTCGTAATAACCTTCAGCCCATGTCATTTCACCAGTTGGATCGGGTGTTGGTTGCAGAATGAATTTTTGAAATCCCGGTTCATCGCGTTGAATACCCAGTGAATACGCCATCATCCATTGCCCAACGGCTCCAAACGAATAGTGGTTAAATGAGTTCATACTGTTGTTTCCGCCAAAACCGTTTTCAACCGTGTAACCATTCAGGCGCTCCCAAATAGATGTTGCTCCCTGATCGATGGAATACAACCACGATGGGTACTGATTATTTTGCAGCAATTTATAGGCTTGTTCGATATAACCGTTATCAGAAAGGGCTTTGCTTACCCAGGCAGTACCAATAAAACCGGTCATTAATGAATATTGAGGACGGAGCACACCATCATCATCTGTATTTCGTCGCTCGATTGTTGTGGCCAGGTTTTCAGCCATTTCTGAAATTACTTTATCATCAAAAGCTCCCAAGGCTAAACCAACTGCGTACGATGTTTGTGTATCGGCAAGCTTAAATTCTGGTTTTGCAGGTCCCACGGGGCCAAAACCACGACCTCCGCCTACGAGTCCCAAGGTTTTGCCCTCTTCGTTGATAAAGGTTTTATTGAAGAAAGCTTTTCGCTCCTGATACATTTCCTCAAAACGGGAAGCATCTTCTTCTTTTCCTAAAACCTCAGCTACGTTTTTCATGATATATAAATCAAACACATGATAAGCAGTTGTCAGGTAAGGCGTCCCAAGTGCATTATTTTGAGGTCCCAGCCAGTCACCCAACTGTCCGTCGCTGGTTATTCCGGTTTCCGGATCTAAGGTTGTTTCGAGGTAATCGATATAGGCAACCATTGCATCGTAATGCTCTTCCAACATGGCTACATCGTTATATTGTTGATATGCTTCCCACGGAACAGTAATTCCTGCACTTCCCCAAAGTACACCACCAAAACCACCGCCAATTGGTGCTACATCGGTGAATTTTCCGCTTTCCTTTTGTACATTCCGCATAGCAAACATGTGTCGGCGCAGGAATTGATTAGAATTGGAAACATAAGTAGCAGTGCGTGAAAATACGGAAATATCACCTGACCAACCCATTCGTTCGTTACGTTGTGGGCAATCGGTTGGTATGGTTAGGAAGTTATCTACGTTCGACCAGCACAGATTCGACCATAGTTGATTTACTTTAGAATTTGAAGTGTTGTATTCTGCAGTAAGATCTAAAATGGAACTGATAGCAACACCTTCAACTGCCTCCAGCGGAAGCGGCTCATCGATACCGGTGATTTCGATAAGCTGGTAACCACGAGAAGTAAATTTGGGTTGGAAAACCTGTGCGCCGTCTTTCATAATATAAATGTCCTGACAAAGAGCTGCCCGGTAATTTTCCGTCATTATCATTCCAACGTTGTCTCCTGATTCAGGCAGATCGGGGTAAAGTATTTCGGCAACACGTAATACCATTGTATCTCCCGCAGTTCCGTTGGCCAGGGTAATTTTTGGAACCCCAACAAAGTTTTGGCCCATGTCGTAAACATAAACGCCCGGGCGAACCTCTTCTACACTTTTGGCAACCAGTTTTTTGTACTCTCCTGCATTGTTCCCAATCTGACCAATAAGATTAAAATCATCGTAGTTAAAGTAGGTCACCGCACCGGTAAACTCGCGTTCTTCTCCTGAGAACGATGTTCCTTCGAGCGTAACTTCATTGGCCTGTTGCCAGTTTGAATCATCGAAACCGACGGTTGACCAGCCATCAATAGTAGCTTCTTTTGTTGCATCGTATATTTCGCCAAGGTCTAAACTACTGTATTTGATCGGGCCTTCACTGTAATATTTCCAATCTGTATCATTCGAAGTGATCAGCTCATTTGTTCCGTCAGCGTAGCTAATTTCAAGCTTGGCCAGCAAAGACTGGCGGTCGCCAAAGTGATTCCAGATTGAACCGAAACTAAGCAAACCACTCCACCAACCTTCGGCTAACATGGCACCCATGGCATTCTCGCCGCTTTGGATCATTTCAGTTACGTCGTAGGTTTGATAAAAATGCGATTTATTGTACTGCGTTTGTCCCGGATTGTAGTAGTCGTCGCTAACTTTCCCGCCATTGATAAATACTTCGTAAATCCCCCTCGCCGTAACGTATAAACGTGCTGCTTCAACTTTTTTAGCCGCAGTAAATTCAGTGCGCAACATGGGTGTTGAATTCCGGCTCGGATCAGCAACAATGAAAGTTCCATCAGCGCCTCCGTCAACAACGTAGGCATTGTTTATAACTTCAACACCACCCGCAAAAATACCGTTGTAACTGCCCGACATATCTTCTTTGAAGAGCGTATTATTGGGCATACGATCGTTAAAAACCTCAACATCTGAAAAGCTTGCTTTTTGTCCGGCATCCATTGCAAAACCCATATCGCATACCATACCAAAAGGAATGTAATTTCCACCTGATCCAACAGGATTTAAATTTACCGATGCCCCACTATTACGTCGCCTAAATGCTGCTCTTCCATCCTGTGGTTCATCTGCTTCTTCTTTTACAAAAAATTCATCGTTATCGTCAATACTGACTGTAATTTGACCGAATGTACTTTTAAATTCAATGTTGTGTTTGGCGTATTTATTTCCCGAATTGATTACTGTTGATTTTATATTGAATGTTTTGAAAGGTACATCTGGATTATCATCCGGCGCATAACCAGCACGATATACATTGAACTTTGCCAATCCATTTGCTGAACCGTTCACGTCAGAAACATCTAGCTCAAGTTTAATGTAACTCTCATTTTCTTTGTTTTCGAGCTGGTAAATATTTTTGTATTTATCCATTAGCCGCATATCGTTGGCTCCGTAAACCAATGCAGCTTTTGAGCTGCCTTCACCAATGGTAAGTCCGTATTTCATTCTGAATATCAGCTGATAATCGGCGCAGAATACGAGGTCATCATCTCCGCCGCCAATCCATTGGGCACCTTCCCAGGCTGAAATGTTCGGATTCATCAGTCCGGTTTCAAACCACGATGAAGCTGAATGCTCTTCTCCGTTGTTATCCCAAACGCTAACTGTCCAGTTGTAACGTGTTTTGGGCTGAAGTTTTTCTCCTTCATATTTAATGGCAAGGGCAGTGCTGCGGCTTACTTTACCCGAATTCCAGACCTCATCACCTGATGAATTTTTTACTTCAATCTTGTAAGCCGTTTGGGACATTCCGCGAACGCCTTTCGGGGCTTGCATTTGCCAGGCAAAACGCGGTTGTTTTACATCAATTCCTAAAGGTGTTGTGGTGTATTCAACAGTTAAATTGTTAACTGTATTTTGGTTACTACTACACCCGAATAAGGTTGTAATTGCCACCAAAATAATTGCTGCGTAATTTAGATAAGTTTTTTGAAATCCGTTGAGAAGATTCATGTGGTTCATAATAGTTTTAATTTAGTTTAGGTATTCTTTAAAAACCAGCATTTCAAGGAAATAGTTAATTTAATTGATGAAATTAATAAAGAATATTTTAAAAGAGAAAAAGGGAAAATTCCCTTTTTCTTTTTGCTGCATATTAATCGATATTAGGATTATACAATTTTTCACTGTCAGGTAATTCGAACTTAGTTCTGGTATCAGTAAAAGCACTAGCCACCGGAAGATAACCTCCCTGGAAATAATAATTTTCAGGATTAGCGATTACCCGGGCACCGTAGGCAGAAATTACTTCCTGCATTCTTCCTGTTCGAACCAAATCCCACCAACGTTTTCCTTCAAAAGCAAATTCAACTTGTCTTTCATTTATAATTGCATCGCGAAGTTCAGTTTGAGTAGCTGCGGTTGTATTTTCCAAACCGGCTCTGTTTCTAACCTGATTTAAGTAACCTTGAGCCTCCGATGTTCTTCCCTGCTCATTAGCGGCTTCGGCTAGGTACAACAGTACTTCTGAATAACGGTAAATAGGCAGATTATCATCAGATTGCCAGTATGTTGAATGCGTGTGCAAATATTTGATACACATTGGAAATGTTACACCATTAGCATCGTCGATATACATTATAGAGGCTGCAAATCTCTCGTCGCCATCTTCATAGGCAGAAATCAATTCGGGAGTTGGTGTATTAAACATTTCTCCCCTTGTTAAATCCTGTGGATTACTAATTCCCGTCCATTGAGCAAGCACATCTGCCGAAGTTGGATAAGGAAAATACATGTAGGTAAAGTAACTCGCGTAATCTGATGATGATGATGAAAACTGAATTTCATAGAGGGATTCAGAATTATTTTTATTCGCCGGATCAAAAACGTCGGCATAATTATCCATTAGAGAATAACCACTTATGTTTTTTAACGCGGTTTCTGCTTCAGCCCATTCGCCGTACCACATATGAAGATCGGCCAAAAGCATATAAGCTGTACCACTTGTTACTCTTCCGGCTTCCTGTGCAGCTTTTCCGGGTAATAAACCGGCCGCTTCTGAAGCATCAAGAATTATTTGTGCTTTAATATCTGCTTCGGGTGACAGGGCTTTACTGGTCTCCTCAAGTGTAGATACCGGATCAAGGTGTAAAATAGCATCACCGTATAAACGAACTAGCCACCAGTAGCTGTATGCTCTCATAAAAAGGGCTTGACCTTTAAGATTAGCTTTTGCATCAGCATCAATTTCTACCTCATCGATTCTTGATATAATTTGATTACAGCGTGAAATCCAATTATAAAAATCGTTCCAATAACTTGAAAACATGGTAGTTTCAGGCACGAAATCTGCTGAAGTTTCCGGTCCGGTAGTAGCACGATAATTTGGATTTAGGGCATATCTTGAATTATCGGAATGAATATCACCAATAAGAATCAAAGGAGTAGTTGATACATCTCCGCCAGATCCAAACCATTGGCGCATTGCGGCATACGTTCCATTAACTGCAGCCTGAAAATCATTTTCCGTTTGAAAATATACGGTCGTTGTTAACGCCTCTTCTGAAGGGATATCCAGAAAAGACTCGTTGCAGGATGTAAATAGAATGGATAAAAGTCCTGCTAATATTATTTTAACTTTCATTTTTTTCATTTTTTTAGGTTTTACCATTATTAAAATCCTACATTAATACCAAAAGTCCACGTACGAGGCACAGGATATGATGATCGATCATCACCAAGATAAAGTACGCTTGTACCTCCGTCTGAGTCTAAATCACTTACTTCAGGGTTATTTCCTGAATATCCTGTAAATGTATATACCTGCTGTATACTACCATACACTCGAAGATTTTTTATAAAACTTATGCGGTTTACATCTACATTATAACCCAAGGTTATATTTTTGATGGTAAGGAAACTTCCATCTTCTATAAAGCGGCTGTTGAACCAGTCACGCTCCATTCCGGTGTTGTACATTGTTGTTCCGTATAAGCCGTCTCCCACATTTTCAGGAGAGCGCCATCTGTCTTTTACTTCACTTAACACATTAAAAACTCCATCCAGGTTGGTTGCTCCTGTTTCAAATCTGTTGGCAATGTCATTTCCGTACGAGCCAGCCATGGTAATCGCCAGGTCGAAGTTTTTATAGTTGAAAGTGTTGGTCATACCGAATATGAATTTTGGAGTTGGGTCGCCTATAACTGTGCGGTCGCCGCCAGTATCTGTATTCAAAATCTCTCCATCATCGTTTACGTCTTTGAATTTAACAGTACCTACAGCGGATTGCGAGGCTTTTGCTGAATTATCATATTCTTGTTGATTATCGTATACACCATCGTGTACCAATCCCCAGAACAGACCAATTCTGTCTCCAACGCGGGTAACGTGTCCTCCACCATAAATGGCATCAACATTTTCAGCCAGAGAAACAACTTCGTTATCGTTGAAAGAAATATTAAAATTGGTGTTCCATTTAAACTCTCCAACAAGGTTTCTTGACTGTATTGAAACTTCATGTCCCCAGAATTTAATTTCGCCGGAGTTACCCATAAAAGTACCAAATCCTGAAGATTGAGGAATGGAAAAACTATATAACAAGTCGGTAGTTTTTTTATGATAGTAGTCGTAGGCGAGATCGATTCTATTACCTAAAATACCAATATCAATACCAATATCGAGCTGGCTTGTGGTTTCCCAACCAAGTTCGGTATTACTTAAATTTTCCACATAAGATCCTGGTTCAACATTGCTGCCGAAAATGGCATTTTCACCTAATGTTACCAAGGCAAACTGGGTATAGTTCCCAATGTTATTGTTACCGGTAACCCCCCAACTGGCACGCATTTTTCCCATAGAAATCAGGCCATTTTCAGGAAAGAAACCTTCTTCGGAAAAAACCCACGAAGCAGATACTGAAGGGAAATATCCCCAGCGGTTATCTGAGCCGAAACGAGAAGAACCATCGGCTCTAATCACTGCCGAAACGTTGTAGCGTCCTTGATAGCTATAATTTGCACGTGCCAGGTACGAAATCAGTGCCCATTCATTGTATGCACCATCGGTTCCGTCCTCTAAAAGATTTACTGCAGCATCAACATCATTGATTCTGTCATCCGGAAAATTCTGGGCGGCTATTGTATTAACTTTTATCTTATTTTTCTGTACGGTGTAACCTCCAAGAAGATCAATATTATGATCATCAATATTCAAGTTGTAGGTTACAGTATTTTCATTTAACCACGACTGACTCCAAACATAACCTTCATTAAGAAAGTTTGTTACCGGTGGCGAAGTCGCAAAACCTGTAGATGCAGTGGATGGATTCCATAGCTTGGATTTCTCAACATTCATTTGCAAGTTGATTGACGATTTAAAAACAAGGTCTTTAATTGGCTCAACTTCAATATATGCATTAGAGAGCAATCTCAGGTTATTGGTATTATTCTTAATCTCCTGTGCTCCACGATAATAGTTAGGTGTAGGGAAACCACCATTTGCAGGACTCCATGCTGCTAATGGCAACGATCCATCTGGATTTTTGTATTCGTAGATTGGCCAGGCAAGAAGCGCATTATAAGTTAAGTTACCGGTCCAGAAGTTACCGGTTGTATTTGGAGAAAAATCTTTGCTTAACGACGGTGCTACATTAAATCCAAACCGCAATTTTTCGTTTACATCGAAAGTAGAGTTCATACGTAAAGAAAATCGCTCGTAACCTGAATTCAACAAAATACCTTCCTGATTGAAATAT
Source organism: uncultured Draconibacterium sp. (assembly GCF_963677565.1). Classification (NCBI taxonomy): domain Bacteria; kingdom Pseudomonadati; phylum Bacteroidota; class Bacteroidia; order Marinilabiliales; family Prolixibacteraceae; genus Draconibacterium; species uncultured Draconibacterium sp. Next base: position 3,505,557 of record NZ_OY781981.1, on the reverse strand, counting down.
CCGGCAACAACCGAAGTGCTAAATCTCTCGGTTGCACTTGATAATGACAACGAATAATCCTGTATTGGTGCTGGATCGAACATTACATCGTACCAATCAGTGCCTTCGCCATATTGCGCCGGATTTTGGAACGCTTCAGGAACTTCCTGACCCAAATCTTCGTATGATTCTTTCTTAAACTGTGCAAATTCGGTTGCATTCATTAAATCAGGCCGTCCGGCTTCAGGTAAAGATTGAATACCATAATAAGCAGAAAATTCCACACTTGTCTTTCCAACTTTTGCCTTTTTGGTTTCAATAAGAACAACACCGTTGGCAGCTCTGGAACCATAAAGAGCAGTAGAAGAGGCATCTTTAAGGATGGTTATATTTTCAATTTCTTCCGGATTAATACCTGTTAAATCACCGTTAATCGGGAAACCATCTACTACGTATAATGGATCTGTACTTGCATTGATTGATCCTGCTCCTCTTACACGAATAGATAATGCTTCACCCGGAATACCGGTTCTTTGATTAATCTGAACACCTGTAACTTTACCTTGAAGCGACTGTGCCAACTGAGCTGAAGGAATATCTTTTAAATCTTCGCGAGAAACAGTTTGTATCGAACCCGTTACTGTTCTTTTGGTTTGTGTACCATAACCAACAGCAACAATCTCTTCAAGGCCAATTGTTTCGTCTTCCAGGCTTATGTAAAATTCAGTTGTTGAGCCAATAGGAAGCTCCTGCATTTTCATTCCCACAAATGATACCTGCAAAATTTCAGCATCTGCTGGAATTAATAATGTAAATTTACCTTCAAAATCGGTAACAGTTCCTACAGTTGTACCTTTTACTACAATGGTTACACCGGGCAGAAATTCACCCGTGCTCTGCGAGGTAACAGTTCCCCGTATCTCCTTTTGCTGTTGTAAAGATAATCCGACCAAACCTGAAGACGGTTTTAAAATGATTTGCCGGTTACTGATTTCGTACTCAACATCGGTGGTTGCACAAATATTTTCCAGAACTTCTTCAATTGTTGCTTCTTCCAGGTTGATAGAATAGTTTTTGTTTTGGTCGAAAATTTCATCCCTGTAAAGAAAGACATAGTCAGTTTTGTCTTCGATGGTATTCAAAATTTCTTTTAAAGTTGCTTTTCTGAAGTCAAGCGAAATTTTCTCCTGCGAGAAACTATTGCCGAAAGAAACAAATACCAGTAAAGTTAGAATTAGTGTAAGTTTCATTTTCCTAAATTTTAGGCCGATATATCCCCCTGTCGGGAAATATAATTCTCGTTTTTTTTTCATAAGTTTGAACTGTTAAATGGTTATTAAATAAATTTTAATGCCTAAAAACCGGGGAGTGGTGGAAGACTTTCCGGTTTTTCCGTTTTAATTGGTTATTTCATAAAAATTTTCTCCTTTCCTGTTTATTTTGACTGAGGCTGCTGAGGCAATTCGTTGCAAGACAACTTCGCGATTATCCTGTAAATCAAGTTTACCGGATATCTTAAGTGTTCCCAGCATTACATCGTCATATTTTATTTGAATGTTATAGAATCTTTCCAGTTTCTTTGTTATCCGGTTTAAGTCCGAACTATCAAATTTAAATATCCCTTCTTGCCATAAAATGTAGTTTTCCACATCTACAGCATTTACTTTTGTTTCTCTTAAAGTTCTATTGAATGTCGCTTTTTGATTAGGTTCCAGATCAATAGTTTCATCAAATAGGCTCGATTGATTTTGGCGTATTCTTACTTTCCCTTCGGCCAAAACTGTTTCATATATATTATCGCCTGCGTAAGCCGACAAGTTAAATTTAGTTCCTAAAACCTCAACGTTTATATCAGTTGTTTGAACAACAAAAGGATGCTGTTTGTCTTCATAAACATCGAAAAATGCTTCGCCAATTAGAAAGACTTCACGTTTTGATTTGGAAAATTTATCGGGATAGACCAATTTACTTCCTGCATTTAAGGCAACCTTCGTTCCGTCAGGTAAAATAAGCGTAGTCATTTTTCCGTGGGGAATAATCAACTGATTTAGTGAATTTTTAGTCTTCTTCTCGGTTGCTCCTGACTTAATTACATTATTATTTACAATTACTTGTCCATTTCTTTTGTATTCAATGGTCGATTTTTCCTCCTCAATAATTACATTTTCTCCATCAGAGCGAATTAGTTGAGCATTGTTATTTGCAGCTGGTTCAGTAAAATTTTCGCTATAAAACTGATGATTGAGCGTATCTTGTTTATAAAAGATGATGACTCCCAGAGAGAAAAACAAAATTGCCACAGCGGCATATCGGGCAAATATTAGCAATGGCCTAATTTTTTGTTTTCGTTGCTCTTTTGCTTCAACCTGTTTTAATATTTGTGAAAATATTCTCAGCTTTTCATCCTGACTGAGCTGTTTTTCGTTTGTGTTGAACTTTTGAAGAATGTTTCGGGCTAATTGTATATTCTGTTTTTCTTTTGGATTTTTTATTTCAAATAGTTCCCACCAGTTTTCCAATTCCGGTGTAGGATTAAAAATCCAATCAATAAAATTCTTGTCTTCAAGATATTGGCTGATCTGTTTCATTAAGACTGTTTAGTTTCTATAAAAGGAAATGACCAGTCAAAATATGGACACTTTTAAAAAAAAATATGGAAAAAAAATCACAACACACAAACAACACACTGAATAGCTGATAGTTAAACCAATCATTCAGATGACTTGAACAAAATAAAAAAATTGATATTCTCGCTTTTTAAAAGTTTTTTAACCGATTTTAATGCCCTGTAGATTTGTTTTCGGGCAGATTCTACTGAAATGTTTAGCACTTTAGCCACCTCACTGTATTCAAGTGACTGATTGTAACGCAGATATATCGCTTCTTTTTGTTTTGCCGGAAGCTGGCTAAGAAGTATTGAGATTTTTCTGTTAATTTCTTCCTGTTGTTCCTTGTCAATAATCCGGGTTTCAATACTGTATTCCGGTATAAAATCAATTTCTTCTGAAGTTTCAGTAAATCGTCGTTCCCGTTTTAAGCGTTTTATCAGGTTTCTTTTTAAAGCAAGTAATAAGTAGAATTTTAATTTGTAAGGATCGGCCGAGTTGGTTTTTCGCTTTAGGTATAAATCAAGAAATACTTCCTGAATGGCATCCTTAACGGCATCTTCATCTGCCATTATTTTAGTACCATACTGAAAAAGGGCATCAATATGTAGATTGTAGAAATATGCAAATGCTTCTCTGTTGCCCTCCAGAAAAGCGTTCCATTCGAGTCCAAGAAGATTTTCGTCACTATACTTCATGTACATTTAATAAAAAATATCCTCGTTCGAAAAACAAATATAGCCATATCGTTCAGCTTTCCAATTTTCTCAAAAATTAGTACATCTGCCAATACGGGGCCATTGAAACAAAGAATAACACAGCGTTCAAGGTACTTTTCAGTAACCAACAACACTGCCAAATGCACAATTTTACAATATACTAATTAGAATAATCAAGTGAATTTGGTTGTAAAAACACATCCCGCATTTTATCCTTTTAAATGCAGATGAGTAGTTAAATGTGTAACAATAACAAAAGTAGTAGTTAACAGAATGTCAACACAGGAATTTTTTCGATCAAAACCTAAGAAGAATTTCTATTTAATCGAAAATTGGAAAATAAAAAATATCTGGGGTGGCATATAAACCGGGTCTAAGGATTTTCGATACTTCCGCCAATGATCAAATAGAAATACCAGCAGAAATCTGCTGGTATTTTATATTGACTATTAATTTAGACTGGCAACCACCCCATTTGGCTGAGGTGAGATCCATCCTTCAGGCAACTCAAAATGATGACACTGATTGCAGGAATACACCGACTGTCCGTGCATTGAGTGGCAAGTGTAGCACTCCTGCTTTCCGTGGCGGGGATCGTGTTGGCTAAAAGCAAACGACATTTCCTGCGTATTAGTTGTTGCTTTTATAATCTCCTCTTCCACGTGGCACCCTGCAGTCATACAAAAACTGCGCGTTCCGAGTTCTCTTTTCTCTAAAGGAAAAGTGTAATTTCCGGTCAACCAGTGCGCTCCTTCAGTAAGCTGTTGATCTATTGTCTGCTCATGACAATCAAGACAACGGAGAGATACCGTATCTGCCATAGCATGACGTGTTATCATTAACGTTGTATCTCCGCCATAATAATTCTCTACGTATTCGGTCATCGGTGAATGACAGTTCGCGCAAAAACCGGGTTGATCGTGCCAGTGTTTTCCTCCTATAAATCCTGATAAGGCAACAACTACAACAGCCGCAATTATTAGTATTCGCGGCATTCGCTGCTTTGATTTATCGTTCATTTCAATCGATTTTAAAGTTTATAAATACCAATAGTGGTTTAAGCTGTAGGTTGTAATTTGGCCACATGTCTTCCGGCAAGGTAGCCGAACGTGTAACAGCGTCCGAGCGACAAACCATAAACAGTAAGCGGGTAATCCACGCCGCCATAAAAGCCGCCTCCAAGATTACCGATCGCATACAAGCCTTTAATTTTTTCTCCTTCGGCATTTAAACACTGATGGTGCTCATCGACCAAAAGTCCTGAACAAACGGCAGACAAACGCAGTGTGCGATGAATACCATAATAGGGAGGCATATCTATTGGTTTCATAAATTCTGCCGCTTTCCCATAATCAGTATCCTGTTTCGATTTTGCCAGCTCATTGTACCTTTTTACTGTTGCTTTTAAAGTGGCCGGATCGGCTTCAATTTTTTCGGCGAGCTCCTCAATCGTATCTGCTTTATGCGTATTTATAAATGCCTCGTAAACACCATGGCGATGCGGAACATCTTCATCTGGCATATAATTTTTCATATCCTCGGGTGACACCAAAACGCCTGGCCAACCTTTAGCCTGGGTCATATAATTTGCATCAAATATCTGCGAATACTGCCCGGTTTTTTCGGGACCGCGTAAATAATTACACAGCAAAGACATCTCTACGCTTTCGTTCACAAACCTTTTCCCCGAATGATCGACGGTCAGAAATGGCATGTCGCACATAGTAGCCGGCCCGGCATCAAAATCGTGTAACATTTTGGTGTGGCCGATTGGCTCGATAACACCACCGGCCCAGTATCCCATAACGAATCCATCACCGGTTTTGCGCGATTGTTTACGTCCGAAATTCTTAGCATCAGGAACAAAATAATCGCACATAGCTTTATTATTCTGATAATCACCTGTTGCCAGGATAACACCTTTTTTTGCCAGAAATTTAGTGTATGGTCCATCCTGTTTCTTACCGATAACACCGGTAATTTCACCCGATTCTTTTTGAACCAACTGAACGGCAGGAGTGCTGTAATAAAACTTAACACCTTGCTTTTCGGCATAAGCCGCCAAATCGCGCATTCCGTCACCATTGGTATAAGGTTTCGATCCAAAATATGCGGTATGAAAACCCAGTTTATAACCATTCATTTTTAGGATATTCACCTGCTGTAAATTCCCCTGATTAATCACTTTCGCACCTGCTTTTTGCGCTCGGTCGATCACCCATGAAACGGCTTCACCTGAGTTGTAGGCCCACTCGCGGAGTAGATCCGGATTACAACGATGTGCATTGTCTCCCATCAGTCTTGAAACCAATGCTTCAACACCGGCTTTATCGCTCGTTTCAAGGTCAATTCCAGCTCCGGAATTCCCCTGCGAAATGGCTATGTTTTCCTTTTGAAGAACTGCAACCGAAGCTCCGTTCTCGAGTGCCGACAAAGCTGCCGGAACTCCCGAAGCACCTGCTCCAACAATTACCACATCAAATGATTCTGTTTTACTTATCTCGCTCTCCGGTATTTTCTCAGGTTCTGGAAGAAACGAAAGCTTTGCTGCATCGTCGACACTTTTTCCGTAAGCTACCCCTTCCTGAAATGCCTCCTGGCTTGGACTATCCGGCTTACAGCTCACAAAACCTACCAGGCCGGCAGCACACGAAGCAACAGCAGCGCGCGACAAAAAGCTACGTCGCGAAATACCATTCTCGATGGTATTTTTGATATACTTCTCCATATCTCTCTTCAATATTATTCGTTTATTTCATAAGATTAGCCAGCAACTAACCAATCCAAATAGTAGTCCTTTGTTTTATCGTCGATTAAAATTATTTAAATAACCTCGGAGCATAATCCGATAAATAAGTCCGCCAGTTTGCCCAAGTATGTCCACCGCCGGTTTCGTTATAGATGTAATCAAAATCGTGTTCATCCAGTTTTTTACGAAGCAGAGTTACTCCTTCATAAACAAAGTCTTCTTTCCCTACCCCAATGTAAAAAAGCTTGAATCCGTTTTTCTTCAACACATCAAGATTAGTATCGTAAGCTTTAATCAGATCGGTAGTTGTTTCGCCAAATTCCATCTGCAATCCGATACTGAATACACCAAGGTAATTAAATAAATCAGGATTATTCATTCCGGTAATTTGGGTCTGCAGAGCTCCCATCGATAATCCGGCTAATGCACGGTTTTTCTTATCGGTAGAAACACGGTAATGTTTTTCAATGTATGGAATTACGTCATTCACAATACTTTTAGGGAAATCATTTGCTCCCATAGACATCGGGCCACCTGCTGAAGCTTCTGCTGCAGGCTTCATTTTTTGATCAGAAATAGCCACCGTTTGATCCGGATTTCCATTGGTCATTACCACTAACATTGGTTTTGCTTTTCCTGCGGCAATCAGGTTATCCAAAATATAATTTGCTCTGCCTAAAGATGTCCATGCATCTTCGTCGCCACCGCCACCGTGAAGCAGGTACAACACCGGATATTTTTCTTTGCTGTCGGCATAACCCGGAGGGGTGTACACATACATTCTGCGGTTAAGACCTAAAGTTGGCGAATCATACCACACCTTAGTCAGCGAACCGTGCGGAACATCATTAACTTCCACAAACTCTGAACCTTCTCCCGGAATGATCAAGGTACTGGCATAACGTCTGCCATCGCGCATAGCCTGTGGATTGGTTGGATCGAGAACACTCACTCCATCCAGAACGAAATTATAATGATACATTGATGGTTCCAACACTGCGGTTTTTGCCGACCAAACACCATCATTGCCTTTTGTCATTTCCAGCGTTTCGCCCATATTCATCCAACTGCCATTAACTTTAACAGATGTGGCATCTTCCGAGAATACACGGAAAGTAACACTGTTATCGCTTCCTATTTCAGGAGAAACCACTTGTGGCCCCCTGTTACGTTGTATTTCCTGTGCTTGTGTGGCTGTGATAATAAATAAACCGGCAAGAAGTACCAGTAAATTTTTTATTGAATTGGTTCGTTTCATAATTGATGGTTTTTATCGTTTTTGTTAGTTTCTTTTATTCGTAATCTATTTGTTTGGAGCTGCACTTTCGTACGATGCCGCAACATCTGTCGGGCCTCCTACATATTTTTGATAATTCGGGTAAGAGCACATCAAATACCCTTTCACACTGGTATCGGTTCCCATTTTCCCCTTTTCATCTACAACAAGAGTTTTGGCCGGCGCCTTTTCGTTTTCCACCCAGTCGATCAGCATATCGAATTTTTGATTGCCATCGGGAGCAGCGATGCGTTTTACCTCAATTGGCTCTCCTTTACCATTTTCGTTGTAGCTTCTTCCGAATAGCATATGCGTACCATTTGGCACCACATACAAACGCGCAAATTTATCGAGCTTATTCCAGCCCATTTCATCGATTAATGACTGATAAAAATCCATCTGAGCACCCGATGAAGCAATGTTATCAATGGCTCCAATCATGAAAATGATCTTTCCACCGCGTTTGTGAAACTCCGACAGATCGGGATCGGTACTATCAAGCCATTTTGACAACTGCTGACGACGTTTTTCGTATTTACCACCTTCAACATAGTCCAGTGGATTTGCCGACAGATCCTGCATCAGAAAACCTGTTACACCAAGTATTCCAAGTTGAGTGTGCATTGGAGCATCGTCGGCAGCACCTTCCTGCCCACGGAAACGAGTGTCGGTAATCATTCCAAATCCATCGGATTCGATGGTTGGTGTCCACATACCAAACGACTCGACACCATTGGCAAGTGAATTTGTGAATTTATAGTTACTGTATGAAAGTTCCAGTGTCTCAATTTGTCCTTCGGTTAATTTTGCCGACGCTGTATTATCGTTCGGATCAGGATCAACATTATTTGGCGCACGTAAAGCAGCCCAGGGATCGTCGGTGCCAATTCCATCGTTCACATTAAAAATCTGGCGGGCTTCAACATAATTGCTGATGATACCATCCGATAAACCATCCAAATCGTCAGTTTGACGCAGGAATTCGTGTGTAATTGCTTTAACCTTATTTTTTGTCACCCAGTTCACCAAAGGGATTTCCTGAATGCGTATCAGTTCAGGCCCCAACATCAAGGTAGAAAAGTTTACAATCGGTACATTTGAAATTATACCATCATAATCTTTAGGATAACGCTGTGCAACGGTCAGCGCTTCGCGACCTCCGTGTGAAGTACCTACGTAGTAATTGAATTCCGGTTTGGAACCATAAAGTCGCTGCATAATCACCATGGCAGCATCATGCGTTTTTTTCATTTGCATGTACCCAATATTGCGAATGGCCTCCTCGTTTAACGACCATTCATCGCCTATAGTTGGACCGGTAGCCAAAGGTGCAACAGGAATAGCTCCTCCTCTACGATTTTCCACCTGGTGTCCGGAATCACTTCCGTATAATACAAACCCTTTTTTAATTATCGGGCCATGCATGCGGGCAAACATGGGACTATTACCGCCGCTAACGGTTATGGTACCGTTCATTCCGCCACCGCCTTGCTGCATGGCGCGTAAACTCCATTTTGCAGGCAAAAGAACTCTGAAATTAATCGGCCATCCATCAGGATCAACAGGCATTATTGATCCCTCAACAACCGCATATGCCGGAACTGCATCACTGGCTTCCTCCCAGCGAGGTTCGTAAAGTTTAACTGATCCAACAAGTTCGCCAATTTTTGATGGTGCAATTGAAGTGCCCACCTTACTCAAATCATTTTGGGTAATTGTAATTTCGGTTTGACCGTAACAAAAGGAAGTGATCAAAAATAACAGCGTTACGATCGAAGTAACGGCTTTTTTCATGTTTTTCGTTTAGATAGATGATTGTTTTTATAAAAATAGAAAATGGTCATCCAGAGAATTTAATCCTCTGAATGACCTGTAAATGTTTAACTTAAGTATAACTATTCAACTAATGAATTTACAATTCAAGATTGTTCTTTCCGCTTTTCAATGCGTGGCTTTTACCTTCCCAAACAAATGTTCCGGTAATTCCTTGCGGCAAGCTGATTTCAGCTTTTAAACCACTTGCAGAATTGTCGTAAGCAACAGCAATTGTACCTGCAGGATGTGGCATCTCGCCGCTTATAGTTTCGAATGCGCCAATATTCGGCTCAATTTTTACTTTTTGGAAATATGGAGCAGCACTCTCGATTCCAAGAATTATGCGGTAAGCTTCAATGTTTGGACTGGCACCCCAGGCGTGACAATCAGAGCGGGTAGTTTCCACTTCAGAAGTTTCGCCCCAGGTAGTTAAACCAAGCTCAATATTTTTACGCCAGATGTCTAACCATTCCAAAAAATCGTCGCCCATACCGGCTTTCGCCAATGCCAGGTGCAAATAATATTTAAAGTAAATTGTAGCTTGAGTCAATGATTCATCTTCCAACATCTGCTTGGCAATTTGTTCATTCTGCTCAGGTGTTGTAAGTCCAGCAAGAATTGCCATTGAGTTGGTATGCTGCGAGTAATATTCTTTATCAGGTGTATCGGCAAATAAATTGCGCGATGCATCCCAGTATTTGCTCTTAATCGTTTCCGACATTTTATTTGCCAGACTTTCGTACATAGTTGCAAACTCTTCGCTACCTTCAACTTTCTCCAGTTCAATACCAGCCTGCAAAGCCAATAATAATTGCAGGTCGAGTAATGCTGTACTTCCGTCTTCGGCTGCTGCTGCAGTTCCCATTCTCCAGTCGCTTGCCCAGTCAGTAAAGTTCCATCCAGGAAGGTTTTTCAACGAACCATCATCGTCTACAAAACTGATGAAGTAGTTAAGAATTTGGCGAGATCCCAGCAATTTATCATCCAAAAATTCAGGATCACTTCCATACATCAGATAGTCGTGCAACATGCAAACAAACCACATCGAATAAGTAGCGATTACCTGGTTCTGTGTATCAGGATAACGGCTTAAAGTGTAACCATCTTTCTGACGAGAATTATTCATCAGGTTCAAGGCATTTTTCGCCAAACGGTCGTCGCCACTGTTGAAATACGATACAAACAACTGGATGCGTGCATCACCAATATACTGCAAACGCTCGTAGTAAGGGCAATCCATATAAGTTTCAACGGCACACGAGCGAGCTGTACGCCAGCCAATTTCCAGAATTTTATCCAATTCAGCATTATTGGCATTTATTTTAGCGTTCATTTCAAACGGATAACCGGTAAAAGTTCCGTAGAAATCTTCGATGGTAAGCGGACTGTCTTTTGTTTCCACTTTTAACTCAATATAACGGTAGGTTCTCCAGTTCAGTGTAGTGAATTCCTGCATTTGCGAACCATCCGAAATAATGGTATCCATACGTCCGGAAATGGTTTTTCCTTCAATTTCGTTACGGTTATTCTTTGCGCCGTCTGCATCGTATAAACCTTCTGAATAGGTAATTACGATCGTACCGTTTTTGCCACCACTGAAAACCAAAGTTGGAAAAGCATTGGTGTAAACTTCCTGATCGAGTAATATTTTGGCAGTTGTATTTGCAGGCACTTCAAAAGCTGCTTTTTCGGCAGGGAAATTTTTGGGAACAGAAACGCCTTCAGCCTTACGGGTTGCAGCCAGTCGCTGATAAGTCATTTCCATTTGTGGAATTATCGACGGAATCAATGTCCATCCGCCGCGGGTATTAAAGCCCATTCCTCGTGTTGAGCGCTCGAATACTGCTTTGGCCGATTTCCAACTGCTATCGTCAAAATCAAGCACTTTCCAGCCTTTTACAGCCTCATTCATGTCAATTTTTTCACCAGCTCCGGCAGCATAATAACCACGAACCTGCTGACGTATTGGTGTGTAACTTTTGTCTTCGATACATTTCCACGTATCATTGGTGTTCAACACTTTGGTTGCATCATCAGTTCCCTGAAACAAAAAGCCTGTTTTGCACGAAAATTGCGAAACAGGTTTCATATCTCCTTCATTCCAAACTTCGGCTGCAATAATGTTTTCGCCTTGTTTCAGATAAGGTGCAATATCAACTGTTTCGTAATTCCAATGTTCGAGGTCGCCCAAAGCAGGCCCCAATGAAACTAGTTTTTCGTTGATATACAGTTTGTAACGATTATCGGCTGTAACCCGCATTTCAAATTTGTCAGGTACAGCGTCAAAATTTATCGTTTTTCTGAACAGGTAAAGACCTGCGTCTGTTGCACCGGCTTCCGGTACACAAATCCAACTTGCGTCCCACTCGTTATTTCGTGGTGGGCCAAACATTTGCGCAGAACTTACAACAACAGAAAAAAGGAACAGGATTGTAAATAACTTTCTCATTTGATAAGATTTTATTGGTTTCTAATTAATATTTGTTTTTGACTATTTCAACGCACTCTCGGCAAAGTTCACACGCACTCCGTCTCTGTTGATTACATAGTTGAGACCGAAACGATTATTGGGATTATCCTCTCCCTTAATTTCGCCGGACAAAGCACCTTTACTGATTGTATTCAGATCGTCAACCCGCTTTTTGGTTTCTTTATTTCCACCGAAAAAGTGCCCCGGATAAAGTTCTGTAATACCGTAATCGGCCATAACTTTACTCATTTTCTCGCAGGTATTTTGCAGGGTGGAAAAGCTGGTTGTCAGCAATAAATTGCCCGATCCAAACGAATCGCCACTGAATCCGTATTTTGCATCTTTATCTATAAAGGTCGTTGAGCCGGGCGTGTGTCCCGGCGTGAAAACCACTTCCAGTTTACGGCCGCCAAGATCAAAAATCTGCCCGTCCTTCAGGAATTTCACATCGCCTTTGTAATCGGGCATAAACGTTGGAATTCCCACAGTGTCGGCCGGATTGATATACAACGACGGAAATACATCGATGGATGGCCCGGTATGATCGGGATGAACGTGCGTTGCCACCAGCGTAACCGGTTTTGAAGTGATCGACGCCACAATTTTATCCAGATCTTTAATGTTTGTTCCGGCATCAATCAACAACGACTTGTCATTTCCTTCAACCAAATAAAGGCTCTCGTTCGACATTACATGCCCGGTGCCAACCCAGGTATGATCATCGATTTTATGGAAAACCACATCATCACCACTGTATACTTCTTCACCATCAATTTTAAACTGAGGTTGTGCAAACAAGGCAACTTGGGCAAGTAGTAAGGCGTTTATAAATAATACAATTTTCTTCATATTCGAAATCATTAAAACATACTTTGCTGCGGAACAGAAGTGGCAACTTCAATCAATTCTTTATCGTGATTGTGCACCAGTTCCGGCTGATTATCGAGCAACATTGTTGCTCCGCCATCGGGAGTAAAAGGTTCCCATTCTGGCATTGCATCGTTGTTTGGATTTCCTGTGTGTGCAAAAGTTGCCCAGGTTTTACTGAGTTTTTCTGCCAGGGCATAAGCTTCCGGCGAGCCACTGTTGTATTCTTCAGTGCGAGCGATGTTGTTAAATACAAATGCAATCTCCATACAGTGGCTTGATTTTAACATGCCATCCAAATGAGGCGCATTCCATTTAAACACATAATTATAAACCGGCGCTCCACCCGGAACGGCTGATTTCATGCGTGTAAAATTTAAGGCCATTGGACGAAACATCATATCCACATCCTTCATGTCAGAAGGCAATTTTGTGTTTGGATATGCTTTTTTGTAAGCTGCTACATAAGCTTCCGTTTTATCGCCAAAACGTTCTCTGAGATTCTCAATGATGGTAGCTTCGTCGGCAAGCAACAAATCGGCACCGCCGCCAAAAGCACCAAACTCTACCTGGTTAGAACCAATAATAACAGGAATATCTTTTGCCAGATCTTCAGCTCCGGGAGCTCCGGGTTGCAGAGGAATAAACTCACCATCGCATGACGGTGCCCATCCCATTCGGCCCATTCCTGCACCGCTATTTTTAGCAATTGCACGGTTTCCGGCAGCTAATAATTCATCGTGAGGAATATCTTTTAATTTCTCAACTTCACTATTTTTCAGGCCAAGTTCTTCCATAACGGCCAAACCCAGTTTCTGAGTAGCTTCTTTGGTGCTGTAACTTCCGGCAACACCACTTTGCATAATTGCTTTGTGGAACAAACCTTTTGCAGAAGGCGTGTAAAGCATGGTAGCCACTTTGCCACCACCACCGGACTGACCGAAAATGGTTACGTTAGCAGGATCTCCGCCAAAATTGGCAATGTTGTTATGCACCCATTCCAGCGCGGCAACAACATCCATCATTCCTACGTTGGCCGATTCAGCATATTTTTCGTCAACAGCCGACAGATCGAGGAAACCAAGCACATTTAAACGATGATTGATGGAAACTACCACCACATCGCCGGTGCGACTTAAGTTCTCGCCATCGTAACTTGGCAATTCGCACGATGAACCGGCAGTGTAACCGCCACCATGCAACCATACCATTACCGGACGTTTTTTACCATCGTTAATTCCCGGCGACCAAACATTCAGATTGTTACAATCTTCCTCTTTCATAAACCAGAAATTGTGTTGCTGAGCAAATTCCATTTCGTCGGCCAAAATCATCGATGAAACATCGATCGGGCAAACCGGACCATATGAGCGACAGCTACGCACACCGTCCCATTTATCGGGCTTTTGCGGCGGCATAAAACGCTCGGCTTTGGCATACGGAATTCCTTTGTAATTGAAAACTCCGTCGTGTACATACCCGATTACATCGCCACTTTCGGTGGAAGTTTGCGCTGTTTCGCTATTGGCGATCATCGGATGCGATCCCGGTTGCGAACCAGTTGGAGGTGCATTTGTTGTTGAAGTTTGACATGCAAACAATCCTGAAAACAGGAAAGCTGCAAGAATAAATTTTAATGATCTCATAAGTTAAGTTTTTGATTAATATGATATTGGTTTAAGTTTTCATCCAGAAAACTACCCCACTATACTTCAACTATTTCAAATTTTCATCCAGAAAATCGATAATAATATTTATCACCTGCGGATCAGAAAATTCGGCACTGGCATGTCCGGCTCCTTCCAACACATAACGCGTTGATGAAACACCTTTCTCGCGCAAAGCATTGTGCAATAACAATGTCTGACTTGGAGAAACGGTCATATCTTTTGTTCCGTGGAAAAACAAAAACGGAGGATCGTTCTTGTCCACATAATTTATCGGGTTTGCTTTGGCAACCTCCTCCGGTTTGTCAAGACTTGTTAATCCGCTGTTTTTTCCGTGAATAAACTGCCCGTCGGGAGAGATAACTGTAAAGTGCGCGTTTGCTGCTTCGTCATCATAGTCGGCACCGATTTTAGTCAGATCAGACAAACCATAAGCATCAACAGCAGCTTTTACATCGCTGCTTTGATCCAGATTCTCACCTTCTTCAAACTGTTTTTCGCCATTTGTTGTGGCCACCATAGCAGTTAAATAACCACCTGCAGATTCACCCCAAATTCCAATATTTTCGGGATCGATTCCGTATTTATCAGCATTGGCACGCATATAACGTACTGCCGCTTTTACATCTTTAACAGCATCACTGTAAATACCGGTACTAATTACGTGGTACTGCACACTGGCCACTACATAACCGGCTTTTGCAATTTCGTATCGATCGTAAAGATTTCGCTCTTTTGCGGCAAAAGAAAAACCTCCGCCAATAACATAAACCACACACGGACGTACCTTGTCATCCTTGTAGGTAAGAATATCCATTTTTAGCGACATCGGATCGCCATCAATACTTTTTGTCTCGTGAAAAACTACATCTTTTACAAGATCCACCTCACTGTCGGCAGGCAATTCGCGAAACCAGTGGCGTTCTTTTGTAAGATCTGTTAATACGGTACTGGTGCTGTTATCAGTGGGTTTTATGAATTTCGGCATCAACAAACCGTTTGAACCTCCCTGCGCGTAAGTTGCAATGCTAAGCACAAAAAGGGCTAAACTTAGTAGCGTAAATTTTTTCATTGTTTTCAATTTATTATCGGTTATTTCAAGGTTGAGTTCTTGCAAATAAATTCTTTGACTAATAAGGACTAACTTCGTTTATTCAAACGGTATGTAATTTTCCAATTTTCCTCCACATGTCCAATTCAACTTTGTACCGATCGTTGATTATTGTACACTCGGTATCGATTCGCATGGTAGGCCGATCTTTAAGATTGTATGCCGGCCACTCCGGTGCTCCTTCGGCTGAAGGCACGCCGGTTCGCGCAAAATTGGTCCACAATTCGGCAAAATTGTGCGATGCTTTGCAGCTAGCAGGCGAACTGTCGCCAAACATACGTCGTTGCTCCTCGCCTTCTTTTGGCGGCTGCACATTATTGAATTTATAGGAAATATCCATGGCATGCGGTGTTCCCATCGGGTAATCGGTGCCCGGTATTTTTGCGTCTGATTTGTAACCGAAATTATACAAATAAACAGGTGCGCCATTTTCTTTAGCTTTCCGCTCGGCAATTTCAACCGAACCAAGCCCCATCATTGTAATGGATTTTACAGCCATCATTATTTGCGGAGCAGTTATATCCGGATTCGCTTTTCGGTAGGCAGCAATTACTGTTGCAGTATCATCGCCAAAATCAGCTTTCAGTTTTTCTGGAAGCGTATTAAAATCAACCTTTAACAAATCGCCCTGCTGGCGTTGCATCACAAAGAATGCATATTCATCTTCGTTCCAACCTGTTAACAATGGTTTGTCTTTTGATATTTTTGGTGCCGTTGAATCGAAGGGGTGATTTGGCAACACCGAACCATCAACCACAGGACCAAATCCATGCATTTCGGGCATTCCAATTTCTGGTTGGAAAGGTGGAATAAACATAAACTTGTTTTGAACTTCCAGCAGTTGCTCCGGTGAAACTTCCAACAGTTTTCGCCAGTCATTTTTGGCGATATTCATTTCTTTCAACACCATTTCAGTGGTTTCGGCAGCCAGATCTTTTGTCAGCATCCGAGCTCCCGGTCCACTTTCAACCGATGCTTTATTGAAATAGGGCGAAGCTTCCGGCATAGCATAAACACAAGCTGTTTTTCCTCCGCCACCCGACTCGCCAAAAATCATCACGTTATTCGGATCGCCGCCAAAACGGTCAATATTCTCATTCACCCATTTTAATCCGGCAGCAATATCCAAAACTCCCATATTTCCCGATCCGGCATAATCCGCACCGGCAATTTCATCTAAATACAAAAAACCCAATAAACCCAATCGGTGGTTGGTTTGCACCACTATTACATCGAAATATCGAGCCAGGTTTGCACCGTCTTGTCCGCCCGAACCACCCGATCCGGTAACATAACCGCCACCGTGATTGTAGAACATTACCGGGCGTTTTTTATTGTCGTTGGCCGGTGTCCACACATTCAGGAACAGACAGTCTTCGGCAGGTTTTGGTCCCCAACCGGAAGTTTGCAAGGATGGTGCACCCAGTTCCAGCGCATCGCGAACACCTGTCCACGGATCAACTTTTGGAGGACGACGGAACCGGTTTTCGCCCGAAACAGAACCTCCGTATGGAATTCCTTTGAAGATATTTACACCGTCTTGTCTTACGCCCCGTAATTTTCCGGTTGCGCTTTCAGCAGTTACAAATTCTTCGGCACCCAAACCCGACATGAACTTGCCCGATGAATAGGCAAGGCCTGAAAAAGCAATGGTTCCGGCAGCTGTTAATGATAATCGGTTAACGAATTGTCTTCTGTTTATTGGATTCATTTTATTCCGTTTTTAGGTTCTGTATTTGCAATATTGATTATTTCATAGTTTTGTCACCGTAGTTTACGCGCACACCGTACTTAGTCGCAATGTGGTTAAAACCAAATCGGTTACCTTCCGTTTCCTCGCCCTTTTCTTTACCCGAAAGAATATCTTTACTCAAGGTGATCAGGTCTTCCACGCGTTGTTTTGTTTCAGGATTGTCGCCACGGAAGTGACCCGGATACAATTTCTCGATTCCGTCTTTCTCCATAACTGCACTCATTTTCTCGCAAGTGGCAATCAGGTCGGAGAAAGTTCCGGCAAACATTAATAAGTTTCCTGAGCCAAATGAATCGCCGCTAAAACCGTAACCGGCTTCTTTATCGATATAGGTTGTAGAACCCCAGGTATGCGCAGGCGTAAAAACCACTTCCAGTTTTCGGCCACCAAGATCGATAACCTGACCGTCTTCCAAATATTTGAATTCACCTTTATAATTCGGCATCATTTGAGCTGCAGATTCTTTGTCACCGGGATTCATATGAACCACCGGAAAATAATCGGCAGCACCAACATGGTCAGGATGAACGTGTGTTAGCATCAACGTAACCGGTTTGTCGGTAATTGACGCAACAATTTTATCCAGATCGGTAATTTTGGTTGCAGCATCAAGCAAAACAGCTTTATCATTTCCTTCAATCAGATAAATACTCTCGTTCGCCGACATGTGCCCGGTACCCACCCAGGTGTGGTCGTCGATTTTATGGAAAACAACATCGTCGTTTTTAAAAACTTCTTCTCCCTCGAAGTTGGCAGCCGGCATTTGCGCCATTGTCGTTAGCTGACATAAAGCCAGCATAAAAATTAGAGCGATCGATTTTTTCATCATGATTATTTTATAAGGTTTTAAGTCTAAAGCTGTTCTGCAAGTTAAAAAATTCGCTTTTAAAGTTTTGCTTCCTCCATCAATTCAAGTGCAGTATTCACAATTGCAGGTTCTGCAAATCCGGGTTTGATATTTGAGCCAATTACCTGGAAAGTAAGGTGAGTACTTGCCTGTGTAGAATAAATATATCCTGTACGAGTTCCATTGGTTAATGTAACCATCATTGTTTTAGATGCAGGAGACTCAGCTTTTAGTCGCATACCAATTTCTGAATAAACCTCGCCACTCACTGTTACCAAATTGATATCGCCGATCTGAACCAAACCTAAACCAATGTGTACATCCGGTCCGTCTTTGTATCCCGGATCGTAATTTTCGCGACCGTTGGTATCAATACGAACACGCCCGGGACAAACAACATCCTCTTTTTTACACCAGATTTTCGAACTCTTTTCATACTGCGTGTGGTAAAGCATAACCTGTACAGCGTTGTTACCCAAAGTTGTTCCTAACATGTGAACATAGTCGCTCTTGCGATCAACAACTTTTTTGTGGGCTTCAAGCTGGTCAGCAGGAATTTCACCCGGACCGTCGAAAGAAGGTTGGCGGCCTGTTGAAGGCTCAGCAGGTGGAGGCAACACGCCTTTAATCTGTCCTTCCTGAAAAATAGAAGTGTATGCCATTTTAGGATTTTGGTCGCCGGAAGCTCCCTGAGCAAATAAAGCCACAGTTTTACCGTCGAACATATCTTCAACATATTTCGTTGCATCGCCCGGAAAATCGGCACTAACAACACCACTCATAAAGAAATTTACCGGGTGCATGGCGTAATTCATGTACACTGCAATCGGCACATCGTCTTCACCAAGGAAAGTTATTACTGCCAAAGTTTTATCTGAAGGACCATCCCAGTTGGCGGTTTGGTGCCACTCTAAATTCTCATCGAAATTATCGCGGTTTACATTCAAATCCACTTGTGTAGTTCCGTAACCTACACGAGCAGGCGCCATATTTGCCTTCGCCTGATCGACAGAAGCAACAATCGCATCGGCAATTGTTTCCGCAGTTGGTGCGCCATTAAATAGACCACCGGTGTTGCCACTGTGTGTATGCGTTCCGGTAACCACATAGTTTTGCACCGGACATCCTGTTGATGCGGAAGATTTAGCCAACACATCATCAATTTCATGAATACCGCCGGCATCGATAGCTACCAATACCGCTGAATTTGTTCCGTTATCGATATAAATGGAACGAACATAAAGTTTTCCACGAATAATATCTGTTGAGCTCTTCAGGTCGCTTTGTTTTGGTGTGATATCAACTTTTGCTGCCCCCACTTTTAAACCGGTTTGGGCAAATGCCGGACAAGCCATAAATAGTATCAGGCTCCAAAGAATAAGTTTGATTGTATTTTTACGTTTCATGATTAATATTTTAGTTGGTTGCTAAACTCAAAATTTCAACAGGACCGACCAATCCGGCAGGTACCAATGGTGAATTAGCACGGTAGAATGGACGTGTTGTCAATGTAATTTTTTCATCGTCGCTAACGCCGGGCTGTGCATCACCGATCAAACGGTTCACCCAGGTATTTACTGCTTTGATTTCGATTTCGTTAGAACCGGCAGTCACAAAATCAGTAATATCAACACGATAAGGAGGTTTCCAGGTTGTTCCGGCCAATTGACCATTCACCCAAACTTCGGCCAGGTTATTCACCAAACCAAGGTCGATAACTACATCTCCTTTGTCGATTGTTTCCTGTGCAACATCAACCGATTTTTTGTAGTTGGCAATTCCTGAGAAATATTTAATTCCGTCTACATCACTTTCGCGGAAATCGATCAGTTTATCAAAAGTAGCTGATGCAGGTGCACCGCGCTCAGCCTGGAATTCAACCTGCCAAGGTCCTTCCAATTGAGTTATCACTCTTTCGGTTGGCACAGGAATGCTCACACTGCTTTCTTTTGTTTTATCGCGGAACACCACGAAGATCGATCCAAACGAATCAAGCGGAATTGTAACGTTTGTACGTTCGCCGTCGAATGAATATGATACAGGACTGATTTTTCCTGTTGCCGGATCCCACAATTCAGCTTTGTAACCACTGATGCGGAAGCTGGCTTTAATGGTTTCTTCGTTATCCGTCTGACTTGCTACGAAATAAATGCCACCATTATTTAGTTTGCGGTGCAGGAACATTACGTCGCTGTCGGCAACCGGTGATTCGTAAGTAAAGTCTGGCTCCAGACCAATTTCGTTGAAAGCTGCGCCTGAATCATCGGTATTGAAAACTTTACCGTTTCCAACGTTTGCAACCGCATCGCCCGGCCAGAGAATATCAAGTACATCTTTAACTTCTGCAGGATCGTCGGCCAAACTTGGCGAACCTTCTGGACGAGTTCCAATTACAACAGCACCTTGCTCAACAAAGTCCTTCATTTTCTTCAATACCGGAAGTGTCATTTTTGTAGCACCTCTGCCTAAGAAAATCGCTTTGTAGTTCATTCCTGATTTGGTAGTCAACGCTCCGTCTTCAACAGACAGCATATTCATTACCACGTCGGCACTTACAAAATCATAGCGGTATCCGTCTGGAAGAAGCTTAAAGTCGTTGCCGTAAATAGCGGTCATTGATGATTCTTCGCCGTAGAAAAGTGCAATATCATTGGCAGCTTTACCGGCTTGCAACATGTATGATGAACGTGACAAATAATCGATCCAAACTTTTGATTGCTCAGCCCAAGTTTCGTTACGCGAGAACATTTGGCCAACGCCCAATGTAACACCGGGACCTCTTGTGATTGGCTGGTGAGCAGAAGTGTGAATTACGAAACGGTTTGAACCTGAAAGTAAAATCGCATCGGCCGTCGATTTCAAATCCCAAGGCGCTGTTCCGTAAGCCGGACCGCCGGTGAATGATTCAGTAGCTGCAATATTTTGTCCGTAAATGTGAGCAACCGAAGCTGATTCCTGGTTGTCGTTAAAATAGTTGCCTTCCATGTAACCGGGTTCGTGGTGCATCCACATCGCCCCCATTGGAATGTCGGCAGTTTGTTTCATTTCCATTCCTTCGCCCATGGTTGCAAAACCGGCTTCGTGCGCTTCTCCGTAGCGGATCATGCCAATTTCATGCAAATAACGGGTAAGGAAATCGTAGTGATGTTGTTTTAACATCAGCTGAATATTACGGCGCCAGTCGTACAAAAATTTGTCTGTTTTTTCCGGGCTTTCCACGACGTAACCGGCCAAAGCAGGCACCCATGGAGTTGGATCGTAACCAATATTTTGTTGGAAACCTTCAAGAATTTTAGGAGTCCAGTTGGCAAAACCTGATTCCCAGCTGTCGAACATCAATGCGTGTAATCCTTTCTCGCCAACAAGGCCATCTGCAGCTTCGCGATACATATCAATGTAATAATCCATGTAGCGTTTTACCGCTGCTGAGTCGAGTTTATCCACTTCCAAACCGGTAGCTTCAGGAGCCGCCGGACGGTTTTGAGCACCGGTAAGTGAATAACCAACGCGGAGTACCATCCATTGTCCTGCAGGTGGTGTCCAACTTAAAGTTCCGTCTTCATTCAATTTATCAGTTAAATCCAATACTTCAGAAGCTTTTATAGCTGTTCCTTCTGATCCACTTGGCAAATTAAAATAGCCTCTGCTTGAATGGTCCGAGAAATAGGCTGCTTTTTGTTCAAACGAATGAACAGTTGGAGTTCCCAATAAAGTTAACTCCGAGATACCGATAGCTTCCGGTGGCGGAGGTGTTCCAAATCCCCAACGGAACCAAGGTGCCGGTGGTGATGGTGGTTGTTTTATACTTACAAAACGGAAATAACGGGCATTCACATTGTCAACAGAGTTAGTGTGAACCACGCCTCCTCCACGAATATCAGCACCTGTATCTGTCCAGTTTGATCCGTCGTTACTCGATTCCAGTTTGTAACCAACCGGACCGCGAGCCTGAGCCGATAAAACCAATCCTTTTACAGTAACCGGCTTTCCATAATCAAACTGAATCCACGAAATGCCGCCTTCTTCTTTTGCTGCGGGAAGTGTTATTCCTGCATGATCGTAAAAACCATCGGAAAGAACTGCTGCACTTACCCGACCGCCACTTGCGGTAATTTTTGGCGTTGGAAGAATTTCATCTTCTGCAACCTGGAAAGCGAGTACTTTCTGATCTTTATACAATTGTGGCTTTTCTTCTCCCATATTTCCCTGGTGACCTGAGCCTCCGGTACTGGTTTGATAAACTCCGGTTACCACAGGCGGATGATTTAAAATGCCTGTAAACGGCTTACCGCCTTCAACATTGGTAACGGCATAAACCATTTTTTTCATTCCATCTTCGGGTTCAACCCACGGACCACCTGTTTCACTCCATCCCGGAGATGCTGCGGTTGCAAATTCCAGACCTAACTGATCAGCATAAGCTGCTGATTTTGCAAAAGCAGATTTCCAGCCATCCGACATGTACGGATAGTAATTTTCAACTACCGAACTCTCAGGGCCCTGCATGCGCATTCCGGCGTGGAAACATTGCAGACCACCAATTCCAACTCGAGTCATCCAGTCCATATCGGCTTTTGCGCCTTCCCAGGCTACGTTTCCGCCCATCCAGTGCCACCACACACGTGGTTTTGCGGCATCAGGCGGATTATTGAATCCTTGTTCAAGTTCTATTCCTTCCTGATTATCTGATTTTTCACATTCTACAAACAAAAAGGATAAAACGGTTAATAACAGAACAGGTAAAAGTAATTGTCCTATTCTTTGCGTTCTAGATTTTAATTTCATTGGTTATAGATTTATATTATCAATTCTACTGTTATTATTATTTGTACTTTACTAATTCCTGTATGATTGAACAAGCTGTACCGGACCAATCAATCCAGACGGAACCAATGGTGAATTTTCGCGGTAAAACTGTCGGGTTGTCAATGTCACCTTTTCTTTTACACCTGGCTGCGCGTCACCAATCAATCGGTTTACCCATAAGTTTACAGCCCTGATTTCAATTTGATTTGTTCCAGTACTTATATGTTCGGTTATATTTACCCGGAATGGTGGTTTCCAGGCCGTTCCGGCCTGTTTTCCGTTTACCCACACTTCTGCAAGGTTGTACACCTGTCCCAGGTCAATCCAAATCTCGTTTTCATCCCGGGTAATATCTTCCGGAATTTCAATTTCGTTAGAATAACTTGCCACACCAGAGAAGTAGCGAATACCAGGATCAGTATTGTAACGAAAATCCATTAACTCATCAAATATTGCTGTTGCAGGAGCTCCCCTTTCTGCCTGAAATTTAACCTGCCAGGGTCCTTCTATTTCTGAAATTTTTCGCTCTATTTGAGTTGAAAGTGAAAGACTCTTTTCTGATGTAGGCTGTTGAAAAACAACAAATACCGACCCGAATCGATCAAGTGGAACAGTTACGCTTGTTCTATCTTCATCAATACGGTATGAAACCTCGCTAATTGTTCCTGTTGCAGGATCCCAAAGCTCCGGTTTAAAACCCGTTATTCGAAAGCTTGCTTCAATCGTTTCAGCACGATCAATACGATTTGCAAGGAAATAAATACCTCCTGAGTTTAGTTTACGATGAATAAACATCACATGACTGTCGGACGCAGGTTTTGAATACTTGAAATCCGGTGCAAGGTCGATTTGATCCAGTATTTTCTGTGTTACTTCATCAGAATTAAATACACGACCGTCTTCAACCGCTGTAACATTCTCACCATTCCAAAGAATATCCAGTATCTCTTTCACTTCTTCAGTATTATCGCTCAAACTTGGTGAACCATCGGGGCGAGTACCTACCAAAACGGCACCCTCTCTAACCATTGCCAGCACTTTTTTCAACACCGGCAACGTTACCTTTTCCGTACCATTACCAAAATAAATGAGTTTATAATTCATTCCCGTTGGTGTAACAATAATACCGTCACTAACTGATAAACGGTTTAAGATCACGTTTGCATTTACATAGTCATAACGATATCCTTTCGGTACTGCGGGATAACTGTTTCTGTACTGTGAAATTACCGGAGATGTTTCTCCATAAAATACAGCAATCTCGTTGGCGGCTTTTCCCGCCTGTAACATATACGACGATCTTGTCAGGTACTCAATCCACGGTCTGGCCTGCTCCGCCCAGGTTTCATTACGCGTAAAATACTGTCCAACTCCAAGTGTCATTCCAGGGCCTTTGGTAATTGGCTGGTGTGTGGAAGTATGAATTACAAATCTGTTTGATCCTGCCAGTAAAATGGCATCTGCAGTACTTTTTAAATCCCATGGAGAAGTTCCGTACGGACGCCCTCCGGTAAATGATTCGGTAGATGAAATATTTTGTCCGAAGATATGTGCCACAGAAGCAGATTCCTGATTGTCGTTAAAATAAACTCCTTCAATTTCTCCGGGTTTATTAACCTGCCACATGGCTGCCATCGGAATATCGGCCGACTGTTTCATTTCCATTCCATCACCCATGGTAGAATATAACTCTTCATGAGCTTCACCATATCTTATTAAATTTCTTCTGTGAAGAATTCGGGTAAGGTTTTCATAGTGATTTTCTTTTAGCAACTGCTGAATTGTTCTGCGCCAGTCAAAAAGAAATCCGTCAGTTTTTTCAGCATTTTCAACCACATAACCAGCCAGAACAGGAAGCCATGGAATCGGATCATATCCGCGTAATCGTTTAAAATCATTCAGAATTAATGGTGTCCAGTTTGTATTACTGGCCTCCCAACTATCGAACATAATTGCTTTTAATCCATGCTCTCCGATCAATCCGTTGGTAGCGTATGTGTACATCGACAAATAGGTTTCCATATATCGTCTCACGGCAGCACTGTCCAGTTTATCCACCTCAAGACCAGTTGCTTCGGGAGAAGCCGGCCTGTTCATTGCTCCTGTTAGCGAATAACCAATTCGCATCACAATCCAACTTCCTTCAGGGGCATCCCAATTGAGTTTGCCGTCTGCCTGCATTTGCGCAGTTAGATCAATCACTTTTTCGGATTTCACTACTGCTTCAGTACCGGGTGTTCCACTTGGCAAATCATAATACCAGCTATTATTGGCAAAAGCAGCCTTTTCTTCAAAAGAATGAACGGTTGCTTCGCCACGTAAAACAAGTTCTTTAATTCCGATACTTTCAGGTGGAGGTCCTGCCGGGCGTTCAAAACGCCTGATAATCTGGGTTTCTACCGGAGCTTGTTTTATACTTACAAATCGAAAATATCGTGCTTTTACATTGTCAACAGAGATAGAACGTTGAGGTGCCCCTGTTTGAACTTTTGCCTTCGTATCGTACCAGTTTTCACCATCGTCACTGGCTTCAAGCCTGAATTGAGTTGGTGGAGTTCCACTTCTGTAAGATGGATTCAGTCCGTTATAATAAGCCGCAAATATTGTTGATGACAGGATTAGCCCTCTTACAGTTACGGGTTGCCCGTAGTCGAATTGTATCCAGGAAATGCCACCTGTATTTTTTGCGGCAGGCAAATCAATTGCTGTTTCTTCCAAAACTCCGTCAGAAAGAGCTTTCGCATTTAACTTTCCTCCACTAGATGTAATTACCGGAACAGGTAATTTTGCATCAGCTGGTATTTTAAATGCAATAACCTTTTGGTCTTTATATAACTCCGGCGGCTTTTGTCCATGAGCTCTTCCCCCCAAAACGCCTCCTGCAGTGCTGGTCTGAAAAACACCTGTAACCGTTGGCGGCATTGGCAATTCTTCAGCGAATGTATTTCCTCCTTCGACGTAAGTAACCGACCAGACCATTTTTTTCATGGCATCCTCTGCAGTAACCCAGGGACCTCCGGTTTCGCTCCAGCCCGGCGATGCGGCTATACCTAATTCTAAATCTAACGAATCGGCATATGCGGCCGTTTTTGCAAACACATCCTTCCATCCCCTAGACATGTACGGAAGACGCACATCTACAACCTGTGGCGTGGTCATTCCGGCATCAAAACTTTGAAGCCCTCCAATACCAACACGTTTCATCCAGTCCATATCGGCCTTAGCACCTTCCCAGGTAACATTCCCGTTCATCCAGTGCCACCATACCCGAGGTTTAGCAGCGTCGGGCGGATTTAAAAATCCATGTTTAAGCTGTATATTCTGACTTGCCGAATTATCCTTGCAAGCGGTAAATACCAAACCAATTAATACAATAAAAGCTTGTAGTACTAAAAATCTATATTTCAGTTTCCTATTGAATTTCATTCAGTAATCAGACTAGTTGGTGTATAAAAGTTTTCCGGTTTCTTTGTTGCGTGCAAACTGTGATAGGAATTTCCACACTTCGGCGGCCTCTGATTTTACCAGCCAGTGCGGAACTCCTTCAACTGCCACAACGCGGAATGTACATACATCATCTTCGTTGTAGTAGCTTCCGGTATAGTAATAAGTATCGTCATTTGCTTTAATTTCCATTTGATCGAGGTTAAACTGAAGCCCGGTCATTCGCTCAACTCCGTAGCCAGAATGTGCAGTAATGTTAGCTACAGTTTCTTTGGTTACGTCGGGCGCAACGGCTCCGGAGATTTTAATCCAGTTGGCGGCATTTGCAGAAAGCGGCATATTATCGCAAGTGCCACCAAAAAACATTACGGGCATTTTATATTTTGCTGCATTTTTAAATTGCTCAGCAGTGAATCCCATATTTGGCCCCATCGCTTTTAGCGTTTCATCATTTTCGCCAACTTCGCTCGCGGGATTAGCACCGCCCGGTGCAATTGCCGCAAATAAATCAGGATAGTTAATACCAACCTGCATTGTAGCTGCCCCACCTTTTGAGAAACCTGATGCGTATATTCTGGTTTCATCAATCGGATAGCCTTTTTCGCGAAGGATGTTTAAAATACGGGGAACTTCATCGAGAATAATATCTTCGTTATCAGCCCATGGAACTACGGTTATAAATCCTTCTTTTCCACCTAGCTCAGCAAAACCGTAAGTTTCAGCCAGCAGAATGTTATTGTTATTGCCATGAAGACAGAAAACCAAAGGGAATTTATGACCATCGCCATAGTTCTCGTAATAACCATTTGGTGTAAATACGGACCACATCCGGGAGGAATCCTGGATATCATAGATTTCCTTTTTTAATCCTTTTGACGCCCAATAAGATGTGATTGCCGGATCATCTTGTTTTTCCAGCCCATAAGTGGTAAGAAAAAACAGGCTGTTGAAAATATCACGTGCTGTTTCAGTTTGAACAAACTGATCTCCTTTGTACATTTTTTCAGCTCTTCCCGATCCTTTTAAATAGCCAGCAAAACCGTTAAAATATTCGCCCGGTCTATCTACCGAAGAACCTTCTTTTTGCTGGGCCATAGAAAAAGGGCTAAGCAGTGATAGCAAAAGAACGGCGATGAGTGAAAAATGTACATTATTCATAATAGTTCCTCCTAGTAAATTTTATGTTCTTTACCTTCTTCCCATAAATTACCAGGATCGAAACCAACACTTGCCTGACCATAAACGGCCACCGTGTTTTTCATCTCAGGGAAAAGGTGGTTTTGTACCTCTTTAACTTCAGCATCGCCACGTAAAATGGATCTGAAAGCTTCGATAATATCGTCCAGAACTTCCAGCTTTTGCGAATACACATCGATAGTTCCTGCATAAGAAATATGACCTGTAAACATTCTGTCGTAAGCAGGTTGCAATTCTTTTAAGCGCACTAAATATCGAAGTGTTTGACTTACCGGCAGACGAGTACCAACATTGCCATTAGCAGCGTCGCCCGAGAACAGAATTTTTGTTGTAGGATCGAGAAAAGCGGTACAACCCGGCGAGTGACCCGGCGCATAATACGCGGTAACTTTGCGGTTACCCAAATCAAATACCTGTTCATCTTCAATTGGCTTGATTTCGGGCAATTCAGTGCTTGTAATTACATCTTCTTTAATGTAGCCCCAAACATCTTTGTAACCAATGCTCATTCTGCGCATGATATCGCCGTATTCCGCTTTTTGCTCATACGGAATATGTGTTGCCATTGCGGTGTCTGCAAGGTTCATATATACTGTTTCGAATTGATTTATTCCACCTGCATGATCGGGATGACCGTGTGTTAAAACCACTTTGTAAGGCAGGTCGGTTAACTTTTCTATGATACCTTTAAAATCGCAGAAACCTGTGCCGGTATCGATAACCAGCGCACTTTTGTCGCCCACCAAAACATACATGGCGTTCATCCCAAATTCGTTGATAAAATAGGTGTTTTTAGCTATCTCAACAATCATTGGACGGGTTATTGGTCCAGGCCTTTCTTGCGTATTTTGTCGTTGCGCAAAAGAAAATACACTAACCAACAGCATTAATAATGAAATCGTAATAGTTTTTTGTTTCATATTTAAATTATATTACTGGTTGACGTTCTTTAAAATCTTCGTTTCAAAATGAATACCCCGGCAGGCATTGCCTGCCGGAATATCATCTAACTAAACTTTGAAAACTATAACTTATGAGTAACTATTGTTTCATACTAATTATGCTCACCGGCCCCATCAATCCTGATGTTTTCAATGGAGAGTCGGCCTTGTAAAACGGGTTTGAAACAAAGGTGATTTTCTCTTCTACACCTGGTTGCTGGTCACCGATTTGACGGTTCACCCAAAGGTTGGTCACCTCAATTTCTAATTCGTTTTCTCCGGCAGTAAGTCCTTCAGTAATATTTACTTTGAAAGGCTTTTTCCAAACGATTCCCATCGATTTGCCGTTCACCTTAACTTCTGCCATGTTTTGTAAAGCTCCTAAATCAATCCAGACTTCCGATCCATCGGCGAGCCAGCTTTCAGGAGTTGCAATCGTTTTCTTGTAACTTGCTGTTCCTGAAAAATATTTTATTCCCTGATCTGCGTTTTCATTCCATGGAGTAAGCGCTTCAAATGTAGCCTGTGCAGGAGCTCCGCGCTCGGGCTGGAATTCCACAGTCCACGGACCTGCAACTTCTTCCAATTTGCTTTCTGCTACTTTAGGAATATTTACAGATTTCTCATTTGTGTTATCACCAAACACCACAAAAACTGCATCGTTAGGTTCCAAATGCATCGGAACAGTCGTTTGATTTCCGGAAATTGCAAAAGAAACCGCTTCTGTTTTTCCGGTTTCGGGATGCCAAACCTCGGCTATTTTACCTGCTACCCGGAAAGTGACATCCATCTCAGTTGCCTCGTCGCTACGGTTGTTTACCCAGTAAATATCTGTTCCATCAACCTGGCGGTGCGCGAAGAACAATTCACTGTCGGCTTTGGGTTTTGTGTAAACCATATCCGGCGTAATCTCCTGCTGTGTCATTACATCTTTTAGCTCAAATCCTGCGTAAACTTTACCGCTTCCTACGGTATTTACTCCATTTTCGTTTGCCCAAAGTTGATTTACAATGACATCAAATTCAGCAGGATCGTCGCTTAAACTTGGAGTCATAATAGGTTTGGCACCGGTAACTACACCTCCGGCTTCCACCATTGATTTTATTTTCTTCAACAGAGCAAGTGTCATATAACTACTGTTCGGATCGAGTACCAAAACGCGATAACTCATTCCGGTAGGCGTAACATATTCGCCATTATCCACTGAAATCCAGTTTTGAACCGCGTCGGCATTGATAAAATCGTAACTGTATCCTTCCGGAACAGCCGGTAGATCGCCACCGCGCATTCTGCTGAAAAGTGTTGTTATGTTGTTGTCTTCGCCGTAATACCAGACAATATCGGCCACATATTTACCCTGCTGCAACATGTAGCAACTTCTGGCTAAATACGATGTCCACGCAGTAGCCTGCTCAGCCCATGTTTCGTTGCGTGTAAACCATTGTCCGAACGGTCCGAGACTCATTCCCGGTGCTTTATCCATTAATGGCTGGTGTACTGATGTATGAATTACGAAACGGTTCAAACCACACGCCATCAAGTGATCAGCAATTGGTTTCAGCAATTCGGGTGACCAAGCCCAGTCACTACCCATTGCGGTTAATGATTCGGCAGCTACATATTTCTGTCCGTACAAGTGAGCTACTGATGATGATTCACGAATGTCAGCCTGGTAAACCGAAGCGAAACCACCTTCGTTTCCGCCAAATCCTCCCGGAGTCCAGCCGGCACCCATTGGCACATCAGCCGTTTTCTTCACTTCCATTCCGTCGCCAATAAAAGCACGGCGTGCCTCATGCGATTCAGAATAACGCCCCATATTGCGTTCTTTCAGCATGGTAGTAAGCAGGTCGTAGTGATTTTCCACAACCAGATCAGCCAGTGTTTTTCTGAAATCCCACAAAAAGCGGTCGCTGGCTTCGGCACTTTCCACAATATGACCGGTTAAAACGGGCATCCATGGAAGCATTTCGTATCCTCTCCTATTTTCGAATTCGGTGATCATTTCATCGGTCCAGTTTTGTGTTCCGGCTTCCCAACTGTCGGTTATCACATACTGCAAACCGTGCTCGCCCATCAAACCGCCCGTGGCGTCTTTATACTGATCGAGATAATTTGTGAAGTAAGCTTTAACGTGTTTAGCATTGAGTTTATCAACTTCCAAACCGGTAGCTTCGGGCGACGCCGGGCTGTTTTGATGTCCGGTTAACGAATACCCCATTCGAACGATCATCCATTCGCCGTCTTCCGGAGTCCAGTTCAGCATTCCGTCTTCCTGCATTTGCGCAGTTAGGTCAACCACATTGTTTTTGTCGACCACTGTTTCAGGTGCCACTTCCGGAGTCCAAACAGTGTACAAATCAGTAGCTCCCGAGAATGCGGCTTTATCTTCGAAACGATTTACTCTACCGCCTGTATGAAGTACAAACTCAGCAACATCGGTTCCATTTGCAGGAGGAGGTCCAAATCCAAACAGTCCCGCCATGGCAGGATCCATTCTAACCGGTTGTTTTTCCCAAATTGCTCTGAAATATTTTGCTGTAGTTGGTGCAAATGTTAAGGTAGATTCATCAACAGAACCATTTGGTATATCAATAACTTTTGTGAATGTTTTTCCATCGTTTGAAGCTTCTAAAGTACGTTTGGCACCGCCGCCTCTAAACATACCGCCACCGCTGCCACCAACTACGGTAACAGCCTGCATGGTAACCGGTTCTGCAAATTCATATTGTATCCAAGAGATTTTTGATTCAGGAAGTTTTGCTGTTTTTACCAAATCGCCATCGCTTAGTAATTCAACCGTAAAATTCCCACCACTTGATGTAATTTTGGGGTTCAATTCCTTTAACGACTTATCGGCATCGGGCAAACGATAAGCAAAAACTTTAACATCGCTGTAAAAATTCGGAACGTCAGCACCATGTCCTCCCATTGGATTAGCTGCAAGTCCTATGTTTTGAAAAGGACCAGAAACAGAAGGTGGTTGCGGTAATTTTCCGTTAAAAGTTTCTCCACCTTTAACTCGCACTTCGCTCCATACATATTTTTTCATTGCCTCTTCTGGTTTTACCCATGGGCCACCACTTTCGCTCCATCCCGGAGAACCGGCAATGGCCATTTCAAGACCTAATGAATCGGCAAGCTTTGTGGTAAACAGGAAGTGATCTTTCCAGTCGGGAGTCATATAAACGAGCCTGTTCTCCACTACCTGCGGGCTGTTAAGTCCGGCATCGAAGTTTTGGAAACCACCTATTCCAACACGATTCATCCATTCCAGATCGGCGCGAATTCCTTCTTTGGTAACGTTTCCGTTCATCCAGTGCCACCATACGCGGGGTTTAGCATCATCAGGTGGTGTTTGAAACTCAGATTTTAGCTGAGCAATATTATTATCGGTGGGCGCATTTTTGCAGGCTGTCAGGAATAAAATACAAACAATAATAACAAGTTTTATTGTTGTTTTACATTTAGAGTATCCAGTCCGATTTAGTTTCATTTTTATTTAATTATTATTAGGTTAATTATTGTTTTCTAAAAAGATATCTTCATGTTAAAAATACCTTGAAAGGTTAGACCTCAATTTCACACAAAAGCTTAATGGTGATCTAGCTTATTTCTGTGTTTTACAACACATGTAACCTATTCATTTTAAGATATTAAGCCATTTACTATCATAATTCTAACAATCATAATTTCAATGGGCTATTAACACTTAAAAAATGGTTGTTGATTTCTCGGAATATTTATTCAGATAAACTAAAAAATCCGACAATAAATCAACTGGTATATATTCAATCTATATTTTCAACTCACTTTATTTCTTCTTTTATCCATTCAATACATGAATCAATCCACTCCACTTTTTTATTTAAATTATCTGCCAAATAACCGTGTCCCCCATTCGCATAAAAAAAGCAATCGACATCCACTTCATTCTGCTGAAGAGCGGCAATAAAAAGGATCGAATTTTGAATGCTTACCGTGTTATCATCATTTGCATGATCAATAAATGTTGGTGGTGTTTCACAACTTACATGCAACTCATTGGAAAATTCAAGAATCTTATCCTGAGGGACTGGTATTTCTGCCATCATTTTTTCGGCCTTATTACTATCAGTTGCCATAAGTTGAAATATTTCATCCGGAATGGATTCTTCACCAATCAATCGTAACCTTGATTGATAATGTGTTAAACTGTCTGCTAAACTGATAACCGGGTAATTCAAGACCAGAAAATCAGGTTTTACACTGGTGTTATTTGGATTTTGAACATAGCATTTTTCGAAATGTGTTCCTGCAGTGGCAGCTAAATGACCGCCTGCTGATGATCCCAAAATCCCGACCTTTTGCGGATCAATTCCCCATTTTGATGCATTCTCACGAACCTTGATCAGCGCCTGTTGCACATCCTGCAAGGGAACAATTTCCTTGTTTTCATAGAACCTTGGATCAGGCAATCGGTATTTTAAAACGATGCCAACAATGCCATTTTCAGCCAAGATCTCTGCGGTTTTTGTTTCAAAACCATATACCAGTGCAGAATAACTTCCTCCGGGACAAAGAATTACAGCAGCACCTGTATTTTTTTCTTTTGCTGGCTCAAACACTTTAAGAGTAGGCGTTGCAACCTGATAATAAACTTTACCAAAAGGTGCGTCAAATGATTTCTCCTCCGGTCCGTTTCCGATCACATTAGGAATATGTCCGTCGTACAGATTTATTTCTTCCTGAGAAAAGACAGTTAAAGTGCTGATCAACAAAATAATGATCAACAAATTAATTCTCATGTATTTTAGTTCTTTTCTCATATACTGCATCCTGTCGGTTGATTTGCCATTTAGACCTTATTCAAAATCTTGCTTTTTTTATCATTGTTTCACTGGACTTATCCATTTTAGTTTTATTCAAGAAAATCAACCGCTTTCATAAAATTGTACATATTTTCAATCCATTCGTTCCACGCTTTACCATTGTACTGCAGACCATCTCCGTGGTTCGCATCATGAATAAAATGTAGTTCGACCGGGACTTCAGCCTTTTTCCAGTTCTGGTAAGTCTGAAAAAGATCATCGGCAGGAAAAAGGTCATGTACAGGTGAACAGATAAATAATGGTATACGATCAGTGATCTCCCCGGTAAGACCTCCTCCATAAATTGACGCTGCGATATTTGGACGACTTGCATTATCATGAATTGCAACCACATTTGCAGTTAACATGGCGCCGGCAGAAAACCCTACTATTCCAATTTTATCAGGATTAATGCCTAATTCGTCTGCATGTTGGCGTACATATTTAATGGCCATACGACCATCGTCACCTTGCAAGGTTGCTTCAATTTGAGTTTGCGGGCTACTTATATTTTGTGTTTCGTTATTTTCGTTTTCACTTGAATTAGAATCGGTATTTGGTTTTGGTGGCCAAATAGCTTTTAACGATTCTTCAATTTCTTTTTTTGAACCGACCTGATTGGTGCGGTATTTTAGCAGAATTCCTGTAACGCCGTGACGCTGGAACCATTCTGCCACATTAATTCCTTCCTCTTGCCAGGTAAGAAATCTGTTGCCTCCACCTGGTGCGATAATCATAGCGGCACCGGTATCAATGGCTTTGTTTGGATGATAAATAGAAATGGTGGGCTCACTTACGTTGTAAATAAGCGGATTGCCACTCCATGGAGCCGGCACAGTTAATTCAGGATCTTTCCAGTTTTCACTACCGGGAGCTATACCATCGTAAATCTTATATACTTCCTGTGAAAAAGACGTAACTGAAAGATAGCAAGTTAAAAGTAATACTATTACTTTTTTCATTTTTTAGGTAAAAACTTGACTTAATTAGTAGAGGCTTATATGTATCCATCCCTTGCGGAATGTACTATCTCGAAAGACGGTTGAGAGAAAGCAGTAACCACCATTAAAAGTGGTTACTGCATTTATTTTATTAACGTTCAACTAAAATCGCTGATTACCAACCGGGATTTTGAACGATATTCGGATTCAACAACATTTCGTTGTAAGGAAATGGATTCAACTCATCACGACCTACCACGAAATCTTCCCATTCAGGAACAGCTGTTGGTGTTACCAAATAATCGGTTGTTCCTTCAACATAACCTTCAAAAGTGTATGTATGAGATGCCAATCCTGCTGTTTCAGTAGCTGCATCACCCCATCTGATCAAGTCCTGGAAACGAACACCCTCGCTCACCAATTCAGCACGTCTTTCATCTTTCACGTCCTGAAGATCATATGATCCAAGTGGGTCAATTCCAGCTCTTACACGAACCTCATTAAGTGCTGCCAAACCTTCTGCAGTATTGGTTCCTGCTCCTAAACAAGCTTCAGCATAAATAAGCAATACTTCTGAGTAACGCATGCCTGGCCAGTTTGCCTTAGAGTGAATATTATCAGCATCATTCCAGTCATATACATCACTCACCCAACCTTCAATTTCAGGATGTGGTCCCCAAGGAACCATTTTAATTCTGAAATAACCACGACAGTTATTCATAATAGGTGCAGCTCCCCAAAATTCGCCCATTGCTTCAGTACGATCCGCAGCCAGACCCAATTCGATGAAACGATCAAGGATATCTTCATAATCCCAGATTGTTCCCAAATAACGATTGCTTTTTCCATCGTGGGCAATCATAAAATCGTAAAAGTCTTTACCGTAGTCGGCGCCACCAAATCCAGAAACTCCAAGTCCACCCGGAACCGTAACGTTTTCTGCTCTCCAGGTAACTCTAATTGCTCTGTCATCTCCCTGGTTCTCAAAATTAGCCTGGTCTGCATCATCAAAGTTAAACTCCCACATGTATTCATCGCAAAAGTCTGAACCTACATGCCATAAATCCAAATAGGTTGATTGTAAAGCATACAAACCTGAATTGATAAGTGGTTGCAAGGTTGAAACTGCAGCTGAATAATCTTTTTTATACAGCTGGGCTTCTCCAAGTACAGCAGTGGCAGCACCTTTTGTTACACGCCCACCGATTGCTTCTTGCTGTCCAAGGCCCGGTTTAGCAGGAAGCATAGAAATGGCTTCTGCCAAACTACTCTCTACATAAGCCCAAAGTTCAGCCGGAGTTCCATTAGTAGGTTGCAATTCATCAGGTCCTAACACATGGTCAACAAGTGGAGGAGTTCCCCACCCCATGATTAGATCAATATAAGCATAGGCACGCCAAAAATAAGCTTCTCCAATAACCTGCTTTTTAATCTCAGTATCTGGTGTCAAATTCTCGATAATCAGGTTACACAGGTAATTTACCCGGTATAGCGCTGTAAAATCTCCGTTTGATCCGGCATTCTGTGAATTAACATTTGTATTAGCAGTTCTGGTAACTCCGTCATCACCAGGGGTAACGTTATTATTTGTTCTGCCATACATTGTTGTATAAATGGCAGCAATTAATTGATTTGCGTCTGCGTCAGATGCATTCGCGTAATAACTGTCTGGATTGAGCGCACCATGCTGCTCAACTTCCAACAGATCCTGATTACAGGAATTCAGCAAAAACATCCCGCAATACAAAACTAATATTGATAATATTATCTTTTTCATAGTTCTAATCTCCATTAATTTAATTGGTTAAAATGATACATTAATACCGAATGTAGCCTGCTTCATTGATGGATACTGAATCCTGTCGATTCCCATACCACCTGCAAGGTTTGGATCATCTCCAGCTGTAACACCGGCCATAGATTCAGGATCAATACCAGGATAATTGGTAGAAGTGAAATAATTCTCCAGAGATACATAAACCCTCAATTGAGAAATCTTAACACGCTCGATCAGTGCCGATGGCAAAGAATAACCTAACTGGATTTCTTTGATTTTGAAGAATGAATTATCATACACAAATACGTTTGATCCACCGTATGCAGCAATGGCTCCACCAGTTGTATAAACTTGTGGTGATGCATAAGTAGCATTAGGATTTGAAGGAGTCCAACGATCTTCAAACAACATTGTTGGATAGTTCATTATCGGAAGGTCAAATCTATTAATAGCCCAACTTAGTTCACTGCCTTGCTGGCCCATTCCAAACACTCTTAAATCAACACCTTTGTATTCAGCAGAAAATGTAAATCCGTATGAGAAATCAGGAATAACTGAACCCAGATAATCCATTCCGTCATCGGTACCTAACTCTTCAGCTGTTTTCCATATAGGAAGTCCTGTGTCTCCATCATAGTGGTCAAGAACACGACCTCTGAGATACCAAATTGGGTAACCCTTTTCAAAATAGGTTCCACCTCCCTGAACGAAACCAGAAATGAATCCACCACCACCAAACTGACGGCCTTCACCGTAGGGGCTTTCGATAACTTCATTTTTCACGGTAGAAAAGTTAGCTATAATATTGTATTTGAAATCGCCAACCTGGCCTTTCCAGCCCATATCAACTTCCAAACCACGGTTTTCAATTTCACCAGCATTTCTCATTACAGTGCTGGTACCTGAAACTACAGGAGCAGGGCCAGTTGCCAGAAGTCCATCAGTGGTTTTAATGAAATAATCCACATTTAAACTCAACCTGCTATTAAAGAAACGGCTATCAAAACCAATGTCGGTTTGTTTTGATTTTTCCCAAACAAGCTCAGGATTAGGAAGTTGATTGGCCGGTGTTGCGGCAGAAACTAACTGATTGGTAAAGCTGTAATAAGAATCACCCAACGATAAAGATGGCGAATAAGGATAGTTTCTCAATACAGTAACATTACCGTTGATACCCCAAGAACCACGAACTTTAAATTGGTCCAAGAATCCTAGGTTTAAATCCTCGATAAAACTTTCTCTCGAAATATCCCAACCTGCAGAAAATGCCGGAAAATATCCCCAGCGATTATCTGTTGATAATTTAGATGCATCGAAAGCATCTGCACGGAAAGTTCCCTGCAACATATATTTACCTTCATAGTTCCAATCTAAACGTCCAAAATACGAAATGCTACGTCTGTCAATATTATTTCCGCCAACTCCATCAGTTGCAGCAGCATCAGAATAATCCAGGTAACGGTAATTTGGTTCATCACTTCCCAGTAATGCGGTATTACCAGAAACAAACGAATTATTATCATTCACATATTGCATACCGGCCATGGCGGTAAAATCATTACTTCCTACCGAAAAAGAATAGTTTGCAAAGTTTTCCCACTGATAATAGAAATTATGTCTTGCTTCGGCACTTAATCCTCCACGAGCTCTACTCTGGCTGGTATTGTGGTAATAAGCACTAGTATAGTTCGACTCCATTTCTGTACCAAAACGGTAACCAAGTCTTGAGGTATATACAAGACCTTCAATTGGAGTAAGTTCAATATATGCAGAACCATTAATATTTGATCTCCACGATTCATTAGTATAGTTATCCTTCATCAAAATCGGGTTCCATAAATTGGATTGCATTAAAATTGATTCTCCATATAACAATCCATCTTGGTTGCGATCAATATAACCTCCTCCTGCTTCATACTCAAGCTGGCCAAGTCCGGCGGGAGCATCTGCATCATTTGCATAGTTTACCGGTACGGTTGGATCAAAAAAGTAAGCTCCACCAATCACACTACCGGTAGAAGTCATGTTATTTGCAGAAACACTTACAATCTCGGCTCTTTCAATTGAGGTATTGGTTCCAATTTTTAACCAATCGTTAACCTGGTAAGTTGCATTGATTTGACCGGCAATACGTTTATACGTGTCTTGGTCGCCTACAATCATACCGTCTTCGCCGTTATAAGTTAAAGCTGCATAAAAAGTTCCCTTTTCTGATCCACCTTCAAAACCAATGGTGTGTGTCATTCTTTGTCCGGTTTCAAACATCACATCTTGCCAATCAGTGTCTGCCCCCTGAAATGATGATGCAGGATAACCTGCTTCCTGCCAATAGGATGTAAACTGCTCACCTGTCATAAAGTCCAGTTTCGTTCTTGGTTTCTGGCTTGCATACAATGAATTTAAAAAGAAGCGGCTTTTTCCTTTACTTCCCTCACGGGTTGTAACAAGAACAACACCATTACCGGCTTCAGCTCCGTAAATCGCTGCAGAAGCAGCATCTTTTAACACTTCAATAGACTCAATACTTGAAGGATCCAGGTAACTTATACTGGTAACTTTCAAACCGTCAACAATATAAAGTGGGTCAGAATTTGCTCCATTACTTGAGTAACCCCTTACCCTAAAAGTAGGATCGGCACCCGGAGCACTTGACATATTCATAATTTGAACTCCTGATACTTTACCTTGCATTGCCTGCCCGGCATTATTTGTCGAGCGGTTTTGCATTTCTTCTGCATCAACAGATGCAATTGCTCCGGTAATACTACTTTTTTTCTGTACACCGTAACCAACTGCTACCACTTCTTCCAAACCAATAGTTTCTTCTTCCATGGTAATATTGATAACACTTTGGCTACCAACTGCAACTTCCTGCAAACGCATACCAACAAAAGAAAACTGAAGTGTTGCACCATCAGGTACATTAGTAATGGTGTAGTTACCATCAAAATCGGTAATAGTACCATTGGTAGTACCTTTTACAACTACAGTTACACCTGGCAATGGTTCTCCTGATTTATCAGAAATTTTACCGCTTACTGATTTTTCTTGTTGTGCCTTTGAATCGTTACTAGCTCTTTCTTCAACGGTTTTAATTAAAATGTCAGAATTAACAACCTCATAAGTAACTGATTTACCTTCAAGCACTTCATCAAGAATTTCCTCAACGGTTTTGCCTTCCATATCAACTGATACGATTTGACCGTCATCGAAAAGATCGCGGTTATAAAAGAAGTAAAAATCACTTTGTTGTTCGATCGCATCGAAAACATCAGCAATTTTACGGTTATTCATTTTTACAGTTAGTTTAGTCGTTTGTGAATAAACGCTGGCCGTACTGGCCATAACTGATACTAAAACAAGGAAAATAGTTAACCTCATAATTAACATCATTTTTTTCGCATAAGGATACAATCCACCCCATGCTTCTGATTTTTTTTTCATAAATTTAAACGTTTTTAGTTAATAAATTGATTTAGCTTTAACAGGCTAATGAGATTTAAAAGAGGGGAATGCGACCAACATTTTCCTCTTTTTTTTATAGAATTTACCCGTTAAAAATTCTGCTAGCCAAAGCGAATGTTTTTAGTCATAATATTTAAGTTTTAAAGTTTATTAGTTTGTTTAGAGTGACCCCAGTGTCACTTCATTTTAGTCAGCCATACTTCCTTATTTTCAATGCGATAATCAATCTGTGCAGTTCTCTTAATTTTCTCTAAAGCTTCAATCAGGTTGCTGTTGTAGCTAAACATTCCCCTGAAGCGAAACTCGCCCAACTTCTCATCTACTATATAAAAATCAATATCGTAAACACGTTCCAGTTCTACTACCAGGTCGTTAAGTGTTGCATCTTTAAAGAGCAACTCTCCTGTACGCCATGAACTGAAATATGCGGGATCTACTTTGTCGATAGTAATATTGTTTCCACCGGCTTCCAGTATTGCTCTGTCGCCCGGAACCAGACTAACTTTTTGACGTGAAGCATTATTCACTTCCATATCAATACCACCTTCTGCCAAAATAGCTTCAAAAGTATTTTCGTTGGGATAGGCTTTTAAGTTGAATGATGTACCGGTTACCAGAATGTTAGCCTTTGATGTTTTTACGGTAAAAGGTTTCGCTTCATTTTTTGTCACCTCGAAATAAGCTTCGCCCGACAATTCTACCTCCCGAGCGGCATTATTAAACGAATTGGCATCGTATATTACCGACGAACCTGTGTTTACCCAAACCTCTGTCCCATCGGGGAGGATACATTTGGCAACGTGTCCTTTTGGTGCAGTAACTTCGCAAATTGTTTCAGGTAACAGCGGCTGTTCAACATTGCCTGTATTTAAGAAATGCCAACTGATAGCAAAGGTTAGTGGAATTGCCAAAACAGCTGCAAGTTTATATATGAGTGTTTGACGACGTGAACGGGATAAACTTTTTATTTGATGCGCATACAATTTGCGCAGTACCTTAACTTTATCTTCTGTAATCTGTTCCGAAACGAGTTGATGCCTGCTTTGCTCCCAAACTTTCTTATTCTTCAGAAAAGTTTCTTTGTTTTCTTTTGATTTATTCAGCCTGATTTCAAATTCCTTTTGTTCTTCTGAAGACATATTCCCAGAAAGAAATTTTGCAGAAAGGCTGTCTATATTCATGTTATGAATTAGCTCGTTCACTTAATTTTTCGGTTTAATTATTTACAAGACGAAATTTTTCAATTTTACCCTGTAAAAGGATTTAACTTTTTTTTGAAAAAACAAACACCAAGAGGTTAAACATCTGATAATCAGAAAGATTTTTGCGAAGTTTTTTTAATGCAATTCCCATTTGCATTTCAACTGTTTTAATTGAAATGTCTAATTTTCGGGCAATTTCAGCATATTTTAATCCATCAAAACGGCAAAGCACAAATATCTCGCGACATTTTTCTGGTAAGTCCTGAATCGCTTGATTAATTTTATCGTTCAATTCTGCCTCTTCCACTAAATCGCGAAACGGGGTGGACTCATTGTTTTCATCCGGTTCTACGATCTTGCCCATTCGTTTTTCCTTCCTTAAAAAGTCGATGGTTTTGTTTTTAACAGAATTGAACAAATATGATTTTGGGGAGTGAGGAACAGTTAAATTGGAATGATTGATCCAAAGGTCAACAAAAAATTCCTGAACCAGCGATCTGGATTTATCAAGATCGGAGAGGTATTTGTTTACAAAAAAACAAAGCGAAGAATAGCTTTCGTCAAATAACTGACTAAAGGCCGCATCATCCCCATTCTTTATTTTTTCGAAAATTTCTCTGTCCGAAAATGTCATCGTTTAATTCAATAAGCTTAGGCATGCAAAATAACATCTTTAATTTGATATTAAAAAAGATCATTTACTAAACACTCAAAATACATTTAACATTTTAACACTTCTAATAACAAATCACCTGTTTTAATTAAAACAGGTGCTATTAAATTTTGAAGATATATTGTGGTTAAACAAAAATATCCCGGCAGGAACTACCTGCCGGAATATCAAACTAACTATACCAACTAAACTTATGTTTATGGTCTATTTTGATTGAACTAATACTACCGGTCCAAGTAATCCGGATGTTAATAATGGCGAATTTGCCTGATAAAATGGCATTGTTGTATAGGTCAGCTTTTCAGTAACATCTAACTGGGCATCACCAATCAAACGATTTACCCAAAGGTTTGCTACCTTAATTTGTATTTCGTTATCACCTTCCTGTAATGCTGATCCAATTTCCAAACGGAATGGTTTCTTCCAAACAATCCCTGCTGCTTTTCCATTTACAGTCACCTCGGCCAGATTTTCTACTTCACCCAGATCGAGGCAAATATTT
Organism: uncultured Draconibacterium sp.; assembly: GCF_963677565.1. Lineage (NCBI taxonomy): Bacteria > Pseudomonadati > Bacteroidota > Bacteroidia > Marinilabiliales > Prolixibacteraceae > Draconibacterium > uncultured Draconibacterium sp. Next base: position 3,463,900 of record NZ_OY781981.1, on the reverse strand, counting down.
CCTTCTTCGCTGAGCCATTCGGCAGGAACATTTATGGTTTTTGTATAAGTACCGGTTCCGGAGAAGTATTTAATGTTGTTGTCAGCATTTTCATTCCAGGCAGAAAGTGTTTCAAAAGTAGCACTGAAAGGCTCTCCAACTTTTGATTCGAAACTTATTTCCCAAGGACCTGTAATATCCTCCAATTGGGTATCAATGATTTCAGGAGCAGTATACGAATCAGATTGTGCCTTATTACGAAAAATCACAAAAACAGCATCGTTTGGTGCAAGATGCAGCGGAATAGTGGTACTGCCACTTGCAATGGAATAAGAAGCTTTTTTTATCATTCCTGTTTCAGGTTGCCAAATCTCTGCTTCTTTTCCTTCAACCCTGAATGTGGCTTCAACATCTTCATCGCGATCCTTTCGGTTATTTATCCAATAAATATCTACATCACCCATTTGCCGATGTACATACAGCAATTCTGTGTCTTCCGCAGGTTTAGTGTATGAAAAATCTGTAGCTACCTGTTCTTTTTCCAACACCTCTAAGATTGGGTATCCATTGTAAATCTTTCCTTTTCCAATGGTATTTACACCATTTTCAAGTGGCCAAAGTTCGTCTGCCAGGATTTTGAAGTGAGCGGCATCGTCCACCAAACTTGGTGTTCCTATTGGTTTTGGGCCACAGACCACTGCTCCGTCGTTGGCCATATCTTTTATTCGTTGCAATACCGGTAAGGTCATATTTGCGGTACTTTTGTCGAGTACCAACAATTTGTAGGCGGCACCTCCCGGCGATGTAATTTTTCCACCTTCTACTTTTAAGGTGTTTAACAAGGCATCGGCATTAACAAAATCGTACTCGTACCCAGCAGGAACCTGAGGTAACTGCTGACCAAACAATTCTGTAATGTTATGACTTTCGCCATACATATAGGCAACGTCTGCAACAAAATTACCTTGTTGCAACATGTACGAACTTCTTGCGAGATATGAGATCCAGGCATCAGCTTGATCCGCCCAAGTTTCATGGCGGGTAAACCATTGTCCGAATGGCCCCAGTCCCAGCCCGGGTATTTTATCGTCAACCGGTTGATGTACCGAAGTATGAATAACAAAACGATTTAGTCCACTTGCCAACTCAGCATCGGCTACCGGTTTTAACAGTCGTGGCGACCATGCCCACGCGGTTCCTATTGCTGTTAGCGATTCTGCTGCCACGTATTTCTGGCCATAAATATGTGAAACGGAAGCCGATTCACGAACATCGGCCTTATGCCGGATTGCCACATCCGGTCCGGGACCTCCAAAACCACCGGGTGTCCAGGTGGCACTCATTGGAACAGCAGAAGTTCGTTTTACTTCCATTCCATCAGCGATTAATGCACGACCACCTTCGTGCGATTCCGAGTAACGCCCCATACCACGTTCGGCAAGAATTTTTGTAGATTCATCATAATGATATTCAGCTACCATTTCTTCCAGTGTTCGCCTGTAATCCCACAAAAATTTATCAGTAGCTTTAGCGCTTTCAATCACTTTTCCAGTGAGTGCCGGTAGCCATGGAAGAAGATCATATCCACGACGATTTTTGAATTCCGCCAACATGTTATCTGTCCAGTTTTGCGTACCGGCTTCCCAACTGTCCGTAATAATATACTGTAATCCTTTCTCTCCCATCAGTCCACCAGTGGCATTTTTGTACTGATCGAGATAATTATTAAAATAGTTTCTTACATATTGCGGATTAAGCTTATCCACCTCAAAACCGGTAGCTTCGGGCGATGCCGGGTGATTTTCACGGCCTGTCAACGAAAATCCCATGCGGATAATATTCCATTTTCCTTCCGGCACTTCCCAGTTTAAAGTGCCGTCTTCGGCCATTTGAGCGGTTAAATCAATAATATCGTTTTTTGTTACCGGATTAGCCACTTCCGGTGTTGGTACTTCATCCAGATCGGTAGCGGTTGCGAAGCCTGCTTTATCTTCAAAACGGTTAACACGGGCACCGGTATTCAACTTTATTTCCATTACTGCGGTACCGGTTGGTGCCGGCTGATTTCCACCTCCCAATCCCATCATGGCCATAATGTTTGGTCCTCTTGATGGCTGGGGAGTGATTATATTAACCCTGAAATATTTTCCTGTTACGGGCGTAAAAGCCAATGTTTTTTGAGTTGCTCTTCCACCACGAATGTCAATAACCTTTTCAAAATTTGTCCCGTCGTTACTTACTTCAAGGTATTGGCTGGATGTCCCGCCTCCTAAAAAGTCGAACTGTCTTCCACCTTCTCCGGCTACTATAGTTATTGATTGTATTGTTGTTGATTCCTCAAATTCAAATTGAATCCAGGAGTATTCTCCCGGGTTTTTATACGGAAGTTCGCTGGATGTTACCAGGTCTCCATCCGTTAATTGAGCCAAATTAAAATTCCCTCCACTTGAAGTAATTTTTGGCTGTAACTCTTGCATGGTATAGTCATTTTCCGGAATACGATAAGCTATCACAGAAATATCCTGATAATATTCCGGAAGATGATCCATTTCGTCTTCAATAGCACCTAACGGGCCTTCGGCACTCAGATTCTGAAATGTGCCTGACTTAGTTGGAGGATGAGGAAGTTCTCCGCTGAAAGATTGACCGCCTTCAACACGAAGTTCACTCCAAACTACTTTTTTCATGGCCTCTTCGGGGTTTACCCACGGACCACCACTTTCGCTCCATCCGGGCGATCCGGCAATGGCCATCTCCAGGCCAAGCGAATCGGCCAGTTCAGTTGTAAACCGGAAAGCATCTTTCCATTCGGGAGTCATGTAAACCAAGCGTTTGTCAACAATTTTAGGCGTTGTCAATCCTGCATCAAAGTTCTGGAAGCCACCAACACCAATTTTATGTAACCATTCCAAATCTTTTTGTATTCCATCTTTTGTTATGTTCCCATTCATCCAGTGCCACCAAACACGGGGTTGGGCTTCGTTGGGGGGGCTTATAAATCCTTCTTCCAGATCTGCTGTTAACTGAACTTCTTCTTTTTGACACTGAATAGCCAAAAGCGAAATAAGTACAAGTACAAAAAGCAAAGTTAGAAAATGGGGATACCGGTTGTATTTTTTTGCAAACATCTTACAATGTGTTTATTATATTAACAGGAAGGCCTCTATCAATTGTTGAGATTTCGAATTGATTGAAAATATTCAAAAGTAGCTATCACTCTATTTTTGAAAACAGAATACAAAATACAATCGTTCGTGAAAGAACAATCATTTTTGGCATGGAAGAAGATCCGTAACGACTAGTTCTTTTGACTAATCGTTACGGAATCTGTTTTACTTATTAAGTAAATGGATAAAATCCATTTTTACTATGTACTTACTAAAAGTGCGGACTTAATAATGCTTCTGCTGCAGGAAGTGGGAAAGTAGTGCTGAAATCCTGGAATGCAGAATTACGAAGATCTACTCCTGCAGGGAAATAATAATCCTGTGGATTGGCTCTGATTCTATCGCCATAAGCACTTATTACTGATTGAACGTTATTTGTGCGAACCAAATCCAACCAACGTTTACCCTCCAAAGCCAGTTCTACTCTTCTTTCCTGAAGAATATCTGCATCAGAAATAGAAGTCAAATCTGCAAGCCCTGCTCTTTCCCGAACCTGGTTAATATAATCAAGAGCTGCTCCGCTATTTCCTTGTTTGTGCATTGCTTCAGCTAAAAACAATAATACTTCAGAATAACGATAAATCGGGAAGTTTACATCCTCTCTCAAGAAATTATCGCAAGGTTGCAGGTATTTTCGTGCATACGGCATTGTTGCACCATTTGCAATCCCAAACCCGATGGTTGCATCTTTTCTTAAATCACCATCTTCATATGCTTCAATAAGATCAGGAGACGGAATATTAACACCACCATTTGATCGTATCTGAATCTCAGCAGGAGGAGTTAATCCATTCTCTTCATAAATCGTTGTAATCTCTGCATCTGTAATAGGCATAGGCCACATCCAGTACATAAAATCTCCGGCAAACTGGTCAGACATCTGCGAATACTGCGCTTCAAAAATAAGCTCAGAGTTGCCTTTATTCGAAGGTTTAAATACATCGGCATAATCAGGAAGTAATGATCCGGCCACTTTCTTCAAAGCAGTTTCTGCATCTCCCCACTGTTCGCGAACAATGTAAACATTACCAAGCAAAGCATTTGCAGCATCTGAAGATGCTCTTCCGGGATCCTGGTTTGCCTTTGAGGGCAATAAACTGGCGGCAGATGAAGCATCACTGATTATCTGTGTATACACCTCATCTACTGATGATAAAGGTAAAGCAACATCATCAAACGAAGTAGAAGGTTCAAGGTGCAAAGGAACTTCTCCAAAATACTGTACCAGGTCGAAATAACATAATGCTCTGAAGAACAAACTTTGGCCTTTGATATTATCTTTTACAGCCTGATCAAAATCCATTTCATCTATTCTCACCAGTATTTCGTTTGCTCTTGCAATCATCAGGTAATTGGTTCTGTAACGTGAAGTAATTGCACCACTTGATGCATCGTAAATAAAGTCAGCAATATCTTCCTGAGCAATTGTGGCCCTGAAGTCCGGGTTGTAAGTGTACCGGGCATTATCTGAGTGCATTTCTGCCATAAGTAAATTCCCGCTTCCACCGTTTCCTCCTATTTGGAAAAAACCTCTCATTGGTTCATAAACACCATTCACTGCTTTTTCAAAATCTTCCTGCGTTTGAAAAAATGAACCAGAGGATAACTCTGTCTCTGAAGGAACATTTAGCAGGTCTTCGCAAGAAGTTAGAGCGAAGAGTGCTAATCCTATTAATATGATATAATATTTCATAATATATTTTTTTTCTTTCATAAATGATTATTTATTATCGATTTAAATCAGATATAAGTATGGATTAAAAACCGATATTAACACCAAAAGTATAGGTTCTAGGAACAGGATATGATCCCCAGTCGAATCCAAGTTGCAATGCACTTGTATTAGTACTACCACCATTTGTATTGGTTACCTCTGGGTTTACACCCCTATAGCTGGTAAATACGGCAACTTGCTGAATACTTCCATATAATCTTACTGACTTTAGGAATTTAACTTTATCAACAGGAAGATTATAACCGAGTGTTATATTCTTGATTGCGAAGTAGCTTCCATCTTCAACAAATCTGTCACTTCCCCAGTCACGTTCGTCTCCGGTTGATGCACCTAAATAACTTCCACCATATCTTCCTTCACCTGGATTTTCAGGACTTCTCCATCTGTTCACAACGTCTTTATAAACGTTAAATACTCCATCAAGGTTAGCTGCTCCCTGGTCTAATACTACGTAAACATCGTTTCCGTATGAACCGGAACATAAAACAGACAAGTCGAAGTTTTTATATGAGAATGTATTGGTCAGACCGTAAATAAAGTCCGGTGTTGGATTACCAATAATCGTTCTGTCGTCATCATCTCCACCGTTTGTAATAACACCGTCACCATTTACATCTCGAAATTTAATTGTTCCTACACCAGATCTGCTGGCAACTGGAGAATTGTCAAAATCAGCCTGATTTTCATAAACTCCAATCCAGTCCATTCCGTAAAACTGACCAATTGGTTCTCCCGGCATTGTAATTGTTCCGTAAGCTCCACCGGCGTACAAACGATCTACTCCAGGTATTAAGGAAACAGCTTCATTTCGGTTAAAAGAAATATTAAAGTCTGTGTCCCATTTTAAATCACCAACTAAGTTTTTAGAAGCAAGGGTGATTTCATGTCCCCAAAATTTAAATTCTCCAAGGTTTGCTGAAATATTTGAGAAACCCGATTCCTGAGGAACATCTACATTATATAGCAGATCGGTAGTTCTTTTCGTATAATAATCATACGTGAACGAAAGTCTGTTATCGAATAATGCAACATCAATACCAACATCAATTTGTTTTGTAGTTTCCCAACCAAGGTCTTTATTTTGGATACCGGTAATAGCGGCTCCACCATGTTGGGCACCGTTAAACACTACATTGTTTGTTATTGAAACGTTAGAATACTGTGTATAGTTACCCACGTTATTATTACCAACAACACCATAACTGGCTCTCAATTTCATAAATGAAAGCTTCTCCATATCTGCCATGAATCCTTCGTCAGAAATTACCCAACCCGCAGAAACAGATGGGAAGTTACCCCAACGATTGTTTTCTCCAAATCTTGATGAACCATCTCGACGAATAGCGGCAGTAATAAGGTATTTACCCTGATAATTATAGTTTACTCTGGCCAGGTAAGAAATAAGACTCCAGTCCTGAATATTGGTGGATGTGTTTCCTGCGCCGGTTAAAATACTTGCAGCAGTTTGAACGGCCATAATGCGGTCATCAGAAAACTCCTGAGCTACAATTTGTTCACGGTTATAGTTGTATTGCTGAATGGTAAAACCAGCCAGAGCCGAAATAGAATGATCTCCAAACTGTTTACTGTAAGTAGCCAGGTTTTCATTCAAATAAGTAGCATATGTTGTATTATGCCTTGTCGATTGAGAACTTCTGGGAGGTGCTACCCAAAATTGCAAAGAAGTGGTAGTTGGCTGGAAATTAAGAAAATATGTACTTCCCATATCCACGTTTACTGATGATTTTAAAGTCAATCCCTCAATTGGAGTGAACTCAGCAAAAGCATTCGCCAATAAGCGTAAATCTTTGGTTTCGTTTGTAATATCAACTAAGGCCCTGTATGGATTTGGAAATGATCCGAAACCAATACCCGGAAATGCGGCACGAAGTGGTATTGTACCATCTTCATTTACAGGCGAAACCATTGGATTTGTCAACATGGCATTATATAATATACCACCTGTATAAAACGCTCCATCCGAGTTAGGTGTATTTCTAATTGAATAGGTAGGTGCAATATTAATCCCTATTTTCAATGGTTCAATTACCTGGAATTCAGAATTCAACCTGAAAGAAAAACGTTCATAATCAGATTTCTTCATAACACCTTCCTGTTTAAAATAACCTAAAACTCCGGTTGCCCTAACTTTATCATTGGAGCTTGTTAATGTCAGGTTATAATTTTGTATCGGCGCTTTTTGTAGCATAAAATCATACCAATCAGTTCCTTTTCCGTATTGCGAAGGATTTTGCAGATAATCCGGAGGAGTATCTCCTACGTCTTCATATCTTTCTTTTAGCCAGGTGGCAAATTCTGTCGCGTTCATCATTTCAGGTCTACCTTTTTGTGGCACTTCCTGAAATCCGTAATACGCATTAAAATTGATAGTTGACTGACCTGCTTTACCTGATTTGGTAGTGATTAAGATAACACCATTAGCAGCCCTGGATCCGTATAATGAAGTTGAGGCAGCATCTTTCAATACTGAAATATTTTCAATCTCATCCGGGTTAATGTTGCTGATATCTCCAACAATTGGGAAACCGTCAACAACATAAAGTGGATCATTTCCGGAGTTAATAGAAGCTTGCCCTCTAATTCTAACTTTCATTCCTTCTCCTGGAGTACCTGAAGCCTGGTTAATTTGAACACCGGCCATTTTACCTTGAAGTTTTTGAGTTACCTGAGCAACAGGAAGATCTTCCAGTTCGTCTGCATCCATCTGCTGAACAGAACCAGTTACTTGTCTTGATATCTGGGTTCCGTAACCAACAACAACAACTTCGTCAAGTCCAATTTTTTCTTCTTCCATGGAAATAGCAACAGTTGTTTTACCTTCAATAGAAACAAGTTGGGTTACCATACCAACGAAAGAAACTTGTAGTTCCTGTGTATCATCAGGAATTGCTAATGTAAAAGAACCGTCATCGTTAGTAATAGTACCTATTGTTGTACCTGGTACAACAATAGTTACTCCCGGCATTGGCACTCCGGTCTGGTCGGTTACTACACCTGTAACGGTTTTTTGGTCTTGCAGGCCATCAAGAATTAGCCCATCCGTTTTTCGAATAATAACCTGTCGGTCGTAAATATTGTACGTTAGGTCGCTACCTTGAAGTAATTCTGCTAAAATCTCTTCAATATTAGCATTTTCCACGTCAATATTTACAGGTTTGTTCAAATCCAGGTCTTCGTCTTTATATAAAAAGATGAATTCGCTGTTATGTTCAATGTAGTCGAATGCAGCAGTAATGGTACTGTTTTGCAATTGAACATCCATTCGTTTAGCCTGAGAATAGGAATCATTGGCATTTGCCGTAAAAATGATTCCGAGCAGTAGAATAATAGTTAGGCGCATAGCTCTAAAGATTTTCGTGATGATCCCCGGGTCAAGGGAATCGCTTAACCAATTTTTTTTCATAAGTTTACAATGTTTTTGATTAATACTATTGTTAAGATGGTATTGGTTTAACCGGTATATGTTGCAGCATATACCGGTTTTTATTTAATTAAGTAATTTCTTTCATTGATTTTCACAAAGTTTAAGTTAGTTAATGAATTCATGTACTCAAATATTACATCCTGGCTTTTTGTAATATCAAGTTTTCCTGATATTCGCATGGATCCATCAAGCGGATCAGCATACCTTAAGTGGATGTTATAATAGCGCTCGAGTTTTTTTACCACACGATTTAAGTCGCTATTGGTAAAGGTTAGATAACCTTCTTTCCAACTGGTAAAGTATTCGGTTTCTACATCGTAAATATTTGTAGAAGAATTTTGTTTATTATATGCAACCAACTGACCTGGGCGTAATACAATGTCGCGATCAAAAACCCCTTGGTTTTTGTGACTTATTTCAACGCTCCCTTCAGTTAATACGGCATGGGCAATATTTTCGTCGGGATAAGCAGATACATTAAACTGGGTTCCTAGTACTTTTATTTCAATGTCAGGAGTTTGTACAATAAATGGCTTGTCTTCCATTTTACTAACTTCAAAGAATGCCTCTCCAATCAATAAAACTTCGCGATTTTTATCAACAAACCTCGATGGATACATCAAACGGCTACCTGCATTAAGCCAAACTTTTGTACCATCGGATAATGTAATTGTAGAATGATTTCCATAAGGAATTACCAATGTATTCATTTTTACCGCTTCGGAATTGTCGTCTTCAATTACTTGTTGTTTGTCGACAATAATTTTTCCTTCATCAGAATATTCCAGTTCCGATTTTCCTTTATTTAAAGCAACTTCCTGTTCATTCTCAATTATCAGTGTTGGATCCTGGATATTCAAATTTTGTGGAGGTGGGAAATGTGCATAACGGTCTGAAATTTTATCCTCAAGCAAAAACCATGTTACAGCACTTCCTACCATCAGAAACAGGATAGCTATAGCTGCATAGCGCATGGTGAGACGAACAATTCTCCGTTGTTTTTTTCGATTGTCAACATGCTCTAATTCCTTCAGAATTCTTAAGGCCAGATCTTTCTTTTCTTTTTCAGTAAGTTGCTGCTTATCATATTGAAGATGACGCTCAAATCCTTCTTTAAATTCACGAATAACTGTTGCATCATCAGGGTGTTCATTCAGAAAATGTTCCCAGTATGAATTAATTTCCGGAGTATTATGATATATCCACTTAAAGAATAGAGGATTCTCTATCAGTTGATGATATAAGTTCATAAGCTAGGTTGTTTAAAACAATTATAAGAGTGAGAAATTTGGAAAAGGGGACGTTTTACATTTTGTATTTTTTATGTTCTATAACACATTGAGAAAAATACAGCAATTTCAGCACCAATTTTCCGACGTAAATGTTTTAGTATTCGATAAACTTGTTTTTTTACAGTATTCGGTTTTAGGTTTAAAAGTTTACCAATCTCAACATAGGTAAGGTTGCTGTTGAATTTTAAGAATAACAACTCTCGTTTTGATGGTTTTAGGTCTGAAATTTCTTTTTGAAGTACCTTAATTGTCAGATCTTCTTCATCACCAAATTTTTGATCTTCAATCGAAAATTTAAGATCAAATACTGAAGGAGATTCCTGAATCGAAGAAAACTGTTTTTTTTCTACTAATTTATTGACAATAATCCTTTTAAGTGTTTTATAAAGGTAAAATTCGAGAAGTTCCGGATTTCTGAGATTTGAACCATAGCTATAAACATTAATAAACAGATCTTGAATTGAATCTTTAAGGAGTTCCCGGTCAGAAGTGATTCTCGCTCCATATGAAAACAGCGAATCACTAAATTCGTTGTAAATGGTTTTAAAGGCAATTTTATCGCCACTCTTAAATTTATTCCAGACCAATTGCCAGTATTCTGTATCTATACGTTTATCCAAAATACCAAAGTTTAGTTTAATAGTCTGTTTAGTCTCAATAGTAAAAGTATAAAAATATTTAGACGATACAAGGTTGTGTTCTTTTTGAATGACTTCACATCAGTGTTTCAAAATATACTTTCAGACACTACACTAGCATATTTAAATACTAAATATGTATTTATAAAAAATTACTACGTACGATATGGAGGTGAGAATAAATAAAAGGATTATAGAGATCAGCCGCCCGATCGTTTTACTTTATAACCATCAGCTTTTAAGAGCTCGATAACACGCTTACAAAAATCGCCCTGAATCATTATTTCTCCATCTTTAACCGTGCCTCCTACCCCACATTTCGATTTTAGTCTTTTTCCGAGCTCTTTTAAATCGTCATCAGAGCCGACAAATCCGGTTACCAGGGTAACAGCTTTTCCTTTGCGCTTTTTCCTATCCAGCAAAACCCTCAAATCCTGCTGGTTGGCAGGTATGGTTTCCTGTTGTTGTTCTTCTTCATTTTCGTAGTTAAAATCTGGATTAGTAGAAAAAACTACTCCTAATCTATCTTTCCAATCATTCGCCATACTATCTCCAAATTACGATTATACTTCCTGCGAAATAAGCGATTACCCAAAACAAGTAAGCTATTTTTGTGTATAAAATATGTTCTTTTTGTGCTTTACTGTCACGACCTCTCCTTACAATTACAACCCATACCCAAATGGTATCCACCAACATCACTAAAAAAGCAACTGCTCCCACCAGTCCATGCAAAGTATAGGGAGTTCCCCCGGCTCCAATCGACATTAAGGTTATAGCTGTCAAATCAAATAACACTCCCATCGTTAAAGAAACGACGACTATTCTGCCAATACTCTTAAACCTTACAAGCGAAATACTCCCGATGCCATAAGCAAGAAAAGAAAGGGAAATTATAAATGCACCAATAATTGCTAATGGATTCATTTTAATCGGTTTTTCTTATTGAAAAGTCTTTATCTTTCTATATAAGCAAACGTAAAAATTTATAACGGGTTCAGCATTAATCAAAATTTAATCGGCCACTGCTATCACGTTTGCTCAATAACAAGTTTTTTATTTTACCGTTTTTATTCACCTGAATAATGTTGCTCTGATCGCTATATACATCGGTTAGCAAGTTGCAGTTTACCTCAATATCATTCAGTACTGCAATATCGTTAATTTCAAGGTAAGTCCAAACCACGTCCTTTTCCGTTTCTTTACCAACAAAATGCGCCTGCACTTCTTTTTCATTTACGCTAAAGCGAATTTTATCGGTTAAATAATTGAATATGTATTCATCAGTACGAATATTTTCCCTCTCTTCGCCAATATATATTTTATCGTGGCCCTCTTCTGATAATGCAACCAATAAATCATCGGCAAAAATCTTTACTGAAATCTCCAGTGATTGGTTTTGCTGATTGAAATTAACCTGGCAAATACTCACATAAAAAGGATGTGCCTGCGAAGAAAATACCCCCAAAAACAGAGAGAGAACCAGAATAATTAATTTTTTATTTATTTTCATGCCCTTCAAATTATTGGGCAAAAGTAAAAATTTTATGAGTTTATTCGAGATGTACCTCAAATTGGGGTTCAAACACATAATTGATATCCATGGTTACGACCACATTGTTTTTGTTCTGGTGCTATGTGCCGGATACAATTTAACCCAATTTAAAAAGGTGCTGATACTGATTACAGCTTTTACCATTGGCCATTCGATAACGCTTGCCCTATCAACTTTAAATGTTTTTACAATATCATCCGATCTTATTGAGTTTCTGATACCGGCAACCATTTGTGTAACGGCCATTGCAAATATTTTACCCTTCAAAGCCAAAAACAACCGTGTAGTTTATGTGCTCACGCTGTTTTTTGGTCTTATTCATGGTTTGGGTTTTTCCAATTACCTGAAAGAACTGCTTGGAAGAGAATCGAATATTTTAACGCCACTGCTGGCCTTTAATATCGGGCTAGAATTGGGGCAGATTCTTATCCTTGCCATTTATTTCTCTTTGCTGTTTATTACTGTTCATCTATTCAGGGTAAGAAACGATTTCTGGCGCATTCTTGTATCGGGAATGGCGTTTGGAATTTCGCTTATTCTGATGATCGATAAAGCTCCTGCTTTGTTTTAGGTCTCGGGAGTAACAAAATGAAACCAATTACAAACTTTTGTAAACAATCTCTCTTTTTACAGGTAAAAATTACAATAAGTTAAAAGTATTGTTACTTTTGCTTCTATCATTTTGGCATCGATATTTGATATTTCACAACATAATGAAAAAATTAGCACTTTTTATTACCTTTTTTGTATCTGCCTGTGCCGTTTCGTTGGCACAGGAAAATATTAACCTGAATAAGTTCAGGCAGTTAAAACAAGAATTAGCAACACCAAATGTTTATCGTACGGCATCAGGAGCACCCGGGCACGAGTATTGGCAACAGAAAGCCGATTACAAGATGGACATCAGGTTGGATGATGAAACACAACGTATTTATGGCGAGGAAGTAATCACTTACCATAATCAGTCGCCCGATATATTAAAATATTTATGGCTGCAACTCGACCAGAATATGCGGGCCAAAGATTCGGACACCTATAAAACAGCCACATCAGGATTAAACGAGCGTGTTTCATTTCGTCAGTTAAAACGTTTGATGTACGATTTCGACGGTGGTTTTAAACTGGATTACGTTCAGGATGCCAATGGCAACGATTTGCCGGCAACCATTAACAAAACCATGATGCGTGTTGATTTGCCCAAGACATTAAAGCCGGGAGAATCGTTCACTTTTAAGGTAAAATGGTGGTATAACATTAACGACCGCCTTACCGATGGAGGACGTTCGGGTTACGAATACTTTAAAGACGAAGACAACTACATTTATACCATTGCCCAGTTTTACCCACGTATGGCCGTTTATAACGAAGTGGAAGGCTGGCAGCATAAACAATTTCTGGGAACCGGTGAATTTACGCTCCCGTTTGGCGATTTTGAAGTAAAACTGACAGTGCCTGCCGACCACGTTGTTGGCGCAACCGGCGTACTCCAGAATACAAAAGAGGTACTAACGAAAGAAGAAATTGATCGTTTCGAGAAAGCGAAGAACGACGAAAATGATCCTGTTTTTATCGTTTCGCCCGAAGAAGCTGAACAAGCTGAGAAAGGAAAATCGAAAGACGAAAAAACATGGGTATTTAAAGCCGAGAATGTACGTGACTTTGCATTTGCCAGCTCGCGTAAATTTATCTGGGATGCAATGGCTGTAAAATTTGGCGATCGCACCGTTATGGCCATGTCGTATTACCCAAAAGAAGGTAATCCGTTATGGGAGCAATACTCAACCCGCGTGGTGGCACATACGGTAAAAACCTATTCGAAATTTACATTCGATTACCCTTACCCGGTAGCCATTTCGGTACATACCGACCGTATTGGGATGGAGTACCCAATGATTTGTTTTAACGGTGGACGCCCCGAAAGCGACGGTACATACAGCAAACGCACCAAGTATGGTATGATTGGCGTAATTATTCACGAAGTGGGTCATAATTTCTTCCCGATGATTGTTAACTCCGACGAACGCCAGTGGACCTGGATGGACGAAGGCCTAAATACATTTGTACAGTTTTTAACCGAACAGGAATGGGAACCCAATTACCCATCATCACGGGCATTTCCGAGTAATATTGTGCCTTACATGCGTGGCGATAAAAAATTCATTTCGCCGGTAATGACGAACTCTGAATCGGTTTGGAGCCTTGGAAGTAATGCCTACGCCAAGCCAAGTACGGCACTGAATATTTTGCGCGAAACCGTTATGGGCCGCGAATTGTTCGACTATGCTTTTAAAGAATATGCCCAACGCTGGATGTTTAAACACCCTACCCCTGCCGATTTCTTCCGCACTATGGAAGATGCATCGGGCGTTGACTTAGACTGGTTTTGGCGCGGTTGGTTTTTTACCACCGACCATTGCGATATTTCGATGGAAAACGTAAAATGGTATCAGCCCGACACACAAGATCCTGAGGTTGAAAAACCATTGCAGAAAAAAGCTGATGAAGAAGCCGCTATTTCAATTACCAAAGTGCGTAACGAAGCTTTTGCTGACGAAACATACCGCTCGCAAAATCCGGAAGCTGAAGATTTCTATACTACTTACGACCAGTATAAGGTAACCAGGGAAGACAAAGAGGAATACGACAAGTTTTTGAGAAGCCTGAGCGATGAAGAAAAAGAATTGCTTGGTGCTGATCTGAACTTCTACCAAATCGATTTTAAAAATGTTGGCGGACTGGTAATGCCGGTAATTTTAAAATTTGAGTTTGCCGACGGAACTGATGAAGTTCAGTATATTCCGGCAGAAATTTGGAGAAGGAACAACGAAGAGGTTTCGAAAGTATTTATGTTTACAAAAGAGGTGAAGCAAATTACGCTTGATCCGTACCGCGAAACTGCCGACACCGACCTCGACAATAACTACTGGCCAACGCGTAAACAGCCTACTCGTTTCGAGCTGTACAAATCGAGATACGGGAGTGGTAATTACCCGGGAGGTGGCCGGAACCCTATGCAAAAGGCACAAGATAAATAATCCTAACCGCGACATATTATAAGTCAGGAAGGAAGCACTCGTTTTAGCGTTTGCTTCCTTTTTTATTTTACTCTTTCCCCAACATTGTTTTCAAATGATATCATAACTGATTATTATGTTTATATTTGGTACTCTTAAATCAAAGTAACCAATTTAATAAACTGCAAAAATCAATTATGAAACATAAAAGTTTATCCCTTTTCGTATGCAGCTTGTTGTTAAGCAGCTGTACCAACTTTTTTAGTGCCATCAACTTCAGACCGTCGCCAAAAGTGCATGAAATTGCCTTTTCGGATGACGCCCCTAACCCGGCCTACCGATTTTTTTATTCTGACACATTGAACAACACCTACCTGCGCACCCTGAGGCAGGATTATGCGCTGGACAAACTGGTGGCAACTGCAGCCAGCGAATTGGATACCATAAAACTCATCCTCGGCTGGTCGAGTGCACAATGGGAACACAACGGCAGCAATACGCCATCGAAATCGGATGCACTTACCATTTTGGAAGAAGCCAAAAACGGCAGCCAGTTCAGGTGTGTGGAATATGGAATTCTTGCAGTAGCAAGTCTTAATGCGGTGGCTATTCCGGCGTGTCCGCTAAGTATAAAAACCCGCGATGTGGCCAAAGTTCGCTCTGGTGCCGGGCATGTGGTTACCGAAGTTTATTCGGCTTCGTTTAACAAGTGGATCTTTATCGATCCGCAGTTTAACGTAATGCCCCTGAAAAATGGTATTCCGTTAAATGCTGTCGAATTTCAACAGGCCATTTACAACAAAGAAGCACTGACACTGGTAAACAACGACGGCCTTGTAGACGACGATGTTGCCAAGAGCTACCTGAAATGGATCGGGAAATACCTGTACTTTTTCGATATAACTTTCGACCAGCGGGTTGGAGAGGAAAAGAAGCTTCAAACTTTTGAAGGAAAAACCAAACTTATGCTGGTTCCGGCAAGCGCAGAAAACCCGACTACGTTTCAACGCTCATCAAAGATTAACTACTGCATTTACACCCACTCGCTTGCCGATTTTTACCGAAAACCAAGCAATTAAAATCCTGGTTCGATATCCAAAACTAAATCATCATCCAAAAGGACAATGCTAATAATATAGCCATGCTGCATGCCCCCTGTTTCTGGCCGGAATGTTGACAGATAAAAGGGTAAATCCCGGCGTAAAATTCCCTGTTAAAATTAGGTCATGGCGCCCGACCCCCTAATGCAAGAAACAGCTCTACAGTAAGTTACAAAATCATATAGCAAAAAATAAAAAAGGCAGTAATAATACCAGGTCCCGATATTATGTTTATATTTAAGGCAGTAAAAATCAAAAACCATTGAATACGCGCCCGCAAATAAAGCTTGAATATGCGAAACACGTCCAACAGGACGTTCTCCTGATCCGGTTTCCTTTTAACTTTTCTTTAAAGGAAAAATTAAAGCAAACACTACCGGTGTTATGGAGCAAGCAACTGCGAAGCTGGTATGTATTGAAAAAGGATTTCGATCACGATCGGTTTATTCAGGAATTTAAAGATTTAGCTGATATAGACGATTCTTCGTTAAAATTGAACACCCAAGCTGTTTACACCGCCCCGTTAAAACGAGATTACGCTTACCGTAAAAACATCGAGCTCCCGAAAGGGTACCTGGAATTACTTAAACAAAAGCGTTACAGCGAAAATACCATAAAGACTTACTCCTCCTATTTTAAGGATTACATACACTATTTTGAAAGCAGGAATTTATCTCAGATTGAATTACAGGATATAAATAATTATATCCTGGCTTTAATTCAGTCAGCAAATATTTCAGGAAGCGAACAGAATCAGCGTATTAATTCGATTAAATTTTATTATGAAAAGGTTCTGGGAAGAGATAAACAATTGATAAATATTGAACGCCCACGCAAAGAAAAGGCACTGCCCGACACGCTGAGTAAAAACGAAATTCGGTTAATATTGGATAATACATCGAATATAAAACACAAATGTATGCTTGAGTTGATTTACTCAGCAGGATTACGCAGAAACGAGATCTTGCATATGAAGTTAAAGGACATTGACTCGGCAAGAATGTTGGTTAAGATATGTGGAGGCAAAGGTCGCAAGGACAGATGTTCGCTCTTATCAAAAAGTGTATTAAACCATTTGAAGCAGTATTTTATAGCGTATAAACCAAAATATTGGTTGTTTGAAGGCCTGAACGGAAGCCAGTATTCAAGTACGAGTATTACACGGGTTTTAAAGAGATCGGCAGAAAAAGCCGGAATAAAAAAAAGGGTTCATCTGCACATGCTCCGTCACTCGTTTGCAACTCACTTGTTGGAACAGGGTACTAACCTGAGGGTTATTCAAAACTTGCTGGGGCATGAGAGCATTCAAACCACCGAAATATACACCCATGTATCGAATTTAGAGTTAACAAAGGTTGTAAATCCAATTGATGAGATAATAAACAACATATGAAAAGTATCATTTACAAGCATATTTTATTAGAAACGACACATTTTGTCACACATATTAAAAATATAATGTGCATAAATGATTTGTTATAGATACGTTGGCGGTAATGCTAACTAACCGAATCATATGAACAAGGAATATCAAGAAATAGAAAAGAAAACTGCCAGAGATAAAGCATTGACTTACGCGATTAAGACTTTAACAGAGAATCGACACAAAAGCTCAATCGCAAGAAGAAGTTATGTAAGAGACGTTAAATCATATCTCCAAGAAAATGGAAGTGATTATGACAAGGAAATATCATCCTTGCTATCTGAAAAAGAAATTTTGCAATGGGAGGCATTCTATGATTCAATTATTCGAATAAAGAAAGCGAGTGAATTAAGAGTTGCCTATTTGAGTGGACCAAACCCTGAAAATGATATTGAGATATTAGTAGATAACGGAATATTACCTGAGAATATTTGGGCATTTGAATCCGATAATAAAGTATATTCCAAAGCCATAATTTCCGCTTTAGATTCAAAATTTCCATTTGTAAAGATTTATAAAGGGCGAATTGAGAATTATTTAAAAATACTTCCGTTCAAATTTGACATTATATACTTAGATTTTTGCAGTACACTTGCAAGCGAGAAAACTCTGTCTGTTGTTAGAGATATATTTTATTATCAAAAACTTGAAACGTTAGGTGTATTAATTACTAATTTTTCCTTTCCAAATAAAGCTAATCCTAACAACTTAGACTATCGTGAAAATTTAAATTTGTTAGCAGCAAATTATCTTTATCCCAAACCCTTTACAGAAAAGCACAATGGTATGGGAGGCGGCTGGACGGAAACACCGGAATGTCACGGAATTAACCAAGAAGAGTTTTTAGAAATAGTTAGACAGAATGAAAATACATTTTATAGTCAGTTGATTACTCGAATTTTGTTTGACTTGCCAAGTGTATTAATTCCTTATCAGCGTCTTGCATCTAACGATAGTTTAATAAACTTGTTTTTCAAGAACTTCAAGCGTACATCTTTTCATAAAGACTATGATGAAGATGTTTTTACTTTTCCTGATGAATATCCCTGGATTTGGGGATTATCGTCTTTTTTTATAGATAAAGATTCCTTTATTAAATTGTTTAATCGATTAAAACGTCAATTGTCTATTACAAGCAACGAAAACACCCTATTTGAACAAATAGAATTGGTCTGCTACTTTATAACAGAACGTTCTGAGGACAATCTGCATAGTGAAAAATTAGAAAAAATCAGAAAAAACTGGAGAATTACAGATAAGTATGTTTTTTGTGATGTTTTTATGTTCCATCAATTAAAAGACATATTAATTGGGCAGTTAACTAGTCCCTACTTTTATAACGTTGAATTTACAAAAAGATGGACTTATCAGGCTAAAGAGAATGAAATGTTTATGGATTTAATTACTTATGATGAGTGTCGTTATATTTTTGATTGGATGCCGACTTTAGATATGTTCGAGGAAGGTGTAGAAAATTGGGATAGACAATTGTCACTAAGATTTGCAATGGACAGTGTGGCAAAACAAAGACGTTGGTACAACGCAGAATTTTTTAGTGGAACAGCAGTTATTGACCAATGGACAAAAACGTTTGAGGCAAAAGAAATCAAGAAAAGAAAGAAAATTAAACCAAAAGAATAAATAAAAGCACGTACCGCCAACAATCTGTATATGTCATAGCCGGTTTTGTGGGTAATTGTAGGTTCATTTCCCGCATCCACTTCATCTCGGCTTGACAGGAAAGTAGCCCGAAATCGGCTACGCCACATACAGGTGACCGTTATAGCCAATTATAAAAAAAGAAATGAGAATAACCTCAATCATATTTTTTCTACTAATCTCGATTAATTCATTTTGTCAATGGCAACAAACTGAAGGTCCTATTACAAATATCAGTATGTCTGACATTGCATCCTATGATTCAGCATTAATTGCTTCTGCTCCTTGCGGAACTTTCATTTCAACAGACGAAGGAGATTCTTGGTCTCCGGTAAATCCTGCAAATTTTAACACGCACACAATTTTTAAAAATGAACTTTATCTTGGAGGAGAAAGTATTCGGAAGGTTTTACAAATCAATGAAGATTGGATAGAAAGTTATTCTTTATATAAAAAAGGTAAAACTTCTGGTTTTTATACGGATGACCAAAATATTTATGCTGCGTTGGAAGATGGAGGATTTTACTATTCTAATAATGGTAAAAATTGGAACAAATTTAATGATGGTCTTCCCAGTGAAATATACTACGAAACGTCAGGTATTTTTTATACCTATGATTTATTTGCGATAGACGGGAACGAACAATATATTTTTGCAGGAACAAAAGAGGGAATTTACAGAACTCTTAAAACGAATCTTAATTGGTCGGTCGTTAACAATAATTTGGACAATATAAAAGTGAATGCAATACTTTGTAAGGATAGCATTGTGTTTATTGCAAAAGAAAATAAAATCTACAAATCTGTTAATAACGGAACAACTTGGCAATTATCGAATACATTTTCATCTGATGACAGAATAAATAAATTAATTGCTATTAATGATTCAATTTTTGCATTAACAAAGCTTGAAGGAATTTATGTTTCAAACAACAATGGGATTGATTGGACAGCAAAAAATACTGGTTTAAAAAGTTTGTCAACATCAAGCATCACAAAACATAAGAATCAATTCTTTTTAGCCAACGAGGATGGCGTATTCAGAGATATTACGAACTGGCAAAACGTGTCCCGACATATTATTTGTTCCCATATTCTTGACTTAGAAAAAAACGATTCATGCATTGCAGCAATTGATTTTAATAATGTCTCGATAACAAAAAATAAAGGTTTAAGCTGGGGCAACTCTACTGAATCAATTTCAATGGGAATTGTTTGGAATATTGTAGACTTAGACAACACCTTGCTTTTTGTTGCTAACAGTCCTGAATATGTACCACAAAAGAACCTGACCTATATTACTTCAGATAACGGAAGTTCCTGGCAAAACAAAACCGATTTAATATACGACCATACAACATTCAAATTAAAAGCCAGTGGAAACAAAGTTATTGCAGTTGGAAATGTATATGTTTTTTTATCAGAAGATAAAGGTACAACATGGAAGAATATTAGCCCCCCTTCTGGATTGGTTTGTAACAATTATGATGATGCACTTTTTGTAGGAAATGAGATTTACATTGCAGCTTGCGGAAACCGGGAAATTATAAAAACTTCAGATTTTGGATTGAACTGGGAATTTATCAATGATGGATTACCAAATGAGCGAGTTTATAAACTTGGAGAATGTCAAGGGGTTTTGTTCGCTGCATTAGAATTTTCATATTTATTCCGATTAGAAAACAATAGTAAAACATGGGAGTATAGTGGAAAAGGATTACCGAAAAATAGTCCCGGGTTATCCACGAGTATAAACGACTTTACTTCAAACGAAAATTATTTCTTTTTATGTACACCCGACAGCGTTTATGCTTCAAATAATCAAGGTAAAACATGGTCGAATATTAATCAAGGATTACCCAAGTTGCCGAACTACTATTGGAGTGGAGCATTATTACTTGATGCAAACATACTTTATTTTGGAACAAATAATTATGGAGTTTGGAAACAAGATATTTCAGATTTGCAACTACCTGACATACCTGTAGAAGAAGTTGAAAATTTTATAGCCTACCCAAATCCAACAACAGACTTGATTTATTTTAAATTACCACAAAATGATATTGGAGAAACAATTGAATTTATTGATATTACTGGAACTGTAATTTATGCTTCCGAGATTAATGAAAACAAATTAAATATCAAAAATATTCCAGCTGGACTTTATATTATTAAAATTAAATCACTTAAAAACGAAATTTATATTTCTAAAATATTGAAAATAAAATAACTGGCTATAACAAATTGTAAATTGCATTGCGGGGTTCGTGGTGTGTTGTAAGCTGGATTCTCGCAACATCGTTCCGTCCTGCCGGACAGGAACGAGCTCCGAAATCCGCAACGACAACTTACAAGTGACCGTTATGCCCAAGCTTAAGAAACGAACTGCATAGAACATGATTGAAAAAATTGACATAAGGAATATTGCAACTTTCGATGATTCAGGTATTGAAATATCGGACTTGAAAAAAGTGAATTTTATCTATGGTGTAAATGGCAGCGGAAAGACTACAATATCTAAATTTATACATGAACCTGACAAGGATTTATTTAAAGATTGTAACCTAAAATGGAAAAATGATACTCCAGTTAAAACATTAGTTTACAACAAAGATTTCCGGGATAGGAATTTTGGAAAGGGAACCATTGATGGTGTATTTACTTTAGGGCAAGCAACAAAAGAAGAAGCCGAAGAAATAGAAAACAAACAACAAGATTTAAAGGAATTAAAAGCCAAAGGAGTTCAGAAGAAAGAAACAATTGAAGCTCAAACAAAGAAGAAAGAAGAACTTGAGGAAGAATTTAGAGAGGAAGTTTGGCAAGCACTTTATAAAAAACATGAATTAAATTTTAAAGAGGCATTTAAAGGCTATTTGCAAAAAAGAACTTTCCTTACAAGATTGCTCCAAGAATATGAAAGTAACTCAGCCGATATAAAGACACATGAAGAGTTAATTGAAAAAGCTAAAACTATTTTTGGGAAAACTCCTGAGAATCTTTCACCGATTCAAGTAATTGATTTTTCGACATTGACAGAGATTGAGTTAAAAGGAATTTGGAATAAAAAAATAATCGGAAAGTCCGATATTGATATAGCAAAACTAATACAGAAATTAAATATTAACGACTGGATAAACGAAGGGAGAAAGTATATTCAAGAGGGAATTGATACTTGTCCATTTTGTCAACAGCCTACTATAACCAATGATTTCAAAAAACAGTTGGAAGATTATTTTGATGAAAGTTTTATGGCTGACACAAAATTGGTCAGTGAAAATAGTGAGGAGTATTTAAGAGTTTCAGAAAACATTCTTAACGAATTGCAAATCATTGAGCAAAATGAAAAAGTAAATCAGAATTCAAAACTTGACATTGATAAATATAGTTCACGATTAAGGACAATTGAAAGTCAATTTTCAACAAATAAGGAAATCATTTCTAATAAAATCAAAGAACCAAGTAGGGATTTTACACTAAAAAACACATCCGAACAGCTTCAAGAAATTGTTACAATTGTTGTAAATGCCAACAAGGAAATAAAGAAACACAATGAAATTGTCGAGAATTTTACTACAGAAAAAGCTAAATTAATTTCTCAGGTTTGGCGTTACTTAATTGAAGATTTCAAAGTCTCAATTCAAAACTTTGTGAAAAACTATAATGGTCTTCAAAAAGGGCTTGAAAGTTTAGCAAAGGATAGAGAAAAACTACTGCAAGATTATCTAAAACTTGATAAAGAGGTTAAGGAATTAACAAAGAATATAACCAGCATACAACCTTCAATTGATGAAATTAATAAAACGCTAAAATCGTTTGGATTCAAAAATTTCGAAATTGTTCCTTCAAAAATTGGAGTAAATCAGTACCAAATTCAACGAGAGGACGGTGAATTAGCAGAATCAACTTTGAGTGAAGGAGAGGTTACATTCATTACATTTTTATATTTTCTACAATTAGCAAAAGGAAGTACAGATGAAACTACAATTACAGACGATAGAGTTTTAATAATTGATGACCCGATTTCAAGCCTTGATAGCAATGTTTTATTTGTTGTAAGTACTTTGGTTAAAGAAATTATTAAAACAGTAAAAGCGGAATCATCTAATATTTATCAGGTTATTTTATTTACCCATAACGTGTATTTTCACAAGGAAGTATCATTCATTGATGGTAGAACCAAGGAATGTGGTAAAACAAATTATTGGATTTTAAGAAGGTTAGACCAAACATCAACTATTCAGAATTACGAAACAAAAAATCCTATTCAAAATTCCTATGAATTATTGTGGAGAGAATTAAAAGACAGAGATGATAGGTCGTGCATAACAATTCAGAATACGATGCGACGAATAGTAGAAAATTATTTTAAGATTCTGGGTAAATATGGAGACGATGATTTGATTAATAAATTTGAAAATCCCCAAGAAAAGGAAATTTGTAGGTCTTTGATTAGTTGGATAAATGAAGGGTCTCATACAATTCCAGATGACTTGTTTGTTGAACAACAGGATGATGTAATTGAAATATATTTTGAAGTGTTTAAGTCTATATTTAAAGAGACTGGACATCTTGAACACTATAATATGATGATGAACTAACAAAAGCCAGGGCATAACAATGTATAAAAAACATAAGTGGTTCAGTGGTTTACGAAGCTTTCGAGCATTTAATCAGCTCCGCCAAATCTGCGATTTGACGGCTTGTTTTGAATTTCTAAATTTGTGTCAAAACGCAAATTTGGCTCAGTGCAACTTGACAGGTAAGAGCTTCGAAATCACTTACGTTTCTTATACTCTACGTTAGTTGCAATAATGAAACCGGCAAATCAGCAATACTATTAAAAACCAGAAACTATGAAAAAAACTAAATTCCTTCTGATAATCCTGATTCTGATTTCTCAAATATCATTCGGACAACAAAATCGAGACTCACTTTTCACGACACTAGGGTATTCGACAAAAATTGAATCTGAGTTTCTAAATCAGACAAAGACCGTTTTCATACACCTTCCATTCAAATTCGACAAAAATAAAGAGTATCCATTGATAGTTTTAACCGACTTTATGGCATTCAAACCTCTTTCAAGTACAACTGAGATAATGGCATATAACCAGACAATTCCGTGGTGCATTGTGGTCTGTCCAATGACAACGAATGTACCAGAAGAGTATTCTCCAATTATTGACAATGATTCAGAAAAAATAAATGGAGGAAAAACTATTTCGTTCTATGAGAAAGAACTCTTTCCATTTCTGCAATCAAAATATAAAATATCAAAGAAAATTTTATGGGGAAAAGGATTTTCTGGCATGTTCTCAACATTTGTAATGTTATCGAAACCAGACTTATTTGACAGTTATATTTCTGACATACCAAATTTTGAGGTGATGGAGAAAGAAATAAATGGAGATAAAACGTTTGAAAAAATTGGGGAGACTAAAGTTTCCTACTATTTGACAGGAAACATGACTGAAGGAAAGGACAATGCTACTTTGACATTTTTAACTAAACTAAAGAATATGCAAAACAGCAATTTTACTTGGGATTATGTTGAGAATAACGATTCAATATTTATTTCCAGGATTTTAACAAATTATACTCATGGTCTAAACTTTTTGTTTAACAAGACAAATGAATAAATTACAGCAACTAACAAATTGTAAATTGCATTGCGGGGTTCGTGCGGTGTCGTTCGCTGGATTCTCGTTTCGCAGTTCCGTCCTATCGGACAGGAACGCGCTCCGAAATCCGCAACGACAACTTACAAGTGACCGTTAGCAAACATTTAAATGAGCAAGAAACTTGAATATCTACAAGAGGTTGTTGAATTTCAATTTAACAATGACTTATCTAAAGGGATAAATCATTTGGAATTATTGACAGACAGTTTATTTAAGCTAACTCAAAGCTTATTTGATTACAAAGTAAAGCCAGCATATCATCTAAGAGAACTTGAAGGAAAATATTTTCGTTTTGGTTTAGCAAATCAAAGTATAATACAATTAATTAAAGGCAATCGATTCAGACTCTTAGGTAACGATGTAATAATTCCGGATATCTTTTCCTTTAAATCTTTGACAAGAATGCAAATCGAATCATATTTAATTATGCATTATTTGTTTTTTGAAAATGTCTCTGAAGAAGAAAAGGATTTTCGTTATGATATTTATAAAGTTCATGCTTTACAAAAACAAATGGGATTCAAAATCAATTTTGATACTCAAATAGCCAGAGAGAATAGATTAAAAATACAGAAGGAATTAAATCAAGCTCTTGAAAATATTAAGAAAAACTCAATTTATTGCTGCGCTTCTGAAAAAGAAAAAAAAGAATATTTAAAACCTCGATTTCCGAAACTAACAAGTTCCAAGAACCTTTTTGAATCAAGTGGTCTATCAAAAGCTGGATTTAACCAGATGTGGCAATTATACTCTAACTATGCCCACGCAGAACATATAAGCGACAGACAATATAATACAACTTATAATATTAAAAAGTCATTCACAGAAGACAGTTCATTAATACTTATTATCAATCTAATTTTGACATCAAAATTAATTGTAAATATTACTAAGTTATTTGACGGTGCTAAAATTGAATTTGAAAAGCTTAGTGAAAAAGAAAAAGTAATTGTAGATATTTGGTTTAACTTAAAAAATAAAAACGTTAAATGACAACTAAACTAATCCTTATGGCACAAAACACACTACTTGATTCGTTAATTCAAGAGATTCATGCGATTCAAAATGACACTGTTCAGGTTAGCAATCATCTGAAAATTATACTGGAGAACGAGCATAAAACTCTTTTTGAAGAAATCTGGAGTCCAAGCACTCTTATTGCTCTTGCTGCAATCGTTTTATCTTTGATTGGTTATTTTCATTCAAAAAGGGTTGCAAGAGCAAATGTAAAACCATTACTCGCTTTAACTCAGCTAAAAGTAAAGGATAGGTCGGTAATTAAAATTAAAAATTTTGGATTAGGTACTGCAATTATTAAAAATACTTCATTCATAAAAATTAATGAACCCAAAAAAAATTCGGTTACAAAAAGAAGCCTACACGATGTTCTAATATTTGATGATGACACCATCGAGGGTGTTCACAAATATAATTTCCATGAAGGATTACCATATTATCTTGAAAAAGATGGTACAAAAATGATTTGGGAAGCAACAAGAGAGAGATTCCCAAGCAACTTTGATGAAATTATTGAGGAATTTAATAAACAAAAGGCTAATATTTATTATCGCATTGAATACACCGATATTTTTAATAAAAATACAAATCTTGAGCCTTGCGAAGGATGTTTATTGAATAGTAATAACTCAGACAAAAAGAGTATAAAGGAAAAATTAAAAACGTTTGCTAACAAATTGTAAATTGCATTGCGGGGTTCGTGGTGTGTCGTATGCTGGATTCTCGCAACATCGTTCCGTCCTGCCGGACAGGAACGAGCTCCGAAATCCGCAACGACAACTTACAAGTAACCGTTATGCATAATTTTAAAACAGAGATTTATGGAATTAACGAAAGTTTTGCATCCTATGTGGAAAATCCGCTTAAACTGACCACCTGATTCCGGGCTAATGTGACCACCGTTTCCGGAGTAAATTGACCACCCCCGATTTTCCCAAAACGAAAAGAACATTTTCAGTGTTATTTTGAATCAAATTTAACAAAAATAATTACTCTTCTTTTTTACGTTTTCTTCTCATTGATTCACCTCTTAGTTCTATCCTGTTGGATTGATGGATTAACCGGTCGAGTATAGCATCGGCAATGGTTTTTTCTCCGATAACAGAATACCAGCCAGCAATAGGTATTTGTGAGGTTACAATCAAAGAACCTATATTTTGCCTGTCTTCAATAATCTCAAGCAAAGCAAGCCGGTTGGGGTTATCAAGCGGTTGCAGCCCAAAATCGTCGATAATAACCAGGTGTTGGCGCTCTATTTTAGCCAGTTCTTTCAGGTAAGAACCATCGGCTTTCGCCATTTTTAGTTTCGCAAACATTTTATTGGCATTAAAATACATCACCCTGTACCCCTCGATACAAGCCTGGTAGCCCAAAGCTGTTGCCAGGTAGCTTTTCCCTACACCGGTGCTTCCTGTAATCAGTATATTTTCACATTTTTCGATATAATCGCATTCTGCCAGCCGTAGAATACTGTTCCGGTCAATGTTCCTCATTTCATCGTAAATAATGTTTTCGATTGATGCTTTGTAATGGAACCGGGCGTTTTTAATCCCCCTTTCAATCTTGCGGTTCTGTCGGTCGTCCCATTCGGCATCAACCAGCATCGATACAAACTGATCTAAAGTGTAATCGTTTGTTTTGCCTGTTTCAATAGCAGTACGAAAAGCTCCATGCATTCCATAGAGCTTTATCTGCTTCATTTTCGTTAAAGTAGTTTCATTCATATAAACCTGTTTTTAGTTGTAGTAATGTTTTCCCCTGATGTTTTGATGCTCGGGAAGTATTTGCTCATTTTGCTCTTCTTCAATTGAATCCAGACCGTTTTCGAGTATTCGCTGGATTATCCGGTAATTTGATATATCGTATTCGAGGGCACGCTTACAGGCATTGATAAGCCGCTGTTTTCCTACTTTCTTTACAAAGGAAAGTACGCCCATACAGCTTTTGTAAGCCTGTTCGGGATGTTGTTTTTGTTCCAGTATCCTGCAAATCAGTTCTTCAACACTTGGGTCGATGGAAGTTGCCCAGTCGATAAAACGTTGTGGTGTCCAGTCGGTAACAAACTGGTGGGTGCTTGCCAGGTGCTGTTTTTCAGTTGTGTAGTGATAAGGCTTCAGGTTTCTTCGGTGAGATGCAATCCGGTTGTATTTGTAATAGATCTCAACACTGCTGCTTGTAAACAACAGCTTTACTTTTTTACGGATATACTGAAACGGGACACTGTAGTAATGTTTGTCTTTGCCCAAAAGCACATGCCCGTTCATCATTACTGTTGCAAAAGATTGTTGTTTTATCTCGAAACGGGTAACGGGAAGGGATGATAGTTTTTCCTGCTCATCTTCTTTAAACGACTGGTAACGCGAGTATGGCCGCCCGGTGAGTTTCTTGTTGTTGTGCTGCTTTAACAGTTCCCAAACACGGCAGTTCATACTTTTGATGCTGGTAAACTCTTCTTGTTTTATAATGGGGTAAATACGTTGATAAAGTATTTTAACAGCTCCTTCGGCCAATGATTTGTCGCGGGGTTTATAGGCTCTTGCCGGAAGTATGGTCGTTTCATAATGTTCAGCAAAATCCAGCAATGTTTCGTTTATGGTGGGCTCGTAACGACTGCTTTTGGTTACTGCCGAACGCAGGTTGTCGGGTACTATGGCGGCAGGAACTCCCCGGAAGTAGTGCAGCGCATTTTCTATTGATGCGATAAAATCTTCTTTTTTCTGACTTGGCGATACCTCGGCGTAAGTATATTGGCTGGCTCCGAGTATGGCCACAAAAAATTGTAATTCTTGCACTTCTCCTGTTTCGGGGTCAACGATTTCCAATGTCTTGCCGGCATAGTCCACAAACATCTTGTCGCCTGCCTTGTGTGTCATGTGCATTACCGGGTTAACCTTTTTACCCCAACGTTTGTAATACTCGCAAAACTGCGAGCTTTTATACCCGTCGGGATGTTTGGCAATGTACTGTTGCCACATTGTAAGCTTGGTTACCCCAACCTTTTTCAACTCACGTTCCATGTGCGGAAAGAACGCATACAAATCTTTCAGCTTGGGCGACAACTCGGGTTCTTTATTGCTGATAAACAGTGTTTCCAGTTCAACATCGCTTTTCTGCTTTATAGCCTCGGGTGACAGGTTTAGCATTTGGTACAACGCAATATATTTTTTTACCGTATTGCGCGACAACGAAAGGTAGTTGCTGATAAATAACTTGCTTTTTCCCTGGAAGTGCAGTTGGATTACTTTTCTTACTTTACTCATGTTTATTAGTTTATTTGCCATATCTCGTGCATTTATTTGTACACGAAATTAGGCCTTCAAAAACATGAAAAAGTCTCTACGTTTCAGGTGGTCACTTTGCCCCGGAGAGGGGTGGTCAATTTCAATCGGAATGAGGTGGTCAGTTTGCTCCGGAAAGGGTGGTCACTTTAGCCCGGAATCAGGTGGTCAGTTTGGCCGGTTTTTCCAGTTTGGGAAGAATCCATGCAAGTTTTTCATAAATGCTTTCGTAAAAATTGGGCGGTTTGGACAAACAGACGATGACTTACGTTTTCAGGAAGTAATTGAAGGAAACGCGTTTCAATTGGCTGATAAAACCCTAGAAGTTCTTGACCGAAAATTCTTCGTTTCTCCAATTTCGTACAAAGGATTACAGCGTGTGGAAAGCTGGGAGTATCCTTACGAAGCTATTCGTGAGGTAATTTTGAATGCGATTGTTCACAGAGATTATATGGGTGCACCAATCCAAATTAGTGTTTACGACGACAAACTCATTGTATGGAATGAAGGTTCACTGCCGGAAGACTTGACATTTGAGGACTTAAAGAAGAAACATTCATCTCGTCCTCATAATCCAATTCTTGCGAGTGCATTCTTTAAAGGTGGACTGATTGAAGCATGGGGTCGTGGAACAATCAAGATTATTAATGAGTGTAAAAAAGCTGGACTGCCAGAACCAATAATTGAATATTCGTCAGGCGGAATTAGTGTGACAATTTTAAAGAATCAGTTTAACGAAAAAAATCTAATTGAAATTGGATTAAGTGCAAGGCAAATAAAGGCTGTAGAATACCTTAAAGAAAATAAAAGTATAACGAATAAGATTTACCAGGAAATATGCGAAGTATCAAAAGCAACAGCAACACGGGACTTGACAGAATTAATTGAAAAATTCAAGCTGTTAGAAAGGTCAGGAGAAGTTGGAGCAGGAACATCGTATAAACTGATTGGCTCATAATTGGCTCAATTGGCTCATAAATGATTCAATATGGACTCAGACATGATTTATTCAGATTGCCCGCCCTTCGCATTCAAGCACATTGTCTGGTCGCACTTGCCAACGCAAAACCAAAACCAGCCAAAGAGCTTGCCTGCCCCATCGCACAGACGACGAAAGAAAAAGTACGAAACGCTAACACTTTGTATAAGTAATGGCAGGTAAAATACTAAATATCAAAGTTTGTATCCCGCTCAAACTGCCAAGCGGTTTGACAGGAAAGAGGCCTGCAACCTGCCACTACTCATACAATTTACCGTTGGGTGCAATACTAAAAAAGACAAAAAACAAACTGACCGATGATACCAAAAGACAAAATTGAAAAAGTAAAAGAGATTTGGGATGAGTATATAAAATCAGACCAGATAGTTCTTGACACCAAAGGAAATGAACTACCAAATATTGATGAATTAAGACTTGAAGCAATAGAAAGTCTTTCTGATATTATTCTTCAATTCAAAAAGAAGGAATTATCGGTTGGAGAATTTAAAACCAGTATCGACAGTTTTAATAAACGAAATAATTTGTGGGGTTTTACGGCAATCAAAGGTCAGTTTTTCTTTAACCAGTTAACAAAAAATTTGGACGATTCAGGAATTAAAAAACTCCAAGACTTACTAATACAAACTATTTCAGAGCCTAAAAATATTTCGGAAGCTTTGGCAAAAATCGAGCTATTAGAAAAATATTGCCAAAATTTATATGATAAAGCAAAAGATAAAAGACTTGTTCCAAATCCTAAATCCGTTTGTTATTTTCTTTCTTATTTCTGGCAAGTAGCTGACAATGAAAAATGGGCGATTTATTATACTGCATCAATTCAAGCATTAGATGATATTGGCTTATGGAAAGAAAAGCCTCTTCAGCGAGAAAATTATGAGCAATATTATTTACTAAATGAGGAAATTAAAAACATTTTAAAAGAGTATTCAAAAAAAGCTGTATCTAACTGGGATGTCGAACACGCCTTTTGGCACTTTCGAGGAAATCCAAACAAAAAAACAGAGAAGAAAACTAAAACAATAATAATTGAGAAACCCGAAGAAAAAGAAGAAAAAACAAATCTAATTGTAAATGCAAGTTTTGACTTAACAGACTATATTATTCCCAGAGTTTCAAAACTTGTCGAATTAGGTAGTTCAACAGAAAAATCAGCTACAAAAAAAGGTTATGAATTTGAGAAAATTGTAGCAGAAGTATTTGAACAACTTGACTTTGAAGTTGAAACTTTAGGTCAAGGAACAGGGCGAAATCCAGATGCAATTTTAAGGTTCAGAGAAGAAAACACGGCGTTTATAGTTGATGCAAAAGCTTATAACAGTGGATATTCGCTGGGAACCGATGACCGCGCGATTCGAGAATATATTAATTATTACTGTCCAAAATTAATTAAGAGCGGATATAAAAAAATCGGGTTCATTATTGTAAGTAATGAGTTCAAATCAAATTTTGACAATTTTATCAACGAAATAACCTGGGACACTGACATTAAGCGTTTTATTCTCTTAACTTCTGAAGCATTACTTTATTTATTGGCTTTTAAGACAAAAAATAAGTTGAGTTTGGCAAACATCATTGAAAGTATTATTGGCTTTGGAAATCCAGTAACTGCTAAAAATATAATCGATGAATTTGATGATGTTTAAAAATAAAAGTACAGCACCCAACAAAGAACTGAGCTTAAAAGCAAGTAAAAACCCATAATTTTTCTTTAGAAATAACCTTTTCTTTTGGGAGGCCATTTCAAAAGAAAAAATTATTGAACGACAATACTACTTCGATACTCCGGATCATACGGTAATCCCGATTGGGCGATAGAAAATGCCTGTTTAATAAGTTTGTTACAAACAGCAATCAGGGCCAGCTTTTTCGATTTTCCTTTATTTACCAGTCGTTGATAAAGCGACCGGCACTGCGAATTACATTGACTGGCCGTAAAACTGCACATAAACAATTGGTTTCGGATATAAGGGTTGCCCCGTTTGCTGATACGTGAACGCCCTTTTACGCTGGTCCCCGATGAATGCTCTGTGGGAGATAAACCGCAAAAAGAAGATACCTGGCGATAATTATCAAAATCGCGGAAACCGTTGGTTAAAACGATAAGAAAGGCAGCTGTCTTTTTTCCGATCCAGGGAATGCTGGATAGATTAACAAACAGATCTCCATCATACTGGTGTATCAGCGATTGCATTTCTGCCTCCAACAACTCGATTTCCTGGCGTACTTGTTTGAGTTGCCGCTTTAGCGAACGAATCAGTACTCCGCTTTTAACACCCCGGCTTTCCAAACTCTGGATATGATTTTTCAAAGAGGTATTCTGTTTCAAACAGATAACAATCACTCGCTGAAGCTGCTTGCATTTGGTTATATAATCCGGAGCGGGTATCCAGGGTGACAAACCGGGCTGTTCCTGTCCGTATAAAGCAATCATACGCGCATCACTTTTGTCCGTCTTGTTTTGCTGCAGCTTCATCTGGATGAAACGTTTTATGGAAATAGGATTAACTACCGCCAACTCAAAATGATGTTCATACAAGTACATGGCCAGTTGCTGATAGTAACTGGCAGTAGCTTCCATAATACAAAAACTATTGACTGGCAACTGCTTGACAAATTGACGAAAACCTTTGGAATCATTAGCAAAGGAACGATGTCCAGCATTATTGTCCCAAACATCAAATTTGTCTTTCGATACGTCAACTCCAACAAAATGATTAATTTTATACATAATATTTTGATTATGAAGGAACGAAACTACGGTAATATAGCAACCTAAAAGCAGGCTTAACAGCCCAGAGAACTGATCGTATTTCTGTAGTAAAAGAGCGGGGATAATCTATGTTGACAGGCTCTAAAGGCCTAAATTGTATCTCAACCTTACTCCACTCTTTCGTTCTTTCTGTTTATAAATAAAAGATAAGAAAATGTAAACTTAGGAATTGTATATGGCAGGCGGGGGGTTTTGCGGTCTGACAAGTCAGACCTTGCGCCCACTTTCCTGCGGGTCTGACAGGATTTCTCTTCGAAATCCCGCCCGACCACATACAAGTGACCGTTATGGCACAGTTAAAAAAACCAAAAACATGAAACGATTATTTCCAATAGTTACAATACTTCTTTTTACAAGTGTTTTTTGTAAAGCACAAAAACAGGAACTCGTCCAACAAGTAATTTCTGCTATCAAAAAAACTGAGGGTGCAACTTACGAAAGTACATCCATAATTCAGGTTAGCACTCCTGCCGATACAATTATGACAATTAAATTCTTATCAAAATTCACATACATGATAAATGAATATGATTCGCTTTATCAAATGAATTTTAGGTATGACAAACGAGAAAAAACGTACAATTTCGATCGCTTAAAAAGTTTGGTTTATAATGGACAATATTTCTATTCCGTTGAAAAAATCGAAGACAATCAAATTCCTGACCCCAGTTATCGAATTCAGGATATAACAAAATCCTCAGGAAAAATAGCACTTCAAAATAGTATCGAGGGACAATTACCATTTGTCTTTAAAAATTTAACCACAAAAACATCAGAAGAAATAATCTTTAAATCGGACTCAGTATTTGAAGATAAGCAATTTCATCGCCTTGCTTTTATGACAGACCCAATTTATGAGTTTGAGGTGTGGATTGACAATGAAACTAAATTACCTTCACGAGTGGTTAAAATTGCACACATCAATCGAAATAAACCACAAATAATTGAAACTAATGAGTTCAATAATTTTCAATTTTTCAAAAATGAGAGTGGAGAGATTGTAGATTCTTATTTCATAAATCAGTTTAGTGTTAACGAAAATAGCATTCAACTTGTCTCTGATAATAATCGAATAATACCTACACATTTGAAGAATGGCAAATCTGTACCTGAATTAAATCAGCAGACAGTATTAAATTCAACCATTAATATAACTCCCTCGAATCAAAAGGTCAAACTCATGTATTTTGGAATGATTAATTGCTGTCCTTGCATAAAATCAATTCCACATTTAAAGAAAATAAACAGTGAGTTTAAGGAGAATGCTCACTTTGAAATAATGGCATTTTATCCGTATGACCCTCCATCAATATTAAAAAAATACGTCAAAAAGGAAGAATTAACATTTCCAGTTTGTGCTGGAGGAAAAGAAGTTGTTGCAGCCTTTGGTTTACATTCATATCCAGACATGCTATTAACTGATAAAGAAGGGAAAGTATATAAATGGTATAATTATAGTGAGGATATGGACACTAAAATAATTGCCGAAATAAATCAACTATTGCAATAGTATGGGAAAAATAAAAACCGATGCCATAACAATTTGCAAATTACATTGCGGGGTTCGTGGTGTGTCGTACGCTGGATTCTCGCAACATCGTTCCGTCCTGCCGGACAGGAACGAGCTCCGAAATCCGCAACGACAACTTACAAGTGACCGTTAACAACAACTATATGAAAAGAATCCTATCCATATTTATTGCTCTGCTTTTTCTGAGTTTGATTAATTGTTCATGTCAGCGTTTTAATCAAAATATTACAAGTACTGAATCAGGAAATGGCTTTACTCAAAAAGTAGATTCCCTGGTAATTAGCAAAATGAACACATATAATATTCCCGGACTCGCCATTGGTTTGGTAGTAAGCGATACAATACTTTACAACAAGGGCTATGGTGTAAAAAGTATCAACAAGTTAGAGCCGGTTACAGAAAATACAATTTTTCATACAGCTTCAGTTAGCAAATTATTTACGGCTCAAGCTATTATGATGCTTGTTAGCAAAGGCAAATTAACGCTAGATGAGAAACTGTCAAATTTTGTCCCGGATTTAAAGAATAAAGACAAAAGGGTTGAAAACATTACGATTAGAAGTCTTTTAAACCATACATCCGGGCTGCCTGATGTTCATAACTATCATTGGGAATATAATAATCAATCTGAGGAAAGTCTTGAGAATTACATTTTAGACCTCAACCTTAAACTTAAATATGAACCATTTTCTAACTATCACTACAGTAATCTCGGGTATAACATTTTAGGCTATGTTATTGAACGATTAACCAACACTTCTTTCGACCTTTACCTGAAGGAACATATTTTAGCTACCAGCGGCATGAATAACAGTGATTTCAGGTATTTTAAAATCTCCGATTCATTAAAAGTAGCACCACACTCCAAAAACAGAATAACCAGAAAAATTTACGAACGGCGAACTTACCCTTATACCCGCGAACAGGCACCCGGCAGTACGCTTAATTCATCAGCAACAGATTTAAGTAAATGGATGATTTCATTTCTTCAATTGCTTGACAACAGTAGTTCCGAAAATGTTTACGCTAAAATGACTGAACCAGGTTTTAGTTCGTACCCTTATATTGGCCTCGGTTTTCAGTTAAGCAAAATCGATTCAAAAGTAACTATTGGGCACTATGGAGGAGACAAAGGCTTTAGAAGTTATTTACTAATGATACCGGAAGAAAAAATGGGTCTTGTACTTTTGGCCAATTGCGATTACGATGAAGATTTCAGACAAGAAATTCTTCATCCTATAGCCAAACTAATGCTAAACGGAAAGTGATATAAATTCAACTTGATTTCCGCTACCAACTAACAAAAAAGCTTTAACGCAAAATTTCTCCCACCGAACCATTTTCTCCGGGTATTAATTCAAATACAAACTGGGGCTTTAAATCGGGTTCTTTTCGGTGCGAAACATAGAGAATAGCTGTTTGACTTTCGACGGCAATTTTATTGATAAGCGCCGACAATAGCACCGCACTTTTATCATCAAGTCCGGTTGAAGGCTCGTCGAGAATTAACAATGGCGGATGTTTCACCATGGCACGGGCAATTAAAACCATGCGGCGATGCACCTGCGAAAGATCGACAAAAGCATTCCTGCTTTTCGCTTCCAAGCCCAAAACTTTTAACCACTCGCCAGCCACATGTTTTTGTATATCGCTGGCTTTACGATAAAGTCCTATAGAATCATGAAAGCCGGAAACAATCATCTGTTCAGCCGTATTTCGACGTGTAAACAGCTCCATCATCGAGGGTGTAAAATACCCTATCTTTTTTTTGATTTCCCAAACACTTTCGCCTGTCCCCTTTCGCCGGCCAAACAATTCAATGTTCTGCCCAAAAGCTTTTGGGTTATCGCCGTTTATCATGGTTAAAATGGTGGTTTTACCCGATCCGTTGGGGCCTTTCAATTGCCAGAACTCACCGGCTTTAATAGTCCAGCTTATCGCGTTCAAAATGGGCCGGTCGTGATAATGTACCGTTACATCGTTAAGTTTTATCAATTCTTCATAACGCTCGTGTTGTTCTTGTATAGGGCCGGGAATATCAAGCTTGAAATTTGCGCGGGCATCCGGTTCAAACTTTTCAAGGTATTGTTCTATTCCATCTGCATAAACTACTTTTCCATTGTCAATTCGCATGGCATGCTGAATAAACGGCAAGAGGTCGGACTTGCGTTTAAATACCTGTATAACGGTCATTTCATCAGCAATCGAAACTAAACGTGCTTTAAGCTGTTTTACCGAAACTACATCCAGCGCATCAAAAGGATTATCCATAATAATAAAATCGGGCTTTTTCGCCATCAGAAATTCCAGTAGCACCTTTTTTTGCTCTCCGCTTGACAAGGTGCGTATGCTTCGTCCATAGCTTTTCGTCAGTTCAAAATTATCGTGTCTGAATTCATCCTCGATAAACAGCGCCAGCGTAATATTCGAAAACAACACTCCCCTTTTCCCCTGCAGTTCAGTAAAATACTCCACACTCTCCCCTTTTAAAAGCTTTTTTATAAAAGCTGAATCCATCGCCAGGTCGTCGCCGTTTAACGCTACATGTTTGTGCATACTCTTGTGTTTTTGATTTTGCCAAATTAAAAATATCTGGACAATAACTACGCTGAATAGTTCTGATTGCGAAAAATCATTCCGGCTTTTTATTTTGAATTAATCTTAATAAGGTGTAAATTGAAAGTCATATTCCACCTACATACACAATACGCACTTTAAAAAACATCAACTGGCCATATCGGGAGTAGAAAGCTATTCTCGTAATTGTTTAACTTAAATTATTTAAAATGAGAAAGAACAATTTTGTCTGGCTGTTTTTTGGAGCCCTGTTTTTAACCCTGCTGAATTTTTCGTGCACTAACAATTCGAAACCGACGGCCGAGGCAGCTCAACCGGCTGAATTATCAGCAGAGGAACTGGTTGTGCGTGGCGAGTACCTGGTAACAATTATGGGTTGCAACGATTGCCACACACCAAAGCGAATGGGTGCAAATGGCCCTGAATTGATACCGGAGTTATTGCTGTCGGGCTATCCCGAAGATCGGCCGATAATGGATTTAAGTACAGAAATGACACAACAAGGCTTTGCTACTTTTTATCCCGATTTAACAGGCAGCTCAGGACCATGGGGAATGTCGTTTGCGGCCAACCTAACACCCGATGCCACAGGTATTGGAACATGGACACTGGACCAGTTTAAAAAGGCGATGAAGGAAGGTAAATATAAAGGATTGGACGGAACCCGGGCTTTATTACCGCCAATGCCTGTTGAGAATTTTAAGAATATAGAAGATGAAGATATTGCAGCTATTTTTGCCTATCTGAAAAGTATAAAGCCGGTGAAAAATGTAGTTCCGGCAGCCGTTCCTCCTACAGGAATGTAGGGGATTTAACTCTTTAGCGGCTGTTTATGAAGTAATTGCTTTACTAGTAGTCGTCACCCTGAACTTTTTTCAGGGTCTTTGATGTAGTAGATTCTGAAACAAGTTCAGAACGACGATGCATATTACTTCAGAAACAGCCGTTATTTATAAATTTAATTAACGTTCGATACGAATGCGGGCATCAACGGCAAGTATTTCCTGTTCGTTACCCAAAAGCGGGTTGATGTCAATTTCTTTAATTTCGGTTGCGTAGCGCAGCAACCACGACAGGCGCACGATAATATCTACATACTTCTCAATATTTACACCTTCCTGCTTCCGGAAACCTTTCAGAATTTTATATGACTTTAAACTGGTAACCATCGACCGGGCTTCGTCGTGTGTTAACGGCGCCAGTCCTGATGCAACATCTTTCATTACCTCTACGTAAATACCACCCATTCCGCACAGCACAACATGGCCAAATGTCTCTTCGTAGGTAGCTCCCAGAAACAGCTCGTTACCCGATGCCATCTGTGCAATCAACACTCCTTCGGTTCCTTCAATTTCAAACAGGTGATGAAACTCTTTGCGCACCTGCGTTACGTTTCTAACGTTTAGAATTACTCCACCAACTTCAGTTTTGTGTACCGGTCCAACCACTTTCATTACCACCGGAAAACCAATATTCATAGCTGCCAACACCGCTTCCGACTCGGATTTTGCTACTATTTCTTTTACCCTTGGTATTCCGGCCACATCAAACAATTCGTGAATCACTTCCGGCGGTTGATAACCATCTTTTGTTTTGGCAAGTATTGTTTTCACTGCTTCCGGGTCAATACCATGCTCAATCTCTGTTGCAGCTACCGGCCTCGGTGTATTCATTACCTTAGTTAGCGCGCGTCCGAGTAATACCTCATCCGGAAAGTTTACATTTCCGTGCGAAAGAAAATGAGCTACATCGTCTTTCACATTAATAATCGATGGTAAAATCGGGTAAATGGGCTTTTTACAAACTTTCATTTTTTCAGAAAGAACATCGTAAACATCGCCAATAGGAAACAATCCCGGGCTACCATAAATAACGGCCAACCCATCTACATCAAAGTCTTTCTCGCACGCATCAATTATATGTCCCAATTGTTCGGCCGTTCCGGTTGCCAGGAAATCAATGGGATTTTCAACCGACGAACCGGGAAATAACTTTTGCAACAAAACTGTTTTGGCTTCCGAATCGGCAATTTCCGGAATTTTCAGTCCGCCGTCTTCCAGTGCATCGGTAAGCATAACTCCCGGTCCACCGGCGTGTGTGATAATGGCCAGTTTCTCACCCTGTAATTCTTTACACATAAAAACACTGGCAACAGTTGTTAATTCCTCGCGTCCGTAGCAACGTACAATTCCAGCTTTTCGGAACAAGGCTTCCACGGCTGCATCAGAACTGGTTAGTGCCCCTGTATGTGACGATGCAGCGCGACTTCCGGCCGATGAACTTCCGGCCTTAATAGCGGCAATCCGGCATCCTTTTCGGATTAATGAACTGGCATGGTGCAGCAACTTATCCGGATCGTTGATATTTTCGATATATAATAGTTTTACGCGCGGACTTTCACCTTCCACATAATGCTCATCGAGATAGGCCAGTACATCTTCAACACCAAGCTGTGCACTGTTTCCAACCGAAAAAACACTGGCAAAACGCAAACCTTTCGGAATTCCCGATTCCATAATAAAAACTGCTGTTGCTCCCGAGCCTGAGATAAAGTCGCAACCTTCGGATGTCAATTCAGGAATTGGCGTTGTAAACACGCTGGCATGCCAGGGCGTCATCACTCCAATACAGTTCGGGCCAATTAAACAAGCATCGTGATCTTCAACAACCTTAACAATTTGTTGCTCCAGTTCTTTACCGGCATCGTTGGTTTCTCCAAATCCTGCCGAAATAATTATAAAAGCCTTGGTGTTGTTTTGCTCTGCCAAATCGGTAATTGTTTGCAAACAATATTTTGCTGGAATGGCCAAAATAGCCAAATCAATCTCGGGTAATTCGGCCACATCGGGGAAAGAGGGCACTCCCTGAATTTTTGATTCGTTGGGATTGATGGCAAAAAGATCGCCGGAAAAATGATGATCCAAAAGGTTCTTTATGATCTTCCCTCCGGGTTTTGTAATATTATTTGAAGCTCCAACAACAACAATACTGTTGGGTTTTAGCAGTTTCTCGTTAATCATAGTTTGCGCTTTAGCAGCATAAAAGTAGGTAAATCCATGTTAACCATTCCTGATTTTTTTCAACATAAAAAAAAAGGATGGTTTAAATACTTATTTTTACATGAAAAACCACAAATGACCGACAACAAAGAACAGAAAATAGTTGTTTATACCGAGCTCAGAGATACGGATCAGAACCTGATTCTTCATGGACTGAAACTGGCAGCTATTTTTAAAAAGGAACTTTGTTTGCTTTACAATTACCATCCAAAGCACAAAAAAAAACACGGAGAATTCAAGGAAAAGCTGCGAGAATATGCCGCCGTTGTACGAAATGAGTTACCACAACAAAAGATTTCAACACTATTGTTTAGTGAAAATGAATCGCGTTTACCCGATCAACTTGCTGTTGACTACGAAGCAATCATTTTTGTTCTGAACATTACGAATTTTAAGAGCTATTCGAAAGCACTTGCAGAAACATCTGTCCCCTTTATTTTTGTGCATCCAGAGTCGAATATAAAGAATTACGACCATCTTGTTCAACCCATTGATATGCGAAAAGAAGTAAGCGACAGCTCGCTTTGGTGCTCGTATTTTGGTCGGTTTAACAATGCAGAAATTGTTACTATAGCCGCCAACGATAAAACAAAAGAAGCCCAACATAAAGTGAGTAAGAATGCAGAACTCACACGCAAACTGTACCGCAAATTCAAAATCAAACATAAACTTTACAAGGGGAATAAATCGAGTCTTCGCAATGTGTTTGAGGCACTCGACCTTGCTCTGGCTTCCGATTGCAACCTGCTTGTAATATTGGGGAGTTCAAGTATCACTCCTCTTGATCTTTTAATTGGTTTGCCTGAAAGAAAGATTGTTAGCCGGGCTGGCAAATTGCCGGTTATGGTCATTAATCCAAGAAAGGATAATTATATTTTGTGCGACTGAAATCAGTTGGCAGTAGCAGTTTTCAGTCGCATTTTTACTTTGAACAGTTTTTCAATTTATCGTTTTTCAATTTATCAATTGCTAAAGGTTTTACTACATTCGCAATGTAATTCTACATTCCAATGAAGAAAGCACTATTTATACTAATTCTATTCAGCACATTGTTATCAGGTGCGCAGGAGTTTAAGTACCAGGTATTATTTGAAGGTATTGGCGATAACCGTGAGTTTACGCAACCATTTGCCTATCCGCAAACAATAATGGGCAGCCGTGGTGCTTTTGAGGTTGGAGTTGATATTGATAACCATCAATTACGCGGCGGATTAAGTCACTTACTTGAATTTGGCAGCGATATTGATGCGCAAAAACCAAAACTCACACTGTATTATCAGTTTCAGGACGAAGACAAAGAATTTGCTTTTGGTGCCTTTCCCCGGAAAGATAAAATTGATTTTCCGTTGGCAATGCTAACCGACACCCTCCTTTATTACCGACCAAATATTGAAGGACTTTTTGGCGAAATACGTTGGGACTGGGGGCATCAGAATGGTTTTGTTGACTGGGTAGGCCGCCAAACCGAAACACAACGCGAGCAGTTTATGGCCGGTTTTTCGGGCGAGATATTCCATAAGAACTTGTTCCTCCAAAACTACCTGCTAATGTTTCATAATGCGCATACACTTTATAACAACCCGCCATTGCACATTGAAGATTTTATGGGATTTGCCCTTCAGGCAGGAATTCGCACGAAAGAAAATTCAAAAGTTGATGGTTATTTTAAAGCTGGTATTCTCAATTCAACTTATCGTGAACGTGGTGTAACTGACGGATACGATGTATCGACAACATTATTTACCGAGTTACAAGGCCGCTATAAAAACATTGGAATAAAATCGGTGCTGAATATGGGCGGCGGACATAAATTTATGTATGGTGATCCGTATTACCGGGCCGATGATTATTGGCGTACCGATCTGATTTGGTATTTTATTAACCACGAAAAGATACAAGGCAAATTCAATTTATCGATGCATTTCGTTGATTGGAACACGCTTGATCAGCAACAGCAACTATCTGTTATTTATGTGTTTGGAAAGTAAACTACTACTCTCTATAACATAACTCCCCCTCTTCTTTTTTAAATAATTATTCATTAAATTTATGGGTATTATACAAAAAGATAAAAATCAACAACTTACCGTTATCCAAATGAGAGCCTTGTTCACGACCATTTAAAACTTCTTTGTTTTTAATCGCCTACAACTACGCTCCTTTGTGTTAACAAAAAAACTAAATCTGTGATGAAAACCTTAACCTTAATTCTATTTTGCCTTTTTGTTTCAAAATTTGTAATAGCCCAGGAAAC
The DNA here is from genome assembly GCF_963677565.1 of uncultured Draconibacterium sp. Taxonomy (NCBI): domain Bacteria; kingdom Pseudomonadati; phylum Bacteroidota; class Bacteroidia; order Marinilabiliales; family Prolixibacteraceae; genus Draconibacterium; species uncultured Draconibacterium sp. Next base: position 3,421,726 of record NZ_OY781981.1, on the reverse strand, counting down.
TGGTGGTCCCTACACCACCGATGAAAACACAGTTCTGCTAATGCACTTTGATGGTGATGCAACCAACTCTTCAGGTATTGGAAACAATGGATTGACTCACGGTTCAGGAGTTTCGTACGAAGCTGGCATACATGGGCAAGCCCTGCGACTCGACAATTCAACTGCTGATAAACAAAGCTGGATTGAAGTTCCTTTTTATGATGAATTAAATATTACGGAAGAATTTTCTATTGAATGTTGGTTTAAGATAAATTCATGGGGAGAAGACCACACATATACTCCCATTTTATTTAGAAAAGGCGAGGCATGGTCTGCAGACTACAGCGCTGGATTAGGGGCATTGGAAAATACGTTATGGGCAACTTTAAATTGTGAAAACGATGAATACAATAGAGGTTTTGACACAGGTACCCTTCCGAAAGTAATCAATAAGAATGAATGGTACCATATGTCTCTGACACTTAAACCGCAAAAAGCCCCGAAATACTGGATGTATATGGATTTACTTATCAGGGATGAAAATTATAATGAAATTTTTGCAAGTACCGGCTTCGGGCCTACTCCTCCCTTTAATAGCAATGAAAAACTCTTTATTGGTTTCGGCAATAATGATAATTCCTATTTCGATGGATGGATTGATGAGTTAAGGATATGCAATAAGAAACTAGCTTACAGGGATGATATAATAGCAGAAATAAACACAGATGAATTTAAAGATTCAGTCCCTCAGATGCTACGCGACAGATGGACGACTTATTATCCCCCAATTATCAATTATTTTCCAATAGATACTGTAACAGGAGAAAAATATAAAGGCAACAGCTGCGGAATGACCATTATGATTCGTTTGTTACACTACTGGGAGCATCCAAGGTTTCCTTCAGGTAATATCGATTATTGGTTTGGCCCTGTGCACTGGCAGGCAGATCTTGATAATACCGAATATCTGTTTGATCTAATGCCAGACAAATTTGGCCCCAATCCTACAGAAGAAGAATATGGCCCGTCAGCATTATTTGCAAAACAAGTAAGTGCTGTAACACGGATATACTACGACGCGATGAGCTCAATGCCGCAATTTCTGGAAGAATATTTTCATTACAAAAAAGGGATGAAACTCTATTTCAGACATCAGTTTACAAAAGAAGAATGGATTAAAATATTTAAAAATGAGCTAAGTCATGGAAGACCGATTATGGCAGCCGGTTTAGAAGAAGTATTCGATGAAGGTGGTGCCGCAGGCCATTATTATATAGTTGATGGATATAACTCAGAAGATAAGTTCCATTCGGATGAATCATTTGGCGAAGTTGACTTTTGGGTAGACATCGATTCTTTTCCTTATGGTAAATTTCAATCCATCATAATTGGTGCCGAACCCGACTGGAATGGAAAAACACTCACGCTCGATTACCCCAAAGGAAGCGAATACATACAAAAACAAACCCAGAAAGAAATAAAATGGACTTCTTCAAATATAAACACAGTTCTTTTGGAATATTCAACCGATGCTGGCAAAAATTGGCAAACCATAGCCGAAAACGTTGATGCTTCAATCGGCAAATACTTGTGGACAATTCCTGAAACCGTTTCGGAAGAATACAAAGTAAGAGTAAGCGACACTTTGGATGGTAACATTTATCGTCGTTGTAATACCTTTAATGTTTTCGACAAACAAGAAATTACTTTTAATTATCCACAAAACAACACCTATTTTCAGTCAGGTACAAAGCAACCAGTTTATTGGAATTCGGAAGGTATAAAAGCATTTAAGCTGGAATATTCAACCGGAGAAAGCTGGAAAACCTTATGTGACTCTATAACATCTGCTGAAAATCTGCAAAGTTTTACCATGCCCAATCTTACACACAATTCAGTACAACTTAAGGCAACAAACTTGGCAAATGATTCAGTATTTTTCAAATCAGAATCATTCCGTATCATGGAAGAAGGATTAGTAGGAGGAGTTTATAAAAACGATGAAAACACTATGCTATTAATGCATTTTGAAGAGGCTGTTTCCAATGAAGCCAATAACACTGTTATTCCTGAAGAAAGAAGTGTAGAATATAAAATTTATGATGAAAATTACGATTTACACCTGGGTAAAGCTTTTAGAGTAAATAATACCAATGATGCAGAATGGCATTGTCTACGAATAGGGCATACTGAAGAACTAGATCTGGGCAACAATTGGACTATTGAAACCTGGGTAAAATATAATGAAATAGGCACAGAAAAAACAGAATATCCACTTATTCTTGAAAAGGGAGAATCTTTTGGGATCTGGCTCGATGGAAATGGAAACGGATTTGGGGGTTATGCCAGGTTTAACGACCAGTCGGAAGCTGGATTTTTTCAAAACCAGAAGCTGGAGAAAGGGAAATGGTATCATGTTGCAATAACTGGAAATGCCAATAAAAGAAAGGTAAGTTTTTACGTTCATAATGAACACCGCAAACTTATTTTCGAGGATTCAAGAGATTTCCCATCCGGGAACGATGGCATACTTAATCATTCGGAAAACGATTTATTTATTGGAGGTGTTGATGGAGGCAGTAACATTCAATTCGACGGTTGGATTGATGAATTAAGGATTACAGAAAAGTCAATTGATTATTCGGAAATGGTAACAAATATTTCTGAAACTCAAATTCCTTTGAGGTTTACCTGCTATCCCAACCCTTTGAATCAACAATCAGTTGCGACTTTCCATTTAAACAATAACGAGAAAGTAGACCTTTCCATTTTTGATTTAAATGGAAGAAAAATCTTTACAATTTTAAATAGAAAGCTCAATGCCGGAACACATAAAGTTCCCCTTTCAAATTCGTTGCCTACCAGTGGAATTTATTTTTGCAAATTGCAAACTTCAGAGGGAATTTCAACCTTGAAACTAATCAATAGATAAAACTGATAAATCACCCAATGACCAAATTTCATTGGGTGATTATAATTAAACAGGACTTAAGAAATACCGTACAAAAGACTAATTGCATTCCAACCTAATCTGGTATTCTACTAATCACAAAAATATTCATCGTAAATTCAATTTGTCAGGGCATCTTGTAAACTGCCCCCTTATGAACAACAACTTTTTGTTATTTACGTTTTTGAAAAATAATTAAAGGTGAAGTGTACTGCCAATATTTTACTGTTGTCCCTTAATAGTAAAAAAGAATGTACTGCCTTTACCGGGTGCACTTTCTACCCATATCTTGCCGTTTTGGCTGGTTACAAATTCTTTGCATAACGACAGTCCGAGGCCAACACCTTTCTCGCCATTTGTGCCTTCTGCTGCACTTATTTTCAAATCATCTTTAAAAATGGCGGCTGCATAATCAGACTGCATTCCAATACCAAAATCTTTTACTGAAAACAGTACTGTATCCGAGTCGGTTTGAACGGCATCAATATAAACACTACTTTCTTTATTGCTAAATTTTAAGGCATTCATCAACAGGTTTCTTAAAATAAGCATGATCATGTTCTTATCGAAAAATACGGACAACTCTTTATTCTCGAGTTTATTTTCAATAGTTATCTGCTTTTTTAGAGCAGTTGACGAAACTTCAGTTAGAGCGCTTGCAAAAATGTCGGCAATGTTTAAATATTCCGATTTAAATTCAATTTTTTTATCCTGGCTTCTGGCCCAGTGCAACAAACTATTAAGCAAATCAAAAGCATTATGCGATGACTCGTGTATATGTTTTATGATCTCAACCCGCTTATCATCATCCAGGTGTTGATAACCATCATTTAATACGTCTGAGAAACCCAAAATTGCATTAAACGGATTTAAGAGATCATGCGCAATTATGGAAAAAAGCTTATCTTTTGTAGTATTAGCTGTTGTAAGCTCAGTATTTAATTTAGAGAGGTTTTCAGCCACCTCTGCTATTTTCGTTGCTTGTGATTCAATTTGCTGCTTTTGCTGCGTAAGCAACGAATTTTTTTCGTAGAGCTCCTTCTTCTGTAATTCCAGAATACGATTTTTATCGTTCAAAACCTTTGTTCTGTTTGCGACAATATCTTCTAATTTTTGTTTTTCAGCTTTAAGAATTGCTACACGGTATCTGAAAACCACAATTACGAGCAAAATAAGAAATACAATAAAGCTTAAAATAAACCACCACGAGAACCACCATGGCGGGCTAATAACAACTTTTATCGATGCTCCTTCATTATTCCACACACCGTCGTTATTCGCAGCAATAACCCTAAACACGTATTCGCCAGCTGGCAAGTAATTATAAGTAACATTCGGATCTGTTGTTTCAATCCACTTCTCTTCAAGGCCTTCGAGTTTGTATTTAAATCTATTTTTTGCGTTATCCACATAGTTAGTCGAGGAATATTCAAAGCCGATGGAATTTTGGTTGTGTTTTAAGTTTATTTCATCCGTAAACAACGGACTTTTTTTCAGAATTTCATTCTCTCCAAACTTCTCAACTATTTCATTCTGAAGAAAAATCTCAGTTATAAATACATCAGATACCTCGGTATTTATTATCAGTTTTTCCGGATCAAAAGCGGCAATTCCTTTATCTCCTCCAAAAAACAGAACATTATCGGTATTTTTAGCACTACTCCTGGGTTTAAATATGCCGACAGGAAGTCCGTCGCCCCCGTCAAGACTGAGTATTAACTGCTCATTATCAGGATTAAAACCGGTAATTCCGGTAACTGAACACACCCATAAATTTCCGTTTTTGTCTTCTTCTATAGAACAGATGTTCTGCACCGGAAAACCCGGATCAACCCTATAAAAATCATTGCTCTCAGGGTTGTATCTGCATAGTCCCGAAAATGTTCCAATCCATATACGCTTTTTTGAGTCTTCAAATAAACAATTTACGTAATCATTAGGAATTGAAGTGGAGTATTCCGGCACATTATAATAGCAAGTAAATATCTTATCGCCTTTTTTCAATACGCTAACTCCACTGGGAGTTGCTACCCACAGGTTTTCAGAAGAATCAAGCAGAATCTGGAATGGCCAGTTACTCGACAAACCGTTTTTTGAAGTGTTATAATTGTAAAACTTTTGTTCCTGATAATCAAAATAATCAATCCCCTTGCCGTGTGTTATAACCCAAAATTTACCATCGGCATCTTCCGCCATTCCCCTTATGTCGTTATTCGAAATGGAGAACGAATCCTGTGGATCATTTATATAGGTTATAAAATTATCATTTGCCGGGTCGTAACACTGCAATCCCCCGAGATTGGTACCAACCCACATCCTGTTTTGGCTGTCGTTGTATAAACTTAAAACTGCTCCCAGCCCCAGACTTTTGGCATCATTCAGGTCGGAATGATAAATTCGGTGACGCTTATTACCAAAATCAAAAACATCGACACCATCATTTCCATTTCCAATCCAGCATACATTATTATCGTCAAAAGCGATCGCCGAAATATTATTATTGATTGTATGCCAAAACTTTGACTTATTTTCATCATATATTGTTATTCCCTTTGCAGGATATCTTAATCCTACGCCGCTGAGAGAATTCACCGTCCAGTAATTTCCCTGTTTGTCTTGAAGTATCTGAGAGGGAAACTCTTCAATTAGCTCTCCCGAAGAATTGGAGCTTTCTATCCTCACAAAAGTATCAGATACTTTATCGTATCTTCGTAACCCTTCTAAATCGCAAATCCAGATATTTTTCTGATTATCCGAATAGATATACAAAACATAATTGGCATAGGAATTTTTCGTTTCATATCGTTTTATTTCCCGGGTTTTAATGTCCATAACGTTGATACCTCCCCCGTAAGTTGCAATCCATAGTTGAGAATTATCTATTAAAGAAATATCGAGAACATCATTGCTGGCTAAACTCTTGCTATCCGCTTTGTTTGTTACATATCTTTCTGATGTTTGTTCTGAAGTATTGAAACAAGTCAATCCTCCTTTATTTGAGGAAATCCATATGCGATTGTTTTCGTCGAAAAGAAAGTCTGTTATCAAGAGTTCAGGATTGTTGTAAACGAGGTCGCGTGTATTTTGCCGTTGATCGATACTGTAAATCGAATTTTCGGTCGATATATAAATCTTGTTGTTCTGATCTTGATTAATAGCCGAAATTTGATGAAATCCATCTTCTTCCAATTCAAATCCATTCAGAACACGGCTAAAATTATCCAAATACGGATTATAAATACATACTCCCCTCATTGATATAACCCAAAGCGAACCTGATTGATCGATAAAAAGTTTCTGAATCCGGTTATCGAATAAACTAGTGCTATCCGCACCTCCTGCCAAGTAACATTTTAAATTGTTTCCTTTAAGGCAATAAAGTCCGTCGTCGGTCCCAATCCACATAAAACCGTTATCATCCTGAACAATACATGTACTGTTTTTACTTTTGAATTCTTTATCCGGAATGGGATCTGCATAAATTAAGTCGACAGTTTGGGCAAACGAAACATTTGAAATAATGAATATGCAAAGTAGAAGGAGGAATTTAGTCCAATATTTTTTCTTAATCGATTTTATATACCTCATACCCTTAACAATGAAAAAAATCGTTGACTTCGGATATTGTAAAACGAAAGCCACTTTAAAAATCCAGGTAATTTTAAAACTTCTCTTTTAATAAAAATATACCGTGGATTAACACTTCGATCAACTGTAAAAATATTCTATATTTTTAAAATCAAGAGGTATAAAAAGATGAGATTGGCTTCAAAATAGATTAAATTTCAGTAGTAGTACACAATCCAGAATTTCATTTTTACTGAATTGTGTACTACAAACCATAAGCAAAAAGCCTATCCGGCTTCAATTATTCCACAATATCCATTTCATCCAATAAATATCCCGCACCAGCAAACTTATCGATTATAAACAGTGCATATCGGATATCAATTGAGATGTTGCGACACCTGTCCGGGTCGTACATAATATCGCTCATAGTACTCTCCCAGGTTCTGTCGAAATTAACTCCAATAAGTTCGCCGTTTCCATTTACTACCGGACTACCGGAGTTGCCACCTGTAGTATGGTTCGATGCAAGAAAACAAACCGGAACATCACCATTTACTTCGTACTTTCCAAAATCTTTTTCAGCGTATAATTTTTTAAGCTGGTCAGGCACATCGTAATCATATATTTCGGGGTTGTCTTTTTCCATTATGCCGCTGAGTGTTGTGTAATATTTATACTTCACGCCATCCTTTGGTTCGTATCCTTCAACTTTTCCGTAGGCTACTCGCAAAGTTAGGTTGGCGTCCGGATAGAAAGCCTGGTCCTTTTTCATTTCCATTAATCCAGCCATGTATACCTTCATGTTGTTGTCGATTGATTTGTTGATCTTCCGAACCTCCGGAATAATATCCTTTTCGTAAATAAAGTTCAGCTGGTTGAACATGGCAATAATCGGATCTTTGCGCAATTTCAACAATTGTTTTTCCGATCCGTTATCAAGCAGATCTTCCAGCTTTTCGCGATCGGTTAATACCGATTTTCGGTACACTTTTTTTATCAGTTTTTCATCGTTAAGTTGCTGAATTGTTTCCACCACTTCAGCAGGTAAAAACGAAGCATCGAGGCCATTAACCAACTCCGGCATCAGTGCAACAAACAATGCTTCGTCGGTTGGTTGGTTAAAATCTTTGTAAAACCCGGAAAGCCCTTTCAGCATAGCTGAACGCATACTTTCAGCTCTTTCTCCCTGGTTGTTCTCAATATTATTAATGATTGAATTAATGGTGCGTGCCTGTTTAAACACCTCTACTCCGCTCATTACTATTTCCCGGTAATAATCGTAAGCTTTTATGTAATTAGCATAGTCGGCATATTGCTTATCAAAAGCATCAAAAACCGGTTTATATTCCGTTTCCCATGTATTATTTTGCTGTGCCCACTTTTTAAAATCTTCTTCATAAGCAAGCTTTTTATTAATAGCATCCAAACGTTTTAATCCATTAATTTCGCCCTGCCACTTTTTCCATGCATTACTTATCGATTGGTATTTTGCTGAATACTGAATACGTATCTTTGGATCAGACTCCATATCATTTCCAATAATATCCAGTTTAATATCGCGCAGCATTATACGATCCGGGTCACGCTGGTTCATTGTAAGGTCAACTGCCTGGTGCGGCCAGTATTGCATAGTAGATCCCGGATTTCCAAAAACCATTGTAAAGTCGCCGGGTTCTACACCTTTCATCGACACCGGGAAGAATTTCTTTGGTTTAAACGGAACATTGTCGGGCGAATATTCTGCTGGTTCATTGTTTTCGTCGGCATAAATACGGAATACAGAAAAATCTCCTGTATGACGCGGCCACATCCAGTTATCGGTGTCGCCGCCAAATTTTCCAATGGCTGAAGGAGGTGCTCCTACCAAACGAACATCTTTGTAAATTTTATATACATACAAAAAGTACTGGTTTCCATAAAACAGCGGTTTTACCGAAGCTGAATATTTCCCCTCTTCTCTTGCCTCTTTTAGAATATCCTCAGTGTTTTCAGTAATTTTTTTATCCTTTTCCTCTCCTTCCAGGTTTTCGGTATCCTGCATTACCAAATCGGTAACATCTTTCATGTACTCCAAAAAACTCACCGTTAAACGTTCATTCGCGAGTTCTTCTTCTTTGTTCATGGCCCAAAAACCATCAGTGAGGTAATCTTGTTCAACAGAGCTGTGCGATTGAATTTGTCTGTATCCGCAATGATAGTTTGTAATTAATAATCCCTCATCAGAAATAAGCTCTCCGGTACACCCGCCGCCAAATATTACAACAGCATCTTTCATGCTCGAGTGGTTCACATCGTAAATATCATTAACGGTAAGTTTGAATCCCATTTCCTGCATCTCTGCCAGATTATACTTTTCAAGCAATAAAGGAATCCACATTCCTTCTTTTGCCGAAAGCTGAAGAATGCTTGCAAAAACAAATAAAATCAATAAACTTTTTTTCATCTTACTAGTGGTAATTTTTAAAGCATCAAAGAGAATAATTCTTGTGTAATAAAACAATGATTAAATGCACTTTGAGCAGTGTTGCTTGTATTCAAAAATGAAAATTAATCTTTTTAAAAGAAACCAACATGTTTAAAATGAATGCTTTTATTTATTTACATTTGTTATTCAAAACTGACGCTTGCCCATGTTCGGATCGTTACCAATAAACAGTATTATTCAGCTGGTTACGGCAATAGCCGCCATTGGTACATGCATTCTGTTATGGAAATTCAGACATGCAACAGAAGTCAGGTTTCTTATCCTACTCGAAATCTTCGTGGCCATTTGGGCTTTTAGTTATGCATTTGAATTTAGCACCCCCGATATAGAGGAGAAAATCTTTTTCTCACAAATGTCTTATCTTGGTATTGCATTCATTCCGGTATCATATTTCTTTTTTACAACAGCCTTCAGCCAAAAATTCCACCTGGTAAGTAAGCGCAATATAATCATCACGCTTATCCTTCCGCTTGTGACACTGTTGCTTGTTTTTACCAACGATAAACACCATTTAATATGGAAGGAACTTTGGCTAGACAGCAACGCAAATATACTGCATTACAAACATGGTTTTTGGTTCTGGGTTTTCTACCTCTACACTTTCATTTTAATTGCTTCAGGAATTATAAACCTTATTAGTTCAATCTCAAGTTTTACGAGTTTTTATAAAAAGCAACTTCGTATTTTATTGATAGCTTCTGCAATTCCTGTTGTTGCCAACCTGATTTATGTATTTAACCTGAACCCGTTTCCCGGTTTCGACTGGACGACAGTTTCATTTGTGTTAACAGGATTACTAATCGCATTAGGCATTTTTCGGTACAAGATATTTGAACTTATTCCGCTGGCCCAGGAAAAACTTCTTGATACCATGAACGAAGGAGTTTTAGTGGTTAATTCGAATGGTATTATTGAAACGGCAAATCCCTCACTTATTCAAACCTTCAATCTTGATGGGCATAGTACATTTCATTCCGTTTTTAGTCAAACATTTAAAAACTACCCTCAAATTATTAAATTAATGGATTCCGGCGAAGAAAATTTGGTTAATCTGGCTTTAGTTACCGGGAAGAAACTCAACTATTACCAGATAAAAATATCGCCGATACAAAACCAGTTAGGACAAATTACGGGAAAACTTATGGTGGTAACTGATGTTACATCGATTCGGACTGCTGAAGTAAAACTCAAACAAAAGAATAAACAACTTACCGAAGAAATAAAAAGAAATGAAAAACTGATCGACGACCTTGATGCTTATGCACATACACTTGCACATGATCTAAAAAATTCGTTGGGAATAATCTATTCGTCAAGCGATATCATTCTTGAGGCAGTGGAAGAGAATGACATGGGCATAATACAAGAGTTTTCGAAAATGGTAAAGGAATCGGCACAGCAAACCATAACCGTTACCAACGAATTATTAAAAATGGCCACAGCAGGTCATGGAGATGTGGAAACTGAACCAATTAAAATGGAAGAGGTTTACCTGGCTGCCATCAATCAAATTACTGATATCGTTACCGACTATAAAGCTGAAATAGAGGTTGATGGAGACTGGATAAATGCACAGGCTTATGCTCCATGGATTGAAGAGGTTTGGATTAATTTACTTACCAATGCGTTAAAATATGGAGGAACACCTCCGAAAGTTACCGTTGGTTGCAATTTGGAAGAGGATGGCAAGGTAAAATACTGGATTAAAGACAATGGCGATGGCATTCCAAAAGATCAGCAATTGAAAATCTTTAGAAAACACACGCGGTTACAACCCGATAAAGCTACCGGTTACGGACTCGGGCTCTCAATTGTTAAACGAATTGTAGAAAAACTTGAAGGCGAAGTGGGGATAATCAGTACAGGCGAACTTGGAGAAGGATCGATATTTTACTTTAAACTTCCTGCTGTTCAGTAAAAACTATTGGATTAAGCGCGTAAGTATTTCCCACATGTCATTGTGAAAAAGAACCGGCAATAATGAATTACCCGGCGCCTCTCCCATACGAACTACAACAATTCCCTGACTTGGCAGTATTTCAATAAACTGACCGTTTTTGCCCATTGCTGCCACCAACTCGCCTGGCGCATTTGGACACATATCCCCTGGTATAGAAACTGAAAATCCGGGAAGTATTACTGAACTTTTTCCATTCAACCACCACAAATAACCATAAGAGGCATTCAAATCCTGCGACGAATTCAACATGGCATCATAATAATTCTTGTCACTTAAAACAGTGGTTCCATCCCATTTGCCTTCATTCTGAATAAGCAACCCAAATCGTGCTGCTTCACGTGGTGTGCTCCAGTACACATTATTGTATCCACTTTTTATCCAGTTTCCGTGCATTCCAATTTTATCTCCAATGTAATCAGATGTAAACTGGTTATAATCTGTTTCAGCTGCTGACGACACAACCTCTTCCAACAAGGTGTATGCTGCATTGTGGTAAAACCACTGTTCGCCGGCATCGGTGCCGTATGTTAAACACTCCGGTAATGTACAATCCAAATCATTAACCTCATGATTTAATCCGGTTGTCATTGTAAGCTGATGCTTGATAGTTATCAAATCTTCTTTGTCCTGATTAAGACTTGTCCATCCTTCTCCTAAATAGTCCGAGGTTTTATCATTGATGCCTAAGAAACCTTCTTGTTGGGCAATACCAACCAGAACTGAAGTAAGCGATTTCCCTGCCGATGCCCAATACCAGTTGGAGTTCTTGTCGAAAGATGAAATATTAAGTATGTTCTTTCCCCAGTATTGTTCCACAACAATACGTCCATCTTTTAAGATCAGAAAAGCCCTTGTATTGTTCTCCTCTAAAAATTCATTCAGTTCATTCAAAATGGATTCATCCCAACCGAGTTCCTCCGTAGTCGTTGTTTCCCAGTATTCGGAACCGGTTGGCGGGAAATACATTGCCTGATCATCCTTTTCTTCCACGTCTACATCAGAACATCCAAACAAAAACAGAAAAAGAAACAATGTAATTGATGATTTTTTGAATAACTTTTTGTGTTTCATTTTAACGATTTTTTAAGTGGAAGATATTAGATCTGTCTTGCAAATTGTTCTGCTGCTTTCTCCAGGTATTTTCCGGCGTTTTTAATGGAATCCTCAACATCTGATGCCTGTTCCATCATTTCTGCCATAAAATCGATTTTATGTTCCTCTAATTGCTTTTCAGAAAGCTCACTCACTCCACAAAAGACAGCCAAACCTTGCGAGGTTCTCGAATCGAGCACACCTTTAATAACTTTCCCTGAAAATGTTTGTTCATCGAATTTTCCTTCTCCGGTAATAATCCAATCGGCGTCTTTTACCTCTTCATCGAAATTGGCAATGGATTTTACCAGGTCAGTTCCCGATTGCAGGCTTGCATTTAAAAACAGTATGCAGCCAGCACCTAATCCACCGGCAGCACCGGCACCGGCAATTTTTTGCAGGTTCTTCCCAAACTGTTTTTCTACCTGCCGGCTAAAATTTTGTAATCCACGGTCAAGTTCTTCAACTATTTCAGGAGTTGCTCCTTTCTGAGGAGAATAAATGTAAGCCGCTCCGTTAATGCCAAACAACGGATTGTCCACATCGCAGGCCACTTCAAATTTTATATTCCGGAGTTCAGTAATAACCTCACTATCATCAATATGAACCAAACAATTTAAATCTCTTCCAACCCCACGAAGCTCATTTCCCTGCTCATCTAAAAACCGGTATCCAAGTGCTCGCGCCATTCCCATTCCGGCATCGTTGGTTGAGCTGCCTCCAATGCCTAAAATAATATGCTTTACACCTCGCTGTATCGCATCCAGAATCAGCTCTCCGGTACCATAAGTAGTTGTTTCAAGTGGATTCAATTCGTTATTCTGCAAGAGCCGAATACCAGAAGCTTCGGCCATTTCAATAAACGCCAATTGCTCCTTTTCGGCATAAAGATATTTCGCAGTTACCCATCTCATCAATGGATCGTTAACCTTCAAATCCACTAATTTGCCATCGGTATAGAATTTTAGTGCGTCAACTGTTCCATCTCCGCCATCGGCGAGCGGTAGTTTTACAATTTCAACATCGTTGGTAAATTTTCGGATTCCACGTTCAACAGCATCACAAAATTCGATACCGGTTAACGAGCCTTTAAATTTATCGGGTGCAATAACGATCTTCTTCATTTTCCTAAAAATAAGAATAATTCGATAGTCGCTAACATTTCATAAAAAACGGGAAGCTATTGTTAACTTCCCGTTCTGATTTCACTCTTGTATTTTTTGAAATAGTTTCTTTTTATAGTACTGAAAATTACACTTTTGGCAATTGCCAGTTTGGATTGTAATTCAGTTTTATAAGGTCGTTGGCAGCTGTTTCGTTAAACGATTGCGAATCGTTATTCCAGTTAATTCGCTGCCCAACACGGTAAGCCATATTACCCATTTCGGAAATAATTGCGGTTTTTGCTCCAACTTCTACAGGTGCATTCAAAGTGCCTCCTTCGCGAATACACGACAACAGGTTTTTAACGTGCTCGTCAAGCCCATCGCCGTAAGCTTGCTGTGCCTTGGCTTCAAAGAACGGTCCTTTTATCTCATTGCTGTGATCGGGTAATATTTCGTAACCACTTCGGGTAACCACTAAAGTTCCTTTTTGTCCCACAAATGCAACACCATGTGCTTTCTGGTAAGGTCCAATCCCCGGATTTAAACCGCATTCCCAAATCATTGCATGTTTTGGATAATTGTAAATGGTCTGCTGAATATCGGGAGTTTCAATGGCTCCCGGCTGGTGATAAAATATGCCACCGCCCGGAGAAATCGATTCGGGCATGTCGGCATCCATCGCGTATAAAGCAAAATCGAGCAGGTGAACGCCCCAGTCGGTCATTGCTCCGCCTGCGTAATCCCACCACCAGCGGAAATTGTAATGGAATCGGTTCATATTAAATGGCCGTTTTGGCGCCGGCCCCAGCCACATATCGTAATCTACATATTCGGGCGCTTCAGTGTCGGGCATTACCGGATAAGGCGTATCGTAACCCTTGTAAATCCAGGCTTTAACCAAATGCACATCACCAAGTAATCCTGATTTTACTACTTCCGAAGCTTCAAACCAGTGTTTCGAGCTGCGTTGCCACATACCTACCTGGCAATACAATTCAGGATGTTTAGCCTGTGCAGCCACCATTGCGTTACATTCTTCAATACTGTGCCCCATTGGTTTTTCCACGTAAACGTGTTTTCCTACGTCCAGCGCCATCATCATCATTACGGCGTGCCAATGATCAGGAGCGCCGATAATAACGGCATGTACATCCTTATTGTCCAGGACATCCCTGAAATCTTTGTACGTAAGCGGACGTTTGCCGGTCATTTTTTCAACTTCGGCAGCCCGGCTTTCCAATACTTTACTGTCTACATCGCAAAGTGCAACACATGCTACATTATTCTCTTCGCGTAAAAAACTTTGCAGGTTGTTAAAGCCCATCGAACGACATCCGATCAGTGCCACATTTATTTGCTCTGCAGGCGAAGCACAGGCATTTAATAATCCCGGAGCAACTCCTAAAGCTGTTGCTGTAATTGCCGAGTTTTTGATAAATCCTCTTCTATCAGTTTTCATTATAAAATCATTTTTAGGTAGTTGACAGGTGCTTAGGTTGTATATTATTCAAACAATTTTGAAATCTTTTTTGAATTCATTTTTCCGGAATAGACAATCAGCGAATATTTTAGTACCAATGGTTCTGTTGTAGAAAGCGGAACAGGATCGGTTCCCGGATACACCGCATTTTGCATACTGCTTTTTTCCCGCAGAATCCACTTTTGTGGATATCCCGGATTATCTTTACCATCAAGAATTACTACTCCTCCATTTGAGTCTCCTTTTCCCATTGCACCTGATATATTTATAAAACCGGGTGATTCCAATGGATTGTCCGTTGGCTCAACACTTCCGTTTTTACCCGAGAACTTTACATCTTCAGGTAATTTCAAACGAACAGAAAAGCCACCGTATTCTTTTTCATTATCTACGCCCCCAATTCGCAGGTTTTCTTCCAATGCCAGTAAACTGATCTCAAAATCAATCTTACGATATTTCATTTTACTTTCGTGCACATGAATGGAGACATTTTCCTGAATATATGGTTTCACGCGTCCTTCTTTCTTCCAGTTATCCGACGACCAAAGTGCTTCACTTTTTATCCAAACCGTTTTATCCGGATCTTTCATGAATTCGATCTCGGTAACTTCCTGCTTGAAATCTTTCAACAACCAAGGATCGCCAATGCGCTCATTACCAATCCATATTTGCGGCCATGCCCAAAATACTCCCCGGTGATGCGGATGATCAGCAGGAAAATCTTCAGTTAAAATTTCACCATCAATTCCATATAACGGATGTATATAATTACAGCGCTCATATTCTCCGTCGATACTCGATGGTTTTATATGAAACAACAAGACATTTGAGTTGCCATCCACAATCTGAATGCCTTCGTCGTGCTTTTTCATTGTTAACTGAGCACTTACAAAATCACTACAAATCAAAGTCACGAACAATAATATAATAAAGGATCTTATCATAGCTGTGCCTCCTAATTTATTAATGAGATTTTTGTTTTAATGTCGTCGTCCAGGTATTCCACTTCAAGGATTTCGATATTTTGCAGCTGGTCGGCAATAATCGCCTTGTCATTTTCAGGAAGTATTAACCAAATATTTGCAATAAAGGCCCCCATGGTTGCGGAGTCGGCTTTTACAGAAACAGTTCGCTTTCCTTCAAGCGGCATTCCACTTTCCGGACTGATAATTTTCCGCTCTTTCATGCCTTCTCCATCATCGCGTATAAATACCGTTCCGGATGTATATACCGTTTGACCCGACACTTCGAAAACATGTAAAAAATCGTTCGGATTCTCCAGATTTCGGATTCCTATTGGCCATGCAGTTCCGGCAGGGTGATTTCCAAGTGCCAAAACAACATCTTCCTCGAAACTTACGATGGCATCATTCAGACCAAGATCAATTAAAAGTGGTTTAATCAAATCCAGGGCAAATCCCTTTTCAATGGCACCAAAATCAAGTTCCAGTCCGTCCTTCAAAAATCGAATTCTCTTATTATCCGTATCGAATTCAATTTTTTCAAAACCACATTTCTGTTCTGTTTCGTTGAGCTCTTTGGCTTCAGGATTTTCCTTTTCAACCCAAAGCGATTGCAATGGAAACATGGTAACATCAAAAGCTCCCTGGCTCATTTCATGAAAATCCTTTGCAATAGTAAGAATCTCCCATAACTCACCGGGAACATCTACCCATTTATCTTTACCGACTTGATTGATTTCGTGAATATCTGACAACAGACTAAACCTGCTGATATTACTTTCCAACTGCTCAATTTCTGCTTTAATTTGTTGAAATATTTTTTTAGCATGATCGGCCTCTAAATTTGGTAGAACTACGTCGCAATGACTGCCAAAGGCCAGAAATGTATCGCTAAAAACAGAAGCTTCCGTCATTCTCTTAGTTTTATGGTTTCTTGTAGGAAAGGTAAAATTAAAAAAGTAGATGAGATTTTAATGGCTTCGTTACCGACAAATACAGAACGATGGTTAATTTATATTCCTTCTCCGTAAATTATAAGGCACAAAAAAAGCAGGGATTACCCTGCTTTTTATATCATTGAAACCAGTTAAAGTTTTGGCTCCCAATTTGGATCGTACTCCCGGCCCCATAGTTTCATGGCGTCGCGGTCGAACATAATTCCTGTTTTATCATCAATATCAAAACCATGACCAATTCTATAGGCCACGTTTGAATAGTGTACCATTGTCTGACTGATTGCACCTTCCATAATGTGCGAATTCAACTGGCCAACACCACGAATTCCGTTGAACCAGTTTTGTACATGTTTGGTCGACATATCGCCACCGCCACCCAGTGCAGTTCCGGCTTCCTGCGATGCAGACACACTATCTTTAATAATTTTGCCACCGCGGTCGTACAAAATGTATTTTCCCCGATCTACAAAAACAGTTCCCTCGCTACCAAAAATAATTGTTCCGCGGCCACCTAATCCATAGGTATCCTGACCGGAACGGCTGCGACCATCCCACTTAATTACTTTGTCGCCACCAAAAAGGAAAGTTGCATCCATAGTATCGTACATTTCCCAGCCATCATTGAAAAAATGACGTTTCCCGGCCTCTACATGCACATTATTTGGCAAACCAACCTGTAATGCCCAGCGAGCTACATCCAATTCGTGTGTGGCATTATTTCCTGTCTCTCCGGTTCCGTAATTCCAACCGTACCAGTGCCAGTTGTAATCCCAGGTTTCTTCGGTATATTCACGATGAACAGCAGGTCCCTGCCAGATTTCCCAGTCCAGACCAGTTGGCACCGCTGCTTTTTTCTGTACAGGCACTTCACCTCTTTGGTTCAGATAAAATGCTACCGCACGATACGGAACCCCAATTATTCCGTTATGAATTTCTTTGATGATCTCGATGGTATGACCTGATGAACGTTGCTGGTTACCCATTTGAACGACCTTATTGTATTTTTCGGCCGCTTTTACGATCATTTCATTTTCATACATATTATGGCTACAGGGCTTTTCAACATAAACGTGTTTTCCGGCCTGCATTGCCATTACCGATCCGGGAGTGTGCCAGTGGTCGGGAGTGGCGTTGATAATACAATCCACATCCTTATCATCCAAAATCTTCCTGAAATCGTTCTCAAGCTTCGGCTTATAATCAATGTGCTTTGAAAAATTTTCGGCCGCACGTTTACGTTGATGCTCCATTACATCGCACAGGTATTTTAGCTCTACATTACTCTCTTTCTCAGCAATCGGTGCGTAATAAGCACCCAATCGACGGCCAAGTCCCATAATGGCGACATTCAGTTTATCGTTGGCACCCAAAATTTTGCTGTAGCTTTTTGCCGACATGCCCATGGCAGTTCCTCCAACTGCAACACCGGCTGCACCTGCCGACACCTTTTTTAAAAAATCTCTTCTGTTAGTCATATTGTGTTTTTATTAGTTTACATCGTTGCTAAAATACCTCTTATGTAGCCAAAACTTTCCATCATAGCCGGTAGTGGATCCTTTCCTTCCGGTTCGTATTCCAAAGCTAAAGTTCCATTATAATCCAACTTTATAACGGCTTTCAGGAAAGAAACGAAATCGATCACTCCATGTCCGATGGTGCAGGTTGTGCCATCATGTTCTGCCTTGGTTACGTCTTTAATATGAATATCAAAAACGCGGTCGAAAAAGTCTTTCACATCCTGTTCCGGATCGCGACCAATACGTTTTGTGTGCCCAATATCGATACACAAACCCATTCGCGCATCCATATCTTTAATTTTTACATATGCACTTTCGGCACTTGGGTAAAGTTTATCGCCCGGGCCATGATTATGAATGGCCAGCTTTATGTCGTATTCTTTAACTTTTCCTTCTACATACTCGAGCAACTCGTGGTTAGGAACACCGACAATCATATCCATTTTAGACATTTTGGCATATTCAAAAGCCTGGTCAACATCTTCTTTCGAGCGCATATAAACCACGCCACCGCCATAAAGTGTTACTCCTTTTTCGTTGCACAAAGCAAGCGTTGTATCAATGGCTGCTTTATCCGAATCGAGCGGCAAGTGCATACTTTTAAATGTTACACGATTTACTCCGCAACGCAACACCATATCCAGTGCTGTTTCAGTATCAAACTCGCGCAATGAATAGGATGCAACTCCAAAATCGAATTTGAATGTTGTTTTTTTACTGTTTGAAGGCAACACTGCAGCCTGGGTAAAAACCGGAATTGCCGAAGCAGCAACTCCCAGTCCGGCGGCTTTAAGAAAATTTCTTCTGTTAGTCATAAGTAGTAGTATTCTAATTGTTTATTGTAGTACAAAATTATCAGTTCAGTTTAAACCAACTTGTAACTTAAAAAGAAAGCAACTATTACTCCCAATTAATTGTCACTATTCAATTTACTTTTGGCACTAACTAATAAAACTGATTATAAAACCAGAAAGAACAAATGCAAAAGCAATTCTTTTACACCTCTTCTATTTATTAGATCACTGTTGGTTTATGCACCGTGAACGAACACGACTCACAAATATAACCATAATTTGGAGCTTGCCAATCTCTTCATATAAATACCAGAAAATTTTTACTGTATTATTCTGCAAAAAAAAAGGCTACTTAAAAAGTAGCCTTCGATTATTTTATTCTGCAATACCTATCTGGTCAAATATAAACGCATATTCCAATGCGGTTTCTTTTATCCATTCAAAACGTCCGGAGGCACCTCCGTGGCCGTAATCCATATTAATATGGAATAACAACGGATTATCATCAGTTTTCAATTCGCGCAACTTGGCCACCCATTTGGCAGGTTCCCAATACTGAACCTGCGAGTCGTGCAGTCCGGTAGTAACCAGCAATGCCGGGTAATCTTTGGCTTCTACATTGTCGTATGGTGAATACGAAAGCATATAGTAATAATATTTCTCAATTTTTGGATTTCCCCATTCGTCGAATTCGCTTGTAGTAAGCGGAATAGTTTCGTCGAGCATGGTAGTAACTACATCAACAAACGGTACTGCGGCAATAACACCTTTGTACAACTCGGGACGAAGATTGATGCAGGCTCCCATTAACAGCCCGCCGGCACTACCGCCCATCGCGAATAATTTATCTGAATTCGTATATCCGTCGTCGATCAGGAATTGTGCACAGTCGTTAAAATCGGTAAATGTGTTCATCTTTTTCAGCAGTTTACCGTCTTCGTACCACTGGCGACCATTAATCTGGCTTCCACGAATATGAGCAATTGCGTAAACAAAACCACGATCGAGCAGCGGCAATCGAGCCAATGAAAAGCTTGGATTATACGTATATCCGTACGAACCATATCCATACAATAAAGTAGGATTATCGCCATTCTTCTCCATTCCTTTTTTATAGACGATGGACATTGGAATTTTTGTACCGTCGCCGGCAGTTGCATAAATACGTTTGGTTTCGTAATCATCTTTGTTAAAACCGCCCAACACTTCATCCTGCTTTAGCAAGGTACGCTCTTTCGATTTCAGATTATAGTCGTAAATCGAATTCGGTGTTGTTAACGAGGTGTAACTAAAACGGAAAACATCGGTGTTAAAATCCAAATTTACATTCGGACTAATGTGTAAACTTCTTCATCAAAATCGATGTAATATTCTCCACCTTTCCAGGAAATCACACGAAGTTGGTTAATTCCCTCAATCCGTTCGGTAACTACCAGGTAATCTTTTAAAATATCGAATCCGCTAAAATAAACATCGCTGCGATGTGCAATTACCTCAGTCCAGTTCTCCTTTTCAGTGGCGGTAACCGGTGTTTTCATTAAACGGAAATTCAAAGCATTCAGGTTGGTGCGAATATAAAAGTCGTTACCAAAATGATCAACCGAATATTCCAAACCACGAACACGCGGCTGAACAATTTTAAATTCGCCTTCCGGATTATTCGCATCTAAAAAACGGTATTCAGAAGTTAGGGTACTTTCGCTGCCAATGATCAGGTATTTTTGCGACTTTGTTTTAAATATAAAAACCGAAAAAGTTTCATCCTCTTCGTAAAATACTTCCACATCGTCTTCAACAGGCGTTCCCACTACGTGCTTCATAATTTTCTCCGAACGCAGCGTAACATCGTCTTTCAAAGTATAATAAACCGTTTTATTATCGTTGGCCCAAACCGCACTTCCGGTAGTCAGTGGAATTGCATCTTCCAGTGTTTCACCGGTTTCCAGGTTCTTAAAATTAATCGTGTATTTTCTGCGGCTAACCGTGTCAACACCATAAGCAATTAGTTTGTTATTCGGGCTTACCGATAATCCGCCAAGCATAAAAAATTCCTGTCCTTCAGCCAGGACGTTTTCATCGAGCATAACCTCTTCTTCGGCATCAAGACTCCCCTTTTTACGGCAGTTTACATCGTATTCTTTTCCGGGTAATTGTTTGTAGTAATAGTAATAACCATTCTTTTTGTAAGGTACCGATTCATTTTCGGGCTTTATTTTCGACTTAATTTCCTCAAACAATTTTTCCTGAAGCGTTTCGGTATGTTTCATCACTGCATCTTTGTAGGCATTTTCAGCTTCCAAATGTGCTATTACTTCAGGGTTTTCGCGTTCATTCATCCAGTAATAATTGTCAACGCGCGTATCTCCATGTGTTGTTAACTCTTTTTTTACCTTTTTTGCTACAGGTGGCATAATTTTTTCGTTTTTTGAACAAGCCGCCAAAAGAAATAAAATTATGGCAGGCAACAAAACAAGATTCTTCATAGTGCAGATGTTTTTATAATGTGTTTCGAATTTAGCGAATTGTTACATAATTTGCGATATTTGCGCCTTATCTATGCAAAAAGAATTAACCATACTTCTGTACTTTTTGTTTATCGTGGGTATTGGTATCTATTCCGCGTTCAGAATAAAAAAACCATCGGACTATTATGTTGCCGATAAAAAAGCAGGTATCTGGCAGGTTTCAGGTAGTTTGCTCGCAACAATTTTGGGCGGTTCGGCACTTATGGGAACCATTGAGTTAAGCCAAAGCAGAGGTTGGGCCGCCTTGTGGTTCTTGTTTTCCGCCGCAATTGGCTTATTTATTCTGGCACCAATTTCAAAATACGTTAGCCGTTATGGTAATTATACACTTCCCGAATTGCTGGGAAAGTTCTTTGGACGCAAAGCCGAACGATTTTCAACTGTAATAATTCCTTTAGCATGGTTAGGAATTGTGGCGGCACAAATTATTGCAGCAGCCCAAATCCTACAAGGACTTGGTTTTATTTCGTATCAGAATGCAGCCATTTTATCCGGACTGGTTTTTATTGCCTACACCTTGCTGGGCGGCCAGTTAAGTATCCTGAAAACAGATACATTACAAGCCGTGTTAATTATTAGCGGGTTGGTGGCTTTGCTGTTTTTTGCCATCAAATCACCAGCACATTTGCAGGTTGAGCCATTAAAATTTTCAGCGCTGTTCAATTCAAAATTCTCGATTGTCGATCTGATCGTATTGTTAATGACTTATTCGGTAACATTTATTGTTGGCCCTGATATTTACTCGCGCCTGTTTTGTGCCAGGAGTGAAAAAACAGCACGAAGAAGTATACTAATCGTAGCATCAATATTAATCCCCGTTTCGTTTGCCCTTACCTATTTAGGCGTTTATTCCGGAAAAGAAAATGAAGGAATAATGGCATTTGCAGGACACTTGCTTCCCAACTGGGCTTACGGTTTGTTTATTGCAGCACTTTTATCTGCAGTAATGTCGTCGGCCGATACCACTTTGCTTACTTCAAGTATGATTTTAAGCGAGCTGTTCAGCGGTAACCTCGAAAACAAAAAATCGTTGCCACTAACACGCTGGCTCGTTGTCATTATTGGCCTATTGAGTTTACTAATTGCCTTATATATCACCTCTGTAATTCAAGCCCTACTTTTAGCGCTTAGCTTTTTTTCAGGAGCGTTTGTGGTTCCTGTACTATGTGGGCTTCTTAGCTTTAAAGTGAATCACAAAAACGTAATCAGAGCTATGTTCTTTGGCGGAATTACTGCACTGGCAGGGAAACTTTTAACGATATTCGATTATCAGAGCTTAGGAAATGGAATGATTATCTTCAGTTATTTCGTTAACGGTTCATTTCTCCTTTACAAAAGGAATTCTTTTCGTTAGCAGACAGAACCAAAAACATCATTTCTTTTCCTAAATTTTAAGTTCGTTAATACTCGGCCATAAATTTTTAATCTATAGTAAATTTTATACCAATTATTTTATTTTTGAGGAAATTAAACAAGATTCATTACGATTTGAATTCTTTGTTTGATCATCCGGATTATTTACCGGAAAAGTAGCGACGCTTTAATACTAAACTTGGACTATGAAATATAAAAAGCTTATTGAAAGCCTGGGTAACGAATATTTCTTTTATTCTCACAATATTGATGGCGATTATCTCTACATGAGTCCTTCTGTTGAAACTGTTTTAGGCTACGATGTGGAAGAAGCAAAGCTCGGTCTTGTAAAACACATGACAGACAGCGAGCTGAACAAAAAAACCATTGAAGTTTTAAAAAAGAGCGCCACCGGAGAAAAACAAAAAACATTCCAGTTTGAGCTATACGCCAAAGATGGTACGATAAAAGTGATTGAAATTACGGAATCGCCGTTGTATAACGAAGAAGGGGAACTTTTATCGATTGAAGGAGTAGCACACGATATAACCCGACGGATTGAACGTGATAAAACCATCAGACAACAAAACCAAAAGCTCAAACAACAAACTGAAGAACTGGAAGCTACTATTGCCGACCTGAAACAAACCCAATCGCAACTGGTACAATCGGAAAAAATGCGGGCACTCGGAAACCTCATTGCCGGTGTTGCTCACGAAATAAACACTCCTATTGGAGCAATCAACGCATCTGTCGATAATATTTCGAAATCACTTGATGAATCGATGGAAAACATTTATGTTTTGTTTACGAGCTTATCAGAACGGGAATTAATGATATTCCTTAAAATTATGAACCTGATCGATCGAAGCAAACCTCCATTAATTTCGAAGGAGAAACGGCACTATAAAAAGCTGGTAAAAGAAAAGCTTGAAAACGCAGGCTTTGAGGATACTTATACCATGACCGATCAGTTGATTTACCTAAATCTTTACGAAGTGACTGATCAGGTAATTTCTTTATTGAACGTTGATAATCCGGTATTCATTTTAAAATCGATACGCGACATTTATTCGGTTCGAAAAAATTCGGAGAATATTAAACTGGCTGTTGAAAAAGCATCGAAAGTTGTTTATGCTCTTAAACGATTTACCCATAAAGATCAGGGTATGGACAAAGAGCTCAGCAACCTGAAAGAGAACATTGACATGGTGCTTACCTTGCATCATAACCGTATAAAACAAGGAATTGAAGTAATACAAAACTACGACGATAATATTCCGTTGATTAGTTGTTATCCTGATGAACTGGTTCAAGTTTGGACCAACCTTATCTCAAACGCCATTCAAGCAATGGATAACCAAGGGCAATTAACAATTACTATAAAAAATCTTGAGGAACGCATCCAGGTAGCAATTTCTGATACCGGGTGTGGTATTCCTGAAGAGATACACGAAAAGATTTTTGAACCATTTTTTACCACAAAAAAGGCGGGAGAAGGAACTGGTATTGGACTTGAGCTGGTATTAAAAATTATCGAGAAACATCAGGGAAATCTTGATTTTGAGAGTAAAGTGGGAGAAGGAACAACATTTATTATTACATTACCCGTTAATTAGCACATTTATGAAAAAGAAGGCCATTGTTTGCGTTGATGATGAAAGTATAATTCTCGACAGTCTTGGGGAACAAATAAAAAACATTTTTGGAGATGAATACCTGTATGAATCGGCAGAAAATGCTGAGGAAGGCCTGGAAGTAATTGAAGAATTGACTGAAGAAGAAATTGATGTTCTAGTAATTGTTTCCGACTGGTTAATGCCGGGTAAAAAAGGAGACGATTTTCTGATTGAAGTTCATAAAAAATTCCCAAAAATTATAAAAGTAATGTTAACCGGACAAGCGGATGAGAAGGCCATTAACAATGCAATTAAAAATGCCGAATTGCATGCATATATTTCTAAACCATGGTCGTCTCAGGATTTAGAGCGAGTTATAAAAACAGGTTTGTCTAAAATTGAAAATAAGGGGTAAATGAAAAAACAGACAATAATTTGTGTTGATGATGAAGAAATAATCCTGGAAGCTATACAGGAACAACTACAATCGTCGTTTGGAGACGAATATAATATTGAAACTTCGGATAGCGGTGAAGACGCGTTGGAGTTTTTTAAGGAGCTTATTGAGGAAGGCCAGCAAGTACCCGTTATTATTTCAGATTATATTATGCCGGGAATAAAAGGCGACGAATTGTTAAAGGAAATACACAAACTTTCTCCCGATTCGTTAAAAATACTTTTAACCGGACAGGCCAGTATAGAAGGCATTAGCAATGCCATAAACAATGCTCAGCTCTATCGTTTTATCTCAAAACCGTGGGACAAAGATGATTTGGTATTGACCGTAAAAGAGGCAGTAAAAAGTTTTTTGCAGGAAATTAAAATACGCAAACAGAATAAAGAATTACTGGAATTAAATGCATCGTTAGAAGAGCAGGTTGCACAACGTACAGAGCAATTGCGAAAAGCCAACGCTGCTAAAGATAAATTCTTTTCCATTATTGCCCACGATCTAAAAAGTCCTTTTAATGCGCTTCTTGGCCTATCAGAAGCAATGCTTGAAAGCTGGGAAATATTTGAGGATGAAATGAAACTGGATTTTGTTAAGGATATAAACAATGCGTCTAAAAATACATATGCTTTACTTCAAAATTTATTGGAATGGTCGCGTTCGCAAACTGGCCGGGTAAAAGTTGAATCTGTAATATTCACGCCTGCAGAAGTTGTACACGAAAACCTTGAAGTGCTAAAACAACATGCCGATTCGAAACAAATATCAGTTATCAACAAGGTTCAAGAAGATGTGTTATGTCAGGCAGATAAAAACATGATTTCAACAGTATTCCGAAACCTTATATCCAATGCCATAAAGTTTACCAAACCACAAGGAAACATTACAATAACCTGTTGTTCAAAAAACAGCTATCATGAGTTCTGCATCATCGATAATGGTATTGGGATGGATGAAAAAACACTAAATCAGCTTTTCAACCTTAGTAGTAAAACACAGCGCTTTGGAACATCAAATGAAAGCGGAACCGGATTAGGTCTACACCTCTGCAAAGAGTTCGTTGAAAAAAACGGGGGGCAATTATCCGTTTCCAGTAAAGAAAACGAAGGCAGTACCTTCTGTTTTACTTTACCGTTAGCAAATTAAATTGCTTGAGTTTGCTCATCCAAAAACGCATGATATTTTTCCTCAAGAAGCGGCTTTAGCTCATCGTTTACCCATCGATGATAATCATTCAGCCACTTACGCTCTTTGTCGGTCAACAAATCTACTTTGATTAACGACGTGTCGATTGGGCAAAGAGTTAGTGTATCAAAACCAAGGAAACGGCCGAACTCAGTGGTTTCGCGCTCAACGCACACCATCATATTTTCAGTTCGAAGTCCGTACAGCCCTTCTCTATAGAATGCGGGTTCGTTTGAAAGTACTTGTCCCGGCAACATCAGATTTTCATTGTACTCCAGGCGAATTGCCATTGGTCCTTCGTGCACATTAAGAAAATGACCAACTCCGTGGCCTGTACCGTGGCCGTAATTCATGCCATTTTCCCAGAGTGCTTGCCTTGCCAGAATATCGAGGTGACAACCTTTTACTCCATAAGGGAATTTAGCCTGTGTTAAGCCAATCATTCCTTTTAGAGTAAGTGTAAAATCGGTTTTAAATTGATCAGAAACTGCGCCTAAAGCAACCGTGCGGGTAACATCAGTTGTTCCGTCAATGTACTGACCGCCAGAATCAAAAAGCACTACTCCATCGGCTTCAAGCGGTTGTGCATCGTCGGCAAAAACGTGCAGGTGAACAATGGCACCGCGACTTTTATAACCAACAATCGGGTGGAAACTTTCGCCTTTAAAACCGTCTTGTTTTGCTCTGAATTCAGCTAGTTTTTCTCCAAACTCATAGTCAGTTACAGTTTGTTTTCCAATAACGTCTTTTAACCAGTAAATAGACTCTACCAATGCCACGCCGTCTTTTTTCATGGCACTTCTGAATCCTTCCAGTTCAGTTTCGTTTTTCAAGGCCTTTTGTATTGCAACCAACGAAGTTCCTTCAACAGTTTCGTTATTGTTTGCCAACACATTGTAAGCGGCATAGTTTAAAGTAGACGGATCAACAAATACCGTTTTCCCCTTAATTTCGGCCAGGTAGTCGTAAAAAGTGCTGTAGTCTTTCAACTCAACACCATCTGCTTCCAATTTCGATTGAAGTTCAGAGTCAACTTTCCCGGGATCGACAAAAAGCAGGTTTTCATCTTTTCCAACTACCGCAAATGCAGTGAAAACCGGATTATAAGGAACATCGGAACCGCGCAAATTGTATAGCCACGCCAGCTCGTCCAACATTGAAACTACATGAATATCTGCTCCAAAATTAGCCAGTTCTCCGGCAATTTTTTGTTGTTTTTCGGGTCGGCCAACACCGGAATATTTTAGCTCCAGCTCAAAAACCTTATCGTTTGGAACAGCCGGACGATCTTCCCAAACTGCTTCCAATAAATCCGGAGTTTCTACTAATTCAATATCTTTTTTCAAAAAACCTTTCTGCAGACTTTTAAAAGCATTAACAGTTAACGATTGCGCATCGAGCCCCACTTTACTACCTGCAGGTAAATTCTGGCTTAGCCAAGTATCAGGTGAAACAGCATCGGGTACACGCATTTTCATCATATCAATTCCGGTACCTTCAAGCTCTTCAGTAGCCTGAAGAAAATAACGCGAATCGGTCCACAAAGCAGCCTTGTCCAATGTAACCGCAACCACCCCATACGAGCCCGTAAATCCGGCAATATATTCGCGTGTTTCCCACCGTTTAGGCAAGTACTCGCTCGAATGTGGATCAGTTCCTGAAATGTACCAGGCATCGATACCCTGTTTTTTCATTTCTGTTCGTAAGGCCGTTAGCCGCTGCTTTATTTCTAATTTCATCTGTTTAAAATTTTTTGATATCTGAATGTTCAAAAAATTTGAATACATTCAGGAACTCTCATAAATTTTAATCATTCTTGCCTGCCTGCGGTAGGCAGGTTTGTGAATTTAGAATGAGGAAAATTCATGTTCGTTTCATAATTTATGCTTTTAATCGCTCAAAATAGTCTTTAACAAAGTTTTTTATCGAGGGAGCAGGAATATCATCGTAATCCAACTCTTCTTCTGAATAGAATTTATAATCTAAAATGTCGTCCATTGGCTTCAGGTTATCAACAGATTTAGCCGTAACCAGAAATGCCATATCTAATGTAAAAACAGTGTACTCCGAAAATACATATTCGTTGGGGGCAGAACCAAGATATTTCAACGACTTTACCTCCAGTCCCAATTCTTCCTTTAACTCGCGTTTTACTGCAACTTCAGCAGTCTCCATTGGATCGATAAAACCTCCTGGCAGATCAAGTTTCCCATAGTTGGGTTCAACACCACGTGTAACCAACATTAGCTTTCCTGATTCATCGGTAACCAATGCCGCCACCGCTGCAGCTGAATTAATAAAGAAATGAAACCCGCAAGTGCCACATTTTAGCGAACGCTCTCCTGATGTTTTAAATTCAGAGGAACCACACTTCGGACAATATTTTAATACTTTTAAAGGATGGGTATTCATTAATCTGATTTAAGAATATTGATTAACGATTGCAGATTTTTGATTTCCCTTCTCAAATCGTTAATCGTCATTCTACATTCATCATTCAATTATCTCTCTTGCTTTCAACCAATCGATAAATAAATTCGGCCAGTTATCAGCAGGGATTCCGTTTTTGCGAATTCCAAAACCGTGTCCTCCCTCCTGAAAAATATGTAGCTCGGCAGGCACGTCATATTCTTTTAGTTTCAGATAGAAATTGATTGAATTTTTTGGCAATACACTTTTATCGTCGTCAGCCAACACGAGAAATGTTGGTGGCGTTTCAGCACTCACATTTAATTCGTTGGAATATTTCCTGATCAATTCTTTATCGTGGCCTTTTCCAATTAAGTTCTCTCTCGATCCTAAATGCGTGAATTCTTCATTCATCGTAATTACAGGATACAATAACAGCATAAAATCGGGGCGGCAACTTTGCTGTGTTATTTTGTCCAAACTTTCAATGTTACCATAGTCGAAAACAGTTCCGGCAGTTGAAGCCAGATGACCTCCGGCCGACGAACCTGCAATTCCAATTTTTTCAGGATCGATCCCCCACTCCTCTGCATTTGCACGAACAATTCGAATGGCTTGTCGTGCATCGCTCGATGGAACTTCGTGGTTTCCGTAAGGCAAACGATATTTTAAAACAATTCCGGTAATTCCCTTTTCCTGAAGGAAACGCGCAATATCATATCCTTCATGATCCATTGCTTCTATCCAGTAACCACCTCCGGGACAAATTACCACTGCGGCCCCGGTGTTCTTTTCTGCTTTCGGCGAAAAAACATACATTTCTGCTTCCGACACATTGCGAACACGAACGCCATCGTATTTTTCTTCGGGCTCAGTCATCCCGTTATCGTTTGGAGCGCCGTTTGGCCATACTTTTAATGTTTTGTTTTGTGCCATAACAACGCCAGCAATAAATAGGGATAGTAGGATCAGGTTAAATTTTTTCATGATTATTTACTTTTTGCTCCAACAAAATAATGCTCCTTTTCGGCAAACAGTACATTAAAAGTAGTTAGCGAACCATAAGCACGCGTTATATATTGTTGAATGTTGACTTTTTCTTCATCCGTAAGCGATTTACTACTGTTTATGTTTTGTTCTAAAACACGCAACCGGTCGCGCAACATTACAATTTTATGGAAAAATGTTTCAACAGGAATTTCTTTTGGCTTAAGCTCCGGATTAGCAGGTTGTAACAGCATTGTTCCACCTTCCCATTTTTCTCCTAAGGGAACGACTTCATTCAGTGCTGCATGTTTGTCGAGCACATAACTCAAAACCTTTTCAATTTCACTAATCGAAAGTCCTGGTTTTGCACCGGTTTCATTCGCTTCTAAAACTGTCAGGTCAGTGTTCCGTTTTGTAATTTCCATTTTACCACCACGTTCAAAAAATATTTCGTAGGCAGTAAGATTGTCTTTACTAATTATTCCCTCTCCGTAACGCGGATGCTCAACCCGTGTTCCAATAGCTAAATTTTCCATTTTAGTCGTGTTAAATGATTGCGGTTAAAATAAAATAATTTTCACCGGTAGTTTATGAGAAATATTACTATCGCATTAATTGTTTACAGCCGTAATTAATCGGGGTTGCCCCTTTACACGTTTTCGTTTAACCTCGAAGTTTCGTGTGTAAGATATTACCGAAACACCTTCATTCATGTAGCCTCCAAACTGCGAAAGCTTTTCGAAATGGTAATTACCCTGCATTTGAAAAGTATGCAGGTAAGGCAAACAATCAGAAAAATCGTTACCGTAAGTAATTAATGCGGTTAAAAAATACATCGTTACATCGTAGCCTTGAAATCCAAAGTTATCAGGTTCCGTACCAAAATTATCTTTATATTTTTCTACAAAATGTAAGGTCTTACTATCAGTATAATCCGTATAATAAGGAGCAATGTATTTCAACTTCAGATTATGAAACTGTTCAATCTGGATACTCGAATAGTTCGGATAACGACTGGTTCCGATAAGTGTTATCGAATATTCATCGGACAAGTTATTTACGTTGGAGATGGCCACGCTTAATTCACCTTCGTTTGAAGAAGGAATGAAAACCACATTTTCTTTATTTTTCGACATAATGCGTCTTAATCCAAATGCACCTTCATTTTGAAAATCGTAGATGGTAAAATTAACGCCTTCGTTACTGCTTAGCAATCCTAAATTGAAAAACTTCTCGCGAAGTAGATGAACCAGTTCGCCTTCCGCCGTTCCTTCGTAGTCAGAAGTTTTAACAATTATAAAGTTGCTGTTGTAATGTTCTTCAGCGACCATGTCTGCCGTTTGCCTCATCAGGTATTCACGCGAAGGATTTACCTGGAAAAAGCGTTGGTTGGATTGCGTTAAGTTGGATTGAGACGCAAGTGGAGAAACGATTGGGATACGGTTTTTTGCAGCATAAGCGGCAATTTCCTGTTGCACGTTGGGAAATATTGGACCAATAATCAAATCGGTTTGAAAAAAATGGTCAGACTGGAAATACTGGCGAATTGAATCACGGTTACGTTGCGTATCAAAAACATTTAAGTTTATTGTGAAACCTTCGTTTTGCAACGAATCAATGGCCAAAAGCACACCTTCGTAGAACTGTACAAAATTTTCGCTGCCACCATAAAATTGCTTAAACAGTTCTTTCCGTTCTTCTAGCTCGATAGTTGTATCTAAAGCAACTTCTGCTTCTTCCGTGGTAAAAAGTGCAGTTGAATCAATAACCAGATCTTCGCGGTTAAGTGTATCGTTTGCTTCGTAAAAGAAAGGTAAAAACAATGCCACGTTGTATTCTTTGCCAGAATATGAATTAGAAAAATCGGGCTGACACGAAGACGGAATTTCAACCGGCAACTCCACAGCATATAGGTCTTCTAATAATTTTACTGAATCAACATCTGCAATTTCAACATTATCACTTTCGGGCTTAGTTAAAACTTCTTCCGGCTTTTTCGGGATTAAAATGGTTTCGCCGTAAACAAGGTTCCTTCTGTCGAGTATCGGGTTATACTTTTTAATATCAGGTATTGAAACATTGTACCTACGAGATAAGCCATATAAAGTCTCTCCTTTTACTACCAGGTGCTGCTCGAAAGCTTCAGCATTTACCGGCTTTGCCATTGGCTTTTTTGTATCGGCAACCGGAATTTTAATTACAGCGCCTGCCGGAAATCCTGTATTTAAAATTGGGTTAAGCGCTTTTAATTCTTCAGCAGAAATATTGTATTTGCGGGTTGTTCCCCACATGGTTTCTCCCGATTCAATAATGTGTTCAATGTAATTACGGTTACTTAAATTTTCAATGGGTTGAGGTTTATTATTGCTAACTTCTTTTACTGCCGTTCTTATTTTTAACGACATTCCTGTTTTTAACTGTTCTGCTCCGGGGTTCAATGCAATAATCTCCTGTTCCGTTGTTCCATACTTTTTGGCAAGCGAATACAAAGTTTCTCCCGAGACAACGTTGTGTGTTATAACATCAGATTCTGTTTTTTTTGTCGTTTCTTCTATCTCAGTACTCTCAACTTCAGCTTCTTCCCAATATGGAATATTCAACTTTGTCCGCTTCTTAAATTTCTTTACTGTTGGGTTGTAAGCATATAGTTCTTCAACTGTAATTCCATATTTTTTAGCAATGGAATAAGCCGTTTCATTTCTCGACTCGATTTTGTACTTTACAAAACCCGACGGATCCCCTTTTTGTGAGGTTGGAGCATTTTTAAAATTAACTCCTTCAGCATAAGGGATTTTTAATACCTGCCCAATTGTTAGTCCTTTATCAATTCCAGGATTATTCTGCTCAAGAACTGCCTGAGTAATGCCGTACTTTTTTGTTAACGAATAAATTGTTTCGCCAGTACGTACATGATGCATTACAAATTTTTCGCCTTGTATGACAACAATCTCATTTTCAGATAAGTTTTGGGCAAAAACCTGTTCATTGGGCAATAACAATAATAATGTAACGCAAAACAACAAAAGACTTCTCATCAAAATCTGGATTTAAAAAATTCGCTCAAATTTAGCAATTCTATGCCAACACTTAAATGTTAACGTGCAGTTTCCGAATTAATTTTACATATTTTCAGACAAAGACCTCCATAACATGACCTCTTATTAACACCAGCCTTAATTTCATTCACATTTGAAAAGATTTTGAAGTGATATTCGTACTTTTGTCATTTCATTAACAAAAGTCGTTATTCATGCAGGAAAAGATTTTAATCCTTGATTTTGGTTCTCAATACACACAATTGATTGGACGTAAGGTTCGCGAACTAAATGTTTATTGTGAGATTCATCCATTTAACCACTTTCCGGAAATTGATGAAAGTGTAAAAGGCGTGATTCTATCGGGTAGTCCCTACTCTGTTCGCGATGAAGATGCACCTCGTCCCGACCTTTCAAAAATCAAAGGTAAAATGCCGGTTCTTGGCGTTTGTTACGGAGCCCAATACATGGCTCATTTTTATGGTGGAGAAGTTGCTCCATCAAATACTCGCGAGTATGGCCGTGCTAACCTCGGATTCATCGATCATGACAGTGTACTGTTTCAAAATATAAGCCTGCATTCTCAGGTTTGGATGTCGCATGGCGATACCATCGTTAAACTTCCAAAAAACTACAAAGTTATTGCATCAACCGAGGATGTTAATTACGCAGCTTATAAAGTTGATGATGAAAAAACATGGGCAATTCAGTTTCACCCCGAAGTATATCATACAACCGAGGGGAAACAACTGTTACAAAACTTTGTAACCACCATTTGTGGCTGTAAACAAGACTGGACACCCGACTCGTTTGTTGAGACAACGGTACAAGAATTAAAAGATCAATTGGGCAACGACAAAGTAGTTCTGGGACTTTCAGGAGGTGTAGACTCATCAGTTGCCGGAGTTTTATTGCATAAAGCCATTGGTAAAAATCTAACCTGCATTTTTGTTGACAATGGTCTGCTTCGTAAAAATGAATTTGAAGATGTATTACATTCTTACGAAGATATGGGGCTGAATGTAATTGGTGTTGATGCCCGTAAAAAATTCTGGGATGATTTGGCCGGAGTAACTGATCCGGAACAAAAAAGAAAGATTATTGGCCGTAACTTTATCGAAGTTTTTGATGAAGAAGCGCACAAAATACAAGATGTAAAATGGCTTGCACAAGGTACCATTTATCCTGATGTAATTGAATCAGTTTCGGTGAACGGTCCTTCAGCTACCATTAAATCGCACCATAATGTTGGTGGCCTTCCTGAAAAAATGAAACTTAAGGTTGTTGAGCCTTTAAAGCTATTATTTAAAGATGAAGTTCGCCGAGTTGGTGGAGCAATGAATATTAAAAAAGAACTTTTGGGGCGTCATCCTTTTCCCGGACCGGGATTAGGAATTCGTATTCTTGGAGACGTAACAGAGGAAAAAGTGCGTATCCTGCAGGAAGCTGATGCCATTTTTATTAATGGATTGAAAAACTGGGGACTTTACGACGAAGTTTGGCAAGCCGGAGTAATGTTACTTCCTGTTCAATCGGTAGGTGTAATGGGCGACGAACGTACCTATGAAAACACCGTTGCTTTACGCGCTGTAACTTCAACTGATGGAATGACAGCTGACTGGGTACATTTACCATATGATTTTATGGCAAAAATGTCGAATGAGATAATTAATAAAGTGCGTGGCATAAACCGCGTTGTTTATGATATTTCCTCGAAACCACCTGCAACAATTGAGTGGGAATAGTTGTTGCAAATTGTAACGATCAATTTTTTGGCAGACTTATTGCTAAAATCTCTCGTTATAATGTAGAAGCTTAAAATTATGACCATGACAAAATTAAAGCATATTAAGACAATTGGAATAAATTTAATTCTTGCTCTTTTCATCGTATTGCCGACTACACTCAAGGCGCAAAACGAAGTACAGGAAAACCAGGTTAAATTTGCCCGTTTATTACGTTTAGTTGATGGCTATTATGTTGACTCTGCCAATGTTGACGATTTGACTGAAAAAGCCATTGTTCATCTTTTAGGGGAGCTTGATCCCCATTCAACTTACATCTCGAAAGAAGAAGTAGATAAGATGAATGAACCATTAAAAGGTAATTTTGAAGGCATTGGAATCTCTTTCAATATATACAAAGACACCTTGATGGTAACAACTACCATTTCAGGCGGTCCATCGGAGAAAGTCGGTTTACGTGCAGGTGATCGGATTGTTGAAGTTGACGGAAAAGATATTGCCGGAATTGGCCTGAAAAATTCAGATGTTTTTGATTTGTTGAGAGGAGAAAAAGGCTCCAAAGTTGATCTTACAATTGCAAGAAAAGGAGAAAGCAATCCGCTTGATTTTACCATAATCAGAGACAAAATTCCAATTTTTAGCCTCGATGCATCTTATATGCTTGATGAATCTACCGGTTACATCAAATTAAATAAATTCGCAGCAACCACAACGGAAGAATTTTTATCGGCGATGAACGATTTAAAGCGAGAAGGAGTGCAGAACCTTGTTCTTGATCTTCGCAACAATGGTGGTGGTTATTTGAAATCTGCAATCGAACTTGCCGACCAATTTTTAAACAATCAGCAACTAATTGTTTATACCGATGGCACGAATGATCCTAAGCGGGAATACAAAGCCTCTTCAAAAGGAACGTTGGAGGACGGGAAATTAGTGGTACTGGTTAATGAGGGTTCTGCTTCGGCAAGTGAAATTGTATCTGGTGCAGTTCAGGATTGGGATCGCGGTGTAATAATTGGCCGTCGCTCATTTGGAAAAGGCTTGGTGCAAAAACCTTTCTTTCTTAATGATGGATCGATGGTTCGATTAACAACAGCTCACTATTATACTCCAAGTGGAAGATGTATTCAAAAACCCTACGAAGATGGTGTTAGCGAATACAGAAAAGATTATGCAAATCGTCTTTCTCATGGAGAAATGTATAATGCCGACAGCATTCAATTTGACACTGAATTGGAACATAAAACACTGGTTAACGGAAGATCAGTATACGGTGGAGGTGGTGTAATGCCTGATATTTTCATTCCACTTGATACTTCATCGCATTATGCATATGTGAATAAACTGCGAAGAAACCAGGTTACTTATAATTTTGTGTTAGACTATGTTGATTCTCACAGAAGCGAGTTAGAAGAAACGTACTCCTCTTTTGATGACTTTAATAAAAAGTTTGAGATAACCGATGAAAATATAGACGAAGTAGTTGCAAAAGGAATCGAAGAAGGCATTGAAAAGGACGAAGAAAGTCTGGCTTTCCTTGAAGATGATTTAAAAAGAGAACTGAAAGCACTGGTAGCACGTGATGTATTCTCCAGAAATGACATGTATAAAATTTTATACGAAGAAGATGATGCGATATTAAAAGCACTAGATGTTATTGAAAATCAGGAAGAATACGATAATCTATTGGTTACAACTGATTAAATTTTATGACTGATATAGTTTTGGAATGGCTCTTAAGTAATTACATTGAAATACTGGGAGCCATTCTTGGTTTAGCCTACATTATTTTTTCCATCAAACAACACATCTTAACCTGGCCAACGGGCTTGTTAACCTCGGCAATTTATGTTGTTGTATTTTTCAATGCCAGGTTATATGCCGACATGGGGCTTCAGATCTATTACGTGGTAATCAGTATTTATGGTTGGTATTTTTGGTTAACTGGGAAAAAGAAAAATGAAAAAAAAGTTGCTGTAAAAAGGACACGAAAAATATTGTGGCTGAAGTTAGCTGTGGTTTCAATAGCACTCTACGCACTGCTTCTTTTTATTTTAAATCATTACACCAATTCTGATGTTCCGCATATGGATTCAATGACAACAGCACTCAGTATTATAGCCACTTGGATGCTTGCCAGAAAATACCTGGAACATTGGCTAATTTGGATATTCGTGGATGCATTCTCGGCGGGCTTATACGTTTACAAAGGTTTGTGGGCTACTGTAATTTTATTTATAGTTTATACAATTATGGCTTTATTGGGCTATATTGAGTGGAGAAAAGACCTCAAAAGAATTGACTAAAAACCAAAATAATTTCGATTCAACTTTCACATCATAAAAGGCGATTATGAAGAACGGCAGCTAGCAACAATTCAAGTCATCTCAAATTAAGATTAAAATACTTCAACAAGAGTCTTGTTTTATATGTTATAAGTAACAATTCTTAACCGAATGTAATTAGTTTTGCATTATAATATCGCTGATATGACAAATAACAAAGTAGACCAGAAAATTTTCGATACCATTACCAAACTTAGCAACCCTGAATCTTATAAGTTAGTTTGTCATAAACATATGATGGGAGAACCATTGCCTTCAAACAAAAAGTTGAAGCACATCATTAATTTGGTTCGTGAAATTCTTTTCCCGGGATACTTTGGCAGTACAACACTTAAAAGTTCCATTACACCTCATTATATGGGTGTTTATGTTGATGAGCTTCTTGAGCTTCTAACAGGAGAGATCCTTGCCGGATTATGCTTTGAATGTAATGACGAATCTGAACAAAGAGTTGAAAAACATAAAAGTGTAGCTCAAGAGAAAGCTGTTGCTTTTATCGAGTTTCTTCCGGAAATAAGAAAAAGGCTTGTTACTGATGTGGAGGCAACCTTCTTAAACGATCCGGCTGCGAAGAATTTTGGTGAAGTTATTTTTAGCTACCCGGGTATCAGGGCCATTACAAACTATCGTGTGGCACATAAACTGTTAGAACTTGACGTTCCACTAATTCCCCGTTTTATTACGGAAATGGCACATAGTGAAACAGGAATTGATATACATCCCCGCGCTCGAATAGGCGAAAGTTTTACTATAGATCACGGAACAGGTGTTGTAATTGGATCTACGTGTATCATAGGAGATCATGTGAAAATATACCAGGGAGTTACTTTAGGAGCCAAAAGTTTCCCACTTGATGATGACGGAAATCCGATAAAAGGAATACCTCGTCACCCTATTCTGGAAGACAATGTTGTGATTTATGCAGGTGCAACAATACTGGGCCGAATAACAATTGGAGCAAACTCCGTAATTGGAGGAAATGTTTGGGTTACCAATGATCTTCCTGCAAACTCACGAGTGGTACAAAAACGTCCGAAAGACATTCCATTTATGGATGGAGCAGGAATTTAAAGCTAAATAAAAAGCAATTGAAAGAATATAATCTAATCGCAAAAACCTTTTCCGGACTGGAAGATGTTTTAGCAAAAGAAGTTAAACGCATCGGCGGGAAAAATGTACGACGTGCAAAACGAGCCGTTTTCTACGAAGGCGATCTTGAATTGATTTATAGGTCAAATTATCTTTTAAGAAGTGCATTGCGCATTTTAAAAGAGATTGAACATTTCAAGTTTAAGAATGTAGATCAGTTTTATTTAAGATGTAAAAAAATTAAATGGCAAAATTATTTTAATGTCGATCAGAACTTTGTAATCAACAGCGTTGTGGTTAACTCTCGTGATTTTAGAAATTCAATGTTTGCCTCTTTAAAAGTTAAAGATGCTATTGCCGACTATTTTCGTGAAAACTATGGAAAACGCCCTAGTGTTGACACCGATAATCCCGATATAATAATCAACGTTCATATTTTCCAGGATTCATGTACGCTTTCGATTGACAGTTCCGGTGAATCCTTACATAAAAGAGGCTATCGAGTAAAACAGGGTGAAGCTCCGTTAAACGAAGTACTTGCCGCCGGCATGATTTACCTCTCAGGCTGGATGGGGAACTCCGATTTTATGGATCCTATGTGTGGATCTGGTACTTTGCCAATTGAAGCAGCCATGATTGCCCAGAATATACCTGCAGCAAAATTCAGAAAAGAGTTTGCTTTTCAACTCTGGAACGACTTTGATCCAATACTTTGGGAAAAAGTGACCGAGCCGGTTGAAAAACGAGATTTCAGATACACTATCTATGCATCAGATATTTCAGGAAGTAATTTATTAAATGCGCAAACCAATGCACGTAGGGCTTTGGTATTTAATAAAATAAAATTTAAATGCACCGACTTTAAAAATCTGGAGCTTGATTTAAATAACGCTACGATTTTAACAAACCCACCTTACGGGGAGCGGCTAAAAGAAACTGATCTTAACGGTCTTTACTCAATGATTGGAGAGCGTTTAAAGCACCAATATGCAGGTAATAGTGCATGGATACTTAGTTCTTCATTTGAAAGCTTAAAACTTGTTGGATTAAAACCGTCTCAAAAGATCGATTTATTTAACGGGGCCCTAAAATGTAAGTTTAATAATTATATGTTATTTGAGGGAAAGGGAAAATAAAGGCATAAAAAAAGGGTTAAAACCGTCCTTGTTTTAACCCCTGTACTAACAACTCAATTGGTTCTGTATATAGGCTAATCTTCTTCAAATTCGAAAACATCTTTATCTCTTGTTTTTGGTGGTTCTATACCACCACGTACTTCATATAGTTCATCTTGCGATAAAACCTCGAAATTAAAATCTTGTTTATATTTATTAGTTATAGCTTTCATCGTTAATTGTTTTCCTAGTTAATCTTCTTCAAATTCAAAAACGTCCTTATCTCTAGTTTTTGGAGGCTTAACTCCTCCACGAACATTATTCATTAATTCTTTTGATAATACCTCAAAATCATTTATGTTCTCTATCGAAAAATCAGCTATAACTTTCATATCTTATTATTGAATAAACAGTAAATATTTGGAATTAATCTTCCTCAAATTCGAAAACATCTTTATCTCTTGTTTTTGGTGGTTCTATTCCACCACGAACATTATTCATAGCTTCTTCGTTCATTACTTCAAAACCACTAACTTCGAAAATATTTTCTGTTGATTGAAACTGTACCCTTTTCATCGTATAATAAATTAATTCGTTAAACTTTTAAACACACATTCACTAATATATTCTGATAAGTACAAAAAGGTAACCCCCCTTTTTTGAAAAAAATTGAAAAAAGTTCTATTTTGGTACTATAAATTGCAACATCAGATGAATATTTTCAGGAGAACAATCCTTATATTTCATATACTTATTTTACCTTATTTTGTGGTTGGGCAGGAAGAAAATACCGAACAGTTAAAACTGACAGCCAGCAAGTTAATGCAAAAAGGGGCTACCTTAAGCTACGAAGGAAAACATGCCGAGTCTCTTGACTCATTTCAACTATCGTTAGATTATAGAAAAAAAATTTACGGAGAATCAAATTATTATTTGGCACAACCGTACATGTTTGTTGGTATTGCTTACAAAAATTTAGGGCAAAATGAAAAAGCTTTAAACAATTATAAGCTTGCTGAGACAAATATTTTCTTGCGCGAAGAACCTAATAAAAACTTATTAAGTAGTCTATACTTAAATATCGGAAATGTTTACCGAGCAAAACTAGATTACATTAATGCACTAAAATATTTCAATCAAGCACTTGCTATTTATAAATCAGAAACACCTTTAGATAATGAAAAAATAATCGGCGCGTATTATGCTATCGCAGAAATACAATTTAAAAATTATAATTACCAAGAGGTATTAAAAATTGCTGATGAGTGCTATCAGGTTGCAGATACTGTGGATAAAATCTTATTTAATGATGTATTGGGCGCAAGTTATGCTATGTTAAATAACTATAAAGCAGCAGATGAATATTATAAAAACGCAATAGAACTCACTAATCAGTATTATGGGATTAGCTTAAATTTAGCTAACGCTTATATGAGTTATGCTACCTTTCTATCTCAAACAAATCGTTTTAATGAGGCCATTGAAAATTTATCTGCCGCTTATCAGATATTCGAAGTTCTTCAAAAAAGTGGTGGAATTGAACTTGCCACCTATTACGAATATGAAGGAGACATTTACAAAGACAGAACAATTAATACGCAAGCTATTACCAGTTTCAAGAGTGAGAAAAAGAAAAATCTGTTGATAGCGATTGAATCGTTTAAAAAAGGATTGACAGCCCTAGAGGTGAATCAAACAAATCCTGAAGACTCAGAAATTACCATAGAACAATCACGGTCACTAATGGATTGTATCAGTCTGATAAAAGCAATCGGTGATGTTTATTTGGATATTGCATTGCTTGACAACGAAAACAAAGGGCTTGATTACAGTAAAAACCTGGACTATGCACTAAGTTGCTACAACAATACCAGTAATCTCATTCAAAAAGCAAGAAAAGAATTATCGAATGATGACAGTAAAATTCAGCTAACCAATCTTCAATATCAAACTATCAGCAAAATCATTGAAACGGCCTATCTTGCTTATAAACAATCTAAAAATAAAGAGTATTTAGACATTGCTTTTAACAACTCTGAACAGCTTAAAAGTAGTGCCGTATTTGATAAAATATCGAATGACCTGGCACAAGAAAATAGTCTGATTCCTGATAGTTTATTGGAATTAGAGCAAAAACTAAACAATACAATCTCCAATTATTCAGAATTACAATATCAAGAACAAAGTTATGACGATCCTGACAGTGTTTTGCTCAAAGAATATAATGATAAAATTTTCAACGCTTCAAGGCAAAGAGATGAATTAAACAGGTACATGGAAGAAAACTATCCTGATTATTACAATTTGAAATATTCCAGTTCATTTCTTAGCATGAAAGATATTCAATCGCAAACAGATAAAAAGGAAGCATTGATCGAATATGTACTAATTGAACCTGAAAAAAAAGAGATTAGCCTGGATAAAACCGTTAGCGATACCATAGGTTCGTTGTACACTTTTTTTGTATCGAACGATAAAGTCCTATTTAACAAAACAGACCTACGAAACAATGAAATACAATCTCTTGAAGATGCTTTTAAATTCATGTCTTCGCCTCAGTATATGTTTACACATAATGAAGATGCCCGGCAATTTTGTATGTCAGCCTACAAGCTTTACCGTCTACTAATTGAGCCATATGAGAGCTACCTTATCGACAAGCATCTAACAATAATACCTGATGGTAAATTAAATTATCTTTCTTTCGACGGATTGCTTCGGTCTTTACCTGACACCAGTGAATTTATTCAGTTTAACAAGCTTGATTACCTGATAAAAACAATGAATATCAATTATGCCAATTCAGTTAATATATATCTAAAAAACAAGAGCTCAAATCCGAAGCTTCGAAATCACACTTTGGCTTTTGCTCCGGAATACAATTCTGAAGAATTTGAAATGACAGGTAGTCGTTACAGCCTTGCACCATTGCCTGGTGTTGAAAAAGAGGTGGATGCCATTTCTAAATCGGTGAGCACCACGGTTTTCAAAAGCGGCAATGCAACGGAACAAAATTTTAGAGCAAAAAGTGGATCTTTTGATATTCTTCACTTAGCTATGCACGCTTATATCAATGATTCACTGCCGGCTTACTCGAGGTTAGCTTTTAGTCAAAATGTTGACTCTACGACATTAGAGAATGACGGTTGGCTAAATACCGCGGATATATACAACCTTAAACTTGACGCGAGGATGACAGTATTGAGTGCTTGTAATACTGGTATTGGGAAATTGCAAAAAGGTGAAGGTTTAATGAGCCTGGCCAGAGGATTTTTATATGCAGGATGTCCGTCGGTTGTAATGTCACTTTGGGAAGTAGAAGATGAGGCAGGAACACAAATAATGACTTCCTTCTATAAGTATCTTAAAGGAGGAAAAACAAAAGACGAGGCACTTCGTCTGGCAAAACTTAAATACCTGGAAAACTCTAATTCAAGACTTGCACATCCACACTACTGGATGAGTTTTAAAAGTATTGGCGATAATTCACCAATTTATACCAGTTATGATCTTTACTTTTTCGCGATACTGATTTTACTTATTATCGCTTTCTCAATCGACCAGGGAATTCGCATAAAAAAAGCCCGTCGTAATCGACAGGCTTAATTGAATGTGTATATTTTTTCGAATTAATCTTTTGGACGATTCTTCGATTATTTAAAAGAGTACCTGAGCTTTCGCAATACCGCTTTTGCATCTTTTTCAAAGTGCCCCTTGCGGTCGATTACTGCAAGCAATTCTTTTTTCGCTTCTGCTTTTTTATCCATTTTCAGGTAACACAATGCCTTGTACCATTCTGCTTCTTCGATGAACATGTTGTTAGCATGATCGATCACATCTGAATAAGCTGTTACCGCCTTTGGATATTCATTAATATTCTGATAGCTTAATCCTTTATAAAACTGAGTCACAAATTTTTCATCTGGATTAACCGTTGCAACATTTAACAAGTCAATAACTTCCTGGAATTCATTTTTCTGGAAATGTACTTTTGCCTGTTGTATGATATCAACAGTGTTGGAAACCGAACGTTCAGAAGCCCATGTTGTTGATTCG
Organism: uncultured Draconibacterium sp.; assembly: GCF_963677565.1. NCBI lineage: Bacteria > Pseudomonadati > Bacteroidota > Bacteroidia > Marinilabiliales > Prolixibacteraceae > Draconibacterium > uncultured Draconibacterium sp. The sequence goes on along the minus strand of NZ_OY781981.1, from coordinate 3,378,961 downwards.
AAATACTTATCATACGTATTATCAAGCGTATTTGTATTCATCTTCATTGCTCCAAGCAAACCTACCAGAACAAGAACTACTGCTACACTGCTTCTCCAGAATTTTGTTGAACCAATCTCGAAACGAGGCATAACAATCGATTTGACCTCTTTCTTTTCTGATTCGGATCTGGCGTCCTTCAATTTCTGACGTAATGCCATAATATCGACTTCAGCTACAGCACCATTTATATTCTCACGCAGATTGACTTCAGCCATTAGATCAGTATTTTCTTTCAGTTCAGCACTGAACTCTTCCAATAGGCTTTCATCTTCGAGTATGCCGTCAATAAAGTCTTCAATAGTGTGCTCACTCACATTCCATGAGGTCTCAGCATCCATTATATTTCTTAATTCATTTCTAAGGTCCATAACATCAGACTCTGCTACAGCAAACTCAACATCTTTATGCAGATTAACTTCTGATTGCAGGTACTCATTTTGAGCAATTTCATCTTCGAATTCTGCCAAAATATCGTCTCCCATCTCCCCATTTAGATAGTTATCAATATCTTCTGCAGAATATTGTGGTTCAACCGATTTGGCAACTTGTTGCAAGGTATCGCGAAGGTTTAAAATATCTGTTTCCAAAACAGCTTCTTCTAATCCTTCAAGACCTTCCATGTCAAAACCGTTCAGATCTTCTTCTTCCATAATGGCCTGATCAGAACCGTTTTGTTCTTTGTAATAATGATGAATGTTTTCGTTGCTTGTTCGCTCATGTTGATATACATGAACTTTTGGGAGCGATTCGAAACTTTCAATAAGCTCTTCGGGGCTTAACTCTTCGGTAAATTCCTCGAACTCGCTTAAGTCCTCTAATAGCTCAAATGAGCCATTTAATTTACCATTTTTGGTACTGTTTGATTGAATTTCATCGAGTTTCCCTTTGAGATCGAGAACATCCATTTCGAGCACTGCCGACTGAATGTTTTTGTGAAGTTCTACTTCTTCTCTTAACTCCTGGTTTAACTCTAATTCTTTTTCAAATTCTTCTCTCTCTTGATTGTTTAATAATTCTAAACAGTAATCTTCAATGCGTCCAAATAATTCTGCTTTAGGTGTCATCTTCAAGTATCTTTTTAAATTCTGTATCTTGCTTAATGCGCTTTATCAACAGTTCTTTACATTTATACTTTCTCGTTTTAGCATATTTTTCCGTTTTATAGCCCATAATCTTCGCAATCTCACGCAGCGGGACTTTTTCAAAAAACATCTGCAATAGCTTTTGACAATCTGTACTCAAAGTTTTAAAATGCTTCTGATACAAACCATATTTTTCATTCTTATCTACAATTTCAACCAGGTTGTCATCGTAAACGTCTTCCTGAAATGGTAGTGAATCATTCAGCTTTTCTCTCTCTATTCTTCGCTTCTCGAGTTGTTTCAACCACAAAAACCGACAAACAGAGAATAAATAACCTTGAAAAGAACTTTTTTCGAAAATTAAATCGTTTTCTTTTAATTTTCTGTAAATAACGATAATAGCTTCCTGAAATATATCACTGGCATCGTCCTCATTACCTTGGTTTTTCTTAATGAAATAATTTACTTTATAGTAGTACTGTTTATAGATGTACTGTAAAATTAAATTATCGTGCCTTAAGATTCCTTTCAGGATTTGCGCATCCGTATAATTTATCATCTTCTAATATATTATTCGATTATTGGGCAAAAGGTAACCCTTTATTTAAAATTATTCTATTCACAAATTAATTAGCGTCGTTGTTAGAAAGTCCTAATTGGTCTTATTAACAAGACTTTACATATCTTGATAAAGATAGAAATTTAATTAAAAAAAGAAGAAAACTTTTGGATTTATTGTTTGGTAGAGGTTATTAAAACAAAAAGGACAGGTTCAACAACCCATCCTTTTCTCATTAAACTAACTAACCTAACTAAACCTAAACTTATGAAAATAAACGTATGACAAATATAAGGGCATATTGTAAACTCGACAAATAAAAGATGTTAAATGGTGTTAAAGTGAATTACAATTAACAATTACTTTACTGAGCTACAAACGTGTATTTAATGGTTCCGTTTTGGGCTGCAGGTGCTGTATTGTCGCTGTTGAATATAGTGCGGATAGCAGCCTCACGGGCATAAGCATATATTTGTTTATCGTGAATAGAGCTATTCTCGCGAGGAACAGCGTCAACGACTTTACCCTGCCGGTTAACCACAATATCGACTACAACTGTACCACCTCCCTGACTTAAATATACTGGAACTGGTAAACTAATATGATATCGATTTTCGAGGTAATAAATTATATTACTTTCGCCTGCATATATTATGTTCTTTATCGAGTCGCGGTCCATGCCCTCCGTCGTTTCAACCGGCATTTTTATATCACTTAAATCAATTACTTCTTTCGCCAGGTTTTCATTTACATTTGAAACGAGCTTTTTGGCGGCTTCCACTTCTTTTAAATAGTCTTCATCAAAAAAATCATCTGTTGAGGTTGTTATATTTTCAGTAGCTGATTGATTTGATGCAATGTTTGTTCTGGTATTGGTATTTTGTACGGGAGATATTTCTTGCTTATTTTCTTCCTGAGTTTCCGGTTCATTCAACTCGGGTTCAAACATTTCTTCAGGAAACTCAATGATTATTTCCTCCTCTTTTACATTACCTTTTATGTCTACATCGGCTAATAAAAAGGTAGAAAACAAAAGAATATGGAATACCAGCGTACCAATTACTCCATAAATATTTCTCCTGTATAACTCTCCAAATCTCATTGGAAGCAAAAATATAAAATTAGCCGCTATAAGTTTCCAATTTCTTTAAGAATACAAGTGTTAATTGAGGTATTATTGAATCTATTTCACCAATATGAAAATTCCGAATCGTTTATTTTCAGATTCGCAAACCATTTTTAGAACCTTTTCCAACTCTGTTGTTCTTAGATCCCAAGTAATTTAAAAAGGCTGAATGAAGTAAATATTTTTGTACAAAACTGGGGAAAGAAGAATTATACTCAAATTAAATCAGGAGGTTAATGGCAATCATGTCCGGGTATACACAGTTAGGAATGTCAGAAAAATATAATCCCTAAAAATTTATCAAAGTTCATTCATAAAAATGAATACACCTTCACCTTAAATTGTTTGCCAGCGTGTTGTAATATTATAGTTCTGAGCATACTCTTCTTTTTGCAATTCATCCTCAAGAGCATTGCTTTGGTCAACCGTATTTTTGAGTTGCTCACAAGCATGATTAATGTCAGTTTTTTCGCTTTTAAAGAATTTTTTCTTTATTTGATCTAATGCACAACTAAGGAATAAATAAAATTTTCTCATGTCTTTTTGATTTATGTTATTTTTTTGAATCGTTTAATCGCTGCAGTAAAACAGCTGCAAACGAACTCATTGACGTATTTTGCACGATTATATTTTCCGGTAAATCGAGTATCGACAAAGTAAAATTCCATATTGCCTTAACACCGCAGTTTACCAGATCTTCTGCAACCTCCTGGGCAACGTTATTGGGTGTTGTTAAAATGGCGATTTCCACATCAAGCCGATTCGATAAATGAAATAATTTATTGTACTCGAGTACCGGCGTATTTCCAATATGCTTTCCAATCTTACTTTCATCAACATCAAATGCAGCAATTACCTTAATCCCCAGCGTCTGCTGTTCCTGGTAAGCCATTAAAGCAGTTCCTAAATTTCCGGCTCCAACAAGAAAAGCTTCATTTAAATGATTAAATCCTAAAAACTCTTCCAGCGAGTGACAAAGTTCGTAAGTATTGTATCCTACCCTCGGTTTACCTTTTACTCCTGTTACAGCCAAATCTTTAACAACTTGTGTTGGATCGCATTTTAACTCTTTTCCAATGGTGGGTGCCGAAATGTTCATTACACCCTGTTCACGAACTTTTTCAAGAAAGAACAAATAACCTGGCAACCTGCGCAAAGTTGGTTCCGGTACCTGCTTTTTATGTTTTCTTGATAAGTTCATTCTGTAGTTGCTTTGTTTTTAATTCACCTTAAAGTTAAACAATAAAAAATATTAGAGAATTTTTTCTTTATTGAAATATTGCATTTTTTTACTGAAAGTTAACATTCAAACCAACCTGATTTTCAATTGTAAAGAGCACATTGCAATTTCAATTTTTATTGCAAATCGTAAAATACACAATTACCAAATGCATGAAAAGCATGAATGGCGATCGAATAAAATTGGATAGCAAAGTTTATGTTTTCAATACTGAAATCAGAAAAACATATTTTTGTCGTGGTCTGGAAAGAATATTCCGGCATCAATACGGATTCTGTCAAGTGTTTCCATTAAGTTAAGACTCATTTCAAACGTCATTTTCGGACTTTCAGTCCATCCTGCATCAAGACATTCCATAACATGCATGGCTTCATACTGGTACCCTGCCCCTTCTTTTGTTTCATTTTTAAAAAGTTGTTGCTCTTCGCCTTCTTTCCAAACTGTAATATCGGTTGGAGTAAACCAACGCGGATGCAATACAACATACCCGTGTTCGCAACAGTATTCGGTTTGGATTGGCGAATGAACAGCAAAACTTGAAGACAGGCTTGCCATTTCGCCATCCTTATATTTAAATATGATATTAATGCTTTCTTCGCTTCCAGTTGTACTAAAATCAGCAGAAGATTTAATCAGATCAGGTACTCCAAGGGCAGACAACGCTGCGAATACCGGATATATTCCAATATCGAGAAGTGATCCCCCACCCAATTTCACATTATACAGACGTTTTTCTTCGTTAAATTCAGCGTTAAAAGCAAAATCAGAACGAACCATTTTGAGTTTTCCCAGTTCGCCGGAATTGACAATTTCAAGTGCTTTTTTAAAGCTTGGCTGAAACATGGTCCAGAAGGCTTCCATCAAGAATGTATTGTTTTCTTTTGCGTAAGAAATCATTTGCCTGACTTCGTTGGAATTCATTGCAAAAGCTTTTTCGCAAAGTACCGCCTTTTTATTTTTAAGGCACAACATTGTATGTTCAAAATGATGCGAATGCGGGGTGGCAATATATACCACATCAACGTTCGGATCTTCGGCCATTTCAGAATAACTGCCATAAGCCTTTTCAAATCCCAGTTCATTGGCAAAGTCCTTTGCCCGGCCTAAATCTCGCGCAGCTGCTGCATATAATTTCGCATTTGGAAGTAATTTCAGATCGTTTACAAATTTGTTGGCAATTCGTCCACACCCAAGAACCGCCCAATTATATATTTTACTCATATTGTTTTAATTTGTTTGAAGGCTAAATGTACAAACTAAATCAACATCAGAAAATAATTTGTGCCTCCACTACACGGCCAGCTTTTCACGAGATGAATCGAAATACTTTTGTAGAAGTGCAAATCGTTGCGATTTTCCTTGTGTGCGCTTTTTTCGAATAAAAGAATAATGCAATGGCGAGAATTGCTCGAGTTCTGCTAAATAAGTTTTGTCGTACCACAAGTGATTAAGTCCTACCGATTCGATAATCATTGTTTCAATACTTCTATTCATTAATCCAATAAAAGCTTCTGTTTGAGTCCCTTCAAAACAGCTCATTTCTTTCAAAGTTTCCCGTCCAAAATGAATTGTTTTATTTACAAACTTTCCAAGGTGTTTTTCTTCCAGGCAAGAGAACATTGTATTTGTAAATGCCATGGAATCCTCTTTGACATCCTGAATATCGTCGAGAAGCTGTAAATACACACCATAACCAAAAAGTGCTCGCTCCTGCTCCATTGTTAATTTACCACCTACCAGGTATCCGTCGGCCAAAACAGAAGCTCCCCCTTTTTCAAAACAAATCGTACAAATTTCATCATCCGACAATCCGTACTCAGGCGATAGCTTTAAACTGTTGGTTTGACCCCGTTGAATGGCGTACAAACTCTCATAAACATTCTGAAACTCCTCGCGCGGGAATTCCTCCTCGAACATGGAAACCAGTTTATATAATTGCTCCTCGTTAAAATTCTGTGGATTGATCTCATGACCATGAAGTCGCTGATCAAATCGACTTGAGAATTCAACTTTTTGTTCTTTACTGATTTCCGGATCGTCCAGCAAATTATCGCTATATGGATAAATCATTGAATAGGCGAACACAGATGGCGTTATTTTTACAGGCTTTTGAGCCATTAACTGAAGCCCGTTCATGATCCAAACATTCCGCATTCCCTGGTAAATATCTTCCGGGCTTAATTCCGGCGCAAACTCCCTTGCCTTGTAAAAAAAGTCTTTTGAAACGTCTTTAAATTCGTCTGAAAGAATTATTTCGAGATGCGAAGAATCAAAATCAAATACAGTATCCAGAAAGGAGCGGAACATCGGGAAAAAAGATTTTGCAGGATCTTTTTTTAATTGCTGTACTTTACGAACATTTTGCAGCTCCTTTAATTTCTTCTGAAAACCATCGAAATGTATTTCATGTTTTAACTTTTCTTCTTTCGAATAGATTTTGTGAAAATCGGGTAAATCTTCGGAACTGTTGTTCCAAATATCTTTAAAATGATTGATGTATTCCTGAACAGGCAACATAAATTTTGTTTTTCCCGAAAATAGAAGATAATAGGGAGAAACTGGAAATTTATTAGATAACCGAATGGTTTTTGGAGGTTAAAAGCAATTTTGAAGCTGTAAAATCGATTATTTCATTTGCTTCGGAACTTTATTCAAGAACGAAGCAAATGAAATAATCGCTTACACTATCTTATGCAATATTGGTGTAAACGGCCTGAACGTCTTCGTCCTCTTCCATTCTATCCAACATTTTCTCAATTTCTTCCATCTGTTCTTCAGTAAATTCTACCGGAGTAGTTGGAATACGTTGAAGTTCTGCTTTCTTAACGTCAATTTCCAGCTCTTCAAATTTATGAGCCATGTCGCTAAAGCTGGTGTATTCGCCATACGCGTAATACGTTCCATCATTCTCCTCAATTTCATCCAAACCGGCATCAATAAGCTCCAGCTCAATATCCTCCAGCTCCATACCTTCCGGCATATCAAATTGAAAAACAGCTTTTCTCGAGAACATGAACTCCAGCGAACCGTTAGGAACCTGCCCTCCACCGGCCTTGTTAAAATAACTTTTAACGTTAGCTACGGTTCTGGTAGTATTATCGGTTGCTGCTTCAACAAATACCAATACCCCGTGCGGACCTTTTCCTTCGTAAGTTGTTTCGATATAAGCCGCTGCATCTTTTCCAGAAGCACGTTTGATAGCCGCATCAATGTTTGCTTTGGGCATATTTTGTGCCTTGGCATTCATAATAGCCGTACGTAATGCAGGATTTAAATCCGCTTCCGGGCCACCTTCTTTTGCTGCTATTGTTATCTTTTTCGACAGTTTTGGAAAAACTCTCGACATTTTATCCCAGCGTTTCTCTTTCGCTGCCCTCCGGTATTCAAATGCTCTTCCCATGAATAAGTCTGTTTTGAAATTTGGTGCGAAAATAAATACAGAAAACCTAATTACCAAAAGCGGTAATGTTGTTTTTACCTCTAAAGTGGGTTCCGGGTATTTATAAACTAAAATTTTTGACTTTAACCGAAATATGAGAATGGTTAAAAACTAAACCGTTATTTTTTTGGGTTTACAAACTTTGTCTTCTTTTTTAACCTTGGCGCCACACTTTTTGCAGCTGTATTTCGGATCTTCTTTATCTCGGAAATCCTTCTTTTTACATGCTTTTTTACTCATCTCCAATTTTCCTGTTCACGATGTACTACAACAACGTTTACAGGGTAATTGTTTTGTAAATATTCTCCTATTTTTTCGGCAGAATAAACCGAACGGTGTTGTCCTCCGGTACATCCAAAACCGATTGAAAGATGTGTAAAACCACGCTCAAGATAAATCTTAACAGACTGATCGACAAAAACTTTTGCTGCATCAATAAATAATCCAATCTCTGATTTCTGTTCTAAAAATTCCTGAACAGCCAAATCCTTTCCACTTAATTTTTTGTACTCTTCGTATCGGCCCGGATTATTAATTGCCCTACAATCAAAAACATGTCCTCCCCCATTTCCCGAGGGATCTTCAGGATAACCTTTTTTGTACGAGAAACTTGTAATGCGTACCGTGAGATTCGATTTTTCCTGACCAATTTCCTTTAAGACTTCAGAATGAGTAAGCTGATTCAGAACGCTTGTCAGCTCTGGCAAGTCAACAGGCAAATTAAGGCCAGCCAGCAATACTTCAAGATTTTTTAGTGCGTATGGAATACTTTTCAGGAAATGTTCCTTCTTCTCGTAAAAACCACGAAATCCGTAAGCGCCCATCGCCTGCATAATACGTATCAGGACAAATCCTTTAAAATAACCCGAGAATTTCTCTTCATCAACCTTCATGTATTTTTTCAACTCTGCGATATAATAATCGTAAAGTTGCGTACGGATACTTTCCGGAATATCAGCTTTACCATCGTAAAGCAACGAAGCTAAATCGTACTGCAACGCACCTAAACGACCGCCCTGATAATCGATAAAATACACCTCGTCGTCTTTCAACATTACGTTGCGCGACTGAAAATCGCGATACAAGAAATAGTTAGAACTGGCACTTAACAAATAATTACTAAACAACTGAAAATCATCTTCAAGTGCCTGCTCATCGAACTGAATTTTCGCCAGTTTCAGAAAATAATATTTGAAATAATTCAAATCCCACATCATCGATTGCTTGTCAAAAGCTTCGCGCGGATAACAAACCGAATAATCAATTTCCTTACCTGCAATAATCTGAATCTTCGGCAAAAACTGTAATACCTTCTTATAGACCGAAACAATATTTTCAGAGAAACCTTCCTCTTCGCGTGTTTTTGTCAGAAACTCAAAAAGTGTTGTATTGCCCAAATCTTCAAGCAGATACTTTTTCAAATCGGAGCTAACCGAATAAACCTTGGGAACATTAATTCCTTTATTGTAAAAATGATTACTGAAGGAAAGAAAAGCTGTATTCTCTTTTACATCGCTGTTAAAAGCACCAATCACCGTTCTGTTTTCGTTCCCCAAACGGCAATATTCACGGTACGATCCCGAGGGAGGTAATAGTTCAAACCGTTCTACTTTTTCATTAAAATGACTCTCAAAGAGTTGGATTATTTCGTTTTTTTCTGAAGTATTCAATGATCTGTTTTTTAAATTAAACTTACATTTATGTTTTTAAACGCATACTATGTTTAAAACAAAAATCAAAAGTATTTATTTTTTGAGATTACTAAGAAATTTCTTTGCTCTGATTGGCATTTTCTTTTTTGTGTGCCTCGTTTTGGCCTTCACCGAACAGCCGTATTGGGGCTATCATTGGCTGGGAACGAGCAAATCTGAATTAAAATGGGAACCGAAACACATTATTTTGCTGGGAGGAGGAGGAATGCCAAGCCAAAGTAACCTGATGCGTAGCTGGTACACCGAAAAAGCAGCAAAATCTTTTCCACAGGCAAAAGTAATTGTGGCCATGCCGGGTTTAATTACCGACACTTTAAGCACTCCTCAACGAATGAAGTTGGAGTTGATACAAAGAGGAGTTTCTGCAGACAGGATAAACTTTGAATCAAATGGTACAAACACACGATCGCAGGCTTTGGAATGCCAGCGATTTATTAAAATGCAGGAACCGATATTGTTAGTTACGTCTCCGGAACATATGCGACGCGCCGTTTTGTGTTTTAAAAAGGCAGGTTTTGAAAAGGTGAATGCCCTGCCCGCTTTTGAGAATGCTGCCGAAGCCGACTTTTCATTTATCGACGACGAACTTGGCGGGAATAAAACGCTGGTGCCCGATGTTGGCAACAATATGAATATGCGTTACCAAATGTGGAACCACTTAAAATATGAAATACTGATCGCCCGCGAATTTTTCGCATTAATTTACTACAAACTTCGTGGCTGGATTTAGGAATTACAACTGAACAATTAAAACCATTTTCTTCTCTTCACGCAACACATCAACAGAAATGGTTTGACCTGCTTCCAAACTGTTAAGGCGTTCCATGTATTCATAAATGTTACCAACCTTTTTCCCGTCGATGGCAATAATAATATCACCATTTTTCATTCCTGCTTTGTACGCAGGTTTGTCTTTCGAAACGGCATCAACGCGCATTCCACGTTTTTCAACACCGGCAAAATCAGGCATTACACCCAAAGTAACTTTAAAACGTCCTCCCCTGCTACGCTGAAATTTGCTTCCGGCTTCCTGAAAAGTTAGTTTCTCGGCACGATTCACCACATCATCAACCAATGCTGCAGCATACGCCATAACTTTTTGTGCTCCTTCGTAATTTATCAATTCAGCATCATCTTGCGGAGTATGATAATCGGCATGCGCGCCCGTTGAAATATAAATAACCGGAATATTCTGCAAATAAAACGATGCGTGGTCCGACGGTCCAATTCCTTCACCGGAAAGTGCCAGTTCAAAACCAGGATTCAAGTCATTCAGTAGTTGCTCGGTTTCTTTCGAAGTCTGCGTTCCTCCAATACTTAAACTTTTACTTTCGTCATCTAAACGGCCAACCATATCGAAATTAAACATGGCTACCATTTTATCTGTTTCAACCGGTGGTTTTGCCGTAAATTCTTTCGAACCGATAAGTCCCATTTCTTCGGCAGCGAAAGCCACAAAAATCAGGCTGCGCTTATTTGTTTTTCCACCGGCCATTTTTTCTGCCAACTGAATTACTGCCGAAACTCCCGAAGCATTATCGTCGGCTCCGTTGTGCACTGCAATTGTATCAATTGCACGCGATCCCGAACCCGGACCACCCATTCCCAAATGATCAAAATGGGCTCCAATAACCACGTATTCATTCCTTAAACTGTCATCAGTTCCGGGTAATAACGCGGCCACATTTTGTGTAGAAGTTTCCTTCAGTCCAATATTTATTTTTGCTTTTACCGTTGAAGAAAGTTCAAAATTTAATCCGGCATTTTGAGCCAGCATTTCTGTCTCCAGTTCAGTTATTGTTTTTCCGCACGATTCGAGTATTTTATTGGCAACTGTCCTTTTTACCTGAATAACAGGAATAGAAAAACGACTGCTGTTCTTATCAAAAAACAAAGGAGAAAGTTCATCCTCCTCACTAAATTTTGGTCCGGCAACGAATAGTATTCCCGCTGCATTTTTATCCGATGCTGTAAGTGCTTTTGCACGTTCTGACGAAAATTCAAGATACGGACTGTTCGGATTGTCAAGATCAGGATCTCCCTGCAAAACCATTATCCATTTTCCGCTCACATCAGCACCTTTAAAATCGTTCCACTTTAGCGAATCACGATCAACTTCAATACCATAGCCGGCAAAAATAACTTCGGCTTCCACTTCAGTATTTGCAGAAAATGCGTAGGGTAAAAAGTCTGTTTCAACAGTATAAGAACCAGTATTTACCGTTAATTCATTTCCAGGTTTTACTTCGGCCGAGGTTACCAAATTAAATTCCTGAAATCCTTTGTTGTACAATAATTGTAAACCGGCTGCCTCAAACTTGGCAGCAATAAATTGGGCAGCCAATAAGTCGCCTTCCTCCCCTGATTTCCGTCCTTTTAACGAATCTGAGGCCAGGTAATTGATGTTTTCCTTTATATCCTCAATCGTTATTTCTTTATCGAATTTGGGTCCACATGACGCCAATAAAAGTACGAGAACTGCAATTACGAAATTTTTCATTGTGGGAGAATTTATTTTATGTTTTGAAAACATAGCGGAATAATTTTGGTTTTATGTATTACAGACGCTGCAAAAGAATCGACAAATACATAGCAATAATAACCATAAAACGTGATATAAAAAAAGTAGATGTGTATATTTACCACTTCGAAAAAAAACAAACATTTTGATCTCATTTGGAATTAAATACTGGTTCATTCTGCTGCTTGCCATAGTATTGGCTTCGGTTGGAATTTCATTGTTACTTTATTACAAAAACAAAGCAAACAGCGAATTATCGAAAGTGCAGCGAAACCTGTTATTTTCGTTACGGTTTTTGGCCTTCTTTTTAGTGTCCTTTTTGCTGTTATCGCCTTTTATCCGCAGTATGAAAAAGATTACACAAAACCCTGTAATTATTACTGCGTGGGATAATTCGGGTTCGGTAATCGCCTATTCCGACTCGCTTCAACTGGCTAATTTCATTACCGAAAAAAAGGCCTCTCTTGAACAAGAACTCGGAGCTGATTTTGAAATGATCAATTATACTTTTGGAGAGCAGGCAGAGACGAAAGAAACGATGTTATTTTCCGATAAAGGATCGAACTACAGCAATTTAATAAGCACCATAACCAATAACCATTTTAACCAAAATATTGGTGCGCTGGTACTTGCCGGAGACGGAATTTATAACCAGGGAAAAAATCCGTTGAATATGCTCGACCAGATTAACTTTCCAATTTACACAATTGGTTTTGGCGATACAACTGTTGTTACCGATGCACGCGTTCAAAGTATTCGTGTTAACCGAACGGCATTTTCCGGAAATAAATTTCCGGTTGAAGTGGACTTACTATTTTCGAAACTAAAGAACACACCACTAAAACTCAGTTTGCTAAACGATGGCGAAGAATTGCAAAGTGTAATGATAACACCAACAAACGATAACTTTTTTGATACAAAAGAGTTTATCCTGGAAGCAGGTTCGGCAGGATTAATTCATTACACTGTACAAATTCAAAAGGCAACAAACGAACGAAACACCAAAAACAACAGTGCACGATTTGTTATAAATGTGCTGGAGAACAAGCAAAAAATACTGATTCTTTCCAATGGCTCTCACCCCGATATTGGTGCCATAAAAAATACGCTCGATCAGCAAAAAACATATGATGTTTCGATTTTCACCGACGAACCTTATCCTGCCGATTTAAGCGAATACAATCTTTTGGTGCTAAACCAACTGCCCAGCTCAGGAAAATCGATGGCTGAAATTCTTGAAAAAGCTAAAAATGTGCGATTACCGATTCTGTTTATCATTGGTAATCAGACTTTTCTTCCGCAATTAAATATCATTAATCAGGGAGCAAGCATCGAACCACTTGCCGGAAGCGGTGAAGAAGCACAGCCGGTTTTCAACTCAAATTATGCAACGTTTAATCTCTCGGAAGATTTACTGGAAATTATTCCGCAACTTCCACCAATTCAGGTTCCGTTTGCCAATTACGAATTAAACCCGGAATTTACTTCGCTGCTAACACAAAAACTGAAAGGAATTTCAACTACGAAACCATTAATTGCAACCGGTAAAATTGAAGGACAGAAAAGAGGATTTATTTTTGGGGAGGGCATTTGGCGCTGGCGTTTGTTCGATTATTACCAAAACCAAAGCCACGAGCATTTTAACGAACTAATCAATCAACTGGTGCAATACCTTGCCCTTCGCGAAAATGAGGATAATTTCATTGTTGAATTTAATCCTGTTTACACCGAAGTTAATGACGTTGCATTGACAGCCGAAGTGTACAACGATGCATTTGAGCAAATCGGCTCGGAGGAAGTGAACATTAAGATTAAAAACGAAAATGACGAGGAATACAATCTTACATTTGATGTAAGAGATAAAAACTATTACCTCAATGCCGGACATTTGCCTTTAGGCGACTATACTTTTTCGGCCGAGGTTACCATCGGAGATGAAACCTTTAACGAAACCGGAAGTTTTACAGTAATTCCGGTAAATATTGAAAATGTAATTACCCAGGCAAATCATACGCTTTTGTACCAATTGGCGACCTTAAGCGGAGGTGAATTTTATTTGCCCAACCAAACAGAAGACCTTGTAAAAGAATTAAAACAGACCAATAAACTTAAAGCCACCTCCTATTTTCAGGAAATGGTAAATGAGATTATAAACCTTCGATGGATTTTCCTTGTTCTACTGATACTTTTAAGTACGGAATGGTTTTTGAGAAAGTACTGGGGAATTTATTAAATCAACATCATTAACTACATATGAGCATTCGTAAACAAACAAATTTCATACTACTTGTTAGCATTGTTATTTTATCGTATGCCTGTAGTTCTACAAAACGAATTTTAGTAGAATTTCCTCAAACACCTGAAAACGAAATTTCGCAAGACATACAAAGTTTGCTTATTGTAAACCGTGCAGTTGATAATACTTACACCGATTTATCGACCGACTCGCTTCAACTATTATTTTACAAAAAAGACTTCCGGCTCGATACAGTTATAAATGACCTTACTGCTGCCGACACAACGATTAAAGTACTTGGTGAATTACTTTTTGAATCGGGCAGATTTGATTATGTAATTCCTGAAAATCGCTTTTTACGAGCTACGAGAAATGCATTTTTTGCCAACGCTATGGAATGGCAGGAAGTAAGACAACTTTGCAACTTGTACCAAACCGATGCTATTGTTGCAGTCGACATGTTTGAAACACATGTTGCCACCGACCTGGAAGACGGATCGGTTTTCGATCCCATGCAGGGCATTTTTATATCGGCGGTAGGCGCACAAATGGCAATCGTTTACGATGCTTTATTCCGTATTTACGATCCAAAGCATGAACAAATTGTGGTAAGAGAGGTCTTCAAAGACACGTTGTTTTGGGAAGATAAAGCTCTGGATGTAAGAGAACTATTTGCTGAGTTTACACCCGTAAAACAAGCACTTACCGAAGCAGGAATTTCCCTGGCACTGGATTTTTCAGAAAAAATAAGTACCAGCTGGGAAAGCGAAAACAGGGTGATTTTTTCGAAAGGTAGTTCTAAACTAAAGGAAATAGCGCTGTTAACAGATAATAGCGACTGGACTCCGGCAATTGAAGCCTGGCAGAATATTGTAAACGGTTCCGGTTCGAAATCAGAAAAAAGTAAAGCATTATTCAATTTAGCTGTTGCCTGCGAAATTCAGGGTAATATTGATTGTGCAATTGATTATGCACTCGAATCTTACAATATGGCTTACCACCCACTTACATATCAATATCTCGAGTTACTTGAGACCAAGAAAAAAGAACAGAAAAACTAAAGACCATGAACCGACTCATCCTATTTGCAATACTTCTTTCGACGATAACCTCGTGTACAGTTTATAAAGAATACCCTATTGAAATATACAGACCCGGCGAAATAGCCTATTCGCCTGAAACAAAAAATGTGGCCATTGTATACCGCAACTTTAAATACAGCGGCGATACACTTCAGCATTATTACAAAGACGATTTCAGGCTACGGAAAGCCAAACAAGATCCGGCGGAACTGGACAGTATTCTCGTAAACATGTGTATGAGCGAACTGGCAAAAAACCTGAAAGAAAAAGGGACATTTAGTGAAATACGAATCTTTCCGGAGCTGTTTGAGCCACATTCTGGTAGTAAATTGCCCGCATTAAATATGGATCTTGTGCAGCAGGTGGCTTCTACAACACAAACTGATTTGGTTATTTCATTGGAAACTTATTCTTCGTTTTACTCTGAATATTCATCAACAGCAGAAATACCAACAAAATCGAACGAAGTGATTACTGCAGCAGTTTGGGCAGTTTATAATCCGGTTGAGCAAAAACTGATCGAACGAAAAACGATGATCGACACCATTTTCTGGAATGGTTACGATGCAGAAGGAAATTACCAACGAAATGCAAAATTGCCTCCACGGTTAACGGCGCTCAAAATTGCATCGCAAATGACGGGAGAAAATTACTCCAAACGTTTTTTTGCATCGTGGCAAAATGTTAAACGCATGTATTCGGTTCCTCCACTACCCGACTTTGCCGCCGCCGACGAATGTGTACAAAAAGGAAAATGGGACGATGCCATACTTTTGTGGAAACGTTATGCCGACGACAGCAATGGTAAAATGGCCATTAATGCCCGATACAATCTGGCGTTGGGATACGAAATGAAGGACGACTTTGAAATGGCCGAACGTTGGTTAAATTCAGCTCAATCAATTGCTGCTGATTACAAAAGCAAAGAGGATCTGAAAATGATATTACAATATCAGCAACTCTTGAAAAAGAGGAAAAATGATATTGCACGATTAAACCAACAGTAGATGAAAACACTTGTACTAACTCTATTAAGTTATCTTTTTTTACTGCTTATAACCTCGTGTAACACACTTTATAATACAAAAACTATCGACATTGAAATATTTACGCCGTCCACTTTAAGTATTCCAAGCAAATACAAAAATGTTGCGATTCAGTATAACAATGTTAATGTTGCCCCAAGTAATTACTTCAATCAATACAATGATTTTGGAGAATTAAAAGAAGATTCTATAAATACTGACAGTATTGCTTCGATGATCTATTATAACACGTTTATTTCAGAACTCAGGAGACATGAATTTTTTGATTCGGTTATGGTTTTACCACATCGCGATTACAGTACATTGAAAATTGTGGATACTATAGACTATTCGGCCTATTTTAATGAAGATTCCAGTACATTTGAAGGATTATCCCCCGATCAGGTAAATGTGCTCAATTCAAGCTATTTTATAAAACGCTATACTTCTTCCAAACAGCCTAAAACCGATTCAATTTTCCTTCACCCAGAGTTGGGCCTGTACACGCCCGAACAACTTAAATCAATAGCTGACTCCACCTCTGCTGATTTGCTTATTTCATTCGATTTTTTTGGATCTTCTGATTACGGTGCTTATTTACCAGGATTCTCACTGGGTAAAGTAGAAGTAGATAACTGGGTACAATGGAGTTTTTATAACCTAAAAGACAAAACATATCTATTGGCTGGTACTAAGAACGATACTGTAAGTTGGGAAGATTATTCCGTGAGTGTTATTAATGCCAAAAAACTACTGCCTCCTCACACCGATGCTATTTATAATGCTGCTGAAATTTCGGCAGAGAAATACGCAGCAATTCTCGTTCCGCACTGGACAAATGTTCAACGAATGTACTATACTTCAGGCCATGTTGAACTAAAGCTAACTGATGAATTGGTGGCCAATGGCCAGTGGCTTGAAGCTGCCAAAATATGGAAGGCAAACACTACAAATAAAAACAAATCGATTGCAGCCAAATGTATGTTTAACATGGCCCTTGCCTGCGAAATGCAAGATGACCTGGAAGCCGCACTGGCATGGCTTATTGATTCGTATTACGTTTTTGAAAACAAAAACGAATTACATGCTGCTAATTGCATGGATTACCTACAAATACTGGGATTACGCAAAACCGATTTAAAATTGCTTGAGAAACAACTTGAGCCTGTTAGCATTGAAGAATAGATAGGTTATAAAAGAAAAGAGGGAAACCAACGTTTCCCTCCATATTTAACCAAAAATCACAACATGAAAATATTGTTGTTTTAAATTTAGAACTTATTGTTGTAATATTCCAATTCTTACATATGTTATATAAAAGCATTTTAGCTTTTTAACATTTTAATGCCGTCAGATTCAAAAGAAATGAGTCGTTTTTTATACAATCCACCAATTGCTTTCTTGAAATTCTTTTTACTGATTCCAAACATAGCTTTAATCATTTCAGGTGACGACTTGTCTGAAACTGCAAGAAATCCTCTATTCGCTTCCAATTCGGCCAAGATCTTTTCAGAAATGGCGTCAACCTTTTCATATCCCGGTTCTTCCAGTAGCAAATCTATCTTTTCATCATCTCTGATTTTGGCAATATAACCTATGGTTTTACTCCCAATTTCGAGCGGCCTGAAAACCTGGTTTTTATACAACATTCCAGTATGCTCCTGGTTAACAATCGTTTTATAACCTAAATCAGTCTCTTCCAATATGATAAGATCAACCTGTTGTCCTTTCGTATATTCCGGCGGAGTATTATCCAGGAACTTATTCAATTTAGCTGATGCCACTGTTCGGTTTGTTAAGAGATCGAGGTAAATGTAAACCCAGTAACGATTGCCTTCTGCCATTTTATTGCGTTGCTCGCTATACGGTACAAGCAAATCTTTTGTTAATCCCCAATCAAGAAAGGCACCAAATTTACCAGTAGCTTTTACCTCTAAATGTGCAAACTCGCCAACCGTTGCAAACGGTTTTTCCGTGGTTGCCACCAAGCGGTCTTCCGAATCGGTGTAAACAAAAACATCGGCCGTTCCGCGTTCTTTTGTTCCTGCATCCACATATTTTCGGGGCATTAAAATTTCTCCATGTTCTCCACCGTCAAGGTAAACACCATTCTCTGTTTCCCGAATAACATCCAGGGTGTTGTATTTGCCAATTTGTGCCATTAATTATCTTTTCAGATGCGCAAAAGTTCTTCTGCTGCTCTAATTGTAGTTTCTGTTAATTTATCGCCACCAACCATTTTTGCCAATTCTTCAATTCTTTCGTTGGCATTTAATGCCTTAATCGAAGTAAAGGTTTTTCCATTCTCTTCAAGTTTGTAAACTCTAAAATGAGCATCGCCTTTAGCTGCAATTTGCGGCAGGTGTGTAATATTTATTATCTGTGTATTTACTGAAAATGATTTGATAATGTTACCCATTTTTAGTGCGATTTCACCCGAAACTCCGGTATCAATTTCGTCGAACACAATTGTAGGTAATGCTTTTGAATTGCGAAGCAGATTTTTAATCGCTAACATCAGTCGCGACATTTCCCCTCCTGATGCTATTTTTGAAATCTCATCGGGCGCTGAATCCGGGTTTGCACTGAATAAAAATGAAATTTCATCTTTCCCATCAACCTGAAATTCATCCACATAATTATGAACGACCTGAAGCTTCGCCTTACTCATTCCCAGTTGGTTCAGGTCTTCGATAACTGACCCCTCAATTTGTTTAAAAACCTTTTTCCGGGTTTTGCTGAGATTCGAAGCGAGTTTTTCAAGTGTCGTTTTTTGTTTCTGCAGCTCTGCTTTCATCGCTACAATTTCGTCGTCGAATCCAACTGCTTCATTTATTTTCGAATCGAATTCATCACGTAATTCAATTAGCTCATTTACCGTCGATACATGATGTTTTTGCTGCAATGAATACAGCAAATTCAATCGGTCGTTTACCTCTTCAATTCTGGCCGGGTTAAACTCGATGCGCTCTGCCAACTGCTCCACTTCCTGATGAATGTCGCTTAACTCGATGGCAGCACTTTGCAAACGTTCAGAAAAATTTTCTGCCTCTTTTAAATAACCGGCAATTTTTTCAAGGGTGCGGTGACTCTCTTTTACACTTTGTAATACAGAAAAAGTTTCATTATCCAACAACGAACAAGTTTCTGACAGAGCCGTTTTTATATCTTCAGCATGAGTTAATTGTTCTAATTCCGATTCCAGATCTTGCTGCTCATTTTCATCCAGTCGCGCTTCTTCAAGTTGCGTAAACTGAAACTGATAATAGTCCAGATCAGCTTTTGATTTTTCAGCCCTTTCTTCCAGATCAGTCAGTTGCTTCTGTGTTTTTTTATATCGCGCAAATGAGGATTTGTAATCTGCGCGTATCTTCTCTGATCTTGCAACAGAATCAACCAGATGCAATTGAAATTTCTGATTACTCAAGTCCAGGTTTTGATGTTGCGAATGAATATCGATCAATTGTAATCCAAGTGCACGCATCACCTTCAAATTAACCGGCGTATCATTAATAAAAGCTCTCGACTTGCCTGAAGGTGTTATCTCACGTCGTAAAATTGTAGACGGATCATAATCCAGATCATTCTCTTCGAAAAACCATTTCAATGGGTAATTACTCACTTCAAACTGACCTTCGACAATACATTTTGTTTCCTTGTCTTTTAATACTGAGAGGTCGGCCCTGTTACCCATAATTAATCCCAAAGCTCCGAGTATAATTGACTTGCCTGCGCCTGTCTCACCCGTTAAAGTGTTCAGATTGGCATGAAAATTAACCTGTAATTTGCTAATTAGTGCGTAATTCGAAATGGATAATCTGGATAGCATAATAAACTCGCTGTACTATTATTGTTTCTTTTCAGCTAAAATAGCCAAAATGAAAACACACAGGTACTTTCTGTTGAAATTGATGATAACTTTTTGGGAGTAGCCTTAAAAGCCTTCGTTTTCGGCGATTTTTTCGTATTTGCTTCCGTTTGATGGATCCACCTCATTTAAAATGGCCATAACACGGTTTCGCTCGTCGGGAAACGATTTTGAGAATACATTTACCAACTCATCGGCCTTAGCATCAAAAAACATTTGTAGAATATAAGTTGAAGGACGACGTCGAAATACTTTCTGAATATCACGCAAAGCCTCGGCAATATTTGCACGGCCTTCCTCAATACGGTCCGACATCATATCCAATCCATTGCGGTGATAATTGTACATACAAGTTCGAAATGAAGAATATGATTTATTTAATACATTCTCTATCAGCCAATAACGGTTTCGTTCACTTTCAAATGCTTTCCATCCACGCTCTCGGGCATTTTGCGAATTATTCACAATAGCTTGTGCTTTCTGAAAAAATTCGGTTCCGCCCTCTTCAGAGAACGTATCGTAATCGAATCCTAAAATAACATAGGCATAAAACGCCATTATGTTTGTAAGGTTATCACGGTTAGATGTTTCGTTGAATTCAAGCGGCTGAAACTCCACATATTTACAATGAAAATCGTTGTCTTTGATATTTAGAACGGTTGAAGTATAACTGGAATTAAATATCGGTCGGGTCAGTTGAACCTGTATCGATCCTTTAAATTCATCGGCTGAAATCTGCTCATCGAGCCGGATTAAAATGTTGCAACGTATTTTTTCGTCGTAGCTGTACACATGATCTGTCCATTTCCGGTTGTTCATAAAATCATACAGGTCAGACTGCATGGTTCTGAAAAGGTTTTGATTTGCCCCCTGAATACCTCGTGCTGAAACAGTTACATTACAGCGAAGTTCCTGCGACACTCCTTCTCCTACGAAAATAACCAGAAATAAAAGCGCTATTAATAATTGCTTTATCATATGCTTATGTGTTCAATTCTATAATTTTTGCAACAATATCTTTTGCAACTTCAACCTTAGTTTTTAACTGAAATTCGGTTGATTTATTGCCTTTTTCAAGGATTGTTATTTTATTGGTATCAACACCAAAACCTGCCCCCTTGTCTTTCAACGAGTTCAACACAATAAAATCCAGATTTTTTTTCTGAAGTTTATTTTGTGCGTTCGTCATCTCATCATTAGTTTCAAGGGCAAATCCTACTAAAAGCTGGTCTTTTGTCTTCAGTTTTCCCAGTTCGGCAGCAATATCTATTGTTGGAGTCAACTCAATTTGCCAGTTTTCTTTTCCGCGTTTTGTCTTCCTGTCTTCTTTCTTTGCAGGTGTAAAATCGGCAACAGCGGCACACATAATTGCACCATCAACCGTTGAAAAACAATCAACCGAAGCATTGTACATTTCTTCAGCCGACTCAACTTTTAGAACATTTATTCCAGAGCTTTTAGTTGATACAGAAACAGGTCCGGAAACCAAAGTCACTTCTGCACCCTGTTCTGCTAATTCCTCAGCAATGGCATATCCCATTTTGCCAGAAGAATAATTACCAATAAAACGTACGGGATCAATTTTTTCGAAAGTAGGTCCGGCGGTTACCAGATAGCTTTTATTCAGAAGTTTTTTTTTTACGCCTAGCTGTTGGATAACCGCTTCCATAATTTTTTCCGGTTCTTCCATTCGCCCTTTTCCTTCCAAACCACTGGCCAGTTCTCCTTCACCGGGTTCAACAATACTATTTCCGTATTCTTTCAAAATGGAAATATTTCGTTGAGTTGAAGGGTGTGCAAACATATCGAGGTCCATTGCCGGTGCAATCATCACCGGACACTTGGCCGACAAATAGGTTGTAATCAACATATTATCGGCAATGCCATTGGCCATTTTACCAAGCGTGGAAGCTGTTGCCGGTGCAATCACCATTACATCCGCCCACAAGCCTAAATCAACATGACTGTTCCAGGAGCCATCGTTTGCACCAAAAAACTCGCTAATAACAGGTTTGTTCGATAATGCTGATAAAGTGACGGGAGTGATAAACTCCTTACCTGCAGGTGTAATTACAACCTGCACTTCGGCACCCTCCTTTATAAAAAGCCGAAGAAGCATTGCTGCCTTATAGGCTGCAATACTTCCTGTTATTCCGAGTATAATATTTTTTCCTTTCAGCCTCATAACAGGCATGAAATTAAATACGTTTTTTGTTTTCGCGCGTTGGATTGCGGTGATAAATTTCACCTTCTTTCAATTCTTCAAAAGCAATTAATGTTGGCTTTGGAAGACGCTCGTAGAATTTAGAGATTTCGATTTGCTCTCTGTTTTCGAAAATCTCTTCAAGATTATCGGTGTAAGAGGCAAATTCCTGCAATTTCTGATTCAGCTCTTCTTTTAACTCCGATGAAATCTGATTTGCCCTTTTGGCTAAAATCATTACTGTCTCGTAGATATTTCCTGTTTCCTGGGTTAATACCTCCAAGTCACGCGAAATTGTTGACGGAGCCGCTTTTGTTTTCTTATAATCCATATTCTAATTAATGTTTAAATCTTCTTCCTGATAATTTAATACTTCAGAGGCCTTTTCATAAAATTTTTCTACCTCTTTTTTATATTTACTCTCCGGGTATTCATCAATAAAAGAAAAATATTCGTCGAGTGCATTTGTATATCTTTCGTCTTGTTTATCAATAATACTATTTGATGCTAACAAATATTTCGATTTTAGCAGCATGTACTTAAGCTCTTCGCGATACCTGCTATCCGGATACGCCTCCAAGCTATTTCCAAGTGCAATTACGGCTGCTTTATACTGTTCAAAATCGTAGTACAATTTAGCACTTAAATACGACTTATAAACTAATTTGTCTTCTAATTCGCTGATTAAACGATTAGCCTCCTCCACCCTGTCGCTATAGGGATAAAGATTTATATACAGTTGTAAAGCATCAATCGCCTGTTGTGTAACCTGCTGATCGAGCCTTGGTTTTGGCGACAACAAATACGAGCAATACCCAATCATAAACTGAGCTTCTTCAATATATTCGCTGGTTGGAAATTCTTTAACCAACGATTTAAAATAATGACTGGCCATTAAATAGTCTTTCTGACCAATCATACTCTTTGCATAGTAATAATAAATCTTGTCAGCTCGCGAAGTACCTCTGTAAATGTTTACCAATTCTCTGAACAAAGTAGCCGAACGAACGTACTCACCGTCTTCGTAATACTCAACTGCTTTTTTGTATTTGAACTCGTAATCGGTACTTTTTACAATCTTATTGTAGTCTCCACAAGAGGTTACAATGAATAAAATAGCTAGTAATCCAATTCCCAAAAATCTCATTTTCATAAACATGGCGCAAAAATATACTTTTTTAATTAACTGAAACGAATTATTCCTCAAATTTTACGTAAAAAATACCATAATAAACACAACGTATTTCACTCATTAATAATATCATAGCATTTTTACCAACAATTTAGGCCTGTGAAAGTAGAGCTATTTTTACTTGATGACCAGTACTATTAGTATTATTTAACACATTTGCTGAGATTTTAAAAAAGATTACATTTGCACCCTTATAATTGAAACTTAAAAACGAATCATCGTGGATATATTTTCGAAGTTTAGGAACAATAAAGGAGATATTGGCAAGTGGATGGATCAAATTCACGGTTATTTTGCTTTCCCAAAACTGGAAGGTGAAATTGCTGCCAGAATGAACTTCCGTGGAAAAGAAGTTTTAACATGGAGTTTGAACAATTACCTGGGATTGGCCAACCACCCAGAGGTTAGAAAAGCTGATGCTGATGCAGCGGCTGAATACGGAATGGCCTATCCAATGGGGGCAAGAATGATGTCGGGGCAAACAGCAAAACACGAGCAACTTGAGCGTGAATTAGCTGCATTTGTTAGTAAACCTGACGCATTTCTATTGAATTACGGTTACCAGGGAATGGTTTCTGCCATTGATGTACTGGCCAGTCGTAACGATGTTATCGTTTACGATTCGGAATCGCACGCTTGCATTATGGATGGTGTTTTCCTTCATAAAGCAAAAGGCGGTAAAAGTTTTGTATACCAGCACAACGACATTGACAAATGCCGCAAAATGTTAGGTTTTGCCCAAAAACGTGCTGCCGAAACGGGCGGTGGTATTTTGGTAATTACCGAAGGTGTTTTCGGAATGACTGGTCAGGTTGGGAAACTTGACGAAATTGTTGCGTTGAAAAAAGAATTCGACTTCCGTTTGTTTGTTGACGATGCACACGGTTTTGGAACCATGGGACCAACAGGTGCAGGATCTGGCGAACACTTTGGTGTACAAGATGGTATCGATCTTTACTTCGGAACATTTGCAAAAGCAATGGCCGGAATTGGTGGATTTATTGCTTGCGAAACTGACATATGCTACATTTTACGCTACAACATGCGTTCGCAAACTTTTGCAAAATCGTTGCCAATGCCAATGACAATGGGCGCATTAAAACGCCTTGATATGATTCGTACAATGCCTGAATTGCGCGAAAAACTATGGACAGTAGTTAATGCGCTTCAGGGAGGTTTGAAAGAAGCAGGTTTCGATCTTGGGAAAACCAATACTCAGGTGACTCCGGTTTATATGAAAGGTGGCGAAGAAGAAGCAACTCAGATGATCTACGATCTTCGCGAGAATTACGGAATTTTCTGCTCAATGGTGGTTTATCCTGTAATTCCAAAAGGAGAAATCTTGTTGCGTTTGATACCAACTGCAATGCATACTTTAGAGGATGTAGAGATTACACTTCAAGCCTTTAAAGAAACCCGTAAAAAACTGGTAGCCGGCGAATACCGTACCGGTGAAATTGCAAAAGTTGATGTGGATATGTAATCCAAATAAACAATAATAAATTAGAAAGGCTGTATCAATTGATACGGCTTTTTTTATTTCATCGAACCAAGTAAATTTATTTTACATACTTCGTAGCCCATTTCAAATACTGGTCCCAATCAAAGTCAGTAATATTGTGTTTCCCTGTTCGAATATGATAGGCTACTGTATTTTGTATTGGCTGGTTAAGCGCCGGCATTTCTGTCAGATCAATTCCTTCTTTGCCATAAAGTTTATAAACAGGCGATGCGTACATAGCTGAAAGAAATTCGCCTTTCGGATCGGCCCAGAGATCTTCTTCGGCACTGGCAATGTATACCGGCCGTGGCGCAATTAAAGCAATAAGTTCGTGTTGATCAACCGGCAATTTTTCCTCGTTTTTACTGTAGTACTTAAAGTTCTTGCAAAACCAGTGTGGAAAAGACCGGTTAATTCGCCAGATGGTTTCTCCAAACCTGCGTTTCGACAAAGCTGCACCTCCACAACCCGAGTTATTTGATATCACTGCAGCGAAACGCTGGTCTCTCGCTCCGGCCCATAATGCAGTTTTACCCAGCCTCGAGTGCCCCAATACAATAACTTTAGATTCATCAATACTGTCATCCGTTTCAAAATAATCCATCGTACGACTTAATCCCCATGCCCAGGCTGTAATTGCACCCCATTCGTTATCAGCTGGTTGTTGCTGATCATCTACATAAAGCAGCGGATGAATTCCATTCGAAAAATCATCGATATCCGGATCTACTTCGCCATAATAGATTGTTGCCAGTCCAAATCCTGCATCAATTATTTTTTCAACAGGCCAGCGGTCAGAACCCACACCACGCGACTGCTCGGTTAATTGGTTATTAATAATTCCATACGAAGGATTGTCGGGTGCCCAGGCACTTGAAATTACGATGTTCACATCATCGGTAATCGTGTGGTTACCCAAAAAATTATAACCCAAAAATATTGGTTTCTTCCCCGCCGTTTTTGGCAAGTACATTAAAACAGTAAAATGCAGTGTTTTCCCGCTATTTTTAAAATACAAATCAACTTGTTTTCTTTCAGCTGCGCCATTCAATGCACTGGCACTTTTCTCCAATAGCTCTACCGATGATATTTCAAGCGTACCTGGTATCTCTCCATACATGTTTTGGGTGAAAAACTTAAGCAACTCTGGTCGCCTTTTACTTTCCCATTTTTTCGTGTTGCGGATATTTTTCCCATTGAAGGCCTTTAAAGGATCTGGCAATTTATATTCAGGAACATCATCCTCATTTTCAATGGCTTGAAACTGAGCAGAGGCTCCTGACATTAGAGTAAAAAAGAAGAAAAATAAAATAAGTTTGTTCATTGCAATTTTTAGATACTGATTATTAAATCAAATTACCTTAAAATTGGCAAAATGTACTTGTTATCCCAAACGAATCGGCGAAAATCTATACGGTAAACTGTATTATTGTTAACGATTGTGGCTTTATTGCTGAAGTATCTTGCCTTCCTTTTTGTATTCTTTTCTTATTCCGGCCATAAGTGCTTCTTTTTTGAGTATAGAATTTCCTATTTTTATGGTTAACAAACCGGCGTACTGAATAATATTGACAATGTTTGCTCCTGTTAACTCATAATTTTTAGCCAGTTCATCCAATCGAATATCCTTGTGTACTTTACTGCTTTCAGGCATGTACACCTGCCATAGTTTCATTCGTTCGACTATTTCTGGTGCCTCAAATTCCACAAAAGCGTTAAACCTGCGTGTAAACGCACTGTCGATATTTCCTTTCATGTTTGAAGCCAGAATAACCAATCCACGATGCGCCTCAATTCGCTGCAACAAATAGGAAACTTCCTGGTTGGCATATTTATCATGGGCATCGCGTACATTGGTGCGTTTCCCAAATAACGAATCGGCTTCATCAAAAAACAGAATCCAGTTTTTATGCTCTGCCTTGTTAAATAAACCTGAAAGGTTTTTCTCTGTTTCGCCAATGTATTTCGATATCACCATTGACAGATCGACGCGGTAAACATCACGCCCCGTATATTTTCCTAACAAACAAGTAGTCATTGTTTTACCCGTTCCCGATGGGCCATAAAACAATACCCGAAATCCCGGTTTTATTTTATCGTGCATCCCCCAATCGTCCAGCAAACGATCGTTAAAGTTTAACCATGTTTCAAGTTCTTTTATCTCTTCAAGTGTTTTATCTTTTAAAACCAGATCAGACCAATCGAGCTTTGTCGAAATTCGTTGTGCCGGGAAATCACTACTTAGTTTTGGCCTCGATATTTTTCCTGAAGTAAAAAGATCTACATATTCTTCATCCATTATCAACCGCCCACTCATTTTGGGTTCACCGGCCGGAACCGCCTCAATATAAAGCACGCTTTTTTGAGCAAATAAATGCTCCTCATCAAAAAGTTTTGCTACTTCCTGCCGCTCCTTTATATCATGTCCGGCAAGAATGTATAAAACGGTTTCGCCGGTTGGTATAATTCCGCGGTGGTTCTTACCCTTTACACCACCAAATTCGGGAAAGTCTCCTCCGTTTGGAAGATATTCTGCAATTATGTTGGAAAAAAATTCGGGAGAAATATGCGGGATCAGAGCAAGAAGGAGAACTACTGATTCAGAATTTGTTAGACTATTACTTACAATAAATGTAGATAATTCGGAATTAATGTCTGACTCTATTTTAAAAACCGGAAGCTCTTTAACTTCCTCATCGGTTTTTGCTGACAACCGTATCCGAAGTAAATCGTTCAAATATTTTAGCATACTACTTTCAACCATGTTAAACTATTATCGGATAACTAATATTTTATTTCTGAACAATATTATGGTTAATCAGCTCCTGTATTTCTTTGAAAATTATATGTTTGCTTGCAGGAATTATTGTTGTTACAACCTCATTAATAGTATTATCATATAATATCCGCCAAATAGCCAAGCCTTTGTAATTACCGGTTAATTCGTCGCTACTCAGTTCGGCACTCTCTTCTATAACGTTTCGAATTTTAT
Source organism: uncultured Draconibacterium sp. (assembly GCF_963677565.1). Lineage (NCBI taxonomy): Bacteria > Pseudomonadati > Bacteroidota > Bacteroidia > Marinilabiliales > Prolixibacteraceae > Draconibacterium > uncultured Draconibacterium sp. The sequence continues at coordinate 3,351,141 of NZ_OY781981.1, read as the reverse complement.
CAATAGCATTTTTCTTAACCATTAAATGTGCACCCCACTTTTCATTTCCGGTTCTTTCTCCGGTTACGAAAAGAAAATACAAACTCCCATCTGCATAAAGTCTGGTAATTTCAGTCCGGTCTACTCCCGGAGGCTGATATTCTTTCTCCAAAACAGGAAGCTGATTTTTATGTTCGGGATTCAAACCATCGGTATTTTTTATGAAGCTATTCATACAACTATTTATTAAAGCTACACTAAGTTATAATTTTCCATGGTTTTGAAGTTAATCGGCGAAGAGCATCAGCGAAAGTTGAATAATGCGCCGCTCCTACCTCATTTCCTCCCGACATCATTCTATTGTCGTCGGCAACTAGTGCTCCGCCTGAAACACCTGCTCGCTGGGCCAGTCCGTGATGACTTGCCTGAGAGCCGGTAGGTCTGTTATACCTTCTGTGTCCGCTTGCGTCAGGCGCACTAACTTCGGCGTATTCATCTCCCAATCCGAAGACATGTCCAAGTTCATGCGCTAAAACATTTTGCGTTTCGGTACCCTCTCTTTCTACTTCTACGTCAACCCTTCTATAACATGAAGGATCGTGTGTATCGGGATTGGCAGCCAAATCTTCTTCTGCACTCATGTCTGAGTCATTCATCGGATAAAAGCTTTCCGTAATATTGGCGCTTCTATCAGATCTTGCAGCAATATTGCTGATAACTCCCTCAACATCAATCATCCTTCTCTCTACAAGGTCGTGATTATAAGCAGTAGAACCAGGAGCAGAGGCATACCCGGAAAGTGTAATATCAACAGCTCTCCCCTCATTCTCTAGTAGTATCATCGGATCGCTAAAAAATTCTTCCAGACGGGTAACTTCTTCATCAACCATTTCACTTTCGTTGTGCCCAAAGTACACCGAAGTATCATAATTTCTTGTATTTGTATCTCCCAACGAATCACTTTCAAGAGACATGATATTGTTTAGCCCCTCTGGTGCAGATCTCCGGCTTCCCGGATCATTGAACATGTACGATCGAGTCGATCGCACGTCACCTGCCGATACGCCTAAGGATGCGTCGTGTGCCTGAATGATGTTTACAATCTCAGCTGCGTCGCTGGCCGATACCTGTTTAACAAGCTCAATTTGAAGGTGGTCGCTTCCTGAAGGATTAGTATAATCAAATGATATTCCCAAAACACTACCTTGCGTCCTGTCACGAACAGCATCTCCTTCTCCTACAACCAGGTTAACTCTTGGCGATGCTGTTACATCTTCCCAACCTGTTTCATTCACCTGAAACGTCATTCCAGTTCCTTCCCACATTTCCTTCACCACCCTTAAATTATCTCTGAAACGTATCATATGAATTTCCTTCTCGCTATCAGTCCATTGGAAATAGGGCATTATCCTTGAAACTACTTCTGAAGGTAAACTATTCAAACGAGTCAGGAATGAAGACTCATTCATGAAAATATTTGGCGATGATAATGAACCTGCAGTTCCCTGAAGTGTATCTGCGAATCGAACTTTTGCCCTGACGGTGATATCAAGTCTTGATGCGGTTGGATTATATCTTGCTTCAAAACCTGACCCTGCTGAAGAAGCAGTCGTATAAGTGATTGGACCATAATTTCTACTACGGAAAAGTGCTTTTTGCTGCTCTGTAGTTAAAGAAAATGGCCATTTCTGAATACTCATTTTGTTTGAACTTGCTCCCTGCTGAATGGTGTGTGTTAACTCGTGTGCCAGCAATTTTTTACCACTTTCTGATCCGGGTTGAAATTGTCCGTTATTAAAATAAATATCATTTCCCGATGTAAAAGCTCTGGCACCCAATTCTTTGTTCATTTGCACTGCAGTGCTGTCGGTATGTATTTTAACACCGCCAAAATCGGCACCAAATCCGCTTTCCATTTCTGTCTGCACAGCTGAATCCAACATACTTCCACCGCCTTTGCTTGCAGCAATTGATTGCTCGGCTGTATTTTGACTTTGACCGTTTTTTTTCACAGATTTTGTCTGGATTAATTCTTCCTCTTCTTCTTCAGACTGGCGCTGAATTTCCAATTTGGGCTGAGCTTCTTCCTCCTCTTCCTCCTGCTTCTGAACCAATGGTAATATGGACTCGGGAATTAACTTTGGTTGAGCTGTTCCAGGTTGCGATGGTGCGAAAAACGCTGGAGATTCGCTCTGCCTGTTTATTACCTGATCAGCAACACGATCAGCTTCCCGCTCGTATTTGTCGTCTGGTTGCCCTATGTTCAACTTTGCCTGTCTTGGGAAAAATCCGGATTCAGTACTTTTCGAAAAAAGTGTACTGCTACTATTTCCCGCACTTTCCGGTTTATTTACTTTTGCCTTCATTTGTTTACCATTCTACAAATAACAATTTTTCTTTCCATGGCAGTTTTAACAGCGAAATATTCCACTGTAATTTATCCAGTAATATGTCCTGAGCTTTTCGTTCAACAATCAGTTTAAACCCGTGCTCTGTCTCAATGAGTTTTCCATCCCGGTCAAGAAATAGTTGTCGCAGACCATTCGAATCGGTATTCTTTAATGCCGGCCAGTGTTTTATTACCTGACGAAGCATATTTTCGGCTTCATCCAATACCTCTTCATTTAGCAAACTTTTTTTGGGAATGGGAATGTCGATTGGTACTTCGCACAAAAACTTTTCAAACAGCAGATTCCCTTCAAAAAAGTCAGTATCACCTGATGCAAGAAAATGCAAAGTCTGAATAGCCTTAGTCTTTTCTTCATTCCTTATCTTCCCGGTTTCTGCAATCCAGCCAAACTGTTTTAAGAAAGTGGTAAAAAAAGGACCCAAAATTACAAGTCCCGCATTTTTTACCAGGATATCACGTTTGTCCTTCCCGAAAAAAAGAGGCTCTTTCTCATCGGTAACAAATTCTTCATTTTGAATGGTTGGTTTCTTATCAAGAGGAGAATTTACCGATTCATTGGATCCTTTTCCTGATATTACATCAGTTTTTATTTTTAATAACTCATTTATCCTTTTTCTACTATCATCTTCTGAATCTGGAAGAAATAAAGCCAACGATTCGCCTGTAAAATACCTGCGCATTTCGGAATTCAACTTCTCCATTTCTTCAATCAATTCAGTTATATTCTGTGCTTTATATTTCTTTCCTGCAGCCTGAATTTTTATCAGTCTGTCTAAACATTCTTTATTGTCGGCTGATTGAACCAAAAACATCAGCACACATTTCAAAAAATTATTTCGAAAATTATATTCTGAGTTGTCAATGAAATCCAAAAGCCTGGATTTATCTCTTACTATCAGAACATTACATACCACCACAAAGTCAACCATAACCTCATTCGAGAACTGAAACACCATTCGTTCAACAGCCATATTTTTGGTACGCAAAACTTCCTTAAGTTCAGTCAGAAAGTTGTCGTTTCGCAAGTACTTTGTCCATTTTTCAGGGGAAGTAACTTCCGTAATATATTCCTGCTTGCCAAACCAGGGCAAATAACCGTTTTCAATAAAAAATAAAAAAGCAGCCTGGTGGTTTTGCTCCGGATCAATAAGCTGTTTTATTGGTTCAGCTTGTTTGAACTTTCCTACTGTATCCGGTTTCATCTCAACGGGACCTCTCTGACCATTAAGGTGCGTGCGAAGCGTTTCTGTAAGTTTTAATTTTAGTGTATCCTCATCTTGCCAATTCTCTAATGAAAAGTCAATATCCAGCTGATCAAAGCGTATAATATCTGTTCCGGAATCAAATTCATCAAATAGTTTTTCTAAGAGTGGAAACAGTTTGTTTTGTATATAAACCTCAGCATTACGTTGAATTCGGTGTGCTTCTTTTTCACTTGAAGTATTAACTTCAAGACAAACTTTTTCGATGATATGTTTTTTTTCGGAATACATTCTATTTTAAGTGCTTACCATTTGCTTTTTACCTCCAAATAGCCTAATTTTGGTACTATAGGATTCAGAGATGAATTACTGGGTTTATTGACATAGCGATGATAGTGCAAAGCGTTAGCGGTCTTATTTATGTCTGTTAAGTTTAGTACAGTTTTCAAAGTGTTTTTTGCCCATCGGGATATCATTCGACGTATACATTTTTGCGACTGATATCCTTTTTTATTTTGTGCCTGTAAGAAAAACCCATCTTCTACGTTATGCTTGACTGAAAAATATTTGATTACATCAGTAAACTCATTTTTTCCAGCCTTCGTAAGCCTTAAATCTGAACTCTTCTTTTCAGCCCCTAAAGTTTTCCAATCAGTATCAATTATAGACTTTCTCATAACTAAAGATCTATCGCATTTTCTCCCGAAGGTGTACCAAAATAGATATCAGCAAAGCCAGTGTAGCTTTCAATTAGTTCATCAAAAACATTATCATATGGCTGATTTGTGACATAAATAGAAAGTTTTGTCACACCCGTTTCGCTGTGCAGAAATTTCCTTAGCTGAACAAACAAAACCAAATCATCGTGTGTATTCTTTTTATTCGCTTTGTAATAATCTAAAATTGTTGAATTCACCCAATCGCCGTTAACCCAGTCGCCATCCAGTTTAAACTGAAGTTGCGTTTCACTCACTCCCTGGAAATCGGCTTTTAAAGTTCTCAACCTACCTTTTATTTCTGAAGGCAATTGACTTTCACTAGTTATCATGCGAGTGAGTTTTAACCGTACAATTTCCGGATGCGTTACAATACGTTCTTTCAGCAAATTCCATTTTGCCCATTTGTCGTTGAACTTTCCGTAGTCATCATCTTTATTTACCGGAGCAATTTTATCCTGCAGCGCCTCGTAAAATGTCGGATTATACTTTTTCAAATCGCGGCACCTCATGGCATCAGCCCTAAATACGAGGTTATTGCGGAACATTCCTTTATTGCTGTAAGTGTAAATCGGATTCTGATAACTCAATGTTATATCGCGCAAACGAATAACAAAAGAATCTTCTTTTGCGCGGGTAATTACAAAACGTTTCTGGCTTTCGTTAAAATCGAAAACCACACCTTTATCAAACCGGGTATTCAATGCCTCGGTAATGGCGTGAATTCGCCTGAAAAATATTTGTTGCAAAGGAATACGAATTATCGTACCACGACTTCCGAGCAAATTCTGACCATTAATCCGATATTCAAGAACCTGCAGTACATATTCTTTGGGCATTAGTTTGTTTCGGCTTTGTGTACCTTTTGTACTGCGGGCCAGATTATTCAGGTATTTCAGCGAACTGATCCAAGGGTAGGTACATTCCATAAGCGAACAGCAATCGTGTTTTGCCGATTCTTCCTGCACGCGATAAGGAAGAAATAAATCGGCTACGACCTTATTTTCTTCAGCCACCAAAAGAAAAGTTCCACCTTTCACAACTCCTCCCCGATGTTCCACTTGCGGGTGCTTTTTCACAAACTGTGCAAACGGATTATCGGCATCATCAAGCGGAAGTATCTGGCAGTTGCAATCCAAACCGTTGGCGTGAATCAAACTGTTAATCTGATTTTCGCATTCTTCAGCATCCAGTCCCAAATGCCCTTCAATACGGAAGAAGTTAAATTCATCGGTACTGAATTTTAAAGGATTCTGAACCTCCGAAACATTCTCCAGTTTGTTGATGGTATAGCTGAGATTATAATTTTGTTTTAGGTTCGATGTTTTTTCAAAACTCCATGCTTTCAGAAATCCGGCATTCAGTTCGTAATAAAACGGAATAGCCCGGCTGCCTAATTCTCCATTGAGCTGCGAAGGTGTAATACGAATGGCCTGCTCACTTTCGTTTAAATCAACCTGATAATTAGTTAACAACACATTTGTTCTTGCAATCAGGCTCCGAATCTTATTCCGGTTAAACTGTTCGCTCGCTGATAACGGAGATTTGTAAACCCGGTGACGAAAAGTTTTGTACGCCTCAGTTTCGTGGAGTCGGCCGAGTAGCAAATGTTTTGGAAATGAATCGATTGCAGGCGAACATTCTACATTTATATGCAGTAGTAATTTTTTTATCTCGTTGTAGGTATCAATCAAATCAGCCAGTAAATCGTAACGGTATTGAAAATCAACAATTGAATTGATCTTGTTGAGATTGAGCTTTAATAACTCATCGATTTTTGTCGAAATATCAGGCAATCCAAACAACTCCAAAATAGCTTCGAAACCATCTTTTAGATTAGCGATAATGGTTTGCGAAAAAGCTTCTAAAAATCGTTGACGCAAGGCCGACTGACTATTTACATTCAGTAAGTTGATTCGTGGCAGTTTTATTTCCGGAAGTTGCGTATACAATCCGGCAACGTTGTGCCAAATAAAAACCGGATCGGATTTCGCAATTTGTTCGGCACCTTTTTCATTAACCAGCAGAACCCTCAATTTCTGAACTTGTTTTATTCCCTGGTTATCGCAATCGATACTGGTACACAAATTTCCACCATCTTCATACGATTCCAGGTAAAGCAAAACAATTTTATCCTCCAGTTTCAAGTTGTTAAGTTTAACCCTGTTATCGCCACTTTCGGTGAAAAGCTCCCACATGTCAATTACTTCATCATCCGCTCTGAATGGATCGTATTCCGCAAGTTCGTCGGTAAATTTTTTATAATGGGTATAAATAATCGAGTCTTCAATTAGCTGCGATGTCTGCATCAGTTGCAACAGGTCGCCATCAGTAGTAACACCAACTCCCTGCCCGATTTCAACGGTACTGTCGGAATTGCTATCCAGCGAACCATTTTCAACCGCCTGATGCCTATTAACTGAAAAACCACAGACGATTCCAACGCCATGCAGAAACACTTTCGAAAGTCTGCTCTGGTCATCCAGATAGGTTACAAACTCGTTCAGCTGCTCTGCTGTCAATACCTGGTTTTCGACAAAAGTGTGGTAGCCGGTTGTTATTTTTGCTAATTTCGATTCCATCGCTTTTCAATTAAAGGTTTCCAATATTTGTGCGGCCTAAAACAATCTTTCCACCCAGCAAATCTTCATCATCGTCGCAATCGATAAGTCTTCCGGTTGGATATATCGTGTTCAGTTCAGAAAGTATCTCAATTAATTTTTTGAGTTTTGCTTCATCCTGTTCTTGCCCCGAACCTGTTTTTGCCAACAAAAAGTCGTGATAAGCTTCTTCAAAAAGTATCATCTCATTTTCCTCATCCGGAACAAGTTTATCACGCTCGCCAATCCAACAAATGCGTGCGAGCACGTGTGCAGGTAATTCTTTTCGGATCAGTTCTTCCATAAAGTTTCTGAAATCCATATTCCGGAAGCGGTGCGTCCAACCCGGTAAAACAACTGTTACACGATACGAATACGGATCAACAGGTTCGCAGCTGGTGCACTGTTTCGTGCAAACAGGCATAAATTGCTTTTGTAATCCGTTGTTGCTGGTTACATCGGGGCGCAACAATATGTGTTCAACAATAAACATCCCCTCTTCGATAAATTCTTGCGTGAAAAATTCGATCATTTCCAGAATTGCTGCTTTCAGTTCTTCGGCAGTATCGTAATACAAAAACTGCCTGGCAATTATCCGGTCGGTACTATTCGGATCGGCGTTTAGATTTATAACATCAAACGAATATTTGCCGGTTGGCGACACCTGAATTTCAAAATTTCCCACTTCCTTTTCATCTTCCACGCCCTGTGCAAAAATGTCCTCTACCGTTTCCGGGCGAGTTTCTATAATTTTTACAATGGTCTGGTAAAGCTCGTCCTCGGCAAAAGCGCGCGTGTTGTATTCTTCAGTGGAAGACAGGAAGTAAATGCCATCTTTATTTTTAATGTGCCAGCGAAAAACTTCTTTGCCATCTGAATTCGTTAGCGTGTACGTTTCGATGAACGAAGTTGAAAGATTACGGCGTTTAAAATCCTTGACACCACTTAAACGTGCAATACGTTTTTGCGAACCTGCCACATTTTCGGTATCCCAAAGCTCTTCCGGCGGACGTTGGAAATAATTAAAAGCACTTCCTCTCCAGTTACTTATTCCTTTGTTTTTGGTGCTTCCGTCGCTATTTTTTATCTCGCCATATTCCGAAAGAAATTTTTGTTTCGCTTTAATTATTGCCTGATCGGCGTAAGCACCGTAAATCTCCTTCATTAAAAATGAATATTTGCTGAATTTCTCAGCAAAACGGGCAATTAAATGATCGAGCAACTCATTTTTGCGGGTGATGTTATCGTCGAGTTCTGCCAGCAAATTTTGGGTGAGTATTTCATCATCTGCGAGTGGATAATCCGTAACCAGACCGACAAAACCTTCCAGATCTTTTACAGCCTGTGTGAAATAAGTCTTCGCCAATTTGTTATCCACCGATAGCAGATCTTTCACTTTGTCGAGGTGCGCAAAATAAGTGGCAAAAACCTGGTCAAAAAACAAGAGGTAGCCTTTTAATTGTTTGGCCTGCGCTTTGCGTGCTTCAGTAGCCCGCGATGGCAAACCAACCTCTCCAATTCCATACGTTTCAGGAAAATCATTCTGAATGGTAGTAGTATCTCCAACATTCAAAAAACTTCCTTTTGGCACCAACAGTTCCATTCCAACTTTTGCCAAGGCCTGTTTTTCCTGTTCCCCGGTTTCCAGTTGCTGCATATAATCTTTTACCTTTTTGCTGTTTACATTTAGCGGAAGTACATCTTTATAATAACTAAACGCACTGGTGTCGCAGCGTTTTGGCTTCATTCCGGGTTGAATACAAATCAGCCAGCCATCATTTTTATTTTCCGTATCACGACAGTCGTTTATTGAAATATCTTTTATGACTTTTACACCCTCAATTTTCATAATCAGCTGCATCAAATCCGACAAACGCACCTCCGTCCTCAGTCGTGCATTTTCCAGCTCTTCCGGGTCGATAAATCCATTCTCGAGTGTCGGACCATCAAAAATCTGATCAGTAGTGTAACCTTTGTCCAACATTTGCTGAAGGGAATAAAACCACAAATCGGGAGAAAAATACTTATCGATGGCGCGCAACACTTTGGCGTGAACCAACTCTTCGTCAGCATCCGGTTCAACCTCAATGCTTGCACACACTTCAATGGCATGCGTTTCCACTTCCGATACGTCAATCAGGTCTTCGCAAAGATTCCGGTTTTCGTGATAGCGTGAAAAAATCAAATTTGTTAAACGTGCGATTTCAGCATCCTTAATTGTTTTTTTCGGGAAATCAGAATCGTTCAGTTCATCAAAATCCACAATAAGTTTGTACAAGCCATTCAATTGAAAATCCCTTCGCAGATCATCATCAACAGCATTAAAATCGTCGGGATCGTAGGACAGCAGATCGTTTTTACAATCTACATAAACTGTTTTTTCGTATTTCTGAAGCCAGCAGTTTTTAATCCCGTCAATATCGATTAACAGTTTGCGGTAATCATTTTCAGTAACCGGTTTCGACGGCAAAATCTGCAAGGCGTTAAAAAACTGGTCTTCGATTGATTTAGAGCTGTCAGCCGGAGCCAGCAAATCTTCAATAGGTAAAGAAATGCGTGCTCCAAGATCGGTTATGGCATAACACAACATCTCGAGAATCGTAATCCCCGGATCATGCGTGTTGTAATCCGTCCAGATGCTACCGGACAACTTCTCGATGTACTCTTGCCCTTTCTCTTTCAGAAATTGATAATCCAGTTCGTTGCCGGAGTTCACCTCTTTCGGTATGGTAATATGTTTATTTACTTCTGACATGTTTCTGCAGGTTCAATAACTTTATTTAAACAATCTTTTTCTATATCTTTTACACTGTGTTCTTTCGCCGATACCAGGATTGCCTCGGGGCTCGACGGGGCTGCAACATTTACTTCTGATTCAATTCCGCTTGCTGCATTTTTTTGAAACAGCCGCACATCGGTAATAAAATCAACATAAGCCAGCTGTTCGGCATAGTTTATAAGCACACTTTTGTGCAACGACAAACCAAAACGAATAGGCGCAGTGTGGTCAAAAGCCCATGGCGAGAGCAATTTTGTAAGGTCATCGTTTAATACTGTTTTATAATAAACTTCGTCGTAACCTTTGTGGAATTTCACCTTTAAATCAACTCGCAATTCTTGGTACTCCGGATTGATTAACACGGTTTGCACCAACTTCGAATTCAATTTTGAAAGGTACTGTTGAATTTTCACCAGGGTAGCTTTGCTAACGCGTGGCTGATAAACATCGAATACATTCTTATTCACTATGTCGGGTATTACAACCACAACCACATTTCCAGGTGCCAGGTATTTTGTTTGTCGTTTGTTACCGACAATTTTTGTACAGGTATGCGACAAACATTTTACCTTATGGATTTCGGGGAAATTTTGCAATACCAGATGCTCGTAATCCCAAATGGTGATGGCGCGATTTTTATGACGCAACCGTTCACTGATCCTGCGGTAATAGGCCTCATCACTTTCCTGCGGTTTTCCTCCAAACGAATTGTAAGGCTGAGTAAGTCCTTTCACTTTGGGAATACGATTCACCATTTTTGAAATCGTTTGTGCAGGTAATCCGTCGTTTAAATGTTGGAGGTTGTTATTGTTGTTTTCGAAAGAAGCCTGAACAGCCTGTGCATGAATTCCGATAGCTTTTGATACCGCATTATATTTTTTGTGAATCCGTGCACGCAGCCATGTATAACCTGCAGGTAATAAGGTATTATCTGAAGTTGCTTCTTTGGGTAAACTGAATTTCAGAATTCCTGATTTAAGTAGGTTTCCTGTGTTGTTTGAAATAATCATTGTTGAATCCAGCGACTGCCAACAGTTTGAACAAAGCACATCCCACTCCACATGTTGTTTTCCAACAAACGACTCTAAATCCGGATTTTCACTTCCTTCCAACACCTGAATCAAGAGCGAAACGGTTTGTTGTGGTATAGCATTTTCCAGCCCGATATATAAGTTTCCACCTTTGCAATACTCAGGCACTACAAATAGTTCCGAATCATCATTTTTCAAAAGCAAACCTTCTTCTCTTTGCCCAAACGGGTGCTCGTGAAACAGTTGAAATTCTCGGGTATTCTTTTTATCGCCCGGTGCAAAAGTTGCCGATGCCGAATAATCAAGAATGATCTGCTCAACAAAAGGCGTGTAGGGCTCGTTGGGAATTGGCGCATTTTCATCGGTTATCGACATGGCGTAAAGCCGGGGAAACATGTCGTGCAAAAAGGATTGATTCAGCGATAAACGAATCGGACCGTTACCAGTCTCACTTTCAGTATTTGCTACCGAAAATTCGGCATAACATTTATCTCCGTTTCTTTTAAAAAGTGAAACATCCTGTGGAACGTCCAAAGGTTCCCAATCGTTGTGATTGTTTATTTCAATCCCTGCAGTAAAATAACTATCGCTGTTAACTATATTGTTTGTATTCTTTTTGGCCAGGTAAAACTTAGCTATTACACTATGCGACAATTCCTTGCGAAATTTTTTCTGATAGGCTGCATACCATGTTTTAAAGTCATCCGGTTCATTTTTCCACTCCACGTAAACTTTTAAATTGTTCCAGTTCTTTTTGAATAGTTCCGAATAATTGATGTGAAATTTAGATTTCTCGACCGGCTGATTTCCAAAAGGATAAAATGGCTTCTCTGCATTCAGGCTTCCTGTATCGTTTTGCAAATCAAGACTCCTAATTCCACGAGCCGTTACTTTTAACTCAATTTTAGAGAGACTCTGTGTCAACAAATTACGGAACAATCGGTGACCTTTTTCATTTTCTGTTTTTATCAGCACACGGCAAACCGATTCCGAACAATTGAAACTTTCACCATGGTTTTTTGCGTTGTAACCAACTACCGCTTTTTCGTCCTTTGGAATCCGAAACGCAATATTCAGATATTTTCTGTTGCTTTCCAATCCTGAGGTAAATTCATCTGTGTTTACCAAGTCGAAAGGCCCCAACCAATCTTTTTCTCCGGTGCAATAAATGGCCAGATTTTCTTTTAAATCTTTTGCAGAAATACTTTGTGACAATGCGCCTGAGAAACTTAAACGCAATTGAACGGTCCGTTCGCCTTCCTGCAACTCCAGAATTTCTCCGGCCACAGCAAATCCTATTTTGGCATCGGGAAGTTCAGGATATTCGCGTGTATCGGGTTTGCCTTCCAGCTCATAATAACCAAAAGGCCACCACTTTACTTCCTTGTCCGGGAAGTCTTCGCCATTCCCATCAAATGAATTAGCCACATCTGCAGCTTTTAACTTATAATTTTCATGATCGTTGTATACACTTTTCAGGCTGGCAACTTTTGTTTGGCTGGCAATCAGTTCATCCGAAATTTTGTATAGCAGCTTTTTCCCATCGGCATCTTTTCCACCATCAAGTTGTGTTTCCTTTGCAATTTTTTCCGCAACAGCATTTTTCGCCAGTTCAAATATCACATGTACTGAATCCGGCGTTGGTGCCTGTTTTTCAATTTGTAGTATTTCTTTAAAATAAAAATCGAGATGGCGTTTTGTAAGCTTATTAAAACGTTGCTTTGTATGTTCCATTAACTTTATAAAAGTCACGAATAACGCCAGGTGTGGGGTAATCGAACTTTCTTTTTCCAACTCTGCCAGAAATTCTTCCAACTCCGGTTTCGCTTTAAAAAAGTCTTGCCAGTTGCTATCGGGAGCAGCCGAATTTTGCGTATCGAAATAATTGATGTGAGAAGCAAAAGTATATGCAAATTCCATCCATTGTTCCAGGCCAAAATCGTTTAATCTTAATGAATCCGGATTAAGCGCGGCAATGAACCGTTCTTCTAGCTCTGTTCCTTCTCGCGATAATAATATGTCTTTACCACATTTTGCCATGTCTCAGCTTTTTAAAGTTCGGTTCCTTCGCCCTTGTAAAACGGGAATACCATATTTTTTCTCGAGTTTGTTGCCCGAATCATGTATTCGATATTAATCAGCAATTCTCCATTCAATTCATTGCTTTGATCGATGCTGATCTTTCGCGCGTCAATCCGCGGTTCATGATAAAGAATTGCTGTTTTTATCAGGTCAATCACATAAGTTTTCACCTTAATATTCAGCGGTTTAAACAACAACTCATCAAGATTGCAACCATAATCGGGAACCATAATACGCTCTCCCAAACGGGTGGAAAGCAGGATTTCCAGGCTGCTTTTTATGTCGTCCTCATCATGAAGCATTTTCACGCCTTTATTTTCTTTCTGAAATTCGGGCGGGAAACTCCATCCAGTTCCTAAAAATGAGTTGTATGTTGTCATATTTTAACCTCCAATATTTACGGTTGGACATCCAATTACAATCGTTCCTCCATGCGTTGTTAAATCTCCCATTCGGGCGGCTGGTTTACCACCGATCATCACCGTGGCAGAGCCCATCGCAATTGTATCCGGTGGTCCACTGCAAGTCGCCATATCACCAACAACAGCAGCCGGCATTCCACCAATCATTACAGTTGCTTCTCCTGGTCCAATTAGCGGTCCGCCAACATGTGGCGTTGCATTCGGATTTACCATCGGACAGGTGTGCATATCGTTTATTCGTGCTGCAAGTGGCATATCAGTTAATATTTACCATTGATCCTTTAATTTCTGTTATGGCCGACGACGAAACTTCTGACCCGGCAGTGCCTTCTGCTTTAAAATTCGCATTTGCAGAAATCTCTACATTCGTTCCTTCAATTTTCACATCGCCGGAAGTACTTAAGTTGATATTTCCCTGGCTTTCCATTGTAATTCCGTCGCTGTCAAGTTTGACAAGGTTCGAGTTCTCATCTTCCATCTGAATAATTCCCTCATCCTCATCTACCTTAATTATTTTACCATTTGGGGTTTCCAGTGTCACCGATTTTTTATCATCGTCAAAAATGAATTTCATGCCGCTGCGTGTAACAAAACCTTTTTCATGATTTTCATCCGAAGCCGCAATTGGGGCAGGTTTTGCGCTGCTGTTCAGCATTCCGAGAATAATTGGATCGTTTGGATTTCCATTTAAAAAACCAACTATCACCTCGTCGTCAATTTCGGGGCGAAAAAAAGAACCACGCTCCTCGCCCGCATCCAGTGTTGCAATTCTGGCCCACACACCTTGTTCCTGCGTATTTACAATTGGCATGCGAACCAAAATTCGGTCTTCCCCTTTCGGGTCGTCCTGAAGCTGAGTAACCTTGGCAATCTGTAATCCGTTTACCGCAGCCAATAAACCGGACGCAGGTAATGGATTTATATCAACGGTTTCTGAAAACCACTTCGGATTTATACCAAACTGTGCATCGCAAGTCCAGTTTCCATCGGCAATCTGATGTCGAACCGCTGAGACATACACTTTTCCGTTAAAACGATTGCCCACGCCAGCCAATTCAATAGTAGTATTGGGTTTCACATCGTGTACACCCTGAAACTTAACTTTTCCACGAATTTTTGAAAGCTGATTAAATAAGCTTTTGGCGTTAGCCCAATGCTGCAAACCGGCATCCGAAATTCCACTACCTTCTCTTAATTCCAATTTTTCTGCACCAATTACTGATGCCAGATCTTCATGGGAAATATTTCCGTTTGAATTGATCGGTGGTGTCTCTGATCCTACCTCAAGTATATCCTGATCGGCCGCATTCCAGGCGTACGACGTAACATTTTCAAACTGGTTTCGGGCATCAATTTCTGCATCAAAATCAAGAATTGTTGCCCCGTAAACCAGCGTCAGTTTTTCCGACTGGCTGTAATCAGGACTTACTACCGATAGTTGCCCATCATCAACCACACATACTTTTCCGTTTGCCTGGGCTCGGGTAACACAAAAATCCCAGTCGCTAACATTATATTGCACCATTTCAGAATGCTCAACATTCGATTCTTCAATCGAATTATCCAGACTGTAAGAAGCAATTATCTGTTCCAGAATCTCGCTGTCTTTGCTATCGTAGAAATATTTTGATTTTCTTCCGACAGTAAGTTTTATGGCCAAATCTCTGCATTCTACAATCAGCACTGCACCGCTCGTACGAATTTTTAAATTATGACGAATAACAATGCCTTTAAAAATGGTTTCGTTTTGCGAATGATAGCCGGCTTTAATTTCAATTTCCTTACCCGGAATAAAAAAATCTTCATTACTGAGTTCAAAATCCTGCGATGCCGGATCGCCATCAAGTAATACAATTTTTGCCCACGGAATGCGGTTGATCTCTTTTTCAACGGCAATACTCAAAACCTGGTAAACCGATGACAATTCTTCTCCATTCACCAATATTTTGAAAGTGACCAGGTCGGTTGACCGGGCTGTTGGTATGACTCTTCCTTCAGGCATCTGCTTTTACTTGTTTTATAGGCGGAAAGAATATTTTCTGTCCTGTTTTTAATTTGCGGAAATTCGTGATGTTGTTTGCTTTTGCCACTTCGAGATAGTATTTCGAGTCGCCATAAATCCGGTGTGTCATTAAGGGCAGTGTATCGCCAGCACTCACAATTCGCACATGCGTTAAATCGGGAGACGAGTTATTCTCTTGTGCAACGCGCAAATTATCTTCTATTAAACCTTTAAATTTTGCTGTGGCACTTGCACGCAGAGGCGTACCGTCGGCTTTAAATAGTTTGTAAGTAATGTCAAGCTCTGTTAAAACACCCTTAAACAATAGCGTTCCCCAAGAAATCACAAGGTAATTGGGGCGGTGTTCGTCGCCATTGTAATCGAAAACTACGCGTTTAAAAAGTTTTAAATCGTCATCGATTCCCACGCCTTCATCAACATTCAGTTTGTCATCAGAATCCCCAGGGGCACCGTAATTTATTAGCACTCCGCTGCGATCGAAAATAAACTCCAGCTGAAGATCCTCGGGAGGTGTTTTATCGTAGCGCGGCGCCGAAGAACTGGTACCCGATCCCTGACGTTGGTTTTGCACCACCTTGTACTTTAGGTTGTACTTTTCGGGATTGAGCAAGCTTCGGAACTCACCATTCGCAATTTCCGTGCGGAAAGTAGGATCGGAATAAGCTTTTATGTGTAGTTTTATTAACTCGCCAGGCATATTAACGTTCCTCCTTTTTTGATAAAATTTCCATTACCTGCTCCACACAGGCTTCAATAATTTCATCCCGGCTTTCGCTTGTCTCAGTGCTTTGTTCAGAGGCCTGAGATCCGTTCTCGCCAACTGCAATTCTTATGTGCAATTCTTTAATTTCGATAGGCATAAGGCTACATTAAAATAATTGTAGGTAAGTTCCAGTGTTTCTATAACCAGTTTGTTTTGTTCGGCGTCAAAATCGCTGATGCTCCATTTTACAGGATATGCATGCACCACATTCCAGCTAATTAAAGGTTCGTGCGCTTCGTTCAGTAGTTTTACTATCAGGTTTGTCGGTTTAAAATCGAAGTTATCAATTGCATTTCTGAACCAATTAATCAACTCCGAATCAACCAGCAATCCACGCTTTAAAACCAAATTCGGATATTTGGTACGAACCGGAACTTTGTGCTTAAACCGATTTTCTCCACCTTCAGCAATCTGCTCGGTTTCAACATCTACCGTCAGACCCGAAACCGACTGAAACTGAAATTCTCCGGGGTAATTGTTGAATTCCACTTTGAAATGAAAACCTAGAGGTGGATAATAATCAGCCATTTTTATTCATTTTGAACGGTTAATCCTTCGTGTGCCAGCTCCATTGTTTCAATGGCTACTTCGTTTCCTTCAGCCTTTAAATCGGTAGATTGAATTTTAGTTGGCCACGCATTTTTAACTTTCCATACCACCACCGGCGAATGTTCTTCATTCAACAAACTAATTGTAATATCTCTGCGTTCAATTTTATTGAGCTTAACGGTATTCCACCAATCGAAATATTCGTTATCTGCCGCAAAGGTTCCGCGTTTTAATGTGATATTACTGTATTTTTGCATGCCCGGCATTTTTGTTTTGAAATACTCCGGACTTGCCCCGTGACGGTACTCTACCACCTCGGTTTCCACATCTAGTCCAGAAACCTCGGTGAATCCTATTTTTGTTCCACCCCATTCAACCAGAAAATGGAACTTAACCATTGGATATTCTGTTGCCATGATTTTTTCTTTTTAATTGTTAATTACGATTCCTGCATTTTGTGCGAAAACTTCAGGATAATAAATTCAGCCGGACGAACAGCTGCCATTCCAATTTCAACATTCATTCTGCCTTCCAGAATATCCTGGGCAGTCATAGTTTGGCCAAGTCCTACTTTTACAAAAAATGCATCTTCGGCTTTTGCCCCGGCCAAAGCGCCATCGCGCCATTGCAGGGTTAAAAAGTTTTCGATCATTGCGCGTACTTTCACCCAGGTATTGGCATCGTTTGGCTCAAAAACAAATTGTGCTGTAGCCTTTTTCACCGATTCCTCAACCATGTTAAAAAAGCGTCGAACAGGGATGTATTTCCATTCGTTGTCGTTACCTGCAAGTGTGCGTGCTCCCCAAACCAGCGTGCCTTTTCCGGCAAAGGTTCTGATGGCATTAATGGATTTACCCGAAGTATCCATGTTTAAACCATCCTGTTCCTGGTTGGTAACTTTTTTATCTGGCCCCACTATGCTCATAACCCCAACATTCGCAGGAGCTTTCCAAACTCCGCGGTTGCTGTCGACACGGGCATAAATACCGGCCATTGCACTCGATGGTGGCAGTGTAACAGTTAGTTTTGCCAGCTCGAGTTTTATCTGATTGTACAACTCGGTATTGGCTGTTACTGTTGCATCGTTTACTGCCAGCGTATCGTAACTGGTTGTTCCACCCGGTGCGTTCGTTTCGGTATGCGAAATCGTAACATCGCCTTCGTCAAAAGCATACGGGAGGGTGGTTTTTAACCACGGATAATAAGCCGCACCGTATTTCAGGTAATCGGTTCCTAAACTGATATTGGTGCGTAAGGTATCTGCAAAAGAAGCGGCCTGATTAAAGGAGTCAATAATCGTAAAACGATCCTGCAGGTCATGACATTGGGTCATTGCTTCTTCATACAAATCGTAGAAATTGGTTACGGTGGATACATTTGTTGCATCCGGAAAAACAATCAGTGTAGGCTCATCTTCTTTCGCAACAAGAGCTAAACCACCGTTTGCGCCAAGTGTCGCCTTACTCACCGAACCTGAATAATCGCCAACAGATACGATGTAGCAAGGGCCACCACCGTTAGCGAAATAAAGTTGCATGGAGTAATACATCAGGAAGGGTGATTTTGTTGTGGGATCGGGAACCTGAATGGTTCGGCTTAAATTTCCTGCTGTATCGTAAACATCGCTGATATTTACGGCAATGTTTTCTTCCGGAGCTGCACTACCAAATAACTGTTTATATTCCAGCAATGATGTAATGCGTGTAGGGACATTCAGCAAATCGTCGTCGACCAACCTCTTTGCTTTTTCGGTATAGCCTATAAAGGCAGGGATGGCGGTCTCAACCTGAGCCACCGATGGCGGGAAAACCGAAATTTCCTCGACATAAACGCCTGGTGTTTTGTACGGTGTTGCCATAATTTTGGATTTAAATTTTACATGTATATTTCTGAATATATTTTAGTTAGCGCTTCATTCGGTTTTAGCTGAAAAATATCGGGATTAGGTAATTCCTTATCACCCAGTTTTATTGAGACAAAACCTTTTGCCGTAAGCGGTTTTTCGCTTCGTGTAACAAGCTGACGTGCATTTCCTTCTTCTTTCTTCACGTCGTCGGCACCTGTTACATTTTGATCCGATTCGAATAAATAGCGCCAGGTTGTTTTTCGGTTGGCAAATACAATATTGTATGTGCGGTGTTCGCTACGCAGATTTCCGTTTTGTTTAAGAATATGGTAGCCTCCATTTTCCCCTTTTATACAAATGCGGATAATACCAAGCAGACCCTTTTTTTCATCTGCATCGAGTTGCTTCAACTCGTTTGCTGCACTCGTAGAATTCAACAGGTAAGATTCGTTAATTTCAGAGGTGTTATTCTCCTTTTTTATTAAAGGGAATCCGGCATCCTCAGTTGCTAATCGTTTGTTCGAGAAGTAAAACAGTTGACCGGCATTCAACAATCCAAGCTGTGTTATATGAATGAATGTGTAGTTTGTTGATTTCAGCAAAAATGTGAGTTCCAGCGTATCCTCAAGAGGAATGAAGGGAATACTTGCGTTTTGTTCTGAAACTTTCACCCAAACCATTAATCTGCAGCCTGTAAGTATAAATCTAAGTTTTTGGCCCAGAATTTTTTGTTTGGTAAGTGCTGAAGGCACGATAGAAAAGAGATCGGAAAGTTTATAGCCGGCCAATTGTTTTTCTTTCTCAGCATCATTCATGCTGAAATAATCGTCGGTACCTTTGTTCAGGTAATATTTATGCAAGAGATTTACACTGAATAAAGGTTTGTATGTTGTTGCAAAACTCATTCTGTTATATTGTTTAGGGTGCCGTTAATTTGTGTAATTACTTCGGTTGTTGCCTGTTTTTTGCGACGGTCGACCTGCAACAACTGAACTTTGTAAATCACTGCGGGTAATTGTCTGCCGCCGTGCGTTCCCCAGATGTGATTCCAAACCTCAAAGCCGGGTGTATACAAATCAACAATAAACTTAAAATCATCGATTTCCTGCATGGATACATTTGATCGGTTGTAAGTGGTATTTTTTGCCGTGAACACCTTTTTACCCTGGAAATACTCTACTGTTTTAGATATACTTATTAATGAGTTGGTGTACGAATCGCAATTAGCACTTACCATGAAAAATAAGTTTACGTTTATTGCAGGATTGTAGTACTCGGTTTTGTTGTTTACAACTTTACTTGCTGGTGCGTTTTTCAGGGATGATTCTTCCTGTATATTGAGTAAGGACAGAATAACTTTTCCTTCAAGATTATCAGCTTTGTCATTTCCTGAATCTAACAGCGCCAGGTTTTCCAAAACAACAATTTTACCTAATCCGGTATCGTCCAGGTACCTATCCAGTTGTTCTTTGAGAATTTGAAGAGTTTCGTAAATCATAATCACCTTTTCAGTTTTTACTACTTACAAGTAAAACATAGATTTTTGCGTCCTTAAAGAAGGAATCCTACTAATAAAAAGGGCTATGGTTATTATCTTCTGTATTTGATGAAGCTTTTAGGAGCTTCAATCGTTTAATGGTGGATACAAGTTACAACAATTGACAAGAAAAGTCAATGTTTAATCTAAATCTAAATAACACAAGAATCGCTAAACATTGACAAACAACCACTTAAGGTCAAAATATTATACAAAGAGATGCTTATTCAGAATATAAAACGACTAACAAGTCTGTTTTAAAATCACAAAAAGTTGCTCAATTTCCTTAATTAAATTGCTGTGAGATCCGGCAAAATGGTTAAACATAAACGAGAATACCAACTTGTTTCCTTTATCAGTAGTAAGGTATCCCGAGTAACAACGAACACGCGTCATCGAACCGCTTTTTGCCTGTAAAGTTTTACCTGGAAGTTGTTTAGTATCGAAACGTTTAAAAGTTCCTTTGCCGGCTACTGGCAACGATTCAACAAAAGCTTCATTTGTAGCCATTACAGTAAGAAACTGAGTAAAAAATTCAGGAGAAACAGCATTGAAATGCGAAAGGCCGCTACCGTCTTCAATAAAAATGTTTTTCATATCCAGTCCCCTGTTCATCCAATATTCTTTTTCCAAATCAATGGCATCGTTGCGGTTTCCCAGTCCGTTTTTCTCAACGGCAATTTGTTTCAGAAAGTGCTCGGCAAACAGGTTTACACTTTCGTGATTCAGTACTTCTGCAATTTCGGCTAAGGTTGGCGATTCCTGCGTATAAATCAACTTTGTGTTATCACCAGCATTCTTCTCATACCGTGTATCTCCTTCTACAAAAACACCTTCTCCCATCAGTTGCTGCAAAAACGCCTGCGCCAAAATCTCTTCCGGATTTGGAACAGATGCTTTAATTGTAAAAGACTTACGGTTACGAGGAATAGTACCACGAATTACCCGCCTTTTATCAAACGGACCGCCAAAAATATAAGCATTATCGCTGTTGTTATCGGCCGAAAGCACTTCGTTTTCGATTTCCAATCCTTCAATTTTCGGGTACGTTTGAATAACTTTTGTTTGACGGCCAACCTTCTTTGGCGACGAAAATGTTATTCGGTACATATTATCGAAAACTGTAAAGGCACTGGGGCCTGCACCGTAATAATTGCCAATATCGCCCCACACCCAACTGTCCGGTATTCGTTCGCTGTCGTATATTCCGGCATCAAGAATTAAATCTCCACTAACCTTGTTAATTCCTGAAGCTTTTACCTGTTTGGCCCAGTTATTCAAAAACTCAAAATAATGGTCCTGGAAATACTCCGATCCCAAGGCCGGATCGGCACCAGCGGTCAAAACCAAATCACCATTTAAAACACCATTTTTATCGATTTTTCCGTTGTATGAAATTTGTGTTTTAAAGCGGTAATCAGCACCTAATATTTCCAAGGCAGTCCCTGATGTAATCATCTTCATGGTTGAAGCCGGCACCAACAATTTCTCCGAATTGAGGCTAAAAACATTTTCACCGGAGTTGAGGTCGATCACCTTCATTCCAACCGAAGCATTTTTGTAATCTTCCTGCTGAAGCAACTGTTCAACAGCTATTTTAAAACTGTTTTGGGCAATAACCTGTCCGCTGAAAAACAAAAGAAAAAGTAAAGAAAAATATCGTGCCTGCATTTTTACTATTTTTGAAAACCTAAAATTAACAGATTGTTTGTGTTGACTGTACAAATTACGATTAATTTGTATGACAAATTCAATCAATTAATATCAAAAAACAATAAAATGCTGCGAACAATATTAATAGTTGGCACCGGAGGTTTTATCGGAAGTGTTTTGCGATACTTGGTTCAGATTTTTGTTGAGAAAGGAATGAGCACCACTTTTCCGTGGGGTACATTTGTAGCCAACATTGCCGGAAGTTTTATTATTGGAATTGTATTTGCGTTGGCGCAAAAAGGCAACCTGCTGAACGCCGAATGGCGTATGTTTTTGGCTGTAGGATTCTGTGGCGGTTTTACTACATTTTCATCTTTTGCGTATAACAACCTCACCATGTTAAAAGAGCAAGCTTACGGACAATTTATACTGAATGTAGGCGGAAGTTTATTCTTTGGATTGCTGGCGGTTTACCTGGGAATGATTTTGGTTAGAACCATCCTTTAATTCCAGACCAACATCAAAAACCTCCAGTCTACTTTCAAGCTATTATTTGAAACCAATTCCCTCATTTTTCTGTAAAAACAGATAGTGTAAAACCTTAAATTAACTACACTATGAAAACAACAGAAAAAACAGGAATCCTTAAGATTTACATCGGAGAATCGGATAAAATAAATGGCCGGGTATTGTTTGAAGAAATTGTATTTGAAGCACGAAATGCAGGACTAGCCGGAGCAACGGTTTACAAAGGAGTAATGTCTTTTGGTGCCAGCCACAGCATACATACCATGAAAATATTTGCTCTGTCGAGCGACTTACCGGTAACCATTGAAATAATCGACAACATTGATAAGCTTGATCAATTTGTAGAAAAGCTCAATAAAATTATGGATAAAAGCCAACGAGGCGGACTGGTAACCTTCCAGGAACTGGATGTTGTTCGCTATGAAAAAGGGCTAAAATACCGCGAAGAATATCATTAATCAGCTCAGTGCTATCCCTTCCCCATTTTGCTCGTCATTGGTAACTTTCGATATCAATATATTCGCTGTTGGTAAGCGCAAGAAATCCAAATGACTAATTAGCAATTCAAGACCTTTTAATCCTTTACTATCAACACTTTAACTAAACGTTAATAAACAAAATATTGTGTCCTCTAAACATTTTCCGGAGGCACTGTAGAACAATAATTTAATATTTTCACGCCGCAGTTAAAGACAGACCTAAAAGCTCGAAATAACGAGCCTTTTTAGCTGTTTCAGCAAAAAACCGAAAATATATATTAATATGAGTTTTACACACGAAGTTGAAGGTATGGTTTGCGTTGCTAAGGGAGCAAATCATGGCCCGGCTCCAATTCCTCAGGAAGGAAGTTGGACAAAAGCCAAAGAAGTTACAGACATTTCGGGTTTAACCCACGGTGTTGGTTGGTGTGCGCCACAGCAAGGAGCATGTAAATTAACATTGAATGTTAAAGAAGGAATTATTGAAGAAGCGTTGATTGAAACTATCGGTTGTACCGGTATGACTCACTCAGCTGCAATGGCTTCAGAAATTCTTCCCGGAAAAACAATCCTTGAAGCATTGAATACCGACCTTGTTTGTGATGCTATTAACACTGCAATGCGCGAGTTATTCCTTCAGATCGTTTACGGTCGTTCGCAAACTGCATTCTCTGAAGGTGGTCTGCCAATTGGTGCCGGTCTTGAAGACTTAGGTAAAGGTTTACGCGGTGTTACCGGTACATTGTACGGAACATCGGCAAAAGGACCTC
Source organism: uncultured Draconibacterium sp. (assembly GCF_963677565.1). Taxonomy (NCBI): domain Bacteria; kingdom Pseudomonadati; phylum Bacteroidota; class Bacteroidia; order Marinilabiliales; family Prolixibacteraceae; genus Draconibacterium; species uncultured Draconibacterium sp. The sequence goes on along the minus strand of NZ_OY781981.1, from coordinate 3,327,772 downwards.
GTTACCTTGAAGTAGCTGAAGGTTATGTTTCTAAAATTGGTTTAGATGCCGACGACGAAATTATCGGTTACGAGTTTGTTCAGCTTGGAAGAATGATGGACATGATTAAATCGGGTAAAGATGCTAACGAAGCATTGAAAGAAGCTACCGGAACTTACGGACGTTTCGCCGATGCAGTAAAAACCATTGACCCACGTAAAGAATAGGAGGAAAGAATTATGCCATTATTTGAAAGTTACGATAGAAGGATTAAACAGATTGAAGCTGTTTTAAATTCATATGGAATTTCTTCAGTAGAAGAAGCCAAACAAATTTGCGACGACAAAGGTGTTGACGTATACAACGTTGTAAAAGACACACAGCCTATCGCGTTCGAAAACGCAATGTGGGCTTACATTGTAGGTGCTGCAATTGCCATTAAAAAAGGTCAGACTGAAGCTTCTGAAATTGCTGCAACTTTAGGTGAAGGTTTACAGGCTTTCTGTATTCCGGGATCGGTTGCTGACGACAGAAAAGTAGGTATCGGTCATGGTAACCTGGCTGCTATGTTGTTGCGCGAAGAGACAAAATGTTTCGCTCTTTTAGCAGGTCACGAATCATTCGCTGCTGCTGAAGGTGCGATTAAAATTGCCAACTTCGCTAACCGTGTGCGCAAAGAGCCTTTACGTGTAATCCTTAACGGATTAGGAAAAGACGCTGCAAAAATTATCTCACGTATTAACGGTTTTACTTACGTTCAAACTAAATTCGACTACGCTACAGGCGAAGTTGTTGAAGTTAGCCGTAAGAAATACTCTGAAGGTACTCGTGGCGATGTAAACTGCTACGGTGCCGACGATGTTCGCGAAGGTGTTGCCATTCTTCATAAAGAAGGTGTTGATGTATCGATTACAGGTAACTCAACTAACCCAACTCGTTTCCAGCATCCTGTTGCAGGTACGTACAAAAAAGAATGTTTAGAGCAAGGTAAAAAATACTTCTCTGTTGCTTCTGGTGGTGGTACTGGTCGTACGCTTCACCCGGACAACATGGCTGCCGGTCCTGCTTCATACGGTATGACTGACACTATGGGACGTATGCACTCTGATGCTCAGTTCGCCGGTTCTTCTTCAGTTCCTGCTCATGTTGAGATGATGGGATTGATCGGAATGGGTAACAATCCAATGGTTGGTGCTTCTGTTGCTGTTGCAGTAGCAGTTTCGCAAGCTTAATTAAGATACCATTCGCAACAATTTGTTGTGAAAAAAAATAGAACTAAAGGCACAAAGTTTAGGAGAAATCTCTAGCTTTGTGCCTTTCTTTTTAATCATATGTGCAAATGAAAATTAATACTACAAAAGAATTTATCATTGAAGAGGCACTAAAACATTTCGATGAAGGTTATGCTTGTTCGCAATCGGTGTTACTTGCTTTTGCCGATCATTTTAAGTTAGACAAAACCATGGCCAAGCGTATTTCGGCGACTTTTGGCGGTGGCATGGGACGTTTGCGCGAAACCTGCGGAGCTGTAACAGGTGGTTTTATGGTTATGGGACTGGCATTTGGCAATGAGGAGCCTAAAGACATGGATACCAAGTTAAACAGCTACAAAAAAGTTCGTGAATTAAGTAAGCTTGTCGAAGATATTCACGGAACTACAAATTGCCGCCAGCTATTAATTAAACATGCTACCGAAGCCCAGGTAAAAGACCGCAAACACCACAAAATTATTTGCCGCAAAGTTGTTGGCGATGCCACTGCACTTGTTTATGATATTCTGAAAGATAACAACGAAATTTAGGCAAGCTCCTCTCCTTCCATTTTCACGTCATGCTGAACTTGATTCAGCATCTTGTTTCTCTTAAAAAAGTCAATCATAATGAGATCCTGAACTAAATTCAGGTGAAGTTCGGGCACATTCAAAAAAGGACATCCATATTGATTTCAGCACTTAAGAATAATTGCACGCTAAACGCATTTTATTGTAAACCAATTTAATGATCTTAAATTCACATAAAAAAGGAGTAAACTATTCGTTAATCTTCGTAATTTCGTGAAACAATTTAAGCGTCACGACGTTTACTTTGCAGTAATTGCACTAGCAATATAATCAAGTTAAATAAATAAAAACTACTTACAATGTTAATTAGCGACGTAAAAGCAAGAGAGATTATCGATTCTCGTGGTAACCCAACTGTTGAAGTTGATGTAACACTCGAAAGTGGTGCTTTTGGCCGTGCGGCTGTTCCATCAGGAGCGTCAACCGGCGAAAACGAAGCACTGGAATTACGTGATGGCGATAAAAGCCGTTACCTCGGAAAAGGCTGTTTAAAAGCTGTTGCAAACGTAAATGACGTTATTGCAAAAGAAATTATTGGTATGGACGCTACCGACCAGGTGGCTGTTGATAACAAACTACTGGAACTTGACGGTACTAAAACAAAATCTAACCTAGGAGCAAACGCTATGTTAGGTGTTTCACTGGCCGTAGCAAAAGCTGCTGCCGAGTACGCTGAGCTTCCATTATACAAATACATTGGCGGAACAAACGCAAAAACATTGCCTGTTCCGATGATGAACATTATTAACGGTGGTTCTCACTCTGATGCTACTATCGCTTTCCAGGAATTTATGATCCGCCCGATTGGTGCTCCTACTTTCCGCGAAGGTTTGCGTATGGGTGCTGAGGTATTCCACGCTTTGAAAAAAGTATTGGCAGCTAAAAAACTTTCAACTGCCGTTGGCGACGAAGGTGGTTTCGCTCCAGCTTTAGGTGGAACTGAAGAAGCTATCGAATCAATTCTTACTGCAATTGAAAACGCCGGTTACAAAGCAGGCCGTGCCGAAGACGGTGGTGATGTTTCAATCGCTATGGACTGTGCTTCATCAGAGTTTTACAAAGATGGTGTTTACGATTACAGCATTTTCGAGCCAAACGGCGTAAAACGTACTTCTGAAGAGCAAGCTGCCTACCTGGCAGAATTGATTGCAAAATATCCTATCGATTCAATCGAAGACGGTATGGACGAAGGCGACTGGGACGGATGGGTAAAACTGAATGCAGCCATTGGCGACAAATGCCAGTTGGTTGGCGACGATCTTTTCGTTACCAACGTTGAGTACCTGAAAAAAGGTATCGAATTGGGTGCTGCTAACTCAATCCTTATTAAAGTAAACCAAATTGGTACGTTAACCGAAACGTTGGATGCTATTGAAATGGCACATCGTGCAGGTTACACTTCAGTAACTTCTCACCGCTCGGGTGAAACGGAAGATTCAACCATTGCCGACATTGCAGTGGCTACCAACTCTGGTCAGATTAAAACAGGTTCGATGAGCCGCTCAGACCGTATGGCAAAATACAACCAGCTGCTTCGTATTGAGGAAGAGCTTGGAGCAAGCGCCATCTACGGATACAAAAAAATCTACAAGAAGTAAGAATACTTTATAGATAATTCTGAAACCGTTCCGTCAACCGATGGAGCGGTTTTTTTTATGCCTGTAATAAATAGTGGATTTTAATGAACACCCAATCTCTCTGTTATCTTTTATACGTTATTCTATGCCTGTTAGCTATTATATTCATTGATGAATTGCTTGAAAAGCATTGCAACAATATAGAGACACAGGAAAAAGAAGATGAAAAATGCTTCTTCCTAGCTTATACATTTTACTGTTAGCGTTCATCAAATCAGAACAATTCAATGCCAGTCTAGCAACAATTCATTAAGTTCAGAAATTCTTTTAATTAGCTTAGTAGCTTCCCTATCTGAAATCTTTGAATTAATACTTTTATAGGAGTGGTTAATTTTTTCAACAGCCTTGGTTACCAGTTTTATTCCTTTGTGTGTGATTCGGATTTTTACTTTTCGTCTGTTTTTCTGATCAATTCTTCTCTCTACCAACTTTTTATCCTTTAGCTTATCCACTAATCTGCTGGTGTTGGTTGTCGACAAAATCATTCTTTCCTGAATCTCCAGAAGAGATAATGCCGATTCGCAAGAATCATAATGTAGTATTATTAATATATTCAACTGTTCATGCGAAATACTAAATTCTTGCAAAATCTTTTCCTGATACTTGCTTATGTTCTTAGCTAACTCAAGCACATGATGAAGAAGTAATAATTGTGGTGTTCTGAATGTTTCCAACTTAATAAATATTAACTGATTGATGAATTCTCATCAATCAATTTTTAAAGTTTTGTATTATTGTTTACTATAACTAATGACCATTCATTAGTTGATGTGCAATGTTAGCAATAATGGTACTGACATGAAAGTAATTAGCATGATTTAATTAGCATAACCAAAATAATTTAAAATGAAAACATTTGTTATTACATTAATTGCCGTCCTTCTATTTGGGTGCACTCCTCAGACAGAAAAACTTACACCTAAAGAGGCTAAAGAAATAGCTAAAGAAGCCTACATTTATGGTTTCCCTATTGTTATGAACTATAAAACCCTGTATGCTTTCTCGCTTGAGAAAAGATCGCCCGAATACAAAAGCGAACTTAACCAAAAGTTCTGCGAAGCCAGACTAACTGCACCAGATGACAAAACAGTAGTAACACCTAACTCCGACACTCCTTATTGTACATTCTGGTGTGATATCAGCGCTGAACCCATAGTAATTTCTGTTCCTGAAGTAGAAGCTAATCGTTATTACTCTTTCCAGTTAATTGATTTATACACCCATAACTTTGCTTACATAGGAAACTTAAGCACAGGGAGTCAGGCAGGATCGTATCTGATTGCTCCTGAAGGCTGGAAAGGTGAAACACCAGAAAGTATTCGCGATGTTATTTACTGCGAAACCAGCATGTTTTTTAACGTTGTTCGTACCCAGTTAATGAACGATAATGATCTGGATAGAGTAAAGGAAATTCAAAGTAATTACAAAGTTCAAACCTTGAGCGAGTACAACGGTGCTGAAGCTTCGGAAACTCCGGTAGTTGAAAATTTCCCTGCCTGGATTGAAGGTGAGCAATTCAATATTAATGCATTTAAATACCTTGATTTTATGTTAGACTTTATTGATCCCATTGACAGTGAAAAACCACTAATGGAAAAGTTTGCTAAAATAGGTTTAGGTACTGATGCAGAGTTTAATGCAACACAGTTTGACTCAAAAATCGTGCAAGCATTAAAAGATGGTGTAGCAGAAGGTTTTGCCGAAATTGAAGCATTTAAAAAGAACACAGATACCGATCCGCTCTTTAGCACAAAAATGTTTGGAACACGTGAGTTTTTAACCCAAAGCGCCAGAAAATATTATAATCTGGATAATTTTTATCTGCCCAGAGCTGTGGCAGCACATGTAGGGCTTTATGGTAATTCAGCATTCGAGGCCATCTATCCTTCTTATTTAACCGATTCGGAAGGTTTGCCCTTAGATGCTTCTGCAAATCGCTATTCCATTACCTTTAAAGCCGATGAGTTGCCTCCTGTAAAATCATTCTGGTCGATTACCATGTACGATGGCAAAACCCAGCTTCTTATTGAGAACCCAATTGATCGTTACCTTGTAAACTCTTCAATGATGGATAATTATGTATTTGGCGACGATGGCTCATTAACTATTTACATTCAAAAAGAATCGCCCGGAGCGGAATTGGAAGCAAACTGGCTACCGGCCCCCGATGGGCCATTTTATGTGGCTATGCGCCTTTATGGCCCTGAAGAAGTAGCTTTATCGGGAGAATGGACAAATCCGCCAATGGTTAAAAATAATTAGTTAAGAAATAAACATATCACTTAGTCGATATCAAGAAAACTCCATAAAAAACTAAAAATAGATTATAAATAGTAAATTATTCATGATGACTTTGAGATATGAATCCTCAATGTCAATTGAGGCTATCTTGCTTAAATACATAAAAAATACTAACAAGGAACAGTATCTATCTTGACTAGAACGAGGCTAATACCTTGCTTGCATAAAATTGGGATCTCATTCAGTTTGTGATAGAGATGTTTAAATAAGCAAAGGTATTTAAACCCGATAATCAACATCAAAGAGAATAGATTAACTCGACTAAATAAACATGAGTTTATAATATGAAATCAAAGTTACATACCTCTCGGAAACTAAAAAATGTATTAAAAAAACTTAATCAATTAGTTGGCATCGTTTTTTTAATATGTTGTTTTATACCCGCAAAAGGTCAGCAAGTATCACCAGTCCAGGGAGGACATTATGCTCCTGGAGTGAAAAATATTCGAGATTTAGCAACGCCTCCCTCTGGTTTATTTGTATTGTGGTATAATGCATATGTGCATAGCAATAAATACTATGATAAAAATGGAAATGGCCTAACTAACATCCCCATCAGTAATTTTCTTCCCAATCTCCATGATGTTGAAGTAAATACAGACCTTTCTGCTTTTACAAGCATTCCTTCAATATTCTGGGCTTCAAACGCTACCGTATTGGGGGAAGCAAAATATTTGGCTGGTATCTCAGTAAATTATTTTTCAGCAGATGCTTCTTTTATTACAGAACGAAGTGGAATTATTGGTGATAATACCTATACTAATACTTTTGAAGGCAAAAATTCTGGATTTACGGATTTATTTATTGCACCTGTCGGTCTATCTTGGCAGGTCGATCAATTCGACTTAACATTTATGTATGGTTTTTATGCTCCTACAGGAAAATACACATCGGGATCTGCTGATAATATTGGACTCGGTTTTTGGACACATCAATTTCAAGGGTATGGATATTATTACCCAGTTGAGGACAAATCCACAGCATTAATGTTTGGTTTAACGTTTGAAGCTAACAGTAAAATTAAAGATATGGATGTTAAACCGGGAAATCGGTTTTCATTAGAATGGGGTATTAGCCAATATCTAACAGAACGATTGGAGCTAGGCATTATGGGGGGGCATAACTGGCAAGTAACTAGAGATAAAGGAGAAGATGTTTATTGGAATGACTCTTATTATGACCGTAAGAGCACCATTAATGCAAATTTTGGATATTGGATAATGAAAGAGCATATGCAACTCAATTTAAAATATGGATTTGACTTTGGTATGCAACAACGATTCAGAAATAATTCGGTTTTACTAAACCTTTTATTTATTCCGGATATCCTGAATGGAAAAGAATAAGAAGAAATATAAAGCAAAACAATAATAGAACTTCATTTTTTTTGAACAATAGAATCTTGACAATTCAAAAACAAATATGAAAACTCATAATTATTTAAAAATATTAAATATGAAAAAATTAGTCTTATTATTAGTATTCATTCATTCTTTTGCAAGTGTTTTTTCTCAATCGCCTGATGAATCAAAATTTCGGTTAGGCATTGGGGCAGCATATGTTTCTGAGGTAGAAAGTACCGGCTTAGGAATTAAGGGAATATACGAAATAACAGAGAAATGGGAAGTTGCCCTTTCGTATTCGCACGTCTTTGAAAATTTAGGACTCAGTTGGGAGATTGTCGATCTGGATGGTCATTTTGTCTTTTTCGATAATGATAAAAAACTTAATGCCTATGCACTTGCAGGTATAGCTTTTAATTTTTGGAAACGCGAAACGCTTCTTACTAATGACACAAGGACTGGTTCTTATACTGGTTTGAATATAGGTGCAGGCCTCAACATTGCTCTTTCAAAACGAATTAATTTAACGCCAGAATTACGGGGAACTTTGTTTGATCTGTCGTATACCAGACTCGGGCTATCGGTTCAATATATGTTTTAGATAAATACAACCAACTGCTTCGTGTTGAAGAAGCACTTCTAGCGAGTGCTATCTACGGATATAAAAATCTACAAAAAGTAAGAATACTTTGACGCACAATATGAAACCGTTTTTCGTTTAAAAGGCGGTTTTTTGTGCCATCAATAAATAACGAATTATATTGAACACATAATCTTTTACACGATATTTCTATGCCTGTTAACTATTGATTTAAAAGAGGCTTTTCTTTTAATGAATTTATGCCTATTTTAGTTAAATATGTACCAATACATTAAAATCAAATGTAAATCCCATAACGATGAAAAAGAAATGGCTTAACGAAGGCTACAAACAGTTTGCAAAATACGGCCCGGATAAACTTAGCATTAATAACATCAGCAGAGCTGTAGGATTATCCAGAGCTTCTTTCTATCATTATTTTGGTGAAGTGAATATATTTATTGATGAATTGCTGGAAATGCACTGGAACATTTCGGAGGAATTTAAAGAAACAGGAAAAAAGAGATGCAAAAACCTAATTCCCGATTTGTATAATTTATTGGCAGAATATCCTATTCCGCTACAATTTGGTTTGCAACTGTTTCATCATCGACACCAACCTCAATTAAATCTTCTGTTCATAAAATCTTACGAAGCTATTTCACAAGCATTCGCCTTGGAGTTGTTCGCCAAATCATTAAAGTTAAATGCGTGCGACGTTACAGTATCTGATTTATGGATTACTGTAGGCGAAGCCTGGTACTCCAGAATTGATCCTGAAGATTTATCTTCAATAACACTTCAACGACATGCAAAAGAAATATTGCATACCGTAAATCGTATAGTCAATTCAAAGTTGTACGAATCTTTTAACGCAACATTTTAAGACACCCAGCTGAAATTATGTTCGCAGTATACAGGGTTGTCTAAAATAAGCACCATTTCTTCCTTATTTTTAGTTGTATAAAACTAGCTATAAATGAAGAAACATATAATCCTCTTACTTTTATTACAACTATGTAATTTTACTTTTGCAATAGAAAAACAAGATTCTTTAAAAAAAGTATCGTACGCGGCTATACCAATTATTGACTATGACAAAACATTCGGATTAAGCGGTGGTGCTCTGGTACAGGCCTTTTACAAGTTAAATCAAAACGATACAATTTCACCCTCCTCCTCTACCGGCATTTTTGGAATTTATTCAACAAACAATACATTTTTTACGGCCGCATTTCAGCAAATGTATTTTAACGAAGATAGGTGGAGGGTGATGATGGCCGGAGGATTTGGAAATATTAATTTCCAGTATTGGCAAGAAATTCCTGTTTCAGAGGGAGTATTCATTGGATTTAATACAAAAGCAACATTTACTTTATTACGCGTTGAAAGAAAAATTTTCGATCAACTTTATATTGGTGTTAACGGGATATATTCAAAAGCTAAAACCGGATACGACCTTCCCGACTGGGTGCCCGACAGCTTAAAATCGGAAAAAGTAAATATGCACAACATCGGGTATCAGTTGAATTATGATAAGCGCGAACATCAACTAAATCCTTATGGCGGTTACAATATTGAATTTAAACACGCGGTTTATTCCGAATGGTTAAACAGCAGTTCCAACTTCAATAACTTTGAATTTACCTATAATCACTATTTCAAAATCAAAAACGAAAAAAACATTCTGGCCACTCGTTTTAAGGCCGATATTTCAACCGGAGACGTTCCTTTTCAGGGACAAAATGTAGTTGGACAAGATGACATTCGGGGGTATACTTCGGGAAAATACCGCAACAATCAGGTTTATGCAATCCAGGCAGAATACCGTTGGCGCTTTTATAAAAAACTGGGCATGGTTGGTTTTATGGGGCTGGCTACTGCTGTAGATAGTTTCTCGGAAATACCCGATCACGAATTGTTGCCGGGCATCGGTGTTGGTTTTCGATTTATGATGATTGAAAAGGAACGCGTTAATATAGGTATTGATATTGCCCAGGGGAAAGACGACTGGGGATTGTATTTCAGGATTGGAGAGTCTTTTGGGCGATAATAAAAGTTTCGTAACTGAACTATCAAATAAAAAATAAGTACGATGAAAGTAAGATTTTATTTCATTACAATTACCCTTGCATGTTTAGTATTAACAGCGTGCAATCCTCAAACAAATCAAATAGAAAAGACACAAGCTCCCCAAGTTATTGAATGGGAATATCAAATAGCCTACCAGCGGGGAATGGAGGCAGTAACATGGTCGTTGCCAGCTGTGAGTATGATTTGTATGCGCAATGCCAGTTTTAATCTGGGCGGAGGTTACAATACGGTGTACTGGTTATCGGAAATTCCTACAGCCAAACAGGAGGCGTTAACCGCCAACAATCAAACTCCGTATGCCAATGTATATTTAAACACGAAAAACGGACCGGTTGTATTGGATATCCCTCCGGCTTCGAACAAAACGGCTTTATTTGGCAGTGCTGTTGATATCTGGCAGGAACCCATCGCGGATATTGGCCCGGCCGGAGCCGATGCCGGAAAAGGAGGAAAATATGTTTTTCTTCCTCCAGATTACGATGGCAGTGAAATTGAAGGCTGCATCAACGTGCCTTCCGGCTCGTACCAGGTTTTTGTGGCTTTACGATGCATACCAATTGGCGGTGCTACCTTCAAGGAAGCTGCAGAATACGCCAAAAACATTAATGCCTATAGTTTGGCTGAAATAAATAATCCACCACAAGGTAATTACATTGACATTGCCGGAAAACATTTGCCAACCCTTCCTGATTACGATTTTAGCTACTTCGGGTACATTAAAGAATTAATGGATACCGAACCACTACAGAAAAGAGACATGGTAATGGGCGGAATGCTGGCATCTATTGGAATAGAGAAGGACAAGCCCTTTATCCCAAATGATAAAGTTAAAAGTGCATTAACAAAAGCAATAGCCGATGGCTACAACTACCTGGAGTACATGTTTGAAACACCCGGATTCTCGCTTATCAAACAATGGGAAGGAAGGCAGTGGATGAATATTAGAGAGCCATCGAATGACGGATTTGTGTTCGACGAAGGTGAATACTTGCTAATGGACGAACGGGGCAGCCTGTTTCACTGGGCTACATTTTTCCCTCGACATTTGGGAAAAGCAACAGCCTATCTGAATGCAATGCAAGATGCAGACGGAAATTTACTTAAAGGTGAAAAACAATACAAATTAACGGTACCGGCCGAAGTTCCGGCGCGCGATTTTTGGTCGGTGATTGTGTATAGCAAAAAAACCAAAGCCTGGATTTATAACGATTTGGGAAGAGTAGGTTTATCATCGTACGACAAGGAAAATATGAAATTAAACGACGACGGTTCAGTGGATATCTTTTTCAGCGAAACAGCTCCCGAAGGAATGGAATCGAACTGGATTCCCACCAATGGCGAAGATTTTTTCCTGCTTTTCCGCTTTTATGGCCCGCAGGAAAGTTACTTCGACAAAAGCTTTGTATTACCCGATGTTCAACTTCTAAAATAATAATATTATGAAACTATTTATAAGTACACTTTTCGTCTTTCTTGGTGTTTTGAGCTTGCAGGCACAAAGCCAAAAAATGAAAATGACCACAGATATTCCGCAAGGAATTAGTATGCCTAACGAGGTTGAAACCCGCATTGGAAATCTTTATTTCAAGGATGGGTTTCCTTCTAAGGAAACATCTGAGCTATTAAAAGATTACCTGGTATTTAACAGGGCGGTTGATGTTTTTTTAGATGAAATGTCAGCCTCTTCGATGTATGCTATGCGCAACGGGTATAAAGAAATGGGTATTGTTAAATCGAACCAGATGGCCATTTTTGAAACCTTAATGGACTCGAAAGCACTTTGGCTAACTGCCAATACCGAAACGGTGTATGCTGCTAACTTTTTAGATCTGAAAACCGATAACGCATTAGTTATTGAAGCTCCGGCAAATGTGCTCGGAATTTTGGATGATATGTGGATGCGTTACGTTGCCGATGTAGGTAATGCCGGACCAGATAAAGGAAAAGGTGGCAAATACCTGATTCTTTCTCCCGATTACGAAGGGGAAATTCCGGCAGGTTATTACACATTTAAATCACGCACTTATGGCGTTTGGTTTATAGTAAGAGGTTTTATGGTTAATGGCGACACCAAACCAGCAGTTGACAATATTAAAAAACACCTTAAAATTTATCCATTGGCAAAGGCCGACAATCCACCGGCTATGGAGTTTAAAAATGTTTCGGGTGTGGCACATAATACCATACATCCCAATAATTATGAGTTTTATGAGGAATTGGACAAACTTATCCAAAGCGAGCACCCTGATGCAATAAACGCTGAACAAAAAGGCCGTTTGGCATTGTTGGGAATAAGTAAAGGACATGCGTTTGAGTTAGATGAAAATAAAAAACAGATATTGAACGAAGCTGCCTTAACCGGTGCAGGCATAGCCCGTACTATTTCTTTCGACTCCGATGATGACATGGTTTATTTTTATGATGATGATAAAACATGGTTTAGCGCTTTTGCCATAGGTAATCACGAATTTATGTCGAAAGAGGGTTGGCTGCACCTCGATGCACGTACCATGTTTATGTACAATGCCACAGGAATTACTCCGGCAATGGCCATTGAAATGGTTGGTGTAGGATCGCAATATGCAGCAGCGGCAAAAGATGCCGATGGCAAGTTTCTGGATGGTTCAAAAACGTACAAACTAAACATTCCGGCCAATGTTCCGGCAAAAGATTTCTGGTCTATTCTATTGTACGATTCACAAACCCGCTCCATGCTACAAACCGACCAGCGATTTCCAAGTATCAGCAGCATGGCTGAAAGGGTTCAACAAAACAGCGACGGCTCAACCGATGTATACTTTGGACCCAAACCACCCGAAGGAAAGGAAGGCAACTGGGTGCAAACCGTTCCGGGCAAAGGATTTTGGTTAATTCTGAGGTTATATGGTCCTCTTGAGCCCTGGTTTGATAAAACGTGGAGACCCGGAAAAATTATTCCAATAGATTAACCATGCAGTTAGTGTTTCTTTTGGTTTGGAAAAGGAATAAAAGATAAATATTAGTAACGAGTTGTAATCATGAAAAATCATATCGCATCAAGAATTTTAATTGTAAGCCTATTTTTATTTTTTGCTTTTGGATGTACACAACCTTCAAAGGTTGAAGTTGCTCCCGCAACCTCACTTTCGCTCGAAGTAAAAGAAGTCCGTCCGGGCATATTACAAGGCTATTTATCTGAAACCGAATTTCCTGATAGCTATGCACTTTTACCTCCGCCTCCCACAGAGGGAAGCATCGCCTGGCAACTCGACCAGGAAAAAGCTGCATATTTCGTAGCCCTCGATGATGAAGAACGCAAACAACAAGCTATTCAGGATGCCGACCTTTCATTCCCGGCTGCACTGAAAGCTTTTAATCCTGTATTACCAGTAAAAATAAGCGAGGAAACCACTCCGGTTACCTATTTGCTCATAAGGCGCACATTAGCCGATGCAGGACTTTCTACCTATGCAGCAAAAACACACTACCAGCGTCCCCGTCCGTTTATGGTAAACAACACACCTATTTGCACCCCTGAAGAAGAAGAGGTTTTGCGTAAAGATGGTTCGTATCCTTCCGGGCATACCGCAGTTGGCTGGGCATGGGCATTAATCCTTACCGAACTTTTTCCTGATCAAACCGATGCCATACTCCATAGGGGAAAGGAATTTGGTATCAGTCGAAATGTATGCAATGTGCATTGGCACTCAGACGTGGAAGCCGGAAGAACAATGGGAGCCGTTACCGTAGCCCGTTTACATGCCAATACACAGTTCCTCATTGATATAAAAGCTGCAAAAAGAGAAATTCAATCACTTAAAAAATAGTCTATATGAAAATAAAGTTTATCCTTTCAGCATTCATCGGAATTTTATTTCTTGGATGTACCCAACAAACAAAATTAGCACCCGACGAAGCCCGACAAATTGCAAAAAAAGCTTACATCTATGGGTTCCCAATGGTAGTGAATTATAAAACGATGTACGCTTACGCCCTGGATAAAAATTCGCCGGAATTCAAAGGAGAGTTTAACCAAAAATCGTGCGAAGCCAGGCTTTTTACTCCTGAAGACAAAGCAGTGGTAACTCCAAATTCAGATACGCCTTATTGTATGTTCTGGTGCGATATTCACACCGAACCGGCGGTTATTACTGTTCCCGATATTGAGCCAGAGCGTTATTATTCGTTTCAACTGGTGGATTTGTACACGCACAATTTTGCTTATATCGGCACCCTGACTACAGGAAATAAGGCTGGGACATTTTTAATAGCTTCAACAGGCTGGAAAGGAGAAAAACCGGATGGAATTGATGAAATTATTCGATGCGAAACCGACGCATTTTTTGTGGTGGTGCGAACTCAATTAATGGGAGACGACGATCTTGATAACGTAAAAAAAATACAGGATTCTTACCGATTACAAATGTTAAGCGGTTTTCTGGGACAGGAAGCTCCGACAGCGAAAGTTGATATCCATTTCCCGGAATGGAATGAGGGTGATCAGTTTACGGCAGAGTCGTTTAAATACCTTGATGTAATGTTGAAAATGACCAAACCTGTGGAATCGGAAGTTGAATTGCGCAAACAATTTGCCCGTTTGGGAATTGGAACAGATGAAGGTTTTAATCTCAGTAATTTCGATGAGGATGTTCAGCAGGCTATTTCAGAAGGAGTAAAATACGGTTTTACTGAAATTGAAGAATTTATAAAAGAGCATAGTGGAGATCCTCTGGGAAGTGCCAAAATGTTTGGAACTCGTGAGTTTTTAACAAAAAGTGCAATTGAAAATTATAATTTAGACAATCTTTTCCTGCCAAGAGCAGTTGCTGGCCATATGGGACTTTACGGCAATTCAGGCTTCGAAGCAATTTATCCAACTTATTTAGTAGACGCTGATAGAAAGCCATTGAATGCGGCAGAATATAAGTATACCATTACTTTTAAAGCCGATGATCTTCCTCCGGTGAAAGCATTTTGGTCATTAAGTATGTACGATGGTAAAACGCAGCTCTTTATTCACAATAAACTGGTTCGATATCTTATAAACTCAAACAATATTAAGGATTTTGTTTATAGCGATGACGGATCAATAACTATTTATATTCAGAAAGATTCGCCTGGAGCAGCTTTAGAAGCTAACTGGCTGCCAGCTCCTGATGGGCCATTTTATATTGTTATGCGTTTATATGGCCCTAAAGAGGCTGCCTTAACCGGCGAATGGGTAAATCCACCAATTATTAAATCCAAATAAGATGAAAAAATATCTAATTATTGCCTTATTACTTGTACTTGTGGCAGAGATGACTGTTGCCCAAAGTTCAAAAGAAGAACTCTCTGCTGCCGCTGCCAATCCGCTGGCAGATCTGATGAGTTTCCCTTTTCAGAATAATTTGAACATGAACTACGGGGAGTATAATCGAAATACCAACATCCTAAATATTCAGCCTGTCATTCCTCTCGCCGGGGGAAAAATTATTACCCGTACCATTTTTCCCATTGTAAATATTCCCGATTATTCTAGTAAAAGCGGGAAACTATCTTCTGGTTTAAGCGACATCGTTTTTACGGCATTTTATGTCCCTGAGAGCAATGGCGCAATGTGGGGATTCGGTCCTGTTTTGGAAATGCCAACCGGCGGAAATATGCGCGGAACTGAAAAATGGAGTGCGGGTCCGTCTCTTATTGTATTGGCTCAACCTTACGACTGGACATTTGGTTTTCTGGTTAACAATGCCTGGTCGTTTGCAGGTAAATCTGATGCCGATGATGTGAATCACATGATGTTCAATTTGTTTGTTGTAAAACAATTAGGCGATGGCTGGTATGTAAACAGCGCCCCAATTATTACTGCAGACTGGACAGCTGAATCAGACAATAAATGGATTGTTCCTGTAGGAGCCGGTGGCGGCAAACTGGTAATGCTTGGAGGGAAACTTCCTGTAAACCTACAAACCCAATTATATTACAATGTTGTCAGGCCCGATTTTGGCCCCAAATGGCAATGGAGGATGCAGGCACAGTTTCTTTTGCCAACGAGTATTTTTAATAAGAATAAATAGAAAACGTTATTATGAAAAAGTATATAATCATTTTTGCAACAGTTGTTGTTTCACTTTTTTCATCGTGCAGCCAGCAGCAAAAAAAGCTAACACCCGGAAAGGCCAGGCAAATTGCCGAAGAAGCATACATTTATGCCTACCCCATGCTGGAACATTATAAAATGATGTTTGCCTCGGCCATGTACCCTGAATCGGGTGCTTACACTGCACCGTTTAATGTACTGGCAAATAATTCGCGTTTAAACGGGCCAAAAGATACTATCATTGTCCGTCCCAATAACGATACTTTTTATTCCTCGGTGTTTTTTGATCTGTCAGGTCAGCCACAAATACTGGAAGTGCCTGCAATTACTGACGGGAGGTATTATTCGTTCCAGATTATTGATATGTATACCCACAACATTGACTATGTAGGCACACGCAAAACAGGTTTTGATGCCGGAAAATATATGTTCGTTGGACCAAACTGGAATGGCGAAATACCCGAAGGGATAAATAAGGTTATTCATTCAGAAGGAAACTATCTTTTAGCTTTAGGACGTACGCAGGTTTTTGGTCCCGACGATGTTGAAAATGCCCAAAAGTTGATGACAGGCTATAAAGTACTTTCGCTGAATGAGTACCTGGGCAATGTATCAGCGGCTGTGATACCTTCCAACCCGGAATTTCCTCCATATAACCCGCAAAAGGTAGCTGATGCAAACTTTATAACATATTTAAATGCTTTGATGTCACAAGGACCAATTCATCCGGATGAAAAAGAGATGTTTGGTCGCTTTGCTAAAATTGGAATTGAACCGGGAAAACTATTCGATCCTGAAAATATGAATCCCGAAATTGTAGATTCAATAAACGAGGGAATTAAATCCGGGATGGAAAAAATAAAAGAAGAATCGATGAACATGGGCGAAAGGAAAAATGGCTGGCAGTTGATAGCCGATTCTTTTGGTACCCGTGAAGCCATGAAGGGGAAATACCTGAGAAGAGCCGCCGCAGCTTATTTTGGACTTTGGGGAAATGATTTGGAAGAAGCTTTTTATCCAGAAACTACTTTTGATGCAGATGGTGAAGAGCTTGATTGTTCGAAACATGACTACATTTTGCATTTCGAGGCCGATGAACTTCCTCCTGCCAAAGCATTTTGGTCGATGACTATGTATAAACTACCGGAACAACTGCTTCTCGATAATGAAATTAACCGATACGTAATTGGTAGTGCAACCAAAGGGTTAAAATACAACAAAGACGGTTCTCTGGATATTTATATTCAAAAAGAGAATCCGGGAACAGATAAAGTTTCAAACTGGTTACCTGCCAACAATGGCCAGTTTTCACTTCAGTCACGCATTTATTGGCCCGAACCCGATGAGCTCGATCCTTTGTATGCACCGCCTGCAATTAAAAAGATTAATTAGCAAATAGCTATTGAATAATTTAAAGTGAACCAAAACATAAAATGAATAAGCTAAAAACAAAGGCCGTTAGCTATTTATTGTAATTGTTTCGATGTCATCAAAAACGCTTGTAATACAGCTATTAGAAAAATACCTTTGATTACAATTCAAAATCGAACAAAACAACTGCTTATGAAATATACTTTAACAAAACTCCTCTTAGTCGTTCTGGCTGGCGTTTTACTTCAGAGTTGTGCTACAATACTGGGAGGCAAGTCGCACAAATTGGTGTTTTCGGAAGAGAGCCTGCCAAAAGCTGAAGTTTATATTGATGGAGAACGGGTTGGAGAAGCACCGGGAGTGATTGTGGTACCAAAAGAAAAAATACAACACGGAAGCGTGCTGACGCTTAAGGCCGATGAATACGAATCAAAAGAATACGTGTTGCTGCGCAAACAAAATGTTACCTATTCAGTTATCGACCTGGTTACCGGAGCTTTTCCGTTGGTAATTGATTATGCAACCGGTAATATCTATCGGCCAAATCCAAGAAAATTTACTTACGAACTTAATAAAACAAACTAATTTGCTTATGAAAAGAGTATTAGGTTCGCTACTGGCTGTTTTCTTATTCAGCCTTGTTAGTGCCCAGGAAATTACAAGTTTTGATGCCGAAGACCTTAAAAAGGATGAGAACTATGGATGGCACAACTATATTCAGCTTACAGGATATTTGGGCGACCATTTGGTTGAAGGCGAGGCACCAAGTGTATTTCAAGATGGATTTTGGGGCACCGGAATACGATTGGGCACACAGGCAACCGGGAGAAAAGATTGGCAACAAATTCACGCCTATCCGCAATATGGTGTAGGGGTTTCGTTTTTCAGTTTGGGCAAAACCATGGTCGATTCGTTATTGGGCAAGCCGGCTTCTTTTTATTTTTTCGTTGGAATCCCCATAGCACGCTTTGGAGATTTCAGGCTGAACGGCGACATTGAGCTGGGTATTGCAACCGACTTTGTGCCTTACGATTCGGAAACAAATCCGTACCAAACCTACATTGGCGCAAAAAGTAATTTGCACTCAAACTTTACACTTCAGTTGTACTACGAGTTAACGGATCGAATGGATCTGGCTCTCGGGTTGTCCTTTCTGCATTTTAGCAATGGCCGTTCGTTTACACCACAGAAAGGGATTAATCTGCTGGGCTTGAACCTCTCCTCATCGTACCATTTTAACCCGGTTAAAAACTTTACCAAATATCAAAATCCGGACTACCAGCCTGCTGTTCGCCCCACCTATATACAAAATGAAATAGCAGCATTTAAGCCCAGGCACGAGTTTATTCTTATGAGTAGCATTGGCACCATGCAGGAAAGTCCGGGAAAATTTAAAGACGAAAACGGGGAGATAGACACCACAGGAGTAACAGGCCCCAGGTATTTTACAAGTTCTCATACGGCAGAATATGCATATCATGCTATACGTAAACTAAAACTGGTGGCCGGATTGGATATGTTTTATGATGGGTCGGTGGAAAATTATTACGACGATTTATTACCGCATGAAACCACATTCGCCGATAAAAGTTTTTACGGTGCGCATGTGGGTTTTCATTTCCTGGTTGAACGGATATCCTTTATGTTTAACTATGGCAGGTATATTTATAAGCCGTTTGAGCAACGGGGAACATGGTTTATGCGGGCCGGAGGACGTATCGGAATTACGGATCATCTGGATGCTCATCTTGCTCTAAAAACACGAAACGGAGGATCGGCAGACTGGATAGAATGGGGCCTGGCCTATAAGTTTTTTAAAGAATAAAACAGGTTCAGTGCCTTGTTCGCACCATACTTCATGTTGAAGAAGAACCGGGTGCAAGCGCTATCTGGAGATACAAAAAAATCGACAAGAAGTAAATATACTTTACGCTAAATATGAAAACCGTTCCGTAAACCGACGGAACGGTTCTTTTATGCCTTAAACTGCGATTTAAAATTTTGAGAATTGTTTGAACATTCCTGAACAAACTACCCTCTCAACTTGCTTTAGTAGTATGAATAATAAACTTTACAGCGCATGTTAAAAAAATCAGGCATATTCACCTTTTTACTTTTCGTTTCAGCACTGGCAATGGCACAGGCACCCAGCGGCATTCCAACCGGAGAGCCGGAGCCATTGGAGTTAAATCTGGTAAATATTATTGTGTTTATTGTGCTGCCGGTTATCATTGTTATCCTGTACATTTACTGGAGACGCAAAAAACGAAGGTAAAGCTCTCCCCTGCCGGAGAATGTATTATCTCGTTCATAAAAAGCTGTGCAAATTTTTAGCGAACTCTCCCTCATTCCCTTTCTTCGCGAAGCTACCCTTTATACACAAATATTGGGCATTATTTTTCAAACCTGTATACTTTCCTTGCGGCGCATGCCAGGCTGCAACATTGAACAACAGGATCGTTGCGCCGCTTTTATCTGTTCATCTCAATCCCGGGTTGCACTCTCCCGAGGACTCGGGATCGTTTACCCGGGGTTATTGTTGTAACACCCTTTCAGGGTGATAATGGAATATGGCACTGGAAGTGTCAAATGTGACTAACCCGGCGTTTCACGCCGGGTTAGATGGACGTTGAACTCTCGTCCGGCGACGAAAGCTGATAAAAGTATATAAGTAATCCCGGACGAAAGCATTAGGATTAGCATATGGAAATATGAAAAAGATGTGTATAAAGGGTAGCTTCGCCAAGAGAGGGACGATTGTGTCGAAGGCACAATCAGGGTGAGTTAAAAAATTCAACAGCATATTTTGCTACTGGCTTTCAAATGACTTTCAGAAAAAAAGACAGCCCCCGAAAAACGAGAGCTGTCCACAATCCAATAAATGTTAACCTTCAAATCAGACTATCCCTGTCAGTCCGTATCTTTATTAGCACGTTTTTTAACCTGCTCGTTATTATCGTTAATAAGCTGGGCTACTGTAGCAGCAAAAGTGCCGTAGGTAGCCGCCTGGAAACGTTCGCCATAGCGCAGAAACTGCACCAGGTCGTCGTTTATAATGGTCACAACGTTTTTCTTTAAAGTGGTTGCATTGGGTTTTGTCGAGTCTTCGGCCTCTTCTTCGGCAAATTGGGCGCGTGTGTTTTCAAAATCGTCTTCGGCAGCCTGCAGGCTGGCAATATTATCGCTAAGGCCCGGAAGCAGTGCAATTGAGGCCGACAATGCGCGGTCGGCCAAATCGCCCAGCATCGATACAATGTGCGACGATTCTACCACATAACTCTCCTTGATTACCTCAAAACCATATTTATCGAACACTTTTTGTACGTTGGTAGCCGCTGCGCGCACTTCCTGGCTGGGGAAATACAGGTAACCTTGCACCAGGTAGCCCACTGCACGCACCGCTTCGTCGCGCACATCGTCTTTGTCGGCCAGTATACTTTCGGCTTTCGAGCGGTCGATAGCTACGCCCAGTTCATCGTTTGCAGTTACCAAACGGGTAAAAATTTCGGCAAGCGTAATGTCTTCGGTTAATCCCGATTGCTGAAACGAAGTGTTAATGGTGCGTGTTGTTCCGTGAATTTCGGTAGTGCGGCTGTTAACTATAATCTTTTCAATCATAACATTTAGGATTTAATCATTCATATTGTTGTTTTGGGCCGGGTGCTTAAGCTTTTAAATGGGTTATTTTCAAGAGCTCGGGAGCACGGAGCACTTCAAAGTTACAACATGCCAAACAAAAAGAAAAGACCTGGGCAACATGTTATCAAACATAAGTTCCGTTTTTTCAGCATAAACTAATGTTTAAACCATGGCCTTCGGGTAGTTGAGCTTTAAACGTATGTTTATGTCCCAGCCGTGGAAATTTCGCATTTAAACGTACGTTTATGTCCCAGCCGTGGACGAATTGGCGTTTAAAGGTTTGTTTAAGCCTTAAGCGGCCGGTTTTTGCGGTTTAAAGGTTTGTTTAAGCCTCAACCCACGGGCGGGCGGCATTTAAACGTACGTTTAAACCTATACGATTACTGTTTTGGCCTAAACTTTTGCCATTTATAGCCTATTCTTTTTCTTGAAATTATGATTACATTTATTCCTCATAATAAATAATAAACATTGAACCATTGGCCTCGAATAGTACGATTTTTATACCGGGGGTTGGCTTATAACACCAATTGGGGCGTATAACCCAACTTGATAATAAGGAAATAAACTTACTTGTTGGGTTGTGTGTACGTTAGCAACAATTTAAACTCAATCAAAATGTCAATACTGAAAAATATAAATATTAGAATTAAGGCATTAAAATATAATCTTGAACAGTTAAATAAAGCTTATGAGATGACAACAAGAGATGCTGGTATTGAATCAGGAATAAAATATGACCAGCAATATCCTTATAACGATGAAACTCTTGCTCTGTTTCGAAAAAAAGATGAACTCAAAAAATCTAGAGTAGAAAAATTATACTTCAATATTTTCAATTACACACAGGTATTCTTCTCTTTAAAAGATTATATGAAGAAAGGATATCCTGAAAAAGAACAAGTAATTGAAAGCTTCTTTTCAGATAAAGATTCAAGTGACAAAGCAAGAAAAGACATTAGCAATCACCTCAAACATAATCCTCAAATGGATATTAAGTATGCGACTGGTCAGGTGGAACGAGAGGAAAGAAAAGAAGAAGATAAAAGGAAAGTTATAATTCATTTTAGAGAAACATGGTTTTATAGAGGAATTGACTCAGTTGAGTATTGCAATAAGATATACAATGAACTAATTAATTTAATCAACGACGAATTTTCTGATTTAAAGACGTCGGAATAATCAAAAACCATGAGAAAACATTATTTAATAATTTTACTTGGATTGCTAATAAATTCTTGTGCTACATTACCTTCTTTGAAAATTCCACAATCATTTAACCCTAACGATAGTGAAGGAGTAATTATAGGAGCAATTGCATTTAAAAATGAAAAACCAATTTTCCATGGTTATTCTTTTTACTATACCGGAAACGGAATTACGAAAATAAATGAGAATAACATGGTTAGAATAGTTCCCGAATCAACAGTGAAAATGAAATTTAAACCTGACTTTTTTGATGGTGATAAAGCAGTATATTATTTTTCTATCCAAGAACCTGAAGGACAATACGCTTTTTCAAATTTCAAAATATTTGACCAAGGTATTTATGTGTCATCCACTAAGAATATCCCTATGGATATAAAATTCAATATAGAAAAAGGGAAGGTTAAGTATTTAGGTGAAATCTATGTTGACTATAATCAATCATTAATCAAATTAAATAATGAAAAGGAAAGAGATATAAAAAAAATGAATGAACAATTTCCCAATCTAAAAATAGATTAAAAACAGTTGCTAACACAGTACATATTGCAGGGCTGGGTTTGGTGGTACGCCAACTGCGCCCCGAAGCTTCGGGGCTCGTTTCGCAGTTCCGTGTCCGCCAGCTGGCGGACAGGAACACTCTTCGAAATCCCGCCCGACCACCTACAAGTGACCGTTAGTTACAAATTAAAAAGTCAAAAATGAGAAGAGTTGCAGTCTTTATATTAATTATACTCTCAGCGAGCAATTTAAATGCTCAGAGCAACGAACGAATAATCAATGATATGTTTTTTGATTTATTTGGTCGTAAAGACACAATTTTTATTGTTAGTGAAATTAGAAAACCAACATTTGATTACGACTCAAAAACAATTGAAGACAAGACAGGACTGAAAATACCTGACAACATTATTTTGGAATGGAGAAAAAACAAAAACTCTGATGACTCAACCTTGCAATGGAGTGAATTTAAGCTAAATAATAGTTATTTTAAAAATTACACGTTCGTAGGAGATAAACCATATATTAAGTGCATAAAGAGTAATCAGATCGATGCATTGCAAAAACAAAAAAGACCTGTAGTTTATGCCATTAGTAAAATCGTATTCGACGACAAAAAAGAAAATGCGATTTTTCGTCATACAGCAAATGGCCAGGTTTTGATTGAAGAATCAATATTGATTAAAAAAATATTCGGGAAATGGGTAATAATAAGTCGATTTGACTGGAAAATAGAATAAAAATTCAGTACATAACAACGTACATATTGCAGGGCGGGGTTCGGTGGTTCCCCGCTAACACGAATCTGTAATTCGTACCTCAACCAATCAGGATGAAAAAATAAACCAAATCCCACAAGTGGGCACCTATATTAACAAGGACTTAAAACAATCGTTTCGGCTTAACCACCTCCGGTTTTAGCGATGTAAAGTCCTTAAACACTTTAATATCTTTAAACACTACGGTAAAAACAAAACGTGGCTCCTGCTCCAGTTTATTGGGCAAATACCCCAGTTGCAGGTGCATGGCCGGAAAAATAAGACTTTCGTTTTTGGTACTGGCCCAAATTCCAATTTCGGAGTACCTGTCGATTAGTTTTTCGTCTGCGTTTTGCTTTCTTAACCACCCAATGTTTATGTATGGGTTAAACGAAAACCGAAATCCCCAAATTTGGTAATTGGAATAAAACACCGGCCGGTATTCATACGATAAATTTGATACATGATGATAACCGAGTAGATAATCCTTTACAAAATTCCGGCTGGTATAGTAAGGAATAAAATACCGGGGATTACGCACCGCATCGTATTTAAATTCCATAATATTTCTGATCTCGAAATTGCGCAGCTTCATAAGTGGGCTTAAATAATTAAGCCGGAGAGCTACTAACCTGTCTTCAATATTCGAGTTATTAAAATAACCTCCGGCCTCGGTAAACGCCGAAAAAATACCTGCATTATTAAAAAACAGCGAATAATTCACCCGCAATCCCAGGTAGGGCCGCTCGTAATAGCTTGTTTTTTCCCAGCCACCGGTAAGGTTAATGTTATACCCTATTGGCACATCTTCAATGGTACCGTACTGCAGCAACCTGCTTGTTTTTATGTACGAAACCTTTTGCCACGATAGGCCGGCAAGATAAACATGCCTGTTATGAAACTGGTAATTTGTATGCTCATCAACAAGTGGTCGGTCGGTGTAATTTACCGAATGATAGCGCAATGCCAGGTTTAAAAATGGTTTGGTTAAATCGTCGTAAAAAAAGAACGATTGCCCTAACCACAAATCAAAAAGGCGCAGCTCGTATTTACTGTTATCGGCCCCCAGCGAATCGGGTGTATAAGGATGTTCGGCCACTTTCTCGCGTAATTTCTCGTACACAATTTCGCCACCTTGCCGCGTATGTGTGGTAAGAAAAGGTTTCTCGAATTGAATGCTTAAGTTCTTACGATCCAAACCGTTTTGGTACCGAATTTCGTTGTCTATAAAAGTTCCCCACAGATTATTTACCGTATAGTAAGCTCCATAACCAAACTTGTCGTCGGTATCGCCATCGTATTCTCCAATAATGCCGATACTGTGGCCCTTACCTGCAAAATTTCGGGTATACGGTTCAACCTCAAAAGCATTATAATCGTTTACATCGCCTCCTATCCCAATCGGATACCGGTCTTTCACGGTTACAAGCACATTTACCGAATCGTCGGAGCCCTCAACAGGCATTATTTTTATAACGGCATCTTCAATGTACGAAAGGTCGCGAAAAAGCCGCTCGTTATCCGAAAAGATACGGGCATTTACGCGGTCATTTTCTTTAAAATGCAAATTCTTACGAATAACACGCTCGCGCGTTGGGCTGTAGGTTTTATTCAGGAAGCGCCCAAATCCACTCGATTCAACATTTGTTGTGTCGAATAAGTTACCGTCCAAAACCGGAACACCATCAATGAATATACTTTTTATTACCCGGTCGTTGTAGAATGTAAAATACTGATCGGAAGGGTTAAAATCTTCGGGTAGCTGCTCTTTTTTACTCCTAATCGATCCCATCAGCATATCGCCATATCGACTGTTTAGGCGTTTTACCGACTCTACTTTTTCGGGGCGCTTTTCGTAGTACTTTGGTTTACGCACCAGGAAGTTTTTGATGATATCGTATTCTGTTCCCGGTTCAAGAATTATAACTGAATCATCAACACCGTAATAAATGGTGTCTTTCAGCATCAGCAACTGATCGAAACGTATGGAAATGGTGTCGTTGTTCTGTGCTTTACCCAATAAAGTAAAACTGACCAAACCCAAAAAAAATAGAATGTGTCTTAAGTGTTTCTGCATCGAACAAGTTGTGCTTTGATGTGCGAATTATTGATGTTTAAAGATAAGCATTTAGGGGTGCTACTTGCAAGGAGAACAAACAAATTATGATTAAAACGCCTCCACAAAATTAAAATAAACCCCTTTCGAATCGCGGCCCATACCAAAATCAACACAAACATTCATTCGCGGCTGCAATTCAAAGCGGTAACCTACCCCGCCATTGGGTACCCATTTTGACATACTCACCACATCGGGGGCAATACTTCCGGCTCCCAACCACAAAACCATTCCGCTTTTACTCAAACGGCCATCCGCCTTTTTAAAGGTATAACGCCACTCGCCAAGTAAGAAAGCAGCAGTATTATCGCGGTAATGCCCCAGCAGGTAACCACGCAGGTTTTTACCTCCTGAGAAATCAGACAATTCGGTAAACGGAACTTCTCCGTAGGCAGAGCGGGTAAAAAACCGGAAAGCAACAACATTGCCCGGTCGGGTTAAGGTTTTATAATAACGGGCATCTAAAGTATATTCCTGATAGTCGTATTTACTTCCCCACAAATTATCATAAAACATAGAGGACAAATGTAAATAAACCCCTTTCCAGGCATTCACAACCATATCGCGTGTATCGTAAGAAAACTGTGCACCAATCCCGTTCAGAAAATACGAATCGGCAAATCGGGCACGATATGGATCTTCCTCAACCGGAGGGGCAAAATCTTTGGTGACAATGTAGGCCGGCCGTAAACTTGCTCCTACAAATACCGAGGGTCGAATCTTATAAATAAAGTCGATACCAAAACTTGAATTCGTTTCATGATACAACGTCGTAGTATCCGATCTGCGTGTTCCATCGATCTGTTCAAATCCTTTTCCGTAATAATTGTTGTCTTTGTCACGTATTATCAGGCTGGCATCAAAACGAAACTTATCCTCCATCCAAAAGGTTTTTAAATGTGCCTGGATTCCAAAATTACCTTTTGTACTGTAAAAAATTGTGGCCGGTAATGATGAGCGCTGGGAAATTGAATCGTTGTGATTTACACGAAAAGAGTAAAGCATTCCGCCCGATATTAATAAACCGGCATCAGCAGTATACGCAGGAGCAAACATGGGTGAAAGCCATGGTTTACCCGCCTCAATTGTTGCTTCTTTTCGGGCGTTTCGCTCGTTCCATGAATCCCTCAGTTTATCCTGGGTATTGGTTGTAACAAAGCTTAGAAGCAGGAGAAATAGCAGTATTATCGGTGCTGATTTCAAAAGGCCGGTGTATTTCTTGATTTCACCAAAGATACAACTTTACAAGCGTTAAAATCAAATCCGGCATTGAACAAAAAAGCCACATCCGAAGAATGTGGCTTGCTTTTATTTTGCGTTCTTTTGTGCTTTTATTAACCAGTAAAGCCCCTTCACCCCGATCTTTATATCGTCGAGTTTAAAGAGTACCAATATTTTTTCGGCATACGCCACAATCCCCCAACCTACTGCGAGGTAAAAGAACCAGGCATAAAATCCGAAAACAAACAATACAAAAAAGAATACACTTTGCACATATCCGGCCGAAACGGCTGAATACAAGTGTAGTCCCGGAATTTTACCAAAACGGGCAAACGATACGATGTAGCTTACCACAAATAAGCCCAAAAACAAAAACAGGAACCAACTGTGTGGCTCAATATCTGCCCATTTAAATATAAACAATCCAAGAATTGCCATCGCATAAGTACAAATGTCGGCCAGGTTATCTAACGCTGCTCCAAAATGTGTTTGTTGTTTTAGGTAACGTGCCAGGTTACCATCGGCAACATCGCTTACCAAACTAATACAAAGCAACCATACAAACAGTGATTCGTTACCTACAAGTGCTGCGTAAAATATTACAGGAAAAGCTAATAAACGATATAAACTTATGGCATTGGGCAGATTAACAATATTCTCGCCTCGTACATATATTTTTTTCATAATTGTTTTAAACGTAAAACTTCAACTTAATTGAGTATAAACCTAAAATTTTATTGGTAAAATGGCAAGATATTAAACGGCAGCTTTTATTCCGTTCACTTGATGTGTTGAGTCGCCATTTAAAAAGTAAGCAAGCATCCGGTTCACCGACTCGGCAGAAACCTCACTTATTTCCTCCTTAACTATTGAATCGAGATTAGTTGTATCGAAAGAAATATTTGTATTGATGTATGCGCCTGTAAACGACATCCCAATTGCCATTATCCGCTCCAGCGAATTCATCTGCTCTTTCTCAAGAGTCATATCGGGAACCAGCGAAATGGGTAATAATTTACTTATACTGCCGAGGATATCGGTATTTTTTATCGAATTTTTGGCAATCATATTTAGAATAACAGGTACCTGTTTTGCTCTTACTGCACTCATCAGGTAGGTAACCACAGTATCAACAGGAATCAGGTTTTGTGTAGACTCAGGATCAACTTTCAAACGAATTACACTATCCGGGTATTTTTTTGCCAGGTTTTGTACACGTTTCGAAAAATCAAAAATTCCGTAATCAGTTTTGGTAACGCCTGTTTTGTTGTTTCCAACAACCTGCGAAAGGCGAAGAATACAGGCATTCAGCCCTCTATTATCCATGTAATCTTTAATTACATTTTCAGCGTACCGCTTCGATTGCTCGTAGTAATTCCTGAATGCATCAATCTCAGCATTTTCGTAGAATTTCTCTTTGAATGTTCCTTCAACTTTACCACAAGAATAGGCTGTACTCACAAAAAAGAATCGCGATTCACTGGCCGAATATTTTTGGAATGTATTTATCGAATTGGTAACTCCCTGCAAATTGGTTCCAAATATTTCTTCTTTTGATTTTATGTCGAATTTTAAACTTGCTGCAAAATGAAAATAATCTATATTTCCTCCGAATATTTCTGAAAGCTCACTTTCAGGTAGTGCAAAGTTTTCTTCAAATAACGAATAGTCGTGTACTTCCAGGTTGGTAAAATCCACTTCCTTCCCATCATTCATTTCTACTAAGGCAGCCCTCACCCGCTCTTCGGCAGTGTATTTTTTATTACTGCGCGCGAGTGCAACTACCTTGTACTTCTCCAACAATAATTCGTTAATGAAATTAGAAGCCACATAACCGTTAGCTCCGTTTATAACAATTTTCTTCATGACGTAAATTTTGATTCGCGGACATCAAAAATGCCCCTCTTTAGCTATTTCAGTTTTCCTCTCTCTATGCTTTGCTATATACAAATTACTTCTTTTTTGTCAGAAATACCAGTCTCAGACTATATTTTACATATTTACAGTAATAGTAAAAGTGTAAATGCTGCTCCCAGTGGTATTGTTAAATTGTCTGAACCACGCCAGCTAAATAACTCGGCAATGGTACTGACAACTGCCACTGCTAAACCAACATAAAAGGTTTTTAAATCGAAAATACCACGATTAAAATACAAGGCTATCAAACTAATAACAAAGCTGGTCAGTAAAAATGCGCCCGATCCGAAAATAGATTTTCCGGTATTAATGCCCAGTACTTTTATTTTATGATTGTTCGTTTTAAAACTTATTCCAACGATGGCCGCCATCGGGTCGCTTATCCCAAGGATTAGCATTGGTAAAATGAAAATAAATTTGTTATCCAATAAATTCGACATTAAAAAAGTAAGATAAATTGATGCCGGTAAAAGATAACTACCTATTGATTTGCGCTGAATATCGTGAATGGAATTTAGCTGTTTGCTGTATTGAGTAATAAATAAAGCGGCAAAAAATATTAGTGCAAGCACAAATACATACCAATGACTTGAAAAAATATACGGAAAAGGCACCACGGCTATGGTAGCAGTAAAATGAGCGAATTTTCTGGTAAATTCTCCCTTTACTTTCAGCCTTCTGTAATTAAGTTCGTTAAAAGCCAGTAACAAAATAATAGCAATAAAATATACTACTGATAGTGTAATAGTGTTTCCCATAAAAATAAATTTGTCGGCGGGCAATCATCATCCCGCACTATTATCTCTCTCGTGTTATGCACAAAGTTATCGTTTGATTCGTTTCTATTCGTTATTGATTGATTGAAGTGCCGATATCATCTCTCCAAATGACCTGAAATTATTGAATCAGAAAAAAGAAGAATGTAACCCATGCTCCTCCGGCAATTAAACTGTCGAACCGATCAAGAAAACCTCCGTGACCAGGTATTAAATTGCTGTAATCTTTAACCTCAAACTTTCGTTTATATAACGATGCTGCAATATCTCCCAAAAATGCAAACACGATTATTCCCAAGGTTAATCCTGCTATTAAATACCATTTATTGTCGTATAATCCACTTAGCAAAAATCCACTTGCCATTGCAAACAAACCTCCCCCAACAGTTCCTCCAACAGTTTTGTTCGGACTTATTTTTGGTGCAATTTTCGTTTTCCCCCACAACTGTCCTGATATTTGGCTAAACGCATCAAAAATTGAAAGAATTAAAAAGGCATAAAGCACCACATTTTTATCCATCTTCCCGAATTGCCAAAGTCCTATTCCCAAAATTGCATAAATAATAGCGGAAACCAAAACAAAACCTGATTGTTTAAACCCACTTCCTTTATACAGGTTTGAAAGTTCGTAAGCCCCAAAAAGCAATATTATGCCTACCAAAACCCTAAACACCTCTGCTTTTATAACAATGCTAAAAAACAAAACATGAATAATAATGAAATAGGAAATAAACTTTGTCCAGCTTTTACGGGCAACTGCTTTTTCCTTTTTTCGGTTTATCAGGTAAAAACCAATTGCACCAAGCAAAAAGTACGACAGTATGAATATGTAAATTGTAATAATCATTTTATCTGTTCACAATCATTAAAACGCCAATTGCAGCAACAACTGCCGCATAAATATATTGTACCTTGTTTTCCGATCGTTCAATTTTAACTTTCGAAAACAGGCGTGGTCCCAGGAATGCGCCAACTACCGATCCCACTGTGAGAAATGCAATAAGTGTCAGGTCGATGCTTCCTACCAGGAAATGCGCCCCAAAGGCAAAAATTGTATTCACCAAAACAACCAATAAGGAAGTTCCTACAACAAGTTTTACCGGTAGTCGCATCGAAAACAGTCCTGCAATAACAGGAGCCGTTCCGCTGGTTCCAAATGTACCTGCAATTATTCCTGCCGTTAAACCAAAAAACGATCCCTTCGCAAAGCGTAAAGATTGTTTCCCGTTCTTGTTCGTTGAATCTGTTTCTTCCTGCTTTTTACGAGCACTGCTTACCAACATATTTATGGCAATTAGTATGGAGTAAATACCAAAAAGTAACTTTAATTGCGAACCTGAAATAAAGTTGGTCAGCCGGGCTCCAATAATGGCTCCGGCAATTCCGGCGATACAAAATAATGATCCGGTTTTTAAATTTATATTCCCTTTTTTATGATGTCCCCACGAGCCCACCAAGCCAATAGGCAAGGTAGCTGCCAGCGAAGTAGCAACCGCAGTATGCGCAGGAACTCCCAGAATTAAGGTAAGCACAGGCAGAAAGAAAAATCCGCCGCCACCTCCAAGCATAGTTCCAAAAAGTCCTATCACAAAGCCAATTACGGGTAAAACCAGGTATATATTTTCAAAAGAAGAGTAGAAAATCATAATTTATTTTAACAGTCAGTAGCGATGAATTACACTTTACTCAACTGCATTTTTTCAAACCAGTTTCATTCAAAAATCAAAGTTAAAGGTTATAAATTTATGGTTAAGTGATACGCAACACAATGTTAAAACCACTACAGTTTTTTAACATCTGTTAACAAGTTGACCAAACGCAAAGTTCAAATTCATACAAATTGGTTCGCTAAAAGAAACCGATGTGAGCCATTAAATAATTAGAAAAGAATTATTATTGTTAAACTGAAATGCCGTATATTAGAAACAAATATTAAAATTCCACTTATGACTCGAACATTTACATCAATTATTTTGCTTTTTACCGTACTAAATTCTGGTGCCCAAACCTTTGCCGACCTTATTGAAAAAGTTAATAAAAGTGTGGTTACCATTCAGGTTTTAGAAATGGAGAATATGGGAATAGGAAATCCTGATGGTTTTACTGCAAACGAAGGAATGGGTTCCGGGATACTCGTTGGAGAAAAACAGTTGTATATTCTTACTGCTGCACATGTAGTTTCCGATGCATCTCAAATTCAAGTTGTTTTTTACGATGGTGCCAAAACAGGAGCAACAATACGCCGCATAGATCAAACATCAGATGTAGCTTTACTACAACTCAATAAGGTGGCCACCAATTATCCTCCTGCTCAGATTGGTGATTCAGATGCAATGCGCATTGGAGAGGATATTTTTATTATTGGCAATCCTCTTGGCCTCGAACGTTCGGTATCAAAAGGAATTATCAGTGGCAAACACATTGAGAAGGACGAGATAAACAATAATCGTTTACAGGAATTTTTTCAAACCGACGCTTCAATTAATAAAGGCAACAGCGGAGGCCCCATGTTTAATATGCAAGGAGAAGTTATTGGAATTGTTAGTTCTATTCTGTCCTTCTCCGGAGGATTTGAAGGTCTGGGTTTTGCTGCAACTTCCTCAATAGCCGAAGAAATTCTACAACAACCCGGACGAATTTGGTTTGGCACCCGTGTTTTAGCCTTGCCTCCACAACTGTGCCAAATTTTTCACATTCCCCAGGAGGGAGCTCTAATGGTACAGGCGGTAGTAGAAAATTCACCGGCTTATTTTATGGGATTAAAAGGCGGCTACGTGAAGATGAATATTGGTAACATGGAAATTATGGCCGGTGGTGATATTATTCTGCAGTTTGACGACATACAGCTCAACACAGCCGAAAATATTTTAAAATTTTACGACTACCTGAATACCATGAAAAGTGGACAAAATTATACCATTAAAATTCTCAGAGCCGGACAGATTAAACACCTCAGCTGGCGCATGCAATAAAATCGAATCGGGTAACTTTCGAAATAACCTTAAGGTATTTGCACTTATCGCACCCTACAGGGCAGGTTCTAAATTAACTTTATTGCTATGAAAATTATTCGGACAATACTTCTTCTTTTGCTGCTCATTTTTTGTGGATGCAACAAAAACGAAACGTCACCGAAGAACCAGCCGCAAAATATTACCATTTTTTTTGTGAACGATACACATGGACAAATCGATAATTTTTCAAAAGTAAAATACATTGTCGACCAGGAAAAAGAAATCAATGATGTACTGGTTATAAGTACCGGCGATATGTTTTCAGGTAACCCTGTAGTTGATAATTACAGCCAAAAAGGCTATCCAATGATCCACCTGATGAACCAGGTAGGTTTTGACATAATGACACTTGGCAACCACGAGTTTGATTATGGTCCTGAGATGCTGAAAGAAAGAATTAATCAATCGAATTTTCCCTGGATATGTGCCAATACCACTGCAAAAAGTGGAGAATTTGCTCAACCTGAGCCGTACAAATCGATAGATGTTGGCAAGCTAAAAATAGTCTTTTTGGGTTTGCTGGAAACGATGGGCTCCGATTATTCAACCATTCCGTCTTCTCACCCCTGGCGTGTGCAAAACTATGAATTTACCGATGCGCTGGAAATTGCTAAAAACTACTCAATGTTAAAAGAACAGGAAAATGCAGATTTATTCATCGCATTATCTCATTTGGGTGAAAATATGGACTATCAACTGGCTGCAAACAATTCTTTTTTCGATGTTATAATTGGCGGACATTCTCATACTCTGGTGAATACGGTTAATAATGGCATTCCCATTTTTCAGGCCGGAGGCTACCTCAACTATTTAGGTAAAATAGAACTTACCGTTGCGGATAAAAAGGTGGAAAATTTCAACTACACCTTGATCGATCTTGAACAGTTTGAAAATAAAGATGCACAAATACAGGCCATTATCGACGATTACAACGATTGGCCAGAACTTTACGAAGAAATTGGTTATTCACCGGCATACCATTCCAAAACTGCCACCGGCTGCTTTTATACCGATGCAATTAAAACATATCTCGATGTTGATGTATCATTTCAAAATACGGGAGGTGTTCGTGCTGCTCTCTATGAAGGCCCCATAACAAGAAGAGATATATACGAAATTTCGCCTTTTAACAATGGTACTGTAATATATGAAATGAGTGTGGAGGAAATCAAATACTTTTTGACAGAGTCTGGTTCAGGATTTATTATTCAGGAATTCTCATCGATAAAATCGACGGCGAAGTTGTTATCTTCAATCAATCAGGAAACCGGCTGCGCGATAATGTAATGCTGAGAGTTGGAATTAACGACTATATTCCTGCTGTTCATTCGCCCTTATTCCCCGAAGAAAGAGAAGAACAAGCTCTTACTGCAGCAGAAACGATCATTAAGTTTGTTGAGGATACATCAACCGAAATCGACTACTCAGCCTGCTCACGCTATTTTCGATTTTAATGCCCATTGTAATTCTACTCATAGTTGAATTACAAATAAAATGATTTGAACAAACTTTACCACTATTATGTATCTTTTAAAGTTTTAGGCGTCAATTCATTCAAACAATAAATTATTTCTTATGAAAAAACTAGCACTATTAATGATTTTTCTTGCTGTTGGCCTTTTGTCCTTCTCGCAGGAAACCAGGTTACTGCGTCAACCGACAATTAGCGACTCTCACGTTGCTTTTGCCTATGGAGGTGACATTTGGGTAAACAACTTAGCATCAAACAACACCATCAGGCTCACAAGTACCGGAGCAGTTGAAAGTCAACCTTGTTTTTCTCCCGATGGGAAAACCATCGCTTTTAGTTCCAACCGTTCCGGCGTAACCTCAGTTTATACTGTTCCTGTTGAAGGTGGAACACCTACTCGAATAACCTGGCACCCAAGCGGGGCAGTTGTTAGGGGCTGGTCTCCTGATGGCGAAAAAATTCTGTATACCTCCTCACGAGAAACAGCTCCAAGCACCTACGGGCGATTGTGGACTATTTCAAAAGATGGTGGCCCTGCAAGCCTACTAACCAAACAGTTCGGCAACGATGGATCGTTCTCTCCAAATGGAAAGAAAATTATAATCGACCGGGTTTCGCGGTGGGATGTTGAGTGGCGCGGATATCGCGGTGGTCAAAACAAACCTCTGGTCATTCTCGATCTGGACGATTTTTCTGAAGAATTCATTCCCAACGAAAAAACTACCGACATTCAGCCACTTTGGCTGGGCGATAAAATCTACTTTATTTCCGACCGTGATTTTGTTGCTAATATTTGGTCGTACACACCAGAAACAAAGCAGTTGGAACAACTAACCTCTTTTGAAGGAGCTGATGTAAAATGGCTGGCAGGGAAAAATGATCAACTTGTTTTTGAACGCGAAGGTTTTTTGCACCTCTTGAATCTGAACACAAAAACAACTACAAAACTGACCATTAATGTTGTTGGCGATTTTCCATGGGCCGAAACAAAATGGGAAGATGTAAGTTCTTCGGCGCGTTCAGCAGCATTATCTCCAACCGGGAAACGTGCTATTTTCGAAGCCCGCGGCGATATCTTTACCGTTCCTGAAGAACATGGCGATACGCGTAACATCACCCAGTCGTCTGATGTTGCCGACCGTACTCCAATCTGGTCACCAAAAGGTGATGAGTTGGCCTGGTTTTCCGACAAAGGCGGAGAAAGTTATGCCTTACTTATTGCCAATCAAAACGGGCTGGAAGATCCCAAAAACATATCTATTGGTGAATCAAAACTTGGTTGGGAACCAACATGGTCGCCTGACGGGAAATACATTGCTTTTACCGACGACGATGTACGTATTCGTGTAATTGACATTGAAAATGAATCGATTGAAACGATTGATATTGGCGGCAACAACATGGAGCGTGGCAGCATGGGACTCACCTGGTCACCCGACTCAAAATGGTTGGCTTATGCAAAATCTGCTTCAAATAATTTTCGTCAAATCACCCTTTGGTCGCTTGCAGACAAAAGTATTCATAAAGTAACCAACACCTTTGCCGATGCCTTTTCACCGGCCTGGGACAAAGACAAAAAACATTTCTACTTTCTGGCCAGCACTGATCTGGCACTTGGTTCGGGTTGGGCAAACACCAGTTCAATGACGGCAAATGCCAACTATAGTGTTTATGTAGTTAATCTGCAAGAAGATAACGAATCGCCTTTTAAACTAAAAAGCGATGAAGAAGAAGTAAAAAAAGACGAAGAGAAAACGGAAAAAGCATCAGACGACAAGAAGAAAAAAGAGACTGAATCTGATGATAAAAAAGAAGAAGAAGAGGAGGAATCGATAAAGATTGACTTTGACAATATTGCCGGCAGAACATTGGCGCTTCCTATGCCCGGCAGAAAATACCGCAAAATTGTTACCGGATCAGAAGGAGAGTTATTTATTGCTGAATCAGTTCCGAATCAATCGGGATATACCATCCAAAAATTTAAACTGAAAGATCGCGAAGCTAAGGAGTTTTTGACTGGAGCACGAAGCATGACCGTATCAGACGATGGTAAAAAAATGCTTTCAAGAGTAGGTTCTTCATGGAAAATGATAGACACAGGCGGTGCATCAGGAAAAGATGGCAAAACTCTGAACGTGAGTTTAAAAACCAAACTCGATCGTTCGAAAGAATGGGATCAAATCTTTGAAGAAGCCTGGCGATATGAACGTGATTACTTTTACGACCCGAATCTTCACGGTAGAGATTGGGATGTGGTTCATAAACGTTATGCACCGTTAATTCCATTTGTAAAACACCGTTCGGATCTTACCTACATACTCGATCAGATGAATGGTGAACTATCCGTTGGCCACAGTTTTGTAATGGGTGGTGATTACCCCGACACAGAACGCAATTCTGTTGGATTATTGGGAGCCGACTTAGTTGCTGAGAATGGAGCATGGAAAATTACGCGTATTTATAATTCCGAAAGCTGGAACCCAGGATTATCAAGCCCGCTTGAAGAACCAGGATTAAGAATTGAAGAAGGTAATTTTATTGTCGGTGTTAATGGTGAAGAATTAACTTCTGATGATAATCCGTTTAAGTTTTTAGACGGCACATCGGGTGTGCAAACCGTATTACATATTAACGATAAACCTGAATTTGAAGACGCCTGGACGATTACCGTTAAACCAATACGAAGCGAAAATGCTATACGTCAACGTGCATGGGTGGAAGATAACCGCAGAAAGGTAGATGAATTATCTGGTGGCAAACTCGCTTATATTTGGGTACCTAATACAAGCACACCGGGTTTTGTGTCTTTTAATCGCTATTTTTTCGCACAACAAGATAAGCTCGGTGCTGTTATCGACGAACGATTTAATGGTGGAGGTTTACTCGACGACTACATGGTTGACCTTATGACACGTAGTTTACGTGCCGCATTAACCAACGAGGTACCAAATGGGAAACCGTTCAGACTGCCTGCCGGCATACTTGGACCAAAGGCTTTATTAATTAATGAACAAGGTGGTTCTGGTGGCGACTTTTTCCCGTGGGTTTTCCGTCAACAAAATGCGGGACCTCTTATAGGATCAACTACTTGGGGAGGTTTGGTTAAATCATCGGTACATTATAGCTTAGTTGATGGTGGAGCACTTACGGCACCCGACAATGCTGTCTTCGATCCTATAAATAACAAATGGATTGCAGAAAACGTTGGTGTTGCGCCAGATATAGAAGTGCAGCAACATACCAAAGCTCTTGAAACCGGCAATGATCCACAACTGGAACGCGCTGTACAGGAAGTTCTTAAAATGATAGACGAACAAGGGGTAAAAGGAGTAACACCTCCCCCTTTTCCAACTCCTGCCATAAAAAAATAGAAACTAATAGTTGTATAAAAAAAGTTCCGGGTTCAATGAATCCGGAACTTTTTTATGTCTTCGAAACATCAATACTTATTGATTTAGAAGCCCACAGTTATAACCAGGAACTTTTATTTATTCATCAGCCCGATAACATTTCCGGACATTACTTCAATACCTGTTTTAATGGTATTTTCATAATCTGGATTTAACTGCGGCGAGTGCAAAGGATATGGCGCTTTCCCTTCTGCTTTTAAACGTTGCATTTCTTCAGGACTTGTACTTCCCAGCCATATTAAACAAATCGGAATGTCTTCTTCTGTTCTGCCATATTTACCAAAATCCTCACCTACCATTTCCGGTTGTGTTTCAATAATATTTTCCTGACCAATTATTTCAGTGGCAAACTTGCTCACTTTTGTACTTAGGGCTTCGTCATTCAACACCGGAGGAGTTTCTGAAGGAAGCACATAAACTAACGGCAATTTGTCCTCAGGCACACCCGCAACACGAGCTGCATTTGCCGAAATACGTTTTATGGAAGCAATTACTTTAGCAATTGTTTCATCAGAAAAATAACGTAGTGTTAATTCCATTTTCACCTCATCAGGAATGATATTCGGACGCGTTCCGCCATGAATTGAACCAACGGTTACAACAGCGGGTTCAGTTGGACTTAACTCGCGGCTCACAATGGTTTGCAAATCATTAACGATTCGAGATGAAATAACAATCGGATCGATACATTTTTGTGGATATGCACCATGCCCTCCTTTTCCATATACTGTAATTTCAACGGTCTTTACACCGGCAAAAACCGGTCCTCCGCGTAAACCAATCTGCCCTGTTTCCAACTCCGGATTAATATGGTATGCCAGTGCATAATCCGGCACAGGAAATTTAGAAAACAGACCGGCATCGATTGCCTGTCCTGCCCCGCCGCTATATTCTTCAGCCTGCTGTGCAATTACCATCAGCGTACCTTTCCATTCATCTTTTAGCGCGACTAGCGTACGCAAAGTCCCGGTCCAGGTCGACATATGGATATCATGTCCACAGGCATGCATCACCGAAACCTGATTTCCATCCAAATCGGCCATTTTTTTACTGGCAAAAGGCAAACCGGTGTTTTCTTTAACCGGCAGAGCGTCCATATCGGTGCGCAAAAAAACGGTTGGTCCTTCGCCGTTTTTATAAATGCCAACCACACTGTTTCCGGCAAACTTTTCGGTTACTTCAAAGCCAATTTCCTTCAATTCGCTGGCCATTCGCACTGATGTTTCAAACTCCTGAAAAGACAACTCCGGATTTTCATGTAAATATTTACAGAGTTCCAAGGCATAAGCTGTCTGCTTGCTAGCTTCCTCTTTTATCAGGTTCTTTATTTGTGCAAAAGCACCTGTTGGTAAAACCAAAACGAAAAGTATGAATATAAATCGTATCATTATTACAGTGATTTTTAACTAAAACACAGGAAAAATAAACAAAGTTTTTGGGCAATTAACGACTTCCCCATTTTCATTGATTAGATTTAACTAATATAAAAAGTGATCGTTTCCTCCGAAAACGACCACTTTTTGTTATACTTATAATAGTTGTTCTGCTACATAAAACTTATCGTTAGCGTAGCATAAAAACTCCTTCCCAGCGAATAAATGGGTCTGGCCTCGGCACTTCGTACCGATCTGGAAAGATGCTCGTAATACGCTTCATCAAACAAATTCTGAACTCCGCCGGTCATGGTAAAAACAGAACTTATTAACCACGATAGTTTAGCATCTACAACACTAAATGACGGTGTTTCTGTTTCGCCGTACGACGTTGCAATGCGGTCCTGTTTCATGGCATGCCTAAACAAAATTTCGGGCTTAATCTTTGCTTCTGCCAGGTTCGCCTGTAAACGATACTGCAATTCCAGTGGCGGTATTTCAGGTAACGGCTCATCCAGCTCCTGATTTTTACCATAAGTGTACACTAAACTCAAATCCTGACTGAGAAATGAATTAAATTGTTGTGCCCAATTGGCTTCAAATCCGGTCATTAGTGCTTTTTTAATATTCACAAATTGTCGTACACCAGGCGAAGTGTTCATTGCCGGCTGTAAATCCTCCCGAATTTCAGATGAAATATAATCTCGCAAAACGGATGTAAACACGTTCAAATTGATATTCGTCCTTTCGGTTTGATAGCGAAAAACCAAATCGAGCTGGTTGTTAACCTCCGGGTCCAGGTCGGGATTTCCCAACATTTCATACGGATCGAGCCCTATCGGAAATTGATTAATATATCGCTCGGCAATGCCCGGACTTCGGGTAGCCATTCCCATCCATAAACCCAAGGAAATGTGTTCGCTAAACAATCGTGTTCCACCAACGCTTATCGATGGATGAACATGCGATGACTCCAAATCAGTATAAATTTCTTCAAAACGAGAATCAGGATTATTGGCATTTGATTTATTTATATCCAATCGGCCCGAAATCACAAACTGAAATCCCGGTTGGGCAATGTGCCACTCTCCAAAAAACCCGGTACGTTTTATTTCGGCATCCTGCCACACATTGTCCGTGAGTACTTTTCCTGTCATTGGGCCCATAAGCATGGTACGCTCGCGATAACCATCGGCCGACTCGAAGCGATAATCAGCACCGGTATAAAGATAGCTTTTTGCAAAATCGAAACGCATTTCTGTTCTTCCTCCATAATTACGAGTCTCGGCGTCGGTTTTGGCATCTACCATTCGCGGATTTAACATTTTATCGTAGTTATCCATTAAATGATCTACCATCGTTCCGTAAATACTCGTATTCCACGAGGATAAAGCTTCATTGTAAAAAACTGCGGAATAACTGGCATTTACCAGCCAGGTGTTGTCTTCGCGTAAATCCATTGGTAAGGCCGGAAAATCAACATCTTTAGCAATATTGTTTGACACCAGCACTCCGATATTTTGATTTTGGCTGAGTTTTAAACCCAATTTACCGCCCCAGTTCAGGCGGTTAAAACGTGCTGCAATATCCACTCCTTCTCCGTCGGTATAATCTTCGCCGGTAGAATAGGCTCCAAACATACGAAAGTCGACTTTTGAGCCTGAAACACCGGCCACGCCTTCGGTCCTGAAAATATTTCCATTGCTTTCGTAACTTGTTCCCAAACGACCAACAGAAGTTGCCTTCTCTTTAAATGCTGGTTTCGAGCTTTTAAAGTTTATGGTTCCGCCAAAAGCATTTCCATAACGTAAACTATGAGGTCCTTTTAACACTTCAGCCTCGGCAATCATGTTTATTGGTATCTGGCTTGCGGCCGGATCCATTCGGTTGGGGCAGGCAGCCGACGCTGTTTGGCTACCATCCAATACCAGGTTAATCTGGTCGTATTTAAATCCGCGCAGCACCGGATCGAAACCATAAGCACCGCTTTTTCTAATGGTGGAAACTGACGGAACCGATTCC
The DNA here is from genome assembly GCF_963677565.1 of uncultured Draconibacterium sp. Taxonomy (NCBI): domain Bacteria; kingdom Pseudomonadati; phylum Bacteroidota; class Bacteroidia; order Marinilabiliales; family Prolixibacteraceae; genus Draconibacterium; species uncultured Draconibacterium sp. The sequence continues at coordinate 3,287,142 of NZ_OY781981.1, read as the reverse complement.
AGCAAATTACCGGCATCATGCGCCAGTTTATTCTGCATTGTAAATTCCATCTTTCGCTTGTCGCCGGTTGTTGGATGCACCAAAACCACGCTTGCCGGCAAATAGGTCGACGACTGCGCAAGCTCAATAATTCCCGTGTTTGCAAATTGTTCCACCTCGGCTGAACTAAATGCAACTTTTCCATATTGCAAATGCGACAAAAACAGCTCGGTTCCTTCTTCCACTTGCAAAACAATATTTCCATCTTTATCTGAAAATCCCCGCATTTCATTGTACTGAAAATGTACATCAGGAATCCCCATCTCTGTTTCTTTGTCAATAATTTGAATTGTTTTTTCCTGCGAATAAGAAGAATGCACCAGCACAAGTAATACCAATAGATACATTATTCGAATTCCGGAATTGTAAAAGATCTGTCTCATTCCAAAATGATTAATTGATGTTTGAATCTTTATAAAGGGGATTGAATTGTTAATCTCTATGCCGGCGGATGAAAGACCTTTAGAACATTTAGAAATGAATATTTTAATGAAAATCTGAATCTTAGGTTTTCGATAATTGAATTTATTCCACAATTCAATTCCGACATATGAACACAAAAATCAATATTTTGCTTCTCAGTCTGCTGAGAAGGTAATTCCTTTTTCTGTTTTTCCTGTTCATGAATTTTCTTTTTCAACTGACAACACCCCTTACAGGTCGATCCTTCCACATCCTTTTCAACACAGAGGTTTTTTGCAATGTACTCCTGGTTAATTTTGAAAGACAACAAAATAAACAGTTCAGAAAACTGAAATGAAAAGATGGAACAGACTAATATTGTGGAAATAAGGTATTTCACTAAAGTCAGTTGATTTTAATCAAAGTTACAAAATTAACATCAATCGTTTTCAAAAGTTCATCCCCTTAATAAGCACTAGGCAATTTGCCTATAAACAATCATCCAAAACACCATGCTTTTTAAGGTTATTACACCTTCAAAAACAGCAACTCGCAGTTATAAAACGCCGTTATGTTCATCTTAAAATACCTATTTTTACACCAAGTTTACAAACCTTAAAAAGCATAAAATGGAACACAATCTGTGGTATGACGAAGATACCAAGGTCATACATTTACAATTTACCCGCGATTACCTTACTACTGATGTTGAAGACATTCGTAAAAACATGAAAGAGCTTGTTAAAGATAAGCCCTATCGCCAAATGTGCATTCAAATCAGCAAAACTGCAAAAGTTGAAAACCGCGAAACACGCGAAAAATCGAACCAACTTTTAAAAGAGTTTGAAATATCTCATGTGGCTTTTATAGGCGGAAGTGCAGCTAACAGAATGATTGCGAAAGTGATGTTAAAAACCGGAGCAATTAAAATACAGGGAGACTTTTTTAAAACGATTGAAGAGGGAGTTAATTGGTTAATCAGTAAACGATAAGTTATGTCTGAAAAAATAGTATTCGAAAAAGCTAAAGAAAGAATTGAGCACATAGAAGATGTGTTGTCTTCGGTTGCAGCCGGTGACCTTGATGTTAGAATTGAGGCAGAAATTGAGGATGATTTAACAGGTGTTGAAGAAGCAATTAATATATTAATTGAAGATTTAACTTATGAGTTAAAACAAAGCAAGCAAATGCGTGAGGAGCTGGAAGAGAAGCTCTCTAAAATTGAAGAACAACAGAAAACAATATTACGTCAACAAGACGACCTGTTGGAACTTTCAAGTCCGGTTTCAAAAGTTTGGGATAACATACTTATTCTACCAGTTATCGGAACCCTGGATAGTCAACGTGCCCAAATAATGATGGAAAACTTATTGCAAAAAATCGTTGATACAGGATGTACCATGTCGATACTTGATATTACCGGAGTTCCTACTGTTGACACACAAGTAGCCAACCACTTGTTAAAAACGGTAACATCTGCCCGCTTATTAGGTGCAGATTGTATAATTTCAGGTATCAGCCCGGCAATTGCACAAACAATTGTTCACCTGGGAATCGATCTTTCAGTTATACGAACTAAGGCAACATTGCAAGATGCAATGATTTATGCCATGAGAAAAAACCACCAGCTTTCTGATGGCAAAATCAAATCAGAACATTTACCTGAAAACGAAGAAACAGAATAGCTTATGAACATCGATTTACACGAAAAGAAGATACCCATCATAAAGATTCGTGATTTCCTTATCGTTTCTATTCAGGTTGACATGCACGATAAACTTGCAATTCAATTGCAATCGCAAATACTCGAAGAAATTGAAAGGACTGGTGCGAAAGGAGTGCTTATCGATATTTCGGTGCTCGAAATGGTTGATTCGTTTATCGGCCGAATGCTTTCAGGAATGGCATCGATGGCGGCCATAATGGACGCCGCAGTTGTTATTGTAGGTATGCAACCAGCTGTAGCCATAACATTGGTAGAGTTGGGCCTGGAAATGCCTGGAGTTGATACTGCACTAAACATGGAAAAAGGTATTGAAATGCTGGAAGATCGCCTCTTAAATTACGACACATTATAAAAGGAGGTGCCCATGAACGAAATAAGTTTCGATAATAATTGGGAACAACTCGGTAAATATCCTATTGTAACTGAACACGATATTGTAAAAGTAAGACAACTGGTTCGGCACCACGCCAAAGAAGCAAGCATGGGAATTGTTGAACAGACACGCATAACAACAGCGGTTTCTGAGCTATTTAGAAATATGTATAATTATGCAGGTGGCGGAGAGGTTTTGCTGGAACGTGGGAATGTTGAGGGGAAAAATGCACTAATAGTTACTTGTATTGATGAAGGCCCTGGTATTGAAAACCTTGAACTCGCAATGAGTGACGGTTATACATCAGGAATGGGGATGGGATATGGACTACCTGGAACAAAACGTTTAGTTGACAGGTTTGAAATCCAATCGGAAAAAGATAAAGGCACTATTGTGAGGGTGATGAAATGGAGGTAAATCGCGAACAAATACTAACCTTGCAAATTGAGCATGAATCAGACATCGGCATCAGTCGAAGAAAGTCGGTAAGTCTGGCAAAACAACTTGGTTTTGATGAGGTAAAAACCGGCGAAATTGCAATTATGGTAACAGAACTTGTAACCAACGTATTGAAACACGGCGGAAGGAAAGGCAAGATTCTGGTTTGCGAATTAAATACAAACGACGGACAAAAGGCCATTGAAGTGTGGTGTTGCGACAGCGGCCCGGGAATACCTGATGTTGAAAAAGCAATTAAAGACGGTTTTTCCAATAAAGTATCATTAGGGATTGGAATGGGCTCGATACGTCGCTTTTCTGATGTATTTGAAATAAATCCGACACACACTCCTTTTTCGAACGATAATGCTCTTAACGGGCTTGAGACCTACAATACTTGTATAAGAACTTTAAAATGGGTGCCAAGCAAAAAATGGATCGGCACAAACCGCACAATTAGTATTGGAGCAGTCTCACGGAGCAAGCCGGGAGAAAAACTAAATGGCGACTGTTATGTGGTCAACCATATTGCTCCAACAAAAACAGTGGCTGCTGTAATAGATGGACTTGGTCATGGAAAAGAAGCTCATTTGGCATCGCAACTGGCAAAAGAACAAATAATTTTAAAAGGCAATCAACCGGTAAACATGCTGCTTCAACACATGAATGCAGGCACACGAGGCACACGAGGACTTGTTGCTGCCCTCGTATACATCGATACGGAAAACAATAAAGTTCAGTTTAGCGGAATTGGAAATATTGAAGGATTTATAGTAAGCTCGAACGAAAAAAAGAATCTGTTATCATATGGTGGAATAATTGGGCATAATATGCGCACACCAAGGGTGTTTGAATTCAGTTTTAATCCCGACGATTATATATGTCTGTCGTCAGATGGGATTACATCGCGATGGAGACATGAAGATTTTGACTGGGAAAAGCACCCGCAAAGCATAGCTGAAAATTTAATAACGAATTACGCAAGAGACAATGACGACGCTACCATTCTTATTATCCGCTACAACGCATAAAGTGGGAACAATAGTAGTTCAATTCGAGTCTGACGTAGTTCGGGCAAGAAACCTGGCCTCACTATTAGCTCAAGAGATTAATTTTGATAAGACAACATGTATCAGAATTGGTACTGCTGTTTCAGAGTTAAGCCGAAATATTATTGAACATGCCGGAAACGGGACAATTGAGTTTATGCTTGCCGAACGAGGCCGTAAAAGCCCGGGGCTAATTATTGTTTTTAAAGATAAAGGAAAAGGAATTAAAGATCTTGACCTGATAAAGTCGGGGAACTATCAATCAAAAAACGGCATGGGAGTTGGATTAAGTGGCTCGCAACGTTTAATGGATGATTTTGATATTAAAACTGGTACTGAAACAGGAACAGTAATTACTACCGCCAAATGGCTGCCCAGCTATTCAAAACAAATCGAAAGCAAAAGAATTCTTAAAATAAAAGAAGCCTTTGAGAAAACAATTGAACGTGGCGACACAAGCATGGTCGACACGATTAATTCTCAAAACAATGAATTGGTTTTTTTATTACGCAAATTGCAGGAACGCAACGACGAAATAGAAACAATGAACCAGGAGTTGGAAGAAACCAACAAAGGTGTAGTTGCACTAAACCGCGAGCTGGAAGACAAAGCCATTGCAATTGAAAAAGCAAAGCAGGAAGCCATTCAGGCAAACAAGGCTAAAAGTGAATTTCTGGCCAACATGAGTCATGAAATCAGGACTCCGATGAACGCAATTTTAGGATTTGCCGAAATTATGGAATCCAAAATCGAGGACGACGCATTAAAACAATATGCATCTGCTATTTCATCCAGTGGCTCTGCCCTACTCAATATTATAAACGACATTCTTGATTTATCTAAAATTGAAGCCGGAAAGACCGAACTCAAATACCATGCGGTAAAACTTCAGTCGTTACTAAATGAAGTTGGTCAGATTTTCAAACACAAAGCTGATGAAAAACAGATTGAATTTATTGTAGAAGTCAACGAAACGGTTCCGGGTACCATTGTGATTGATGACGTTCGGTTACGCCAAATACTTATAAACCTGGTTGGTAACGCCATTAAATTTACCGAAAGTGGCTTTGTAAAATTAAAAGTTGAGCAAGAAACAACGGCCGGAAACCAGGAGAAACACAACCTGCATTTTACAGTACAGGATAGTGGAATTGGCATTGATAAAGATCAACAACAATTAATATTTGGAGCTTTTGAACAACAAAAAAATCAGAATATCAACAAGTATGGTGGGACCGGTCTGGGATTAACCATAACCAAGCGCCTTGTAGATATGATGAACGGGACAATATGGGTTGAAAGCGAAAGTGGAAATGGAAGCACTTTTCATGTAATATTAAAAAGTGTTGAAGAAGGAAAATTAGATGAAACAAAAGAAAAACAAACAAAAACAAATGCCAACCTAAATTTCGATCCGGCAACAATACTAATTGTTGATGACATAAGTACAAACAGAAAGCTGGTAAAAACCTTTTTGAAGGATTTCAACTTTAATGTTAACAGTGCACGCAATGGTGAAGAAGCCATTAACGCTACAAAAGAAATAAATCCGGATGTTATTTTAATGGATATTAAAATGCCGGTAATGGATGGGTTTACAGCAACAAAACTGTTAAAAAATGATCCAAAATACAAACACATTCCAATCATTGCATTCACGGCTTCAGCCTTAAAAGAAGAAATAGAAAAAATTCTAAACTCCGATTTTGATGGCTACCTGCAAAAACCTTTTACCCGCAAAAAAATTGTAAACGAGTTGGCAAAAGTGTTGAAACATTCAGTTAAAGATGAAGAAACACAACAAGCTAAAGAACCTGCAAATTCAGATACTATAGTCGAAAAGAATGAACCTATTGCCTTAACTGAATTTTTAAACACATTAAATAATGAACTCTACACGCAGTGGAATACTGTAAAAGACACATTTATTTTAAATGAAATAAATGGTTTCGCAACAAATTGCTTGAATACAGGAGAAAAACACAATGCTAAACAACTAATTGACTGGAGCAATAAAATCCAAAAACAAATAGTAAATTTAGACATGGAACACCTGCCTGTAACCATTAAAGAATTCGATAATATAAGGCAAATGTTCAATGCAACCAAAAATTAATCTTGAACCTACAATAATGCAAACTAAAAAACCTGTAATACTAATTGTTGATGATGTACCCAAAAACATACAGGTATTAGGCACCTTATTGGCAAAATTTAAGTGCGAACTTGCTGTTGCAATGAATGGGCAACAAGCACTTGATACAGTAGAAAAGGTAAAGCCTGACTTAATACTACTGGATGTAATGATGCCAATAATGGATGGTCATGAAACCTGCCGACGGCTAAAAAGTAACGAATCAACAAAGGATATTCCGGTAATATTCCTTTCTGCAAAAACCGAAACAGAAGATATTGTTGAGGGATTTAAACTAGGTGCCGTTGATTATGTAACCAAACCATTTATTGGTAAAGAATTGGTTGCTCGTGTACAAACCCACTTAACATTGCGCCAAACACAGCAGACTTTAAGTGAAGAAGTTCATAGCAAGAATAAATTCTTCTCAATAATGTCGCACGATTTACGAGGAGCATTTGGTATTATAACCAACTTTGTACAACTCATTCAGGAAGGAGGAGATTTTCTGACAAACGAGGAAAAAGACGAGCTGCTAAATGATATACAAACCACCTCAACAAACACCCTGGAACTTCTTGAAAACCTGTTGAAATGGGCACGCTCGCAAACCGGGGCAATTAAATTCTCGCCTGAAAACTTAAAGTTAACTTGCCTTTTTGATGAAATACAGCGAAACCATACTAGTATTGCACAGGCAAAAGACATTAGTATATTAAACTCTGAGCGGGATGAGCTGGCGGTTTACGGCGATCGTAATATGATTTTATTAATTATTCGCAACCTCGTATCTAACGCTATAAAATTTACCAACAAGGGAGGCCAAATATCTCTTATAGCCCAAAAAGCAGATGATAATATGATAAAGGTGGTTGTTGCTGATACTGGTGTTGGAATTTCTCCGGACAAGGTGGGTCAGCTGTTTTCAATTGAATCAAAAACAACATCGAACGGAACAGCCAATGAACAAGGACACGGTTTGGGACTTGTTTTGTGTAAAGAGTTTGTAAAAATAAATAATGGAGATATCGGCATAATTAGTGAACCAGACAAAGGTACGCAAGTATGGTTTACACTTCCGTCAAATAAACCTGAAGAGTAAATTTTCAAAACGCTTATCTATGCAGTATTTAAACCTTTTAAATACTCAATAAGTTTTGGAAATTCAGCTAACTTTTTATCTATTAGTTCAATATCGAAAGACTGCAAGCCGGCATCCAGCTCGGTACAGTAGCGCGATAACGGAGCGCACAGTTGTATATGTGCCGCGTCTTGCAATTTGGCTTTAAATTCTTCTATCTCGTATATAACCAGGCTGCCTTTTATATTTTCCCACACAGGTAAAAATTCTTTTTCAAGTGCTTCAATTGCTTCAGGTAATCTTTTTAAACATTCTTCAGAAATTACTTCTTCTTTCTTCACCTCATCAATTTCACCTGTTTGATATACAAACTTGTCGGGTAACAATTTTAAAAGAAGTGCTTCCAGTTTTTTCTTGAAAACCGGTTTCTGTAAAAAATCGTCGAATAGTAGTTCAATCAAATCACTTCTTGATTTTAATGTTGATGCTGAAAATGCCACCAGCGGAATATCTTTTAATTTGTTGTCCGACTTTATAATCCGGGTTACTTCAAAACCGTCAATACCAGGCATTCTAATATCCATAAAGATCAAATCGGGTTTAACAGTATTCAGTTTTGCCAGTGCTTCCGATCCGTCTAATGCCTCAACATATTTTACATCTTTCGAATTTATGAGTGCTTTAAGTACATCAATATTATACTCAATATCATCAACTATCATTATGGTACAAGAACCAAGTTTTGCATTCAAATTATCGGTATCACCTTGCATTTGTTTTTCAACATGACTTGAGTGATCGATCTTTACCCCATTTAAACTAACAGTAATTGTTGTTCCTTTTCCGGGTTGACTCTTTAATGTAATAGTTCCCCCCAGGCGTTTAATTAAACCATCAACAATTGCTAATCCAAGCCCTGTTCCTTCGTATTTTCTGTTGTTTCGACCATCCTGCTGTGCAAACGATTTAAATATCATTTGCTGTTTATCTTCCTCAATACCAATTCCGGTATCTTCAACCGTAATAATCAGGTCAACCACATCTTTCTTTTCAGTTTCGGTTGCAAAAGTATAAACATGAACATACCCTTTATCGGTAAATTTAACAGCGTTCGATACCAGGTTAAAAATCACCTGGTATAACCGGAGTTCATCCATAAATATATAATCAGGAACAGAACTCTCTGTAGTAACTTTAAAGTTCAATCCTTTCTTTTCAACTTCGTTTTCAAAAGCCATCTGAATATCAGAAACTAATTCTGTATATTTCATTGGGCTGTACTCAACATCTATTTTTCCTGATTCAATTTTTGAAAGATCTAAAATATCATTGATCACATTTAACAGGCTTCGTCCGCTTTTAATTATGGAAGACAAATATCCTTTATGCAACTCAGTACTGGTATTTTCAAAAAGCCACTGGCTAAAACCTAAAATTGCATTTAAAGGTGTACGAATTTCATGCGAAACATTTGCTAAAAACTCCGATTTTAGTTTTGAGGCTGCTTCAGCCTTATTTTTCGCTTCTTCAAGTTCCTTTTCGTTTTGTTTTATTATGCTAACATCCCGAATAATAATTAGCACTTCGCTATCATCGAGCTTTACCAAGCGTGCTTCGTAGTACTCAATCTCGTCCCAATTCAGATTTACAAATTCAACCTGATGTTCATTGGTTGCTAAACACTGTTCAATTGCCTCGGAAAATAAGGTTGATAATTTTTTATTAAAAGCCTGTTCAATTGTATTGCTTTCTTCATTCTTAATCAGGTTCGACAAATTTGAATGTGGTGCTGATTTTAACGCCAGAATAGTACCTTCAGCATTAACATGAATAATAACATCAGGAATAGACTCAATAATTATTCGGTTTTCTCTTTCACTTTCAACCAATTTATTTTGTACGCGTTGTCGAATTAAATTATGCGATAAGAGGTTTGAAATTGTACGAAGCAACTCAATCTCTGTCTGTCGCCATTTACGTTTATTTTCACATTCATCAAAACCAATAAATCCAATTTGTTTATCGCGGCCAATTAAAGGCAATACCAGAATTGATTTTATATCCTGCGGTTCAAGAATATTTCTTAAATCTTGCGGCAGTTCTGAAATATCCTCAGAAAAAACCATTCCTTTTTCGTTTAAAAGCTTTTGCCACGAAGGCATAACTGCGTAAGGCAAGTCCTGTAGCTCATCTTTTTGTGGTTTAATGTCGGTATTACACCACTCGTATGTATTACTGGTAGTAACACTATCTTCACTATCCTCAAAAATATAAACCCGGCTAACATTTAAATGCTCGCCTAATAAATGTAAAGCATTATTGGTTTTATTTTCAAAGTCGGTTAAAGTATTGTAGCTCAGCGATATTTTTGAGAGCAGAATCTGTTGCTTTAAATTATGGGCAATTTCCAGTTCATGCTTTTTACGTAAACTAATATCAAACATTACACCACGTAATCCAACTACCACTTCTTGTTCAATTACGGGGGTTGTATTAACAATAACAGAAATTTGTTCACCGCTCTTCTTTTCTACAATATATTCGGTTGTAGAAGTTTCGCCCGATTCGTAAATTTCCCGAATATTATTGCGTACTTTTTTACGGTCGTTTGAAGGAAATATGTTAAGGATATTAAATTTTCCGTTTAAGACTTCTTCTTTTTTATAGCCAAATTTATCAATGGCAAACTGGTTGGCATAAGTTATCACGCCATTTTTATCCAATTCACAAATCATTTCAGGTAACGATTCGGTAAGTTCCCGGTAACGTTTTTCACTCTTTTCCAATCGTTCCTGCCCTATTTTTTGCTGTGTTATATCATGAGCCACAACGATTATTTCGTGAAAATGACAATCTTTCTTTGAAGAGTGCTCAAATCCCGGATGCGTAAGAGCCTGCTGCTTTATTGCGCAGAACTTACATTTTTCGCTTGCAAACTGAACATTAAGCCGTAACCAAATATTATCGCCCCTGTTTGATTTTACTGAAATCTCTTGATAATTAAGGCATTTACGTTTCAAAAAGCTTTTTGCAAAATGAATAAAAGTTCTTTTTCGTAGCTCAGGAGGTAGAAAATTCAGAATATTATTACCGATCAGCTTTTTATTATTGGTTCCTATTATTTTGGTTACAATTTGATTGGTAAATTTGATATTACCCTGCAGATCCAGGCGAAATATCATATCGTTAATGCTCTCAACCATTGTCTGGTATTCCAGCTCCGATTCTTTTAGTTTATTCGTGCGTTTTTCAACTAAAATCTCCAGGTTTGAGTTTAGATCCTTTAGTTGTTCGTTTGAATGATAAAGCTCAAGAGCCTTTTTTTCAAGCAATTGCTCGGCCTCCTTTCGTGCAGCAGTTTCTCTCTTTAGTTTCCGTTTAAGAAGTTCAAGTTCTTTATTCATTCTTCAATATTCTAAATAATACGACGGTTCCGTCTGACTCTATACATTCTCTTTCAATGGTAATATTCTCGTTAAAATGTTTTGCACAGCCAGAAATTAGTCCTTCTGCAAAATCGGCCATTTTTCGTTGTGATTGATAAACCATTTTCATCTCTTTTTCTGATTGCTCTTGCACGTCAAAAGCAGGCAATTCTGCTTCGGGATATAATTTTAGTACCTCAACATGAATGGTATCCTCCACTTCCGAAAGTATTTCAAATGAGTTTGTTTTATTTTCAAAAAAAACAGGATAGGATCTCAAAAATACATTAAAAACATACTGGCCAAATAAAAACAAAAGTCTCGGTTTACTCAGCTTTGTTAATTTACTTAACTCGGTTAAAAGTGCCAACATTTCAGCATGAGGATATGTTCCAACAGAAGTATAAACTCCATCGCGGGGTATTTCTGAATTTTGTATTATAGTGTCAACGGTTTCATAACCATATTCACTTTCTACCATTTCTAAAAATTCTCTAAAAATCAATCCTTTCATCCAGTTAATACCCTTTCTTTTTCAGCTTAAACTTTTGATATAAAACACCTCCCGATCAGTAATCAATTTTCGAACAGGAATGTCAGTTTTATAAATTTAAAGTTTTAAATTCAATCACAAATATTACTTCTCAAATTCTTATATAAATTAAGTAAAATCACCTTTGAATATAGGGCTTTTGCCCATTGAATCCAACACAAAATTTTTAGAATGATGATTTTACTTAGAAATAGCCAAAAAAGTAAAGTAGTCACGATGCGTTACATATTATTTGTATATATTTAATAAAGTTTTCAGGCATCCATTAAATCTCCTGAAAACGCGATATAACAAACCATATAAAAACGTATATTGAAAAAGTGATTTTCAATTCCTTAAAGAATTTAGTATGAAAATATCAGTAGTAGGAACAGGTTATGTAGGATTGGTTTCGGGAACATGTTTTGCCGAAACTGGTGTTAATGTAGCATGTGTTGACATTGACCAAAAAAAGATTGATAACCTGAACAACGGAATTATTCCAATTTACGAACCCGGATTGGAAGACATTTATAAAAAGAATGTAGAAAAAGGTAGGTTAGAATTTACAACCAACCTGGCAGAAAGTATAAAAGATGCCGATGCTGTATTTATTGCAGTGGGAACACCTCCAGATGAAGATGGAAGTGCGGACCTGAAATATGTTTTGGGAGTTGCACGCGAAATTGGTAAAAACATGGACCACTATCTGGTTGTTGTAACCAAAAGTACTGTTCCTGTAGGTACATCAATGAAAGTAAAAAAAGCCATTTTGGAAGAATTGGAAAAACGCGGCGAAGATATTCCTTTTGATGTTGCCTCAAACCCCGAATTCTTAAAAGAGGGAAGTGCAGTTGACGATTTTTTAAAACCCGACAGAATTGTTATTGGAACCGAATCAAAAGACGCCCAAAAAGTAATGAAGCGCCTGTATAAACCTTTCTTGCTGAATGGGCACCCCATATTGTTTATGGATATTACTTCATCTGAAATGACTAAATATGCTGCCAACTCGATGCTGGCAACAAAAATTAGTTTTATAAACGACATTGCCAACCTTTGCGAGATTGTTGGCGCCGATGTTGATAATGTGCGAAAAGGAATCGGCTCTGATGCCCGAATCGGTAATAAATTTATCTATCCCGGAACCGGTTATGGCGGATCATGCTTTCCCAAAGATGTGCAGGCATTAATTCGTACAGCCGACGAACACAACTATTCGCTTGAAATACTAAAAGCTGTTGAGTCGGTAAACTATCGTCAGAAAGAAGTTTTATTTAATAAATTAAACAAACGTTTTAATGGCGATTTAAAAGGTAAAAAATTCGCGATGTGGGGACTGGCTTTTAAGCCAAAAACCGATGATATGCGCGAAGCTCCATCATTAGTAATTGTCGATCGGCTAATAGAAGCGGGTGCTTCAGTTATTGCCTACGATCCGGTTGCCATGGATGAAGCAAAGCGAATACTGGGCGATAAAATAGCCTATGCAAAAGATGAATACGAAGCAATTATTGATGCCGATGCACTAATTCTTGTTACAGAATGGTCGGAATTTAGGTTGCCAAACTTCCGTGTAATGGAAAAGCTGTTAAAGAATAAAATGATTTTTGATGGCCGCAACATTTACGATCCTGAAGAACTGGCAGAATTAGGTTTTGAATATTACGCCATTGGCCGAAAAACCAACTAAACCAAATTATAATTTTAAAAAGTAAAAAATGAAACGAATATTGGTTACCGGTGGAGCCGGGTTTGTTGGATCTCACCTATGCGAACGATTATTAAATGAAGGCAATGAAGTTATTTGTCTGGATAACTATTTCACGGGCAAAAAACAAAAAATCATACACCTGCTCGACAATCCGTACTTCGAATTAATCCGTCACGATGTAACACAACCCTTTTACATTGAAGTAGACGAAATTTACAACCTGGCATGTCCCGCATCTCCGGTACATTATCAGTACAATCCCATTAAAACCATAAAAACTTCGGTTATGGGAGCAGTAAATATGCTGGGATTAGCCAAACGAATAAAAGCAAAAATTCTTCAGGCATCAACAAGTGAAGTTTACGGCGACCCGGATGTACACCCGCAACCTGAAGAATACTGGGGAAATGTAAATCCAATTGGAATACGCTCGTGTTACGACGAAGGAAAACGTTGTGCTGAATCGTTATTTGTAAACTATCATGCACAAAACGATGTGCTTATAAAAATCATCCGCATTTTTAACACTTATGGCCCTAAAATGGAGCCGGATGATGGAAGAGTTGTCTCAAATTTTATTATGCAGGCGCTCCAAAACCAAGACATTACAATTTTTGGTGATGGACAACAAACCAGAAGCTTTCAATATGTAAGTGATTTGGTAGAAGGAATGATTAGAATGATGCAAACGGATGATAGTTTTATTGGCCCCGTAAATATTGGTAATCCAGGAGAATTTACAATGCTTGAACTGGCCAGTGAGATTATCGATATTACCGGATCAAAATCAAAAATTATACATCTTCCGTTGCCTAAAGACGATCCTACGCAAAGACAACCGGATATAACTTTAGCGAAAGAGAAACTGGATGGTTGGGAGCCAAAAATTCCGTTACGCGAGGGATTAACAAAAACAATAAGTTATTTCGATCAATTACTAAAAGACGAAAACATTTAAATTACCTATTTGAATAAGTTCACTAAACAGATGAAAGCTGTTGGTATAAAACACTTTAATACACTTTAAATCAGCCTTCATCTGTTTCTTTTTTTTAGACGAATAAATGATGCATTTAAACCTACAGGAAGAAACCCCAACTATATTAATTGTTGACGACAATCCGAATAATATTAAAATTGTTGCGCTGATTTTGCGGTCGTTAAAGTATAAGATTGTTATTGCAACCAACGGCGAACAGGCAATTGATCTTGTGGAGCAAACACGGCCCGATTTAATTTTACTTGATGTAATGATGCCTAAAATGGATGGTTTTGAAGCCTGTAGTATTATTAAGTCGAAAGAAGAAAATGCCAACACCCCAATAATATTTATTACTGCCCTAAACGATACCGAAAGCCTGGTAAAAGGATTTAAGGCGGGAGGTGTTGATTACATAACCAAACCGTTTAACAAAGACGAACTTATTAGCCGTGTAAAAACACACCTGGAATTAAAACAAACACGCGACAGGCTGGAAAAAACAACCCAGCATTTATCTGAATTAAATGCGTTGAAAGACAAAATGTTCTCGGTAATTGGTCATGATCTTAGGTCTCCGTTAAGCAGTGTAAAAATGACCCTGGAGTTCCTCTCAAAGATGGCCAATAAGAAGGATGATCCTATAGTTGAGAACATTAACATCATGCTAAAAACCACCGACGAAGTTTTTGGCTTACTGGAAAATCTTTTGGGATGGGCAAAATCGCAAAGCGGAAACCTGAGTATAAACAAAGAAGAACTTTTAATATCTGAAGTTGTAAATAGTGTTTACTTATTGAACAAGGGAAATCTTGAATTGAAAGAAATTTCATTTCAATCGGAGGTAAACGAAAATGCCAAAGTTTTTGCCGATTTAAGTACGATTAAGGTTGTTTTGCGCAACCTGGTTTCCAATGCCATTAAATTTACGCCCGAAAATGGAACAATAACCATTTCGGCAAATGAGAATGACAGAAAAACGGTAATTACCGTAGCCGACTCCGGAATAGGTATTTCGGAGGAAGATCTTCCAAAAATATTGAATCCGAATACACATCACACTACCTACGGCACTAACCGCGAAGCAGGAAGCGGACTGGGTTTAACGCTATGCAAAGACTTTGTTGAAAAAAATGACGGAACAATTTGGGTAGAAAGTGAACAAGGAAAAGGAAGCACCTTTTTTATTGAAATGCAGGCCGGCGAGAACTAATCTGCCGACCTCGCTATACTGTTCTATTAATAATCTGTTTTTAAAAATTTTAAAGCTTTATTCTGACCCTGTGAGTTAGAAAAACGCATAATATAAACACCACTTTTAAAACCTTTATCTGCAATATTCACATCCAATCGGTTTGTGGTGGTTTGAATGTAATTTTCCGATACTAATTTTGCTCCTCTAATATCAAAAACTTCAATGGTAAAGTCGGTATTTAACTGGTTGGGTATATTTATTTCCAGGTTATCCTGTACCGGATTCTGACAAATGAACAAATCCTGCAAATCCTCTAACATTAAATCCTCATTTTGTTCTTCAGCAGCATTTTCAGGCCAAATTCCACCACTCTTTTCGGTTATCTCTTGTGCTGCAGCAAAACCGTATAACAACACCTCATTAACCGCGGCAAAAACACTTTCAGTCATACTTAAACGAATGTAACGGGTGTTCACATTAATATCATGGTTTTTCCATGTAATATATTTATCGCATGCTTCGGTTAACAGGTATTCCCAGTTTCCGGGTTCGCCAACCGACACCTCTATATTTCGGGTATCGTGCATATCATGAAACATTATCTTTGTCAGATCATATTCCTGTCCCAAATCAAAATAAATGTGATATGGAGCATTATTCATATTCCAATATGGTTTCCACGATTGGCTCACAGGATGCGCTCCTATCTCAGGCGTTGAATCCTGCTCGTCAACCAAATAATCAGCCGACCACAAACTTCCATTCACAACTTCGTCAACAATCATACTACTGTTTAATACAATTTGCGGTGCCTCTGCTTCTTGCAAGGGATAACCATAAATAGCCAATTCATTAACCGCAGCAAATACACTTTCTGTCATGCTTAACCGAATGTAACGGGTTTGCACATTGGTGTTATGGTTTTTCCATTTTTTATATTTATCGCAATTTTCGGTAAATAAATACTCCCAATTACCCGGTTCGCCAATGGCAACTTCAAGGTTTTTGGTATTGTACATATCGTGAAAAGCAATCTGCGTTACGTTATATTCAAGACCCAAATCAACATAAATATGGTAAGGTCCTTTATCCATATTCCAGAATGGTTTCCATGACTGACTTACCGGATGCAAATCATTTTCCGGAGTCATATCCTGTTCGTCAACCAGGTAATCGGCACTCCAATAACTTCCACCTTCAACTAAATCAACAATCATTTCAGGCACAAGAATTATTTGTTCTGATTCAGGAGTTTCATTTTCATCAATACCAAAAAACTCGGGGCCGCCCGGTGCTCCCAGGTTTTGATATGCCGCAGGATTTCCAATTCCTATGGAATAATCATTTTCAGTTTCGTTTGTGAATGTTAAAGGAGCGATACTCGTATTTACATTATTTTCAAGAATATAATTTTCATCGTTTCCCGAATCGTTATGGTAAAATGAGAAATCTGCATCGTACAGATTATTGGCAATATAAAAGTTGTTGTACTCATTCATATTACGAATAATCCATCCCCTGTCAACATTATTGGTAAAATAGTTTGCGGTAATTTCAATCGGTTTACTTTCATCGGTAAACAGTCGGTTATCAACAAAAATACCTTTACAGTTCCCCATGTAGTTGTTGTAGTAAGAATTATCTCCCATACCAAAAGAGATTAAACCGCACCCGGGTGCACGAAGCATAATATTGTTATACACTTTTGCTACTGAGTTATCGCCAATCTGTAAAATATTGTTTTGTTGGTTTTCTTCATCCTGTCCGGCATCAAGCAGGGTGTTATTAAAAATTTCAACATCTTCAACCATGTTGGCTATTTGTATCGACTCTCGTCCCGTATTCCGCACAATGTTATTGTAAATACGAACATGCCTGAATTTCATTCCCGGGCTTTTTGTTTCGCCCAAGTACATTCCTTCTGTTACATTTTCTACAAAACAATCGTGGATAAGCAAATTTTTAAACTGAGGGATTGGAGCAGGAGGATTTCCGCCGTAGTCTTTCTTGGCCATAATCCCAAAAAATCCATCGTGGCTTATTTTAATGAAACCCGCTTCACAATCCGAACTAAGTTCAGCAAAAGCCAATCCGCAACTTTGAGCTGCCAACTTAAAACCATACTTATAATGCTCATCGCCGCTACCAACTATTTTTATGTACCTGCAATTTTCGAAAACAATTGCTCCCCAAACCGTTTCGCTGGAAATATTTACCTGCCCACCATCGTTTATAATTACAACCGGATTATTTTGCTCGCCTGTTATAAACTGGAAACGAATTGGTTTCGTTCTTTCATGCGAAACAAAAATAGTATCTCCTGCGCCCGGCGCATCTTCCCACGTTTCAAGGTTTACGTAATACGATGAGCTTTCATCGATTATATACTTTTTATCGGTGTTGTCGGTTTGTGCAAAAGCAGAAAATGAGAATAAAAAAGCGGTAAGAAAACAACTAATTTTAATTACCGGTCTTTTAAGCGATAAATATTCGTAGTAGAATTTGGACAGCATAGTTTGAATTTTCAGCACGTGTTATACTTAGTAAACATAAATACATGTCTAAAATACAAATTAGAATTAGTCCAAAAACCATATTAGTTCTGAAATTTGGGAGGAAAATGCTGATTTTCAGTTAAGATAATTTCACACAAACTTATTTCCTGCTGCTACGCCCCTCGTTTTGCCCGCGCCCAATTAACTGACTGACTTCCTTTTAAGTAGCGAACAAAGCCTAAATAAACCGATAAATTCATGATAAAAAAGTAGTACGGTATAAATAAGAGTTTAATTTTAATCTTACGGTTTTCGAGAAACCAGCCAAGCAATGCAGCCAGATAAAATAGTACCTGACCATAAAAAAGTAAGGTGTAAATATTCGCCACATTCATTCCTGCCTGATTGGCGATAAGGAAATTAATCGGTATGATACAAAGTAATAGTAGCGGGGTTAAAGTCCAACGCAATACGCGATGCGAAATATACTGAAACGAAAGCGTTCCGTATTTAAAAACATTTAACAGCGAGCGAAGGCGAACAACAGACTGAATTCCACCTGCCGATATTCGTATTTTTCGTTTTAACTCCTCTTTTACATTTGCCGAAGCCGTTTCAATGGCATAAGCTTCGGGATTATACTGAATGGTATACCCCGACATTGCAACCCTTAGTGAGATAATAAAATCATCCAGCAGAGTATCTTTCTCCACTTCCTGCCACAATTCGGTTCTTATGGCAAACAATTCTCCGGCGGCCCCCACAACCGAATACAATTCGGCATCCCATTTTTTTAGTGTCGATTCGTATTTCCAGTAAATTCCTTCGCCGGCACCTGCTGCTGCATCGGCATCTTTGTTTACAATACGTTTTTCGCCCGATACACATCCAACCTTCGGATCTTTGAAAAGGTTAACAATTTCCTGAATCGACTCTTTCCCGAGTGTAGTATTTCCATCAGAAAAAATTACAATTGGCGTTTTAACAAATTTCATTCCCCGGTTCATGGCACCAATTTTTCCGCCACGAGCATCTTCATGATACACTTCTACCCCATCGTATTTCCTTAAAATATCCGGTGTTCCATCATCCGATCCATCGGTTACCCAAACATGGCGCACTTTTTCTTGCGGATAGTTTAAACTGAATGAGTTTTTAACCTTTTCGTCGATATAATCTTTTTCGTTATAGGCAGCCACAAAAAGTGTTACTTCCGGCTCGTAATCTTCATTCTCGGTATAAGGTTTTGAGAGCCCCAAAACACGACGGATTTTTATAATGAAAAACAACAATATCCCATATCCGAGATACGAATAGAAAATTATAAATAATGATATCCAAAAAATGATCTCCAAGGTACTCATAGCTATTCTATTAAAGGTTATTTTGTTTTATCCTCTGTATTTATCTCTTCAACTACTTCTTTGTAAAGTTTCAAATTGTTCTCAGCCATTGCTTTCCACGAGAAATTTTTAGCACGTTCCAAACCGCTTTCAATCAGTTTTGTGCGAAGTTTATTGTCAGCCAAAATACTTTTAATCCCCTGTACAATTTCATCCGAATTTTTTGGGTTTACAATATAAGCTGCATCACCCGCAATTTCGGGCATCGATGAAGTATTTGAGGTAATTACCGGGACTCCGCAGGCCATTCCTTCAAGAATTGGAATTCCAAAACTTTCGCGAAGTGATGGATAAAGAAAAACTTTGCATTGATTTATTATGGCCGGCAAATCAGTATTAACAACATAACCGGTTAAATGAATATCCTTTCGCATATCAGGGCAACCAATGTCGTTTAAAATTTTCTGAAGTGCATTTTCCTCATAGTCGAGCATTACTAATTTATATTTAATGGCACTGTCGCGATTAAAATCGGCAAAAGCTTTAAGCACATTGGGTGTATTTTTCTTCGGATCGGTATTACCCAAAAAGAACAAAAAATTATCCGGCAGATTGTACTTTTCTTTAGCACTGTTAAGAATTTCGGTGTCGTCAATTTTCCGAAAATGTTCTCCAACTCCGTTGTAAATGGCAACCAAATTATCGAGCTTCAAAAAGTTCTTTATGCGCTCCT
Source organism: uncultured Draconibacterium sp. (assembly GCF_963677565.1). Lineage (NCBI taxonomy): Bacteria > Pseudomonadati > Bacteroidota > Bacteroidia > Marinilabiliales > Prolixibacteraceae > Draconibacterium > uncultured Draconibacterium sp. Next base: position 3,267,484 of record NZ_OY781981.1, on the reverse strand, counting down.
TTTCAAAATTCGATACGGTAACTACCCGTTTACTTTTTCGTACCACGAGCGGAACAATCCAGCGTCGGTATAAATTCCCGATTTTCTGATACCAGGTTCCTGCCTTTTTGAAAATACTGACACTTTCAAGATAAATAATATCGTGCAGAATAGTGATTAACGGGACTTTTGAAAAGATTGGCCCGGTATTGCTGGTGCAATGCAGTACATCGCATCCTTCCTGCCGAGCAGCGTGTGGCAAAGCAAATTGCTCCCACGTTGGATACGGCCCGCCACTTAGTTCAACAATTTTAAAATTAGGGGCTTGCGGAATACACGCATTGTCCTCATCGGGCTTTACAAAAACCACATAATCATTTTCTTTATCAATTAGTTGCAGGTTTTTAATCAATTCCAGTGCAACCATGTCCATCCCATGTTTTTTCTTCCGGTAAAGTCGTTGTCCTTCTATTCCTATTTTCATAAACTTAGTTGTTAGTTACACCATGTTCGGTATGAATAAATTTTTTGTTTGCCCCCTTGAGTTTAAACAAGGACAGAAACATTAAAGCAAAAGCCTTTGGTAGCGAGAGTATGGCAATTAAAGTTTCTTTTTTATAGAATTTACGGGGGATGCTAAATAAGAAAGCAACAACTACAGCTGCAAAAACAGGCAACCATTGCTGAACGGAAAGTTGTAAGAAATCATTCTGAGGAAAAATGAAAGCAACAATTGTATAGAAGGCTGTTAGCAATGTTACCAAGCCTACCAACAGTATGCGCGGAGGTGAAACCATTTGGTAAACCTTATCGAAAAAATCGAGGTTGCCTTTAAAAAACAGATGATAAAGCCCCGGAAAGAAGTACCTGCCGAAATAAACAAATTGTGCAGACAACCAGCGTTTTCGTTGTTTTTGGAATACTTCTGATTTTTGTACTTTTTCATCTAAAACAATGGCATCGGGTAAGTACTCAATTTTATTTTTCCCTTTTAACAATTTTAATTCCAGCTCTTTATCAAAACCACCGATTGCTTTAACATTGGCCATCGTATTTTTAAAAAACATATAATCGAATGCCATTCCCGAACCAATTAAAGCTGATGAAAAACCAAGTACCCGGTGGCCTTTTCGAAAGATATGATTGTTTACCTCTTCGCTGATTGCATCGAGCACAGCAAACGATGTATTCGTATTTTTAGCAACACGATGTCCCTGCACCACGCTAAAACCATTATCAAAAGCCTGATTAACCTTGCTAATAAAATCAGGAGCCATCATATTATCCGCATCAAGAATAAGAGCCACATCATAATCGTCTCCAAGTTCCTGCATGGCTTTGTTCAATGCTTTTGATTTTGTGCTCACCTCAAAAGAAACTTCAATAACTTTTACCGGAAGTTCGGCCAGTGCCTGCAAGGTCTCTTTTTTGAAAGAATCGGCAATAATAACCACATCATAAGATGCCTGCGGATAATCCTGTTTTAATGCTTCACGCGCTACTTCTACAATAACTGCATCTTCTTTGTAACCGGGAATAAGCACTGCAAACTTCCGGGTGCTTGTTAGGCCTGGTTTTTTATTCCGGTGTGGAAATAAACCTGCTGCAGCAAACAGCAAAACGTATAGTGCAGCAAATCCAAAATATATGAAAAACACATATTCGATAATTGTAATAAGTAGTTTTAGTATCTCCATCTTTCCTTAGTTTTTTTCTTTTTCGGCCAAATAACTCTCCAGTATTTCATCAAAAAGAACTGCACGATGTTCCCACGATGTTTTTTCTGCAAACTCAATGCGTTCTTTAATACGCTCGGGGCTATCATTTTCAACCTCATTCACTATCGCATCAAGAAACTCTTCTTTGGTTTTTGCAAAGTGTGCCACATCCTTAAAATCCGGAATATCGGCAAATGCAGTAAGTACAACCGGTACGCCAACCGATAAGTATTCGTTGATTTTCAGCGGATAAATATTTTTCGTATAATCTGTTTGTAAATAAGGTATTAAACCCACATCGCAACCTTGCAACAGTTCGGGCACCTCGTGAGCTTTTACCGGTGGATAGAATGTTACATTAGGGTATTTATCCAGCTGATCGGCAACTGTTTTATTCATTTGGTCGCCCACAAATTCAAACTCGTATTCCGGTAATTGCTGAATGGCATATTCAACAGTTTCTTTATCAAAACGATGATCGATACTTCCGATATAACCAACTTTTTTGCTTTTCCCTGAACGAGGTTCTTTTTTTGCTTTTACATTAAACAGCTTAAAATCAACACCATTTTTCACCACCGTAACGTTCGGGTTCAAATGTTTCATTGTTTCGGCTAAAAAATCGGAGGTTACAATCAGTCCGTCAGCATCGCGGGCCAATTTCTCATCGGCTGTTTTTGCCCGCTGGCCGTAACGCAAAACATCCGGACCATCGTAACAATAGAATACATGTAATTTTTCATTGAATTTGCCCAGCAACTTTGTTCCGTATATTGAATTATAAGCGTTAACACAAATGGTATCGTCGGCCATTTTAAGTTTTTTCAAAGCCCTTCTGACAGAACGTGCATAAATAAGCGAATTGATTTTAAGTAAAAGATTGTAGATTCCGTTTTGCTTAAAAGCGGCAAATGGCAACATCGGAGGAACAATAAGTTGATAAACAGCGGTATTAAAAGTGCTGTTCTTTTTAACCATGCGCGGTTTAAGACCAAGCATTCTACTCACAGGCGCATTTGCTTTTCCGAGCAACGAAACAATTAAATCTTTAATGGTAAACGGATATTCAACAAACAGCACTTTATTTGTTTTGGCCAAAAGCGACATCAATTGCACCGTTGATTTTGTATAAAAACCTTCCCATGTGGTGTTTGATATGCAAACTATATTTTTGTTGTTGTCCATAATTCTACTTTTTATTTCTTCCGCGCAATTTTAAAGACCAGCAGTTACGAGGCTTTCATTTGTCGGTACTTATTTCTCACTTTCAAAGCAATTTCGCGCAACCACGGAAAATACTTCCCGCTTTTAAAATTGTATGCCAGCGATTGAGCCTCAAAAATCATTTCAAAATTTTCGGTGCACAGTACCGGTTTTTTTGTGATTCTGTTAATCTCGTTGGCCTGTGATAACGAGCTTTCAATGAAAAGCACATATGGTTTCGACTGGTATGTTTTTGCTTTGTGTTGAGCATGGCTATTTGCTTTCTGCCGTGCTTCCTTATTCGGAAGATCGAGCATTACCAGCTCGTTGTATTTTACATTGTGTTTTTCCAGCCAGGCTTCTGTTTCTTTCCGGTACTTTTCAAGTCGCGAAGTAACAATCGTTCCTATTTTTGCCCCCGGAATGTACAGTGGCGGAGCGTTTAAAACAAAGTCGGTATAAATTGGGCCGTCGTCGTTTTGTTCTTCGGTAGGATCGACACATAACACCCCGTCAATATCAAAACAGGCCTTTTCAAGCGACGTGTGATTAAATACATTCCATTGAAAATACCTTGGAAGTGGTACTGCCTCGAAATAGTAATCAACCATTTTTTCTTTTCCCGGAACCAGGTAAATAACACAATAACTGATTTCAAATTTCTTTTCCATTTCCTCCAAACGCTTGCGGCTTTTTTGCAAGGCTGAACCCGATGCAATGCTATCATCAACAACAAGCACCTTCTTCATATCGGCCTTATCGAAAAACTGGCCACGTTCACCGGCTTTGTATATATGTCCGTTTAAAAACGAATCGATATCGGTATAAGGCTTATTTAAATAAAGCGCAAGCAAATTAGCCGGCAACATTCCACTGCGAGGAATACCAACAATTAAATCGAAATCGCGAGGCAGAATATTCAGGCGATTCAAAATTGTTTGATTAAGGTCTGCAATGTTTCTGTAATACATAGTGAATAGTATTTAGTTTTGTTTTAATTCATTACCAATTTCGTCTTGAACCTTTAGCTTATCTTTTTCGAGTTTTGGCCCAAGAAACAGAAAAGCCATGCTGGAATAAATCATTATTCCTGTTGGCATTTGTCCAAGCACCCCGTTTCCGTACGATGCAACCATAATTCCAAAATAACCACTGGCCAATGCGCACATTATAGCATTTATTTCCTTGTCTTTTACTTTAAAAAGAATCAGGTACATGCTTTTAAAAAGAATGTAAAGTAGGATAAACAGATGTAAAGCCAGCCCGATTACTCCCTGCTCGGCCCATATCATTACATACCAGCTATCGGTTGGTGTATTGGCTAAAAAGGTATGTGGCGTAAATCGGAGTCCCCAGTTTCCGGCCGAACCAATTCCTCCGCCAAATGGCCTCGATGCCATATAAGCACTCAATTTACGTTGGTTAGCGCGTCTTACCTGGTACGAAGCATCTTCGGTTGGATTAAAAGCTGTTCGCATCCGGGCAATTGAATAATTACTTTGGCCAATCGTAGTGTATTTAAAAAATACGAGGACTGCTACTCCCATCAGTCCGCCTAAAACCATAATTTTTATGTTTTTCTTTAGAATAATATACATGGCAAATCCCATTACCGGCACTGCCATCGCTCCACGGGTACCGGAAATCATCAAACCATACAAACCAAGAATAGCGGTAATAAAGTAGAATATTTTCAGTTTTTTCGATCGTTTTTCACTTAGCCCTAAAATCATAAAAACCACACCTACATGTCCTTGTGCAGCACCAAATTGTCCGGCATCTGAATAAAAAGAGAATACCCGAAGTTTTCCAAAAAGCAGGTGAGTACTTGCACTTCCGGCATCAAGCCACGCCTGTTCCCAGGCATCTACACCCATAAATTTTTGCATTATTCCTTTCAGGGTGCCCAGGATAGACATAATTGCCCAAATTTTCAGAAATTGGTCGAGATCTTTTTTCGTATTGAATAGAATAAAAATTAGGGGCAAAGTAAACAGCATATACAACGCAACACCGCGCATAGCATAAAACCATGCAACGCGGCTTATTGCCTCAGGATTTACGAGCTGAAAAAGCGCATAACCATACCAGATAACCGACAGCAGCACCAAATCGTTTTTCGCATTCTTCCACGGAACTTTTTTAAAGAAATTGGAAAAAAACAGGGCAGCATAAATCAGCAGAAAATTGCCATCTATACTTAATCCAAACGGCACTCCCTGCAGGTACCGCGATAAACCAATGGCAGTAAAATTTAATAAATAAATGGCAATGATACCAACTTTGGGCATCATAAATACGATATACAGATAGCTGATTAAAAACGGCATAGCAAGAATTCCAATCCCCGATACCAATCCGCCTTTTGCTGTTACCAAGCCTAAACTAATAACAACAACAATAAGGCCCGACATATAAATCGGATTCTTCAGTAATTCACTGCCATATCGTTTATCAAACGTTCCTGCCATATCTTTAATCAGTAGTCAAATTCATTTTAAGAAAACGAATCGACTCTGCTCTTTTTTTCATCAGTTTTTCATTTACCGTTGTATAATCCATAGGTTCCGAAACTTTTTGTAATGCGTCTTCTCCAAAATCATAAATAAGCCTATCTTCCAGTCCAAACAGTTTCAGCAATGAAGAAAAACGGGAAATACCACGTTTTTTGTTACCAATTGCGATAAATGGTTTGTTAAAAATGATTGAAAAAGCTGTTCCGTGAAACGAATCTGTAATCACAAATTCGGCATCCATAAAACTTCTTATCCATTGTGTTATCGGGGGAAAAACACATTCCTCCAGTCGTTTTTTTCCTAACATCCGAAACTCTCCTGCAGCCGTTGAAGAGAATGCTTTTAATCCCAGTTTAGCAGAAGCATCATCTATAAATTGCTTTTTCTCGTCGGTAATATCTAAAACGTAATTAAACAAGGTTCCCGGCATTTTTGCCACCTTGTCTTTTTTTACCAGCTCAACATATTTCTCAGCATCAACTAGCAAAGTTGGGTCAAGCACATGTTCGGCCATAACACCAAAGTGTTCTTTGCATAATTCTACAGCCGAATCTTCGCGAACAGAAATGCCATCGAACAAGTGCACCAAACGTGCACACGAACTTGTTTGGGTGGAACTAAATTCCCAATTGTCGACACCAAACGAAGCGGCATAAGCTATACGTTTCACGTTCATGCTTTCAGGTAAAAATCCCAGAAAATGATTTTCAAGATTGGGTGAATATTTGGGGCGCCAAACCTGATCGCTTCCTACAATGTATGCATTGAACTTGTAATCATTTAGTTTTGAAAAGTCTTTTTCCGACTTAAATAAATGAGTGGTAGTAACGTTTTCGGCAATAAAGCGGTCGGTATGTTGCCGGATTATTTTTTCCTCTTTTTTTGTTGGCCACGTTCTTACAACCACCTTTTTACCCAATATCGTTAAGATCAATCGCCGTGTAAACGAAAGAATTTTCATTTTTAACGGCATAAGAACAGTATTCCTGTTTATGGTAACTCCCTCGTGCCCCAAATCAGCAAGCACCTGCTGCAATGCCCACGTTTGCAGTATCCCTCCGTAGTTCCAGTTAAATGGTAATGATACAATTCCAATTTTCATGGTACACTCTTTTAGTTGTGAATCCGGGTAATTTCCTTTGCCGGTTTTCGTGGCGATGAGGCAATGGCAATACTATCGGGTAAATAACCACATGAAATAATCATTAATGGAATTTCATTGTCGGCAAGATCAATAATCTTGCGCATCTTTTGTTCGCGGTCTTCCGATACGCTCCAGTTTAACGAGCAAGCTCCTATTTTATGCAGATGCAAGGCATTTAGCAATGTCATTGCAAACATTCCGCCGTTCAGATGATTTTCGTTACGCTCGTGAATATCTTTGGTTGTAGATATGATTGAACTAATTACCAACAAGGTTTCGGCCAAGTGACCAAAACCACGGTTACCGTTTTGAATGGCCAGAACCTGTTCCTTTTTTTCAGGCGATTTTACAATATGAACGCGGCTGGGTTGACGGTTACAAAACGATGGTGATTTTTGTGCGAGATCAATACATTGCAGTAAAACATCTTCAGGAATAACCTCGCTTATATAATTGCGGACGGAATAACGTGACCGACAAAACTTATCGAATGGTTTATTAATAGCGTTAAAATACTCTTCCCGGCTAATATGTATTTGATGAACGCCAGTTATGCTTTTAAATTTACTTTCAACCTTATCGAGTACTTTTTTTACGTCTTCATCCAACGTAAAATTAATGGCTTGGTGAAATGCCTTATACTCTTTTAATACAGATACCGATTGTTTAAACTCCAGCTCCTGCCAGGAAAGACCAAGGCTATCGTATTTAAAAATGGTATTGCCCAAGCTTAAAACTATAGCTTTCCCAAATCCGGGACGTGGTTCGGGCATTGTTAAGCCTTTTTCAATAATATGGTACTCAAGCGTTAAATTCCGTTTTACCTTTTCTTCTTTCGAATTATTGTAAACTTTATCGTGCACACGACGCTTCAGATCGGGCATACAAGCCTTTCTTGCCGATCGCAAGTAGTAATAATACAGAATTTTAGGGGGTAAAATATGTCTTATTTTTTCTTTAATTCCAGCCATAGGGTTTGTTTAATTTGGTTAATTGTATCTTCCGCTTCTCCCGGAAAAAACTTTTTGCTTCACTTTTATTAATGGTTGATACAATAAATTGCGCTCGTAATTATTCATTGAGATAAGCCAAAACACGGGAATGTAAACTGTAGAGAAAAGAACTATTCCGGCTGCCAGACTGAAGATTGTATTTAGCTCGATATACTGAAGAATTATGTAGGTAATTCCTCCTAACACAACCGGAGTAACAGCCATTTTTCCAATTTCTTTCCAAAACGCCGGGATATCAATATTTTGCTTTCGGTAGTAATAAATATTCATAATAATAATATGGCCGATTACAAGCGAAGAACCAATTGCCATTGCACAGCCAATTCCGCCATATTTTTCGACTAAAAGCAACTGAGCGATTAGACTTACAACAGCAATTGAAATATAGACCAGTGCCCTGAATTTAATTTGGTTTCGTGCCTGCAAAATGGTAATTCCAACATTCTGAATAAGCGGAACTGTTAATGGGATAAAGAAAAGTAAGGCAATGGTGTAAGTATCGTTGTAATCGTTGCCGGCCCAAAACAAAATAAACTGATGACCGAATAAAATAAATCCGGTTAAAATAAAACCCATTACTATAAACTGGATTCTTCCGGTACGAATAAATAAATCTGATATCTCTTTTTCCGATTTTTCTTTGGTGGCCATTGCAGTAACTTTTGGCAAAAATACACCTGAAATAGCCGTTGAAAATCCCATGTACATTTGTTCGAGCTGGATACCAACGGCAAAAATTGCCACTGCCGCAGTACCTACATAAGCTCCTAAAACAAGTTGTCCTGAGCTCCAGAACAACCGATCGATTATTGCCCCCAGAAAAATGTAAAATGAATATCCTGCCAGTTCGCGAAAAAACTTCCAGTCGAACTGACCAAAACGAATTTTTATTTTCAATCGGGTTCGGCTATACCAAAAATTAAGTAACAATGTTGACAGGTTAAAAACGGTGATCAGCACAACCATTGCAATTGCCCGATATCCCATCTCCAACAACACAATCATAATAAGCGTATTAAGAATAATTCGTGCAATTTGTAATACTTTCTGAAAAACAAACTTTTCGTATGCGGTTACAATCGATCCAAATATGCTAAGCGGAAAAGTAAAAGCCAGGTTAAACACCATTAACAGCATTAATATGTGTGTTTTGTGCAACTCTTCGGCTGTTAACGAATTACCATATATTGCATCAATATTGAAATACAAAACCATTCCCAGAATAAAAGCAATTACACCAATGCCAATGTACAGCACGATAAACATTCCGAACATTGTTTCCTGCTCGCGTGTTTTCCCTTCGGCTCTGAATTTTGCGGTATAACGTATTATGGTATTTCCAAATCCCAAATCGAGAATGGTAAGATAGGCCACAACCGATGCTACCAACGAATACATTCCGTATTCGCTTTGTCCCATCATACGCAGCATATACGGCGTATAAAGCAAACCAACAAGGTTGCTAAGCCCCATCACTACATACGACAATATTGCTCCCGCTTTTAGCTGATTAACCTTCATAGTTCCTGTAATTTTCAGCTTAGTTTTTGGTCATCTTGTTTTTGGTAAAAAACTGCAGTCGGAAAATGTTTTTAACTGTCATTCTCAGCCGCGATCTTTTCTTAGGCAAATCACCAAGAACAGTTTCCATTTCTAACATTTCAACACCATTTAATAACACCTGCGGCTTGTTGTCTTTTACAAATTCGGTGATATCTTTCAGCGCAGTAGCATCAGCTTTCGACCATGCCCTGTTGGCACGCGTAACAATAAATGAATGATCAATGGATCTAAATAAGTTGATTGGATAGGAATGTTTTAAAATTCCCGGAATTTCTATAAAAATATAATCGAATACATTTAAATCTACTCCGGTGAAATCGGCTTCAAGATCTTCAATTTCTTCTACGCGATGAAAAGCATGGTTAGCCGTATAAAACAAGGTTTTTACACCGGCAATTGGTTCAACCTGGTTACAGGTTAAAAACAATACGTTATAACCTGTTTTTGCTAATTTCTCAAGCAACAACCTGGCCAGTTTGGTTTTTCCTTCACCATCAATACTGCTAAAAAGAATGTTGGTATTTGGTTTATCTTTTACCCTCAACCGTTCAGTATTCAGAATGAGTTGACGCGCAATAACAGCAAGACTTCGTTTTTTTATGTACTCAACATTAAGCTTTTTACTTACCTTATTCAGGTTTGGGAATATGGCTGCAACGTTCAAACCAATTGCTTTTTCGGCACGCTGAGCGGTTTTTAGGTTTTGATCAAGAAATTCAAGCAAAATAATTAGAAATGCAGGAATAATAAAACCAATCATAAATGCAATTACAACAATAAACTTTCGTTTGCTTGGTTGCGCAACAATCGGGAACAATGGTTTTGTTACAATCCGGAGGTTAGCAGTGAGTTCAATATTTTGCTGATTCAATTTTGCAACACTCAAACTATTTAACAGCGATAAATATTCTCTTTCTGCAATATCAATCTTTCTCTCCAACCGTTTCATTGTGGCTCCCAACGGCGCATAACTTTCATAAAGTTTTTCGAATTCTTTTTCTTCCAGTTCGGCAACTTTTAGTTGTGCTTTCGATGCTTCCTGTTCTATAACTTTATTAATCCATTCATCAAGAATTGATGTGTTTGAAACACCATATTCCGAAGTATTATCTACATAATATTGCTCCTGCACCACGTTTTTCAACTGTTGTTCTAATTGATATGCTTTTGCTCTAAGTTCTGCTATTTCGTTAATCAATAAATCTTCTTTTACTGAATCAACTTCTTCCTCGAACTGTTTCACCGCAATATCCACATTAACTTGTGCCAATTCTGCTCGTAAATTCTGAATTGTTTCGTTGTTTAAGCGCTGTTTCTGTTTTACCGACATTTGTGCTTCCAGTGCTGAAAGAACCGATTGTGCTCCTGCATATGTGAGTTTAATTTCAAGGTAGCGCATATCAAAGTTCTCTTTCTCTGCTGCAATATGTTTGGTTTGCTCGTTGTAGTTTATAATAATATTTGTCTGGTTGAATTCTAACAATTCATTCTCTGCTTCATCAAGTTTATCCTGAGCAGTTTCTAACTGCTGCTGAAAATACTTCGTTACAGCATCTGATTGATTTACTTTTATTTTTGTGTATTCCTCAATAAAAACATCGGTTAAAATCTCTAGTGTAACTTTACAAATTCCGGGATCGCTTGAATTGTAACTAATATCGATAAGGTCGCTGGACTGCACCCTTCGTACTTTAACTTTCGAAGATATTTTTTGACTACTGTAGAAAGGATGATCGTAGTTAATTAGTTTGTAGATAAAATTTTCATAATTACTCTCTTTATACTCGCGAAGATTTATAACCGTTTGCTCATAATCGCCTTTTACAACCAATGCTTTAATTTTATCCGGTACCAGTTTTTGCAAATCATCAAACGATTGTTTTGAGATGACTTCAGCAATGGGTTCATCGAGCAACAGGTGAGTTGCCAGCAAACGAATACTCACCTCTTCCATTGTGCTCCGGGCATTTATTATATTTATCAGGTTATCAAAAGCAGTTCGTGTTGCAAATAAATCAACCTTCGAACTCTCTAATGAAACAATTGAAGAACCGGTAGTTATTCCAGTGTAAACACGCGTGTTACTAACATGGTCTTTGGGCTGATCTTTCGTTAAATAAATTACCAGAACTGCCATAATAATTGGCAATAAAATCAGCAGGACAATATGCCTCAGTAACAACCGTATGAAATAGAGTAAATTCAATTTATTCCTTTAATTTAATTGGTACACCAACAGTTTCTTCTAATATCTGAAAAGCAGAGGTAAAATCGAGTTTTGTTTCTTCAAGCGATAAAACCGCTTTTGTAAGCATGTCTTCTAAACGCGCATATTCGTCGATTGTAATTTTACCGTTTAAAAAGTCTTCTTCGGCACGTATTCGTTGCACCCTGTAATTTTCAACGGCATTTGTTTTTATGATTATGCCCCTGAATTCGCGAATAACATTGTAATACCTGACAATTATTAGCTGCCTCAATTCCTGAATACGTGCCTCGCGCTGATACTTTAACTTTTCGTTTTCGGCTTTGGCGGTTCTTACATTGCTGTCATCAAATATTGCCGATAACGGAATCTTAAGAAATCCACCGAAGTAATAACGGGTTTGCTCGGTTGTTTGCGTGTTACTTTCTACCAATCCCAGGTCTTGCGAAATGATAAGATTATCGAATAAGCCATATCGGGCACCTCCTTCAACTCCCAACGATTGCATCCACTCGCGTTTTTCCTCTTTAACTTTGTAGGCTCCAATTTCTACATCAGCGTCAAGTAGTTTAAATATTGGCGAATTTTCAATGGCTAACCTTTGCAGTTCATGCAATGGCGGCAGTTTCTCTGAAATATCTGTTCCTTCAGCCGTTTTTGCCAGCAACTCATCGTAGGTTTGTGCTTTCAAAACAGCCACTACTCCTATTAGCAATAGGGAAATCAGTTTTATTTTTAACCTGATATTCATTTACTTATACATTCTCTTTCTGAAAAACAGCTTTAAAAGTTCTGATTATAATCCAAATGTCTTTCCAAAACGAAAAGCGACTATTGGCAATTTCGGCATACGTGTTATCTAGCTGCTTACGTTCTTCGGGCGACATTTTAGATGTTTTTCCCCTGGCTTCAACCTGCCACAAACCGGTAATTCCTGCCGGTCCGTTAAAGCGGTCGGTCCAGTCGTCTGTTGTTAGCAACTCAGCTTCGTATAAAGGCAGTGGCCGGTTTCCTACAATCGACATATCGCCTTTTAGCACATTTATTAATTGCGGCAGTTCATCAATACTCAATTTTCGGATGATATGCCCAACTTTTGTTATTCGCGGATCATTTTCAAATTTCACAAATGCACTTTCCTGCTGTTGCTTTTTCTCCAGAATATGAGCGGCTTCATCAACTTCAACATCATCACCAAAAAGTATGGTGCCGTTTCCGGTAACACTTTCCTGTTGCGCGTTAATTTCCTGCTCCGTCTCGTCATTCGACTCTTCTTCGTGGTTTTGATATTGATTCAAATGCTGAAATTCTTTCAATCGTTTATCAGCATCAGGATACATCGACCGCAATTTTAGGAAATTAAAAATGCGGTATCCGGTTCCTACCCTTTTCGAGATGTAGTAAACCATTCCTTTCGACTCTACACGAATGGCAATTACAAAAATCAACAACAGGGGCGACAGGCACAGTAGTGCCAGTCCTGAAAATACAATATCGAAAGTACGTTTAAAAAATGGTGTTTTATAAATCGTTGTCTCCGGATCATTCTTCTCTCTCTGCACCAACGACATTCGTGGTTTTAAAACCGTAAGGGTTTTTATCCGCTTAAACAGGTCATCAGTATTCACCGGTTGATGAAAAACATCATCTACTTTCTTTTTAAAAGCCAACTGAACATCTTCAGCATTCTTTTCATCTGAAATTACCAGGTACGGAATTTTGTTGTTCTGATCAACTTCGGCAATAAAAGTATCATGAAAATCAATGCCATTACGTCCGGGCAGTTCTTTGTCGCAAACTACCCCATCGCACGAATTTCCTTCTTTTAACCAGTTAATTGCAGATAAAGCATTTGAGTGGTGATTCAATTTAAGCAGATTTTGTTTTTCCTGAAATCCACTAACAATTCCCTGGTCTGACCCAATGTATAAAACGCTTAGCTTTCGATTATGTTTATTAGCCATAACATCAAGCTTTAGCGTTTAAGAATACGGTCGATTCGGATAATTAGCTCCTCGGGATTAAATGGTTTTACCAGGTAATCTTCGGCACCCATTTTTAAGCATTTAATCCGGTCGTTGCTACTGTCCAAACTGCTTAACACAATTATAGGAACATCTTTGAAATAGCCACTCGACCGAACATGCTCAATTAGCTCAAATCCGTCGAGGTTAGGCATTTGTAAATCTGTTAAAATTAAATCGGGAATGTTTCCTTCCTGCAGCCAACTTAAAGCCTGAAGTCCGTCCTCTTTGGTTTCAACTTCATAATTGGTACTAAGAAACTGTACGATTAGCTTGCTAATCGACGATTTATCGTCGACAACTAAAATCTTTTTCATCGCTTAATGGTTTGTATTATCCTCAAAAACAAATATATGATTCTAAAGATAACAAACCTCCAATAGCGCCTCATATCCACAAAATTTGAGCAAAACACCCATTGTTTACTTCAAGTTTACTGATGCCTTTATCAGTAAACAATAACAATTATTCTAAAAATTCCGCTTACTACTTAAAAGGAGAATAAGCAAGTATTAACCTTCAATATTCTATATCAGATTTACTCACAGGAAGCTTAGGTGCTAATAATTTCCAGCACCAATTCTTTTGTTAATTTGCGTCCGGCAGCTTTTTCGCGAATGGCATCGAAGGTGAATTTAAAATCACAGCCCTCTTTCCAGTTGCTGCAACCATAGGCCGTTTTGCCTTTTATTATTGTTCCGCCACATTTTGGGCATTTTGGCGTTGAATCCACAGCTTTCTTTTCAGCCAGAGATTTATCCACAAACTCCACATTACAATCCGAGGTGAGCTGCAAAATACCTTCAACCTTTTTATCGCCCATTTTAAAGCCTTTGAGTTTTGTGGTAGCTCCTTTTTTTAGCAAACGCTCCACCTGTTTGTCGGTGAGCTTTTTCTCCATAAACACAAACGGCAGTCTGAAATCGCACCCTTCTTTCCAACGGTTGCATCCATAAGCATTTTTCCCTTTCAGCACCTTTCCTTCCGAACATTTCGGGCAAGTCATTTCACTGTCGCCAGCATTAACCGACTTTTGCCCTTTTGCCTTTTGCCTTTTGCCTTTTGCCTTTTTTCCCGATTCCGGTGCAGCCAGTTTTACCGAACTACGATCGCGCATCACTTCAACTACCAGATCGTAGACCATACGTTTCATGTCGTAAATAAACTTCGAGGCGCTGTATTCTCCCTGCTCAATTTCGCGCAGTCGCTTTTCCCATTGCCCGGTAAGCTCTGCCGATTTTAGTAGCTCGTTCTGTATGGTATCAATCAGCTGAATTCCCATTTTTGTTGGGTGAATCTGCTTTTTCTGTCGCTCGATATATTTGCGCCGGAACAAGGTTTCGATTATAGCAGCACGTGTCGATGGTCGGCCAATACCATTGGCTTTCATTAGATCGCGCAGTTCATCGTCGTCCACATTTTTTCCGGCAGTTTCCATGGCGCGAAGTAAAGATGCTTCGGTGTAATAACGCGGCGGTTTTGTTTCTTTCTCGGTAAACGACGGTTCGTGCGGACCATGCTCTCCTTTTTCGAATGCGGGTAAAATGGTGTCGCCGTCACCGCTTTTCGAATTCTCATCCTGAAAAACCACACGCCAGCCCGGTTGCAGAATTTGTTTTCCGGTGGCTACAAATTGCACCGTATCAACTTCGGCCTTTACCTGCGTTTTGGCCACTTTACAATCGGGGTAAAACGCGGCCAGAAAACGTCGTGCAATGGCATCGTAAACCTTTTTCTCGTTACCGCCAAGCAACTTCTCTTCGCCTGTTGGAATAATAGCATGGTGATCGGTAACCTTTTTATCGTTAAAAACTTTTGTCGATTTACGGATTTTTTTCTCCAACAAAGGCTGTGCAAGCTCGCTATAAGTTCTCAAGCCCTTTAAAATTCCCGGAATTTTTGAATACTGATCGTTAGGCAAAAAAGTGGTATCAACACGCGGATAGGTAACCACTTTCATTTCGTACAAACGCTGCACGGTTTTTAAGGTTTCATCCGCCGTCAGTCCAAAACGAGTATTACAATAAACCTGTAAACTGGTGAGGTCGAAAAGTTTAGGCGCATATTCCTTTCCGTCTTTCTTTTCAACATCGGTAATAAACAAGTCCTTATCCAAAACCTGGTTCAACAGTTTTTCACCATCTTCTTTTTTGAAAAACTTTCCTTCGGTATTGCTAAAAACCGTTTCGCGATAGGTGGTTTGCAGCTCCCAATAAGGTTCGGGTTTAAAATTCTCGATTTCGTAATGGCGCGTTACCAACATCGCCAGCGTTGGTGTTTGCACCCGCCCGATGGACAAAACCTGTTTGTAACCACCATATTTCAGCGTGTACAAACGTGTGGCATTCATTCCCAGCAGCCAGTCGCCAATGGCGCGTGAACTACCCGCATAATACAAATGATCAAACTTTTCGGCAGGTTCCAGCTTCTGGAAACCGGTTTTTATGGCCTCGTTAGTCAGCGATGATATCCACAAACGTTTCACCTCGCCTTTATAACCGGCTTCTTTCATCACCCAGCGTTGAATAAGCTCTCCTTCCTGACCAGCATCACCACAATTGATCACCTGTTCGGCCTTATCCAGTAAGCTTTTAATGGTATTGAATTGTTTGGTCACGCCGCTGTCGCCTGTCATTACCTTGGTTTCAAAGCGCTTGGGTAGCATGGGCAGTGTTTGCAGGTCCCAGCGTTTCCATTTGGAGTCGTAATCCTCTGGCGGCCAAAGCGTACAAAAGTGGCCAAAGGTCCACGTTACCTGGTAACCGTTTCCTTCGTAATAACCATCTCTTCGCGATCCTGCCCCAATTACCTGGGCAATTTCTTTGGCAACACTTGGTTTCTCTGCAATACAAACAATCATAAGTGATGCAAATATACAAGGAATGACGTGCGATGAAAAAGGGAGTTATTAACAAGCTTTTAAGAAAGATTGATTTTGAGACTCGAGGAAATTGTTGAATTGCAAAATTGTTAAATGGTAATCTGCGACTGAAAACTTGTAACTCGCAACTAGTAACTAGTAACTCACGTCACCAAACCAAATCACATGCATCAGCCGGCATCCAGTGTTTGTGTTTACCTTCCCATTTTACGTTGCAGCCAATCGGGTTAGTTACCGGAACTGAAATAGCTTTTCCATGCGTTAACTCTTCGAGCGCATTAGCCAGATCGTTCACGGTTATTTTTGAAGGATCGCGCGGACTATCAACTCCCCTTCCGGTGTAAACGAGTTCGCGGTTTTCGTTAAACACATAAAAATGTGGAGTTCGCAGCGCACCATACGCCAGTGCAATTTCCTGCGATTCGTCGTACAAATACGTCCACGGAAATTGATGTTCCTTCATCCGTTCCACCATGTGGTCAAAATCATCCTCTTCGTAAGTATGCTTGCTGTTCGAGTTTATTCCGACAAACTCAACGCCAAGCGGTTTGAATCGCTCAGCTGTTTTTCGGGTAACTTCATCACTGTTTATCACATAAGGACAATGGTTACAGGTAAAAAATACCACCAAATATTTCGAGTCCTTAAAACTTTCCAATGAATAGCTGTTTCCGTCGGTTGCCGGAAGATCAAAACCAATTGCTTTTTTTCCAATTTCGAGTGTAAATGCCATAATTCTATCTCCTTTTAATACTAAAGGTATTTACATACGAAATTGTTTAATCGCCCTGTTTGTAAATTTGGCGCATAAAAATTTATGCTTGTTTCGTCCAACAAATTATCTTTGAAAAATCATCTTGAAACATTTATAATTAGTGCACAAATGAGCAGCGAACAGGATATCCAACGAATTAAAGATTTGCAGGCCGAGCTGGCCGAACACAACTATAAATACTACGTTTTAGCGCAACCGTCTATCAGCGATTTTGATTTCGACATGAAATTAAAAGAGTTGGAGCGCCTTGAAAAACAATACAATATTAACGACCCGAACTCGCCAACACAGCGCGTTGGAAGTGATTTAAGTTCAGATTTTAAGCAGGTTACACACAAATATGGTATGTTGTCGTTGTCGAATGCTTACTCACAAGACGAGATAAAGGATTTCGACAGCCGCATTCAGAAGATTATAGGCACCGACGATTTTGAGTATGTGTGCGAGTTGAAGTTTGATGGTTCATCGATTAGTTTGACTTACGAAAATGGCGAACTCGTGCGCGCCGTAACCCGTGGCGACGGTGTAAAAGGGGACGATGTAACGGCCAATGTACGCACCATTCAATCGGTACCTTTAAAATTACGCGGAAACGATTATCCTGAAAGTTTTGAGATTCGTGGCGAGATTTTAATGCCTTTCGATGTATTCAACAACCTGAATGCGGAGTTGGAAAAAGCCGGCGAACCATTGCTGGCTAATCCACGAAATACTGCAGCAGGAACACTGAAAATGAAAAACTCATCGATTGTAGCTTCACGAAAACTGGATGCTTATTTATATTACGTGCTTGGCGAAAATCTGCCGGAAGACGGCCATTACGAAAGCCTGCAAAAAGCACGCGAATGGGGATTTAAAATTTCAGAACATACTCAGCTTTGCAAAAATATTGATGAAGTTTTCGCTTTTATCGACAAGTGGGATACCGAGCGTTTTAACCTGCCCGTTGCTACCGACGGAATTGTGATAAAAGTAAACTCGCGACGTCTGCAAAACAATCTTGGTTTTACAGCAAAGTCGCCACGTTGGGCTATTGCCTATAAATTTAAAGCCGAAAGTGTTGCCACCATTTTAAAATCAGTTTCGTACCAGGTAGGACGAACAGGAGCGGTTACTCCGGTTGCCAATCTCGAGCCGGTGCTTATTGCCGGAACCATTGTAAAACGTGCGTCGCTGCACAATGCTGATATTATCAACAACCTGGATTTACACATCGACGACACTGTTTTTGTGGAAAAAGGTGGTGAGATCATTCCGAAAATCACAGGTGTTGATCCAGCAAAACGACATCCGATGTTTCAGCCGGTACAGTTTATTGAATCATGCCCTGAGTGCGGAACAAAGCTGATCAGAAAAGAAGGTGAAGCCGCACATTATTGCCCGAATGAAGATGCTTGTCCTCCGCAGATAAAAGGCAAAATGGAGCATTTTGTCAGCCGGAAAGCAATGGATATTGATGGCATAGGGCAGGAAACAATCGAACTGCTTTACAACGAAGGGCTGGCTAAAAACATTACGCAACTCTACCAACTAACAAAAGATCAGCTGCTAAACCTTGAACGTATGGCGGATAAATCGGCCCAACGGATTTTGGATGGGCTTGAAGCTTCAAAACAAGTTCCTTTCGAGCGGGTACTTTTTGCGCTGGGAATTCGTTTTGTTGGAGAAACAGTGGCAAAAACACTGGTAAAAAAGTTACACACCATCGAAAATATTCAGCAGCAAACCAAAGAACAGCTGGTAGAAATTGATGAAATTGGCGACCGCATTGCAGAAAGTGTTGTGGATTGGTTTTCGAACGAAGAACATCTGCAGTTTATTCAACACCTAAAAGAATATGGTCTTCAATTCGCCATCAGCGAAGACCAGCTGGAGGGGCAAACCAATAAGCTGGAAGGATTGAGCATTGTTATCTCAGGTACTTTTGAGCAACATTCGCGCGATGAGCTGAAAAAACTCATCGAGCAAAACGGAGGGAAGAATGTAGGCTCCATTTCGAAAAAAACCAGTTACATGCTAGCCGGAAGTAACGTTGGGCCGAGCAAACTCCAGAAAGTTGAAAAGCTGGGCATTCCGATGATCAGCGAGGACGATTTCCTAAAAATGATCGAATAGTTTGTAGAAAATAATGACGCAAAAAATTACATTTGAAGCTAAATACGCCGGTTTTAATATGACAAAAACAATTTTTCTTTTATCGATAACTTTCTTTTTATCAATTGCCGCCAGTGCTCAAAATATTATTGAGTGGTCGGCCGACTATCAACTTCAAAAAAGCGATTTTCAGGCCGAAGCTCCCAACAGCGGGCAAATGCAAACGGCTTCCGGGAGTTTTTCCGTTGAATACGAAACAGGTGGTTTAAACCTGGTAATGAACCGTAACCTGAATGAAAATGTATCGTGCAAATTTCAAAAAGATGCTTCGTATATCGACGACGGAACCGAGGAAGCGACAGCGCGTTTATTGCGTTACCAGCAACTGATTTTTAACCTATACGAAATTCAGGCCCGAAATCTCCGCAAAAAGTTTTTTGAAGAGCGCAAAAAGGTGCTAACCAATCGTCTGTCGGAGCTTCATGAGCAGGTTTATGCCGATCATGCAAAATTACTTTCTCAAGTGGAAAGCGATACGTTTAACGGCACACTCGATTCGGAAATCGCTAAGTGGATGAAATGGTCGCTGGAAGAACTGGAAAACCTGGGCGATTTTTGCAAAACCTGCAATCCAAAAAAGAAGAAAAAAAATAAGAAATAGCAGCATGGGATTTAAAGAAAAATTTGCCTACAGAAAACTTCGGAAATTGATTTCGCAACAAAAACGTACTCCAATTATACCAAAGCTATCGTTGCATTCGAAAGTTGGCGTTATCTGGCAACCATCGGAAAAACCGGCGGTACAATACCTCCGCAATTACTTTAATCAACATGGAGCTATTTTTCGCGATTACTGCATTTTCGATACCGACTCGAATCCGGCTGCTGAAGCAAATTCGCTGAGTGTAAACGATCTTAACTGGTGGGGAATTCCTAAACCAGAAAAAGTAAGTGATTTTCTTGAAACAAATCTCGATTTGCTGCTATGCCTGGCTGCCGAAAAGAATTATGCGGTTGATTACATCACAGCCCTATCGCAGGCTAAATTTAAAATTGGCAGTTCGGAATCGGATAATTCATACTTCGATTTGAATATTAAGATTGGCAAAAATCAGGATGTAATGTTTCTGGCCGAGCAACAAATTTTCTATCTTGCGCAGCTAAATAACAATAAAGATTCATGAGTCGATATTTCAAAGGCGCCGGGGTTGCGCTAATTACACCATTTACAACAAACGATCAGGTTGATTATAAAGCACTTGAAACAATAATTGAAAACCAGGTTAAAGGGGACATGGACTACTTGGTAGCCCTTGGAACCACTGCCGAAACTGCCACACTTAGCAACGATGAAAAAGCACATGTGGTTGAATTGGTTAAAGAAAAAGCAGATGGTTTACCGGTTGTTGTTGGAATGGGGGGAAACGACACCCGCACCATGTGCAATCAGATCGACAAGTTTAACTTTGAAGGTATCGACGGAATTCTGGTTGTTACTCCCTATTATAATAAACCTTCGCAGGAAGGTATGTACCGCCACTACCTGGAGATTGCAAAAGCCAGCCCGGTACCCATTATTCTTTATAATGTGCCATCGCGCACCGGTATAAACCTTGAAGCAACTACTGTTGGACGATTGGCAGAAGCATCGGATAAAATTGTAGCCGTTAAAGAAGCATCGGGCGAGCACTCGCAAATGACTAAAATCGGCAAATACACCTCTGATGATTTTACAGTGATTTCTGGAGATGACCTGTTGGCCATTACCATTGCTGCCATTGGCGGACAAGGTGTAATCTCGGTTGCGGCCAATGCTTATCCCGAGAAAATCAGCAAAATGATGCACCTGGCACTTGCCAATGATTTTGACGGTGCAAGAAAAATTCATTTCGAATTAATTGAAATGTTCCAGCTGCTGTTCCGTGAAGGCAATCCGGGCGGGATTAAAGCCTTAATGAATATTCAGGGTACAATTGAAAACCTGTTGCGTTTACCACTTTATAACATTAGCGACAATCTTTACCAGGAAATAAAAGAGCGCCATCAATTAATTTATGGTTAACGCTTTTTAACCTCACTTTTTTGATACCCCTACAAAATGTGGTAATTTTGTATTGCAACTAAAAGAAAATTATGCGATCATTTTTCATCATATTTCTATTATCCATTGGTGTTCAATCATTTGCACAGCAAGGTCTTCAAATGGATTTTGGTGAAGTAGATTCGAGCGAAGTACTGATGCAACGGCAGCTTGAATATTACAACCTGATCAACGGGGGAATAAATGATGCTTACCTGATGGAGGGGCTGCAGTTGCCGGAATTTAATATGAATCAGTTTTACCAAAGTCGTTACACTTTGGCGCTGGCAGCATTTCCTAACCTTAATTATACCAGTTTATCATTTCACGGTTCTGATATCGTTTCACCTTATTATTACAATGCTGAAATGTTGAGTTCTGCCGCCTTCGAATTGGGCGACAAATTTGTAATTGGCGGGTACAGTTACGGTGCCAACTTAATTAATACGGCACCATTCCCAAACCAGAATTCGAGCTATTTTGATGCCTACGGTTCAACCATGTTTATGCAATACAAGGTTTCGAAGAAATTTAAAATCGAAACCAGCATCAGTATCCAGCAAAACCGACAGGGACCACCCATTGGATTTTAATCTTGCTTCCTCCAAGCAAAAGCTTATCTTTAACACTGAACTTTAAACTCAAATCGCTTTCATGCTTACTGTTTACAAAGCTTCTGCCGGATCGGGAAAAACATTTCAACTGGTTGTTGAGTACCTGAAAATTATTCTGAGCAATCCATATAATTACAAACACATTCTGGCAGTAACTTTTACCAACAAGGCCACCAACGAAATGAAAAGCAGGATATTGGAGCAACTGCATTTGCTGGCCATCGAGAAAGACTCACCCTACATAGAACCACTGCAAAAGGACAATAATTACACCGAGCAATTTATCCGGCAACGCGCCAAAGAAGTGCTCAAAAATATTTTGCACGACTACAATCGCTTCTCCATCAACACCATCGATTCGTTTACGCAAAAAGTAATAAAAGCCTTTAACCGCGAGTTGGGAATTTCGCCCAATTTTACGGTTGAACTGGATAACGATATTCTTTTACAGGAAGCTTCCGACCGTTTGCTGGCACGAATTAACGATGATAAAGACCTGCTAAAATGGTTGCGCGAATTCAGTAAAGAAAAGATTGAAGCCAACCGTAGCCAACGCATCGACGACGACATACAAAACCTGGGAAGAGAGTTGTTTAAAGAATCGTTCCAGGTGTTTTTCCCTGATGAAGGAGAATCGGTTTATAACCGCGAAAACCTGAATGAATTTGGTAAAGAGTTGCGCCAGATAAAAAGACATTTTGAAAGCACGCTAAAGTCAAAAGGTGAAAATGCTGTGGCAGCCATGGAAGCATTAACTCTTGGACCGGCAGATTTTTCAGGCGGTGCAAACAGAAGTATCGGCAGCTTTTTTGTTAAGCTCTCCAATGGCCTTCTTCCCAACTTCACACAAACAGTTCGCAATTGTGCTGAAGATATTGAAAAATGGAGTTCGAAAAGCAGCAAACGTCGCGATGAAATTCTGTCAGCTGCCGAAACCCGTCTGCAGCCAATGTTAATTGATATTGTACAATATTTCGATACAAACTGGACAAGATACAACACCGCTCTTGCCGCTCTCAGTCAGCTTCGCATGCTCGGAATTTTAACCGATCTAAAAGTAGAAATTCAAAAAATTCAACAGGAAAAAGGAGCCTTGCAACTTTCCGACTCCAACCTGTTGCTGAGCAAAATTATCGGGCAAAGCGATTCACCTTTTGTATACGAAAAAATTGGCAACTACTACAAACATTTCATGCTCGATGAGTTTCAGGACACCTCAGGTTTACAGTGGAAGAACTTTAGGCCACTGCTTGAAAACTCGCTGGCTGAAGGAAATGCCAACCTTATTGTTGGCGACGTAAAACAATCGATTTACCGCTGGCGCAACAGCGACTGGAGCATTTTGGCCGAACAGTTGGATGCCCAGTTTTCGCCGGAACAAAAACAGGATTTTACCCTTGAAAAAAACTGGCGGAGCGATAAAAACATCATCGCTTTTAACAATGCCATTTTTGACGAACTTAAAACAGCTTTTGAAGACTACCTGATCGGATCGCTTGAAAACCGGGAGGCCTACATTCAGAAGTTTGATCATATATACTCGTCGTACCAACAGGAAGCCGGAAAAACAAAAAGTGAAGCGACCGGTCTAACACAAATCAATTTCCTTCCGGAAGATGATTTTGAAGAATCCGCCACAGAACAATTGGTTGAGCAGGTAAAATATTTGCAGGACCAGGGAATTAAAGCGAAGGACATTGCCATTTTAATTCGTAAAAACAAAGAGGGCGGACCGATTATCGAAGCCTTTTTGGCGGCTGCCAAACTCCCGGAGAATAAAAAGTATAACCTTTCGGTGCTGTCAAACGAGTCGTTGTTTTTACATGCCTCAAAAGCTGTTTTGGTTGTGATTAATACCATCGAACTGCTTATCGATCCGGAGAATAAAATTACGCAGGCTACTTTATTGCACTTGTGGCAAAGCTGGCTAAAACCCGGTTTAAAAACCATGGGCGTACCTGTTCAGTCCAACAACGGACAAAGTCTGCTTGATTTTAACGATTACTCCGACTGGCATCTCCAACCCGGTTTTGATGATGAATTTGAAGCCGAATTAGCTGGCAAACTCGAACAGGTAAAACGTAAGGTTTTACTGACCTCATTGGATGAAACCATCACACATATTTGTTCGCTGTTTGGCTTGTTCAATTTCGAGTCGGAATTGCCGTTTCTGCAAACACTGATCGACAAAGCCGGCGAATTAAAAATATCCTTATCAAACGACCTGTCAAACCTGTTCTACTGGTGGAATGAAAAAGGCAGTAGCACATCGGTAAATGTAAACGAAGAAGTAAGCTCCATACGGTTAATGACCGTGCACAAATCAAAAGGGCTGGAATTTAAAGCGGTGCTTCTTCCCTACCTCGACTGGAAAACAAGCTGGAGCGGAACAACGGCACCACTGCTTTGGTGCAAACCACAATCCGAACCGTTTAACAAATTTCCACTGCTACCTATTCAGGCCGGTAAACACATGGAAACATCGGAATTTGCGCCCATGTATTTCGAGGAAAAGATGAATTATTACATCGATACGCTAAACCTGGTTTATGTGGCTTTTACGCGTGCCGAATCGGTATTGATTGCTAACTGCCCTATGCCAAAAGAAAGCAAGAATAATTCAGGCTCGGGCAAACCCATTCATTATTTATTGCACAAAGCACTGGCGAACCAAAGTAAACAGGAGGAATTTTCCGACTGTTTTAACGAAGAACAGGATTGTTTTCAATTTGGCAAAATTGACCTGCAGTCACAGGATGACGACGATCAGAAAGCTATTCTTATCAAACAATACAACTTTAACGACATTTCGGAAAAGATAAGTTTACGATTGAACGGCGATGATTTTTTAATTGAGGATGAACAACATCACTCGGTAAAAAATACAGGTAAAATCATTCACGATATTTTATCCGAAATTGTTCTGGCCGACGATGCGAACGATGCTTGTTTACAGGCACTACACGATGGCAAAGTATCGAAAGCAGAGTTTGATGAAATTCAGTCAAGTTTACAGAACAACCTTCAACTACCGGAAGTTAAAAAGTGGTTTGATGGCAGCTACGAAGTATTGAATGAACGCGACCTGCTGACTTCTGACAAACTGCTACGCCCCGACCGGATAATGTTCTCGGGCGACGAAGCAATTGTTGTCGACTACAAAACCGGCGAACGACAAAACAAGTACCTGTACCAGGTAAAAGAGTATTCTAAAGTTCTGCAAACCACCGGTTTTTCAAAAGTAAGGGGCTACTTGTGGTATTTGCACACCGGGGAAATCGTAAAAGTATGTGACCTCACGAATTCCCGCATCCCTCAGCCCTGAACAATAAAATACTTTTTGGTGTTTATAATTTCATATATCCAATAAAACGATTATGGAAAGACTAGAATTCATCAAAAAGTTTGCCTACGGAGGTAGTATTCTGTTGACCGCTCCTGTAATTTTAAGTGCCTGCTCAAGCAGCGATGACGATTTTGTACCAGAAGATCCAAATGAACCGAACAACGATTTAACCATTGATCTCACCAGTTCGACATACGAAGACCTGGGAACAGTAGGTGGTTATGTTTACGAAGGAGACATAATGATCTTCAGAACCGGAGACAATACTTACCTTGCTCTTTCGAAAGTATGCACACACGAAGGTTGCACAGTGGCTTATAGTCATTCAAATGGCGATGTGCTTTGCCCTTGCCACTCTTCGCGTTTTTCTACAAGTGGCACGGTGTTAAACGGGCCGGCAGCCACCAATTTGAAAAAGTACAACGTACAAAAAGACGGCGATATTCTTACAATTAGCTAAAGCTTTCTAGTTACTTTCAATCACTTGTCCCTGCTCGCGGTAAAGATCAACTTTCCCATCGAGGAGAACAGCAATTACCGTAACCTGCTCATCCAGTACCTTTTCCGGAACGTCAATATAAACAATTCCCGGAACAGCACTCCAGTATTGTTTCATTTTTACATCCCAGTTCAATTTAGTACCATTGCCAACAACCCACATCCGGTTGATCTTATTTTTAATCCCTTTCAGCACCAGCGAACCATTTGGTTTGTGCGGCACAAATAAGTATAGAATATCTCCGGTTTTATTCAGCGCAGTTGGTCCATAATAATGTTCGTATGGAATTCCGGCCTGCGTGCCATAAATGGCTTCTGCGTGCTTGTTTGTCCAGCGGCCCAGTTCTTTTAAAATCTCCACCTGTTCTTCAGGAATTGTTCCGTCAGGTTTTGGGCCGATATCCAGCAGTAGATTTCCGCCTTTATTTATACAATCCACCAAAATACGAATAACCTGGTTCGGTGTTTTATAATTGTGGTCGTTGTGCTGATATCCCCAGCTGTCATTCATGGTCATACATAATTCCCAATATGGCTCATCAGGACGTGTTACCGGTAATCCCTGCTCCGGTGTGGCATAATCGCCATAGCCCTGAATACGGCTGTTCAGGATGACATTTTTATTCCATTTCCGTAGCGACTCGCTCAACTCTTTTGCTTTCCATTTTTCGGCTGATTGTTCCCAATCGCCGTCAAACCAATACAAATCGGGTTTATATTGTATCGATAATTCTTCCAGCTGGCAAAAATTAAAGTCAACAAATTTAGCCCAGCGAAGCGAGTCATTGTCGTAACGTTTTATTTTGCGGGTTTTATTCGGATAATCAGGATGCGACCAGTCGAGCAAAGAGTAATACAAACCAACTTTTAAATCGTTTTTGCGAAGTGCTTTCACAAAAGGCGCCACCAAATCTTTACCGGCCGGTGTTTGGTCCACCACATTTAAATCGCTGCATTTGGTATCCCAAAGTGCCACCCCATCATGATGTTTGGTTGTAAGAACGGCATATTTCGCTCCACTTTCCGCAATCAATTCAGCCCACTTTTCGGGATCATATTTATCTGCAGTGAATCCAGCTAGTTGATTCATGTAATCGTCGTACGAAATGTAGTCGTTAAAAAACGACCAACTCTCGTCAATTCCATTTACCGAATAAATTCCCCAGTGAATAAAAATGCCCAGTTTAGCATCGCCAAACCACTGCATTCTTTTTTGAACTTCTTTCTTAATTTCCTGAGAGTTTGCACCAAGTGACAAAAGAACTGTCACCACTAAATATAAAATCTTTCGCATAGGTTTTAAATCAATAGTTAGCTCTGCTGCAAACTTTGTAAAATATTTAAAAAGCAACTATGATTATTCACAGGAATAGTGCATTTTTATTTCGGACTCTACATCCCAAACACACTCAAGCCCTTTCGGAAAGGTAACGAAATCTCCTGCTCTTACTGTTATTGGCTCAAATTCAGTTGTAATTACCGCCTCACCTTCTATGATATAACACAACTCTGTTTGCTCATAATACCAATCAATTTTTTCTTCATCGAGTTTACGAACAGGCCATTCAAAAACTCCCTCTTCCTGTAATTCTTCTTCAGAATAGTTGTCAACGGAAATTTTCATAAATCATAAATTTAATTACAAAGTAAATTTATAATAAAAGTGTAAAAAAATCACCATCATTTATAATCGAAAATAACATTAGCTGTAAACGGTTAGGACGATACGTCTTGAACCTCCATAATCACGAAATTCGCCAAAATAAATTCCTTGCCAGGTACCTAAATTTAAGCGATGTCGGGTAATGGGAATGGTTATTTCAGCTCCAATTACCGACGATTTCAAATGCGCCGGCATGTCGTCAGCTCCTTCGTAGGTATGCACATAAACCGGATCATTTTCCGGAATCATTTTATTGATGAAATTCTCAAAGTCGGTACGCACGGTCGGGTCTGCATTTTCATTCAGCGTAATTCCGGCCGAAGTGTGTTTTACCAAAATATGCAACAATCCTTTCTCTGGTAAGTCAGGCAAATGTTCTTCAATTAAACGGGTAATTAAATGGTATCCGCGCCTAAATGCCGGAAGTGTTATTTCTTTCTGTTCAATCATAATTTTGCTTTCAATTCTAAAGCTTAAAAGTAAAAAGTATTTGCCAACCGCTAAAAATAACTCCTGTTCAATCGCGAATAGTTAACGCTCGTCTGTAATTATCGGTGTTTTACCTTTTTCGCAAGGGAGAAAAACGGATGAAATAAGTAATTTAGTTTTGATTTGATACACAAATAAAAGAAAACAATGAACTCAACATTACTCTTTGCAGGGCTGGCCATTGGCATTTTACTTTTATCTGTGTTGGTTATTATACTTATTAAACAAAATAAAGCAGGAATGTATAGCGCAAATAATCAGTTGGCTTCAAAAGCCATGGCACGTGGAATTGCCATTGGTTATGCCATTGGAATGGGGCCAGGAATTGCTCTTGGCGTTGCCCTCGATAATATTGGGTTAGGAATTGCTTTGGGAGCTGCCATAGGAATATCGATTGGTGTGGCACTTGGCGAGAGTTTTAAAAAGAAAGAATTGTCCGAAAAAAAACTGACCATTCAGGATACAGAATCAAGAAACGAAAGTATCAAAAAATTGTTGTTATTGCTTATTGGCATAGTCGCGTTTCTTGCTCTTCTATTTCTCTTATTATTTAAATAAACTCATATGAAAATTTCACTACTATTTTTACTGGCAATTATTGTAGCTTCCTGCAGTAATACAAATAAACCGGTTACCGGACCTTATCTCGGTGAGAATTTACCGGGAAACGAACCTCAGCTTTTTGCACCAGGATTTGTAAACGATGGTATAGCTACCCGTGATATTACTTTCACTCCCGATGGAAATGAGGTATACTTTTGTAAAAACATTGGAAACTCGAGATACGCTACTATTCTATACTGTAAAAACACTGAAAACGGGTGGACCAAACCCGAGGTAGTCTCCTTTGCCCGTGATTCTCGCTACATTTATATCGAACCCTGCATATCTCCTGATGGCAAAAAGTTGTTTTTTGTTTCGAATATGGAACAGGAAATTGACGAGAACAATCGCTTTATAACCGATATTTGGGTTGCCGATCGTAGTGAAGACAAATGGGGCACTCCATACAAATTAGACACTGTGATTAATTCACCTGATCCTGAATTTTTTCCAACTGTGGCGGCCAATGGCAACCTGTATTTTACACGTGAAGATCCGACAACAAGAGCAAATACAATCTACAAATCAACATTCAAAAATGGCACCTACCAGAAACCAATACCTATGCCTGAAGAAATAAACTGCGGAAGGGCCCGGTTTAATACAACTATTGCTACCGACGAAAGTTTTATGATCATTCCCAGCATTGGCATGTCCGATTCTTATGGAGGAACAGATTATTACATTTCGTTTTTTAATGAAACAAAAGGTTGGAGTATACCTCAAAATATGGGTGAAAAGGTTAATAGTCCAACCACCTTTCAGTATTCGGCAAGCTTTTCACCCGATGGTAAGTTTATGTTTTTTATGAGTACAAAAGCCAATGCCTTAGCTTCGGGCAATCTTGATTATAAAACATTATACAAAATGCATAATACTCCCGAAAGCGGAAATTCAAATATTTATTGGATCGATGCTTCTTTTATTGATACGTTAAAACAAAAAGCAACATTTATTGAAAATTAGAAAACAATGAAAATTTTAGGAAACTTAATTTGGTTAATATTCGGTGGTTTTGCCATCTTTTTAGAGTACATGCTTGCAGGTCTGGCACTTTGCATAACAATAGTTGGAATCCCGTTTGGCATTCAATCGTTTAAACTGGGCGTATTGGCACTTTGGCCTTTCGGACAAAAAATTGAATACATGGACTATGCGCCGGGCTGCCTGTCAACCATTATGAATATTATTTGGTTATTCATCGGCGGAATTTGGATTATGCTAACACACGTACTTTTTGGTCTACTACTCGGCATTACTATTATTGGAATTCCGTGGGCTAAACAGCATTTTAAAATGGCATCGCTGGCTTTAACACCTTTTGGCAGAAGAATTGTTTAGATTCAAACAGATTATCCTCAATTAGAAAGGTTACTAAACAAAAGCATATTTTCAGAGTTATATTAAAACAATATGAAAGTAACACACAAGAATCCGGGAATTCCCGGATTTTTTTCAGTTAACGCATCATCAAATATGAAAAATTGGTAATTTTAGTTATCATATTTTAAGCATGGAGAAAACAACGATTTACGGGAAAAAACAATTGGAGCCGGGCAATTCAGAACTGATTGATTTTGCAAATTTTACGCTTGGGATTAAACGTCATACAGAAGGTTGGTTTATAAAGGCTTTTGAAAAAGACGATAACAATTTGGAAGTAAATATTGATGAAATTACATCGGGAACCTACTTCCACACAGGAAAATCGAATACAATAATTCTCGCTCCCGCCCTTCCTGCGAAACCAATGGTACTGAAAGGAAGTCGCCTCGTTATATCCCCACATCAGCGACTAACCTTTTATGTGAAGGTGCCGCTAATGCTACAACTCTATTCTGCAAAAAAGCTGGATGAAAACCTGCTGACAGAAATACCTTTTCAACGAATTTCAGATACATGGTTTGGAGAACCTGTTAATGGCGAAGCAGCTTACGCGCTCGATTCGGAACAGTATCTTGATTTGAAGGAAATAGGTTCGGATGAAAACTATGCGGTTTGTCCCATTAACATTCATAACAACAACGATTCACCCCTCGAAATTGAACGCCTGATATTAAGAGTTGATCAAATGAACTTATTGAGGTTTAACGGGTATATAATTACCAGTCTTGTAAAACTGGAGTACAAAGGCACAAATCTTCTGAGTTCAGTAAATTATGGCTTTTCAAAAACTTTACACGGCGAAAACCACGAGATTATTGCAAAACCAAGAAATCCTGAAGGTAAAAGCCTGCTAAAAATTAATTTTCATTTTATTAAAAACATTTATCGTTCGGAATAATGAAATTTGACTTCTCGAAATACTTTAATGCCGCAAACTTCGAAAAATTAATGTGGACAGCAATCATCCTGGTAGTTGGAGTTGCGCTGATCTACTTTTTGGCTTTCATTGTAAAAAAACTACTGCCCAGGTCTTTGTCGCAGCAGCGAAAAATGATCATCCAGCGACTTATTTACTATTCAGGATTTATATTGCTGGCATTCATCATTATTGCCCAGCTAAATATCAATCTGGCTCCATTCTTTGGTGCAGCGGGTGTTATCGGGTTGGTAATTGGCGTTGCATCGCAAACCAGTATCGGGAATATTGTTAGTGGTTTTTTTCTGGTTGGAGAAAAATCGTTCGAGATTGGCGATGTGATTAAAGTTGGTGATAAAGCCGGTGTTGTTTTTAGCATTGACTTGCTCTCCATAAAGATTAAAACTTTTGACAACCAATTATTGCGTATTCCAAATCAGACCCTGATTTCTACTGAACTAATTAATGTGACGCGCTTCCCTATACGACGCCTTGATTTTAACGTTAGCGTTGCGTACAAGGAAGATCTTGGAAGAGTAAAAACCTTACTTGAAGAAGTGGCAAAAGCTAATCCGCTAAGTTTAGACGAGCCAGCACCGCTTATCGTTTTTAAAGACTTTGGTTCCAGCGGTATTGATATTCTTCTTGGAATTTGGTTTGAAAAACAAAACTATCTGAAAGTGAAAAACTCAATTTTCCAGGAGATAAAAGCCCGTTTTGATGCAGAAGGAATTGAGATTCCGTTCCCGCATGTTACATTGTATACCGGCGAAGCAACAAAACCGTTTCCGGTAATGAATACAACATCAGGCAAAAAATAAAACTACAGTTTATATAAAATCCGGGTTAAAATGTTTCGGTGAATACCGAGATATGAAGCAATATGCTGACGTTGTAACTTCTGTGCCAGCTCAGGATATTCAACAAAAAATTTACGGATACGTTGTTCGGCATTCAGCGATTGAAACGAGTGAATACGATCCATTGCCTGGATGTAACTTTCTTCGGCAAGAATACGCACCGTACGTTCAAACTTATGGTTCTCATCGAGCAAAGTTTTAAACTCATCCTTTTCAATAAAAATCAGGCGCGAGTCTTCGTAGGCGCGAATAGCCTCGGTTGAATCTTTGCCCAGCACAAAACCACGGTGATTACTTACAATAAAGTTGTTGGGAGGAAAGAAAAAACGCGACACCCATTCGGTACCACTGTCGGACAGATAGGAAGCGTAAAGCAGACCATCAAGCAGAATACCCAGCTTTTTGTTCTTTTCGCCGTAATCGATAAATAATTCTCCCTTTTTAAGCACAACAGGCTCCTTCAAATTGAAAGTCTCAATCTGGCTCAGGGTATGCTCAAATCGTGAAATTATCTTTTTTCTGTCCATAGTAAAAAATCTATTCAGTGGGCAACTTCAGAACTAATTGAAATTCCCCACTGAATTATTTATCTATTTGCCAAAATTCTCATTAAACAGTTTTAATCGTTCTTCCAGATCGCCAAACTGATTTGGTAATACAAACGAAACACAGGCTCGAATGCCTTCTTCGTCACTACCGGTATTATCGAGCGCAATGGCACTGATTCCGTAGAAAAGTAAGTTGGCAACCAACTCATTTCCGGTCATTCCCGGATAACCGATTGTGAAATAGAAACCGTCGGCAATAGGTACGCCCAAGTCGTTTTCGTAAACCACCTTGAAACCGTTTTCAATAAAAAGACGTTTCATTTCTTTGGCACGTTCGCCGTAGGCTTTTACCCCCTCCACAAAATCGAACTCTCCATTATTAGCCGCTTTAAACATGGCAGTCAGTGCCCACTGTGCCGAATGGCTGGTACCCGACGAAAGCGAATACAACAGGCGCAAAGTAATGGTAGCGCCAAAGGTTGTTCCTTTAAAACGTTCCTGCAGATCTGGATAATCGCGGCCAAAGAGTTTATCGGAAATGGCCATTATACCAATACGCTGACCGGCATAAGAAAATATTTTCGAGCTGCTGATAAACAGCACGTAATTATCCGTATAATTGGCGACCGACGGCGGATAGGGTGCTTCACCCGGTTTTGAGAAATCAGTACGAAAATCCATACCGAAATACGCCAGGTCTTCCATTACAATCACATCGTATTTATTGGCCAATTCGCCAATAATTTTCAGTTCCTCATCGTTAAAACAAATCCAGGCCGGGTTGTTCGGGTTAGAATATACAATGGAATTAATGTTTCCTTTTGCAAGAAACGATTCCAGTTTTTCCTTAAGCTTTTCACCGCGATAATTGAATACATCAAAAGTTTCAAATTTCTGGCCAAGCACCATCATTTGTTGTTTCTGCACCGGAAATCCCGGATCGATAAACAAAACGGTGTCTTTCTTTTTATCGCAGTTTCCGGCTGCCATAAACGCAGCGTAAGTTCCCTGCATCGATCCGGTGGTTGGAATACATCCTTCGGGTGCCACATCTACATTCAAAAAGTTTTTAATGAATTTCGATGATTCTTGCTTCAGCGGTTTTATTCCGTCAACCATTGGGTAAATGGCTGAAACGCCACGATCGAGCGCATCTTTTTCGGCTTCAACACCAACCTTGGCCGGAGGTAATCCCGGCACACCCATTTCCATGCGCACGTACTTAAAATCGCTGGCTTCTTCCACCAGGTTTACCAAGGCAACAATTTCGCGAATGGATGCTTTACCAATGTCGGGGATGCGCAATTGCGCTATCTTTTCTTCAACAAGTTTTTTGTCGAGAGGTGAATTGTTCATACTAATAAGTTCAGCTTTAGTCAAAGTAAAATATCATTCGTAATAAAACAAAATAGGAACAGATTACCTACTCCTACTTGCTTTTATGACGTTTACAATGATTTCTTAAAATCCAAAATCAGGTTTAATTTGTTCGATCCACGCAGCAACACGTTCGTCGGTCATTTCCGGCTCAAAGTCTTCATCAAGCGGCAAACCTATGAACTTTCCATCAACTACTGCATCAGATTCTTCGAACTCATAACCTTCAGTATCAACAGGACCAACCAAAACAGCATCATTTTTCATCAGCTCTTTACCCAACAAACCAATGTGATCAACAAAAGCATGTGCGTAGGTTACATGATCGCCCAGGCCAAAAACTGCTACTGTTTTATTGCTGTAATCCACCTTTGAAATTTCGGGTAAGAATTTTCCCCAATCGTTGGTCGAATACTCGGAATCCCAAGTGTCTTTTCCAACAGTTGAAAGACCAAAAATTATTTTATCGTATTTTTCCAGATCGGCAGACGAAGCATTTTTAACTGCTACCATCTCCACTTTATCTTCGCCAATTAGTTCTTTTATTTTGTCTGCCACGCGGTTTACTGATCCACCTTCGGGACCGTAAAAAATTGCTATTTTACTCATATCGTATTGTTTTAGTTTTATTCATTATGTAAGTTTCCTTTTTGATATTCGCCTAAAATCGACAGGCTCGATGCACTTTTCAGCACCTGGTGGATAGCACGATCGTAGTTCTCGGGTTTTTCCCATTCAATATCAACGTGGAATGTATATTCATTGGGTTTACCAATTTTTGGCACCGACTGGATCTTGGTGAGGTTAATCTCGTTTTTTGCAAATGTATTTAACACGGCTGCCAACGATCCGTAAAAGTGCCCTACCTCAAAACACACCGATGCTTTATTGCTGCCCTCGGTTGGGTTGCCGTGTTTCGACAAAATCCAAAAGCGCGTGTAATTCTTTTTGTTGGTTTCAATGCCGGTATCCAGCACCTTCAATCCATACAATTCGGCCGATCGCATATTGGCAATCGATGCTGCATCTTTTAGGTTTTTATCCGATACCAATTTGGATGAAGCTGCCGTATCCAGTTTTTCATGTAACTGCGCATTTGGATAATTGTGCTCGATGTATTCCATACACTGCCGCAAAGCAATCGGATGCGAGTGAATATCTTTAATATCCTCCGATTTCACACCATCATTCACCAGTAAATTCATTTGAATATGAATATAAATTTCACCAATAATGCGCAAATGATAATCGCGAATCAGCTGGTAATTATTCAATAAACTACCTGCAATGGAGTTTTCAATAGCCATTACGGCAAAATCCACCTGGTCATTATCAATCATATCGCATACGGTAGTAAATGTCTTACACTCAACCACCTCAATATCGTCGTCAAAATATCGTCGGGCCGCATCCTCGTGAAAAGAGCCGGCTATTCCTTGAATTGCTATCCGTTTCATCCTATTAAAATTGCTTATTTTTTATGGAATAAGATGGAACTCGTCCCGATTCTTCGGGACTCGTTTCATTAAATTCTTTTAAGCAGACCAAATATACGAATTATGCGCTAAGTGAAAGGATTTCGGCACAGAATGACTTTAAAATTTAAAGAACAATCGTCATAATTCACGAAATAAATTTTTCAACACTTTATGAATTGGAGATTTGTTGTTTGCAACTTTACAAATTATCAGTTTAGCAATTATTTCTACCACAGAGTGTCACAGAGAAGTCACATAACTTCACAGAGAGGAAAAGTCGCAGTTGCTGTTTGCTATTTTACAATTTTGCAATCTGCTTCAATCTTATATCAATCTTTTCTTACCACAAAGCTTCACAAAGCAGGCACAAAGTTCCACAAAGAGAAAGAAAAAACGTCATCGAGAAGAACAGTTTACAATTTATCAGTTTTGCAATTTAACAGTCTCCTTCAAAGTCACAATCTCACCCTCTCAGTGATTACCGTCTCAGCAACCACGGGCAAATCCTCCAAATGCTCTCCAGCTAAAACTCAAATCTCCCCTGCCCCACAGCTTTTTTAGCAGTTTCGTATGCGGAAATAATATCACCCATAATTTCTGAGACTGGTCGAATCTGATTTAACTGAGCAGAGACCTGCCCTATTTCCAGTTCGCCTTCGTCAAGATCTCCTTCAAACATTCCCTTTTTTGCCCGGCCTTTTCCAAGCAATTCTCGAATTGCCTCAGGTGTCTGACCTGCCTTTTCGGCATCATTAACTTGGTTAAAAAAGCTGTTCTTAACCAATCGTGTAGGAGCCAGTTTTTTCAGTGCCAGTTTGGTGCCTCCTTCGCCCAGCTCGGTTACCATGCGTTTAAAATCGGGGTGTGCCGACGATTCTTCTGATACGGCGAAAGCCGATCCGATTTGTACACCATCTGCCCCCAAAACCATGGCAGCCAACATCGCTTCTCCCGATCCAATTCCACCAGCAGCCAGTAAAGGTAGTTTTGTGACTTTTCGTACTGATGGAATAAGTGTCATTGTTGTCGTTTCTTCGCGACCGTTGTGGCCACCGGCTTCAAAACCTTCGGCAACAATAGCATCAACACCTGCAGCCTCACATTTGCCCGCAAAAAACGAACTCGATACAACATGTGCCACAGTAATTCCTTTGTCTTTCAACCATCCGGTCCACTTTTTAGGGCTACCCGCCGATGTAAAAACCACCGGAACCTCGTGAGCTGCAATTATGTCCATTACCCGCTCAGTTTCGGGATACATTAAAGGCATGTTCACCCCAAACGGTTTATCAGTTGCTGCCTTTGTCTTTACAATGTGTTCCTCCAGTGTTTCGGGGTGCATCGAGCCGGCTCCCAACAGTCCGAGCCCACCGTTATTACTAACTGCCGAAGCCAGTTTCCACCCTGAGCACCAAACCATTCCTCCCTGTACTACAGGATATTTTATATTGAATAATTCACAAATAGAATTCATATTTTTCCTTTAAAAAGATTAAATAATCAGGTTGCAAATATGCATCTACCTATAGGATTTCGCAATCAAAGAGGGGTAAAAGATAATGGTAAGTAAATATTGGCTGGTTTTGCGGGAGTAAAACAAAGGATCAGGATTCTGTTTGTTCGTCCTCAATAATGTTTTCTTCCAAAATTTGCGCAAGTGTTTCTTTTGAAATCCGACGTTTTATTTCCCCTTTATGCGCCACAGAAATCGATCCCCTCTCTTCAGATACGATAACACAAAGAGCATCGGAATTTTCAGTCATACCAACAGCTGCCCGGTGTCGAAGTCCCAGTGCTTTATCCAGTTCTTTCTGTGTTAATGGCAAAATACATCCTGCAGCTACAATACGGTTTCCTTTTATGATTATGGCGCCATCGTGAAGAGGCGAGTTTTTAAAGAAAATAGTGCGAATAAGTGCCGATGATATTTTTGCATTGATCTTCTCGCCGGTATGAATCTGTTCATTCAATTCAGTATCTTGTGCAATAACAATTAAAGCTCCCGTCTTTGTCTTTCCCATTGCCACGCATGCGTCAACAATATTGTCAACCTGAACCTCATTAATACTTTTTGTTTTTCCCTGATTAAACAACTTGTCAAGCATCAAGATTTTATTCAGGTTATAATTGGTACCAATAAACACCAGAAATTTGCGGATTTCGGGATGGAAGACAATAATTAGTGCCAATACACCAACACCAATAAACTGCCCCATAATTGATCCGAGCAACTCCATATTCAGTGCCCGAACAATCAGCCAAACAAGGTAAAGCGAAAACAGGCCGATAACAATATTAAAAGCTACCGTTCCTTTTATTAAACGGTAAAGCTGGTAGAGCAAAAATGCCACCAGCAAAATATCGAGAATATCAAGAAATCGTATGGTAATAAATGCAAGCATTAAATAATTGTTGCTTTAATTTCACAAAATATTTTCACGGCTTCAACAGCTTCTTTCACATCGTGAACACGAAGAATATCGGCTCCACCCATTAAAGCCAGGGTATTTGCAACGCTGGTTCCGTTTAATGCTGTTTCAGGTGTTATATCAAGAGCTTTCCAAATCATCGATTTGCGGCTCAATCCAACCATCACCGGCAACTGATAAACTTTGAATGCATCAAGTTTATTTAATAGTTCAAAATTATGGTCTACTGTTTTCCCAAAACCAAATCCCGGATCGAGAATTACTTCCTTTACACCCAGCTTGTTGAGCTTTTTTACTTTTTCAGCAAAATACTGCGATACCTCGCGAATAAGGTCTTCATACTCCGGATTTTCCTGCATATCCTGCGGAGTTCCCTTAATATGCGACAAAATGTACGGAACCTGCAGTTTGCCGACGGTTTCAAACATTTTAGAGTCGAGCGTACCTCCTGAAATATCATTAATAATTATAGGGCCTACCTCATCGATAATACGCACAGCTACCCACGAGCGAAACGTATCAATCGAAAGCGTAATATCGGGAAACGATTTACGAATTGCCTGCACAGCCGGTAAAAGGCGCGCCAGTTCTTCTTTTGTTGAAACAGAACCTGAGCCGGGTCGTGTTGAAACAGCACCAATATCGATAATACCTGCACCGTCAGTAATCATCTGCTCAACGGCATTTAACATGGTGGTTTCGTCCTGCATCTTACCACCGTCATAAAACGAATCGGGTGTAATGTTTACAATACCGGCAACTACCGGGATTGATAAATCGACTTCTTTTTCTCCTAAATGTAATGTACTGTTTCGTTTCAGAAACTTACCTGCTGACTGTGTAATCAACATAAGAACCGGGCTTTTATGTTTAACAATTCATTAACGAACTATTAATTGTCGTTAACTACAAATGTAGAATAAAACAGGCCAAATTTGGCATTTTTTAATACTTTTATCGGGCAATTTTAGGATACAAAATTATTGAGAACAAAGAGATTTGAGCACAATCCACTCAACATGAAGAAAAAAGACACAGAATAATGGACAAAACGAACAAGCAATACGACCAGGTTATTTCAATATGCCGCAATATATTTTCTAAAAAAATGACCGATTACGGCACAGCATGGCGAATATTGCGTCCTACCTCCCTTACCGACCAGATTTATATTAAAGCTCAACGCATTAGAAGCATCGAAGAAAAAGGTGTGTCGAAAGTTGATGAAGGCGTCAAACCTGAATTTATCGGCATTATTAATTACTGTATTATGGGCTTAATCCAGTTGGAACTGGGAACTTCTGACCAGGAAATGCCGAACGAAAAAATTCAGGATCTTTACGATAAATATTTCGATGAGGCGAAAAGGCTGATGATGGACAAAAACCACGATTACGGCGAAGCCTGGCGAAATATGCGCATCAGTTCGTACACCGATCTGATATTAATGAAAATACAACGCACAAAACAAATAGAAGATAATCAGGGAAAAACACTCATTTCAGAAGGAATTGATGCCAACTACATGGACATGATCAACTATTCCGTTTTTGCCATGATTAAAATTGAATTTGAAAACGAAGAATAAAACTCACTATGAATATAATTAAGCAACTCGCGCGCATCCTTTTTGGAATTGTCTTTATTTTTTCAGGCTTTGTAAAAGGTATCGATCCCTGGGGCTCGGCCTACAAATTTACCGACTACTTTAATGCAATGGGATTGGATTGGTTGCTCTGGGCTGCTTTCCCTTTGGGCGTGTTGCTGGCATTTGCCGAATTCGCCATTGGAGTAGCTTTTCTATTTAACTGGTGCATGCGGATTTTCTCGTGGTTTGGTTTGTTATTCATGGCCTTTTTTACACCGCTAACACTTTGGATAGCACTAAAAAATCCGGTTACCGACTGCGGCTGTTTTGGCGATGCACTGGTTATTTCAAACTGGGAAACATTTTATAAAAATCTCGTATTTATTACACTGGCGATTATCGTTGTGGTTAACCGCAACTGGTTTGC
The DNA here is from genome assembly GCF_963677565.1 of uncultured Draconibacterium sp. Taxonomy (NCBI): domain Bacteria; kingdom Pseudomonadati; phylum Bacteroidota; class Bacteroidia; order Marinilabiliales; family Prolixibacteraceae; genus Draconibacterium; species uncultured Draconibacterium sp. The sequence goes on along the minus strand of NZ_OY781981.1, from coordinate 3,228,066 downwards.
CGACAAGGTAAAAAGCAAGCTGCCGGCGCTATTGAGCATAGGTGTTTTTGTGCTTTATTTTGGAGTTGTTTATTATTCCTACAATCACCTGCCGATATTTGATTTCAGACCTTATAAAATTGGAACAAATATTCCGGAAGCAATGAGTATTCCTGATGACGCACCACAGGAAGTATACGAGAATACTTTCTACTACAAGAATAAAAACACAGGCGAGGTGGAAGAATTCACCGAAGAAAATTACCCATGGCAAGACACTGCCAACTGGGAATACGACGATATGGAGTCAGTTTTGGTTCAGGAAGGTTATGAGCCTCCAATCCACGATTTTACCATTGAAACACCTGACGGCGAAGACATAAAAGACTTTTTTATTTACGACGAAAATTATGCTTTTATTCTTGTGGCCTACGACCTGCATAAATCAAGCACAAAATCGCAGAACAAAATCAATGCCCTTTCGCATTGGGCTATGGACCAGGGCTATTCGTTTGTTTGCCTTACTTCCACATTGCAGGAAGAATCAATGATGTTTGCCGAAGAAAATGCAGCACCATATGAGTTTTTCAATTGCGATGAGATAACACTTAAAACTATGATTCGTTCCAATCCGGGATTAATGGTACTTAAAGACGGTACTATACTGGGAAAATGGCATTACAACGACATCCCTACTCCGAATGAATTTATAAGTGAATTCATAGATGAATAGAACGGTCGATTATTCTCAGCAAATTCCGTAAACAAATAGTTAATTGTAATTAAGCATTATTTTCAATAGCCCCCGAATCAATAATTTCGGTTAAATTTGTGATCGATTTTTGAAAATCTAATAAACTAAAATTCAATAATATGAGACAAAAGATAGTTGCAGGAAACTGGAAATGTAACACCAACTTGCAAGAAGGTGTTGAGTTGGCTAAAGCTGTTGATGCGATTGTAGCAATCGAAGGCGCTGACGATGTAGTTGTTGTATTGGGTACTCCATTTACACACATTACAAAAGTAGTTGACACAGTAAACACTGAGCGTATTGGTGTAGCTGCACAAAACTGTGCTGCCGAAGCTAAAGGAGCTTTCACTGGCGAGGTTTCTGCCGAGATGGTTAAATCTACTGGAGCTGAATACGTTATTTTAGGTCACTCAGAGCGTCGTGAATATTACGGCGAAACAAGTGAGATCCTGAACAAAAAAGTAGCCCTTGCTTTAGAAAACGGATTAACTCCGATCTACTGCTGTGGTGAAGCTTTGGATATTCGCGAAGCAGGTACTCACAACGAATATGTTGTTAATCAATTGGAAGAAACTGTTTTCCAACTTTCTGCCGACGATTTCAAAAAAATCGTAATTGCTTACGAACCAATCTGGGCAATCGGTACTGGTGTTACTGCTAGTTCTGACCAGGCTCAGGACATGCACGCTAACATTCGTGCTGCAATCACTGCTAAATTCGGTGAAGAAGTTGCTGAAGGAACTTCAATCCTATACGGTGGTAGCTGTAAAGCAAGCAACGCAAACGAACTGTTCGCCAACAAAGATGTTGACGGTGGTTTAATTGGTGGTGCATCATTAAAAGCTGAAGACTTTATTGGAATCATCAACGGATTCTAAAAAACGATAAAAGACTTTTTCAAAAGCCATTTTCGAATATGTTTCGGAAATGGCTTTTTTGTTAACAAAATTCCACCCCCATGCATATTTCAACTGATAATTGCTACTTTTATGCCTGATCTGAAAACCGCTTTCCGGGTGCCTAATCCGGCAACTGTACTATACCACAATGCGTTAGGCACGACAAGATCAAATTTTATTTTGAATTTATAAACCTTATGTTCATGAAAAAACTGGCATTCTATTCAATTTTGTTAACCACCCTGAGTCTTTTTAGTTGTAATTCATCAAACAAATCTGAAGAAGTTGCTTCATACAGTTATGAAGAGAAAAAGGTGGAAATGAGCGATGAATTGAAAGCCAAAATTCCGGAATGGGTTGAAGAAGGTAAAATCTGTTACGGTATTGTGGTGCAGGTAACCGAAGGTCAGAAACCGGTAAAAGGCAAACCGATTAAAGCTAAAGTAGTTTTGATTGGCGAAAATTCTGTAAAAATGAAAGCGCTTGAAACAGTTAGCCTTGTTGAAGTACAGGGGTGTTCAAAAATGGGTATTACAAAAGGTGAAACCTGGGACGAAGATGAGGGAGATCTCTATTTATCGCTTGAAGAAGCCATTGCTGCACTAAAGGACATGAAAATATATGCCAGCGGCGATAAGGTAACTGTTGACTAACACCGTAAACAAACGAGATGACGGACAGTCAACTCATAGAGCAAATTCGGGAAAACAATGATCTTGCATTCAGGGCTCTTATTAATAAATACAAAAATCTTGTATACAATACAGCCTTTCGTTTAGTGCGGAATTCTGAGGATGCTGAAGATATCTTTCAGGATGTTTTTCTCGAAATCTACAAATCATGCGACGCTGTGAGGTTTGATGAAGATCTCACTGTCTGGATTTATAAAATTGCATACAACAAATCAATCAGTTTTCTTCGTCGTAAAAACCCGGCAAAAGCAAGTAACAACAACAACGATATTGCCAATAACGAACTAAAACTTATTGAAAAAAACCACCCGGCCAAACAACTTGAACAAAAAGAGAACATAACCACCCTTTACCGTTTTATCGACCAACTCCCTGAAAACCAAAGAAAAGTTTTACTCCTGCATAAATTCGAAGGTCTCTCGCAAAAAGAAATTTGTGAGAAGCTGGATATGTCTGAGCACTCGGTAGAATCACTGATTTACCGTGCCCGAAAAAACCTCAAACAAAAACTCAACGCGTATTTTAAACTTAATTCCTGACAAAATGGAAAAGAAACAAAAATCATTAAAGTGGCTGAATATTTTTTTACTCCTGATAAACTTATCGGCGTTTACCACCTTTTTGTTCATGAACCAAAGTGGAGAAGCGAAAGCTGAAGTTAATGATGTATACAAGTCAGACGAATACCTGAAACAGAGACTCAATCTTACTGATGAGCAATTTGAACAGATCATTGAGATGGATCAGAAAGTTTTCAGAAACTACCAGGTACTGATCGATATTCAATGCGAAACAAACTTTAATTTGATAAAAGAACTGTCATCGCCCGAACCTTCTGAAGAAAAAATGAAAGAATTAACTGAAAAACTAGGCACTTATCACACGGCCATAAAAAGGCAAACGGTAAAGCATTTTCAGAATGTTAAAAGCATATGCGAACCACCACAAATAGAACTACTTAACAACCTCCTGATTGAAATGATGGAAGCCGGCGACCAGTGCCAGTATTGTAATAAGGAAGACTGCTCGAGAAGAAAAATGATAGAAGAAAATTAATTTTTTTCATTTGCTGCGCCGGATTTCGTTTTCATTTTCGTCTTAATAAGCAAGAATGAATTAAATACCGAAAGTAAACAGGAAGATTATAGTGAAAACTGAAAGTAACAATCAGAATTTTAATGCAACTTCAGCTGTCGACAATTTCCTCGACGTACTTGATTTTATGACTCCGGTACCGGATGAATTAATTGAAAAAGTAATGCAGAAAAAGGACGGGATTAATCGTGTTTCAAATAGGAGCATCGATTTTTCAAAATACTTTCAAATTGCAGTTGTTTTTGTTGCTGCCATCCTTATTGGTGTGCTTATGGGTAAAAATGCCAACAACGTATTTGCTCAAAAAAAGGAAAACACTGATAACAAAGCATTAATTGAACTACGCGAAATTCACCACCTTTCTGAAACAAATTCGTTTGGTTTATTCTGAATTATATCAATATTATTTAGATTGATTTAAGCTCATATTTTTATTTTTGTTTAATCAACCTGCGTTGAAACGCATATTTATTATGAAACCAAAAACCAAAAGCACTAACTGGCCGCGTTTAACCGTCCAGTGGGGCGTATTAGCCTTTATTCTTGTTCTGGCATTTTTGCCCGACTTAACAAAAATAAACACTCCCGATTTTGAAGCATACTGCCCCTTTGGCGGAATGCAGGCATTGGGAAGTTATCTTTTAAGTCAAGCCCTCTCCTGCACCATGACCAGCGCTCAAATTGTAATGGGGATTCTCCTTTTTGTTGGCGTTCTCCTGTTCAGCAAACTTTTCTGTTCGTACATTTGCCCAATTGGCACTGTTAGCGAATGGCTTGGAAGCCTGGGTGATAAACTTAAAATTAGGTTTACAATAAAAGGTATCGCAGACAAAGTATTACGCTTGTTAAAGTACATTCTGTTATTCACTACACTTTATTATACCCTCCAATCCAACGAATTATTTTGTAAAAAGTTTGATCCGTACTTTGCTCTGGCATCAGGTTTTAATACTGATGTTGTACTACAGTTCGCCATTATTTCAATTGTTTTGGTTGTAGTAGGGTCAATATTTATTCGATTATTCTGGTGTAAATACATTTGCCCGCTGGGCGCTATATCCAATATATTTAAGTTTTCGGTATTCTTTGTGGCAATTTTATTTGTGTACATAGTGTTACTGAAACTTGGTGTATCAATAAGTTATGTTTGGCCATTGGCTATTGCCTGCGCCGTCGGATATGCACTTGAACTCCGTTCATTGCAAAGCAAAATTACTCCACTGGCAAAAATTACGCGCAACGAAAGCACTTGTACAAGCTGCCAGTTATGTACAAAGAAATGCCCGCAAGCCATTGATGTAGCAAGCTTAAAAACAGTAAAACATGTTGATTGCAACTTGTGTGGCGACTGTTTATTGGTTTGCCCGGTAAAAAATACATTAACCATTAATAAACAACCTAAATTAAAACGACTTCCGGTTATTGCAATCGCGGTTCTGGTGCTTGCCGGAGTACTATTAGGTAATGTATGGGAAGTTCCTACAATCGATCTGAAATGGGCCGACCAAGAAGTAATAGACGACGCAGCTGTATTTTCAATGTCGGGGCTGAAAAATATAAAATGCTACGGCAGTTCTACGGCATTTGCCAACCAGATGAAGCGTGTTGAAGGTGTGTATGGAGTAGCAACCTATGTTAAACATCACCGTGTAAAAATTTATTACGACGACAGTATTCTTAACGAAGAGGAACTGCAGGAAGAATTATTTACGCCGCAAAAGGTTGTATTCAGAACACTCCCCGCTGATGTGCAACAAGTTTATGCCATTTCATTGCAACTGGAAAACTTCTTCGACAGCTACGATTTTAACTACTTAAGTTACGTGATTAGAAAAGAAACAAATGCCGTTGGAATGATCTCTGAATTTGCATGCCCGGTAATTGTTAAAATCTTCTTCCCCGAAGAAATTCAAAACAAAACTGAATTAATTGACCTAATAGAAAGTGAAACATTCGTTATTGAAACAACTGCCGGTCCGCAAGAAATCGACCTGGGCTATGAAGCGGCTGTTGATCCGGAATACTATATTACAAGCAAGCCGGAGTATGCAAAAATGATGTTCACTCCATTTGACCGGACATTTAACTACAGAAGCAATTACACCGATGATGTGGTAAGCACATATACATTTTCATTGGGTAACAACAATAAGGTTCGAAACAGACTCTCCTACCTTGTCAGTCATCTTTCAAACGACGAAGGCATTGTTGAATTTCAGACAAAACTTGATGAAAGCTACAAAGAAGTGATTGAGATTTCGTTTGTGGATACAATGACAAATATTCCCGACATAAACTCTGCGCTTTTAACCGATTCGCTCACTATCACCTATTCGAGCGGAAAAACCGGGAAAGTAAAGAACATGTTTGATTTCTCGGAAGAAATTAACGATCAGTCAATAAACAATAAATAATAATAACAATAAAAAACTGTGCGTATGAAAAACTTTACCTTCTCTATTTTATTTAGTCTTCTGGCACTGCTTGGGAGTGCACAAAATCCGGTTTTCGACTGGCAGGAAACCGAACTCGGTGCCAGTAACCTAAAAGCAATGGCCATTGATGGTAATAATGCTGTTGTGGCAGGCTACGGAAACTCGTTGTTTCAAACCGCTGACGGTGGTGCAACCTGGGATACTCTTGATATTCTAAAACCATATTTTAATTTATCCGATCTTAGCGTTGAGGGGTCAATAGGATATATTGTTACAGCCAAGGAAAAACTTTACGACGCAGCACCGGATGTATATTTAAACGGTGCGATACTGAAAACTACCGATGGAGGAATTACCTGGTCGACTATTGTAGATCCGGTTTTGGGTACTGAAGGAGGTCCTTCTTTAAATCCAACAGATACTTTGAGTTTTGGGATAAATTTCACCACCGTATTTGCAGTTAACGATACTGTCGCTTTTTGTTCAGCACAATGGTACGAATACCAATTAGACGGAACAGAAAGCCATGCCGGAATTTTTAAAACAACTGATGGCGGTCAGAATTGGGTGAATATAAGTGGCGACATTGGTACTCCGGTATACTCAATGGATTTTTACGGCGAAAAAGGATTAATGGGAGGCAGCAAGAAACTTTATTCTGCTGATGCAGCTTTGGATTCGCTTGTTGATATTTTTGCTGATTTACCAGGCGATGGAACAGCGTATGTTTATGACATCGACTACGTAAGTGAAACTGAAATATTATTAACGACAACTGCCGACAGTATTTTTATATCTAACGATGGTGGTACCTCTTTTACAAAACTGGGCGACTTAAAAGGAGCGAATGACATTCAAAGGATTAACGATTCAACCATCGTCGTAACCGGTAATTCAAATAAGTCCTATGTATCAACTGATAACGGACTAAGCTGGAATCCTCTGGGTATTGGCGAGTCAATCTGGGAAATTGGTTCAACAGTAAACGACACTATCATGTTGCTTGCTAAAGCAAAAATTTACAAGTGTGCATTAAGCGACGTGCTAGCAAGTAATTACAATTTTGTTATTCAGGAAGTTGGCGACGCAAACCTGCAAAAATCATTTGCCAGCGAAAATCATGTTGTCGTGATAGGAAACGACAATAACTTCTTGTCTTCATCTGATGGTGGTACAACATGGACTACCCTAGCATTGCCCGATATGCCGGCTGTTAATGCATTTATGGATGAAGTTGATTTTGACGGATTGGCAATGGTCGGTGACGAAGGATATGCAAGTTTTAACCGAATTAAATTTGTCGATTATTCTGATCAGGAGGATATTTACTGGTCGGGAGCCATTTTTTATACCGACGACAATTGGGTGAGTTGGAAAAGTATTGATGTAGCAAAAATTGGAAAAGAAAATACTGATGACGTGACCATTTTTCCAAATCACGCCGACTGTAATGCTGTAACTCCACAGATTTTCATCTTTGAGAATGATATTGTTTTAGCCTATGTAAAATGGTACGACTACGTGACTGATACCGAAGCAAAAACAGAACATTCAAGAGTATTTAAAACTACCGATGGTGGTTCAAACTGGAATGCCTTAACCAGCGATCTGGGCAGCTTGTATGTTCAGGATATTAAGGTTTTGGGCGACACCTTATATATTGCAGGTAGAAATTTATTGCTTAAATCAACTGAAGCCAACTTAGAAACAGGAACTGATACGCTTAAATTTACCAATCTTTATCCTATCCTTGATGAAGGAGAAGATGACAATATGTTTCTTAATGCAATTCTGGCGGAAGGAGATGAACTGATCGTTATCACAGGATTAGACAGCTGTTTCAGATCACATGACGGAGGAATGACATTCAAAACATTCAGCGATTCAAAAGGTGGCAACGATATTTACCGTTTCGACTCTAACTCATTCATGATACTTGGCAGCTCCGGTAAATCAAAATTTACAAACGATACAACTACATGGGTTGATTGTCATCCGGGAGCAACCTGTTATACCATAGGCGGCGTACTCGATGGTAACATTTTTGGACTTGCGAGAGGTTCAATGTATGCAACCAGTGTTGAAGCTCTTGATCTATTAACAGCTTTACCAACACTATACACCAAAGCAGAACTTAATGTTGCTTATACACCAACAAGTATCGATTTAATTTCAACTGATGGTGAAATTGAGCTTTGTTCAATGTACACCATTAGCGGGAAACTGGTATTACAAGCTCAACCTAACAACAGTGTTTTCAGACTAAACAACAACCAATTCCAAACAGGAATTTATATCGTAAATTCTGTTGTTGAAGGCAAACGCTATGTAAACAAAATTGCATTCAGATAAAAAATCCAATTCATGAGGACGTCGTTCCAAAAAACGGAATGACGTCCTTTATTATAACCTTTTTATTCAAGCTTTCATGTCAGGGAAACGGCATCATTTAATCTTAACTATCATCCTTGTTGTTGTGGCTTTTCTTTCTGTTAAAGCACAAGAGAAAGTAGCTGTAAGTGGAATTATCCGCGACGCAGGAACACAGGAACCTATCATTTATGCAAATATTGCCTTCCCTGATTTGGGTATAGGAACCTCATCAAACGAAAAAGGTGAGTTTACTATCAAAAATGTACCTTCCGGACCACACAAACTCTCAGTCACCTACATTGGATATCAAGAGTATACGCTCGACATGATATTAAAAAAAGATGTTAGCCTCAACATTAAACTAAAACTTCAATCGCTAGGTTTAGAGGAAGTTATCGTTACAGCCGAAAACTCATCATCAGGAGCCACTGCTTCAAAAATTAAGCGCGATGCTATTGACCATGTTCAGGCATCTAGTTTAAAAGAGGTGATGCAGTTAATCCCCGGTAATCTTTCACAAAATCCGAATCTGGCCTCTCCCGAAAAGGTTAGTATTAGGGAAGTCGACACCGACGTGAACAGCGCTTTGGGAACTGCCATAGTAGTTGATGGTATTCCAATGTCGAACGATGGAAATATGCAACAAAGTATACAAGGTGGATTTTCCTCTGTAGCAGGCACCGGAGTCGACCTCAGGCAAATTTCGGTTGATAATATTGAATCTATCACGGTTGATGTAGGTATTCCTTCAGCCGAACATGGCAACCTTACCTCCGGAGCTGTTCATATAAAAACAAAAACCGGTGGTTCGCCATACAATGTTAAACTCCAAGCCGATCCGCATACCAAACAACTTGCATTTGGAAAAGGCTATCTGCTAAGTAACGATCGTGGTGTAATAAACATCGATGCCGGCTATACCGATTCGTATCAGTATATCTATAAGAACACAGATGAATTCAAACGAATTAATGCATCCACAAAATACACCAATACATTTTTTCGCAACCGGAATCCATTAAATATTGAATTAAAAGCCGATTATTTTGAATCGCTTGACGGACAAAAATGGGATCCGGATATGAAAGCGGAAGAAGAACACTATGCCAAAGACAGAAAATTACAATCAAAAATATCGGCGCTTTGGTCGCTGAATAAATCATTTTTAAAAAGTGTATCGCTGGATGCCGGTTATACAAAAACATGGCAGGAAGGCTTTGAAAAAACACTGGAAGCCAGCAGCTCCGGCGCAAATGTCATTATTTCATCAAAAACCGATGGAGAGTATGAAGCTGTATACGGACCATCTTCTTATTCCTCTGAAGTTACTTACGATGGAAGACCTTTTAACCTGTACGCCAAACTTAAGACCAGACTATACCATAAAACAGAAAAAACCACTAATAGTATTTTGTTAGGAACAGAATGGCGCACAACAGGAAACAATGGCGAAGGACGCACCTTCGACGTAAACAATCCTCCCGCCGGTGAAAGCACCCGCCCGCGACCTTTTACCGATATCCCTTCGTTAAACCAATTTTCGTTTTTTGCAGAAGATAAAATCGATCTTGCACTGGGATCCACTCATCTTAATTTAATGGCCGGAGTAAGAATGGATAATATTCAACCGGAAGGAATTTTTGCAACAGACGGAAGTCTGAGTTTTGATCCCCGCCTGAATATCAGTTACAACATAATTGACCGGAACAAAAACTATCTCCTAAGAAATCTGACCTTACGCATGGGATATGGAAAAACCACAAAATCTCCTACCCTAACCCATCTTTATCCTGACAAAGATTATAACGATGTAAAAAACTTCGATTATTATCCCGAGTTGGTAGTAGCCACAACAAAAGTTATGGAAGATACCAGGAATTACGACCTTAAAGCTTCACACAGTAAAAAATACGAGGCAGGGATCGACTTTCAATTGGGAGAAATTAAATCACGTATTACCGGTTTTTATGAAAAACATGAAGGCGGATTTATTACCGACAGGAATTATTTCCTGATGACCTATAAAGATTACGAACAACCCGATGCAGGCTTAAGTCCGTATTTTATTGAAGGAGAAGGTGTTTTTTACGATGATCCGGAAACTGGCGAAACCGTTGCAGTTCCATACGAAATGGACGAAAAATGGAAAAGCTACAGTACCTACAGAAATGCCCGGACCCGAATAAAACGAGGAGTGGAATATAATATTGACTTTGGTAAAATTAAAGCATTGCGCACCTCTTTTAATCTTAACGGAGCCTGGTTACAAACCGAAACATATACTACTGATGCTCCTTATTGGGAAACTGTTCAATATACCATCTACGAGGGCAATTCAAGTAAACAGGTCTCTTTTATCGCAAAGTTCCCCAATCAGTTGGGATATGGTACAGTTAAGGAAAGGTTGAATTCTAACCTGAATATTATTACTCACATCCCTGAAATAAAAATGCTGGTAACCTTAACCACACAAGTTGTTTGGTACGAAAAAGACTGGCGAAAAACCTATGATGATTATAAGTTTTACACGCTTGCCGAATTACGCGACTACCTTGAACAGCCGGATCTGTTCAGCTCGCATGATGAAGATTATTACTACTACTATTTACCAACCAGCTACAGCACCTATGATGGCATAGAACATGAATATACAATCGACGATTTTCAAGAATCGATTCACCAACTGGCCATTGACACAGAAAGGCGATATCGCTTTGATCCGTTAACCTTGTCTCCACTAATACTTTGTAACATCAAAATATCGAAAGATATTGCTCAACGCTTTAAGCTATCCTTTTATGCCAATAATTTCCTGAATATACGCCCATGGGAATTAAATGAACGGGAAGGAAGGTATATACGTAGAAACAATGCTCCTTATTTTGGAGCAGATATTAAAATGCAGTTTTAAATAATTAAGCGAAGTCATGAAAAAATTTTTATACCTGATACTTGTGTTTCTTGTGGCATGCGAAAGCTACGATGAACCTGCTACTTATTATTTCTCAGTTAAAGCCAGCTATCCTGAGAACATCAACGATGGTGGAGCTGTAAATGATCAGGAGATCATTGTTCGAAATGTGCAAACCAGCCGGGAATATACGGCCCAAACCAATAATGAAGGAATAGCTACTTTTAATGTAAGAGGCGGAAACTATGATATTCTGATTTCATTTCAGGAGAAACATACCATCGATATCGATGGTTACCCAACAGAAAAAACACTATTATTCAACGGTAGTTTAACCGGTGAATTAATTCTTGACGATGATATCACTTTAACACTCGAAACCGAATACTCAATCGAAAATGAAGGTTTTGTAATAAAAGAATTTTATTGTTCCGGCAGCCGAACACCGGAAGACAAATCATACGGAGCAGACAAGTTCATTGAGATCTATAACAATACCGACGAGGTGTTGTACTCGGATGGATTGTGTTTTGGAGTAATCCGTCACACGGTTAGTTACGAGCCTACTCCCTGGGTAGATGAGAATGGCGATCTTCTGCCACGCATTCCGCTGTGGAGCTTTGTAGCCATAGTTCCTGGCTCCGGAGAAGATTATCCCATTCAACCCGGAGAATCATTTATTATTGCTTTATCGGGTTTAAATCACAGAGACGACCCGAATGGAAATCCCAATTCATTTGATCTGTCAATCGCTGCCTGGGAAATGGTAGTTGAAGATGGTAAATATGTTGATGTTCCGGGTGTACCGAATATTTTAATGCAAAGGCTCACACAAGGAACTGCAATGGTAATGGATGTACGTGGTCAACCTGTAATAATTTTCCGTTTGCCTTCGGATGACCTGGAAGTTGTTTTTACTGATCCCGATAATTTTATGATCGAGCCGGGAGGTTCTTTTAACTGCTTTATGGTTCCCCGTGCCTGGGTAATCGATGGTGTCGATAACCTGCGATTAGACGACCGCGGCGTATTTAAACGCCTTCCAAACAGTATCGATGTGGGTTACATACAACACCTTGGAAGCTACCAAGGCGTTTCTATCAGAAGAAAAGTAAAAGAAGTGATAAACGGACGTACCGTCTATGTCGACACGAACAACTCAGCTAATGATTTTCTTACCAACCAGGAGCCAACTCCGGGAGTAATTGCAAGTGAATAAATGAATAGGATAAAGCACATAACATTTTTTCTCATCGTTTTAATAGCATTGTTTAATGTTTGCCGGGCAAATTCCAGCGATGCTGATTCATTACGATCGTCACAGTCGACCGAATCTATTTTACTACTAAAAAGTCCCTGGTCGGTTTCGGAGAATGCTGCCGGATTACAATTTCTTGAGCTGCCCCGAAGGATAGGTAGAGTATCGGTTTTTTACAACAACAGTAAAGGCGACTATCACTTGTTTCAGCAAGGCCAGGAAAACCTTCAGTACGGATTTTATACCAATGGTTACACGCATTTAAAAAACTGGAATTTCTACGGCGATTTTAGTTATTACAGTCAGGTTGACAAAGAAATTCGCTGGGCAGATGTTATGGAACCATACAACGACAATCCTTACACACTTGGCGACGACATTGGTGGAAAATACATTAAAGAATATTTCGATATGAATGCCAAAGCTGCATGGCATGCCAACGAACGACTGAATTTGGGATTTGAAGTGAATTACCAAACAGGGGTTGGTACACGGAGAAAGGATCCAAGGCCGGTGAACAAAGCCACCGATTTTAGATTTAAACCCGGAATCGTATACACCATCAATAATTTCAACATTGGATTAAACTTCAAGATTGAAACCGCCAAAGAAGATATTGAGGTAGAACTGGTAGCAGATTCGACCTACACCTTTTACCACTTTAAGGGGCTCGGTGTATTCTCATCTTCATACGAACGTGATTTGAGAACGCAGGAAGTAACAACTCTTGGCGGTGCTCTTCAATTCAGCTTTAATGGTTCAGCACTTCAAAACATGACAGAAATATCGTTCTTTCAGAAAGAAACAGATATAAAACGAGGTGTGAGTGTTCCTCTTCAGGTGGTACTAATCGAGAAATTTCAAACCGATGTAAATTCTGTATTCCTTTTTGGCGAAAGTGATCAAGCTGTTAAAAGGTTAAAACTACATTTTAACGACAAACATATTTACGGACACGAACCGGTTGTTGAACCAAAACAGGTACAGGAAAATTACCAATGGTCAACCGCTGCCAAATATGTATTATACTGGCATCAGGAAAATACAGTTGGTGTAAACTACGATTATTATAAACTTTTAAACAAAAATCATTATAACTGGGGAATGGCACTTGGTGGTGAGCTTTACACCAGCGAATCATCTTACTATTTTGTGCCCGAAAAGAATGAACAACAACTCAAATACTACTCGTTAAATGCATCCGTGAAAAAAGAGATACTTACATCTTTTGCCGACCTGATTTTTGAGATCAATGGAAAATACCAAAAAGGATTCGACAGTTATTATAAACTGGTTGATGAAGAAACACTTTTGGAGCTGACAAATACCGATTTTGTTGAGAACGATTTCGATTATTACAATTCTGCAATGTCGGAAATTGGGGCAAAAATTGGTGTCGGGAAAAAAATAAAAATGTATCGAGAGTGGATGCAGATGTATCTGAATGCCAATTACACCAAACAATTTTCTCAAATGGCAAATAATCCTGACCGCACATATATAAATCTACAATTCGGAATTAACTTTTAAATTATGAGCGAATACGCAATTGAATGTAACAACCTCACCCATTACTACGGGAAAAAACTGGTTTACGAGAACCTGAACATAAAGGTTCGGGAAGGTAGTATACTGGGACTTTTGGGGAAAAATGGTGCAGGAAAAACAACCACCATTAACATATTAAATGGTTTTCTGCAACCCCGCAGCGGCGAGTGTCTTATTTATGGAGAAAATACGCAACACCTTACACCGGAGAACAAAGCCAGAATAGGATTTCTGATTGAAGGACATGTTCAGTATGCATTTATGAACATTCACCAGATAGAAAAATTTTACTCGAAATTTTACGACAAATGGGATAACGAACCATACTGGCAACTGATGTCGAAGTTAAAAGTTACGCCCACCCAAAAAATCTCCACCATGTCGTGTGGTCAGCGTTCACAGGTTGCGTTAGGATTAATTCTGGCACAAGATCCCGACCTGCTTATTCTCGACGATTTTTCGATGGGGCTCGATCCGGGATATCGTCGACTGTTTATTGATTACCTGCGAGAATATGCCAAATCAAAAAACAAAACAATCTTCACAACTTCTCATATCATTCAGGACATGGAACGGCTGATTGACGATGTGCTGATTATGGATTACAACCGAGTGTTGGCTCAACGCGATGTAAATGAGTTTATGCGCGAATTCAAACAGTTCTACCTCGAAGTGGAAAATCCATCAATCGACCTGTCGAACGAGGACTTCGTAGCCAACTTCGAGAAAGTAAACAACAAAGTAGAGATTTACACCTACGAGTCGGAGAAAATGGTGCTTGACTTTTTGAAAAACAACGGTATTGCTTACAAGAATTTTCAGAAAGTAGAAATGGGACTGGAAGATGCGTTTATTGGTTTAACTGGAAAATATTAAGCTTATGTGGAAAGGAATGATATATAAAGAATGGTTAAAAATCAGGTGGTTTTTACTCATATACGCGGCAATCGGCTTATTGTCAGTAGTCTATATTTTTATTCGTGTTCAACACGACATCACTTTTAGTTCGCCAAACGGATACTGGTATTTTCTTCTTTTTATGGGAGGACAATATTTTAGTTTGCTAAAGTTTCTGCCCGCTATCGGAGCGCTTGCTGTTGCTATAGCACAATATTTTCCCGAAACTGTAAGCAAAAGAATAAAGCTTACATTTCACTTGCCGGTTAACGAAAATAAAGCATTGCTTACAATGTGGCTTTTTGGAGCCGGAACGCTTTTACTAAGTTATTTACTTCAGTTTTTATTATTCGGTGGATTTAGTTTAATCTATCTCCCTCAGGATATTATTGCCCCTGCACTATCATCGGTAATTCCTTGGTTTTTGGCCGGATTTGCCTGTTACAACCTCACGGCATTAATTGTACTTGAACCCGTTTGGAAATACCGGATTTTCTACCTGGTAATTGCAGTACTTTTTATTCCATTATTATTACAAAGTGCTTTAACCGCAGGTTTCACACCCGTAAATCCCTACATGGCGATTCTGGTATTGTTAAGTAGTTTTTCATTGTTGTTTTCAGGTTACCGATTTAGAAAAGGAGAAATGTAAAATGGTAAAATTTAGCAGATATATATTAGTAGTTATAGCCATTTTTAGTCTGGCTATTGCCCTACCCCGTTTGTATTGGATTTCGTTTGAAAAACCAATAAAAGCACCCAGTGTTTTTTACAGTTGTGTGGATAATGATTTCTTTATGATTCGGCCGGCAGATGGCGGAATTAAAACAAATTCAAATGGTGACGAGTTTACGCGTGATGAATTCGAATTAAAACTCCCGTTGAATTACAGTCGCCAGCTTACCTTAAACCGGACAATGCCCGATTCGATAAACGGTGTTGAGATGGATTTACACGAAATCAGCAGAAACAGGTCTTTTCTACGGGTGCGGCCAAAAGATATTGATACACCACTTCCTTCGTTGTATCCACTTTTTGAATCACAATCAGGAAGAGCAAACCTGGAAATGCCTGAAGACTTTTTCCGCATTACCTGGCGCATGGAATTTCTTGATGCCGCTACAAATCAGATATTGGAAGAAAAGAGCCGGATGTTTTCTGCGGTACTTTATAACCGGGGCTTTAAATTTCCCGCTACATCAATAAACGGACTGCCAACAACCCGTAAATCATGCGACGAAGGCTATCTTGTTATTGATAGTGCCGATCAACTTTTTCATATAAAGATGATAAAAGGTAAGCCATTTGTACGCAAAGTTGAATTACCGGAAGGACTGAAGTTCAAACATATTGCCTGCGTTGATTTTAGTGACAAACTTTATTATGCTTACTTGTTCTCGACTGACCACGATGTATATGTATTAACACAATACGACTATATATTACAAAAGCTCGGGGTAAAAGATATTCATCCGGAATTAAATGAAGTACGGATTTTTGGTGATCTGTTTAATTACAACATAACAAGCTATGGCAATGGTTTTGTTTCATCAACCATATTGGATAAAGACTTTCAATTTGTTGATGAGTATAAAGAAACGTGGTTAATACGCGACGAACGAGTTGAAGGGAAAATAGCACATTTAATCTTTCCGTTCGAGCTAAAACTTACCGACAGCAAATCTTCGTACATCCGTTTTTTTGGTGCATTTCATTCATCATTCTTGTGGCTAATCGTTAGTTTAGTTTTGATTGTAATTCATTTTATTGTCATTAAAAAACGAAAAGAAAATATAAAAAATCAAATTGCAGATCTTGCAATAATTAGTATAACAGGAATTTTCGGCTTTATAGCCGTAAACTTTTTCCCGAACAAATTTTTTAAGTGACGGAAAAAGGGACAGTGAAACGGCCATTCAATTTTGAGTGGCCGTTTTTTTATACCTAATCAAATTATCAATACTTAGTATCACTAACACCGTCCTTTAGGACGGTGAAGAAAGACTTACCGATTACAAGGATTTTGTAATATTTTGTAAATTATTAAAATACAAAATATTACAAAATCCTGCGAGATGCTTACTTTTGCCTTTCACCGCCCTAAAGGACGGTGTTAAGTATTCTTACAACGTTGAGAAACAAGAAAATTAGAAAAAATGGATTACCAAAAAGTTACTATACAAATCACACCGTTTCAGGAGTGGTTACGCGATATTTTAAATGCTCAGCTGGCAGAAATTGGCTTCGACAGTTTTGTGGAAACAGAAACAGGTTTTGAAGCTTTTATTCCCTCAGCTAACTATTCAGAAGAAAGTTTAAATACTGTACTGGAGGCCTTCTCCGGAGATTTCTCGTTCGACGTAGAATCCGAATTTATTGCCGATCAGAACTGGAACGAAGAGTGGGAAAAGAATTATTTTAAACCGTTGGTAATTGGCGGTGAATGTATGATCCGTGCACCTTTTCATAATGAATATCCCGAAGCAAAATACGAAATTATTATTGAGCCGAACATGGCTTTCGGAACCGGAAATCATGAGACAACAGCTACCATCATCGAATCGATTCTGCAAAACGATTTGAGTGGAAAGACCATTCTTGATATGGGTTGCGGTACTGGAATTCTCAGCATTCTGGCATCGATGAAAGGGGCAAAACAGATTACTGCCATCGACATCGATAAGTGGTCGTACGAAGGAACACTGGAAAATGCCCAACTAAACAACATCAGCAACATTGAAATAAGACTTGGTGACGCCAGCTTGCTTGGAAACGAAAAATACGATTTGATTTTTGCCAATATCCATAAAAATGTTTTACTAAACGACATGGAAGCATATCATTCGGTATTGAACAATGGAGGAACACTGATCATGAGCGGTTTCTACACCGAAGACATTCCCGATATTGTTGCAAAAGCCGAAGAACTGGGAATGAAAAATGCCGGCTTTGTGGAGAAAAATAACTGGGTAGCACATTCGTTCTTAAAACCAGATTGATGAAGATTGAAATCAGATTGATTAAAGATTGACTGTTTCAGTTTTATATCTTTTATTGATCTTATTAAATCTACTATTAATCTAATAAAACAAACACCATGCATGACCTATTTAATTACTTTGTGAAACGCTGCGATTCGCTTAATGAGCAGGAGGTGCCGAATTCGATTACCGGCAGATTAAAAAAACTTAATCGTTTAAACAGAGAAAACTTAAAAAGCCAGCTGATTGAAAAAGGCAAACAACTGGAAGCATCCGGGCTCAACAATGTTATTTCGTGGCTGGAAACCTGCATTACGCTGATTAATGAACATGCTTTCCACTTTAATCAGGTATTTTTTAGTCCGGGTAAAGAAATCAAAAACGAAATCAGGCAACTTCTCGATCATGCAACAGAAACCGTCGATTTGTGCATATTTACCATCACCGACAATGAATTAGCAAAAAAAATTAAGTCGTGCCACAAACGGGGAGTAAAAGTGCGTATAATTACCGACGATGAAAAGGTAGAAGACAATGGCTCTGAAATCACCGAACTTGCCAAAGCCGGAATTCCCGTAAAAACAGATCATTCGCATTACCACATGCACAATAAATTTGGAATTATTGATGGACAGATCGCGATTACCGGAAGTTTTAACTGGACTTACACTGCCACAAAACACAACCAGGAAAACCTGCTGGCTACTACAAAATATGAAATTGTAAAACAATACAACGAAGAGTTCGAAAGGCTTTGGAAGGAATTATTTGACTTTAAAATTTTAGTTTAAAATCGTGTTTTTCTGCGTAAAACCTTAAACCATTTTCCACGTTCTTTTTCCTTACAGCAGTATGTTGCAAATCATTCCCTTCATAAATAAATTCAATTTCTTGCAGGTATCTTCCAGCTAATTTGCACAGCAACACCGGTGAATATTTCTAATTTGCTTTTAACCCGCAAACTTCCATTATTCTTACGTCCAGGTGGTTATTAAAATCCTCCTTCCCCGAGAAGTCTGTTCGATGTGTAATTATATCGTCACAAATTCCATTTACCAAATGTGAACACCCCTCACAAATAGCATCAGATGCAATAAGCAACTCCATCTCAATAGTAGCATCGTTATCAATAAGCTTTGCAATCCGGTGATAAGAGTGTCCGTGTGGATGTGGAGTTATTTCTTTTCCACTTCCAAAATCACGGATTATATCGAAAAAATGGTGAATTCTTATTTTCATTATTTAGGCTTAAAGAATACAATTTTTTACTCTCTTCTAATTATTTCGTTTCGTGGTATTTCCCAAATCTCCAAATCCCTAATATTTGCACCGTCAATAACAAAACGCAGTGCCGTACAAACTTTGTGAAAACCTTTGTATCCTGCTGCTCCGGGATTCATGTGTAAAAAGTTAAGCTTCTTATCGTAAATCACTTTTAAAATATGCGAATGCCCGCTTATAAACAGATCGGGTGAATTGGAGTAAATATCGGGCTTTACGTAGCGCTCGTATCGCCCGGGATAACCACCGATATGCGTCATCCAAACATCCACTTCCTCGCATTTAAAACGCTGATGCATGGGATGAACCACACGAACATCCTGTCCGTCGATATTTCCGTAAACACCGCGTAAAGCTTTAAAGTCAGCCAAACGATCTGCTGTTTCTATATTTCCAATATCACCGGCATGCCATATTTCATCCACTTTATCGAAGAAAGTAAAAATCCGGTCGTGGATAAACCCATGTGTGTCGGATAACAGTCCAATTCGTTTCATTAAAATTTGTCTTATTGCTACAAATTAAGTTAAATTTGTTTTAGACAGCTTCTACTGCTTAATTAAAAACCGAAATTACTTTTTGGAATTCTGTTTGAGCCGGGAAGTTTTAATCACAACAACTGTTAAGAACTGAAACAATGATTACAATTGTAGCCAAATTTATAGTACAAAAAGGACAGGAATCAACATTTAAGAGACTCGTTGATGGATTGGGAGAAGCATCGCGTGCCGAGGATGGAAACATTGAATATGTTTTGCATAAAAAAGTAGACGATCCGTTAACATTTTGCCTGATTGAAAAGTGGAAGGACCAGGCAGCTATTGATTTCCATAACAGCACCCCACATTTTACGAGTACCGTTCCTAAAATAGGTGAATTGGCAGAAGTCACCATTGACATTTACGAACCGGAATAAAGAGGCTAACCAGGCCGTTGCCGGTCATTTCGGTACCGGTCTATAATCAATATATATGAAACAGGTAGTAATCGTACGACATGGCAAAGCCGTACCTTACGGGTACGAAGATGATTTTACACGCGATCTGCGTGAACGTGGTAAAAACGATGCCAAACTTATTAGTGAAGAATTGAAAAAGCGTAGCATTATTCCTGATAAAATCATTTCAAGCCCCGCCAAACGTGCTTTTAAAACGGCAATGATTTTTGCTGAGAACCTTGACTTCAAACGACAAGATATTGTAACCGTTGAAGATATTTACGATGGTCTTACTACCAACGATTTCCTCGGATTAATTCAGGCACTGCCCCCCGATGACAAAAGAGTATTTTTCTTTGGCCACAATCCGGGATTTTACTATTACGTGTGCAATTTACTTGAAGAGTTTTACAGCGACATGCCCACTTCATCAACCGTTGGAATAAACTTCGATGTAGAAAACTGGGAAGAAGTGGAAGCGCGAAGTGGTAAACTGGCCTTTCATCTTGTTCCCCGAATGTTCAAATAGTGTCTTTCAAATCGTACTCTTTTTAAACTTTAGTTTATTAAAATATCTCACACCCCCTGTTAATGCTTATTTATATTTTCTAAATTAGCACAATAATAGCTACATGATTTTATTCTATATTCCAATCAATCAATATTTTGAGAAGAGTTGCTTATATAGAATGAAAAGGTTCTCAATTAAAACCAAAACTACATGAGCTAATTGTTGTTAGGAATACAAACAATGAAAACAGAAAAATAGGATAACATGGATGAATTTATGGCCGCCAGAATGCAAATGGCCGTTTCGTTAGGATTTCATATTGTATTTGCGTGTATTGGTATGGTAATGCCCTGGTTTATGTTTGTTGCCGAATTAAAATGGTTGCGAACAAAAAATCCGGTTTACCTCGATCTCGCAAAAGCATGGGCCAAAGGTGTAGCAATATTTTTTGCAGTTGGTGCCGTTTCCGGTACTGTATTATCGTTTGAGCTGGGTATGTTGTGGCCCACATTTATGCAGCATGCCGGACCAATTTTCGGGATGCCCTTTTCGTGGGAAGGAACGGCTTTCTTCGTGGAAGCCATCGCCCTGGGATTATTTCTTTACGGATGGAAACGCCTGAATAAATGGGTACACTTGTATACCGGAATGGTAGTTGGAATTGCCGGTGTTCTTTCGGGTATTTTTGTGGTTTCGGCCAATGCATGGATGAACGCACCTTCGGGTTTCGATTGGATAGACGGACAAGCGTTTAACATCGATCCGGTGAAAGCGATGTTCAATAAAGCCTGGTTTTCGCAGGCTCACCACATGACTATTGCGGCTTTTTCGGCAACAGGCTTTGCGGTGGCCGGTGTTCATGCCATTCTGTTCATGAAAAACAAACTGGAAATTCACGCTAAAGCAATAACCATTGCGCTGGCTTTTGCATCGGTGGCAGCAGTTCTTCAACCTATAAGTGGCGATTTGGCTGCTAAAAACGTTGCAAAACTGCAACCCGCAAAACTGGCTGCTTTCGAGTCGCATTTTAAAACAGAGGAAAAAGCATCACTTATTATTGGCGGTATTCCCGACGTAGAAAACCGTGATGTAAAATACGCCATAAAATTACCCGGCTTTTTGAGTTTCCTTGCTCATGGTGATTTTAATGCCGAAGTAAAAGGGCTCGAGGAATTTCCGGAAGAAGAATGGCCACCTGTGCCGATCACCCACTATTCATTTCAATTGATGGTTGGAATTGGGATGTTTCTGATGCTGATAGCAGCGCTGTTCGTTGCCGGAACCTACAAATGGAAACACTGGCTGGTACAAAAATGGTGGCTGCGTATGTTGGCGATTGCCACTCCATTGGGATTTATTGCTGTTGAAGCCGGTTGGATTGTTACCGAAGTTGGTCGTCAACCATGGATTATTTATGGCATAATGAAAACGAAAGATTCGTTAACGCCAATGCCCGGCATACAGTACACTTTTTACACGATAACTGCGGTTTATGTCATATTAACTTTTGTCGTTACCTGGCTGTTAAGCCGCCAAATTCAACTATTACAATCAAAATATCTGCAAAATGGCTGAAGCTAATTTAATTATACTGGTTATTTGTTTAATGCTTTACGTATTACTTGGCGGTGCCGATTTTGGCGGCGGCATTCTCGAATTGCTGTCGAGAGGAAAAGCATCAAAAATAGTGTCGCGTGCTATTGCTCCGGTTTGGGAAGCCAACCACGTGTGGCTCATTTTGGTGGTTGTAATTCTGTTTGTCGGATTTCCAACGGTTTATTCTACTATTCTTACTGCATTGCACATCCCGGTTTTACTTGTATTGCTTGGCATTATTGCGCGTGGTACGGCTTTTACATTCCGACATTACGACATTGATGAAGAACGCCCCAAAGCCATCTATTCAGCAATATTCCGTTACTCCAGTGTTTTTACTACTTTCTTTTTAGGAGTAACGGTTGGCGGCCTGATACTCGGCGAAATATCAATGAATTATCAGCTCGGTTTTTATGCGGTTTACATCCATCCGTGGCTGAACTGGTTTTCGGTAAGCATGGGCTTGTTTATGGTGTTGTTGTTTGCTTTTTTAGCAGGTATTTTTACTGTGAGTGAGATCGATGACAAAGACTACATCACTTATTTTACACGCATGACCAAACGTTTGCTAATTGCACTGGTGGTTATGGGATCTGTTGTTTTTGCTACTGCAAAAGTTGCCGGTCATCCTTTGTTGAAAGACTTTATTAATTCTCCGATAAGCGTAACATGCATTGTTATAGCAACACTCGCACTGCCTGCATTTTGGTATTTTCTGAATAAAAACAAAGGTAACTGGCTGCGATTAACGGCGGGGCTTCAAACTACGCTGATTGTTACAGGATGGTTTGCTATTCAGTTTCCGGTGCTGGTAAAAACAAACAGCGGTCACGATATTACTATTCAGGCGGCTAAAGCGCCCCAACAAGTACAGCTATTCCTATTGATTGCATTGGTTGTTGGTGTGTTGATCATTTTCCCGGCAATGGGATACTTGTACAAAACATTTAAATTCAGCGAAGAACCTGAATCCTAATTTCACCATTATATTTGTTCCCCGCTTCGTTATTTCGAAAAAATCAGAATAACAATTTTACTAACTTTGGCACTTGAAAAAGTTTTGAAACCATGCAGTTATTTTATGTCCCGACTATTTCAGGTGCCGAAGTTATTTTAAATGAAACCGAATCGAAACATGCTGTTCGCGTACTTCGCTTAAAAGAAGACGACGAAATTGAGTTGGTTGATGGTAAAGGTGGATTCTACAAAGCCCGGATTACTGATGCTAATCCTAAAAAATGTAAGCTCATCATTATTGATTCTCAAACTGAGTTTGGCAAGAAAGACTTCCATTTGCACATTGCCATCGCACCTACCAAAAATATCGACCGCACGGAATGGTTTCTGGAAAAATGCACCGAAATAGGTATCGATGAGATCACCCCTCTCCTCTCTGAACATTCAGAAAGAAAAGTGATAAAACCGGAGCGTCTAGAGAAAATCCTGGTTTCGGCCATGAAACAATCGGTTAAAGCTTATTTGCCCAAATTAAATGAGTTGACAAAACTTTCCGATCTTATCTCACAAGCCACTGAAACAAAAAAATTTATTGCACATTGCAACGAGGGCGAAAAACCTCATCTAAAAAACCTTGTAAATCCCGGCGACAATGTTCTTATTCTAATTGGTCCTGAGGGTGATTTTAGTCCCGAGGAAGTTAATCTTGCTTTGCAAAATGGATTTGATGCCATCTCATTGGGAGATGCTCGACTACGAACGGAAACTGCTGGTGTAGTTGCCTGCCACATTGTAAATTTAGCGAATGAATAATCTAAAAGTCCTGTAGTATCAACAATTCTTTAACGTTTCAACTGTTCTGCTCAATTCTGTTCTGCATTTAATTGTAATCCATATTTTTGCATCGTAATTCAAATACGAAAAATAAAAGCTATGAGGTTCAGAATTCTTTTTTGTTTGCTGTTAATGGGTTGTATTGCAAGTGCTCAACCGGCAAAACCTATCTACAAAAACAATCAATATTCAGTTGAAGAAAGAACTCAGGATTTGCTGAGCCGCATGACGCTGGACGAAAAATTGGGGCAGTTACTTTGCCCGATGGGTTGGGAAATGTATGAAAAGAACGGTACGGAGGTTAGTGTTTCCGAAACGTTCAAAAATATGCAAAAGGAAAAACAACCCGGGATGTACTGGGCTACTTTCCGTGCCGATCCTTGGACACAGAAAACACTAAAAACCGGACTTTCTCCTGTGCAGGCTGCCGAGGCAGCAAATGCATTGCAACAATACCTTATTGACAATTCACGACTGGGCATTCCGGTGTTTCTGGCAGAAGAAGCTGCTCACGGACATATGGCAATCGGAACAACCGTTTTCCCAACCAGTTTGGGACAGGCTGCCACTTTCAACACCGAACTGATGGAGGAAATGGGGGAAGCGATCGGAGCAGAAATACGTGCTCAGGGTGCACACATTGCTTACGGCCCTATTCTTGATTTGGCTCGCGATCCGCGTTGGTCACGTGTAGAAGAAACTTTTGGAGAAGACCCGATCCTGATCGCACATATGGGAAGTGCAATGGTAAAAGGTCTTGGCGGTGGCGATCTTTCAAAGGATAACAGCGTAATTTCAACACTGAAGCATTTTGTTGCTTACGGAGTGCCTGAATCTGGCATTAACGGAAATGCATCGATTGTGAGTCGCCGTGATTTGCTCGAGAACTATTTTCCTCCGTTTAAAGCCGCTATCGATGCAGGAGCCTTAACGGTTATGACTTCCTATAATTCTATCGATGGAATTCCGTCGACCATGAATAAAGAATACCTGACCGATATTTTGCGCAACGACTGGAAATTCAGAGGTTACACGGTCTCCGACCTGTTTAGCATTGAAGGAATTGCCGGTTCGCATTACATTGTAAAAACAGATGAAGAAGCTGCTTTAAAATCCATTGAAGCCGGCACTAATGTTGACCTTGGCGGACAAGCTTATGTAAGACTTAAAAATGCCGTTGAGCAGGGCATTCTTGATGAAAGTGTTGTTGATTCCGCAGTGTGCCATGTAATTCGTTTAAAGTTCGAAATGGGCTTATTCGATCAACCTTTTGTTAACCCGAAAGCAGCAGCAGAAGTTGTTCACAGTGCGGAAAATATTGAACTGGCGCGAAAAATGGCACAGCAGTCAACTGTTCTTCTTGAAAACAAAAGTGCGATTTTACCACTTTCGAAAAACTATATTAGAGTGGCCGTTGTTGGCCCCAATGCCAACATGATGTACAACCAGTTGGGTGACTACACTGCACCGCAACCGGCCGAATCAGTAGTTACCGTTTACGAGGGTATTGTAAACAAATTGGGCAAAGAGAATGTGATCTACGAAAAAGGATGTTCCATTCGCGACACCACACAATCGAATATTCCTGCTGCGGTTAAAGCAGCTGAAAATGCCGATGTAGTTGTAGTTGTGGTTGGCGGATCGAGTGCCCGGGATTTTAGTACCGACTACCAGGAAACCGGTGCTGCCATTGCCAACAGTGAAGTATTAAGCGATATGGAAAGTGGCGAAGGTAACGACCGCTCAACACTTGGTTTAATGGGCGATCAGATGAAACTGCTGAAAGCCATTAAAAATACAGGCAAACCTTTGGTGGTTATTTATATTGAAGGACGCCCGTTGAATATGAACTGGGCTGCCGAAAATGCCGATGCGCTGCTTACAGCCTGGTATCCGGGAGAACAAGGAGGTAACGGAATTGCCGATGTATTGTTTGGCGACTACAACCCTAGTGGACGTCTACCGGTATCGATTGCTGCCAGTGTGGGCCAGCTGCCTAATTACTACAACAAAAAGAATCCGAAAGCGCATAATTATGTAGAAGGAAGTTCGGCACCGCTGTATGCCTTCGGCGCCGGTAAAAGTTATACTAAGTTCACTTACGAAAATATGACAACAGAAAAGCAGGATAAATACACCTACACCGTTTCATTCGATTTGGAGAACACCGGGGATTACGATGGAACAGAACTGGTTCAACTGTACCTGCGCGACGAATATGCATCAACTGTACGTCCCATAAAGCAACTGATCGATTTTAAACAGGTCGCACTGAAAAAAGGCGAAACGAAGAGAGTTACATTTTCAATCGGAGAAGAACAGTTGAGCATGATAGATGCCAATTACGAGCATGTTGTTGAAGCAGGTGATTTTAAACTGATGATCGGTGCCGCCTCGGATGATATTCGTCTGGAGGAAACGATAACCGTGGAATAAAATCTTTATTTAACGATTTACGAATGTTGCTCTACTATATTCTTAATTTCATGAGCAGGGCGCACTCCCATTCCACTCCATTTTAGTTCACCATCTTTAAAAAGCATGAGCGTTGGAATGCTTCTTATCTGGTATTTCGAGGCAATATTCGGGTTGCGGTCAACATCCACTTTTATGATCTTGACATTTTCTTTCAATTCTGATTTCACCTGTTTTAAAATGGCAGGCATTTGTTTACATGGTCCACACCAATCGGCATAAAAGTCTACCAATACCGGACGACTGCAGTTAATTATGCTTTTAAATTTTCCTATCATTTTCGTCAAATCTCTTTTTTCGCTTCAGGATATAATCATTAACGGAATCGCCAAGTAGATAACCAACAGCAGCTCCCCACAATGTACTCCAATACCAAACAGATTTGATGGGGCAAGTACCACTCTGACACCCCACAAATCTCCAGTATAAAAATCCTCCCAATGCCCCGATTCCCAAAAATATCAAGGCAACTTGTTTTGCTTTTAAAAAATTCATTTTTGTACTCTTAATTCTTTGAACAATACAAAAGAACTTTGGTTTTTAAAATTCATATCGAAAAAAATGATCGGGAATAGATTTCACTGAAATCATAACCTTTAGGAAATATAAAGTTCATATAAAACGGCTACTTTTGGCGCCTTTACAAAGCACTATGTGGGCACTATTTGGATTAGCATCAGCCTTATTTCTGGGCATTTACGACATTTTCAAAAAGCAATCGGTTAACGGTAACGCGGTAATGCCCGTATTATTTTTCTCTACTGTTGCCAGCACACTATTGTTTACACCACTCATTCTTATCTCGCTAGAATTTCCCGATCTTTTAGTCAATACAGGCCTTTATGTTCCTCAAATTTCCTTTGTCGAACATTTGCAGGTTTTGCTGAAATCAGCTATCGTCGTATCAAGTTGGGTATTGGCATTTTTTGCACTGAAACACTTGCCTATTACCATTGTAGCCCCCATCAGAGCCACCGGCCCTCTTTGGACGCTCATTGGAGCTTTGATCATTTTTCACGAACGGTTAAATGCTTACCAGTGGATTGGGATTCTAATTACACTCCTTTTTTTTTACCTGTTTTCCACCGCCGGAAAACTGGAAGGTATCAATTTCAAACGCAATAAATGGATCTATTTTATTGTGGCTGCAACCCTGCTTGGTGCCTGTAGCGGGCTGTATGATAAATTTATTTTGCGCCGAATTGATCGTGTTGCTGTGCAGGCCTGGTTTTCGGTTTACCAGGTAGTAATTCTGCTGCCCTTTGTTTTGCTGAACGAGAAAATAAGGAAACGGAAGAACATCAGCTTTGAGTGGCGCTGGACCATTCCGCTGATCGGTGTTTTCCTTGTAATTGCCGACTACCTCTACTTTTATGCCCTAAGCAACGAAGATGCTTTGATTTCTGTTATTTCAGCATTGCGCCGCGGAAGTGTATTGGTAGCTTTTGTAATTGGCGGTTTACTCTTTAAAGAACAAAACCTGAAAAGAAAAGGTGCTTACCTTGTTGGCATTCTTACGGGCATTTTGCTGATTACTTTAGGTACGGTGTTGTGAGGAATGCTGCAAGCTACGAGCCGCTAGCCACGAGCAAAAAGATTGATGGAGATTGATTTAAGATTGAAGAAGATTGAAAAACTGCTAAATTGTAAAAATGCAAATCTCCTTGAACTGCTTCCTTGCTCTTTGTGAAACTTTGTGCCTGCTTTGTGAAGCTTTGTGGTAAGAAAAGATAAATGAAAATTGATATAAGATTGTCAAATTGAATGAATACAACAATCTATTTTCTCAGCTAAACCCTCCGGTTTTGTAACTCGTAGCCCGTAACTAAACAAAAAAAGCTTCCCACAAATTGCAGAAAGCTTTTCATTCTTATGTATAATTTCAATTAAAACTTAAACGTCAGTCCGACCCCGAACGATTCCATAAACTGTAACGCAGGTGCCGGTGAGCTTTCAGGATCTTCTCCCTGAATCTTCACATCGTTATCGTAAATCATCTGCGTAATCAGGTTCGCCGAGAGGTAGTCGTTAACTTTCATAATGATCTTGAATGTCCAGTCGACATCAATATTTTTTGGTTGATCAAGATAATTTGAAAAGAAATCAACTTTTGTATCGAGCGTCACATTTTTCATGATATCCTTTTTCAGTTGTGCCTTAACTGTGGCTCCAAGTTCTGCACGCAGCTTTTTCCCTTCTTCCACGCCAAAAGCTCCTTCGTCAGAAAGATCATCATCGATAACAAAAGTGAATTTACCGGAAACAGGTGCCATCATCAATGAAAAACCGTCAGTTTTATAATCCATACCCAGACCTAGATTGAGGTAACCCGGTGCCATAAATTTAGAAATGGCATTGTCGGTATCGGGATAATTATATCCAGGTGCAAATTGAGATTTAAAATTGAGTAATGCTGAATAATACCAGTTCTTTTTGGCCTCGACACCAAGTTTTGAGCTGATATCAATCTTATCGTCTGATTTACGTAAATCCATATCCTCTTCCTTTAAAAAGCCATAACGAAAATCAAAGGTGTTGTCCCAACTTAACTTGTCTTTTTTATAATTTGCCGCATAATTTACCATGATAACACCCGACATCGAACTTTTACCACCTGCCGCCCAGTTATTTAGTGAAACCTGGGAAAAATTAAGTGTTGTATTACCACTACGTGTCCAAAGTGTATCTTTCTTTTCTTCTTGTGCCAGTACAAATGCGGGAATTAATAAAAATAAAATCAGTAATTTTTTCATTCGTAATATTGTTTGGATATTTATTTGAGACTCAAGTTAAGGAAAATAAAACAAAGGTTGAGCAAAAAAGTTTGTATACATAAAAATCCCTTGTACCTGTTAACCTAAGGCAAACCGGACAAGGGATCATTCTACCCAATTTAAGCCAGTTTAAAACTGAAGCTTATTTTCTATTTTCATCATTTCTTCTTTGCTCATTCCCGGCATGGCTACAATTAACAAAATCATACTGTGTGAAGGATATTCAACCAGTAATGCAGTTCCGTCTTCTTCTGTCAGGTTTCCGTAACGGCAATTATGTCCATGTGCTCTAAAAGGTTTAAACGCCTTGTATTCTGCGTTATTTATATCAATATTTTTATCGGCCTGTAATGTTATTGCAATGGTTTGTGTTCCTTTCATAAAAGTGGCAACATAAATTCCATCGGAATTAGCCTTACCAAACGACCGATACCCTTCCATATCGCAGTTTTCAATAACTTCAGTAAATTCATCAAAATCGTAATTTACCGGGAGAATATCATCGTCGTCGTCCTCCATATCTTCCATGTCGCCCATTTCGCCAAAAGCCGACATTAATCCGCCAAGTCCTTGTTGTTGCTGTTGTGCTGAGATGCTTTCGAAATCGACACCGGTAGGTGGGTTAAATTTTGACGACGCAACTTTTGCATTCGGATTAAAATCAACAAACTCTTCATTGGCTTCGATGCCCATAATTTTGGCTTCGTTTTTTAAAATAATGCCTTTGTAAACCCATGATTTCGCGCCCATCAATTTCATAACGTCGCATGAATAAGAACCTAGTGTTTCCGTGCCCAACTTTTTTCCACCCAATTGCTCCAGCAATTCATCGGCAAACTCCTGCTGCTCTTGTTCTGTCATTTCGCTGGCAAAATCCTGCGCATCCTGGTAATATGGCATTGTTCCACTTGTTCCGGAGTCGTCAATATAATCGGCTACCCAAAATTTATCCTTTACCAAAACGGTACACATATTTTTCTCTTCGGTATTTTTTATACCGAACATTTTTGTCGTGGTTGTTGACTTTTCAATCTCGCAACTTTTCTGCCCAAAGTCGTCCCACCATAGCTCTTTGGTTCCGGAGGTGTTTCCAGAAAGTTCATATTTTATATAACCAGATTTTATAGCATATTTTTTTGCTTCCTGAGCCATACAGTTCATGCTGATAATTGCCA
This sequence comes from uncultured Draconibacterium sp., assembly GCF_963677565.1. NCBI lineage: Bacteria > Pseudomonadati > Bacteroidota > Bacteroidia > Marinilabiliales > Prolixibacteraceae > Draconibacterium > uncultured Draconibacterium sp. Next base: position 3,197,704 of record NZ_OY781981.1, on the reverse strand, counting down.
GTAACAGGATTATTATCTTTTTCATTTGTGATTGATTGTTTAGTGCTGATAGTAAGAATGGAAAAACAAATTATTCAGATTGTTTTGAACGAAGAGGTTTTTTCGGAAGCGCTCGTTCCGATTCAAACCTCTTCCAGTAATTTATACTTACATTTTATAGTCCGAATAATATTTTGGCACCTAATCGTAAATAGCCTCCATCACTTATGGTATATTTTATTTCGGGAGCGATGGCCAGTTTTTCAGATGCTGCGACATTTAAACCGATACCAAGATTTACGCCCACATCCGATCCGGAAGCATCAACATCCAAATCATAAGAGCCAAATTCACCCATATCAATAGTTCCTCCATCAAAATCAACTTTCCAGAAAGTTACACTTAAACCTCCAATGCCGTATAGGGTACCAACATTTTCCAGTTCAGTAATATTATAATTGGCATCAAAATCAAGTGCCGACCATTTTACATAGTCTTTCTCAAAAAAGTAGGTAAATGCAGGTGCAGCACTCCATTTCTCATTAAAGGAATATTTTCCGTTTGCACTTATACCAATAGTATTAATGTCGCTACCGTACCAGAGACCGCCACCAACACTAATTTGTGCCTGAGATTTAGTTACTACAAAAAATAGTGATACAATTACAAGTGTTCTTAAAAGTGTTTTCATTTTTAAAATTTAAATGGTTAATGATAATGTGTTTATTTTTTGCGTTTGAGGGTAGATGCATAAAAAGATTTATAATTTTAGAATTATCCTTCCAGCAAGTTATTCAACAAACCTTGTCCTCCTCCTTTTTCGGTGTTGGCACTTCCAGGCGACAGTTGATCAATTAATTTATTGATTGGCATAGATTGTAACCAAACTTTTCCGGTACCGCGCAGCGTAGCCAGGAATAATCCTTCGCCTCCAAACACCATTGATTTTAAACCGCCAGCCTGCTCAATACTAAAATTAATTCCTTCCTGAAAACCAACCACACAACCAGTGTCGATACGTAGTGTTTCGTCATTAAGTTCATGCTCGATTAAGGTACCACCGGCATGAATAAAAGCTTTTCCGTCGCCCTGAAGTTTTTGCAGGATAAAACCTTCGCCGCCAAAAAATCCGGCACCAAGCTTACGGTTGAAATGCATACTTATTTTTGTTCCTAAAGCGGCACATAAAAATGCATCGCGCTGAACAATCACATTTCCGCCAAATTCATTTAAATTGAGTGGCACAATTGTTCCGGGATAAGGAGCTGCAAAAGCGACGTGGCTTTTTCCCAATCCACGGTGTGTAAAATGTGTGATAAAAATGGATTCGCCTGCAATTTTACGTGATGCCGCCGACATTAATTTCCCAAACAACCCTTTACCGGGATCTGAGCCATCACCCATTTTAGTTTGAAAATCGATACCTTCTTTCATGTATAACATGGCACCGGCTTCGGCAATTACAGTCTCGTTCGGATCAAGTTCAATTTCTACATATTGAATGTCGTGACCACCAATTTTATAGTCTACTTCGTGTGAATTCATAATAAGAATTATAGTTATTAATAGTGTGTATTCTGTATTAAAATTGTTATCTGCCAAAGAGCAAACTTTTAAATAGCTTTACAACCATCAAAACGGCAATAATGCAAAAGAGTAAAGGGAGTTTTAGCAGCATGCCCAAAAGAAAACCTGTTCCGGGTTGAAGCACTGCTGTATTTGGAAATTCAGGATCGTAATGAACGAGAACTGAAGTTCCTTTCGCATATTTTTTTAGTGTTTTTTTTACACTGCTTTTCGAGCTGGTCGATCCATCCAACGTCCTTATTCCGGAACAATTATATTTTTTGCCGTCAACCGAATAATCGTACTGAATAGTTGCCGAATACATATCTTTTCCTTCGTTATTGCGGGTTTTATTTAACTCCGAAAGCGTGATTACTCCGGAAGTTGTCGGCCACTCTTTAGCCGCTTCGGCTTCCTCGGCAATAGGTTTTGTTAGGTGCTGATAGGCCATTAAACCGCCAACAAAAAATACAACTGCAAAAATCAGTGTTCCAAGGGGAGATTGTCTTTTTCGCATGATTAAAATTTTACAAATTCAACCCGGCGATTATTCGCTTTTCCTTCGGCAGTGCCATTGTCGGCAACAGGTTGACTTTCGCCAAAACCTTTACTGCTTAATCGGTCGGCAGAGATCCCCATGGTAATTAGTTGATCCATTACTGTTTTCGCGCGTTGCTCCGAAAGGGTTTGGTTTTTAGCATCATCACCATCGCTATCGGTGTGACCTTCAACACTAAATTTCAGATCAGGCTGTTTCTGCATCAATTCAAAAATCTTATTGATTGGGCCCATACTTTCAGGTTTCAATGTGGCTTTATTTACATCGAAACGAATACCGTTGCATACAATTTTTCCTTCGTTTAAAACACGGTCGTAATATTTTACACCACCTTTTGCAATACGAACATTTTTCACATAGAATGCCTTATCGTCAGCAGCCTTTGCGAAATACGGATAGATGGTAAATCCACTCGGATTGTGTTCGTAATGCGGAATATTGATTAAACGGGTATCATCGAGGTAAACCTTTAATTTTCCGTTGGTATATGCTAACGATACATGCGTCCAACAGCCGTTTTCATAATAGGAATAATCTCTGTCAGAATGCTGCACATAATTACCGTCGGGCGTGGAAACACGTATCGGAGTAACTTCAAATTCCTGTGTTTCAGATGAACGTTGATGTTTTGTGTCGGTTAAATAAAACGAGAGCCGATTACCGTCTTTTGGCGTATAATAATCGAATTCGATAGTAAAAACATCAGGTAAATAATCTTCATTGGCATTTTTAAGGTAGGGCATTATTTTTCCACCATCGAGGAATATCATAACAGTTTCGCCATTTACCTGCGCAATTTCTACCTGTCCCTGTTCCAAATCCCAACGGCTTGGAAATTCGCCGTTTTCCTCCATCACATCCGGACCGTCTTCAAAAATTACCTCATCGCCGGGCACAAAATCGAATTTGCTCCACTGAACATCCATTTGAGGTTCGTTAGTCTTTTCAATACCATTTTCTGCTGTCTGTGATTCGCTCTCTGTCGACACCTCTTCTGTTTGTGGCTGGTTCTTTTTTTTCTTTTTCTTTTTTCCGAAAAGACTACCTATTCCGTCTTCGATTTTATCGAATCCGCTATCAATGCCTTCATCAATTTTATGATTTATCCTTTTGGTTCCCTGCTGTTCAGCTTCTTTCTGAACATTTTTAACCTGGGCAGTAGTGCTGAGAGTACTAACGACCAGTAAAAATGAGATTAGTAAAGTGATTTTTCGTAACATGGTAGAATGATTTTTTTGTTTTGATTATTCAAATTTATATTGGGTGTTCTGTTGAATTATGGAGAAAAATGAATTTGCTGTTTTTAGATTTGAATCCGCGTAATTTTATTCAGGAAACGCAAAACCTCATCTTTCCGCCCGGGGCTAATTGAAAAAACCTGGCCATTTTCAAGCAAAAGCTCAGGCTTTTCAATACGTTGCAGTTTATTAACATACTGGCCGTTTATCAAACAGTTATCCTGTGGTTGAAAAAAGTCTTCACGATTGATCTTTTGCCGCATCTTATCGAGTGTTAAGTCAACAGAATATTGCTCTCCGTTTTGCAGGGTTACAGTGGTTTTTGAATTGACTTCATTGCAAGAAACAATATCATCAATCAGAATGATATGAAAGTGATCGGGCGTTGAAAGTACCAGTTTTGATTCGTGCGTTTGCATCGCTGTTTGCATTAATTTCAATGCAAGTAAGCGCACTTTTCAATAAAGATTGTGTTGAAATTTGAAAGCGTTGGCAATGAATTTGAAACCGCGGCTAAATCAACTACAATTTTTCTACCTGGTCGAAAATCAATTGTTTCCTTCGTGTTGAGATGGGAATTTCAGTACCGTTTGTCATAACAATAAACCCGCCATCGGTTTTATCAATTTTTGTGATGGAGTTTAGATTTACGAGGTAGGACTGGTGCGGCCGTAAAAAATTCTGATCGGCAAAAAGTTCAGCAAATTCTTTTATACTTTTCGAAACCGTAATTTCCTTTTTATCAACGAGAAAGAAGGTGGTATAACTGTTATCGCTTTTGCAGTAAAGTATTTCATCGATACCAATTAAGTGCATTGCATCGGAAGTTCGCAGTACAACTTTTTTGCAGCTACTACCATTATTCGATTGTGCAAGTAAAACCTCGGTTTGTAATGTGGCATTGTTTTTAGGAAGTTGTTCGATGGCACTTTCAATAGCTGCACAAAATTCGAATTCATTTACAGGTTTTAGAATATAATCGATTGCACTAAACTTAATTGCTTTAATTGCATATTGATTGTAGGCGGTAATAAAAACCGGTCGGAATTTATAGGGTTTACACTTTTGAAGCACCTGAAAACAATTCCCGTCTTCGAGCTCAATATCGCATAAAACCAAATCTGGTTTTTCGTTACGAATCAAAGCAACTGCCTCTTCAACACGTCCTGCTTCGCCAACAACTTCCACGTCCGGAAAATTATCGACCAGCAACATGCGGTTTATTTCTCTCAGGTTTATTTCATCCTCAATAATTACAACACGTACCATATTTACAAGGGGATAATTATTTTTACTTCTGTTCCACTTTGCGGACTCTCTGTTTCACTTAAATCGGTTACAAAAAAGAGGATTTGTTTTTTGTATTTTCTCGAAAGAACAACCTGCCGTTCTTTGAAAATTTTCATTGACATGGAACGGTAAACTCCGGACTGCTTTTCTTTTTCTTGCATGGTATTAATTCCAACACCATTATCACGTACAACAACATGCAGTTCATCGTCCAGTTCTCTGAAACTTACCAACAGTTCGCCATTGTAATCAATATTTCTGATACCATGTTTTATTGCATTCTCAACAAACGGCTGAACCATCATTGGAGGAATTTTCACAAACTCTGCATCCATATCTTCATCAACCTCAATCGCATAACTGAAATTGTTTTTGCCTCTAATCTGTTCTAACTTCAGGTAGTTCTCAAGTAAACTAATTTCATCCGACAACAAAATAAATTCTTCGCCCGACTGCTCTAAAATAGAACGTGTTAAACGAGCAAAATTTCCCAAATAGGAAGCAGCCTTTTTTGTTTCGTTTTTGTACATAAAATTCTGAATGCTTCCCAAGGCGTTGAATAAAAAATGGGGGTTCATTTGCGACCTCAACAATTGCTGACGAAGCTGAAGAAGGTGCATTTCGTTTTCGCGTTTGTTTTTAAAATATAACAAGGTGCCCAAGGCAAAAAACAGCAATAAAACCAACGATATTGAAAGGTACACTATCCTTTCCTGTTTCCTTATTTGGTTCTCGGCTTGAAGCAGGGTAATTTGTTGTTCTTTCTTATCGGTTTGATATTGCATTTCAAGGTCGGCTATTGCAGTACGCACATCTTCATTACGAATAGAGTCCTGGTAAACATGCAACGAATCATTCCATCGGTAAGCTTCATCAAAGTTCTTTAGGCGGAAATTTGCCTCGTACAAGAATTTTAAGCTTTTTAATCGTTCGGCACTGTAATACTCCAGTTCCTCACGGTTAATATTTTTTACAGCCAGGTTTAAAGCCAGATCTGGTTTGTTCAGGCTCAGGTACAGATCTGCCTTACAGTTATCGCTAAAAATACTGTCGTACATTGTTTGATCGGCATAATCATCTGATTCAACAACAAGCTCAAGTGCCGTTTCATATTCACCATTCTCCTGATAAATTAAAGCACTGTTTATCAATGCAGTATTTATTCCTTGCTTAAAACCGTTTTCTTCGCAAAAAGTCTTTAACGTATCGTAATACGCCAGCGCCTTTTCGTACTGCAGTCTTTGCTGAGCAACTCCACCCAGGCCGTTGTAAATTTTTGCAATATCACTCACCGAGGCACAGCCTTCTTCATCTTTTTTTGCATAAGCCAACTTAATATACTCCTCGCGTTTTCTCTGATCTTCAGTTTCTTTAAATATATTGCTCATTGCCATGTAGTGATAGCAAATACGCTCCCAGTCACCTTCCGATTCTTTTATTTTTAATGAATTCAGTCCGTATTTAATAGCATTTTTATAGTTGCCTGAAAAGTTATAATTTTCTGCCAGGTTCATACTAATTTTTGCAATCTGGGAATAATCGTCGGTGAGTTCGGCGTGCGATAATGCCAATTCATAAGTTCTCGTGGAACTGTCCATACTTCCCTGCATTAAATAATTAGTAGCTAAATAATTTCCGATCTTCCCAATCCATTCATGATCATTTATATTTAATGCAACTTGCAAAGCTCTTTCCATCTGTTTGGTGGATCCGCGCAGGTCTCCGTTTTCATCAATATGGACTGCCAGATTATAAATGGCATCTATCTTACTAATACTATCCGTCGCCTTTTCAACTGCAGTCCAATAATTAGCTGAAATTGAATCAACTTCATCTTTTTGGCCAAAACCACTTACTACCAAAACAAAACAAAAAGTAAACAATGATAACCGTAGAAAAGAATATTCTAAAACAAATAGATGGACCTGGGATATTTTTGCAATTGGGTATTTCACGTATGTTTAGTATAGTGTATTGTAGTTGCTCACGCAAGATAGTGAATAATAACTCATGTAACATAATTTTTCATATACTTTTATCATTTCCTGAGATTATAGAATCTTGTGGTATAATTTATTAATGGTCTATTTTTCACACTTGTTACTATCAGTAAATTTTCGTAACTTCTTTTTCTTTTATCTGAAATACTTGCACTAAAACGGTTTAACAAACCATCCCCACGCTATTTGGCAAGGCAGCTTATTTTTGGGGAATCTTAAGCAACCAAATAGTAATTCATTCCCTGGTTCCCAACACTCAACTTCATTTTAAGATAATATTTGAGTACTTACTTTTAATTTATCCCCAGGCATTATTAAAATATTATTTAACCACAAAATCACTTGGAAATGAAAAAATTAATCATTGTATTTTTCTTACTCCCTTTTTTTGTTCAGGCTCAACTTTCACCAAAAAATGCAGAAACTGACCTCGAAGTACTTGCCAAAAACATTGTAAATCAATGTGCCAATATCCAAACAGATGAAATCGTATTTATCAATGGCAATGTCCGTGATATTGAGTTGCTTGAAAACATTGCTGTAAACGTTCGTAAAAATGGAGCATTCCCTGTACTAACTGTTAGCAGCGATCGATTAACTCGGAAATTGTTTACTGAAGTACCGGAGAAATATGACACACAATTTCCAAAACTGAACATGGAAATTGTAAAAATGATGACGACTCAGATCAATGTTACGTCAGGCGATACACCAGGACTACTTGCTGACATACCTCCGGAACGTTTTGCAATAAGAAATAAAGCACAACAACCTGTTAACGATCTATACATGAAAAGTTCCATAAAATCGGTACAATTAGGAAATGGTTTATATCCAACCAAAAACAGGGCTGATCAATTTGAAGTACCTGTTGATCAGTTAGCTAAAATGTTTTGGGATGGTATAAATATGGATTACAACAAACTTACTTCCATTGGAGAAAAACTTACAAAAAAACTGACTTCCGGGAATACGCTAAAAATAACTCACGAGAACGGAACCAATCTCAGCGTAAAAGTAACAGATTGTAAACCTCTTATCAGCGATGGCAAAGTATCTTCAGACAGACCCGGTGGTGCAGGGCGGTTTGTTTACTTACCGGCAGGTGAAGTATTTTTTGCTCCTGTACCCGGCACTGCCACCGGAACACTTGTATTAGATCAATTCATTTTCAGAGGACAAACTATCGAAGGGCTAAAATTAATCTTTGAAGATGGTATACTAACTTCAATGAATGCCAATTCCGATATAGCTGTCCTGAAAGACTACTATGATGCCCAAGATGATAAGTTTACTGAATTTTCTCTGGTAGACTTTGGCATTAATCCCAAAATAACCGTGCCAAAAGGCAGCAAACTCTACACTTATGTTCCGGCAGGAACCATTACATTAGGTATTGGGAATAACTTTTTTGCTGATGGCGATAATAATTCGAATGCAGGACTTCATTTCCATTTAACCGGAAGTACTGTAACAGTTGACAACACAGCACTAATTGATAAAGGGAAGCTGGTAAACTAATCGACTTGTTATTCATGTAAACCCAGAAATACCCGCCAATTTGGTGGGTATTTTTTATAAAAAACGATCGCTGCTAACCTCTGTAATGACTTGATACTGATTGTTGCATAGCAGACTCTTCATCTCCGTAGCAAAATAAGGAGCTAACATTACGCCTTTTGTTCCCAGACCGTTAAAGACAAAAATATGTTCATGCTGCGGATGCTTTCCAAGCACAGGCCGCCGATCGATAACCGTTGGACGTACTCCCGCCCAGTGTTGCTCAACCTTAAAATCAACATTAACAAGATCTTTTAAACGATCTACAATTGATTCTTTCCCTTCTTCTGTCGGAACATCTGAAAGGTCTTTCCACTCGTAAGTTGAACCAACTTTAAAGCGATGATAGCCGATTGGCAAAACAAAAACACGGCGGTTAATGATATAGTTTTCCGAAAGTTGAGGAGCATAAATCTGTAACACCTCTCCTTTTGCCAGTTGCAAACGAATAAAATCGAACAGCGGATGCCTTTTAAGGTAGTGGCCCTCGCAAAATACGATTCTATTAAATTGAATATCCCGAAAAACACGATCTTCAAAATTGTCTTTGTTTGCAGGAAAATCCGCTTCAATCAACATTTGCTTACTCAGAAAATAGCGTTTAGCAGAATCCAGAAATAGGCCGGTTTTTAAGTACCCGGAACCTTTCACAATTCCGTAAGCGTGCGACTTTAAAACATGTTCAACCGGACTAGTTTCACAAATTTCCTCGATATAAGACGCAAATTTGTCATCGGTTTTTCGTTCGTGCCATAATCCAGTTTCTTGCTCCGAAAGTGGTTTTATAATGGGCAGATCGAAATAAAAACGTTCTCCCAGTAATTCTTCCAGTTGGCGGTAACGTTTTTTCATTACAGGTAAAAGTTCGTCTACCATCCAGCTTTTGGTCATGCGTTTAAACATCAGCGGATTTACCATTCCTGCTGCCACACGAGTTGCTGAACTTTTCTGCGGATTGTTGACGATACAAACATCAACTCCAGCAAAATGCAACTCAAAGGCCAACAGTGTTCCCGCCAGTCCCTGGCCAACGATTAAAACTTCGGCCTCTTTCATATTATCCGAATCTTTTTGGCAGCTGTTTCTATCTCTTCCACTGGTATCTCGCAAGTACCGTTTTTGCATACATATATCAAATCGACAGTACGACTAAAACGATCTTTCAGCAATGGAACTTCGCTCTCTTCCTCAGTAAATGCCCAAAGTACATGCGGATGAAAACCTTTTTGCAATTTTTTGAGCAACAAGCGGGAATTTATTCCACAAACCGCCACCTCGAAATACGGTGCCGTTAATTTTAACAGCAGAGTTCCCCAATTGGCATATGCCATCGGATAATTAGTAAAATGTGGAGTTATATACTGTAGCATCTTTTGGGCAGTCTCCAAAAATTCAGGTTTCCCATGTAGCAGATATAAGCGATGCAGATTATTCGCCATTACCGAATTGGCAGCCGGGATTACATTGTCTTCTTTCTGAAAATGATTGGTGATAACCGCATCCGCATTAAATCTGTTGAAGTAAAAAAGTTGTTTCTGTTTATCGTAAAAATGGGCAAAAACATACTCCTGCAACTTGTCAGTTAAATTTAGCCATTTTTCATCACCGGAGACCTCATAAAGTGCAAGAAAAGCGTCAATTAACAAAGCGTAATCTTCCAGAAATCCGTCGATAGAAGTAATGCCGTTTTTCCAGCTGTGATAAAGTTGACCATCCTGCTTCATCAAACTGTTTGCAATGAAATTGGCATTCTTTAAAGCCATGTATAAAAACTCCTCATTGCCGAAAGTTTTGTATGCATCAACCAACCCTTTCAATACCAGTGCATTCCACGACGTAAGTGTTTTATCATCAAGTCCGGGACGAACACGTTTACTTCGTGCTTTTAGTAAAGCATATTTCCATTTTCCAACTTTTACCTGTAGCTGATGTAAACTCAAATCATGCTTTTCGGCAAATTCTTCTTCTGAAATATCTCGTAAAAGAATGTAATTATTATGCTCCCAGAAACCTTTGCCATTCACATTAAAATATTCTGAAAACAAATTGTAATCAGTACCTAAAACTTCCTGAAGTTCCTCCTTTTTCCATACATAAAACTTCCCTTCTTCTCCTTCGCTGTCGGCATCCAGCGACGAATAAAAGGCACCACTTTCGTCAATCAATTCCCGTTCTACAAATGCAATGGTTTCGTAAACAACCGTCTTAAATTCCTCGTTCTTAAAATGCTGATATGCATTTGAATATAAACTGATCAGCTGCCCATTATCGTACAACATTTTCTCGAAATGCGGCACTTTCCATTTTTCATCAACCGAATAGCGTGCAAAACCACCGCCTACCTGATCGCAAATTCCACCGCGGGCCATTTTCAGCAAAGTGGTTTCGACAAAACTTAGCACCGCTTCATCAGAATTCATAAATCCATAGTACAGCAAAAAATCAATGTTTACAGGCATGGGGAATTTCGGTGCTCCGGCTCTGCCACCTTCATCGTAATCGAAATATTTTTTCCAGCCATCAACACCTCGCTGTAGCAGCTCCTTACTTACTGAAACTTCTGTTTCCACTTCCGGCATTAACGAAACCTGTTGAATTCCCTGTTGCAAACGGGTCGCATATTCTTCAGCCTGGTTTCGTTTTCCCTTACAAAATGCAGCCACCGTTTTCAGGTTTTCCACCCACGTCTCTTTAGGGAAATATGTTCCGCCCCAAATTGGCCGACCATCGGGTAAAGCAATTACGTTTAACGGCCAGCCGCCCTGTTGCCCCATCAACTGAACAGCACTCATATAATAATGATCTACATCGGGGCGCTCTTCGCGGTCGACTTTGATGCAAACAAAGTTTTCATTCATCACAGCAGCCACCTGTTCATCCTCAAAACTTTCGTGCTCCATTACATGGCACCAATGACAGGCAGCATAACCAATACTTACCAAAATCAGTTTGTTCTGAGCTTTTGCTTCTGCAATGAGTTCTTCGCTCCAAACCTGCCAGTTTACAGGGTTATGAGCATGTTGCAGAAGATATGGCGATGTAGCATTTATAAGCGCATTTGTATGTGGCATAATCAAAATTAAATGTTTTCAGAAAAGCTTAAATTCAACAGATTCTTTTTCAAATCCGGCTCATTTGAGAAGAACAATAAAACACATAATTAGTTTCCGAAACAATGGTTTTCGAAAACTTGTGCATGACAAAGGTCATTTTGAAATTTCAGGCAACCACTATTTTTGCACCTACAAATCCACCTAAGAAATTAGGACACAACATCAATAAAAAATAAAAATCCCGGTCTGGACGCCGGGATTTTTTTATGGATTTTTTATATTCTCATTGAGGGAGATTAGATTGTAACTACCAATTTGTCTTACTCATCAGATTCTAAATGACAAGAAGCAGTTAAGGGCAGCAAACTGCAAACGATCGCGCCTGAAGACTCAGTCGATCAAATATTATTATTACGAGCAAGGAACAATAGAAACAATCGAACCTTTTCCCATTTATTCCCCATCACCAAAGGGTAAGTTAAGTCTTTCTGTTTTTAATTTATTGGAATACACTTCATCTACATATTTTATTCACACATCAGGTATAAATCACCATCTAAATAACGCAGCATATGGCTTTCAATATCCATTAACATCATCAAAATATTATGCGCAATAAAAATGGCCTTTATTTTCTTGTGAACAGCTAGCTTAAACTAAAAATCCTTTTTATAGCGTTCATAATCTTCCTGACAATTCTCGTCAAGTCTCGTCACAAAATTCATCGCCTGCATTTGCTTGGGTATTATTTAATTTTTGACAATTGTTTTCAAATCTCGTGTCCGGTTTCTCTATCGGATCAAAATCTGCCATCGGTTCACAACTCTTGTTTAAGGAGTAGCAATTATTGAATTCCTCCCAGATTTCACAAATCTATTTTGTTCCAATATCAAACAACAAAAGTTTGTCTATACCTATTTTTTAGCCTTTTCAGGCCAAAATTAGCATTATCCAGAAGTTAAAGCCGGAGGAAGTACTTGATTAAACCCTCTATATGGATTCTGATAAAGTTCCTAAAATTCATCCATGCGACCAATGAGATTATAAAGATCATCAACACCCACTCTTAATATTATAAAGGATTAATTTCCATACCAAGTTGGGATTGAATAAAAAAATCAAACGTTCCGCCTCAGCACAAAAACGCCACACACGTCTTCGCTGTCGAAGGTTGAGCCGATGATTTGGTTTTCGGTAATACGGTGTGTTTCGAAAGTATTGGGCAGGTAACTTATTTCGCGGCCGTTTTGCAGGGCTTTTACTTCCACGCTTTCAAGCAGCAGTTTTCCGTCGGAAAGGATGCCTTTTACTTTTTCGGTAACCCGGATGCTGTAGTTGTTTTCTACCGCTTCGGTAAACGAAAATACTCCGCTTACTTCGTTTCCGCTTTGCGTAAGTTCCACCTCTCCTTCCGAGTTTCCGTATTCAAAATCTTCATTGTATGTCCAGCGTCCTGAAATGTTCATTATTGTAATTTTGCGGCAAACTTAGCAAATTTCCGGTTTATTAAAGACTCGCCAACATCGGCTATTTATGAAACTTGTACCCGACAGAGAACATAAACGAACGGTTGCGCACAACCATATCGTAGTCGGTTTGCGGCGAAATATTGTTTAGCCCAAAATGCCCCGTAAATTCAAAAAGAAAGGAATTCACTTCCATTCCTCCGCCAACTGCCAGGCCAAGTCCCAAACGTTTCAGATCGTCGTCGTTATCGGGTCCCCAAACAATGTCCCATTCTTCGTTGTAGTTTTCGGTACCATCACTTTCTTCCACTTTTGTTTTGCCGCTAAGACCAATACCAAAATACGGACCGGCCATTCCGTAAATCCTGATGTCGTTCACATCGGCATACAATTTTCCAAAAACCGGAATATCGAGGTACCACAGGTTTACTTCAGAATTTACGCTATAGCTTATCCCCTCAAAAGTTTCCGATTCGTTTAATTGAATTCCTTTGGTGGTAATCAACAAAGCGGTTTCAATACCGGCACCGTCGCCAATTCCCCACTCGAAAGTTGGCCCCAGGTGAAATCCAGAACGCATATCCAGGTTCTCGGTAATGATTTCGCCATCATCTTCAATCAACATATCCGACAAGGTGTATCCGGCTTTTACGCCAATGGTTTGAGCCAGTAATGAATTTGCCAGCAATAAACCCAAAACCATTGTTGCTAATCGTTTTCCTGTTTTCATAACTCAGCGCTTTTAATTATGATACTATACGTGAGAGAATTAAATTTGTTAAAACGACTGCAACATTCGTTATAAAACAAATAGCTCCCCCTCCGCAGCAGAGAAGCTATTAAAAAACAATTAACATTAAATCAGGCCGATGCCAGCAAATCAATCAATTTGCTGCAACCACCGTTTCTTATATAATCCGAGTATTCTTCAGGTGTGTTGAATGTTTTTCCACAAATTTTACTGCAGCGCACCTCTCCCCTGTTTTCAATCAGAAAATCGCGCATAATTTCTTCAGATCCGGGAACGATAAACCGCCTGTCCTCCGGATTTTCCCGGAACCACTTTTCAGCTTTTAAATAAACGGCAGCACCAAGTGCACCACAGGCGTTACCGCTCAGTCCGATACCGCCGGCAAAACCGGCCAGCATCATTGCTTTTTCTTTGCCGGCCCCCATTTTATCAGCTACAATACTTGCACAACTTACAACCGGGGTTTCAGAATTCGACGGCGTAACAGCCAGACTTTTATTTGCAATAGCAATTGCCTCGGGTGCCCAGCGGCCAATCAATCGTGCACAGTTCAACGGTTTTCCGCTAATAAAAAACTTAATCTGCCCCAGCATCGATTTCTGGTTACAGTTGGTAATATCGCGGCAGTTCACACTCGATTTTCTTTGAGTAAATGAATCGACCAAATCGCGTGCAGCCGAAATAGCCAGCGAAGTGGCCGCATTCGGGTCTTTCATTCTTCGGTTAGCCTCGGCACCGGCTGCAAGAGCTGCTCCCCAAAGCATTCCGCATTGGTGCCCCTCTTGCAAAATACCGCCACATAACGGTCCGGTTGCCTTCTCAACTTCACTGTCGCGCTGTCCGAAATTTTTGTTTACCACCGAATATACTGCCCCGGTGCATCCTAATTTAAAGAGTAAACTCCGGGCTTCTTTTCTTGCTGAACAGGTGTTTTTCATCTTTTGGATTATTAAAGCTTACATATCAATCGAAGGAAGAATATACTGACGTACTAATTTAAACAACTTCGATTTTCCGGCCCAATTTCCACTGGTAAAAACAACGGTCATATCCAAATCGGGGAAAACCATAATTACCTGTCCGCCCCAACCGTTGGCACGGTACATTTTTATGTTTTTGCCACCGTGATACAACTCGCTTTGCCACCAGGTATAACCGTATCCGTTCTTTCCCGAATCTTCGATGGGCAACTTTATACCGGAATTGTTCTTGTAAACGGTTGAACTCTTTGCCACCCAATTTGCAGACAGGATACGCTCATCGTTCCACATTCCGTTATCAAGATAGGTAATTCCCAGTTTCAACATATCGCGTGGAGTTACACTTAGCGAACTGGCTGCCTCAACAACTACTCCATCCTGATATTTCATCCACGTTCCTTCTTTAATTCCCAGCGGTTCAAATAAATACTTTTTCGAGAATTCGTCGAGGTCAAGTCCGGTGGCATTTCTTAGAATTTCACCAAGAATTACGATACCACCACCGTTGTAGGTAAAAAATGTTCCGGGTTCGGCCCACCATTCTCGATCCAAAACACAAGTTACCGGATCGTCGCAATCGAAATACAGCCTGTCCATGTCATTGGCTGATTCTGTTCCGTGGGCGGCGCTCCATTCGTCCCAGGCCATACCTGAGGTCATGGTCAACAGGTGCTCAATAGTGATGTATTCGCGGTTATTTGTTTTCAGGTGCTGATGTTCGGGCAGGTAATCAAAAATGGATTGATCAACACTTTCAATAAAACCTTTATCGATGGCGATTCCGATACATGCCGACACAAAACTTTTTGATACCGACATTACACTGTGCATTGTTTCCGGACCGTATTCTACATAGTCGCCATGGTAGTAAGGTTTGTCCCACGCGTAAAGATGTCCCGGGAAATACTGCTCAACCGCCAGTTTGTCATTTTTGTAGATCAACATGGAATGAACCTCACCAAATTTACCGGCGTAAATTTTACTAACAGCATCCTGAATATAGCGTTCATCAATATTGGCATCTACCGGTGTACCCACATTTATTCCATCGTTCATTTCTGCCGGAGGAGTTAAAACAAGCTCCTCCGTTTTTTTATTGTTACACGAACTGGTTGCCAATACCGCTTGAAGTATAACCAAAATGAGTAACATTTTTCCGATCAGCAGCTTCATGATTTTCAGTTTATGAGTTAGTTGAGATAATTTCAGCAATTACAGGACGCGTTTTTTCAATCCTGTTCAGATCAAGTTGAAGTCCAAGTGGCTCGTATACTTTGGCGAAATATTCATAGATTCCTTTTACTGCTTCAAAAGGAGCCATAACCGACTGAGCAGCAGTGGCACCTGAATTATTTACTACGGAAGTATCGATGCCTTTGTTTAATAAAGCTTTAACTATTTCGGTACGGCAGAAAAAAGCAGCAGTGTGTAATGCGGTTGAACCATCGTTATTGGTTACGTTCAAATCGGCTCCTGCGTCTATTAATACTTTGGCAATTTCTATTTTTCCGAATACACAGGCAGTCATTAAAGGACTTGAGCCACCGGCAGGTTCTTTTTCATTCAAATCGGCTCCCGATGCAATTATTGATTTTACTGCTTCCACATCTCCTGCAATTACTGCTGCATGAATACTGTTCCCGCTTTGAGGCGCTGTGCTTGTTTCTGTTGTTTCTGTTTTCTGTTCTTCATTGTTTGTTGTTCCGGGATAAGCAGTAAAAGCAGCCATTACAATTACTACCGATAGTATTGCAGTAGCAACGGTTTTTGTGTTAATCTCGCGCTGACGAATGGTTCGCCACGAGTAAATAAGCAGATTTGAAAGGACAAATGTAAGTAGAGTTACAATTAGGAATTTTACCATTGGTGAAATTGGTAATGCCATAATAGACAGTGCAGCTACTCCCAATACAATAGTGTGAATAATATAAACCGAGTAAGAATTACGGTTCAGTTCGTCCATTAACGCAAACCTTTTGTTTAAACTGTGGCGGAAACCGTAAAGGAATACATACAGTAAAGTAAGCTGCGATGCTAGTCCAAAAGCATAATAAGTTACACGGTCGGCAAATTGCGAAATAAAATAGTAGTTACGTCCCGGATCGATGATATTGAAAAAGGTATTTAAAGCAACAGCAGTAAAAATCCCCAGTGTGAATGTCAACACAACATTTGCAATAATATAAAGTCGTTTGTTCTTTTTGCTTGATTCAAACACCTTTAGTTTGTAGCAAAGTGAGCCCAATAAAAACGACATAAAGTAAACCAGCAAACGCTCGCGCTGAAAATGCAGAATAGCAGAATCATACCAACCGTTCAGTCCCATTTGTGCAATGGTAACACTGGATACAACACCAACCACAAACATTACTATTACGGCAGTTTTCAGGTTTATTTTTAACGACAACACTTTGGTTTTGGCAAGCACCAAATAAATCACCTGGAACATAAAAAGGACAGGTAAAAACCACAACCAGTTTTGCGCCGGATTATTGGCATAAAAACTCAGGTCGCTTCCGGCACGTTCAAAAAAGTGAAAGTACGAGAACCATTCTTCCTGTGGTAACCCACGTGAATATAAAAAGATGAATTTGTAAGCAGGAATCAAAGTAAAAACGGCGATTACCCAAGGTATCAAAATACGTTTCACTTTTGATTTAATAAATTCAATTGATGTTTTCGACTTCAGCGACATCGGGATTAAATAGCCGGAGATAAAGAAGATCGTAAACATTATAAACAGATCAAGGTACAAACGGATCATTCCGATTGAATTAGCTTTTACAGGATCGACAACGATCCATGAGTTTTGCAAAACATGTTCATAAACTAATCCTGAGTGTAAAACAACAACCAGGAAAATCATTAATGTTCTTAAATGGTCGAGAAAATAAATTCGTGTTTTCATGATTTAATTTTTTGTGGAAATCGTTAGCGCGATCTCCGTTGTTTTCGTTAGTGTAAAGGTCGGGTGAAGCGTGACGCAGGTCTAATGAACTATGCAGCCAAGTGTATGAAGTTTGCTGAAGGCTTGAAACTTATGACGCAAGCATATAAATTATGATGCAAAACATGATGCAAAGCCCTGAAAAGCCTGCTAAATAAGGATTCTAAAAACCACATAAAAACATCAAAAAAACACACCATTAAAAATAAAATATGACCGAAAAACGAATAGCCTTGCGAACAAACAAACAGTTTTTGTATTTTTAGGATCGTAAGTATCCGAAGCTAACAACGATGCCGAATCTTAACACCGCAGAAAAAAATTTTCTAAGCCAGATAACTCAACTTGTTGAAGAGAACATTTCCAACGAGCAATTCGGTGTTTCGGAACTAGCAGATGCCGTTGGTATGAGCCGCTCGAACCTGTTACGAAAAATCAAAAAAATAACGGATTTATCCGCCAGCCAGTTTATTCGCAACGTGCGTTTAAAATATGCCACCGAATTACTTCAGGAAGGATCGTACACCGTTTCGGAAGTGTCGTACAAAGTTGGTTTTGGCAGCCCCTCCTACTTCATTAAATGTTTCCGTGAGCTTTATGGTTACCCTCCCGGAGAAATGAGAATGCACGAAGAGCCGGAAGAGCAAGAAGAACAGGAAGTGGAAAATGAACCGGAGTTGCAAGCTCCCACTCCGAAAAAGAAGTTTCCGGTTCTGCTGATTTCCCTCTTTGCGATAATTGCAATTGCAGCCGTTTTGTACGTTCTGTTACAACCCAAATCGGGGAACAGTAAAAAAGTGAAATCGATTGCTGTACTTCCATTTTTGAACGACAGCAACGACACCACCAACGTTTATATCATTAACGGACTGATGGAGGCGACACTGAACAACCTACAACAAATAAAGGACCTGCGGGTAATCAGTCGCACTTCGGTTGAGCAGTATCGCGACAATCCTAAATCGTCGCCGGAGATTGCTAAGGAACTAAATGCCACCTACCTTATTGAAGGCAGCGGGCAGAAAATTGGTGACCAGATTCTGCTCAATATACAGTTGATAGAAGCTAAAACCGATAAACATTTGTGGAGCCAGCAATACCGCCGCGATACTGAAGACATTTTTACACTGCAGGCCGATGTGGCAAAAAGTATTGCCGAACAAATTGAAGCGATTGTTACGCCTGAAGAAATTCAACGTATAGAAAAAGCACCAACCAACAACCTGGTGGCTTACGACCTGTTTTTAAAGGGTTATGATTTGCTTGGCAAACCAACCGAAGAAAACCTGAAAGCAGCCATTCCTTATTTCAAGCAAGCCATCCAACACGACGAAGAATTTGCCCGTTCTTATGCCGCTATTGCTATTGCTTTCTATCTTTTAGACCAGAATAAAACGGATAAAGAGTTTGCCGACTCGATAAATTATTATGCTGACCAGGCCCTTTTTCACAACTCGAAATTGCCACAGAGTTTAACAGCCAAAGCGCTTTTTTATATGGAGCACAGCGAATATGAACTGGCTCTTCCTTATCTAGAAAAGGCCTTGGAGATCAGCCCCAACTCTGATGTGGTTCTAATCTTTCTGGTTGAATTGTATGTGAATTATTTACCGAATACCGAGAAATACCTCGAGTATGCGTTAAAGGGGCTTGAAATTGATATTGTTGCGACCTACGATTCATCGGCAGCAAGTTACAGTTACATGCACATCAGTAATGCATTTATTCAATCGGGCTTTGTTGATGAAGCTGAAAAATACATCGATATTTCACTTGAATACCTTCCCGAAAACCTATACTCGCAATACGTAAAAGCATATATCGATTATGCGAAGAATCAAGATCTGAACCAGCTAAACAAGTCATTGTTGGCTACTTTTGAAAAAGACAAAACCCGTCTCGATGTATTGCAGGAAGTGGCAAAATCATACTATTACCTGCGCGATTTTGAAACAGCGGCGGTCTATTACAAAGCATTTGTTGAAGCTCGTGAAATGTACAATCTCGAAATTTACCGATCGGAAAACGGCAAAATAGGTGTGACTTTTGATAAAGTGGGCGAGCAGGGATTGTCTGATAAATATTTTGAGCAGTACAGAACATGGGCAGAAAATGATCCATCCATTTACAGCAATTTTTCGCTGGCATTTTATAACTCTTACAAGGGAAATACAGACAAGGCAATCGACTATTTAAAAGCATTCACAAAGCAGGATAACTTTCATTACTGGACGATTTTGTTTACACCTATCGATCCAATGATGGATAATCTGCGGAAAAATCCGGAATATAAAAAGGTATTCCGTGAAATTGAAGATAAATTCAATGCGAATCACATTCGAGTAAAAAAATCGCTACAGGAAAAAGGACTATTGTAGTGCATAAAAAAGCCCTTCATCAAAAAGATGAAAGGCTTGTATTTATTTGTCTTAGTCTTTTAAACCAATTGTACATCATCCACAATCTCCTGGCCTTTTTTAATGGCCTCCAAGTTTAGTGGAATTAATTTATGGTAACGTTCCGGAAGTGATTTTTCCAAACCTTTTTCCACGTTATCCAACGAAAGAATTGGTCGTACTTTCAGGTAACTTCCAAAAACAATCATGTTAAACACTTTTGGATTTCCCATCTCAACAGCTGTTTTTGTGGCTTCCACTTTAAAAATGTTGATATCAGTACGTGTTGGCGGATTTATCACTCCGTTAGGATCGTATAACAAAGTACCACCTGGTTTCACCGCTTTTTCGAATTTGTCCATACTCTGTTGATTCAGAATAATGGCAGTATCAAACTCCTGCAAAATCGGCGAACTAATGCGGGTATCGCTAACAATTACTGTAACGTTGGCAGTACCACCCCGCATTTCAGGACCGTACGACGGGAACCAGGTTACTTCCTTGTCTTCCATAATACCCGAGTAAGCAAGAATTTTACCCATCGAAAGAACACCTTGTCCTCCAAATCCGGCAATTATCATTTCTTCTGTCATAATTTCAATGCTTTAATTCGTTAATGCTTCAATGCTTAACTGTTAATTATCCGAATGTTCACCTTTTACACTGTCTTTCAAATCACCCAACGGATAATAAGGAATCATATTTTCCTCCATCCAGTTATTGGCTTCCACAGGGCTCATTTTCCAACCCGAGTTACAGGTTGAAACCACCTCAACAAAGGAAGTTCCTTTTTTATCCAGCACATTCTGAATCGCTTTTTTCAGCGATCGTTTGCATTTGCGGGCCGTAGCTGCAGTGTGCACCGCCTGACGTGTTACATACGAGGTTCCGGGCAACTGAGCGATCAGATTGGTGATCTTCATCGGATAACCGTTCAAATCAACATTACGTCCGGTTGGCGTAGTAGATGTTACCATTCCTTCCAGTGTTGTTGGCGCCATCTGTCCACCGGTCATTCCGTAAATTCCATTATTAATAAATACCACTAGAATATTCTCTCCGCGGTTACAAGCATGCATTATTTCTGCTGCCCCAATCGATGCAAGGTCGCCATCGCCCTGGTAAGTAAAAACAAAATTATCCGGATTTACGCGGGCAACTCCTGTTGCCACTGCCGGTGCACGACCGTGAGCAGCTTCCTGCCAATCGATATCGATATAATTGTAAGCGAAAACGGCACAACCTACCGGTGCAATACCAACAGTTTTTTCCTGAAGGCCCATTTCCTCAATCAATTCAGCCATAATTTTATGAACCACACCATGAGAACATCCCGGGCAGTAGTGCATAATATCGTCGTTCAGTACTTCCGACTTCTGATAAACCAGATTTTCCGGTTTAATTATTTCTTTAATATCCATAATCTCCTCCGGTTTAGTAACTACGTTTAACTCCATAACTCAACTCCCATGAAAATTTTTCTTCCAATGTCTCAACAACCTCATCGGGTGTTGGAATAATTCCTCCCATTCGTCCGAAATGATTTACACGCGCATTGCTTCCTGCCTCGTATACCGACAGTTTGATGTCTTCCACCATTTGTCCGGCACTCATTTCAACCGAAAGGAATCCTTTGGCTTTGCGTGCCAGTTCCTGTATTGCCTTTTTAGGAAACGGGAACAAGGTAATCGGACGAAGTAAACCTACTTTCAATCCTTTAGCGCGGGCAATTTCCACTGCTTTTTGGCAAACACGTGCAGAAGTTCCAAATGCAACAATTACAAATTCTGCATCGTCACATTGAATTGCTTCGTAGCGTACTTCCTCCTCTTCCATTTTTTGGTACTTCTCCTGGAACCGGCGGTTGTTATCTTCCATCTTATCCGAATCCATTTCCAGCGAAGTAACAATATTCTTTTTGCGGCTCTTTGGCTTTCCTAAAGTTGCCCAATCGCCACTCATTTTTTCAATTTCTTCATTTGTCCAACGTGGTTTTTGATCTGCCAGTTCAACCTTTTCCATCATCTGACCAATAGCACCATCGGCCAAGATCATTGCCGGATTTCGGTATTTAAAAGCCAGCTCGAATCCCAGATCAACAAAGTCGTTCATTTCCTGAACCGATGCCGGTGCCAACACAATCATTTTATAATCGCCATGGCCACCACCTTTTACACTTTGGAAATAATCTGCTTGCGATGGCTGGATGGTTCCCAAACCCGGTCCGCCGCGTTGTACGTTAACAATTAAACAAGGCAGCTCTGCTCCGGCAATGTACGAAATCCCTTCGGCCATAAGGCTGATGCCCGGGCTTGATGAAGAAGTCATTACCTTTTTACCGGTGGCCGCAGCACCATAAACCATGTTTATCGAAGCAACTTCACTTTCAGCTTGTAACACAGTCATTCCTGTTTCATTCCAGGGCTGACGAGCCATCAATGTTTCCATCACTTCCGACTGAGGTGTTATGGGATAGCCAAAATAACCGTCGCATCCGCAGCGGATGGCAGCCTCGGCCAACACCTCGTTTCCTTTCATTAATCTTAATTCTCCCATATCTAATTTTTTAATTGTCGATTGATTGATTAATCCTTAAAATGTTCAATTAATCCTTTACTAGCTTGCTTTTACACGATAAATCGTTATGCAAGTATCCGGGCAAACAACACCGCAATTGGCGCATCCAATACAAACATCGGGGTTGCTCATGTACGAATAATGATACCCTTTGCTGTTTACCTCTTTGTGCAATGCTAATACATCGTGCGGACAAGCTTCCACACAAAGACTGCAGCCTTTGCAGCCTTCCTTATCAACAACAACTGCTCCTTTTACTTTTGCCATTTTAATATTGATTTTCTAACAAAATTAATAATCTGAACAACGTAAAAAACCTATAAAAATCAGCTTCTCAGACTTTTATAACCAGTGGTTTGAGTTCTTAATTTTTAATGGATTTTTTCTTTCAGATTCGAATTTTATCACCTTAAATTATTTTGAGTTTCTACTCTGTTGACAAAACTATTTTATACAACATAAAATGTGTGCAACAATAGTTGCTTTATAAACAGGAATACTGAACAATAACTATGTTTTACACCAGCTACAAACCGCTATCAGCGCCCATGCAAATAAAAATTCTTTACTTTTGAGGTCATCAGAACACTTATAAATTTAAACCAATGAAAAACATTTTGTTATTACTATTCTTAATCCCACTTTGTTCGTTTGGGCAAAACAAACTCACCCCTCAGGCAGTGGTAAATATGATGAAAGAAAACGTTACCTGCGATTGGGCTGAAACGACTGTTGATGTTTTTAAGGTTGGCGATCCCGACACAGAAATTAAAGGTATTGCAGTTTGTATGTTTGCCGATATGCGCACACTGCAAAAGGCGGTTGAAATGAACTGCAACTTTATAATTACCCACGAACCTATTTTTTACAATCACCTGGATGAAACCGATGCCTATGCAAACGACCCGGTTTATACTGAAAAGCGAAAATTTATTGAAGATTACAAATTAGTTGTATTCCGGTTTCACGATCATATTCACATGACTAAACCCGATGGTATTTATGCTGGAATGATTAACAAACTGGGATGGCAGGATTTTGCTGTTAACGATGCCGGTACACTTTATAAAATGCCGGAGAAAAAACTATCAGACTTTGCGCTTGAGTTAAAAGATCAATTGGGAATGCAAACTGTACGTGTAATTGGCAATCCTGAAATGAAATTCACAAAAGTGGGGCTGGCAGTTGGAGCTCCCGGTGGTGCCCGCCAAATACAAATGCTGAATATGCCAGAGGTTGAGGTAATGGTAGCCGGCGAAGCCAGCGAATGGGAAACCTACCTTTATGCGAACGATGCAGCTACATTGGGAAAAAACAAAGCTGTAATCTTTCTGGGGCATATAAAATCTGAAGAAGCCGGAATGGATTACTGTGCACAGTGGCTGAAAGGTTTCGTAAAAGATGTGCCTGTTCATTTTATTGAGAATGAGGCTAACTTTATGACCTTTTAATTTCTGTAAATTATTTCGAATTGATATCACACTTCGACTTCGCTCAGTGTGACTGTCTGCTAAAGCATAAAAAAATCCGGGCAAAACCCGGATTTTTTTATGTTATGGTTAGATTAAAATGGTAAACTCTGTTATTCAAAATCACCTACATCAACATTAACGGCTTTAGTGATTTTACCAATATTTTCCGGATCGATTATTCCGCTAATGCTAATTAATGCGTTGTCATCCCCTCCAACTACAAGAATCAGGTCTGATATTTTTCCGTTACCGGCATCACGTGCAAGGAAACGAACAACTTCATCGTCTTCGGTTACTTCCATCAACACTTCAAAATCGTTGTTTTTGAAAAAACCATCGTCGCTAAGTTCTTTATAAAAGTCAAGCTTTTCATTTAAAGCGTCATCTTCTACAGATAAAATGCGTACACCGTTTAATCCTGATAACAATTCCTGCGTGTCTTTGTCGCCTGTTTCAATCTGGGCAGCAAATCCCAGTAATTTACCTGAAATATTTACGGTGGTCATTCCCTTTTGGTTGGCATACTTTTCGAATAACTTGTCAACCGGGCTTTTTTGTGCAAGCACTGCCATGGGCAATAGAACTGCTAAAATCAATAATAACTTTTTCATCTCATTAAATTTTTTGATCCTCAACGGCATTCGATGTAACTCGCTTTTGATTGTTTCTCATATAGCCAATGCATCTCATTGCTCGTTTCATGATATTCGTTTTTTAATTGTTTGTACTTTTCGTTTTCCACTCAGAACTTGCAGAATGCGCGCCAACTGCATCGTTTCTGAATTCTTTTATTTTATTTAAGTCGAAGCTTTTCGCTCTTTACATGCTGTCTAAATCCTGCACGGAGCTACTTGCTTCTGTTGCTTCTATTTTTTCAATTCCTTCGTAAAACTCTACGACTGGTTCTGTGGCTTTTTTTACAGGTTCGCTGCCTTTTCGCAGTTTCTCGAACTCTGATAAGTGTGCCAGCCCCTGGTTGTACTTGCTACCAACAAATTGCAGTGTTTTGGCTGCGTAAGCATAAGCTTCTTCCGGATCGCTGAATGTATCGTCGTAAGGTTTTTGTTGCTCCTGAAAAAACAGAAAACCTCCAAGAACGATGATTACTGAAGCGGCAATTCCGGTAACCGTTTTCCACATGGTGCGGTATTTTGTTTTATCGCGGTGTTCGCTCTCCAGAATATAATCCATAACATCATCTTCAATGGTCGGATCGTCTTCCACATTTGCCAACTCTGCCACACCTCCAAAAAATTCGGTGTACTCGGCCAACTCTTCGGCTACCTCGCCCGACTGAAAATAAGCATATATTTGTTGCTCTTCAGCCTCGGTGGTATTGCCATCAAAGTAGTTTTGCAGTAATCGTAGTATTTCTTGTGTTTCCATCATTTCTATTGATCTTTAAATATTCATCGCGCACTTTTTTTCGTGCTCTCGAAAGGTTTACCCTTATCGCATTTCGTTGAAGTCCGGTGGCCTCTTCAATCTCGTCATACGAGAGCTGTTCAATGTCTCGCATGTGCATTATGTTTTGCTGCAATTCGGGCAGTTGCCCTATCAGCTTTTTAATTTGCCTGGCCGATTCGCCTAACTCAACTTTTGAATGAACGTCTATCGTTTTCGCCTTTAATCTTCGGTCGGTGTCTTCATCAATCGGAACTGTTTTGTTTGCTCTTATCACATCAAGGCAACGGTTCCGTGTCATTCGCATGGCAAAAGCCTCAATGTTTTCAATTTCTTCAAGCGTTTCCTTTCGTTGCCACAATTTCAGGAACACATCCTGCACCACATCCCGCGCCTCGTCTTCGTCGTGTAAAAAGTGCGTTGCAAAGCGAAGCAACTTTTTACTTACCGGCAGTACATTTGTTTTAAAATCTTTAGCAACCATGTGCTCCTTTGTTTTGTTTTCGTTTTTGCTTGTTTTCAAAGTTAAGACGCAGCCGTTATAAAAGCATTACATCGCTTGGTAATTTTTTTTTGATCAAAAACAATTCATAACAAAAAAGGCCGCCATTGGCGACCTTTCTGTATATCATATTCGAATAAACTATCGGTTTATAACAAACCACGTTTACGTAATAATGGTTCTTTCGATGGATCTTGTCCGCGGAAATTGCGGTAAATGGTCATACCATCGTCCGATCCACATTTTTCAAGTAATGTACGGAATTTAGCTGCATACTCAGGATTAAAAATATCGCCGCTTTGTTTGAACGCATCGAAAGCATCGGTATCTAAAACAGCTGCCCAAATGTAAACATAGTAACCAGCAGAATAACCATCGCTCGAGAAAATATGCGAGAAATAAGTACTGCGGTAACGTGGAATAAATTCAGGTATCAAACCGATAGCATCCATCGATTCTTTTTCGAATTCATTTACATCGGCAATATTCGGATTTTCAGTAGTATGGTAATCCATATCCAACAATGCCGCAGCTACATATTCACCGGTAATAAATCCCTGGTTGAATGTTCCGGCTTTTAGCAGTTTTGCCAACAACTCATCAGGAATAGTCTCTCCGGTTTGATAATGCTTGGCATAAACTTTCATTACCTCAGGCTCGGCCGCCCAGTTTTCCATAATTTGCGATGGCAGCTCAACAAAATCGCGAGGTACGCTACCGGCTGTTCTGTCGTAAGGTCCGTCAGCGAATAATCCGTGCAAAGCATGACCAAATTCGTGAAATAAAGTACTTACCTCATCAAAACTTAACAATGCCGGGCTATCGCCAGCCGGACGGGTAAAATTCATTACGATTGAGCCAATGCGCGAAACACGTTTGCCATCAACATACGATGCCGGACGGAAACTGGTTGACCATGCTCCTACCCTTTTACCATCGCGCGGATGGAAATCCATATACAATACACCAAGATGCGACCCATCGGCTTCCTGCACTTCATATGCTTCTGCTTCTTCGTGGTAGGTAGGCAAATCATCACGCTCTACAAATTGTAATCCATATAATTGGTTGGCCACATAAAAAATTCCGTTTTTAGCATTATCCAAACTGAAATATGGTTTTACTTCTGCTTCATCCAAATCGAATTTTGCTTTACGCAGTTTTTCTGAATAATACCACCAGTCCCACGACTGCAATTTAAAATCGCCACCTTCCTGATCAACGATCTTTTGCATGTCTTTAACATCTTGCTTGGCCATTTCTAAAGCTGGCTCCCACAATTCCATCAGAAAATCAGTAATCGCTTCAGGCGTTTTAGCCATGTTTACGTCGGCTTTGTAAGCTGCAAAATTCTCGAAACCTAACAGTTTCGCTTTCTGGTCGCGTAACGGAACGATCTGTTTAATAATCTCTTTATTGTCGTTCTCATTGTCGTTGTCGCCACGCATAAAATAAGCACGGTAAATTTCTTCTCTTAAATCGCGTTTTTCAGAAAAAGTTAGAAAAGGAATCCAGCTTGGTTTTGCCATCGTAAATACCCATTTCCCGGCTTCTCCAGCTTTTTCGGCAGCGTTGGCGGCACGTGCAATTACATCTTCCGGTAAACCGGCAAGGTCTTCTTCATTATCAATAACCAGTTTGTAATTTTTATTT
The DNA here is from genome assembly GCF_963677565.1 of uncultured Draconibacterium sp. Taxonomy (NCBI): domain Bacteria; kingdom Pseudomonadati; phylum Bacteroidota; class Bacteroidia; order Marinilabiliales; family Prolixibacteraceae; genus Draconibacterium; species uncultured Draconibacterium sp. The sequence continues at coordinate 3,170,311 of NZ_OY781981.1, read as the reverse complement.
GTTTCGGCCAACAAATTCTCGCCAAACTGAAGATAAAGATCTGATAGTTGAATATTTATCTCTTTCAGTTTTTCCTGGTCCTCAGCCGAAAGATTGGCACCACCACGAACAAAATCTTCGTAATATTTTTCAACCACACGCATTTGTTCCTGGTCAAAATTCAATTCATTGCGTTTATCGTAAACCACTTTAATGCGCTCGAACAAACCGGCGTTCATTGCGATATTGTTACGGTGAGCTGTTCTCAATGGCGATAGTTCGCGTGCTACAGCCTGCATTTCGTCGTTAGTATCGGCACTACTAAGTGGTCCGAAAACACCACTCACTTTACTCAATAAAGCACCCGATTTGTCGAATGCCAAAATTGTGTTTTCAAAAGTCGGTGCTTCAGAATTATTAACAATAGCCTCAATTTCGGCTTCTTGTTGTTTAATTCCTTCTTTAACAGCAGGCACATAATGCTCTACTTTAATTTCATCAAACGGAGGAACACCAAATGGGGTATTCCATTCCTTAAAAAACGGGTTGTCCATGTTACTTGTACTTTCCTTTTTCTGTGTTTGGCACGATATGATCCCAAACCCCAGAATAAAAATAAAAAATAGCAGTTTCTTCATTTTCTAAATATTAGTGATTTTTTTCGTAATAAGTTGCGCAAGATAATATTTTTCACTCCAATCATAAATGACAGAATTCAAGTTTTTAAGTTGTTTCGTATGGCTTTTGTAATATTTTCAGGTAGAACACCTCATCCATCTTTAATTCTTTGTGATTAGCAGAAATCTGCTTATGTATATGTAATAAAAATCAGTACTTTTGTGCGATTCAAAAAAATTGACAGAAAAACCATTTTAAAATGAAGATTTCATATTCCTGGTTAAAAGATTACATAAAACTGGAACAATCGCCCGAAGAGATTTGCGACATTTTAACGCAAACCGGTTTGGAAGTTGGCGGATTAGATGAGGTAGAAACCATTAAAGGAGGTTTGGCAGGATTGGTTATTGGTGAAGTAATTACCTGCGAGCCACACCCAAATTCAGACCATTTAAGCAAAACAACTGTAAATGTTGGCACCGAAGAAGCATTGCCAATTGTTTGCGGTGCGCCCAACGTGGCCGCCGGACAAAAAGTTGTTGTAGCTACTGTTGGAACTACGCTTTATGATGGCGACCAGGAATTTAAAATCAAAAAATCTAAAATCCGTGGCGAAGTGTCGATGGGAATGATTTGTGCCGAAGATGAAATTGGTCTTGGCAGTAATCATGACGGAATTATGGTATTGGATCCTCATGCAAAAGTAGGCACCCAGGCTAAAGATTATTTTAATGTTGAATCGGATTGGATTATTGAAATTGATTTGACACCCAACCGTATCGATGGCGCATCGCATATTGGAGCGGCACGCGATTTAGCGGCTTTCCTGAAAAAAACCCAGGATATTGAATATACAAAACCATCGGTTGATGACTTTAAAGTTGACAACAACGATTTGGTTATTCCGGTTGAAGTTGAAAACACCGAAGCTTGTCCTCGTTATGCAGGCGTTACCATTTCAGGAATTGAAGTAAAAGAGTCGCCGGAGTGGTTACAGAACCGATTAAAAATGATAGGTCTGACACCGATTAACAACGTGGTTGACATTACCAATTATGTGTTATTTGAAACCGGCCAACCATTACACGCTTTTGACGCCGACGAAATTAAAGGTGGAAAAGTGATTGTAAAAACGCTACCTGCCAAAACAAAATTCACTACGCTTGACGAAGTTGAACGCGAACTGGATGAAAACGACCTGATGATTTGCAATACCGAAGAAGCCATGTGTATTGGTGGAGTTTTTGGAGGTATTAAATCGGGTATGAAAGAAACAAGTAAAAACGTGTTTTTAGAAAGTGCCTATTTCGATCCGGTTTATATTCGTAAAACTGCCCGCCGTCATGGGTTAAACACCGATGCATCGTTTCGTTTCGAACGCGGAGTTGATCCGAACGGTCAAATTTACGCACTAAAACGTGCCGCACTATTGATTAAAGAAATTGCCGGGGGAACTATTTCTTCCGACATTATTGATATTTACCCTGAGCCGATAGAAGATTTCAAAGTGAGTGTTTCGTTTGCAAATATCACGCGTTTAATTGGTAAAGATCTGGGTACTGATGCTGTAAAAAGTATTCTCGAATCGTTGGAAATTAAAATTGAAAGCGAGAACGAAACCGGTTTGGAATTGCTTGTTCCGGCTTATCGTGTTGACGTAAAACGCGAAGCCGATGTAATTGAAGAGATCCTGAGAATTTATGGTTACAACAACATTGAAATTCCTACACAGGTAAAATCGTCGTTGCAAACTGCCGACAAACCAAATCCAGACAGTGTGAAGAACCTGGTTGCAGAAATGCTGACGTCACAAGGTTTTAATGAAATTTGGTCGAACTCTTTAACAAAATCGGGTTATTACGAAGGCCTGGAGCAATATAAAGACGAGCAATCAGTAAAAATGCTGAATCCGCTGAGTGCAGATTTAAACGGAATGCGCCAGACCTTGTTATTCGGAGGACTTGAATGTATTGCCTACAACGCCAATCGCCAGAATAAAAACCTGAAGATTTACGAATTCGGAAACACTTACTTTTATAAAGGGACACAGTTAAAAGACCAGCCGGCCAATAATTATTGGGAAGAAAGTCACCTCGGACTGTTTATGACCGGTAATAAAGAAGCTGAAAGCTGGACCAAAAAAGAGGAAGCAGTTTCATTCTACAGCTTAAAATCGTATGCTGAGAATATTCTGAAACGACTTGGTTTAACTACTGATAAAATGCAGATTGAAGACTGCGAGGACGAGTTATTCAACGAAGTTCTGGCTTATACACTCAACAATAAAGTTGTACTGAAATTAGGTATTGTTGCCGGCAAATGGTTGAAAAAATTTGAAATTGAAAACCCGGTTTATTACGCCGATTTCGATTGGGATAGTATTTTCAAAGCGCACAAAAAGCATAAAGTATTGTTTGAAGAGTTGCCTAAATTCCCGGCCGTTCGTCGCGATTTGGCTTTGCTACTCGACAAATCGGTTAAGTTCAGCCAATTGAAAGAAGCTGCCTTTAAAATGGAACGCCAGCTACTGCGTCAAGTCGACTTATTTGATGTTTACGAAGGCAAAGGTGTACCGGACGGAAAAAAATCGTATGCCCTAAGTTTCATCCTGCGCGACGACAACAAAACACTTAAAGACAAGCAGATTGACAAAACCATGCAAAAGCTGATTAAAGCTTTTGAACGGGATTTTGGTGCTGAATTACGCTAAAAGATAAGCACATAAGGTATAGCGAGGCTGTCGCAAAAGTATTACTGTTATTACAAAACGTCACCCTGAACTTGTTTCAGGGTCTATTTCTACAAATTAAGATTCTGAATCCGTCAGCTGACGGACAGAATGACGAAAAAAGTACTTTTGAGACAGCCTTATTTTTTAATTAACAGTATGCAAAACCACACAAAAGGAATCATTTACGCAGCTATTACAGCTTTCTTTTGGGGCTTTTTAGCCATCGCCTTAAAAGTTGCCGTGCGTAAAGTCGATCCGGTTACCGTGGTTTGGATTCGTTTTGTGGTTGCTTTTATTATCCTGGCTATCTGGCAGGCCTATAAAACACCACAATCATTCAAAATACTTATAAAACCTCCTTTGCTGTTAATACTGGCAGCACTGGCCCTTTCATGGAATTATATGGGTTACATGTTGGGTATCCATCACACCACGCCAAGCAATGCACAGCTATTCATCCAAACCGGACCACTTATTTTAGCTGTAGCCGGCTTTCTTATCTTTAAAGAAAAACTACTCCGAAACCAGATCATTGGTTTTTCAATTGCCATATTTGGATTTTCGTTTTTCTATCGCGACCAGTTACAGGCGTTTTTCGAAACTGCCGGTACTTATCAACTCGGAATTCTCTTAACAATCTCAGGAGCAATTGCGTGGTCGGTTTATGCCATTTTGCAAAAGAAACTGGTTCGTACATATTCGGTAGACAGTTTAAACCTAATGTTATTCGGATTACCGGCTCTATTATACATTCCATTTATTCAATTTCGTCCCTTACTTGAATTATCATGGAGCTGGTGGTTGCTTCTGCTGTTTTTGGGCGCCAACACATTTATTGCATATACCTGTATCGGAAAAGCACTCAAATACACCGAGGCCAACAAAGTAAGTATCATCATAATTCTTAACCCGATGATTACTTTTATTACAATGGGAATCCTAACCAAACTTAATGTTTCGTGGGTAGAACACGAGCGTTTTTCAATGATTACAATCATTGGTGCTACTCTCGTTTTTACTGGTGCAATTTTGGTAGCCCGCAAAAATAAGTCCAACTAACTGCTTCTTCACCTAATTTGCCCTCTGCTTTAACATCATTATTTTATATGTTTTACATCAGAATTGTGTAACTAATTCCCCCGTTTTCGTATATACTTAAACAAATATCAACTGCAAGTACTTTATACTTATTGCATTGGGATACAACTTTTAACAAGAACAGCTATGAACTATAGATCGAATAGTATTCTGGCACACATCCCTCAAAACCGAGATGGCGAACGCGTTTTAAAACAAGCATTGTTTTTTACCAATGCATTAAACATGCGCATCTTTCTCCTTGATGTTATAAAAACAGGATCGTTTTTTCTTCACAATCCAAAATCGAAAAAGAATCAGATTCGCCACCAGGGAGCATTGAACAGGTTTACAGATTTTGTAAAAAAAAGTATTGGCACTGATATCCCAAATAACATAATTCTGAGAATTGGATGGGGAAAGATTATTAATACTTTGATAGTTGAATCGGAACGTGGCGGATACGATTTTGTAATGATAGACAAAAGTGAACATGCTAACAACGAACATCTTTCACGCGCCGATGTAAGCCGTTATATCAGTAAATCGTATTGCCCGGTTCTCTCAGTTAACAAAGAATATCCACTTACAGAGATTAAAAGCATTGTAGTTCCTATTGATATTTCGCAGCACACCAAAAAACGATTGTATTGGGCTACTTTTTTTGCAAAAAGACTAAAAGCCAAAATTCACATTGTATCGGCACTTTATATTAATATCGAAGAGCGTAAAAGTTTGGCGTTCAAAAATGCAGAGAAGATTAAAAAGATGCTTGAAAACCGAGGTATTGAATGTGAAGTAAAGATTTTAAAAGTGCACGATCAGGAAAACCACACAGCAGTGCTGAATTATATTGAAGAAGTGAATGCCGGAATGATCATTATTCGTACGCACCAGGAATCACGGTTTACCGGTAAAAAAATTGGCACTTTTGTTTCGGAAATTGTGCACGGTTGTAAAAAACCGGTTTTTACAGTTGGCGGTGTAACTCAAAAATATGATCTGGATGCCATATAAAACCTGCTAAACCAAAAACTATGACTGACCGCATTGAGGAAATAACGCAAAAAATCTATAACGAAGGTATTACTAAAGCCAAAAGCGATGCAGATAAGTTAATTGCTGAAGCAAAAGAAAAAGCCGAAGCAATTCTTCTCTCGGCAAAAGAAACAAAGGAAGAGATTATCCATAACGCCAAAATAAAGGCCGAAGAAGAAAAAAAACGTAACGAAGCCGAATTACAACTGGCTGCCCGCCAATTTATAAGTGAACTAAAACAGCAAATCACTTCACTTATCAGCCTCGCCCAGATTGAAGCACCTGTTAATGATGCTTTCAACGACAGCGATTTTATCAAAAACATCATTCTAACATTAATCGAAAAATGGGATCCGAACTCCCGGGAAAATATAGATTTACACATGCTTCTTTCTCCCGATAATCAGAAGGAACTGTCTGCATTTCTGCAATCAAAAGCCACTGATGCCATGAATAAAGGAGTTGAATTTTCAGTGGATCCTAAATTGAAGTCTGGTTTCAGAATTGGACCAAAGGATGGCAGTTACCTTATCAGTTTTACCGCACAAGACTTTACAAATTATTTTAAACAATACTTTAAAGACGGAACAAAAAAATTATTATTTGACACCGTTGATCCAGAGTAAATTACAGTTGTGGTACTCTGTTAAAGTTGTGATAAAACATATAGTAAGCTTTAGTTATAACGCGCTTTAAATGATTGTAGTAAAACCATTTAAAATTCGGTTATGCTGATAAAAAGAGAATATCATTGTTTAATTGCCGGGCTTCCCGACTTGTTCTTCGATGAGAACAAAACAACAGTTACCAGCAGTGTATTCAGGGAAGAACTGCAACTCCAGCTTAGTCCATCCGACTACAAGTTGGTTGAGTACCTCTTTTTACCTTTCGACAACTGGAACCTGCTTAACATTATTTCAGAGAACAACAATGCGTATTTCTATCCAGGAACAATTTCGAAAAAAGACTTTGAATTCCAGTTTTCGCCTGAAAACGAAAAGATTCAGTTGCCGGAATACATGATTGAATTCTTGAGCCGGATGAAAGACAAAGAACTTAAGCAAACTAATTTAGAAGGGGAAAATATACTTACAACCTTGTTTTATGAGTATGCGCTTAGTTGCCCAAATTTATTTTTAAAGAATTGGTTCCGATTCGAGCTTAACCTGAAAAATGTACTCACTGCTTTCAACTGCAAAAAACACAATTACGATACGGAAACGCAATTAATTAAAATCAAAGCGGAAGAAGAGGTATATTCTTTTCTTATAGATAACAGACTTAAAGCCGACTATTTTGAAGAGCTTATCCCCTTTCATGAAGAACTTTTCAAAATTGCCGATTCGAATACAGATCTTATTGAAAAAGAAAAAGCAGTTGACAAAATCAAGTGGAATTACCTTGAAGAGAACACCTTCTTCCACTTTTTTACCATTGAAAAAATACTGGCATTTACAATAAAACTGCTAATGATTGAGCGCTGGATGAAACTGGATAAAGAAACGGGCAAGGAGTTGCTGGACAAACTAATAGATGAATTAATAACGAGTTATGAATTCCCGGCGGAATTCAGTTTAACTAAATAATACAATATGGCTACAACAGGAATAGTTGCCGGAATTATATCGAATCTGGTGGTGGTTAAGGTTGATGGCCCGGTTTCGCAAAACGAAATCTGCTATATCAATCACAACGAGGTTAAATTAATGGCCGAAGTTATTCGCATTGGTTCAGAAAATGCCTATATCCAGGTTTTTGAAAGCACGCGCGGATTAAAAACCGGAACTCCGGTGGAGTTTACCGGCCACATGCTTGAAGCGATACTTGGCCCGGGAATATTGTCTAAAAATTTTGATGGCTTGCAGCACGACCTCGATAAAATGAATGGTGTATTTCTGCAAAAAGGCGATTACACCCATCCTTTGGAAGTTGATAAAGACTGGACTTTTAAACCACTTGTAAAAACAGGGGAAGAAGTTGTTCCCGGATCGTGGCTCGGAGAAGTTGCCGAGAACTGGATTGCGCATAAAATTATGGTTCCCTTTACTTTTAAAGGCGATTTTAAAGTGAAAAAAATAGTAGTTGCAGGCGAGTATAAAATTACCGATACCATAGCAGTTCTGGAAGACGAAGATGGCAATCAACACCCGGTTTCAATGATACAGAAATGGCCGGTTAAAATTCCGATAAAAACCTACAAAAATAAACCGCGCCCTGCTAAATTCCTTGAAACAGGAATACGAGTAATCGATAGCCTCACGCCAATAGTTGAAGGAGGAACAGGATTTATTCCGGGGCCATTTGGAACTGGCAAAACCGTTTTGCAACATGCCCTGTCGAAACAGGCTGATGCCGATATGATTGTAGTTGCAGCCTGTGGCGAACGAGCAAATGAAGTTGTAGAGATTTTTGCCGAATTCCCGGAACTTGACGACCCTCGAACCGGCCGTAAATTAATGGAACGAACAACCATTATCGCCAACACCTCGAATATGCCGGTTGCAGCACGCGAAGCATCTGTTTACACTGCGATGACAATTGCTGAATATTACCGCTCGATGGGATTAAAAATTTTATTGCTGGCCGATTCTACCTCACGCTGGGCGCAAGCATTGCGCGAAATGTCGAACCGAATGGAAGAACTTCCAGGCCCCGATGCTTTCCCGATGGACTTACCGGCAATTATTTCAAATTTCTATTCGAGAGCCGGTTTTGTAAATCTGAATAACGGAGAAACCGGATCGGTAACTTTTATAGGAACTGTTTCACCGGCAGGCGGAAACTTAAAAGAGCCGGTAACCGAAGCTACAAAAAAAGCAGCGCGATGTTTTTATGCACTGTCGCAAAACCGTGCCGACAGCAAACGATATCCGGCTATTGATGCAGTTGATAGCTACTCGAAATACCTTGAATACCCGGAATATATCAACTATGTTTCAAAAAACATTTCTCCGCAATGGGTAGAAAATATTATGCATGCCAGAAACATTCTGATTTGCGGACGTGATGCCAGCGAACAAATTAATATTCTGGGCGACGACGGAGTACCCATAATTTACCACGAGACATTTTGGAAATCAGAAGTGATCGATTTTGTAATTCTTCAACAGGATGCTTTCGACAAGATTGATGCATCAACACCAATCGCTCGTCAACAGTACATGCTCGACAAAGTACTTAAAATTAATAACACACAGTTTAATTTCGAGCATTTTGAGGAAGTAAATCCCTATTTCAAAAAAATTATAAACGTGCTAAAGCAAATGAATTATTCAGAATTTGAATCGGAACAGTTCAAAAAATTTGAAATGGAATTAGATGAAATTATAAATGAAAAAGCAATCGTTGAAACGGAAAAAATATAAATACGAAAAGAATGGAAACTACTGCTTTTCAGAAAATACATACCAAAGTTGACCAGATAACAAAAGCTACCTGCTCGTTGCACGCTACAGGGGTTGGCAATGAAGAGATGGCAATGGTAAACGACCGGTTGGCGCAGGTTGTGAAAATTGAAGGCGATTTGGTAACATTGCAGGTTTTCTCAGGTACCGAAGGAATTCCGACCAATGCCGAAGTGGTATTTTTGGGGCATGCACCACAACTGGCAGTTGGCGATGAACTGGCGGGCCGTTTTTTTAATGCCTATGGCCAACCGATAGATGGCGGTCCCGAAGTTGATGGTAAGCTGATAGAAATTGGAGGCCCCTCGGTAAATCCTGTACGCCGAAAACAACCGTCGGAATTAATTGCCACAGGAATTGCCGGAATAGACCTGAATAACACACTGGTTACCGGGCAGAAAATCCCGTTTTTTGCCGATCCTGATCAACCATACAATCAAGTTATGGCCATGGTAGCATTGCGTGCCAAAGCCGATAAAATTATCCTGGGTGGCATGGGAATTACCAACGATGATTACCTGTTTTTCAAAAACCTGTTTGAAAATGCCGGTGCCATCGACCGCATTATCAGTTTTGTAAATACCACCGAAGACCCACCTGTTGAGCGTTTATTGGTTCCGGATATGGCACTTTCGGCTGCCGAATATTTTGCAGTGGAAAAAAACCAGAATGTGTTGGTTCTGCTAACCGATATGACTTTATATGCCGATGCACTAAGTATCGTATCGAACCGGATGGACCAAATCCCGTCGAAAGACAGTATGCCCGGCTCGTTGTATAGCGATCTGGCCAAATTGTATGAAAAAGCAGTACAATTCCCCGATGGAGGATCGATAACAATTATTGCAGTTACTACACTTTCGGGGGGCGATATTACACATGCCATTCCCGACAACACCGGGTATATTACCGAAGGACAACTATTCCTTCGTAAAGAAACCGATATTGGCAAGGTGATCATCGATCCGTTCAGAAGTTTATCGCGCTTAAAACAATTGGTAATTGGCAAAAAAACACGTGAAGACCATCCGCAGGTAATGAATGCAGCTATTCGGTTATATGCCGATGCGGCCAACGCCAAAACTAAAATTGAAAATGGTTTCGACCTTACAGACTACGACAAGCGAACAATGAGTTTTGCAAAAGACTACGCCAACGAATTGCTTGCCATCGACATCAACATTGAAATAAACACAATGATTGATACTGCCTGGAAATTATTCGATAAATATTTCTCGCAAGCCGAAACAGGCATAAAAGCCGAACTGGTAGAGAAATATGGTAAAACAGATAAGGTAAAACATTAAATGGAGTTGTTATGGAAAATCAATTAGTTACAATCCTTCGGATTTCAACACCTCAGCTGGGATCTTTTGTAAAAGATAAGCTGGAGGAACACGGGATTGAAGTATTTTTCACCAACGAGGGAATGACCCCGGGTGAGCGATACAATCCCGATGAAGTGTTACTAAAAGTAAAGGCCAGACAATCGGAAAAAGTCATTGCCCGACTTTTGCAGTTACATAAAGATTACGATCTTGATAAGGTAAAAGACGACGTAAGCTTTTCCAATCTCAGAAAGATTTTACTTCCGGTAAAACTTAGCGAAGATTGCATTGACCTTTGCAAATATGCCATTGGATTGGCATTAAAAGAAAATGCTGAGATAAAAATACTTTACGTTTATCCCGATCCGAATTTTAACGAACCCAGCAGACACACTGCATCATGGGAGAAACACGTTAAAATGCAATTAAAAGAAGCGCACGAAAAAGCGCAACTGAAACTGGTAAACTTTAGCAGAGAGCTAAAGAAACAGGTTCCACCGGAGCTTTTTAATGGGGTAAAATTACACTACCGTATGTTAAAAGGCACGCCTGAAAATGTGATTACAGCTGCCTGTAAACGTTATAACCCGGATATAATTTTGATGGGAACCAAAGCCCGCAAAAATGCCGATGGCGAATTTCGAGGGAAAACACTGATTAAGGTGATTGAACAAACCCAACACTCCGTTTTGGCCGTTCCGCTCTCAGCTGTTTTTAAAGGCAAAGAACAGATAAATGTTATGTATTCTACCGATTTTTACGAATCAGATAATACCTCACTTAACAAATTACTGAAGATCCTGGAGCCGTTCAAAAAGAAAATTTACTGCGTACATTTCGATATGCATAATGATCCGCAACACCAGGAAAAAGTGGTTGAACTAAACGCGATGCTGGAAAAGGATTACAGCAAACAAAACATCAGATGTGAACTTTTTGAAAGTAAAGATCTAATAAAAGGAATTGAAGAATTTATTGAAAGCAAAGACATCGATATTATTTCGCTTTCAAAAATTAAACATTCCGGGTTTTACAAATTGTTCCACTCCGACCTGGTTTCTACACTCATAAAAAAAATAAATGTTCCAATACTGGTTTTTCCGGTGTGATATAAGGTTTAAAAATTGGCTGTAAAATTTCAATATAACAAAACATCCCTTCATAACCTGAACAAGCAGTTAAAGATCAGGTTAAAGGCTTTGCCTACGCTAAAAAACAAGGAAGCGGCACTTCGTCTGGAAGTAAAAAAAGCTAAAGACCAAACCGTAGATCTTGAGGAACAACTGCAAAGAAGGCTGAGTAGTCAGGAGCTTTCGGCAGGATTGTGGAACGAGTTTTTACCCGATTTGATAAATATTGAAAATGTTAAAGTTTCGGGCAAAAAAATTGCCGGCGTTTCCATTCCGGTTATTGAGGAAATAATTTTTAAGGAACAAGATTTTAGTCTTTTTTCAAATCCCGATTGGTTTCCGGCGGGAATATCGTTCATAAAAGAACTGGCCAATATTGTTACCGAACGCGAATTTTATTCACGAAAAATGGCACTGCTTGATCGCGCACGTAAAAAAACAACACAGAAAGTAAATCTGTACGAAAAAGTTCAGATTCCGGGCTATGAAGATGCAATCCGGAAAATTAAACGCTTTTTGGAAGACGAGGAAAACCTTTCGAAATCGGCACAAAAGATTGTAAAAAAACGACAGCAAAAACAAAAAACAGCAACGGTATGATTGTTCCGATGTTAAAATACACGTTTTTGGTATATCACAGAGAATACGAAGATTTTCTGATTGAACTATGCCGACTGGGCGTTGTGCATATTGCCGAGCGAAATGTTGAACTTTCTGATGAAATCAAACAAAAATACACAGAACTAAACGCATATAAAAAGGCCATTAACTTTCTGGAGAAAAGGGAAGTTAAAACACCGCACAAAACAAAAGAAAGTTCTGCACAGGAACTTCTTATCGATATTGCTAAAAAGCAAAAAGAACTGGAAGAGCTGGAAGCACAACTTGAGTCGTTGAACAAAACGGCACTAAAGGCACAACCTTGGGGTAATTATTCTCCGGAATTGATTGAGCAACTAAAAAACGAGGGGATTTATTTGCTGTTTTTTAGTACCGCCAAAAAGAAATATACAGAAATAGAAGAGACTGGTCATCCGGTTGTTGTCATTTCTGAAACAGGGAACCAGGTCGTTTTTGTATACATTCAACAAAACGAACAAAACGTTGACATTGAAGCCGAACCGATTGAACTGCCGCTTCTACCCTATTCTGTGATTGAGCACCAAATAAATGAAACCACAGAACAAATTAAAGCGATTAACGAAACTTTTGACAGCTACGCCAACAACTCCATTTATGTACTGGAAGAAGAAAAAACAAAATTAATTCGATCGCTGAAATTTGACAATGTACTGCGAAATACAGAAAAAGAGGCAGAAGAAAAATTAATGATTCTTGAAGGCTGGGCTCCGCAAAGTAAAACACCGGCACTTAATCAATTTTTAAAAGACAGCGATGCAATATACATAACGCGTAAAGCAAAACCCGATGATAAAATTCCGGTGTTGCTAAAAAACAATCGTTTTAGCAAACTCTTCGAACCCATTGGTTCCATGTTTTCGCTTCCCGATTATGCAGAGCTCGACTTAACCGTGTTTTTCGCACCTTTTTTTATGCTGTTCTTTGGCTTTTGCCTTGGCGATGCCGGCTACGGTTTGCTGTTTTTAATTGGCGCAGGTTTGTATAAACTAAAGGCCAAATCCGAACTTAAACCGTATTTAAGCCTGATACAGTTTTTAGGCGCGGCAACAATTCTGTTCGGTGCAATTTCGGGGACTTTCTTTGGTATCAACCTCATCGAAACAAATTTTTCACTAACAGAAAATATACAGCATCTTTTTCTTAATCCGGATAAGATGTTCAACTTATCGCTGATACTGGGTGGGGTACAAATAATCTTTGGCCTTTTTATTAAAGCGGCTAACCAAACCAAACAATATGGTTTCAGCTATGCGTTGTCCACTTATGGCTGGTTAGTTATTCTAATCGGCAGCATTTTTTACGTAGTCCTTTCATCAACCGGAATAATACCAAAAAACACAACGATTTTATATCTCATAATTGCTTTGGGAGGATTCTTTGTATTGTTCTTCAGCGATCCGGGTGTTAATGTTTTTGCCCGCATTGGCAAAGGTGTTTGGGATGTATACTCAACCGTTACCGGAATTTTTGGCGACCTGCTATCGTACATCCGTTTGTTTGCACTTGGCTTATCGAGTGCCATCCTTGGTTTTGTTATCAACGATATTGGCTTACAAATTCTTGGTGCCTCAAAGGTATTAGGTCCGGTATTTTTTGTTCTGTTTCTTTTGCTGGGGCACACATTAAATATACTTATTTCATCGTTGGGTTCGTTTGTACACCCCATGCGTTTAACCTTTGTTGAATTCTACAAAAGTGCCGGTTTTAAGGGTGGTGGCGAAGAATATCAACCGTTTGGAATGAATGATAAATGCAACAATAAACTTTAAATAATATAACTATGACAACTGCAGTAATTTTAGCTTATATCGGTTTAGCAATAATGCTTATATTTTCAGGAATTGGGAGTGCTGTTGGAGTTTCGAAAGGAGGAAATGCCACAGTTGGCGCGTTAAAAAAGAAACCCGACAAATTTGGTAGTTACCTGTTATTAAGCGCATTGCCCGGAACACAAGGTTTGTACGGTTTTGCCGGATTTTTTATCATTAACAGCCAGGGAATTATTACAACTGAGATGACCATGTTACAGGGAGTAGCAATAATGGCTGCCGGTTTAACACTTGGTTTTGTTGGTTTTTTCTCGGCACTGAATCAGGGTGGTGTAACATCAAATGGTATTGCTGGCATCGGCTCGGGGCACGATATTTTTGGAAAAACGATGGTGTTAGCAGTATTTCCGGAATTGTATGCAATTATTGCTTTCGCGGCTACTTTTTTGATTAGTATGAGTTTGTAAATTTTAACGGGAACATTGAGTGTTGAAAGTTGCTGAAATAATAAGGCATAAAAAAAGGGAACAACTTTTCAGTTATTCCCTTTTGTGGGAAGAGCAGGATTCGAACCTACGAAGGCTGAGCCAACAGATTTACAGTCTGCCCCGTTTGACCGCTTCGGTATCTTCCCAAAATATTTTAAATGAGCCGAATCCCAGATTCGAACTGGGGACCCCGAGATTACAAATCACGTGCTCTGGCCAACTGAGCTAATTCGGCTTATTATATTTTGCCAAACTTTAATTTGATACTTCAAATACTTGCTCTGGTTCCGAAACTTTGTTGCGGTGGCCAATGCCGAAAATCTTTTGGATTTTCGAGCATCCTCGATAAACTATGAAATTAAAAATTTCTGGTTTATCGGGACTGAGCTAATTCGGCATTATTTCATTATTTTTTTAGAACGTTGTTGTTTTGAATCAGCGTCTGCAAAAGATAGAAAACCATAAAAAAAGGGAACAACTAGTTTAGTTATTCCCTTGTGGGAAGAGCAGGATTCGAACCTACGAAGGCTGAGCCAACAGATTTACAGTCTGCCCCGTTTGACCGCTTCGGTATCTTCCCAAAATATCTTTAAATGAGCCGAATCCCAGATTCGAACTGGGGACCCCGAGATTACAAATCACGTGCTCTGGCCAACTGAGCTAATTCGGCTTATTATTTCAATCTTTTTTAGAACGTTGCTGTTTTCAAATCAGCGGCTGCAAAGGAAAGAATTATTTTTTAATTCTGCAATACCTTTTTAAAACTTTTTCACCACTTTTCTGAACGCTTTTTCTTTTCAAAAAAAGTGGGTAAGCTACCTGTGTCGCACCGCTACAACCGCCTACCCTTGCTGCCTTCCGACCCTGGGGGGATTCAGCAGGAGCTGGTCGCACAGGACTTACCCGGCGACAAAAGTAGAAAATTTTGTTCTTCCGCCAAACAAAATTTACACATCGCGTAATTTTAAAGGCGAAGCCAATACATATCAGATTGAAAATGAAACATAAACAGGTGTAAATTTTTACACAAATTTTGTAAAAACATGTAAATTCTAATCTGTTTCAATACAGATGCGACTATCAATACATCGTTTTAGCATAATGCTACAAAAATTCATTTATATTTGTCAAACCAATAAAAAAAACAAACATCATGGAAAACAATTCTTCTCCACTATTAAAATCATCGTTAACCTATGGTATTTATGCAGCTCTGATTTCAATATTTATTAGTGTTGTTATTTGGGCTGGTGGCCTAATGGAATCAATGGGAATGTTTGGTTCCGCAATTCTTGGTGTCCTATCGCTTGTTATTTCTTTTGTTGTGATGTTGGTGTTCACCAAGAATTACAGAAACAAAGAATTTGAAGGATATATTAGTTTTGCTGAAGCCTTTAAGTTTGCCATTTTAGTTTCAATTGTGTCAACAATCATTTTATTAGTTTACAATTATATCTTTCATAGCTTTATTGCTCCCGATTACATGGAAAACCTAATGGCAACCATGCAGCAAAAAACATTGGAATTTATGGAAAGCAGAGGTGTTCCTGACTCAAGCATCGATCAAGCCATGAAGCAATTTGAAGAAGTTCCTACCATCGCAAAAACATTACGTCAAACTTTATTATCGGGTCTAATCGGTGGTGCCATAGTTTCGCTTATTGTTGCAGCGATTGTTAAAAAGAAAGTTGAAGACTCGTATTAATTAATTACAAAATACATTTAATGGATATTTCCGTAGTTATTCCCCTGTTTAATGAAGAGGAATCGCTTCCTGAACTGGCAGCGTGGATAAAAAAGGTGATGGATGAAAATAATTTCTCTTATGAAATTATGATGATTGATGATGGAAGCCGCGACAATTCATGGAAAGTAGTTGAAAAGCTTATAAAAGAAAATCCTTATATAAAAGGAATAAAGTTCAGACGCAACTATGGAAAGTCGGCTGCATTGTATTGTGGTTTCGAAGCCGTTCAGGGCGATGTGGTAATTACCATGGATGCCGACCTGCAGGATAGTCCCGATGAAATTCCGGAGTTATTCCGCATGATAAAAGAAGACGGTTACGACTTGGTTTCGGGATGGAAGAAAAAACGTTTTGATCCGGTTCTGACCAAAAATATTCCAAGCAAGTTATACAACTGGACTGTACGCAGAATGAGCGGTATTAAGCTGCACGACATGAACTGCGGACTGAAAGCCTATCGTAAACAGGTTATAAAAAGCGTTGAAGTTTATGGCGAAATGCATCGTTATATTCCGGTGTTGGCAAAATGGGCCGGCTACAAAAATATTGGCGAAAAAGTAGTGGTTCATGCCGAACGAAAGTACGGAGTAACAAAATTCGGACTAGAGCGTTTTGTGCGTGGTCCACTCGATTTGCTTTCGGTAATGTTTATCTCACGCTTTGTAAAACGCCCGATGCACTTTTTTGGTATTTTGGGGGCACTCATCTTTTTTATTGGATTTGCTGCTGCAGGATACCTTGGTGTACAAAAAATCATTCAACTAAATCAGGGAATAAAAGGGCATCTAATTACCGACAGCCCGTATTTTTATATTGCTTTAACATCGATGATTATCGGAGCACAATTTTTTCTGGCCGGCTTTCTTGGCGAATTGGTTTCGAGAAGTTCGAGCGAGCGTAACAAATATCAAATTGATGTAAAGACATTTGAATAAGCCTTTTTATTTCATGGAGCAAAAAGATATCCTTTTTCGTAAACAACGCGACCTCAGCCTTGTTATTTCCGACTCATTTGCATTTTTACAGCAAGAGGCGAAACCGCTGCTGCGAATGATTGTAATTTATGTACTTCCATTTATAATTTTATATGCAGGCGCACAAGTTTACTTTCAGCGAAATGTGTTAAGCCAGTTCGACCTGACCGATCCTGAAAGTTTGATGGCAAACATGGGCCCTTTTTACCTTAACATGTTTATGTTCTTGTTTTTTGGTCTTTTTGTTCAATCGTTATTAGTTGGAACCTACTACAGTTACCTTGAAGCATACATAAAATTTGGGCGGGGAAATTTCGATCTTTCAGATATCAGTTCTAAGTTTTTTTCGAATAGTTTATTCGCTCTTGGAGCCAATTTTTTATTCGCCATTATCATATTCTTTGGCATGATGATGTGTATCATTCCGGGATTGTATTTTGCCAATACTTTCTCGTTAATGCTTTTCATTTTCATCTTCGAGAAGAAAGGAATTAATGATGCCATGAGCCGTTCGTGGAGATTGGTAAATTCAAGCTGGTGGCACACACTACTGTTGAATATTATAGGTATTATAATTTTTTATGTGGTTAGTTTTATCCTTTCCATACCGGCATTAGCGATGGGAGTTACCAACATTTTTTCGTCAGAAATAACCAATCCTGCCGATTATCCTAACTGGTATTGGGTGTTAAGTGCAATTTCATCGGTAATTACAACCATTGTATTTATTGTTCCTTTCACATTTCAGGCTTTTCAGTATTTCAATCTTGCCGAGCGCAACGATCCTACAACACCACTAACTCCGCAAGAATAGGGAATTCACTCTGTTTCAGCGCAATCCTAATACAAAAAGAGTTACTGGTCATTCGGTACTTTTTTCAGTTCTATTGTAACGCGTGGCTTTTTGTTTCGTCTTATAAAAAGCAAAACAACTTATTTAATGAACAAAAGCCATAAACAATGATTAAAACAAACGAGCTCTCAAAAGTTTTTCGGACCGACGAGATTGAAACCAGTGCGCTAAACGATGTAAACCTTCATGTAAAAAAAGGCGAATTTGTAGCCATAATGGGCCCTTCAGGATGCGGCAAATCCACACTTCTGAATATTATCGGACTTCTCGACAATCCATCATCGGGAAAATATTTTTTCGATGGACAAGAAGTGGGACAACTAAAAGAACGCAATCGTACCATGCTTCGGAAAGGAAACATCGGTTTTGTATTTCAGAGTTTTAACCTGATTGATGAACTAACTGTTTTTGAAAACGTAGAACTTCCGCTGATTTATTTAAAAATGAAAGCACGCGAACGTAAAGAGCGTGTCGAGGAAGTGCTGGACCGAATGAAAATCGGTCACCGAAAAAAACATTTCCCACAACAACTTTCAGGAGGACAGCAACAACGTGTTGCCATTGCACGCGCTGTTGTGGCCAATCCAAAACTAATACTGGCCGATGAGCCAACCGGAAACCTCGATTCAAAAAACGGGCTGGAAGTAATGCAGTTACTAACCGAGCTTAACCAGGAAGGTACAACCATTGTAATGGTTACTCACTCACTTCGCGATTCGGAATACGCGCATCGCGTAATCAACCTTTTCGACGGAATGGTTATTACCCAGGAAGTAAAAAAAGAGTTGAACGAGATTTTACTTTAAGCACTTACCACACATACACTGCTCAATATACCGTAAAACAGATTGAGCACAATAAAACAAAAATCAAAAACCATGTCAGACGTTAAACGCAACCTTAAACTGGGATGGCGAAACATCCTGAAAAACAAATTTTTCTCATTTTTAAATATCGGTGGAGTAGCTATTGGAATTGCAGTTACTACGTTAATTTTATTTTGGGTAGTAGATGAACTCAACTTCGATAAATACCATGAAAATTTAAGCCAGATTTACCAGGTTTATGAACACCAGGTATATTCCGACGGTCAGGATTTACACACTGGATGTACACCTTTCCCTCTCGCTCAAGAATTAAAAAAAACATATCCGGAAGTACTTAATGCAAGTACTTTTACCAATCTGGGTGGTCTGCCTGTAAAATACGAAAACAAGGAATTCAAAGACATTCCGGTAATGCTGGCAGATCAGGAATTTCTGAATATATTTTCATTCGAAATACTGGAAGGCGATCCCAAAGCATTGGAAACGCCCGATCAGATTATGATAACACCAAAGATTGCCGACCTTTATTTTAACGATGTGTCGCCAATAGGAAAAATGCTAACTATTTACGGAACATTCAACTTAACCGTGGGTGCAGTAGTTGATTGCCCTGAGAATAATTCAACAATCAATTTCGACATTCTTGCCTCTGTTAAAGTGGCCGAAACGTTTGGTGCCGACCTTTCGCAATGGCGAAATAACTGGCCAATGACAAGTTTACTATTGGCGAATGGAACTGATACCGAGAACCTGGAAAGTAAAATAACGAATTTGCTCAAAGAAAAAGGACAGGAAAACACATCATTGTATCTTTTCCCTTATTCAAAAATGCGCTTGTACAATTTTTCTGATAAAAACAACCGTATCCAATATATCTACCAGTTTCTGGCCATTGCATTAATTATTGTACTTATTGCATCTATCAACTTTGTAAACTCATCAACTGCCAGTTCCGAAACAAGGAGACCCGAAGTTGGAATCAGAAAAGTACTGGGTGCAACCAAAGCCAATCTCACCAACCAGTTTTTCTACGAAAAGGGACTCATGATTTTTATTAGTATACTACTTGGAATAATTCTGGTAGTCGTATTAACTCCGCTGTTTGGCCAGCTTTCGGGCAAAACCATCAGCATAGCATTGCTAGGAAATAAATACCTGCTTTTCATGTTGTTCGCTATGATAGTAAGTATACTAATGCTATCAGTAGCCTACCCATCTATTTATATTTCATCATTTGCGCCGGCACGGGTTTTAAAGAAGGCAATTAAAGGAAATGGCAGCCGGTTTAGTTTCAGGAGCATGCTGGTTGTCATTCAGTTTACGCTTTCCATTATTTTAGTTATTTGTACCATTG
Source organism: uncultured Draconibacterium sp. (assembly GCF_963677565.1). Lineage (NCBI taxonomy): Bacteria > Pseudomonadati > Bacteroidota > Bacteroidia > Marinilabiliales > Prolixibacteraceae > Draconibacterium > uncultured Draconibacterium sp. The sequence goes on along the minus strand of NZ_OY781981.1, from coordinate 3,150,352 downwards.
CCGTTACCACTCAACTTAAATTCATAAACAACTACGACTTAGGATATAAGAAAGACAACCTTATTTATATAAACTTAGACGAGGCCACAAAAACCAAACACGAGGCGCTGTCTTCCGAATTCAAAAACATATCAGGAGTTGTAAACCTGACAAAAGCTGATAAACTGCCGTTTTACGGTGGAAACTCTTCGTGGAGCTACGATTGGCAAGGTAAAGATCCGGAAAACAAAGTATTGATATGCATTATGCGAGTAGATCGAAATTATTTTGAAACCCTGGGAATACCACTTGCAGAAGGACGAAGTTTCTTAGCAGTTTATGACAATATGAAGACGGAAAACAGCGATATGACCGGTGAAGTAATCCTCAACCAGGAAGCACTTAGGCGAATGAAAATGGATGAACCTATCGGAAAAACATTTGGAAGAAACGGACAAGAAAAGCTACCCATCGTTGGTGTTGCAAAAGATTTTCATTTTGAATCGCTTAAATCGGGAATAGAACCTATGTTAATGGTGCCGCTAACCGTAGATCCTGATGTGATAATTATGCGCGTGAAACCCGAAAATTTTACTGAAACGCTGGCATCGATCAACCAAAAATGGAAAGATATTATTCCCGACACCAATTGCGAAATTGGCTTTTTCGATCAACGATTGGAAACGATGTATAATTCAGAAAAACGTATTTCCGGGCTATTTAGCTATTTTTCCTTTGTTGCCATTTTTATTGCCTGCATTGGCTTGTTTGGATTATCAGTTTTTGCTATCGAACGCAAAAGAAAGGAAATTGGAATCAGAAAAGTCAACGGTTCAAAGGTTTCTCAAATTTTAGCCATGCTAAACAAAGACTTTATTAAATGGGTACTTATTTCTTTTGTTTTGGCCACACCAATTGCCTGGTATGCCATGAACAAATGGCTTCAGAATTTTGCCTACAAAACAACTTTAGATTGGTGGATTTTTGCCATCGCAGGTATACTGGCCATTGCCATTGCATTGCTTACTGTTTCTTTTCAATCGTATAAAGCGGCGGTTCGCAATCCGGTGGAAGCATTGAGATACGAATAACATAAAAAAACATATCTGGGATTTCTTAGCTTCTGCTTCGAAATCCCATTTTCATTTTTCAAATCAATTTGTATAATACCAAAATGTGCGCATTTTTAGGTATACTATTCCAATTTCACCTACACATAAATCGTCCTTAATCTCTTGTTTAAATATGTTTTATTCTAATCGATTCCGCTCTCTTTTTTAATTAATCCACATACTATTAATCATTTTAGGGCTTAAACGGTTATAATTGGGTAGATTTGCACCACATTTTTTCAGCATGCGCAAAACGCCAAATAAAAAAACGGACGTAAAACAACGGGGAGGTTTATTTCGGGTGCTTGGCCCCTATAAACTGCTTGTGGCAACTTTAACGATAATGGCTTTGGCCGGAAGTGGAATTAACCTTTTTATCCCGCGCATTATTGCCCGGGGTATCGATTCGTTTACTGCCAATCAATTTAATGCAACAGCGGTTGTTACCGAATTTATGATTGCAGCATTTGGTATTTTTCTTTTTACGTTTTTGCAGGGAGTGGTGCAAACAGTAACCGCTGAAAAAGTAGCCAAAGATTTACGCAATAAACTGGCCGACAAAATTTCGCAACAAAGCTATTCTTTTGTTCTTAAGGCAAACCCTTCGAAATTACTTACAAACCTCACTTCGGATATGGATTCGGTAAAAATGTTTGTATCACAGGCTTTCGTCTCCATCGTTTCGTCGTTGTTTGTAATTTTCGGTGTCGCCATTTTACTCATTTCCATAAACTGGAAACTGGCACTTGCAGTGCTCACCATTGTTCCCATTTTGTCGGTGGCATTTTACATCGTTTTCAAAAAAGTAAAAGTGCTGTTTAAGAAGAGTCGCGAAATAATAGATGCCCTCAACCGTGTTATTAACGAAAGTATTTTGGGATCGGCACTCATACGTGTTTTAAATTCGCAGCAACCCGAAATTCTCAAGTTTGCAGAAAAGAACGTTGAATCACGCGATTTGGGACTGGCAATTGTTCGCCTGTTTTCGGTGCTCATTCCAATTGTAACATTTGTTGCCAACTTTGCCATTGTAATTATTTTAGCACTTGGCGGTCATTATGTGGTGATGGAAACGCTCACTCTGGGTAATTTTGCTGCTTTTAACAGCTACGTAATGATGCTGATTTTCCCGATTATGATGATTGGATTTATGAGCAACATTATCGCCTCGGCAACTGCATCAAACAACAGAATACAACAAGTTCTTAATTCAAAATTACCGGTTGACCGAGGAACCGTAACATCAGCGATTGATGGAAATATCAGTCTGAAAAATGTAAAACTAAGTTACGATAAAAAGCCGGTACTAAAGGACATTTCATTTGATATAAAAGCCGGAAGCAAAACAGCCATAATTGGGCCAACGGCTGCCGGAAAAAGCCAGTTGCTTTATTTGCTTACCAACCTGATCCCGCCTGATTCGGGTCAAATTACTATCGACAACATACACGCAAAAGATTATACCAGCGAGGTTTTAAACCGGCAGGTTGGCTTTGTTTTTCAGGATAACGTAATTTTTAACCTGAGCCTAAAAGAAAACGTGGCTTTTAACGACAATGTTTCGGAGGAAGACATGAACAAAGCAATTGCAACTGCCGAGCTGTCAGAATTTACAAATAGCCTTCCTCTAAAACTCGACACCATTGCATCCGAGCGTGGAACCAGTTTATCAGGAGGACAAAAACAGCGCATCATGCTGGCCCGCGCACTTGCTCTGAATCCAAAAGTATTGCTACTCGACGACTTTACTTCGCGTGTTGACCGAAAAACGGAAGATAAAATACTTGCAAACATTCATAAAAATTATCCCAACCTGACCTTGGTTTCGGTAACACAGAAAATTGCACCGGTAAAAGATTTTGACCAGATAATTCTATTAATGGAAGGCGAAATTGTTGCAACAGGAAAACACAATGACCTGAAAGAACATTCGCCGGAATACATTCAGATTTACAATTCACAAAAAAGCACCAATCACTATGAATTATAATCTGGATAAAAAATCGGCACAGGGAAAAAAGAAACGCCCGCTACTGGCTTCGTTAAAAAAACTGGTGGCCATAATTAGCGATGAACGACGTAATCTTACCATTGCTTTTATCGCCATTTCGGTAAATGCTGCGTTAAGTTTGGCTGGCGCTTATGTAATTGGCTACACAATAGATAATTACGTACAAAACAAAGATTACCAGGGAGTGCTGCTTTTTTCTGGCATTTTGCTAACCATGTATGTAATTGCATTCTTTGTAAACTACGCCCAAATGATAATGATGGGTGGTATTGGGCAACGCATGTTATATAGCTTGCGTAATTCGGTATTTAATAAACTACAGGAACTGCCGTTGGATTTTTTCAACCAGAATAAATCGGGCGACCTGATATCGCGCATCAACAACGACACCCAAAAAGTAAACGAGTTCTTTTCGCAATCGTTAATGCGTTTTATTGGCGGTATTATTACAATGACCGGTGCAGGAATTTTGCTTTTGGTCATAAACCTGCCACTGGGTTTGGCAGCGCTCTCTCCTGCCCTTTTCCTGTTGATTTTCACTAAAATTATTTCGCCGTGGATACGCCGTAAAAACGAGGCCAGTTTGGAAAGTCTTGGAAAACTTTCGGCAGAAATACAGGAAAGTCTGGCCAACTTTAAAGTAGTGGTGGCATTTAACCGCCGCGATTATTTTCGTGAGCGTTTTATGAAAGTAAACCACGAAAACTACAAGCGTTCGGTTTACGCCGGAATTGCCAACAATGTGCTTAATCCGGTTTATACTTTTGCGGCTAATGTTGGTCAACTCATTGTTTTGGCGCTTGGTATCTACCTTATTATCCAGGGCAATTTCAGCGTTGGTTTGTTGATTAGTTTTATTGCTTATGTGATGAACTTTTACAATCCTTTGCGGCAACTGGCCATACTTTGGGCTAACTTTCAGCAGGCACTGGCGGCATGGGACCGCATTTCGTATCTGTTATCGCTTGAGAGCAACCTTGAAATTTCAGACAAAAAAGAAACACACAAAAGCGCATCGCTGGTACATTTTAAAGATGTTTCATTTAGCTATCCAAACGGCAAAGAGGTGCTGCACAAAGTTAGCTTTAACCTCGAACGAGGAAAAACCTATGCTTTTATTGGCCCAACCGGTGGGGGAAAAACAACTACCGCCTCGTTGATTGCACGTTTATACGACGCAACAAAAGGAACGCTGCTGTTAGATGGCCGCGATATAAAATCATACGAAGCAAACGAAAGAGCTGCAAAAATTGGCGTAATCCTTCAGGAACCCATTCTGTTCTCGGGCAACGTAAGAGAAAATATTTTGTATGGAAACGAAGCTTTGCAAGCGATGAGCAACGAAGAATTAGAAAAATCGCTTGAGGAAGCAGGACTGGGAAGTTTATTGCAACGTTTCGACCGCGGTCTGGAAACCCCCATACAAATGACCGGCGACGGAATCAGCCTCGGTCAAAAACAGCTTATCGCTTTTATGCGCGCAATTTTACGCAAACCTGAGCTCCTTATTCTTGATGAAGCAACAGCAAATATCGATACCGTTACCGAGCAACAACTGGAAGCGATTATCAGCAATCTGCCCGAATCAACCACTAAGGTTATCATTGCACACCGTTTAAATACTATCGAAAATGCGGATGAGATCTTTTTTGTAAACTCAGGCGAAATTACAGCGGCAGGTTCTTTCGACGAAGCACTTAATTTACTGATGCAGGGAACCATGGAAAGTTAATACTCGTTCTTAATTATCAATTCCTCAATGTAGTATTTTTTCATCTCGGAGAGGAATCGTATTTTTCGGAAAATTTTAATGATGCGAATTTCATTTCTGTTCTTGTTTTTACTTTTAACGCTTGGATCTGCCGGGCAAGGCAGCAGCGTAAAAATTGCTTTACTGAAATATAATGGCGGCGGCGACTGGTATTCTGATCCTACTGCACTGCCCAACCTTATTGAGTTTTGTAACGAAAACCTGAATACCAATATAAATCCCGAACCATCAACCATTGAAATTGGCAGCCCCGAGTTGTTTAATTTTCCATTCGCGCATTTAACCGGACATGGCAACATTATTTTATCGGAAGCGATGCAATGAATTTACGTATTTACCTCGAAGGTGGTGGTTTTTTGCATATCGATGATAATTACGGATTGGATGAATACATCCGCCGCGAAATGAAAAAAGTTTTCCCTGATCAGGAATTTGTGGAGTTGCCGCCAACGCACGAGATTTTTCATCAGAAATACGATTTTAATGAAGGCATTCCTAAAATACACGAGCACGACAACAAACAACCGCAAGCTTTTGGACTATTTGTCGACGATAGGTTGGTTTGCTTTTATACCTACGAAACCGATCTTGGCGACGGCTGGGAAGATACTGACGTACACAACGATCCGGAAGACTTACGCCAAAAGGCCCTAAAAATGGGTGCCAATATTATTGCCTACGTATTTGGACAATAAAAAATTTCGATTCCACAATTTGTCAATTTTGCAATTTAACAGTTCAACAATTTTATGAAAGTAGTAGCATTTAACGGAAGCCCGCGACGTAACGGAAATACTTCGATTTTAATCGAGGAGATGTTTAAGATCTTTCGAGCGGAAGGAATAGATACTGAGGTTGTGCAAATTGGGAACAAACCGGTTCATGGTTGCACGGCTTGTGGGAAATGCCGCGAAATTCAGGACCGGAAATGTCATATTAAAAACGACCTTTTGAATCTGTGCATCGAGAAAATGATTGAAGCCGACGGCATTATTTTTGGTACGCCTGTTTACTTTGCCGACGTGAGTACCGAGATAAAAGCATTAATGGATGTTGCCGGTTATGTTACGCGTGGAAATGGTCATTTGCTAAAACGAAAAGTTGGCGCCGGAGTAATTTCGGTACGCCGTGGGGGTGCCTTACCAACTTTCGACACCATAAACCGCTTTTTCCTGATCAACCAGATGATTGTTCCCGGCTCCAGTTACTGGAACTTTGCCTTTGGCAAAAACCAGGGCGATGTGTTGCAGGATGAAGAAGGTATAAATACCATAAGAACACTTGCAGAAAACATGAGTTGGCTGATGAAGAAGATTAAGGAAGATTGAATTAGATTGATATGAGATTGAGTTAGATTGATAAATTATCAAATTGCTAAACTGCCACCTGGAACTGTGAGACTGCGACAATTACCTATTACCAAGCATCCTTAATCCTTTATCAATAATCCTTCCTCTCCTTTTGCCTTAGCACTTACTCTTGTTTTTTAGCCTCTTCCCAAATCTCGTCCATTTCGGCAAGGCTCATATCATGCAGACTTTTTCCCTGCATCAGCGTTTTACTTTCGAGGTAATTAAAGCGTTTTATAAATTTTATATTGGTACGTTCCAATGCGGCTTCGGGATCGATGTCGTATAAACGGGCAGCATTTACCACGGCAAAAAGCAGATCACCAAATTCGGCTTCCATTTTATCTTTATCGGCTTTGTTAATCTCAACGCTCAGCTCATCTACTTCTTCTTTTACTTTGTCCCAAACCTGCTCTTTGTATTCCCAATCGAAACCTACTCCCCGCACTTTTTCCTGAATGCGATTGGCTTTTACCAGTGCCGGCATGGCAGCCGGAACTCCTTCCAACACACATTTATTACCACCTTTCTCTTTCAATTTCAATGCTTCCCAGTTTTCAGCCACTTTATCAGCCGAGCCATCAACATCTACATCGCTAAAAATATGAGGATGACGATAAACCAGTTTTTCGTTTATTCCCTCCAGCACATCGCCAATATCAAAAGCACCTTTTTCGTCACCTATTTTGGCATAAAAAACAATGTGCAACAAAATGTCGCCCAGTTCCTTTTTTATCTCCTGTAAATCGTTTTTCAAAATAGCATCGCCCAATTCATACGTTTCCTCAAGCGTAAGTTTGCGCAACGATTCCAGTGTTTGTTTTTTATCCCACGGACATTTCTCGCGCAGTTCGTCCATTATATCCAATAAGCGTTTAAACTCTTCAACTTTTTTTTGCATAAATTTTGAACCTTTTATTTTTTGGGTGTATACCCATTGGTAAAGGTATAATTAAGAATAAACATGGAAATTTTTAATCGTAAAAAATATCTTCTCCTCGCATTAATTATAATCTTATTAATAATTGGCTACGGATTAATGTCGGGGCCAAAAGCGGTAGAAGGAGAATTTAACAACGCTATTTTTAGTTTTCGCAGAATTACGCTTGCACCAATACTAATTCTTGCGGCCTATGGCTCGATGATTTTTCTTATTTTTAAACGCAAGTGATTTTCAGAAAAAAACATATTAATCGTTTAACAAATGAAGAGTTGATGACTGCTGTTAAAAACGGCAATCAGTCGGCATTTTCCGAGTTGTACGAACGATTTAACCAGCGTTTGTATTATTACTTCTATCGAATGCTGGGCAACGACAAAGAACTGGCCAACGATTTTTTGCAGGATATTTTTCTGAAAATAATTAACAAACCTGAGCTGTTTAAACCCGGTTATAAATTTACAAGCTGGATTTTTACGGTGGCCCACAACATGTGCAAAAACGAATACCGCCACCGCGAAGTGCGCAAGATTGTTAGCAAAGATGAAAATCCTGATCAGTTTCTGAGTAATGAAAATTTGTACGAAGAAACGATGAATAAAGAAAAACTCATCACTCAATTATTTGCAGAAATTGAAAATATGGAAGAAGACCAGAAAGCGATTTTGCTATTGAAATACAAAGAGAATTTTAGCCTGAAAGAAATCTCGGATATACTGGAACTGCCGGTTGGCACCATCAAGTCGCGCCTGTATTATGCACGCACAGAACTAACAAAAAAAATGGCAAACAAAGAATTACTTTAAAGAACGGAAAATGAAAAACGATATGATAAGTGACAAAGAATTAAGCTCCATTTTTAACCAGGATGCAGCAAATCATTTGCCCAACGAAGCAATTCGCGAACGTCTGGAATATTCTTTTATGGTAAAAAGCCGAAACTATAAAACCACACAAAATTCTTTTCTCGGATTGTTTGCCTGGCTATTTTCATGGTCGAACCTACCTTTGAAAGCAGCAATGGTTTCGATTGTACTGCTCTTTTCTCTGGTAAACATTAAAAATGTGGAGTCACCAATTTTTCAACAACTTCAGGACACAACACAAAACATTGTGCCATTTCACATCGATTCTTCACAAACTTCGCCATTTTTTGCCGACACCTGCTTTACTTCAAAATCAATAAAAAGTAGTGATAATAAGCCAAACAGTAATTCAGAAATAAGGGTTTTTACTACCTTTCAAAAAGGTTTATCTACGACGCATTTTTCATCAAATCCGGATAGTAACGTTTCATTTTTTCTTCCTGTTCCTCACGTTTGGTCTGATCTTCGAATTTCGCGGAAACAGCAATTAACTGGTTTAGGTAGTACAATTCCCGCTGAACAGCTTCATTTAGTTTAAGTTGTTGCGCTTCATTTAAACTACTGTAAAATTCAAGCGTCTCGGTAATATCCCTTTCCAACTCAGCGATTAGTCGCTTACTCTCTTTTTCATATCCAGCCACTAGCATTAATTCAGCTTGTTTTATTACAAAAATATCATGTGGGATTTTCGATAGTGGTATTTCATCAGCACACTTCTGCAAGAGCTGAAAAGCTTTGTCGTTCTCTTCTTTTTGAATAAGCAGCGCTGCTACTTCGTTAAAGGTATTTCGCGCCTGAAAAACACTGAGATTGACAATGGTATTCCAATCGACATACACAGATTGATCAGAAATATTTCCCCACTGAAATTCATTCATCAACTTAGCGGCAATACGCTCCGGCTCGCATTTACCAATAGAGAACATACTACTTGACTGACTCTTATCAGGAATCAGCCGATGAACAAAACCTTCGCATTGTAAATAAGCTCCCAAACCATGTTTTGCGGCTTCTCCTTTCGACACAAAACAAATTGGCCGCTCTGAAGCATTCGAACTAATAATATCCCAAAAAGCCAGTTCGTGTTTGTACAATACGTTCTTTCCTTCGATTGATACCGGAATTTTACCACTTTCCCCATTAGCTTCCACCTGCAGATTCAGTTTGTTAATAGGAATAAAATTTACACGATCGCCCGAATTTAATGTCACTTTTGCGGTATTGTTTTCAAGACTCAAAAAGTTTAGTGCTTCCTGCCACGAGGTATCTGTGTTAAACTTTTTCAGCACCGGAACATAGGCAAGTTCGCCATGATCGTATTTGTGTTGCGCCAACATCATTTTTAAACCTGCGTCATTGTTTTTCGGATTTCGCAAGCCATTAATAAACCAGTTGGCCGCTAAAAAAGGCATAATCACAATTCGCACATCGGTGCGCAAATTTTCCACCTCCTGGCAATAAAGCAAGGGATAAGTATCGTTATCGCCACTGGCAAAAAGAATGGCATTTTCGGGGCACGATTTTAATATATTCGCGGCAAAATCGCGGGCAGCAAATCTCCCCGAACGGTTATGATCATTAAAGTTTTGTGATGCCATCAATACCGGCCCGGCCAAAAGCAAAACCAGCAAAACAGGAACAGTAACTTTTGCAGTTTTTAATTTTTGTCGAATAAAACGAAGCGCGGCCACCAAGCTAAAACCTACCCAAATGGAAAAGGCCAAAAACGCACCGACAAAAACATAATCGCGCTCGCGTGGCGTAATAGGAATTTCATTAATGTATATCGTTAGCCCAAGTCCGCCCATAACAAAAAGTGCCAGCACTATAAAAAAGGTTTCGCGGTTTGTTTTGTATTGAAAAATAGCACCCAGCAAGCCTAGCAATAGTGGAAGAAAATAGTAAGTATTCCGTGCTTGATTGCTTTTCAGCCACGACGGAGTTTTATCCTGTGGCCCAAGTCGGGCATTATCAATAAAATCAATTCCGGAAAGCCAGTTTCCAGCAAGAATGTTGCCTTTTCCCTGCCGGTCGTTTTGGCGACCTACAAAATTCCACATAAAATAGCGGCCAAACATGTAAGCAAACTGGTAGCGGGCAAAAAACTTCAACTGATCGGAAAAGCGTGGAACAACAATCGTTTTTCGTTCACCGTTTCGTTGTTTTGCCACCACGCGCTTACCGGAAATATCTATCCAGCTATTATAGGCCCGGATATGGTTTTCATCGCTGCTCGACATTCGCGGAAACCAGGTACAGGTGCGTTCGTCATAATCGTAATCAGGAACCAGATCGGTTGGCAGGTATTTCCCGTCGATAAAATCATAGGAAGTACGTTCATTAACATCTAATAAGGGCGAATTATAATTTTGTCCGTAAACCAAGGGGCGTTTCGGATATTGTTCGCGGTTGAGGTAATTGATCAGCGAAAAAATATTGTTGGGCTCGCCAAAATTTACAGGAGGATTAGCCGACGAGCGAATTATGTTTACCGAATAAACTGAAAAGCCCAATAAAACAAACAAAACAGATAATGTAGCAAGCTCCAAAACATGTTTCTGTTTCTTTCTGAAATAAAATATTAGCGAAGTAAGAAAAGCAAGAATAAAAAATATTCCGAAGAGTGTTCCGGAGTGTAAAGGCAAACTCAAGCGGTTAACAAAGAACAAATCAAATGTAGAAAGCAGCGTCATTACGAACGGAGTTAAAGCATATAATACACTCAGTAATGCACCAAGTCCCAATCCAAAAAACAGCACCAGATTTTTTGCAGAGTACCCATATTTTCTGAATCCCATAATCATTACCACCGACGGAAGAACGAGCAAATTCAACAAATGCACGCCAATTCCCATGCCTGTTATCAGGGCTAAAAACAGTATCCATTTTTCGTTGCCCGGCTGCCCGAATTGGTCGTCCCATTTTAGCGCTGCCCAAAACGAAAGGACGAGAAAAAACATGGAAAGCGCATACACTTCCCCTTCAACAGCTGAAAACCAAAACGAATCGCTTACCGCAAAGGTTAAAGCACCGATAACTGCACTTCCGATAATCACAGTTGCAGATTCCGACATTTTGGCAACTAATTTCATAATGACGTGATAAAGGAAGTAAATGGTTAATGCACTAAAAAAGCCGGACATAAAATTGATTGTTAAGGCAATTTTTTGAGGATTGCCGAATGACAGCAACGAAAACAAACGACCTATCAACATAAAAAGCGGTGCGCCTGCCGGATGATTCACCTCCAGTTTTGAAGCCGAAAGTATAAACTCGCTGCAATCCCAAAAACTGGTGCTTGGTTCTAAAGTAAAACTGTAGATTGATAATGAGACAAGGAAAACAAAAAGACCTGAAACTTTTACAAATGAAAATGAGCGCATATATTTTTTGGTGTTAATACACGCGTTTATTCAAAGGTTCATTTTCTTGCTCTTTATAAATACTTTCCATTTCAATAAAAGAAATTGATATCTTGCAATTCGAACAAAAAATTAAAAAGACATGATTTTAGGAGTATCAGAGTGGCTTAGTGGGAAATTAGGATGGAGTGTAACAACAATTAGAATTGCATTTGTGGTAGGCGTATTGATTTTTGGTGTAGGACTTGGGTTGTACCTTATTCTTTGGATTGTAAAAATGTTCTCGAAATAGAAATGTCGCATTTTTCTTTTCTATCAAAATTTGACTATCAAAGCCTTATAACATTCGATAGTAGGAATTAATTTTCGTAAATTTGCGGCAAATAATTAGGATTAAAAATTGGATAAACAAATCTTACTGGAAGGAATTGATCTCCTTGAGTTTTTTGGAGTAAACAATTCGAAAATTGAACTGATAAAAAGGCTTTTCCCAAAAATTAAGATCACCGCGCGGGGTCATGCTTTATTCGTTCAGGGAGAACCAAAAGAAATAAAAGCATTTGAGAAAAAGTTCGCCCTCATTCTCGATCATTACTATCAGTACAACGTACTCACCGAAGAAATTATTCACGAATTGTTGGATTCGGGTGTTTCGTCGTTTGAAGAAAACGGAAGCAGCGAACCCGATATTATTGTATTCGGAAACAACGGAAAACCAGTACGGGCGCGCACACCCAACCAGCGACGTCTGGTGGAAAGCAACAGTAAAAACGATCTGATTTTTGCCATTGGTCCGGCCGGAACAGGAAAAACATACACCGCAATTGCATTGGCCGTTAGGGCGCTAAAAAATAAGGAGATCAGGAAAATTATTCTTAGCCGCCCCGCTGTTGAGGCCGGTGAAAACCTGGGATTTCTTCCCGGCGATTTAAAAGATAAAATCGATCCGTATTTGCAACCACTTTACGATGCTTTGCAGGATATGATTCCGCCGAAAAAACTGGAGGAATTTATGAAAGATGGCGTAATACAAATTGCCCCACTTGCCTTTATGCGTGGACGTACATTGAGCAATGCCTATGTAATTCTCGACGAAGCGCAGAATACAACCGTTAATCAACTGAAAATGTTTTTAACGCGCATGGGACTAAACGCTAAGTTCATAATTACCGGCGATGTTACCCAGATCGACCTTCCAAGAAAAAGCCAGTCTGGTTTGATACAGGCACTACGCATTTTAAAAGGCATTAAAAATATTTCAACCATTTATTTTGATAAAAAAGATATCGTTCGCCACAAATTGGTGCGCGATATTGTTGAGGCCTACGATAAACACGCCGAACAGAAAATTGAGATAAAAACCGATACAAAAGAAAATAAAGATTAACAGATCAGGCCACAATTTATAAAACCGTTAAGAGAATAATACAATTTAACCATTTTGCAATTTATCAGTTCTACAATTTTATGAGTTGAACAAAAACCAGCTAAATTTGTAGTTAAGTCGAAAAGGCTTTTTGAGCTGACAATAAGTATAAATACAACAATAAATATTCAACAAAAATGGGTAACGCACTTACAAAAACAAGTTTCAATTTCCCGGGACAAAAGAGCCACTACAAAGGTAAAGTTCGCGACGTATACAACATCAACGACGATTTTTTGGTGATGGTTGTTTCCGATCGTATTTCGGCATTCGACGTGGTTTTGCCTAAAGGAATCCCTTTTAAAGGTCAGGTTCTAAACCAGATTGCAGAGAAATTTCTGGATGCAACCGCTGATATTGTTCCAAACTGGAAAATAGCAACACCCGATCCGAACGTAACAGTAGGTCATTTTTGCGAAACTTTCCCGGTAGAAATGATCGTGCGCGGTTATTTAACCGGAAGTTCCTGGAGATTGTATAAAAATGGCGGTCGCGATATTTGCGGCGTTCCACTTCCTGAAGGTTTGAAAGAACACCAGGCATTTCCTGAGCCGCTGTTAACGCCAACAACAAAAGCAGAGCAAGGTGCCCACGACGAAAATATTTCGCGTGAAGAGATTATTAAACAAGGCTTGGTTTCAGAAGAAGATTACAAAGAACTGGAGCGTATTTCGCTGGCTCTTTTTAAACGCGGTAGCGAAATTGCGAATGAAATGGGATTGATTCTGGTAGATACCAAATACGAGTTTGGTAAAAAAGATGGTCAGATTTACCTGATCGACGAAATTCATACACCTGATTCATCGCGTTATTTCTACGCCGATGGTTACCAGGAGCGCTTTGACAAAGGCGAAAACCAAAAGCAACTTTCAAAAGAATTTGTTCGCGAGTGGTTGATGGAAAATAATTTCCAGGGCCGCGACGGAGATGTACTTCCTGAAATTCCTGAGTCGTTTGTTAACGAGGTATCGGAAAGGTACATTGAATTGTACGAAAACATTACCGGCGATAAATTCGTAAAATCAGACACCTCGAAAATTGAAGACCGCATTGAATCGGCCGTTAATGATTTTTTGAAGCAAGCTTAAAAAATAACAACCATATACTAAAGACACCTGCTTAATTTAAGCGGGTGTTTTTGTTTTCACCTCATATAACTACATTAGCAAAAGATTTATAACACATTAAAATTTCAACATGAAACGATTAACAGTACTGATCATACTAGCATTCTTAGCGATAAACACGTTTGCACAAGACGAATTTACCCTGGTAAAAGAAGGCGACACTGCTCCCGACTTTTCAATAAACATGGAAGACGGATCAGTAAAAAAATTATCTGATTTAAAAGGCAAAGTAGTGTGGATTAACTTTTTTGCCGATTGGTGTCCGCCTTGCCGCAAAGAGTTGCCGCATCTTGAAAAGGAAGTGTACCAAAAACTAAAGGAAAACAAAAATTTCGAGGTTTTGGTAATTGGTCGCGAGCACGATTGGGCAACGGTAAACAAATTTAAAACCGACAATAATTATACACTCCCCTTCTACCCCGATCCCAAACGCGATATATTTTCGAAATATGCCAAACAAAACATTCCGCGTAATTTTATTATCGATAAAGACGGAAAAATTGCAGTTGCATCCATTGGTTTTGAAGAAGATGAATTCAATGAAATTATAGTAAGGGTAAACGAATTATTAAAGTAGCATTTAAACAAAAATATTAAAAGAGCTGTTTGTATTTAACAAGCAGCTTTTTTTATGCTTAAGAAAAAACACAAAACGCTAATAATTAATTTACTCACTAAAAAACATAACTTTTATGAAAAAACTCCATTTAAAAGTTCTGGCACTATTCTGCGCCGGAATATTAATTTATTCGTGTGATGAAACAATCGTATCCGACGAAACCTCTAATGAAGCGATTGAGCTTAAATCGGCATCCTCATCAAAAAACAGTTACATAGTGGTATTGAATGATGCCGAATTAACGGCCGAACTGGCAAAGCTGAAAGGTTACGAAAAGAAACAAAATGCTGTAAAAAACACATCGGCGAAAATTTTAAAGCGTGTCGGCATTACCGATGGTGAGCTTGGCCATATGTACGGAACTGCTTTAAAAGGCTTCTCTGTAAAAATTGCACCGGGTCAATTAAAAAAGCTCGAAAATGATCCTTCGGTTGCCTATATTGAAGTCGATAAAGTAATTGCACTCGCTCCTCCTCCGGGAAAAGGACCAAATAAAGGTGATGGTGGTGATACAGGAGGCGAAACTTCAACACAAGAAACACCATGGGGAATTACACGCGTTGGCGGAGCAGCTGATGGAACGGGTAAAGTTGCCTGGATAATTGATTCGGGAATTGACCTGGATCATCCTGATTTGAATGTAGATGCTAATAGAAGTGTGACATATTTGGGTGGAAAATCAACTCCAGATGACCAAAACGGACATGGAACCCATGTTGCCGGTACAATTGCAGCATTAGATAACTCACAAGGAGTTGTTGGCGTTGCAGCCGGAGCAACAGTTGTCGCTGTACGCGTTCTCGATCGTCGTGGAAGCGGAACTGTTTCAGGAGTTGTGGCCGGGGTGGATTATGTAGCTAATAATGCAACCACCAACGATGTTGCAAATATGAGTCTTGGTGGTGGAATTTCACCTACTCTCGACAATGCTGTTTTAACCGCATCTTCAAGCTGTAAATTTGTTTTAGCGGCCGGCAACGAAAGTGATAATGCAGATAACCATTCTCCTGCCAGAGTAAACGGAACAAATGTATACACCATTTCTGCGTGCGACATTAATGACAACTGGGCATATTTTTCGAATTATGGACCGGCAGTTGATTATTGTGCTCCTGGATATAGTATCTTGTCAACCTGGAAAAATGGAGGCTATAACACAATTAGTGGAACATCGATGGCTGCGCCACATGCAGCAGGAGTACTATTAATTGGCTCAGCAAAAACAAGTGGCCAGGTTAGCGGCGATCCGGACGGAAATCCAGATCCGATTATTTCATTGTAAATAAAAGCTCAATTTATATATAAGCCCGGATCATTAGTCCGGGTTTTTTATTACTAATCTTTTAACAATATTTCTGCAATTTTATAAATCTCACTCCCAACTTTCGCACGCGTATCATTCGTAATAACAGCAACCACCATTTTCTCTTCAGGGTAAATAATAAGATTACTGCAACCTCCAACCGAACCTCCGCCATGTCCGTAATAGTTACGTTCAAATTCGTCAATACCGGAAGCAAAGCCCATTCCATATCCTGTCTTTTTACCATCACTCAGGGTTTGAGGAGTAATCAATAGTTGTTTTACTTCTTCCGGAAATATCGCGTTATTCAACATGGCATTCCCAAACTTCACCAAGTCTTCAGACGTGGAAATAAAGCCACCACCAGCCCATTTGTAGCTATTATCAACGAAAGGTGCATTTATCACTTTTCCGTTATCCATATCATAATAGCCGGCACGAAACAATATGAGAGAATCCATTCGTTCAGCTGTCGTTTCCGTCATTCCAAGTGGATCGAAAACGCGTGTTTGCATAAAATTCAAAAACTCTTCACCTGATGCCCCTTCCATGATTGCACTCAGCAGGTTAAAACCGTAACTGGAATAACTGTATTGAGTACCCGGCTCAAACAGTAGTGTATCATTCATAAAAATAGTCAATCCATCTTTTACCGTTGGATAGTATTTCGAGGAAAGAAATTCGTTTCCATTGTAATGCCGAATGCCGGCCAAATGTCCGGCCACCTGTCGGGTGGTAATTCCATATTTCTTTTTCGGGAAATCAGGCACATATTTCTGAACCGAGGCATCAAGGTCTATTTTTCCCTCTTCAATTAGAATTCCCAGCCCGGCTGCTGTAAGCGCCTTTGAAATACTTCCAATTCTGAATTTTGTTTTTCCGGGATAAACCGGCACTTGTTGCTCGTAGTTTGCCAAGCCAAATCCTTTTGAAAAGACGATCTCATTATCAACCGATACTGTGGCCGTCCATCCTATCGATTCGCTTTCAACACGTAGTTGTTCAAGGTAGTCTTCCGCTTCTTTTATTTTTGGATCTTCAGTTGTACAGGAAATACCAACTACCAACAATACGGACAGTAGATAAATCAATTTTTTCATTGCGGTTAGTTTTAATTCACAGAATTCATTATCAGACTTCATATAAAGTTAAAAGAAAAACAGGAATGATGAAAACAACCCATTTAAAGAATAAATCATCTTTTTTGCTCTTTTTCCCAATTTGTGTATTTTTGCGCGCATTAAAATAGAGGTAACATGTTTTTATACAATCGGGTAAATAAAGAAGAACTTAAAAAGAGGCTGGCAGAAGAAACCTTTCAGCGCAAAACGATATCATTTTATCGCTACCACATTCTTGATAATCCACAAGAGTTCAGAGACAAGCTTTTCCGCGACTGGTTTCCGTTGGATTGCTTTGGCCGTATTTATGTTGCCCGCGAAGGGATTAACGCGCAAATGAGTGTTCCGGAACATCACTGGGATGCCTTTGTTGAGACATTGAAAAAATATGAGATACTGCAGGACATCCCGATTAAATATGCCATTGAAGACGATGGGAAATCGTTTTACAAACTTACCATTAAAGTGCGCCCAAAACTGGTTGCCGATGGTTTGGATGATGATGCTTACGATGTTACTAATGTGGGAAAACATTTATCGGGTGTTGAATTTCATCAATACATCGGGCAGGAAAATACTGTGGTTGTTGACATGCGCAATTATTACGAAAGTGAAATTGGTCATTTTGAAGGGGCAATTTGCCCGGAAGCCGATACTTTCCGTGAAGAGTTGGATATTGTAACCGACCTACTGGAAGACAAGAAAGATAAAAAAGTACTGCTGTATTGTACCGGCGGAATTCGCTGCGAAAAAGCAAGTGCCTACCTGAAACACCAGGGATTTACAGACGTCAACCAGCTACACGGCGGAATCCTGGAATATGCACGTCAGATTAAAACGGCAAAGTTGGATTCTAAATTCCTTGGTAAAAACTTCGTGTTCGACGAACGTTTGGGCGAGAGTGTAAACGGCGAAATTATTTCGAAATGTCATCAGTGCGGTAAACCCTGCGATTCGCATACCAACTGCGATAATCACGGTTGCCATATACTTTTTATTCAGTGCCCGGAATGTGCCGAAAAATACCATGGTTGCTGCACCCCCGAATGTGCTGATGAAAAAGTGAACGGAACCGGCCGCCCATCAGATCTACGTATTGGTTTTGGCAATAGTCGTAAATTCAGAAAAA
The DNA here is from genome assembly GCF_963677565.1 of uncultured Draconibacterium sp. Taxonomy (NCBI): domain Bacteria; kingdom Pseudomonadati; phylum Bacteroidota; class Bacteroidia; order Marinilabiliales; family Prolixibacteraceae; genus Draconibacterium; species uncultured Draconibacterium sp. The sequence goes on along the minus strand of NZ_OY781981.1, from coordinate 3,132,237 downwards.
GCCTTTCGTTAATGCAACTCGAGCAAGAAAAATTAAATGTTCAATAAAGACATAAATTTAGATGTCATCCTGAACTTGTTTCAGGATCTTTATAGAAGATCAAGTAGATTCCGAACTAAATTCGGAATGACGTTAAGACAATTATACACATTTTCTATTTTTGCGGCATGAATAATTTCTGGCAAGAATTTAATGGCCCCGCTTTTTCGCTGGCTCCCATGGAGGATGTTACCGACACGGTTTTTCGTGAAATAGTAATGGGAATGACAGCCCCGGGAAAACTACATATGGTTTTTACCGAGTTCACTTCGGTTGAAGGCATGAACCATCCGGTGGGTCGCGAAAGGGTTTCTGAACGCTTGATCGTTAATGATTCGGAACGTGCTTTACTCAAAAAGCTCAACATTAAAATTGTTGCTCAAATCTGGGGGCGAAATCCCGAGATTTACCACAATATTGCCAAATACATAACCGAGAATTATGATTTCGATGGCATCGACATTAATATGGGATGTCCGGTAAAAAAAGTGTTTAAAATTGGTGCTTGCAGTGCATTGATTGGCGAACCGGAACGTGCAAAAGAAATTATTCTGGCAACAAAAGAAGCCACTCACCTGCCCGTTAGCGTAAAAACCCGCACCGGAATAAAAGAGCATATAACCGAAAACTGGATTGCCAATTTACTTGAAGTTGATCCGGCAGCTATTATCCTGCACGGACGAACTCAACGAATGCAATCGGAAGGCGATGCCAACTGGAATGAAATTGCAAAGGCAGTTCAGTTGAAGAATAGCTTAAAACCGCATATTCCGGTTCATGGAAACGGTGATGTATTTTCATACGAACAAGGACTTGAGCGAGTAAAACAAACCGGTGTTAATGGTGTAATGGTAGGACGTGGTATTTTCCAGAATCCATGGTTCTTTAATCCTGAAAAACAAGAAATTTCTATGGAAGATCGAATTGCCAAACTGCTTGACCACACCCGACTTTTTGAGCAAACCTGGAGCCCCGATAAAAATTTCAATATACTGAAACGCTTCTATAAAATTTACCTGAACTCGTTTCCGGGTGCTGCAAAAATGCGTGCCGATTTGATGGAAGTAAAAAACTACGATGAAGTATATCGGTACTTCAATTCATAAACAAGTACTCCAAGCTTTCTCATTCCCAAGCACCTGATAAATGAAACATTTTATCAACTTAATGCTATATTCAACAAAATTTTCGGGCAAGTTGTAATTAATCAACCGAAAGAAATACCATTGTTATAAAAATTAGCACCATGAAAAACCTTTTACTACTACCCGCAATCCTGCTACTTTTTTCCTGCAGTTCGAACAAAACCGAGATTTACCAATGGCGAGGTGAAGACCGCAAAGGTATTTTCGATGAACAGAATCTTTTAAAAGAATGGCCGGAAGCAGGACCTGATGAATTGTGGTATGTTGAAGGTATTGGAGACGGATACGGATCGCCAACAATAACCGATAACGAGATTTTTATAACCGGAGCTATCGACAGCACAGCAACACTTTTTTGCATTGATTTAAACGGCGAAATAAAATGGCAGGTACCTTTCGGAAAAGAATGGGTGACCAGTTATCCGGGATCGCGCTCGCAACCCACTGTTATTAACGATTTAATTTATATTGGTTCGGGAATGGGAAACCTTTTTTGTCTGAATCGCTTAAATGGAGCAGTAGTTTGGGAAAAACATTTTGTGGAAGATTTTGATGGTATTTATCCGCGTTTTGGCCACTCGGAAGCACCTGTAATCGATGGCGATAAAGTATTCTGGACTCCCGGTGGCAAAGAACACAACGTGGTTGGCTTGAATCGTTTTTCGGGCGAGTTAATTTGGAGCAATCCTGGTCACAGCGAACGATCGGGGTATAATCCGGGAACATTGATAAAACTCCCATCACGGAATATATTTGTCACTTTCTCTGCATACAACATGATGGGCTTTGACACAGAAACCGGTGAACTTTTGTGGACACATGCACAAGATAATGTTCCGCTCGACAAACGTCAACCCGGAATGGGCGACACACACAGCAACTGCGTAATTTACGATAACGGATATATTTATTACGCAGCGGGCGATGGTAATTGTGGAGTAAAACTCCATCTCTCGGAAGACGGAACTGAAATTAATGAAGTTTGGCGTAATACAGGTTTCGACAGTTACATGGGTGGAATTGTAAAAATTGACGACAATTTATACGGCAGTGCCACATCAAAAAAATTCTTCAGAGGTATTAATGCTACTAGCGGACAATTAACCGACTCCCTAAAACTGGGTTGGGGAGCCGTTGTTTCAGCTGACGATTTGCTGTATTACTATGGTCAGAACGGAACGCTATCGTTAGTTGGCTTTGATGATGCCGGAAAAATGAATCAGATCAGCAAATTTAAAATTACAAGAGGTGCGAAAGAACATTTCTCTCACCCGGTAATTAAAAACGGCATTTTATACCAACGACACGGGCAAGTGCTGATGGCTTTTGATATTAAGAGTGAAGGCTAAAGTTCAATATATCGCAGGAACTCTTCTCGAACACCTTTGTCTTTGAATTTTCCGGAATATTCAGCTGTAACCGTACTGCTGCTTTCATCCTGAATTCCGCGTGATGAAACACACATGTGTTTGGCATCGATAACTACTGCCACATCTTCAGTTTTGAGGATTGTTTTAAGCTCGTTGGCAATTTGTACGGTTAAACGTTCCTGCACCTGCGGACGGCGAGCAAAATAGTCAACTATACGGTTTATTTTGCTTAAACCAATTACCTCACCCGATGAAATGTATGCAACATGAGCTTTTCCAACGATAGGTAAAAAATGGTGTTCGCAGGTGGAATTCATATTAATGTTCTTTTCCACCAGCATTTCGCCGTAATTGAATTTATTCTCGAAAACGGAAACTTTAGGTTTGTTGGCAGGATTTAAACCATTGAAGATTTCCTGTACAAACATTTTTGCAACACGGTGCGGTGTTCCTTTCAAACTGTCATCATTCAAATCAAGTCCCATTGTTTCCATTATGTCGCGAAACTTGTCTTCAATAATCTCCATTTTGCGCTCATCGCTCAGCTCAAAAGCATCATCGCGCATTGGTGTATCAATTGATGTTGCAACATGATTATCTCCTATTGTATCATGATTCTCATGTCCGTTTGTCTTACCATTCTTTTTGTTGTCAATGTTGGTAATTATTATTTCTTCCCTGTAACTCATATCTTCTGGTATTTCTGTTTATACTATCTACGGGTTAATAAACATACTAAATAGTATTTTGTTTAATCTAGCAATTCAAAATATTAAACAAATTACATCAAATTTCACAATTATTAATTCTAATCACCTTCCTGTATCTTGAAACGTACTGGTTTTAAACCACATAAAAAGAAGTAAAATTGAATCAAAATCCTTTTATGTTTAAACAGCTCAATCCCCTATCGCTATTCGTTTACACTACCAAACAGGAATTCTATTTTTTTTGCCATTTTTTTTCATTTTTCTTTGCCAGTGTAAAAACAATTTCTACTTTTGCACACGCTTTAACAAAGCAACGACGTTCAAAAAAGAAATAGTGAAAAGTATTAAATGAAATCTGTCGGTTGACAGAATGAAATTTAGCACTAAAAACCACTGGTGAGGTGGGTGAGTGGCTGAAACCACCAGTTTGCTAAACTGGCGTACGGGTAAACTGTACCGCGGGTTCGAATCCCGCCCTCACCGCATTAAAATATTTTCGGGATGTAGCGCAGTCCGGTTAGCGCACCTGCTTTGGGAGCAGGGGGTCCCAGGTTCGAATCCTGGTATCCCGACCACTAAAAATCAAGGAGTTAAACGAAAGTTTAGCTCCTTTTTTATTTGCGAAATATTAACTCATTCACTAACAAATTCAAAATTAGAATCATTTTAGAACAATTATTCACTTTTTGGGCGTGTGTGTGTATGAAAACTCAGGGAGCACCTGTAAGATCCCTTAGATTAATTTAGAAATTGACAATCATCCCATACCCTCCCGCAGCCTTCATCTTTGTCTCGAAATGTCGGAATTTCTGCGAAACTCCAACTTACCACAAAAAACATTCATGATTCCCGGGAATCACCAACAGGAATGAAAGTGAATTAACTTGCGGTATCTACGTACCAATAAAATTTTCTACTATGAATCCTGTCGAAGAATTCCCAAGAATCATTGAGCGAGGTTGTGGCCTTGATGTTCATAAGGACACAGTAGTCGCCAGCATCAAAGGTAAAGATATTGTTGAACGAACTGAAACTTTTGGCACATTTACCGAAGAACTTGAAAAGCTGATTGGTTTTCTCCAGAATGAAGGAGTAAGCCATATTGCGATGGAGAGCACAGGAGTTTATTGGAAACCTGTTTACTATGTACTTGAAGAATATTTTGAGATTTTACTGGTCAATGCCAGGCATGTAAAAAATGTTCCGGGGCAAAAAACGGATAAAATGGACAGTGAATGGATTGCCAAACTTCTGTTGAGTGGCTTGCTTAAAGGAAGTTTTGTTCCACGTCAAGGCATAAGAGAACTTCGGGTTTTGCACCGCCACCGAAGAAAACTGATACATCAGCGTACTGCTGAAAAGAACCGTTTGCAGAACATCCTTGAAGATGCCAACATCAAGCTAGGCAGCGTAGTTAGTGATGTTTTTGGCAAAACAGGAACAGCAATTGTTTTGGCAATCGCATCGGGAGAAAAAGACCCGGGGAAATTATCAGAACTGGCAAAAGGATCTTTGGTCAGAAAAAAAGCCGAACTAAAGAAGGCTTTATACGGAAGGATTACCGAACATCATATTTTTATGCTTCAACTGATTCTTGCATCAATGGAACATATCAATAATCAAATTGACTGCATTGAAAAAAGAATTGACAAATATCTTAACTCCATGAGAAATGATGTTGAATTATTACTTACTATTCCAGGAGTGTCGGTACAAATAGCTGCTGGGATACTTGCTGAAATTGGAAATGACATGGTATTCTTTCCGTCAGCGAAACATCTTGCCTCATGGGCAGGCGTGTGTCCAGGAAATAACGAAAGTGCCGGTAAAAAATATTCTTCAAAAATAACACATGGCAACAAATACCTGAAAACAACCCTGGTTGAAGCTGCATGGGCAGCATCACATTCTAAAGATTGTTTAATGGCTGCAAAACATAAGACAATTGCCGCACGTAGAGGAAGTAAGAAAGCAAATATGGCAATAGGACATAAGATCCTGACGGCTGCTTACTTTGTTCTAAGGGACAAAACGCCTTACTTATTAAGTAGCCAGAACAAGGCAATTGAAGAACAAAGAAGATTAAAAAGAATACAACGGTTAGAAAGACAATTAGCAGATTTAAAAAGCGTCTATCAAAATTAAAAGGTCGTGGCTTTTTTGGTGATTAAATCCCGTACAAAAAACTGACATCAGACGCTAAGAACCAACAGTTGTTGCCATTGTGAGCACGTAGAAAAAATTATAATTCTTTTATAACCGAACTTTATTTTGGGGAGTGACTTTCAGAAAAAAAAGCACGAAACTTCTTGGTGAGATATTTCTTTCTCCACCGATTTTTTAATGTTATCCGTTATTAATTACTCTAATTTAGATGATAATAATTTTAGTTCTATAAATACTTTCCTGTTATAATCAGGCAAAAAGAGTTTTCTTAAAATAGAAAGAATACGTTTAATATGTTTATAAACTAAGGCAATACATATTCAATTCCATGCATTAAACCTTCCAGTTCAGCAAGTCCTTTTAATCGCCCGATTAAAGGATATCCAGGATTGTAATCATGTTTGTAATCATCCAGAATCTTAATACCATGATCAGGTCTTACTGGCATCTTAAAATCCTTTTTCCCTAACTGTATTCTACGCTTTTGTTCCTGAAGAAGGGCTACCACAATTTTTACCATGTTTTGTGTACCGCTTAAATGCCCCGATTCGTAAAAGCTCCCATCTTCGAGTAAATGTGTATTTCGTAAATGCACAAAATGAATGCGTTCGCGGGTTTTCTCAATCACTTCCAGCAAATCGTTTTCTTTTCGTGCCGAGAGTGATCCGGCGCAAAAAGTTACCCCATTGTTTGGCGAAGCATTGGCTTTAAAAAGCCATTCGTAATCTTCCAGTTGACCAATAATTCGCGGTAATCCCAATACCGGAAACGGTGGATCGTCGGGGTGAATGGCCAGTTTTACTCCGGCTTCTTCAGCCACCGGAATAACATCATCAAGAAAAGCTTTTAAATGGTTACGCAGCTGCACTTTTCCAATGTTCTTGTAACGGTCTATAAACTCCAGGAAAAGGCTTTTTGGATCGGGCACCGAACCGTCAATCACGCCATCGATAAACCCCTGTGTAACCACGATAATATTGTAGGCCAGTTCTTCGGCTTGCTGTTCCGTCATTTTTTCGAAAACCGCTTTGGCCTTTTCAACAATTTCGGCAGGATAATCTGTTTCGGCCCCCGGGCGTTTCAGAATAAAAACGTCAAAAGCCACAAAAGTGGGGAAATCAAAATACATCGATTCGCCGCCATTTTTTAGCTTGAAATGCAAATCGGTACGTGCCCAATCCAAAACCGGCATAAAATTGTAGCAAATCGTGTCGATACCACACTGGCCAAGGTTTCGCACCGATTGCTGGTAGTTGGCAATCAGACGTTCGCGGTCGTTCGAGCAGATTTTTATGCCCTCCGAAACTGGAAGGCTCTCCACAACACTCCAACGCATGCCTCGTTTTTCAATGGCTGTTTTTACCTTTAAAATTTCTTCAACCGGCCAAACTTCTCCATTTGGAATGTGATGCAGGGCGGTAACCACTCCTTCCACTCCCATTTGTTGCAAATCATCAAGCGACACCAGATCTTTCTCTCCAAACCAACGCCACGTTTTTTCTAAAGCCATTATTCTTCTATTTACTTTTTTGTATTACCACCGAAACTGAAAAAATAGTTCTCGCAAATTACACTGATTTACGCCGATATTTAACTCAATGTTTAATTGCATCGACGAAATCTGCGCCTAACGTTCAACACGTCAAAAATAACGAAAGTGGCCATACCCAAAACAGGTACACCACTTTCGATTTATTGATCACTTAAACAATAAAATAGGATCAAGTTCAATTTTACACACCGCTAAACGAGCTAAAACCACCATCAACAGGAAGAATTACACCCGTTATGAACGATGCCGCATCGGAGCATAAAAACTGCACTGCTCCGTTTAGTTCTTTTATATCGCCAAAGCGCCCCATTGGTGTGCGCGCCAGCACTTTTTTACTGCGCTCGGTGTACGATCCGTCAGGATTGATCAGCACATTTCGGTTCTGATCTCCAATAAAAAAGCCCGGAGCAATTGAATTTACCCGTATCTTTTCGCTGAACTTAGTCGCCATCTCCATGGCCATCCACTGCGTAAAAATATTAATACCGGTTTTTGACACCGAATAACCGAGAACACGTGAAATAGCTGAGTAAGTGGCCATCGACGATATGGTAATGATACTGCCCTCGCCTTTTTGTGACATGGCTTCACCAAAAACAAGACTGGGAAAAACAGTGCCGTTTAAGTTAAGATCCGTTACTTTTTGAAAGTCGTCAATCTTCATATCGAACACCGTTTGTTGTTCTGATAAGGTGGCTCCGGGCATATTTCCACCAGCCGCGTTAATCAATATATCAATCTTACCCCATTTTTCAAGCAATAACTCCCTGGTTTTCTTCAGGTCTTCAACATCAAGAACACTTGAAACAAATCCAAGAACTTCACCCCCTATTTTTTGTAACTCTTCAACACGGTTATCAACCTGTTCTTTTCGAATATCAAGAATGGCTACTTTAACTCCGGAATACACCAAACTTCGTGCGATACTCCCTCCAAGAACACCGCCTCCCCCTGTAACCACGGCTACTTTTCCTTCTAAATCAAACATTTTTTCTCTCTCCTTTTTACTATATTTTATTCCATCAAAATGAACACCATATAAGCGTTAAATATTGGCGTTTTTTATTTTTATGGGACAAAAATAAAATGCAATTCAAAACAAATGTGACTCTGTATTTGCACACATTGATACTTTCTTAGCCTTAACTAAAATATCACACGTGTGAAAAACGATCTTTTTTATTCTGCCGTTCCTTCAATGGTAATTATTTTTCCTTCGGCATCGTACTCCATCTCCACAACTTTCAGGCTGCGCAGCCAGGTTTTACCATTTGAAGGCACACAATCGTGATGAAACAGGTACCATTTGCCCTTAAATTCAACAATTGAGTGGTGTGTTGTCCAGCCCACAACCGGCGTTAAAATTACGCCCTGGTAGGTAAACGGGCCATAAGGATTGTCGCCAACAGCATAGCACAGTTTGTGCGTGTTTCCGGTTGAATACGAAAAGTAATATTTGCCGTTGTATTTGTGCATCCACGAGGCTTCGAAAAAACGTCGGTCGTGATCGCCGGCTTTTATCGGCTCTCCGTTTTCATCGAGAATTACAAGTGCTTTTGGCTCTTCGCCAAATTCCAGCATATCGTCGCTTAGTTTAGCCACACGAGCCGGTATTGCCTGCTCATCGTCGGCCGGTTCGTGGCCACATTCAATGGCTTTGTTATCGCGGTAACGCTGCAACTGGCCGCCCCACAAACCACCAAAGTATATGTAATGGCTGCCATCTTCGTCCTCAAAAACACAAGGATCGATGGAGTAACTTCTTTTCATTGGTGCCTCCTGCGGCACAAATGGGCCTTCGGGTTTATCGCTGATAGCTACCCCAATCCGGAAAATATCGGTTTGGTCTTTCAACGGAAAATAGAGGTAATATTTTCCGTTTTTAAAGGCACAGTCGCTGTCCCACAACTGGCGGCCTGCCCAGGGAATATCTTTCACATCCAACACATTTCCGTGGTCGGTTACCTCTCCGTCAATATCATCCATTGAAAAAACGTGGTAGTCGCGCATGTCGAAATGATCGCCGTTATCATTTTCCGGAATGCCCGATTCTACATCGTGCGAAGGGTAAATGTAAATTTTTCCGTTAAAAACATGTGCTGCCGGATCGGCCGTATAAAGGTTGTCAACAAGGTATCGTGCTTTTTTCATTTTCAATAAATTTATCTTACTGTTTCTTCCGTTTTCTTCGTCTCAATTTAACCAAAATTTCCGGGAGCCACACAATTGCGCAACTCCCGGAGAAACTAACTAACTAACTAACTAACTACTCAAATCAATTTTTTATTTTGCAGTATTGTTTGCTTCTTCAATTAACTTTGCCACAATACTTTTTGGCTCATAGTTTCTATCGAACAACAAAGGATAATCAGTACGTCCACGAATTGGAAAATTGTTCTTCCACGATGTAGCATCAGAAACACCCCACAAAGTTACGCGGGTTACCGCATCAGAATGTTTCAAAAACAGGCGAAAAAAGTCAAGCATGCGTTCGTCCCACTCATTCATTTTTTCTACCGGAACACCTTCTGTGTAGGGATTCAGGCTTTGCTGATATTCAAAACTGGTAGCAATATCGGCACCAACATCCCTGCTACGGTTTGGCAAAATAGACATATCCAATTCGGTAACCATCACTTTCATTCCTTCGTTGGCATAAGCAACAATTGCTGCTTCATAATCTTCCAGCGAAGGGCTGTCCATTCCGATGTGCCCCTGCATACCAATTCCGTCGATACGAATACCATCGGCTTTTAAATCGCGCACCATCTGAACGATTGCATCACGTTTTCCGGGATACCATTCGTTGTAGTCGTTATAGTACAATTCAGCATCGGGATCGGCTTCGTGAGCAAACTGGAAAGCCAGCTTAATAAAGTCGTCGCCAACAATTTGCAGGAATTTGCTGTTACGCATGCTACCATCTTCCATAATAGCCTCGTTAACAACATCCCAGCCTTTAATTTTACCTTTGTAACGGCCAACTACCGTAAAAATGTGTTCTTTCATGCGCTCGATCATCACTTCGCGCGAAACATCATTTCCTTCATCATCGGTAAAAAACCAGCGGGGTGCCTGCGAATGCCAGATTAAACAATGACCCGTTATAAATTTATCGTTTGCAACTCCAAATTCAACAAACTGATCGGGCAATTCAAAGTTGTATTCGCCTTCGCTTGGATGAATTGGTCCGCTTTTCATACAGTTTTCGGCAACAATTGCCTGAAACTGACCCTTAATGACCTCAACTCCGGCTGAATCTCTACCAGTAATTTGCCATTCGTTTAAAGCTGTACCAATGTGAAATTTACCGGCAAAAGCTTCTTTTAATGTTGGTGTTTTCTGCGACTGGGTTGTTGTACTGCTGTTACACGACATTAAAATGCCAGCTAGTAGCATAATCAAAACAAATCCATTCCTGTTTCTCATTTTTAAGGTATTTATAGTTTTAAATATTATTTCTGCCAAATAATTCGTTTCCAATTCTTATTGTCTTCTTTCAATTAAATCTTTCTGTATCTGCACCTCTTTACTTTTATTGATTTCGTAGAAGAACAGCAAAGCTACTCCGATTAAAAACGGAATTGACGGGTAAATACTAACCAGCATTTTTGCCCCCTGAGCCACGCTTTCGGGCTGAATCAGTTCCTGGCTGGCTGCCACAGCATCTTTCGATACATAGCCGTATAAACCCAAAATCCAGGTAACAATTGCACCACCAATAGCCAAACCGGCTTTTAAGCCCACCATCATTGCCGAGAAGATTATTGCTGTTGCACGGCGGTTGTTAACCCACTCCGAGAAATCGGCAACATCGGCAATCATTGCCCAAAGAATTGGCGTTGTTACACCGTAGAAAAACATGTGCAGTGCCTGAGCCAAAAACATCAGGCGAACATCTTCGGGGTTGTAAAAAATGAAGGATATAATAAACAGGGTAGCGATAAACAATGTTGTTCCGAACACATCGCGTTTTCCGAATTTATCGGCCAGTTTTCTTGACACTGCGATACCAATCATCGAGCAAATTATTCCTCCGGCGTTGAATAATCCAAAGCCTGCTGATGCCACATCCGACTCAAAAAAGTTCATGCCTACAGCAGCAAGCGAATCTAAAATTGGCTGAATAAAACTTTGCAGCGCGGCTTCATCAACATAATTGTTAAAGTAGTAAACGTACGATCCGCCTTTCATGGCCAGTGTAACAAATACCAGAATTGTAAGCGTTAACATGATGACCCAGGGACGGTTTTTAAATAAATCACTTAAATCGTCTTTTAAACTCGATTCCTGTTCCGGACGAGGAATTACACGTTCTTTGGTGGTGAAAAAAGTAATCAGTAATAATACGGTACCAATAATAGCCATCCAGGTCATTACCGATTCAATTCCGGCAGCTTTATCGCCTTTTCCCACATGTAAAATGATGGGCAACATAAACACCTGCACAAAAAACTGAGCAAACATTACTGCCGCAAAACGGTACGACGACAGGCTGTTTCGCTCCGACATATCGGCGGTTAGCACGCCACTCAGTGCCGAATAAGGCAGATTACTTGCCGCATAAGCCAGCAGCAATAGCGTATAAGTTGCGGCGGCATAAATCAGTTTTCCTTTGTACGAAAAATCTGGTGTTGTAAATGCCAGCAAGGCAATTACTCCCAGCGGAATAGCGGTAAACAAAATCCAGGGGCGAAATTTTCCCCATCGCGAGCGTGTTCTGTCAGCCAAAGCACCAATAATCGGGTTAAAAGCAAAGGCTGCCACCAGACCTACCACCAGCATAATTACTGAGGCGTGTTCATTTTGCAGTCCATAAATGTCGGTATAGAAAAAAGCAAGGAAAGTTACCAGGGTTTGAAACACGAGGTTAGCAGCCAAATCGCCAAGGCTGTATCCTATTTTTTCCAGTACAGAAACTTTCTGTGAAGTAGTTTTCATTTGATTTTTTTATTATTTGATTTTTTCAATTTAGTCTTCGGTTGTAAAGGGCGATGCGGGCAGGTTTTCTTTATTTTTCAGGTTCGCCCCGGCCGGATTGTCGTCCCAGGCATAACGCACGGCCACCGGATTTTTCACCTTTCTGCTCCAAACCTTAACCGAGTTTTTGCTCATCACCACGGCATTTGCCCAAACAAATTTGCCATCCTCTCCAGCTATCTGAAAACCTTCGAGTAAGCTATTCGCGTAAAGCCCCGACCCTACCGACGAGAAAGTGAGCAAAATACTACCGTCTTCCGCTTTCATCGATTCGTAAAGCGGACCGGCACTAACCAGCTCATCATTTCCGTAGGCCACTCTTTCGGCTTCCAAAGCTAAACGACGAGCGACTTCTTTTTTGTTGAGCGGATGAATATCGTTCCATTCGCCAATATCAAAAGCTACTGCCATCCCGGTATTTGGAAGTTCCAGCGCACGACGTTGTGCATCGCGGGTTTCGGCCCAGCCACTTTTAACGGGTTGTTTATTCGGAATTCCAAGGTTGGCCAACTGTACAAACAGGAATGGCAAAGCGGGTTTTTCCAACTGTGCTCTCCAATCCACAATCAGATCTTTAAACAACTGACGATACTGAAAGCCACGTCCCGCGTTTGTTTCTCCCTGGTACCAAATCACCCCTTTAACAGTGTATTGTTTCATCGGATTAATCAATGAATTATACAACCCTCCCGGACGAAATCCGAGGCCGCCAAAATTGGTTTTCGGAGGATTTAACTCGGCTCCTATATGGTATTGCCAGTCGCCGGTAATATCGATTACTTCGTTTCCAACACGCACTTCGTAAGGTTTTTCTTCCACAAAACCACCGCGTCCGCCCTGGTTGAATACGCGCACTATTACTTTGTTTGTGCCGGCTTTTAAAACGCCTTCGGGAATGGTGTAAATTCGTGGCGGATACTGATAAGTAATGTTGCCCACAAATGTTCCGTTTACAAAGGCCGAATCGCTGTCGATAATGCGGCCCAGGCGCAAAATGGCTTCTTCGCCTGCCAACGCTTCATCCAATTCAAATTCCTTGTAAAACCAGATGGAACCGTTCCAGAAGTTAACACCTTTATCGGTCCAGTACCCCGGCAAAGAAATCTGAGGCCAGGCAGAAACATCAACATCATTTTTCGACCATTTTCCTACTCCCGGATCGTTTTTGTTTACTTCGGCAAACCAGTTGAATGGTTTTATCTCGCCATGCTCTTCAACGTAAGCTGCACGCATCGAGTCCATCTTCTCGCCTTGCGCTAACCATTCATCGAGAAATGGTGTAACTTTATTTTTACTTAACCAGGCTTCGGCCGGCGAACCGCCAATTGCGGTACTGATTATGCCCACCGGAACATCTTGAGATTTATGGATTTTATCAGCAAAAAGCCAGGCTACAGCCGAAAATTCCATAATATTTTCAGGTGTTGACGACAGCCATTTTCCATCGGGATAATCGGCTTTTTCGCTCTCCGCATTTTCGCGTGTTGACGAACGGAAAAGACGAATCTGGTCGGTATTTATTTTCAAAATCTCGTCGGCATACAAATCCATCACGCGGCGCAGTTGCAATTCCATATTCGATTGCCCCGAAGCCAGCCAAACATCGCCAACCAAAATATCGGTCAGTTCTATCTCATTTATCGTCATGGAATACGGACCACCGGCAGCCATTGCCTCAAGCTCAAGCTGCCAGTTGCCGTTCCTGTCTGCCTTGGTTTTATATATTTCTCCTAAAAACTCAATTTGAATCTTTTCTCTGGCATCGGCCCAGCCCCAAACCGTAACCGGCTCGTTACGCTGAAGCACCATTCCATTACTTACCAAACGGGGTAATTTTACAGCTGCGTTTAGATTTCCGCCAAAGACGAAAAGGAGCAGTAACGCTAAAAAACTGTACTGTATTCTATATCTGTTCATCTAATTAAAATTTTACTCGTTCACTTTCGGGTGCTCCCAAATAGCTCGGTTTTAAGCCTCCGGTATCGATCATTATTTTCTGCAAAACAATACCAGGCTCCAGCACGCGAATACGCAAACGGTGCAGGCCGGCTTTATTTATTTTGTGATTTGTAGAAGTTTTAATGATACGGTTGGCTTGCCAGGGGCCTAATTCGCCCCGGTACTTTCCGTTAATATTTACCACCTGCTCCAGTCCGCCATCGAACGAAACCGCGTAGCGTAATCCTTTGTTGGCGTTGAAATTCAGCGTTGGCGATACCAGTACCTGAACTTCAAAATCGCCGATTGATGTAAAATCAACAGCATATTCCAGATATACCTCGTCGTTTTCGCCGGGATAAGCATTTTGCGGGAAGGTGGTAACTGCTGACACTGTTTTCCCGAGATCGGGAATAACTTCCCATTTAATTGTTTCAGTACCTTTTGCTTTCTGATAGTTTGCTGCTTCAATAGAAACATAACCATCGGCTTCCTTAAATGCCAGTTCTTCATTCAACACTTCAGGCATTTCCAGGCGCTCAACAGCCGGCATCGTTGCTTGTCGGGGTTCCTGCCAGTAGGTGTAACCAATGCGCACTTGGTCCATCATGTGGTTCCATTTACCTCCGGCAATTTGCTGATTGTAATGAACCGTTAGCGCCGAATCGCGCTTGAAACAGGTTTCCACAACATCGGCCCAATAATTGGCTTCGGTATCGTTGTTCGCTATCAATTGCTGGTTTTTAGCCACTGCATAATACATTTCGTATAAATTGGCGGTGGCATTCGTTGGAAACAATACCAGTTGATCGAATGCATCTTTATAAGCATTTGGAATGAGGTTGTAAAGGCGGAGTGCATCAAATGCCAGGTCGCGATATTCGTTCCGAACGCGCTCAAATTCGTTATAATTCTCCAGACTGTAGGTTTTGGCATTCAGCAATTCGGGTGTAACCCGGTGGTTAAATTTCGTGTATTGATTGAGGATGCGCGCTGCTTCGGCGGCATAGTTTTCGCCAAACTGTTCGGCACACCAGTTTTCAATATAATCCATTAAATTATTCGGATTAAATTGTTCCGGATCCCAGGCCATATCAAGGAAAAAGCTAATGGGATACTCCATCGGTTTCAGGTCGCCCACGTTCACCACCCAAAGGCGATCTACTCCGTGGCTGTAGGTCAGGTTCATTTGCTCCCAAACCCGCTGAATTTGCATAACATTAATCCACTTATAATTTCGGGGGCCACCCACATAATCGAAATGATAATACATCCCGAAACCACCTTCGTGTTTTGGTGCATTTACATCGGGCAGTTTGCGCACATCGCCCCAGTTATCGTCGCACAACAAAAGCGTAACATCATCGGGCACACGCATTCCTTTGTCGTAATAATCCTGTACCTCTTTGTACAAAGCCCACACCTGTGGTGTTTCTTCCGGTTTTTTACCGGTAACATCGCTGATGATTCTGCGCTGATCTTTTACAATGCGTTCTAATAATGCAATGTTTGTTCCTTCGCTCATGG
This sequence comes from uncultured Draconibacterium sp., assembly GCF_963677565.1. Classification (NCBI taxonomy): domain Bacteria; kingdom Pseudomonadati; phylum Bacteroidota; class Bacteroidia; order Marinilabiliales; family Prolixibacteraceae; genus Draconibacterium; species uncultured Draconibacterium sp. The sequence goes on along the minus strand of NZ_OY781981.1, from coordinate 3,116,810 downwards.
CTTCATCGCCATCGCCGCGCATACCAAGCGTTACAAGCGTTTCATAGTTTTTATTTCGCTCCATTCCTTTTTTCCAGAAATCGGATAGAACATCTTTATTTTTTGTGTAGTCCCAAGCGCCAGAACCGTATTTGTGCCATTCGGCCTGTGCCCGGCCCAAAGGTTCGTGATGCGATGTTCCCATAACAATACCCAGCTTATCGGCCAAAACGCCATTCTCAGGATCGTCATCGTAAAAAGCTTTTCCCCACATGGCCGGCCACATAAAGTTTCCCCGCAAGCGAAGAACAAGCTCGAAAACATGTGCATAAAACTGGTGATTTATTCCGCCAAATTTTTCACGTGCCCAATTTCCAAGCGCCGGTTCTTCATCGTTTAAGAAAATTCCGCGGTATTTTACTTTTGGCGATTCGGTTACCCAACGTCCGGCTTTTACGTACACCACCTCGTTTTTCTCAACCGGAACATCGGCCCACCAATACCAGGGCGAAACGCCCATTTCGCGCGAAAGGTTGAGCATGGCATAAATGGTTCCGCGTTTATCGCTTCCGGCTAAAACCAGGGCCTTTTTCACACCCGGAAACGGATTTTCAACCACCTGGGTTAAACTACGTTCCCACTCGCCTTCAATATCGGCAACGTCAATTTTTTCCGAGCGAATCAATTGGTCGATTAATTCGTTTTTACCCAATGTACCTACCAAGATTATTTCTTCAGGCAATGGAGTATTTGCAGCTATAATTTCCGGAGTATGACCGCTTACCCTGTTTATGTCGCTTACCAACCATTCGGCAACAGTTTTTACTCCCGCGAAGTCATTCTGACCAAGTACTACCGGAGTTGGTTGATTATTTTCGATGAGCGCAAAAGATCCCTCTTCCTTTGCAAACGCGATATAATCCATTCTGTCCTGAGCTGTTGTTAAAAATGGTGCGAAAAGTGCAAACAGAACAAGGCCTAACCAAACGCCTGCATCGCTAAATCGCTCAACTAATTTTTTATTCATTTTATTGGTTTAATTCAGTATTCGGACTGATTTGTCATTTACTTGTTTTGATAAATCAAGGCGCGAATAAACAAAATTTTATTCCTTCTCTTTTTCAGGTAGTGAAATCCTATTACTTTTTCTTCAAAAATAAGCCGATGTGCTTTTTGCGATTTTAGTTTTTGAATATTTGATTTCTACTTTTACACATATTTCATCATTTTAGAGAAGAAAATGCTACTACTACAGGTCTTTTTGAATAACTGATTACTGCCAGGCGATCCATTTGTTATAATCCACTTCGGGGAAGGGATGAATGGTCACATGGGTATTTACAGTATCGTTATCCAGCAAAAATTTATCGAGAAAGGCTTCAACTTCGGGTCGTTGAACATCGGGCAACTGACAATGCGGATGACCGGCAACAATTGAGAATCCAAACCGGTCGGCAATACCAAAGGTTTCCCAAACGCGTTTTGCGGCCTGGCACGAAACGTACCCCGACTCATCGGCCAGCCACTCGTAATCCGGGTTTCCCAGAACAAGTAAGGCACGTGGGGCTATCATGGCCATTAATTCATGATGATCGAAAGGCAGTTTCTGCACGTGGTTGGCAAATTGCGACATGCTTTCCATAAACCAAACATAATTGGTTCGGCCCAGCGTTTCCACTTCGCCCAGAGTTTCGGAAACGCGCCAGGCGGCAGCTCCTCCTCCACCCGATTCCTGTGCAATGGTAAGCGCAATGCGTTCGTCGAAAGCACCCGAAAATAGCGCCATTTTCCCGGCAAAAGAGCAGCCGGTTATCGCCAGGTGTTCCAAGTCGATGGGTAATTCATCGGCCACCAGTTCCAGTCCGTCAATCAGGCGGCTAACGCCCCAGGGCCATGCGGCATACGATCCCATGTAAGTCAAATCGGGGTATAATTTATTTATCGGCTCGCTACCTCGTTTTTGTTGCCAGGCAACAATCTGGCTGAAATCGTAGGTAATTTGAGCAATATTTCTTTCCGAGAATAGATCGGCAGGCAAACTTCCCGAGCCTCTTCCAATACCAATTACCGCCGGGAACGGGCCTTCGCCATCAGGCAAAATAATACCTGATTTTAATGTTAATGTTTTTCCGTTTACGGTGATATTTACCGTAAGTGTATCGTTTTTAAAATTGGCAGATATCGAATCGGGGCGACCGGGTTTGGGCCCTATTTCGTAGTGTTGAATTTCGGCAGCTATTTCGTTGCGACGTTTGCTCCAGTCGCTGAATTTTGTAGAACGTCCGCTACCGTCCGACCAGGCAAAAGGATCGGTTAAACCTTCTACAACCGGCAGTTCGTCCAGATCGGGTAACACCGGTTTTTCAAAATCTTTTCCTCTGTTTTCTACATTGTACACTTTGGGGATTGACTGTTGCCGGCTGCACGAAAGAAATGCAATACAGCAACACAAAAAAAGTATTAGTTGGCCTATGGTTTTCATTTCTTTTCAATTTTTTTGAATTGAGTTTTAGTTAAATTAATACCATTATAATGTAACTCGGCTATGCTAAAATTTTTCGCCTTGTACAAACGGAAAATAGCCGGCATATCCAATACGGCATTTTATAATCAAATTGGTATAAGTTTCAAAAGCTAGTGTTTTATCTGTCGCATTGCTCTTCAGGAAGACTTCTAAATTCCTATCAAATCCGGAGTTCATAAAAACTAGAAAAAGAGACTGCCTAAAAAAGACAGTCCCTTCACCTAAACTAAACCTATCTGATACTATTCAACAGATAAACCATCTGCGAATCCGGCATAAGCCGGTTTCCTATAGTAACCTTCATTCCATAAACCAATTGGTTCTCCGGCTCTCCATGAAGAATCGTCCGGACTATCAAGCGGGCTCCATGCAGTAATTCCGTATTGTTGGTTTGCCGGAATTAATTCCAGGTACTTTTCAACAACAAATTGATACATTTCAGCTTGTGCCTGCAAATCTTCTTCAGTTGCTTCTGTGGTTTTCACTCCTCCGGCAATACCGATATCCAACTCCGAAATTTTGATCAGTTTTCCAGAAGCAGCAAGCAATTGAAACATTTCTACGATCTTATCTTTATCAGACCCGGTGTTAATGTGCATTTGTGTTCCAATTCCATCAACACGGGCGCCTTTACTTTCAATGTATTCAACGTAAGCGATCAAACCTTTACACTTATCAAGATTGTATTCCAGGTTATAATCGTTAATGAATAATTTATCTTCAGCACTTCCGTATTGTACTGCCATATTGAAAGCTTCAACAGCATAATCTTTACCCAAATAATCCTGCCAGTAGAAATGGTCGGCTGGCAAATTATCGTTGCCAATACCCGTTTTAAGTTCATATGGATTTCCGTCATCCATTGGTTCGTTTACCACATCCCATGCATGCACATAATCTTTCGATACTTCCATCATTCCGGCAATCCAGCGATCGAGTTCGGAAGTAATTGTATCTTGCTTTTCTTCAGGTGTCATTTCAATAATCTGGCCACCTCCCTCTTCGTTATACCATTTCACTACAATATTATCAAAGTAATAATTGGTTGCATTAGCTCCCAAATTGAAAGCAATGGTTGTACATCCCGAAGTATTATCGGCAATCACAGTTTCCTTCACAAAATGAGTCCATTCGCTTGTAAAAGCAACCTGACCGAAGAAATCCCAGTGCTTATAAGCATAAGGTACTGTATGCGCCTGAGTAGGCACCGAAACATCAGCATCAGCTCTTACATCCATTTCAAGGATGTATTTTTGACCTACTTCAGTAGCTTCAGGAAAAGTAAAGAAGAATTGACAGTCCCAATCGTTTGCACGAACCGATTCGTTCACAATCTTTAATGCTCTGCCATTACCTTCAGCACCTGTTCCATCAGCAGTAAAACTCATAATAGCATTTGAATTCCCCTGGTAATTAGAAGCATTGTCGGATTCGAAGTTGTTTTCAGATACTACATCCCAGCTTGGCCCACTACCTTCAGGGTTGAGCCATTCAACCTTAATATTATCGAATTCATAGGTTGTAACGTTATGACCAAGGTTAAATGCAATAGTTGTACACTCTGAAGTACTTGCATCGATCATCGTTTCAACCACAATCTCGCTCCATTCAGTGGTAGGGCTGATAGATCCAAAGAAATTCCAGTGTTTGTAAGCACCAGGTGAACGATGCGCCTGCGTAGGATAACTTACACCATCATTGGCTGCTTTCACATCCATAGTAAGCCTGTATTGCTGACCTTCGACAGTTTCTTGTGGAAAAGTTACAAAAAGCTGCACATTCCAATCATTCTCTGTTTTGGATGGGTTTACAATTGAAAGTGCCCTTCCTCCATCATGATCAGAGAAAGTTGCGTCAGCTCCGGCTAATGAGTAGTTGGACGCGTCATCATCTTCGAAATCAATCTCGGTTAATACTTCCCATGAAGGGCCACCTGTTCCAGGTATTTTTATTGGTGCGATAATACCATTCAGGTATTCCGCATTTTGATTGGCATGCCATGCAAGCGTATGCCCGTATATAGTAACACCAGCTTCTTCAGCAGCAGCTACAAATTTTTCCACCCCTGCAAAGTCCATACTTCCGTTGTCCTGCACAATTGCACCATGTTTCATTGCATATCCTGCAGTAACTTCATCGAAATTTGAACTGATATGACTATAAACCAATCCTTTTTCGTTGAAAGCGTTTAGCGAAACTCCTGCCCCCAATTTAAAATCGGGACTGGCGCTTCTGTCAACGTATGATTTCAACACATCGTATTCATTCAGGTACTCCTGTTGAACAACACTTCCGGGTTTATCGACTCTGTAATCGAGTAAACTATCCTCAACGCAGGATGCCATAAAGAAAACAGCAACAGCACCCAGCAAAAGTTTATTTATGTATTTCATCTTCATCTTGATTTTAGCGATTAGTTTACATTATATGATGGTGAAAATGTTTCCATTGCAACACCACGGTCACGAACAACCAGTATATCACTTGTTGCATAACTTTTGCTACCCATATCTATGGTATAGTCCAGGTAAAGTGCATTACGATCTTTGTTTCCCCAGCTGTTTTTCTCGCCATCGATAACAAAAGAACCACTACCGGAAGCAGTAAAACCTTCAGTTGCTGAAGTAATAGTACAACCATTCTGATCATCGAAAGTGAGCATCAAAGTACAGGTTACGTTTTCACCGTTTTCGTTAATAAGCGGAACCGGAAATTCAACCGTGTTTAAAGAGGCAGTATTTAATGCCACAACTTCGTCGTCTTCAACATATTCGGCCTCACGGGTAACGGTACTGGTTGCTCCGCCTTCGGTAATCACATCTTCACCACGGCGCAGGTAATTTCCGTGCCATGGATTGATGAATTTTACGCAATAAAGCACAAAGTCTTTTGGTAAAACATCCCAGTCGGTGTCATTTCCTCTAACAGCTCCGTCAATCTTAGGAACTCCTGAAAGGATAGAATCAGCATTTACCACATTGGTCATTCGCAACGGAATAACATAGGTATTTTTTAAGGCATTTGGATCAGCAAAAAACGCATCTGTTAATTGTACTTCAACGCCATCTTGTATGGTTTTATCCAGAATGATCTGATCGGCTGCCAAAGAATAATAATTACTTGGCATGGTCTGAACAGGCGAAGTAAAATCGCCATCGAAAAACAAATTGTTGCACAAATTATTATCAACTGTAACGTCGATTCCTATGGTTTGGTCGTTGGAGTAAACACCCCCCATGGTCGCGTAAATTGAGCATTTATGCTCGTTATCCAGCGTATTGTCGATAATATCTTCTCCCAGCACAATAGTCCTTACCGGATATTGATAAGCAAAATATACGGTGCTGTAGTCAAAGTCCGGAAAATCGACATCCTGGTTTTCGCAAGATGTGAAAAGCATTGCAAAAATTCCGGCTGACACTATCATTAAAATTTTAATCTTTTTCATATTTCTCAATATTTTCAATTAATTAATCAGAAAATTACCAACCTGCATTTTGTTCCAGGTTACTCCATTTCTGTAGTTCACCGTAAGGAATTGGTCCGTAATACATGTAATCGGCATAATTTCTTGACTCAACATCAATTGGCGAGTAAGTATATGTACCATTCGGATCGTCGATTTGCATACCAAGTGCCGTTTCGTTCAGGTTCGCAACGTTCCAGCGACGTAAATCCCAGAAACGGTGATTCTCGAAACAAAGCTCAATACGACGCTCGTTTCTAATCAGCTCACGCATTGCATCCTGATCGCCTTTAACTGATTCCAGGTAGGCATCTCCGTTATCAAGGCCAATTCCTGCTCTTTCGCGGATTGCTTTAATAACATCGTAAGCAGAATATGTATTTCCACCTGTTCCGGTTGGTCCCCAGGCTTCGTTAGCCGCTTCGGCGTATGCCAGAAATATTTCGGTGTAACGGATACGTGCGGTATAATGCTTTTGCTCAGTGTCGAATTCCGGATTCGGATTACAATCGTAACGTAATAGTTTACGCAGGTAATAACCGGTACGTGTTGACAATCCGTTTTCCTTGTTAATTCCATCGTTGTTATCGCTATATGTCCCTGTAATAATTACATCGCTGTTTGGTCCCTGTGTACTTTCGTTAACCACAATGTAATCGTTCAATCGTGGGTCGCGGTTTGCATACGGATTTGCAGGATCATAATTGCTCGAAGGATCAGTAATTGGATAACCATCTACGGTTGGGAATGCATCAACTAAGTTTTGTGTTGGATTTACACGTCCGTTTCCATATAAAGACGGAGGGAAATTATCGGTTTCCAGGTCGTTATTCTGACCAACATCGCCTCTCCAGATAATTTCAGGAGGTGCTACACCTGAAGCCAGTGCTTCTATTTCGCTTGTATTGGCATACCAGGTATGTCCATTGGCAGCCAAACCACTTGGTCCGCCAACACGGTCTAAAACATCGGCAGCAAAATTTGCTGCATCTTCCCAGGATACCGTTGTGCCACTGTTGTAAGAAGGGCTGGCTGCCAACAATGCAGCCTGCGCGCGTACTGCTTCAACAATACGTCCGGTTATTCGGCCACGCATATGGTTACCATTTACCCGGTTGTAATCGCCGGCGTTGGTAACTCCCAACGACTGGTATTTTGAAGGAATTTCGCCATCAGAGATATCGCCGAAATCCAATGGCAAAAGATCCATAGCAGTATTTGCATCAGCAATAATCTGGTCGATACATTCCTGGAATGTATTACGTGGCAGGTTAAAGTCTGACTCAGCAGTTTCTGGTTCCGTAATAATCGGAATACCCAATAATTCGCCACCGGCAGTCCAACCGCCATGTGCCAATAACAACGAATACATTTGAACTGCTCTCAGCGCATAAGCTTCACCTTTCAAACGGTCGTTATACATCGTATTTATCACTTCATCCTTACTCCAAACCACCTCGTCGGTGTTGGCTAAAAACAGATTGATGTACTGAATAGCATTTCTTCTGCTTTGCCATTGCGACATTGGATTAGTACTGGCTGTCCATGAACCGGTAGCCATTGCCAGATAGTCGTTTCCATTATCGTTGGTTACTGCATCATCAGTTGCCACATCGCTATTTGGAGTCGACGAATAAGGCAATAATATGTATGCGTTGGCCAAAATACCTTGTGCATATGTAGGCTCGTTGTACATCGCGTCAAGTCCCCTGTTGTTCTCCAAAGCCGGCTCGAACATATCGTCGCAGGCAGTGAACAGAAGTACAAGAACCACTAATTTTATTATATTCTTCATCGTTAAAATTCTTTAGTGTTACTTATTAGAATGTGGCCTTTAAACCAATGTTAAAGAATCGCGTTTGCGGAGCACTGTCAAATTCAAGTTCCAGGATATCTTTTTCCTTCGAAATAGTTAACAGGTTAGCTCCACTTACGTAAGTCGAGATATTTTCGAACAAACTGTTTTGAATCAGGCTTTTTGGCAGATCGTAAGTGATCTGTACTTTCGCCAAGTTAAAACGGTCGGTTTTGTACATCCAGAAATCAGAATCGCGGAAATTGTTACTTCCGTTTTCTGTTGTCAGTCGTGGATAAGTAGCAGTAGCTTTTGTTTCTTCCGTCCAACGGTCGAGTACTACTTCCGAGTATTTTCTATCTCCGTAAACCCATTGGTACGAGTCATTTTTCATTGCATAAGCGCCATAATTTCCGGTACCCAGAGCAAAGAATGTAAAGCCTTTGTACTTCGCAGTAAAGTTTACACCCAAAGTAAGTGGCGCTCCACTCCATCCTGCACGACCAAGGTATACCTGATCTTTATCGTCGATTACATTATCGCCGTTTTGATCCACATATTTAATGTCGCCGGGTTTTACTGTTCCACCAAATTTCTGTTCAGGAGAACTGGCAACTTCTTCAGCACTCTGGAATAATCCCTCACTCTCCAATCCCCAGATTCCATCAATTGCTAAACCTTCGCGGTACTGATAGTCGTATTCGTAATTTTCATCACGTTGTGTAGCTTCAGTCGTATAATAAATACCAGAAACACCCAACGTAAGATCTACTTCGCCAACCTGCTTGTTTACGTTCACATTAAAGTCGAATCCGACGCGTTTATCGTTGTTGAAGTTAACGTTAGGAATAAATGAAGCTTCGGGCCACCAGGTAAAGAAATAATTAGGGAAAATAGTTGACGGCGTAATCAACAATCCTTCAGTAGAGTTGATAAAGAACGAAGTGTTAACCGTTAAAAGTTTTTCCCAAAGCGAAGCCATCAAAGTAGCCGATACTTCTTTGCGTTTTACAAAGTCCAGTTCATCATTTCCGCCTCGTTTCGAGTTGGTTGAACGTTCCGATGCTCCATCGTACCATCCCCACCATGCACCGCTGGCCTGCGTGTAAGTGGCTTCGTACATATAAAAATCTTCAATATCGAGGTCTGAATTCAGAATACTTCCCGACACATTCAGGCTCAGTTCATCAAATACAGATGAGTTGGCCATAAAATCCTCTTCACTGATTTTCCATCCTAAGCTTACAGTTGGCGACAATGCCTGGCGGTTTCCTTCAGGCAGTTTTGCCGAGTGAATTACCGATGCACTAAAATCAGCATAGTACTTTTTCTTGTAGTTATAACCTAACTGTAAACCGGCGTTTGCACTGCTGGTGCGGTGATATTGACCAGAATTAGTTATTTGATAACCCGAGGCAATTAACATCGCATTCAGGTTGTGGTCTGCATTAAACGTTTTGTCGTAGGTAAAATACCCAGAGAACGCAATAGTTTGATTGCTGGTACTTCCACCAACGTTTTGCTGACCCGATTTTTCATCATTATTATACTTCGTTATACCGGCAATAACATCAGTACCGTTGTAATCGTACCAGCTTGGTTCATAAACTGCATAAGAATTATTATATGATGTGCTATACGAAGTAGCATAATCAACAGCAAACTGTGTATGGAATTTTAATCCTTCAGTAATTCCTCTCAGATCGAAATCTAAACCGGTATCAAACTGAAACTGTCGGCTTGTCCACTTGCTGTAACCACCCGCATAATAATCGGCAAATACATTGGTTTGATCCACCTGTGTACCTCCAAGAAAATACTGACCTCCAATGATGTTTTCACTACCGTTTACCAGATTCCACGATTGTTGATCGTTTGGATCAATAAAATTAAGTGGAATTAATGGCGACACCCTGTTTGGTCGCATGATTGATGCATATGTCCAGTAATTGTCGGTAATACCATCATTTGAATCACGATCAGTGGCATTTGCACTTCTTGAATTATAGAAAGTTGCATTTGTATTGATATAGGCACTGATAAAATCATTCAGATTTAGATCAATATTACCGCGAATATTCAGGCGGTCGGTAAAATTATCAGCAGCTTCGCCAAAGTCAAAAACATCGCCCTGGCGGTAGTATCCAATATTGGTGTAAAATTTGGCACGTTCGTTACCTCCCAAAATCTCGGTAGAAACATCGGTACGGTTATAGTACGACTTTAAGTAATCCGATGAATAAAAATCCACATTCGGGTAGCGGTATGGGTTGCTTCCTGATGCATAATGGTAAATTTCTTCATCACTGTATAAAGGCGACTGACCGTCGTTTACACGTGCTTCGTTAAATAGTGTCATGTATTGTGCCGATCCTAAATAAGAAGGATTGCTTTTTGATACATGGAAACCGGTGTTTGCACGTACATTTATCTCAAGCGGTGTATTTTTACCACGTTTTGTTGAAATTAAAATTGCACCTTTTGCAGCACGGCTACCATAAAGTACAACGGCTGCAGCCGATTTCAGGAAAGTGATCTGGTCAATTTCGGTTGGCAACACATTGTTGGCCTCACGCGGTATACCGTCAACCAATACCAGGTAGTCACCCATGCCCCACAGTGCATTACCGGTGAAACCACCAATATAGCCCTGCATATTGTCTAAACTATACGTATTATAGTTCTTTTTGGTTAATTCTTCGAGATCGACCACCGAAACACCACCCAAAATGTCGCTTTGAGCTACCTTACGAAAAGGTACCTGCACTAATGGGTCATCGGTTATAATGATCGTATCCGTTTCATTTCCTGCCGGAGTTTGCGCGTTCATTAAAAACGGAACTACTGCAAACAGGGCAAATAAAATGAATCTCTTTTGTATATGTTTCATTGCTTATTCGATTATAATTACATAATACATTAACTCAATCTGGCTACCAGCCCGGATTCTGCCCAAATTCAGGATACATAGAAACATCCTCGATTTTAAGCGGGAACCAGTAGTGCTTAACTCCAAACTGACGTGTTAAAATGACTTCTTCTCTAAAGTTAGCTACCCTTGCATCTCTTGGGTCATTGTTCTCATAGAAATCAGGGTCTTCTACCCGGTCAAACTCTTGAGAAGTTTTTACATTGTAAGGATACTCGGTAAGCAACAACCAACGTTGTAAGTCGTTAAAACGGAAGCCTTCGAATGAAAGCTCTACAGCACGTTCTCTTCTCACTTCGTCGATGAATTTTTCGCGGCTTGCTGTGTATGAAGCGGCAACATGGCCGGCTCCACAACGGTCGCGAAGCGTGTTAAGCGCATCTTCAGCTGTTTTTGTGAAATTCGATGCTTTCCCTGATGCACCACCAAATGCAGCACATGCTTCGGCATACATGGTATAGATATCTCCTAAACGCATGTATGGCAGGTAGGTATGCAGGTTATAACTCCAGTTATATGCTCCATCGTATTTATTGGCTGTATGCGGTACCAGTTTCTGAATCAGGTAACCTGTTCGGCTACCATCGGCAGGATTACGCATTGTTCCGTTTGTTGCCAAACCTGTGTAACGCAGATATTCCATGTCAGCAGGCATTGTGGCATTCACATATTTAAATCCATCAAAAACAATGTCGTGGTAGAAACGAGGGTCACGGTCTTTAAACGGATATTCAGGATCAAAACCCGATTCCGGATCATCCAATGGTAAACCGTTGGCCATACCATAATTCTTCACGTAGTTAGCCGTAGGATGGTGAATGATGTTATCGTGTTCTACCAGACCTTTTACTTTTGGTCCAAAGGTTTTTGTGGTGTTCCAGTTACTACCGTTGTAATCGGTTGACGGACCACGGAAAATAGCTTCTGTAGACCCCGGCATTAACCAGTTTTGTCCGGTAGTATAAAACATATCGCTGTACTTGGTATCAACACCGCTTGATTTCTTGTGATTATAAATGTCTTCATAATCAAAATCTACCAATGCATATTGTGTTTGCCCACCTTCAACAAGGTTCAGCAACTCACCAAAAGCCTCAGCAGCTTTGCGTGCATAATCCTCGTCGTAATTATAGGTATTAGCACCGCCTGTTTCGGCACCGTTTTTCATTAACGGACTTGCAGCCCACAGGTAGTTTTTACCCAGGTAACCCAAAGCCATAATTTTATTGGCGCGTAACTGGTTTTTACCCAGTGTATTTTTACCAACTGTTGTTTCGTCCCAGTCGATTGGCAATAAGTTGGCAGCTTTTCTTAAATCGGCTCCTGCTTTATCTGCACATTCCTGATAGCTCAGTCGAGGTAAAGTCAATTTTTCACCTGCAGGCAATACGTAATCAATATAAGGCAAACCACCAAGGTATTGCATCATTTCAAAATGCCACCATGCTCTGAAAAAATAGAGCTGTCCTTCAATAAAATCTCTTTCCTCCTGCGTTGCCACAGTTAACAGATCAAGATTTTCGAGGCCCATATTCGCTTTACGAATGCAATACCATGCATGCGCATACAAACCATGATCAAATTTATTGGTAGAAGTTGGATTTGCATTATCATCGTCAAACCAGGTGGCAGCATTGTTTTGCCATGCCCAGAAGTTACCAATATCAACCTGGTTGGTCATGTGCCAGCTACCTTCAAGGTTAAACAGCTCATCGTCACCCCAGTTCCATGAGGCGGTCCAGTATTTCTTTTCTTTATCAGGGATACAGTTATAAATCTCTTCAATATAACCCTGGAAATTGGTAAAATTACTAAACGCTACCTCCTCCGATACGATTGATTCCGGTGCTTTATCCAGGTAATCTTCGCAGGAAAAGAGCCCCAACAGCATGATGAACAGTACACCACTCTTCAAAAGCGTCTTATGTATATTTTTCATTGTACTCATAATTATAGTGTAAATCTTATTCCTAAATTATATCGTTTCAAAGTTGGGTAAGCTCCCTGTCCTCCTGATCCGGCGAAGTTCGATTCGCGGTCATCAGGCATTTTCGACCATACCCACAAGTTGTTACCATTAACAAATATTTTCAGGGTGCGGAAGCCAATATTATTTATCCAACCTCCATTAATAGTATACGCTAATTCAGCATTTTTCAATCGAACATACGAACCATCGAACAAGTACTGAGTACCCTGATTATAGCTAGGCTCCGACAACCAACGCGGAACAGTTACATCAGCATTTGGTGTTTCTTGCGACCACCACGTTCCGAAATCGTAAACGGTATTCAGCTTGCTTCCGAAACTGGTGAGCGGAACATTACGTGTTACGTTGTTAACACCGTAAAACTGAACAAATGCACTAAAGCCTTTCCATTCAACACCAACTGTAGCGTTGTAAGTATTTTGTGGAGATCCGGCATATCCATAAGGGATCTGATCTTTACTATCAATTACACCATCAGCATTAAAATCAAGGATATTATAGTCTCCGGGAACTTTATATGGATCGTTGGTGTCGTGCATCGGGCTACCGTATAATGCATCGTAGGTATTAAAATAACCTGCATCAACGTAAGCTCTTGTTTGTCCAAGGCTGTAGCCAGCTTGTTTACGATAATCTTCGAACAATGCAGGATCATCTCTTTCAATAATCTCATTTACTGCATGTGTCATACTCATATCTCCCCACAACCTAACACCGTTATTCAGTACTTTATTTACACGCACTTGTATTTCATACCCATTGGTTTCTACTTCTCCAAGGTTAGCGGTTGGTGGTGTCGGTCCATAATATGATGGAACTGCACGGTCGTTTCCGTTAATCAAAATATCAACACGGTTATCGCGGAAGTATTCAACGCTACCTGCCAAAAGCCCGTCAAAGAAAGCATAGTCAACACCGGCATTAAACTTTTTAACTGTCTCCCAGCGTACATCAGGATTTCCAACAGTTGATTCACGATACCAGTCGTAAGGGCTGGTTCCATGGTTTAAGTCAAGTGATGAGTTACCTCCGTAGGCCCATTGTGTAAGATACAGCCAACGACCATTGATATTATCGTCACCAATTTCACCATACGAAGCCCTTAGTTTTAACATATCCAGGAATCCAACATTTTCCATAAATGATTCTTCCGAGATCATCCAGCCAATCGCACCTGAACTAAAGAAGGCAAAACGATAGTCTTTGGAAAATCTTTCTGATCCGTTATATGCACCATTGTACTCCAAGAAATAACGCGATTTATAGTCGTATGTAGTACGGAACGCCCAGTCCTCACGGAAAGAAGGAATTACGTTACCTTGTGCGCGTTCTTTACGGCTAAACATACCCATCGCGGTAACACTATGGTTACCAAACTGACGATCCCAGTTCAAACGCAACTGGTATTCCAGGTTACGTTGTGTTGCATAGTTTTGAACTGAACCAGCAGACGTATTCCAGAGCACACCCTGTTGGAAATCGAATTTGTTGTTATTTTCATATTCCTTTTTGTAGGTGGCGATACCGGTTGCAGGATCAATCCATTTTTGCTGTGCATCGTTAAAAAGGTCGTTAATCCCCCTGTTATTCTCCAGAAAAGTGTTATCCCATGAAATAGCACCACGGAACTTCAGGCCTTTGGTAATAAAATCCAACTCCTGCTCCAGAATGAAGTCGGTGTTGATTTGTGTTGTTGTTGAAAGCATGGTTCCTGAAAGCGACAGGTTTTGAGCCGAATTGGAAACGTTCGAGATGTTTGGATAAAATCCCCATGATCCATCTGAATATTGTGGCAAAAACACATCAGGAGCAATGTTGTAAGCTCCGGCCCACTGCTGTGCAACAGCCCAGTCGCCTGAATTGGTTTGTCCCCATGGAGTTTTCTTTTGTCCGTTCGAGCCGGCCAGGTTTAACCTGAAAACAGTAGATTTTGTAAGCTGGAAATCGAGGTTACTACGTACGTTAATACGGTTGTAGCCATAACCCGATTCGTAGTTACGTCCATTATCGAAAACATAAAAAAGGTCGCCCTCGCTTGCAAAGTCTGCCGATGCAAAATACTTTACAAACTTAGTACCCCCTGATACGTTTATGTTTGCATTGTACGACATGGCATAATCTTTAAAAAGTACATCCTGCCAGTCGACATTCGGATAACGTTCGGCTTCGGCCAAATCAGCCGGGTAACGGTATTTTTCAATAATATCCTGTGGAGTCATATATCCCCACGAATCAGGAGAAACACCCAATTCGTGCTCAATAGCATAGTTACGTGCCATTAAAGCATCGTACGAATCCAGTTTGTTAGGAAGTTTCGATGGTACCTTCATGGTCATGTTGGCCGAAACATCAATACGTGCTGATCCTTCTTTACCACGTTTAGTGGTAATCAGGATTACACCGTTTGCACCTTTCACACCAAAAACCGCTGTTGCCGAAGCATCTTTCAGTACTGAAACCGACTCAACCGAGTTCATATCTACTCCGCTCATCGGACGTTCAACACCATCGACCAACACTAATGGGTCGCTGTTGTTCCACGAACTTGCCGAACGAATAATAATTTGCGGATCTTCTTCGCCCGGCATACCCGAGCTGTTAATTGTAATTACACCCGGCAGGTTACCTGTTAATGCCATTCCAATATCGGTTACACCTGCTGTGCGTTGCAGCACTTCTCCGGTTGTTTGGGTGATTGCCCCAACAACACTCTCCTTTTTTTGCTGGCCGTAACCAACAACAATAGTCTCCTCCAGTTGTACGCTCGATGGTGCCAATACAACCTCCAGTTTAGTTTGGTTAGCAATGTTAATTTCCTGCGGCTCCATTCCAATAAACGAGATCAGCAGGATCTCTTTATCGGTTGGAACTTGCAGCTCAAAATTTCCGTCTAAATCGGTAGGCACACCAATCTGCGTACCTTTAACAATTACCGTAGCACCAATTACCGGATTGTCTTGCTCATCAACAACCGTCCCCGTTATGGTTTTGGTATCCTGAGCAAACAATGATAAATTGATAAAAATCCCAAGTAATACTACAAGTGTTTTTATCAAGCAGTTCTTCATCAAAGCTGACAAAGCTTTTTGAGATGATAAGTTAATTCTGTATTTCATTATATTCTCTGTTAAATTGACTAAAGAGTTCTAATTTTCATTAGAAATTGATTTTATTCACTCTGCTTTACACCACGTTTTAACTATGGTGAAAAATGAGTTGTCGAATAGGAATAATGAAGGACAGAATGTCCAGTTGTGTTTTTTCTCATAAGATCAAAAGTTTTACATTTATTAATAGATATTGATTGAATACTCAATTATCAAACTCATTGGTTTTAATTAGGAGACACGATCAAAGGTCACAAATCCAAACCTGGCTGAATTCGGAAATCATATGCTGAATCGCACATTAAGACAACAACGAGAAGAAGATTCATTTGCAGAATCTTTATGAAATTGTTTAGTTCCATTCTATTTTTAATTAGATGATTAGTTTAATTCGTATCACTCAGGTATTTCTAACTTTTCGTGATACCCAAAAATAGGATGCGTTAAAGACTGGGTGTTTTAATTTTAGACATTTGACTTTTAAAAAAAGATATTATTGCACAACAACAGCCTAAGCAACTGACTATGTGCACATAAACAAACACGTAGTGCTATTTTACCTTTGTTTTTTTAAAGGATAACAAGTAAAATATCCAAAATAATAATGGCTAGTTACCATAATGTGAAAGCAAAATAGAAGCAAAAAATATTCAGAAGAATGTTACTCCATGATTTGTGTTGGCGATTTTCCAAAATGTTTTCTAAAAACAGTACTGAAATAGCCAACACTACTAAAACCACACAATTCACTAACTTCTGTAATGCTATGCTCTTTTGAAGATAACAAGTCATGAGCATGGTTTAACCTTATTGTTTTTATAAATTCAATTGGAGACTGGTCGGTTAAAGACTTAATTTTTTTATAAAGTAACGAAGGACTCACATTCATAACTGCAGCAAATTCATTTTTAGAGAATTGTGAATTACTTATATTGTCATTCACAACCTCTATCATCCGCTTTAAGAACTTATCATTTAGTTCATTTCCCAAAATTACAGGTCCCTCCGTTTCACTGGTTATTTTCAAGGCCTTGTCTCTGATAATTTCGCGGTTTTTAAGAATCGACTTTATTCGTTGCTGAAGCAGGGTAACATCAAATGGTTTGGTTAGATAATCATCGGCTCCTATTCCCAATCCGTGCAACTGCTGTGCTTTTCCGGCCAATGCTGTCAAAAGAATTACAGGGATATGTGCTGTCAGAAAATTCGATTTTACTTTTTCACACAATTCAAAACCATCCATTTTTGGCATCATAATATCCGAAACAATAAGATCAGGTTGCTGTTTTTGGATAATCTGCCAGGCAGCCTCTCCATCTTCAGCAAGGTAAATCTTAAACATATCCTGCATAGCCGATTGAAGAAATTCTCGCAAGTATTCGTGGTCTTCCACAATTAAAACAGACATTTTACTACCTTTTTTATCGGCTGCTTGTTTTTCTGTAACAGGATTAATTTTTGATGGTTTAAAAACATTTTCTTTAACCGCTCGTGAAACCGTTTCCTCTTTTCTTTCGCGCTGACCTTTTTCAATAAATGGAATTGTTACAATAAAGGTTGATCCAATATTAGACTGACTGTAACAAGTAACCTTTCCACGGTGTAAGGAAACATAATTCTTTACCAAAAGCAGTCCAATACCAGAACCAACTATCTTTGAATTGATAGCATTTTCGCCACGGTAATATTCTCTGAATAATAATTTTTGAGCTTTTTTGGTAATCCCAATTCCATTATCCTGTACTTCAAAAATCCATTTTGATGCTGTACACCTTAACGCAATATTTACCCGGGAATTCGGATAAGAATATTTAATTCCGTTAGAAATAAGATTATCGATGATTTTCTGTATCATCCGCTCATCAACAGAAGTTTCGAATTTTTCGCAATTAGCACTAAACACAAGGTCTATATCTCTACTTTTGGCATAGGCCTCAAACATCATCACACGGTCTTTCACGGTTTTAACAATGTTGACAAAGTCTAATACCATTTTTTCCCTTCCAACATCCACTTTCTGAAAATCAAGCAATTGAGTTACCACCGTCGACAAGCGATGAACCTGTTCAGTTGCCAAATGAAGATAGTTAGAACCTTTTTCGCTTAATCCCGACTCTTTATTCAATTCTTCAATTGGGCCATTAACCAATGTTAACGAAGTACGAATATCGTGCGCAGTATTTGCAAAAAACCGTATTTTTTCTTCCGAATGCATTTTGTTTAACCGGTCGATATAAAAATAAATCCCGAAGATGCTCAATCCGGTCATAAAGAAAATAATTATCAAGATAAACCATATCGTTTTCCAGAAAGGCGGAATTATTTTTACTCCGATTTCTCGTTCGGCAATTACACCTGTTGTGGAATTATTTACCATTCGTAGTTGAATAGTATATGTTCCGTAAGGAATATTCGAATAAGATAAAATTCTGTTATCTATGGGTTTACTCCAATCTTCGTCCAAACCATCTATTTTCCAGGAAAATTTAGCTCCGGGAGATGTTACTCCCAGCGGGATAAGCTCTAAACTTATTGTATTCTGGAAATATTTAAGGCGAATTTCTTTCAAATCATTAAGTGGCTCTTTAGGTTTAAGGTCATCAATTTCGCGAATTGACCTGCCCGACACGGAAATATCCTGAACAAAAATTCGTCCTTCTTCGGGTAAAAGCTTCAAATCATTCGGGTCAAACATTAAAGCCCCTTTGCTGGTACCCATTATCAGATTTCCGTTTTTTAAAATACAATGTGAATCCTGATTAAAAGATACATTACTGAGGTACAATAAGGAGTTAAACGTTAAAATGGTCTGGCTATCTTCATTTAAACGACATAAACCAAGCTCTGTGCCTATCCAATAATATCCTTTTGCATATTCAATACTATTTACAAAATTACTTGGCAGGCCGTTATCCACTGTGTAGTATTGTGTTGATTTATTGGTCAGATTAAAGCAAACTACACCGTTTCCATTTGTAGCAATCCAAACCTTATCTTCTGACAGGTATAAATCAGAAACAACAAAACCTTCTACCAGAACTTCGTGTGTGCCGGATTCTTTATCAAAAAGCAATAAACCGTATGTGGTTCCCATCAGTAATTTATCAGGACCGTATTCCAATATCAAATAAATTGTGTAATCAGGATAAGATTGAAATGAGTTGCTTTCGTAATTATAACGTATCAAATCGCCACGAACTCCACCAATCCATATATCACCATGGCTATCTTCTTTAATATTAAAGACAAAGTCACCGGCAAAATCGCCAGGTACATTTTCATTGCTCAAATGTCTGATTTCCTTCCCTGTATTTCCGTCGAGAATATAAATTCCTGATGAATATGAACCGGCCCATATTCTGCCCTCTGAGTCCTGACAAAGCGACAAAAAAACCTGGGCGTGCTGTTCTTTATTGTGGTAGAATGATTTCCAGTCATTGGCTTTCGGTTTCCAAAAACTAATACCATTATTAGTGGCAAACCACATATTTCCGTTACTATCTTCTAAAACATCATTTATATCGTTATTTACCAGAGAGTTTGGGTTATTAACAATATGCGATATTTTGGTAATAACAGATTCACTTGCCTGATCGAAAAATGAAACCCCTCCACTATAAGTGCAGATCCACACCCTGTTATTACTGTCGCGAAAAATATCATACACGCCATTTCCTTTTAAGGAATTTGGGTTATCGGCATCATCTTTATAAACCGATTGTACTTTTAACGAGTGTTTATCAATTTCCCAAAGCCCTTGTCCGTCTATTCCAACCAATAAGGTAGATGTTGAAATTGGACATATTGCCTGAACCGGTTGATTGGGAATATTTTCTATTGCAATCAATTCCTTTTCACCATTTTCATTTTTTAGGCAAAACAATCCATCATTTAGTGTTCCTAACCACAATGTATTATTGTTACTATCAAACTCAATGTAGGAGATAACAAAATTGAAGTTTTCTGAGAACCTGTAATACTCCTCCGAACTTAAGGTATTAATGTCGAAAACACCAATGCAATTTTCAGTTCCATAGAAAAAACGATGATCGTCGAACCATTCCAAAAAGTGAATATTCTGCTGGTCGAAATATATATTCAGTTCTTCTTTTTTGTCGTATCGCAACAATCCAAAAGAACTGGCCTCCCATATTGTTCCGGTAGAATCAACCAGCATTTTATTTACAACCACATGAGGATCTGGCAATTGCTTCGACAGATTCGTTATCAATTCAAAACGATCCTGAATATGATTGTAAATAAATATCTGCCCGTTATTTGTATATACATATAGTTTTTCGTTGGCATATTCCAGGCGAACAGAAATTATATCCTCAGAGTCATAAGGTATTTGGTAGGTTCGTACATCATCAATGGAATACCTTACAATTCCAATTTTCGACGATACCCAAATAAAGCCGTTTCTATCTTCACAAACCTGATTCGTTTCACGTATTGATATACCATATTCTTCATTCAGGTTATAAAACTGGATTGAGTTTTCAGCCGCACCAAATATTGCGAAGGAATTAAAACAAAAAAGAACAAACAGCGACAAGCAATATTTTCGATAGTTCATACTATTTCTCTCTTATACGAAGGAAATTTAAAAATTAATGAAGAATAAACAAAATGACTTAAACCGAGTAATTGATTCTTGATGTGATAAAATTTTATTCTATTAAAATTGTTTGTACTTAAAGACCTCAATATATTTCCGAATAGAACTCGCATATGTTTTAATCCTACTTTTGAATTAGCTCTTTCACTCACTCGTTTCCTTTTGGATTGCTTTCTTCTCTTATCGAAAGGAACCTATCTTTTCAGTAAAAAAAGGAAGCTCAACAGCTTCCTTTTTAACTAAACTATCAAATAATCAATCTATGAGATCTTATTTCAATTGAACGAGCGCAACCGATTTTGAAGGCACCTCGAAAACGAGTTTCCCATCCTTCGGTTTTGGCACATCAAACTCCATAAGACTAACAGATTCTCTTTTACCAAAATCATTATAATCGTTGATATTATCAGCGGTTATTATTTGTCCAGTTGCTGATGCAAAATCACCTTCCGGCACTGAAATTTCAATTTTTTCGCTGTTATTCGGATTCAGATTACAGAATGTTATCGACATTGCACCATTTTTAATTGATGCCGAAGCATTAATTGTTGGTACCGATTTTCCATCCATTTTGTACGTTCCTGTTTTAATATTAGTCGGAATTAAAGTGGCATCCTGGTGTACGCTATACATTTTAAATACGTAATACGTTGGTGTTAACACCATTTCGTCGTCTTTGGTTAAAATAACCGATTGCAGCACATTAATGGTTTGTGCAATGTTCGACATTTTAACACGATCGGCGTGATTATTAAAAATATTAAGGTTTATACCGGCTACCAATGCATCGCGCATAGTATTTTGCTGATAAAGGAAACCGGGATTGGTTCCGGGTTCCACATCAAACCAGTTTCCCCATTCGTCAACAATTAAGCCAACACGTTTCTCCGGATCGTACTTATCCATAATGGTTGAATGTTTTTGGATCAGTTCATCCATAAACAGGGTTTTGTTAAGTGTGGTAAACCATTCTTTTTCATCAAAATCAGTCGCCGAACCTTTTACGTTCCAGTTGTGTGTGATGGTATAATAGTGCAATGATAATCCCTGCATCAGGTTTTCTTTACCTTGCATTTTTTTCATTAAAACATCGGTCCAGTTATAGTCTGAATCGCTGGCACCACAGGCAATTTTATAATCAGCACCACGGCTGTAGGTTGCGTAATTTTTGTAAACATCGGCATAATATTCAGGCGTCATATTACCGCCGCAACCCCAGTTTTCGTTTCCAATTCCCCAGTACTTTACGTCCCATGGTTCTTCGCGTCCGTTTTTCTTTCTCAAATCCGTCATCGGACTAATGTTCGACGATGTTACGTATTCAATCCATTCCGAAGCTTCGCGAACGGTCCCCGATCCAACGTTCACATTAATATAGGGTTCGGCATTTATTAAATCACAAAAATCAAGAAATTCGTGTGTTCCAAAGCTGTTGTCTTCAGTAACACCGCCCCAGTGTACATTTACCATCGATGGGCGTTCTTCCCGTGGGCCAATGCCGTCTTTCCAGTTGTAGGTATCGGCAAAACAACCGCCCGGCCAACGTAACAAGGGTATTTTCATATCGATTAAAGCGCCGGTAACATCATCTCTAAAACCGCGGGTATTGGGGATTTCTGAGTCTTCGCCAACGAATATTCCACCATAAATACAGCGGCCTAAATGCTCGGCAAAATGGCCATATATTTCCTTGCTGATTTTTGATTCAGCCTGACCGGGATACAGAGTAATTGATGTTTGTCCATACAGTACGCTTGAACTTGCCAATAACAAAATGGCCAGTATTGATTTCATTTTTGTCATCATTGTTTATTCAGTTTTTATTTTTCAAAGTTTAATTCATTTTTATCAGCTTATTCCGTAACACCAGGTAAAATTGCCTGGTAGTTTCCACTTAGGTGCATTAAACTGAACAGGTACAGCAAACCATCGTAATACGGATCGAAGTAGCCATCTTCGTAGGGTTCCAGTTTGGCGTTCCAGATTTTATGTACAAAATCAAATTCAGGATCAACATCATTAACCATCGAAAGTGTTGCCGAAGTAGAAATTAATCCCAGCGAATGGCGCAGTTTCCGAAATCCGCCAGCCTGAAGTATCCATTCCGGCTCAGTACCGTCGGGATTGTACTGATCAACAAAGTCGTTAATACCCTCCGAGCGCAAAAATCCCTGGAAGCGGCCGGCATAATCCTCCTGCCAGTTTTTGTCTTTGCCAAACCAAATGTAATCCATGGTAATATTCATGGGTACGCGCCACGAATCGTAGCGAAACGCCTGCGGCATCCAGCGGGCATCGTGTTTCGAGCCGTCGAAATTGGCATAGTCGTAATTCAGACCGGTTACCGGATGGCAGGCGCGATGCAGAAAAACCCGCGCCGTATCGGCACAATCGCGGTAAAATTGCTCGTGACCATCGTTGGCAAAATCGGCCCACACTTCCATAAATGCCGGCACATGATACGATGGGTCGGTCCAGTTGTACCCATCGCCTTCGGGAACAAAACTTATTTGCTTGTGCTCCACATTGATAATATGATTTACTCTGTTGGAACCGTCTTTTTCCCACATGGCATCTAAAATACGGCGTGCTTCGGCGTAATAGTCAATTCCGGTTTCGTTGCCCCAACGGTTCGATGCAAACAACAGCGAGGTTACAAAATAGAGCTCGCCATCCGAAGCTGAGCCTGCTGAGTTCAGTCGGTTGGTTTCCGGGTTAACGCTCCAGGCAAAGTAGGCTTCGCGCGGCCCCGACTGATGCTGCATATACTTTTTGCTCCATCGCCAAAGTTTATCAAACACTTCTTTTTTATCCAGCTGAACTGCCACCATCAAACCATACGAAAGGCCTTCGGTGCGTGCGTCGTTATTTTTAATATCCGAAACGTAAGCCAACGAATCTTCCACCTCGAAATAAATACGATTGGGCCCCTCAAAAAGATCGTTATAGGCTTTTTTCAGTTTCGCATCGATATCTTTTTGCGCATAGCCGGCTTCAGCAAAAAGATTTGGGTACTTGCCGGTATGATAGGCCCCTTGTTTTTCGTCTTTCTGCTGGCCAAATATATTGGTTGCCGGTAACAGCAATAATCCTGTAATAAAGCAACACAGTGTTCTTATCATTTTCCTATTCATTGTAATTTTCAAGTTATATTCCATTTTCCTTATTTATAATTTCTGGAGAAGTATTTCCTCCCCGGCAATTGTTTCCAAATCATACGCATATACTTTTCTCAACTCCGGCAGTTTCAATGCTTCGGTATTTACTTTTGGTTCCATTATTTTGGCTACGGAATAAAACGGATTAGAATTTTCGCCGGTAGCGTCTTTCAAACCTTCGCCGGTTAAAGGAACGTAGGAACGAATGCGACAATTTCCGCCCAGTTTTGATCGAATAATCGCGTTTTGTACTTCACCACTCTCCCACTTTATGTCCACTTCAAAACCTCCGCGAGCCACCAATCCGCTCACCGATCCTTTTCTCCATTTTGATGGAAGCGCCGGAAGCAAGTGAATGGCTCCGTGCTGACTTTGCATCAGCATTTCGGCAATGCCGGCAGTGCAACCAAAGTTTCCGTCAATCTGGAAAGGCGGGTGCGCATCAAACAAGTTCGGGTAAGTTCCGCCACTCATTCTTCGTCCACTTCGCGAAACAGGTTTTAGCTGGTCGGTAATGAGTTTGTAGGCATGATCGCCATCGAGCAAACGTGCCCATAGATTTACTTTCCATCCCATCGACCAGCCGGTTGATTCGTCGCCGCGGGCTACCAACGAAGTGCGTGCAGCCTCAAATAATTCGGGCGAATGATAAGGCGATATCTGGTTGGAAGGGTAAAGTCCGTATAAATGCGATACGTGCCGGTGATGATCGTTGGGATTATCCCAATCGTACATCCACTCCTGCAGTTGGCCCCAATTGCCAATTTGCATGGGTGGCAATTTCTGCATAGCGGCCTTAATTTTTTCTACCAATGCAGTGTCCGTTTCCAGTACTTCAGCAGCTTTAACAGTTATCGAAAACAAATCGAAAAGCAGCTGGTTATCCATGGTTGTGCCGGCAGCAATGTTTGAACCGTGGCCTGCCGGCGTATTTTCGGGCGAAACAGAAGGCGAAACCACCAGCCAGCCGTTTTCAGGTTCTTCAATCAAAAAATCGAGGAAGAACAATGTTGCTCCTTTCATAGCCGGGTAAACACTTTTCAGGTATTCGGCATCTCCGTTAAAAGCATATTTATCGTACAAATGCTGCGACAACCAGGCACCGCCCATTAACCACATGCCCCAGGTAGCGCCGTCAATCGGCCCGTTAATCCGCCAGATATCAGTATTATGGTGCAGTACCCAGCCATTGGCGCCGTACATATCCTGCGCGGTTTTCTGGCCGGTTTCCGACAATTCTTTTACCATCTGCACCAGCGGCTCGTTTAATTCGCTGAGGTTGGTAATTTCTGACGGCCAGTAATTCATTTCGGCATTTATGTTTACCGTGTATTTACTATCCCAGGGTGGCATTAACTGGTCGTTCCAGATTCCCTGCAAATTGGCGGGCTGCCCTCCGGGGCGCGACGATGAAATGAGCAGGTACCTGCCAAACTGAAAATAAAGCTCCACCAGTTGCGGATCGTTGGTTGTTGCGAATTCCTCCACCCGCACATCCGTTGTTTTGTTTACCGATTCGGTTTTCCCCAAATTAAGATCAACCCGTTTAAAATAGCGCTGGTAATCAGCAATATGATCTTTTAACAAATCCTTGTAACTCTTTTCAATCGCAGCTTCCAAATAATTGGTTGCGCGTTCGCCGGCATTTCCGCTAATATCGTTGTAGTTGTTAAAATTGGTGGCCATCGAAACAATAATGGTAGCCGCTTTTGCTTCGCTCACGGTCAGCACCGATTCATCGGCAGTTATTTCGCCACCATCTTTTATTATTTTCACCCTGGTTTCGAATTCAACAGCACCTTTTACGCCTTCATGGCTACTGGTAACACCTGTCATAACCAACTCGTCGTTTCCTCGTGTAGTAACCGTTACTTTTGAAGGCCGGTCGAGCGTTGCAGAAAAATTCAAAGCACCTGATTTGTCCGCAGAAATATGGGCTACAATAACCTGGTCGGGGAATGATGAGAATATTTCTGTTTTGTAGTTTACCTCGCCAACCCGGTAGCTAGTTGAAGCCACAGCCTTTTCGATGTTCAATTCGCGCGAATAGTTGCTAACATCTTTGTGCCCTTCAAAATTCAACTTCAGATTGCCTGCCGTTTGGTAAGGCATTCCGTGCGATTTTTTGGTAATAAAATCACGATTTACAATATCCTGAGCTTCTTTGTAATTTCCATCGATAATTAACTTACGCACTTTTGTCAACGCTGCTTTGGCATCGGGATTATCGTTTCGGTTAGGTTCCCCGGCCCAAATCGTATTCTCGTTTAACTGAATAATTTCGTTCTCAGGGTTACCGTAAATCATCGCCCCCAAACGGCCGTTTCCAACCGGAAGTGCTTCAACCCATTGTTCAGCTGGCTCATCGAAACGAAGCTTAAGTAAAGTTTCGTCTTCGGGTTGTTGCTGTGCGCAGGCACAAAAGGCAATAAATATTAAAAATACAAATCTTTTCATCTATCCAGATTATTAACCATCTTCTTACAAAGAGAAATTTCTTCTTGTTCTACTCAAAACTTATCCAGTCAATCTCCACCGGATTATCGTTCGCCGCCACCACAAAAATATTGTGAATACCGGGTTTAACTTTGCTTATTTTTGTTTTTGATACCGTCATTTCACTACCTTCCGGCACACTAATTTCTGCCAGCACGGGGCCATCTACCGCATCAATTCTGAGTTCTATTTTTCCACCATTTAATGCACCGGCATTCACAACAACTTTCCCAGTATTCTTCTTTTCAAATTTTACCTTGTTGTATGAAACCCAGGCACCTTTATTGGCCAGCGTGGTCTTCCAACCTGCAAAAGTATTTGTAGTGTCGTTAAAAGCTATTGTCGCGCCATTTTCGCTTATCGCGCTGTAACGGTCGAGCTGAATTTTACCGGATGCGGCAGTAATTCCTACGCCTCGTTTTGTTGGAATAACTTTTTGAATGGTTCCATCGGCATTAAAAAACAAGCTATCGATGCATACCGATCTGTTCTTATCAAAGTGAGGTGAATAATCGTTGTGGTGGTAAAACAAATACCACTGATTGTTGTATTCGATCATCGAGTGATGATTGGTCCAGCAGCCAGTTTCCGATTCGTCCATAATTACTCCGGTCATGGTAAACGGGCCTTCGGGACTGTCACCTATGGCGTACTCCAGTCGTTCGGTATCGTTTTCCACGTGAGGAAAAGTAAGGTAGTACTTTCCATTTCGCTCAAAAACAAAAGGTCCTTCTTTCATCCCTTTTTCGGGTAAATTGGCAATGGCAACCGGCTTAGTAGCCAGCTCTGTCATGTTCTCTTTTAGTTTTGCCACATAAATGTTGCCCATCGAATAATATAAATAGGCTTGCCCGTCTTTGTCGATCAGAACATTCGGATCGATACCAAAAATTCCTTCAATGGCATTTTCCTCGGGAACATAAGGTCCTTCCGGGTTATCGGCAATGGCAACTCCAATTCCAAAACCTTTGCGGCCGTTGGGGCCAGCTACATTTTTATTGGCCGGAAAATAGAAATAATACTTTCCGTTACGCTCGATACAATCAGGAGCCCACATGCTGTACGACGTTGAATCTACCCACGGCACTTTATTCTGACTAACAATTACCCCATGATCGGTCCAATCGCTAAGGTTTTCTGATGAAAAAACGTGATAATCGGGCATACAAAACCAGTTCTCGCGCAGGTTTTTATTTGGCGGAGCCGGAATGTCGTGCGATGGAAAAACATACACTTTCCCGTTTATTACACGTGCCGTCGGATCAGCCGAAAACTGATCTCGGATTACCGGATTTTGCGCCCAAACCGTAAACGCCGACGCGGCACTGATTATGGCAAGGGTAAAGTATTTTTTTAAGTTCATTTTATTGGTTTTTATTCGGTATAATTATCTACAATCAAGAATATTTACAAGGGGTCTCTTCATATAGTTTCCCGGCTATTCACTTTGCCGAATCCGCTGTTCGTCGCGTTCGAGCAGCTCATCCAGGTTATAAAGTGGGCGCTCCAGTTCATACGGAATTGGCTGTTTGCTGAATTGCTGAAAATACAGCAAACAGGCATCTTTCCATTCCTGTGCATCCAGGCTGTGTTTTGTAAGTTTATGCTGAATGGCTGCAAATCGTTCGGCATCGACAAAACGCTCTGCTTTATCCCAAATCCGTTGAAATTCGCGCACTTGTTTCACTCCTTCGTCGTAGCGATAGCATAGCTCATTCCATAGCGTTCGGCCATTTTTCATTTTATGATTCCACGAAACATGATGAAACCAAAGCAAAAACGCCTCGGGACAGGTATTCACATCGGCTAACTGACTGGCAAGCGGTTCGTGGTACTGACGAATTGCATCGCTGCCCGAAGCCGTACGGTCGAATCCAATCCCAAACGAATCGGCCTGGTGATAATACGGTGGTGTCCAGTCGGGCCGCATACCTTCCGGAGCCCACCAGGGACCAGGGCCATAATGTGCATGTGCCGAAAAAATATGGTGTAATCCCAAAGGCATCATGTAATTTACGGTTGCTTCGTGACTGTTGAGCATCATTTGTTTTACGGGCTGCAAAAACGACAGATCCCACTCCAGATCATAAGCGCTTGTTTCTTCAGCTGAATTTTGTGGCCCGAAGGTAAGTTTCAACCATTCGTCGGCAATTTGTGCACTGGTAATTGAATGATTCCAGGCTTGGCGACCAAACGCATACCAGTTGGCTTGCGCAAAATCGTGACCACACCAGTTGGCATCAAGGCCAATGTTTGCAACGCCGGCAATAGCGCTGTATTTCTGATTAAAAAGACTGCCATCGGTGCAACGGGCAACCGTACTGCCTGCACCTTCCTGCCAGGTTTCACTTTTCAGAAATTCTTCCCACATGGGAGCCAGAAAAACCAGGTGCACCGATTGCCCCAGGTATTCCATGGTAACCTGCAACTCGGGCATTACAGTTGTTTGTTTCATTGCTCCAAACAGCGGACTAAAGGGTTCGCGTGGCTGAAAATCGATGGGGCCGTTTTTTACCTGAATAATTACATTGTCGTGAAATTGTCCATCAAGCGGCATAAATTCATTGTAGGCTTGTTTGGCCCGGTCTTCATCCGATGGATCGTAAACAAAAGCCCGCCACATTACAATCCCCTTGTAAGGTTCGAGTGCTTCAGCCATCATATTGGCACCATCAGCATGAGTGCGCCCAAAGTTTTGCGGTCCGGGTTGTCCTTCGCTGTTTGCTTTTACCAGGAACCCACCAAAATCGGGAATCAAATCATATATTTCTTTTACTTTTTCTTTCCACCAGGCTTGCACTTCGGGATCAAGTGGATCGGCAGTTTCGAGGCCACCAATTACTTCAGGCGAAGCAAAATTTACAGCCAGATACGTTTTTATTCCGTAAGGACGCAGCACATCGGCAACTGCTTTTGCCCGCTCCAGAACAGGCTTGGTTAGCACGGTTGGCGAAGCATTTACATTGTTCAGCACTGTTGCATTAATTCCTAACGAAGCATTGGCCCGGGCATATTCTTTCCAAAGCTTTATATCTTCTGCGGATACCTCCAGCGAATTGATTCCACGCCAGAAAATGGAACGACCGGCGTAACCACGTTCAACGCTTCCATCCAGGTTATCCCAGTGGTTCAGCAAACGTAAATTATACGAAGGATTTACAATCTCTTCCGTTATTGATGCACCGGTTTGTTGCCTGCGTAAAATTTCGAAAGCACCGTATAAAAGGCCGGCATCAGTTTTTGCCTGAATGCTATTTTCACTTAATCGAAAACCATCCTCTTTTAACAATTTATCTTTTACAATTTTCAACTCAATAACCTGGCCGGCTTTTCCCCGCCAGCCATTCGTTAGTTCGTTAATTGCAATGTTGATGGTGGGCGATTTTTTTGAGCACTTTACCTCAACCGGGATCGCGCTTTTGGCTCGCAACCAAAGGTTGTGTCCATCTTCGGCATTAACTCCTGTACTTATTAAAACAAAGGCAAAAAGTGCTGTCAGTAACTTGATCATTCTCGTTAATTTTCTTTTTGTCGATTTCTATTTCTGGTTCACGATTAGTAGCCCGCCATTACCCGGAATTGAAACTATTAGTTCCTGGCTTTTAGGGAATCGTTCTGTTTCAAGTTTTCCATTCAATGCGGCATCGTCGCTGTAAATCCGGTAGCTACTTCCGGCAGCTATCATGGGCAGTTTTATCGTTAACTCCTGGGTTTCTTTTTGTGCGTTAACACCGGCCACATACCAGGCATCGCCTTTTCTGCGCGCCAGTACCACGTATTTCCCGGGGTAACCGTCGATAAAACGTACTTCGTCCCAGGTGGTGGGTACTTCTTTCATGAAATTTATGGCCCATTCGGGGGCATCGGTAAGGTTGTTGGGTGCCAGCGCAAAATGCTGCACTGCACTTTGAAAGAGAACAGCTGTGGCCAGCGCATAAACATTCGAAGTCATTCGTTTTGTTCCTCTTCCGGGCGTATTGTTGGCATTGTAAAACTCGTTCAGGGCGCTTCCGCCAAAATCCATGCTGCCAACGGCATTACGGATGAAGGGATGCAAACAAGCGTTTAAAGCTTCAATGTCGCAGCTGTGTTGCCCGAAATGCAGGTTTTCGCTGGCACGAACCGCTTCGGCAGAGGCAAAATTCGGAAACATGCGTTCCCAGCCACGCGGCAAGGTACAACCGTGAAAAACAACCAACAGGCCGTAATCGTTGGCATCGTACAAAATGTCTTCGTACAATTTCATGGTAACATGTTTGTCGCCACCAAAAAAATCGACTTTTATACCACGAATTCCAATGCTTTGCATCCAGGCCATTTCTTTGCGTCGGATAATGGTATTATCCATAATACCACGTGGCCCCTGCGGTGCATCATTCCAGTAACCGTTTGAATTGTACCACAAATACAAGGCTACATCTTTTGATGCAGCATATTTCGCCAATTCCTCAATTTTATCACGACCGATCTGCGTATCCCACAAGGCATCTACCAAAATCGTTTCGTAGCCCATGGCAGCGCTAAAATCAATGTATTCTTTCTGAACGTCAAAAGTGGTTGCGCCATCCATTTTTATAATCCAGCTCCAGCTGCCACTTCCGTATTCATATTCTTGTGAAGCTTCGTAAAGTGGCTCCACCACATCAAAAGGAATGGTGGTTTCAACAATTGGCGCCAGCGTTTCACCAAGGGTAATGGTTCGCCACGGCGTGTATCCGGGCAAGGGAATTCCGGCGGTATTGGTGCCGTTTCCGTTATTTTCTTCCTGTAAAGGATAGCCAATCGAGTAGCTTTTGTCTTCGTTTCCAACCAGGCGGCTGGCGCAGTAGCGGCTGTCAACTCCTGTTTCCGAAATCAACACCCAACCGGCATCGTTCACCTTAAACAAACAAGGGAAAGTGTAACCAAATCCCCATCCGTTTTTACCCATTTCATCATCGGGCGTATAATCGGTTTCGTAACTTGGCGCGGTACGTGCAAAACCGGTCATGGGTTTCATTTGCGGACACAAAAAGGTGGTAGTTCCGTCGGGGAATACAAAACCTGTTGATTCGCGGTTTACCACACAACTGCGGGTTTCTTTTTGCGGATACACTTTATAACGAAAGGCAATATTGTTGTTGCTTACCTGAAACTCAACATCAAAAACTGTTTTATCAGCTTTCAGAAACGAAAATACAGCTTCGTTGGCCGCGTAATCTACCTTGCTTTGCTTGATGTTTCGGAGTTCGTATGAGTCGTTTATTTTATTTGTTTTAACCGATTCGGAAAGGGTAAGTTCCTGTGTAAAATCACCAATGTTGGTTTCCATTCCAAGCGGAGATTCTTCGATAAAAGTTTTATCGTTTAACAAAACACTGTAAACAGGTAGCCCGTTTTTGATCTGAACAGCAACAACAAGTTTTCCATCAGGACTTGTTAGTTGATTTTGTTGAGCCGTGACTGGGCCAATAATAAGAATAAAAAATATTGCAAGAATGTAACTTTTCACCGTCTTCAATTGATTTAGTAAAAATTGATTTAGTCTCTTAAAAATTATAGTCAACGCTGTATTATGCCCAACTAAAAACCAGACAGAATTCACCGTTAATTTCTAAAGTTAAATGTACCGCTGAATCAGTTGACTGGCATTATATTTTAGATAATTCAATTTCAATTTTAGATAATATTTGAAAAACTAAGGAATTGCAAAGGGAAAACAAGACACAAACCGTGCTGCATAAAAGAAACTAAACAACAGCCCCTTACAAGGTAAACCTTATAAGGGGCTCCGGAATAATTCGAACAGAACTTGTACAAGTTGATTCGAATTACATTTTTTACACGTTAAAAGTCCTGGTTCTTCGATTCAAATTTCCATTCATCATCGTTACACAAGCCGCAGTCGTCGCCAACAAACATTTTCGAGGCTTCTTTGTCGCCTTTCATTTGCCACTGGTACCAGGCTGTTGCCACTTTTGCAAATTCGCCTCCGTGTGGTTCACGATAGGTTCCGCCATGGCCCACATCCAGATTTGCCACAAATACCGGTACATGGTTTATACGTTTGTAATCATCCATTCCGTTATTGTAGGCAATATCGGTTTCACCACCCAAAAGGTAGAGCGTGGGCGTATGTAACTTTTTCAGGTCTTCTTTTTCCAAAGCCGGCATTCCCGGCATACCTCCGTTTGGCGTTGGCAAAACGCCGCTGTTGCAAACCACGGTGGTGGTTACACGCGGGTCTGGAGCCATTTCAAGGGTTTGCAGCCCTCCGCACGACATTCCGCTAACGGCAATGTTTTTCACATCTACTTTTTTGTAATACGGACTGTTTTTGTCGCTGTTTTGCGCGATGGCCCAGTCGATGGCATCGGTTAATTGCGACGATTGCGAACGGCCACCGCCTTGCTCACCTTCCGCCGGCATCGGGCCAATGGCAATCACCAAAAATCCGTACGATGCCACTTCATTCAGAAAGTTAATGTGCTCCCAGGGCGAGTTGGCACAGGCTCCGTTTCCCCAGGCAATAACTGGTAATTTATTTTTCTTGCCAAAAGCGCTCAAATCCTGAGGCCGGAAAACAGTGTGTGTAGCCAACGACGACTCCGAAATCATAATGGCTTTGTATTTTCCGGTTCCGCCGTCTTCAACAATTCGCGAAGCACTTTCCTGTGCTATAATTTTATTGGCAAACACAGCTGCCAACACAACAAGTAAAAATAAAACTCGGTGTATTTTCTTCATTTTAATTCTGATTTATAATTTATACTTCGATAATTATTCCAGGCTATTTACCCATTCTTTGCCTTCGGGCGAACGTCGCCACTCAAAGTACTCGTTAAGCACTTCTAACGATGCTGCACTTGGAACCTCGCCCACAAAAGGTGTTGCTCCTTTCAGGTACATCACATCGCGATTTTCGTTGCTGAAAGCCGGCCATTCAGGAACTCCTTCGCCATTCGGGTTACCGTATTTTGCAAAGTTGGTCCAGTAATCAACCATTACTTCCGAAAGAGCCAGATCAGACTCGTTCTCATGCTGATCTTCCGGATTCAGACCGAAAACAAAAGCAACATCCTGTCCGTGAGGCGAGCCATAACCGTAACGAGGAGAATCTTCAGGATAATCGGGATGCTGATCGAAATAGTACAGATACACATCCGATTGTCCGGTTTCCGATTGCAAACGTGCCCAACTCCAGGTATGCCAGCCAAAAGCGGCATCGCGAGCCAGGTCGCGTGCGGTTTTAGGAACCGTGTTTTCACCGGCAGGATAAGCTTCAATTAACTGGTCAGCAAATTTTCCGTAGCGTGTTCGTACCCCGGCATAATATTGTTCGGGTTCTCTTTCGCGCGAGAAACTTGCTCCCTCATCCGAATTGTAACCGATAAGCACAGGCACATCGTTGTATTTTCCTTCTTCGTACAGTTTATACTGATCGTCGGGGATTACAAATCCATCAACAATTGGCCATCCGCCGGCCATACCAAAACCGCTTGGCACTTCGTCGGCATCCAAAGCACGAAGTTCAGCCAGACTGGAAACACCTGCTTTTTGCATGTACTCCACCCCTTCGGCTTCTGCTTTTTCCAGCGTTTTCATGTTCTCGCCCGGGAAAGTTGTTGGACGGGTTGGCCCAAACGAACCGCCACTTTGCGAAATGGCAGCGCTAAACAGGCCTTTTGCCAAAGGCGATGCACACAACATACTTACCGAAATACCTCCGGCCGATTCGCCAAAAATGGTCACTTTCGAAGGATCGCCACCAAAAGCAGCAATGTT
This sequence comes from uncultured Draconibacterium sp., assembly GCF_963677565.1. Classification (NCBI taxonomy): domain Bacteria; kingdom Pseudomonadati; phylum Bacteroidota; class Bacteroidia; order Marinilabiliales; family Prolixibacteraceae; genus Draconibacterium; species uncultured Draconibacterium sp. The sequence goes on along the minus strand of NZ_OY781981.1, from coordinate 3,082,981 downwards.
ATCCTGTATCCATTGTAAACCGGCAATCTGGTCGAGAATTCCGTAGTTTCCTGAAACATGGTTTGGGCTTTCGGCACTCAGTTCAGGATGCGCCAAAAAGCCAAACTGATTTACACGGTAAGCAACACTTACCAAAACTACTCCTTCTTTTGCCAGTGTCGTTCCGTCGTAATAGGAAGTTGCGCCGCCACTAAAACCACCGCCGTAAATCCAAACCAACACGGGTAGTTTTTCTTCGGCCGACATGGCCGGAGTCCAGATGTTCAGGTACAGACAGTCTTCGCTTTTTCCGGCCGGAGGATTACCCCCCTGCATGGGAGATGGCCCAAATTCTTTGGTTTCTTTTACGCCTTCCCATTTTTCGACAGGTTGTGGAGCTTTCCAGCGCAAATCGCCAACCGGAGGTGCGGCAAACGGTACGCCTTTAAAAACCCGAAGTCCATCTTCAATGGTTCCTTCTACAATTCCCTGCTCAACTTTCACCTGCTCGGGAGGAAGCTGAGAACAAGCATTCATAATAACGATGATTGCGATTGCAATTAAATAGAATGTTTTTTTCATTATTGATAGCTATTAAATTTCAGTCTTTTAGTTTGTATTATCAGACTTCGACTACGCTCAGCCTGACGGTCACCCTGAGCGTAATCGAAGGGTAAATATTATTTTGTTTGCTATTTCCAAAGATTTGGCAAAAACCTGTAATACAACAAGTGCCTCCAGGTTGACCAGTCATGGCCACCACTGCCGCCCACATAATATTCGTATTCGATGTTGTGATTGTCGAGCGCCTTACACAATCCATCAACCCGCCGGCTAAAAAATCCTTTGGCTTCTTCCGTTCCCTGTCCGATAAAAAGATAATCTACTTTGTCGTTTACCTTCGGATCGGTCAGAAAATGTTCAAGTGTAGTTTCAGCGGTTACATCTCCGGCACTTAAAATTCCAAAATTCGCGAACAAATCGAGCGAACGGAAGCCGATAAACATACTGTGTCGTCCGCCCATCGACAAACCTGAAATCGCGCGTCCTTTTGGATTTTGAATGGTGCTGTAACTTGCATCCACCAAAGGAATAACATGGTTACGCAGTTCTTTTTCAAAAATATCGAAAGTGAGTTCGGTATGCTGCGGATGGTTTCGGTGAATGACCTGGTTGTTTGGTATAGCGATAATCATCGGTTTCGCTTTCCCTTCGGCCAGCAAATTATCCAGAATGAGGTTGGCACGACCATCGTAAATCCAGTTTGATGGCAATTCGCCACTACCGCCCACAAGGTAAAGTACAGGATATTTTTTAGATGCATCGTAACCCGGAGGTATATATACATACATTTCGCGTTCGCCTTTGGTAACATCCGAATGATAAATGTGGCGCGTAACGTTTCCGTGAGGTACGTTTTTGGCGTCGTAATACGCCGGGCTGTCGCCGTGGACTATCAACTGACTATAAGGCGGCATGGCCGTAAAAGCAGCCACTGTATTGCTCGGATCGCAAATTTGCATGCCATCAACGTTAAAATGGTAAGCATACATATCGGGTTTAAAAGGCCCCACGGTTACCGACCAAATTCCATCTTCTCCTTTTTCGAGCGGAAGTGGCTCACGACCTCTGCCAAGTGCCGAAAGAATTGTTCCATCGGTAATGGTAACAACCTTGGCTTCGGGTGCTTTTAAGCGGAAAGTCACCATATGGTCGTCGTGCACTTCGGGCGAATTTAAAGGCGCACTAAAAGGAATCAATCCTTCGGTGTCTTTTTGCGGATTATAATCGAGGTTAACATTGGCCTGCTGTGCTTGTGAAACTAGTGGGGACACCAACAAAGCAGTTATAAAAACCAGCAACAGATGTTTTGTACATTTCATAATTTAGATTTTAGTTTTTTTACTGAAATACTCTTGATGCAAAATCGTGTAAGGACTTTCGCCAGACCTGCCATTCATGGTCGCCGGGAAAAGAATTAAACTCTACTTCGAGGCCGTTATCACGCATAGTTTTTACCGCCTTTTTGGTATGTTCAATCCGCATGTCCTGCTCGCCACACGAAATATAGAATAACTCCAGGTTTTTATTGAATTTTTCAGACTCGGATAAAAGTCCGGGAATTTCTTTTTCGGCATCAAAACCACTTCCCGAGGTTCTGATTCCCCCAAACAGTCCGGTGCTAAATACACCAACAGCGCCAAAATATTCAGGACTTTCCAATCCCACATAAAATGATTGCCCGCCTCCCATTGAGAGTCCGCAAATAGCACGATTCTCAGCACCAACCAGCGTGCGGTAATTTGTATCGATAAACGGAACAATATTCTTCGTCATTTCTTCTTTGAAAGGAGCCATTCCCTTGCTGCTGTAACCGCCAAAACCTCCGCCAAGTGCCCTAACATTTCCGTTCGAAATGACCACGATCATTGGTTTTGCTTTTCCTTCGGCAATCAGGTTATCGAGTATAATGTCGGTTTTTCCCTGCACAGCCCAGCCGGTTTCATCTTCGCCGCCACCGTGCTGAATATAAACCACCGGATACTTTTTGCGGGTATTTTTATCGTAGCCAGGAGGTGTATAAACAAAGAGGCGTCTCCAGCTTTTGGTGTATTCCGAATAGTAGTATTTCGAACTTAAAGCGCCATGCGGAACATCTTTTATCGTGTAAAAATCAACTCCCTTTTCAGGAATATCAATGGCGCTGGTCATTTTTCCGGTTCCGTAAAACGACTGGCTGGCCGGATCGGCTACCGGCACATCATCAATCACCAAAAAGTAATAATGAAAGCCGGGAACAATAGGCTCTGTTTGAACCGACCATATTCCATCTGCACCTTTTTCCATGTCGTACTTTTTACCAAGGTCGATCTGCACTTTTTGGGCATTGGGCGCTTTTACCTGAAACACCACCGAGTTATCTGGCATGATGCACGGGCACTGGTTGGCGTTGTTGTTGGTAGGTGCCGGAATGCCATTTTCGGGCATTTGCGCCGAAACAAAACCTGCCAGTAAACAAAACACCAGCAACAGCTTTGTTCGTTTGAAATTTGTTTTATTGAGTAAGTCGTTCATTCTTCAGTTTTTATTTGAAAAGCAACTGCGCATACTGATGCAAACTGCGCCGCCAGGTTTGCCACTCGTGGGCAGTCTCGGGCGATTCGTAATACACATAATCGATGCCTTGTTTTTCGAGCATGTTGCGGAAAGCACCAACTGAGCCGGGAAATGGTTCGGGTTCTTTGGTTCCCAAACCCAACCATAAAACTTTTAGCTGCTCATTTACAGCTTTCCCGTTTTTGAAGGCTCCGTTTAAGAACGTTTCCACATTAATTTCGTCCGAACTAGGGTAATTTGAAGTGCCGCTAAAACCGCCGTAATACGCAAATTTATTGAGGTTGTTCATACAAATCCGCATTGTTTGATTGGCGCCCATCGACAAGCCCGCAATAGCGCGATGTTCACGATCAGCAATTGTTCGAAAGCGTTTATCGATCATCGGAATGATTTCGTTCATCATCACTTCTTCGAAAACCATCGCCGGACGACCGCCGCCTGAACTTTGTGGTTTAAAAGCATAGCCATTGTCCATAACAATAATCATGGGTACCGCTTTCTGCGCTGCAATCAGGTTATCCAAAATGCGATTGGCATGTCCCTGACTTGCCCATCCGGTTTCGTCTTCAAAACTTCCGTGCTGCAGGTAAAGTACCGGATAACTTTTTTCAGGATTTTCAGCATATTCGGCAGGCGTATAAACAAAACAACGTCGAAATGCCTGTGTAATTTCTGAGAAATAGTTTTGCTCGCTTACCAAACCGTGTGGAACATCTTTTAGCGCGTAAATATCCTGGTCGTCGGCTGGAATTTCAATACCACTTCCCCAGCGGCCGGCACCGTAAAAATAGTTGGTTCCGGGATCGGGAACTGATGCGCCATCAATGTTCAGCTGGTAATAATGAAAACCAACATCCTGAGGTTCCGATTCGCCTGTCCACACACCGTTTTCATCTTTTACCATTTCATATTTTACGCCGCCAATATCGAGCCTCACATTATTGGCTTCGGGTGCCGAAATCTGTGCACGAACCCGGCCTTCGGAATTCACCTGAGGAAATTCTTTGCCGGGCTGATTTACCGATGACGGTTGAAAATCCTCAACCACATCCTGAGCGGCACAAATTCCGCTGATGAATAAAGCCGCAATAAATAAAATTGTATTCTTCATACCTTATTCTTTAAAAAGCAGCGGAGCCAATTGATACAAACTTCTGCGCCAGGTTTGAAACTCGTGGGCAGTACCTTCCGAAACATACGAAACCGCATTAATTCCGGCATCTTTTAAAGTAGCAGCGGCATTTTTCACCGCCTCTGGACGCTCTTTACTCCCGCAGCTGATAAATACCAATTTCAGGTTCGAATGGTCTTTCAAATCTTCAGGAGCATAAACACCACCGCTTAACAGCGCATAATGCGAAAACACTTCCGGTTTGTTTAAAGTGATATCTTTTGTTTCCATACCACCCATCGACAGGCCGGCCATAGCGCGGTGTGCCTGATCGGGAATCGTGCGGAAATGCTCATCAACGTATGGAATCAGTTCATCAACCAAAACGGTTTGAAACGGCGTAATATCAAAATTGCGCAGGCCACCAAATTTGATTTCGTTGGTCATTCCGTAGGTATTCACAATAATAAACGGATCGATTTTACCTTTGGCAATCAGGTTGTCCATAATCAGGTTCGCACGCCCCTGGTTCATCCACGCGGTTTCATCTTCGCCCCAGCCGTGTTGCAGGTAAAGCACCGGGTAACGTTCTGACTGGTTTTTATCGTAACCCGGAGGTGTATAAACAAAAGCCCTGCGCGAAGTTTCGGTACTTGGCGAAGGAAAAAGTACCTGCTGAACATGACCGTGAGGAACATTTTTCAGCGCGTAAAAATCCTGGTCGTGAGCCGGAATTTCGATTCCGCTCTCCCAACGTACAGAACCGTAGTAGTTCAATGCTCCCGGATCGTTAAAAACACCACCATCAATGGTTACATGGTAATAATGAAAACCTTCGTCCATTGGGCCGGCAGTGGTTCCCATCCATACGCCCTCATCGTTTTTTGCAAGCGGAGTTCCGCCTCTTGTTCCACCTAAACCAAGACTTACCACCACACTTTGTGCTTCGGGAGCTTCAATACGGAAACGCGCGTAGCCCTGCGAATTTACCATTGGGTATTCTTTCCCGGGTTGGTTTAAAACTGAGGGTTTAAAGTCTTCCTTTATGACCGGCTTTTCGCTTTGAGCGAGACAAAGTGTTAGTGAGAAAACAAAGAACACTATTAGGGTTGAGATATATTTTTTCATGATATCTAACTATTTAATTTTTGAATAATAAAGGTGCAAACTGATAAAGGCTGCGGCGCCAGCTTTGCCATTCGTGGGCCGTTTCGGGCGACACATAAAAATGGGTGTTCATACCGGCTTTTTGAAGTGCTTCCATATTTTCCTTTGGATCTCCCCATGGCCCTGGGCGTGGATTTTCAATCTCACGGCTTCCGTAACTAATGAAAAGCAGTTTTACATTTTTCTTAAAATCAGGATGTTGCTCAATGTCTTCCATGGTGATGCTACCACCGCTAAACATTCCCACATGCGAAAACACGTCGGGATTGGCCAGGGTTATTATGCGTGTTTGCATGCCCCCCATCGACAAGCCGGCCATGGCACGGTGCTCCTGATCGGCCAGCGTGCGGTATTTCGAATCAATCATCGGAATAATGTCTTTCAGCAAGGTGTTCATAAAACCATCGGCCCAACCCTGAGGAGGCCAATGTGCAGGCCGTTCACCGGCATCGCGGTTACGTGGCGGACGTGGCATTGCCCAGGTTCCGTTGTCCATAACAATGATAAACGGAACGGTTTTTCCTTCGGCAATCAGGTTGTCCATTATCAAACCTGCGTGCCCCTGGCTCGACCATCCGGTTTCGTTCTCGCCACCACCATGTTGCAGGTACAACACCGGATAGCGTTTTTCAGGATTTTCGTCGTAACCCGGAGGCGTGTAAACAAAACACCGGCGCATGCTATTGTTGCTTTCCGAGAAATAGTGTACCTCGCGCAAATCGCCATGAGGAACATCTTTTAGGGCAAAAATATCCTGATCGTCGGAAGGAATTTCAATACCACTACCCCAGCGACTGGCTCCATAAAAATACAGGCTGTTTGGATCGGGAACCGCAGCTCCGTCAATCCACAACTGATAGTAATGAAAACCAACATCCTGTGGTGCCGATTCGCCGGTCCACACTCCGTTTTCATCTTTTACCAAATCGTATTTCACCGCACTGATATCAAGCTGAACTTTTTCAGCTTCAGGCGCAGAAATTTGAACACGAACCCGGCCTTCGGAATTCACCATCGGGTATTCCTTTCCGGGTTGATTTACTGATGATGGTTTGAAATCCTCTACTACATCCGACGACGTTTGTGCGTTACAAAGCCCGGCAGCAATCAAAAGGATCAATGAAATAATTCGTTTTTTCTTCTTCATGTTATTTGGTTTAATATTTTAATCGACTAATTAACAGGTTTCATGAAATTCATCAATTCCCTGTCGTGGTTGTTAACAATTCTGCACTCATTATCAAAATACATGGTAGCTCCGTTTTCTGCGGTATAGGGTTCCCAATCCGGCAGTACATTTTTTACATTGGGATTACCAGTTTTTATAAAGTTTATCCATGCTGAGCTCATTTTGGCAGCCAATTCCCAGGCTTCTTCTGTATTGCCTGTCCAGTCTGCTCTCAAATCAACAGTATTGAAGGCTAAAGGGATGTCTAAACCATGAAAAGAACCTTTCGATGCGTTATCTACAGCACTTTTCCAGGCCAACAAATAAACATACAGAGGGGCATTTGATTCTTCAGCCCTTGCATCAGCGGTTCGAATGGTGAAAGGCCTGAAAACATCATCGATAGACAGAAGATCATGAGGTGTATAATCAGGGTATGCCTTTGCGTACAGCTCAACGTATTGATCGGTTTTGTCACCATATTGGTTGGCTAAGCGTTCTTTTGCCTGTCCCAGTGTCAGGTCTTTTTCGCCATAAAAAGTTCTCTTTAGCTCGTTTAAGGTAGAGCCCATCATAAGGGGTATGTCTTTAGAAATATGGGCAAACCCCGGGCTAAATGGCTGTTGCAGCAATACATCACCATCAGCAGAAGGTGCAAAGCCAAACATGGTTGGCGAACCGGGTCTTCTTATGCCGGAAATTTCTGCAATCGCCTCATTTCCTGCTTTTACAAGATCCTGATATGAAATTGTATCAAGCTTTTCTGCATCGTTTGGGATAAGTCCCAATTTTTCCAGAACGGCCAGACCAAGTGCCTGCGATTTCTCTTTCGTCATTGTATTAATAAGGGTTCCACTTTGAATAATTGCCTTATTGAACAATCCTTTTGCCGATGGCATACACATAAGCGTACCAACTTTTCCGCCACCGCCAGATTCGCCCACAATGGTTACGTCCGAGGGATTGCCTCCAAAATTCTCAATATTGTTTTGTATCCACTCAAGTGCTTTTACAATGTCGAGCATACCCACATTGGCCGATTTTGCATACTTTTCGCCACATGCCGATAAATCCAGAAATCCAAGGATATTCAACCGGTGATTTACCGAAACAAAAACAATATCTCCTTTTTTTGCCAGGGCTTCACCATAGGTCATAGGATCGTTGCTGGCGCCAGTGTGAAATCCACCTCCATGTAACCAGAGCATTACCGGACGCTTTTTTCCATCCATAATTCCCTGTGTCCAAACATTTACACTAAACAGTTCTTTTTCGTTTTGAACGGAATCAGGGTACCAGGGTACTACCTGCCTGGCTACGGGTCCAAAGTCAGTACATTCACGAATTCCATCCCAGGTATCAGGATCCTGTGGAGGCATAAATCTTTCAGCTTTGGCGTAGGGAATGCCTTTAAAAGCATAAACGCTATCGCTAAATGCACCCAAAATTTCACCATGAGTGGTTTTAACTACCTGTTTCTCATTGCTGTTTGTTTCTGAATTACAGGCCGTAAAACAAAATCCGGCAGTCAAGAAAATTGCCATTAAAATGGGTAGAATTTGATACTTCATAATTTGTTTGTTGAAAGTTTATATTTTATTGTTTTAGTCCGCTGTTTGTAATCCGGAAATAATCGAACGCCACGTTGAACGGAGAATCCGGTTTTGTTGTGTCGGAATCAAACCAGTAGGTGCTTTTCATATAGCCGGTAATAATTCCGTCGCCTGTCATCAAGCCTGCTTTTATGTCTTTTAATGCCAGATCTGCCTTACCGATTTCTTCGAAATTTTCGCCATCCAGCGAATACGAAGCGGTGTAAATGCTTCCTTTTTTATTGAGTTTGAGCACCAAGGCCTGATCGCCGGTGATTGCAGTTTTCAGGTTGAACGAAGCCAGTGATTTTGCAATGCCGTTTTCCTCTATCATCAGATCGATTGTACCGGGTTGCGGCTCTCTTTGCCGTGTGGTTTTTATAACCGCCCGGAACATGAATTTCACAAAATTATCATCGTCCTGGTAAGCCAGAATCCCTGCATTTTCAGGTTGAGAAGGCATGCGTGAGGCCGTCAGTTTTGTTTCCACTGTCCAATCGTTATTGGCACTTTGCAACAGAATGTTTTTGGCATTGTTGGTACCTTCCGAAACATCACCAATTTCGCTGGTAATGGTCAGGCTGCCATCGTTTGCCGAAAGGCTGAGTGAGGCGGCATTTTCGCGGATCCACTGCCACTGACTTCCAATTGCACCGTTAAACTCGTCGCTCACTGCTTCCACATCAAAATTGAAATAGTAGGTGTTGGTTTCGAGCGTGATGTTGTCGATGAATTTCACCACGGCAGTTCCGGGAATTTGTTTTGCCTGCTGAATATCAACAGTAATTCCTTTTCCGCCAGCCGTTGCTTCCAGTTCAGGCACCTTGGTTTTATCTTTTAACAGATAACTGTATGCTTTTACGTCTTTGTTGAAACCTTTGATGGGTTTACCGTTTACCAAAATTGATTTTGGATTGAGGTCGGGCATAACTTTTACAGGATAGCTGTTTGATTCGGTTACACCGTCGATGGTTACATAAGCAAATACCGATGCTACACCAACTCCGGTAGCGGTTACTATACCATTTTCATCCACGCTTACCACCGCCGGGTTGTTGCTTTTGTATTCAATTTCAGCTTTCGAAATATCGAAGAAATTATCGTCCGACATTGCAGCAGTTACACTTGTTTGAGCTGTATTTCCCGGGCGAAGTATCATCTTGTCGCTTTCGGCAACAACAGTTGTTAATACCGGTTTGTATTCTCCGCTCATAACAGCCTCCAGTTCGGCTTTTATGTCTTTTGACGATGCTCCTATTTCGAAAATATAACGTCCCTGATCAAAGGTAATTTTACCGGCTTCGGCATCCCAAAACCAAAGGTCGTCGCAATCAATATCAATAGAAACACGTTTTGTCTGCCCTGCAGGAATAGTAACGCGCTTAAATCCTTTCAGACGTTTTATCGGGCGCTCCAGTTCTGCCCGACTGTCGGGTGTTTTTACATATACCTGAACCACCTCGTCGCCGTCAACTGCGCCTGTATTTTTCACATCAACGCTAAGGGTAACTTTGTCGTGCGGTGTGATTTTATTTTTACTGATGGCGAAATTGCTGTATTCGAAAGTGGTGTACGATAAGCCATAGCCAAATTCATACGAAACCGGTTTATCGAAATACCAGTACGTTCTTCCGTTTGAGCCATCGCCACGCAAGGTGTAGTCGTTAAAACCGGGCAGATCGTTTAGCGATTTATGCCAGGTAACATTGAGTTTTCCGCCGGGATTTACGTCGCCAAATAAAATGCGTGCCATGGCAGTTCCCTGTGCCTGTCCGTTGTAGCCGGTCCAGATAATTCCGGGAATATTCGGGTTGTTTTTAAACTGCTCCACTTCCACCATTCCCATGGTTTGCATCACCACAATGGTGTTTGGATTTTCGGCAGCAACAGCCTCAATCAGTTGGTTCTGGTTTCCGGGTAAGGTAATGGCAAAACGGTCGGATTCTTCGCGGCCGGTACTTTGATCGGTTCCCACAAAAACCAGCACAACATCGGCAGTAGCAGCCATTTCAAGAGTTGCAGCATCGGTAGCCGGACTTTCGGCTTCGCGGTAAACCAGCACAAGTGTTTGCGGCCCGGTAATTCCCAGCGTATTTATTTTTACCGACACATTTTGTGGACGGGCAAATCCGGGAAAACCTCCGCTTTGCTGAACGGCTTCAATTTTTTGCGTTGCCAGAATATTTCCGGTAGCAGAACTTACACGCACTTCGAGCAAACCACCGTTGCCCGAGGCCGCCACGTTAAAACGGATGGAATCAACATCGGTAATATCCACATTGTCGTAGGCTGTCCAGTCGCCATCTTTTACGCCACGTATGGAGGTGCGGCCAAAACGGGCTGCCACAATTAATCCGGGTGCCGAAGCATCGTATTTTGTAGCATCAAATTCCGCCACCACTTCCCCGTTACGCACGGTGGAGAAACGGTTCATCGTCAGAAAATCGGTATTTCGATCCGTGTTTCCTGTTGATGCAGAAACCACTTCGATGTCGAGGTTGTGTTCTTTTATATAATTCTGAATCCCCAAAAGCGGCGAAATACTTAAATGAGGTTCAATTGGCCCTGAGTAATCGCCCAGTTCCACTTTATCGGCCTGTGGCCCCAGCACCGCAATTTTTTTGATGTGTTTGGTATTCAGCGGCAATGCCTTTTCGGCAGGTTCAACTGTCACCTCATTTTTTAGCAGAACCGGTGTTTTTGTTGCCACTTCAATGGCCAGATCGTTGTGCGCCGGATCATTCACAATATCCGGCTTTATACCTGCATACGGTACAATTTCCGCGGGGTCGAACTCGCCCAAACGCATCCTTGTGGTAAAAATATTAATCAGCGCTTTATCGATATCGGCCTGCGTCATCATTCCTTTTTCCAAAGCACCCAGGGCATGAGCCTGATACACGCCGCCACAGTCGGTGTCAACACCGGCTTTTAGACCCAGCGCCGCTGCTTCCTCATAACTTTCCGTAAAATGATGTCCGCGTACTATGTCGTCAATTGCACCGCAGTCGCCGGTAACGTATCCGTCCATTCCGTAGGTTTTTCGCGCAACTGTATCCACCAAATATTTACTGGCCGACATCGGAACGCCGTTAACAGCGCCATAAGCGGTCATTATCGAAGGTAAATTGTAATCCCGTATTAGCGTGCGGTAAGGAAGCAGGTAAAACTCGCGCATGTCGCGGTCGTCCATGTCTGAGCTGCCCGAGTGTCGGTTAAACTCGGTATTGTTGGCAAAATAGTGTTTTCCGCAGGGAACCGTTTTCAGGTATTTGGGATCATCGCCCATCAGACCCTGAATAAATCCTTTCCCGATTTCAGAAACCAAAAACGGATCTTCGCCAAAGGTTTCGGCAGTACGTCCCCAACGCGGGTCGCGGGCCGGCTCAATTACCGGCGACCAGTAGGTAAGCGTAAAAATCAGGTCGTGGTTAAAACCACGCGCCTCGTCGGATATTACTTTTGTTTCGCGTTTAATCAGCTCCGGGTCCCAGGTGGAACCTACGGCTACACTGTTTGGAAACGAAGTGGCTGTCATTCCGCTGTTGTTGTTTCGGCCCATTATTCCGTGAAGTGCCTCGCCCCACACGTCGTAATGGTTTACGCCGAGCCGCGGAATTGGCGGCATGGTATTTCCCAACTGACTTTGCTTTTCTTCGGGAGTCATCCGCGAAACAAGGTCGATGGCCCGCTCTTTAAACGAGTAAGCCGTGTTAAGGTAGATCGGTTTCTTTGCCATTTGGCTTTGAGGAATAAAAGCCAGCGCGAACAGCGCGAACGGTATTAAAATGAGGGATGTTGATCGTCTAAAATTCATAATCTAGTGGAGTATTGTTTATTTAAAAGGTATTTCGATTTGTGTATATGTTTAGTTATTATTTCGACGGAATTTATCCGGCAATTATTTATCGTTTACGTTTAGTTTTCATCGTCCCTAACTCAGAGGAACCCAGTACTTATTAGTTTTATGTAATCATTCTCGCCTACAAGAATGATATTTTTATCATTTCCTGAAATCGCCTGGATTTCAGCCTCGGTAATTTTGTATAACTGATGGCAATGTGAGCAGGCCGGGATGGTCATTAGTTTGCCCTGTGCCAGCAATAAGAGGTACTGATCGTGCATTGCATCATAAAAAATATCACGGGGCATTTCATTTAATTTGGCTTTAAAACCTTCCTCATCGGTGTACACCAATGGACGTTCGGTCCAAACGCTTCCTTTTGATGAAAAATACAAAACAGGTTCCCCATCGGTATTTTCACCCACCACTGCAATTTGATTTTGTGTAGCTAATATTTTACTGAACGTACACGATTGGTAATACCCGCTGTACATTCCATTAAAATCAATTACGTTCCATTCTGTTCCATTGCTGGTATAAAAAATTTCGCTCTTGTCGGTAAGTCCGTAACAATAAGCTTCATTTGATGATAAGGATAGAATGTTTCCTGTTAGTTCCACGTTGGCAAATTCCAGTTTTTGATCTAAAGACCCGATTCGCAATTCTCCTGAATTATAGCCTGCCAAAACTTTGTTTTTGAATAAAGTCAGGCAATTAACGTTTTTGACTGTTCCCGAATGGATTGGTTTAAAATCGCAATCCTCTTTGGCATAATAAATTGCGCCATTGTTGCCAGCTGAAATAAAGTATTTCTTGTTGGCAGCAATCGTGCTAAAGTTTACATCCGGAATGGATTTCGACTGAACGATCTTGCCATCACCTGCAATCCAGTTAATACAGCCATTTTCGGAAACAGCTATAAATCCATCGCCAAAGGCTGTAACCGAGATGTTGTCCGTTTCTTTTTTTACATTAAAATCAGAAGAAAAAGAAAACCCAAAACCAAAACAGGCAAGCACGATTATCAGCGCTTGTAATCGTTTTGATATCAGGTTTCTTCGTCTCATAATATGTAAAAAGTATTTATTTTAATCCGCTGTTTTCTATTCTGAAATAATCAAATGCCACATCAAACGGTGATTTTGGCTGATTGTCTTGCTGCATAAACCTGCTGAATTGCGCCATGCGGGCAGGCAATACACCGTCGCATACCAGCATTCCGGCCTGAATATTTTTCAGTACAACACTGGCAGTTCCAACTTCTTCATATTTTTTTCCGTCAGCTGAGCAGAAAGCGGTGTAAGTATCTCCTTTTTTTGCCAGTTTCAGTAGCAGCGTGTTGTTGTCTTTTATGATTCCATCCATGCTGATATTCACTGCGGATTTCTCATCGCCGCCGTATTCAACCGAGAGTTCAACAGCACCGGGTTGCTCTCCTGCCCCGCGGCCAAATCCTCTTCTGCCAAAACTTGCCTTATACACCAGTTTCACAAAATTGTCGTCGTCCTGATAGGCAAGCAAACCTGCATTTTCAGAAAATCCTGTTGGTTTTCGCGAGCAAACAATTTTCGTTTCGATGGTCCAGTCGGTGTTCGCACTCTGCAAAATCATATTCTCTGCATCGTTACTTTCGCCCGCAATACCTCCTTTGGCACTGGTAATAACCAGCGAACCTGCTTGTTTTGTTAAGCTCAGGTTTTCCTCATTCCCGCGAACAATATTCCACTGCTTACCCAATTCTGCTGCTTTAAATTCGTCGCTTTCTGATGCAAGACCAAAATTCACAGCATATTCATTTCTATCAAAAGTGATGTGATCGATCAGTGCAATGGATGCTGTTCCCGGCACGCCATCAGCCTGTTCAACTGCCACTTCAACATTTGCATCGTTTGCCGAGACCTCAACCACAGGTGCCTTGTCCGAACTGCTTTTCATCAGGTAACTGTATTGAGTCATTTCCGGGCTGAATCCTTTCACCGCTTTGTTGTTTACTTTAATTGATGCCGCTTTCAGATCGGGCATTACTTTTACCGCAAAGTCGTCGGATTTTGTTTTTCCGTCAACCGTTACATGGGCAAAAATAGTAGCAACGCCGGTTCCTGTTGCCATAACTTTTCCGTTTTTATCCACTTCAGCAACAAGCGGATTATTGGAACTGAACACCACTTTTGCCTTCGAAATGTTGTAGAAACTGTCGTCGGTCAAAGCTGCGGTAACACCGGTTTGTGCAGTCTCTCCTTTTCGGAGTACCACCGTGCCACAATCGGTAACAACTGTTTTTATTTCAGGAGTAGCTTTTCCACTCATAGTGGCACTAACTGTTCCCTTAATATCTTTTGAGGATGTTCCGATTTCGAATACATATTTTCCCTGATCGTAGGAAATTTTATCCGCTTCCATATCCCAAAACCAAAGGTCGGCGCAGTTGATGTCGATGTCAACAGTTTTGGTCTGCCCCACCGGAATGGTAACACGCTGAAACCCTTTCAGTCGTTTAATCGGGCGCTCCAGTTCTGCGGGACTTTCAGGAGTTGTCATGTAAACCTGCACCACTTCGTCGCCATCGTAAATCCCGGTATTTTTCACATCAACGCTGATGGTAATTTTATCGTTTGGTGTGATTTGGCCTTTGCTGATCCTGAAATTACTGTATTCAAACGTGGTATACGACAAGCCGTATCCGAATTCGTAAGAAACATCTTTATCAAAATACCACAACGTCCGGCCATTTTTATTGGCTCCGCCGCGAAGTGTATAATCGGTTATTGGCGGAAGATCGTTCAACGATTTGTACCAGGTCGCATTGAGTTTTCCTCCTGGATTGGCATCGCCGAACAAAATGCTGGCAATGGCATCGCCCTGCGCCTGCCCGTTGTAGCCTACCCAAATAATTCCGGGAATGTTTTGCAGGTGTTTAAATTCCTCCACTTCCACACATCCCAGCGTTTGCATAACAACAATGGTGTACGAATTTACCGCTGCCACGGCTTTAATCAGATCAACCTGGTTACCCGGAAGCAACAAGGTTAAACGATCGGCCTCTTCGGTAGCTGTTTTTTCATCGGTGCCCACAAATACCACAGCCACATCGGCATTTTTAGCCGTTTCAATGGTTGCTTCATCAATTGGCGCATCGTTAGGTGCCGAGTAACAGAAATACAAAGTTTGCGCTTCGGTTACTCCCAGTTTATTCACCTTTATTTTCATCAGGCTTCCACCGCCATAAACACCACCGGCGCGTTTTCCTGAGGCTACGGTGGCTTCTAATGTTGCCACCAGGTTTCCATCGGGCGAACCTACCCGCACTTCAATAATTCCACCTTCAGTAGGAATATTCACCACAATTCCCATGCTGTCGACATCCGCCAAATCGATATTTTCGTAGGCTGTCCACGAGCCATCGTCAATTGTTCTTACCTGCACGGTTTCGCCCATTCCTGAGCCCACGGTTATTCCTTCTGAGGCTGCAGAATATTTTGTAGCATCATGTTTACTTACTGAGCCGTTGCTTTTATAAAGCTCAAAATTTGCCACATACAACAGGTTACTTTTACTTAAGGTATTTCCTCCTGAACTATGCACTACTTCTGTATCATAGCCTTTTTCTTCCAGGTATTTTTCAATTCCCTTTAGTGGAGTGATCATATTATCGGCTTCCGGTCGTCCGGAATACGGGCCAAGTTCCACTTCGTCGGCCTGTGGCCCGATCAGAGCAATTTTACTTAACTCTTTTGGGAATAATGGAAGTGCCTGCCTATTGGTTGCTGCCAGCACATCGTTCTTCATCAACACCGGAGTTTTTGTGGCAATTTCTTTTGCCAGCTGTCGGTGCGCCTCCGAGTTAACGGTTGTTGGCGGGAACAGTGCATACGGAACCTGTGCCGACGGATCAAACTCCCCGGTTCTCATCCTAATGGTAAAAATGTTTAGCAATGCACGATCGATATCAGCCATCGAAATCAGTCCCTGATTATAGGCATCGATTGTACTGCGCTGGTACACATTCCCACAATCGGAATCAACGCCGGCTTTTAAACCCTCTGCAGTTGCCTCTTCTCCGGTTTCAACAAAATAGTGTCCGGTATAAATGTCTTCAATGGCAGCACAGTCGCCGGTTATGTATCCCTTCATTCCGTAAGTTCTGCGGGCAATCGTATCCAGGAAATACGGGCTGGCCGAAGTTGGCACTCCGTTTACCGCATTGTACGACGACATAATGGAAGGCAAATCATCCTCTTCGATTAGTTTTTTGTACGGAGCCAGGTAAAACTCACGCATATCGCGGCTGTCCATGTTCGAACTGCTTACGTGTCGGTCGAATTCGCTGTTGTTGGCCAGGTAATGTTTTGCACTTGGCACGGTTTTCAGGTAATTCGGGTCATCCCCCATCAAACCTCGAACAAAACCCGCTGAAATTTGTGACACCAAAAACGGATCTTCGCCATACGATTCACCTGTTCTTCCCCACCGCGGATCGCGAATCGGTTCAACCACCGGCGACCAATAGGTAAGGCCTTTTGTTCCGGTGGCATTAATGGCACGTGCTTCGTCGGAAATGGCTTCAGCCTCGCGCTGAATCAGTTCAGGATCCCAGGCAGAGCCCAGTGCCACGCTATTGGGAAAAGATGTTGGTCCCTGAATCCCGGCACCGGGATCGGCAAATCCCAATACACCGTGTAATGCCTCACTCCAGGTATTATAGGCTTTTACGCCCAATCTTGGTATAGGTGCCATATTGTTTCCAAGCAGGCTTTGTTTTTCTTCCAGTGTTAGCCTCGAAACCAGGTCGGCGGCACGTTCCTCAAACGAATATGCCGTATTCAGGTAGATTGGCATTTTAGAAACCGGCGTCTGATTTTCAGCAGGTTTTAAGGCCATAAATAGTCCAATGGCTAAAACACCTACAAAAACAAACAGACTTCGTTTTATGAATTTGTTGCTCTTATCAAACATTTTCCTGAGTATTGAATGTTTCAATTATTTGAAAAGTAGCGGTGCAAATTCATTCAATGCCCGTCGCCAGGTCAGCCACTCGTGAGCTGTTCCCTGAGATTCGTGAAATACGATATTATTTATACCGTGTTCTTTAAGTTCCATAACCTGATCTTTCGGATTTCGTTCTTCGGTGCCAGTGCTAATGAAAAGAAGGTTCATTTTTGAGTTAAATGCATCGGCATCTTTAAACACACCGTTAAAAGCATCAACGGCATCACCACGAACAAAAAATCCGCTGAATGTTCCCATCCACGCAAACAGATCCATGTTGGCGAATACGGTCATTGTAGTTTGGAAACCACCGCGAGATAATCCGGCCATGGCTCGGTTTTCCCTGTCGGTTTTAGTGCGGAAGGTTTTATCGATATATGGCACCAAATCTTTGGCAAATATCTCCGTTACATTTCCTGAAGCTTCGCGTACATCGGAATTGGTTTTGATATCGCCGCTTGGCATCACCACAATCATAGGTTCTGCTTTTCCGGCAGCAATCAATCCGTCCATAATATTGGCCATGTGGCCTTGTACCGACCAGCCATTTTCATCTTCGCCCCAGCCATGAACAAGATACAAAACCGGGTACTTTTTATTCGGATTAGCTTCGTATTCGGCAGGAACATACACGTTAATATGGCGCTCCAAACCATTGATATCCGACCAGTAATGAATGGAACGAACCTGTCCGTGCGGAATATTTTTGTTAAAACGGTAGTAATCGCCTTCGGGGCCTTCGGGAATTTCAATACCCGATGATTCCCAGTTGCTTCCAAAATAAGCTTCGCTGTTTCGGTCCATCACAGCCACACCGTCAATCAATATAGCATAGTAGTGAAAACCAACCACCTGCGGATCCGACGTACAGGTCCAAACACCGCTGGTATCTTTGGTCATATCGTATTTTTTCCCGGCCAAATCTACCTGCACTTTTTGTGCGGTAGGTGCCACCACTTTAAAAATAGCTTCGCGTGTTTCGGCGTTTACCGCCGGATAACGTGCCAAAAAAGTATTTGTTGAAGCCGGTTTAAAACCTTCGGGTAGAGGCTCGGGCTTTTGCCCGCGCTGGATGCCCGCAAACTGAGCTGAAACTACGCTGCAAAGCAAGATTGCAGCCAATGTTATATATAATTTTCTCATGATTATTTTATTGGTTTATTGATTTGAATTACAGTTTGTATCTTTTACCCAGAATGAGTTTATCTCCAGAGTCGTCGATTTTATAAATCTGAGGTTTCCGGGGGCCTTTTTCTTCGGCATGGTGAATGATAAAAAGCCGCTCGCCATCGAACGTTGTAAAGATCATACCGTGGCCTGAGTTATCGCCTTTAAACGAATCTTCTTCCTGAACCCAGGGTCCTTTTATACTTCCCGATTCAGAATAAGCAATACCCTGGGCATAACGGCTATCGCCCCAGCTCGACCACAGCATTCCCAGTTTTCCGGTTTGTGTTTTGAATAATTGAGGTCCGTCGGTTACCCAGCCCGGCATTTTCATACCAAAAGTAGCTTCACCAATGCTGTTCATTTCTTTCGACCAGGGTGCTTCACTGGCCCGGAACATTGTGGTAGGTTCGGCAGTTCGGTGCGTCAGATCTTTTGATAACGGCATGTAGTCCATCGTCCCGTCAATCAGCTGTGTCCACTCGTGTACAAATACCATGTACACGGTATCATTCTCTTCGTAAAGCGTTCCATCAATGATGTCCCAATCGCGTGGGCCAAGGCAAAAATCATATTCCTGAACCAGTGGTTTGTACGGGCCTTCGGGCGAGTCGGCTACCAATAGTTGAGATTGGTTGGTAGGCACAGTATAACGGCGAGCAACATGTTCAATCGGGTTACCGTGATCGTTCCAGGTTCCGGCCAGGTAATATTTATCGCCAAACTGGTGAATCTCGGCAGCAGCAACAAAGTTGCCATCCATCCAGGTTCCGGTGAGGTCGATTATCGAATACGGGCCGGTCCACATTTTCAGGTCTTTACTTTTATAAAGGCGGCCACCTGTTCCGGTTAAATAATACGTTTGTGTGGTTTTATCAGGAAAAATAAAAGGATCGCTCATGGAAATTTCATCCAGCGAAACGGTTTTTATTTCCGGTTCCGGACGACGAGGTCTTGGTGGGCGTTGTCCCCCGGGAAGCATTGTTCCTCCGAAGTTCCGTTGTCCCGCAATTGCCCTTGGAGCCCCCTCGCCTCTGATTACCTTTGGCGCAGCACTTTTGTATTCAAGCAAGGAGAGCATTCGTAAACCATAGCGTTTCCCCAACATGCGGTAACCTTCGGCGGTAAAGTGCAGACCGTCGCCACGTTGCGGACATCCAACCGATGGGATTACATACGCATTGGGAATTACATCGGGCAGCGTGGCAATAATTTTATTCATACTTGCACACTGTCCATTCTGATCATCGGCAACCACTTCACCGGCTAGCAAAGGCACATTGTCGGCCTGAAGACCCAAATCGGCAACCAGGTTATCGTAAACCACTTTTACTTTCTCAGTCCATAATGAATCACCAGTATTCGACTCGCCCTGATGCAATAAAATACCTTTTATAACACCATCTTTTTGAGCCAGCTTTGCCATTTCAACCAAACGGCTATACGGATCGTTGTCGTAAGGCTTGAGCATTCCCTTCATCCAAAATGGAGCTGTTTCCACATACGATTCGCAACTATCCTTGTCGAACAATGCAATTTTACAACCACCCACGGCCACATTAATTACACCAACTTTAATATGTTTTGGCAGATTTTCCACCAGTGTTCGACCAAAATAATCGGCAGGCGTTAAACCTGTTTTGCAACGGCATAAAGGCGGAACTGCCGTGTACCAGTTTCCTTTTGTTCTGTTCAATTCTGAACAATCAATAGTTGACATCACCTGAAAACGAGGATTTACATCAACTGTATCCTGTGATTCGATACGTGCATTTCCTTCCATATTCGACTGCCCGAAGCAGAGGTAAATATGGAAATTAGGATCTTGTGAAAAACCATTTAACTGAACCACCAACAGGACAGCCAGTAGAAGAACGTAAGTTTTAAGTTTCATTGTTTTACAATTTAGTTTTTTGATAATACAGTTTATCTATTCTAAGTGTCAGCTGAAATCTTATCATTGATTCTGAAATAATCGAAATCGACGTGTCCTCCTGTATTCTTCGTAGCGTAGTTAAAAAGGCCAAAACGATAGCCCATAAAATGTTCCATCAGGGTATATTCCATTTTTAGGGGGCCGCCAATTGCCGTCCATTTTTTCCCGTCGAGGCTGTAATAAAACCGGGCAATATCTTTTCGTTCACGGAAATCGCAGTCGATTTTAAAATACACTTCGTTTTGTGTTAGCGGCAGACTTTCCATTTCAACCGGGGTATCGGTTTCGTTGCTGATCATGTAAATATATTTCTCGCCGCCGGTCATTTTTACGCCCACTTGTCCGTACTTTCTTTGTAAGGCACACAATCCGGCATAATCGCCATCTTTCATGTTCGAAGCATCCACTAAAGTATTGGCTGAACTCACAGGGCCAAAAGTTCGCTGAGTCAGTGTGTTTCTTGCATAAACAAAGCTTTCGTCAACACGGCCCGTGGTCAATCGCAGGTATCCTTTGCGGTCGCGAACCGACCAAAGTTCGTTCACCGGATTATGGTTCCATTGCCAAACCAGTGGCAAATCAGCATCGTTCTTTTTGCGGGTAAATTCATCGGAGTTTACAATTCCGGGAATTAAACCTTTGCTTGCCGGCAGATCCAGCTCCTCGGGAACTTTTCCATCGACGCCCAAAACGGGCCATCCGTCTTCCCATTGTACAGGTACCAGGTACGGAATACGGCCTACCGAGCCATTATCGCGGAAGAGGTAAGCGAACCATTTTCCATCGGGAGTATCGATTAAACCGCCCTGTGCCACGCCTTTGTCCTGAAGGGCCACACGACCTTCCCAGGGACCAGTAATTTTATCCGCCCTGTGAACAACAACCGTGCGCATTCCGCCTCGCGGCCAGGTAATGTCGAAAAGGTAATATTTGTTATTCACCTTAAAGAGTTGCGAACCTTCGGCACCCAGCATTATATTTTCGCCGGCCGGAGCACTGGCATTTTCGAGTAATACCTGTTCGGTACCTTCTTTCACCCCTGAAAGATCAGGTTCCAGTTCGGCCATCATTAATTTGCCATTTCCCCAGATGATGTAAGTTTTTCCATCGTCGTCGAAAAACAGGGTATGGTCGTGCAAACTTGGCTGAAACGAAATTTGTTCCCACTTGCCTTTTTCAATGTCGGTTGTTGAAAAAATATAGGTTTTTCCGGTGGTACTGGAAAAGGTTGACACATAAAATTTGTTGTTGTGGTAACGGATACAGCTGGCCCATGAACCGTATCCGTAAGCCCGTTTTTCATTATTCAGGTTAAGCGCATCAACATCGCCCAGCGTATCGTAAGCATAACTTACCATTTCCCAGTTTACCAAATCGGTCGATTTCATAATGGGCACGCCGGGCGCCATGTGCATGGTGGTGCTACTCATGTAATAATTATCTCCAACCCGGATCATCGACATATCGGGTATATCCGAATAAATAATCGGATTAGTAGCTTTTTGTGCCTGGCTGGTTTGAAATGCCAGCAGCAAAAGAATCAGTAACAAAAAAGAATATTTATTCATAACAGTAATATTTATTTTTCAATCAAATCAATCAAGTTTGTATTTAAGTCATTTTCGTGTTAATCAACCATAAACGCCTTTGGAAGCCAGACCAAAACTGACTTACAACACTTTGTAAACCCCAATAATCACGTAAGGTGCTTCATTGGATTTCAACTGAGGCATTTCGAGTGTTCCTAAAAATATGGCGTGGTTTAAATAATCATAGGCACTTTCTACAGGTGCTTCAATGTCGATCACCGATTTCACATAAAAGCCGCCTTCCTCTCCTTGCGCAGGCGCATGCATTAAGGCTTTGTTTAAAATCTGGAGTACTGTGCCATCATCTGTTTTCATTAAATAACGGGCATACAATTCGGTATCGCCATCGGGCCGAACCAATTGCCAGTCTTCACCACCGGGCAAAACCTCACCCTTAATTTTTGGTCCGCTAAATGTGCCGCCGGTGATCGGAATTACACGACGCGTTCCACGTTTACTTTCGCCCACATTTATCATCGTACCAATTTTCACATTGGCTTTCCACATTAGTTCGGTTTTAAAATCGCGGAAAATGCTTTCGCTGTTTTCCGGATTGTTGTTCTGTGCAAAACCTTGGAAAGAAATGAATAGCAGCAAAGCAAGGGTTACTGTTACTATTTGATTTTTTTGAAATGTAAAGTTCATTTTATACTGATTTAATTTCTGCCAACCACAACAACTTTTTTTCTGCCAACTATGTAAATCCCATCTTTCAGTCCTTTTGTAGCCTCGGAGCGTTCTACCTGAGAGCGTATTCTTGCACCGGTAATAGTGTAAACATCCACAAATTCGGGTTCTGAATCGACAGGAAAAAGATCAAATATTCCGGTAGGCTTTGCATAATTTTCGTCGTTGGTGAGGTAAACATCATCGATGATTAAAGGACAGCCTCCGGTTGACCAAAAGCCAACATAATAAATATGCGAGGGATCCATTTGGGTTGTTGTTCCGTCTTTGTACATATTGTCGAGCGAAACCACCACCTGATCATCGTTGCCCACATCATAAATTCCTGGTGTTGTCCAGTAACTGTTTTCGTCGTATAAACGGAATGAAAAACCACAGGCATTTGTATTTCCCAGTTTCACCACCAGGTATTTATAGTTTGAAAGATCTACACCGTTGCTGTAGTACCAGCCTCCAAAACCATATTGACCGGTAATGAGCGTTCCTGTTGTTTCGTCAAAGGTGCCGTCTTCCCAAATATCGGGGTTAAACACCTCGTTGGTGAGCGGGAATGTGCTGGCATTAACCTGCACTGATGCCTGCATTTTATTTCCGCCCGGCCCCGTGTAAGAAATTGTAATATTTGCTTCACCATCCTTCAGGGCATGAATCCGCCCCCTGAACGCCTGCACAATTTCGGGTTTATCGATTGTGTATTCTGCCAGAGAGCTGATGTTCTCGGTGTGTCCGTCGGCAAAAACAGCGTTTACTGTTAAACTGGTTGAACTGCTTGTCATGACTGATAAGGCCTCGCCATTTTCCACAATCAGATCAGTAAGCGTTAAATAATCAGTTGATGCTCCTTGAAAATCGTACTCCTGCTTGTAGTCCTTAAACCATTGGTAAATGGGCCACGGACAAGCTTCAGGATCGTTCAAAAACGTATATTCTTCGCCGTCTGCCGGAGCAATGCCGGTAAAATCGGCCAACAAATCGGGACTGGTAAAAAGCAGCCAGCTTACATTGCCACATTCGTCGGTAATTTTTTTAAAGTTGGCACCAAACCCTTCACCGCCCGCAGTTCCGGTGATGTCTTTTCCCCACGAGGATTCGTATTTCTCCGGTGCCCAGTCCATTTCGGTTACCATTACCGGGGCAAAGTCGGCCACCGGCTGAACCTGCTCGTCCCAGCCTCTTTGGAAGGGCTCGTATCCGTTTCCGCTGTTAAACCAGCCCGGATAAACATGAACGGCATAACCAATATTTTCGCCTTCGATTGGATTAATGGCATAACCCGAATATTGCGACTGATAACCCAGCCCCGGTATCCAAAGAATATTATCTGCACTGGCCCGAATGGTATCAACAATAGCCTGAAAATAGGTTTTCAGGTTATCGAAATGCCCCTGCGTTCCGGATCCATATGTTCCGTCAGGACCAAGTATGTGAATTGGTTCGTTGGCCAACTCGAACATGATGTTCGGATTATTTTTCAATTTCGGATGCTGCGCAACAATGTCCCAAACCTTCAGCAGATATTCCTGGTAAACGCCCCCAATTTCAATATTTTCGGGACATACACCGGGAGGCCGCATTACCACATACAGCCCCTTTGTAACTGCATATTCGGCCATGGGTACAAAAACTTCGTCGAGGTATTTTACAAAACGCGTTTCGCTAAAACATTCTTCACCTTCGTATCTACCCGTACAACCGGGAGTATTGCTCCAGTATGGATCCATGTGTAAACGAACAAAGTTCATTTCCCAGCCGGCGGTTAAAATATCATCGATAATTTGCTGATTGTAAGTTAAGCACGCCTGAACATCGTAGTTGTTCCATTGCTTATTTTGCTCGTTAAACCAGGGCGAATAGGTTTGTGCAAATCCATGCAGATTTACAATGTGCCCGGTAGAATCTTTCAAATAACGCCCTTCAACATGGAGTTTTGGCATAGGCATTCCCTCCCACGCCAACAACTGATTTATTGGCATAAAAATCATCAACACCACGCACCACACTATACTCTTCTTCATCTAAATAACCTCTGTCTGTTTTTGCTTCGTTTTATAATTTACAGGTCACTTTCCCAATATTATTTGAATTGCCACCAATCAAAATTGAATAAGCCTTTGTCTTCTCCTTTAAAAACCAGGTAAACATCGTGTACACCCTTAGCCTCTTTTATTTTGGTTGAAAGTGTTTTCCAGTTTTGTTCGCCTCCGGTGCCGGTAACAGCAAGAGTTCCCAATAATTCGCCGTCTTTTTCATCGATACGGATTTCGATACTTCCTGAATGAACGCCGGCAACAGCCGCCTCAAACTTTTTGGCTCCTTTAGCAAAATCTACACTTCGTATTTTTATAAAATCGTTATTATCGATATTGCTCACGTAAACACCAACCGTTTCATCCGATTTCGTTTTTAATCCTTCCGACCAGGCAATGGTTTCGGCCTCCACACGTTGATACGGATTCAGGTTTTCAACACTTTCGGTAACACCTTCTTTGGTAGGAACAATTACAGGAATAGTTCCGTCGGGGTTGTATTCGAAGGCCTCAATACTAACAGAACGTTTAAAGCCCTGGTTAACCGACAAAGCCTGATCGTGATAAATAAAATACGACTTCCCTTTAAAATCAATAATTCCGGCATGGTTTGTAAAAGCCAGGTGTGGTGCCCGTTCCATAATAAATCCACGATAAGTCCAGGGCCCTTCAGGTGAAGGTGCTGTGGAATAAGCAATGTACTCGGGAATTCCGGCAGCAGCATACACCATGTAGTACAAATTGTTGCGTTTGTAAAACCACGGGCCTTCGGTGTAAGAAGGACCGGGCTTCCCATCGCGGCCTTCGTGGGTGCCAAAGGCTTCGGTAGTCATTTCAACAGAAACTACTCCGTTTTGCCCAATACTTTTGTCGTATGAAATCATATCCTCGTTTAACTTCACGTACCACAACTTTGGATTTCCCCAGTAGAGGTAAGCCTGTCCGTCATCATCAACAAAAACGGTAGGATCGATATCCTGCCAGATGTGATCGGTTTCGATTAAACGTTTTCCGAGCGGATCGGTAAAGGGGCCGGTTGGCGAATCGGCAACCAAAACCGAAATGCCTTCTCCGTGAATGGGAACGTACAGATAAAACTTTCCGTCCCGCCCGATGCATTGTGGTGCCCACGCGCCATTTGTTTTATCGAGCCACGCAAAATTTTTCAGCGAAGCCACTGCTCCATGATCGGTCCAGTTTACCATATCGGTTGACGAATAACAACGCCAATCGTACATGGTAAAAAAATTATTTACGGTTGAATCCTCATCGTGGCTTGTATATAAATACACAGTACCATCGTGTACCATCGGCGCGGGGTCGGCAGTGTAATAGGTTTGAACGATGGGGTTTTGCCCAAAAACATGCGCTGAAAAAAACAGCGTAAGTGCAATAAAGCTTGTAAGTATTTTTTGTTTTGAATTCATCATCTGCGGTAGTTTCTAAAGTATATTCACTTTTAAAGTTTTCAACTCTTTTTTATCCGAACTGGTGCCGTAAAAAATCTCGTATTCTCCCGGAGTCACAGTCATTTTGCGTTGTGCCCAATCGTAAAACTCGAAAGAAGATGGTGGCAAATCAATCACTGCATCCTTCGATTTTCCTTTGGCGACTTCCAGGCGTTTAAAGCCTTTCAATGTTTTTATCGGCCCTTCAATATCATCTACTTTACGCACGTACACCTGAACGATTTCAGTTCCATCATACGAACCGGTGTTGGCAACCGGAACAGTGATCTGTATCGCTTCATTTTTATTAAAAGTTGATTTACTAAGGCTGGCTTCACCAATTACGAAATCGGTATAACTGAGGCCATGACCAAAGGGAAACAAGGCATCTTCCATGTAGCGGTAAGTGCGTCCTTTCATCGAATAGTCTTCAAAATCGTTCAGCTGATCGGAACTTTTGTAGAAAGTAACAGGCAGTTTTCCCGAAGGATTGTAATCGCCAAAAAGCACATCGGCGATGGCCTGTCCGCCCGATTCGCCGGCATACCAGGCCTGAAGGATAGCATCGCAGGTTTCGGTTTCGGGTGTTAAAGCGATTGCAGAACCCGAGCAGTTTACAAAAACCACTTTTTTGCCGGCCTCTTTTAAAGCTTTCAAACAGTTTCGCTGAACCGCGGGAAGGTCGATATTGGTACGGTCGCCTCCTTTAAAACCGGGATACGAAACCGGCATTTCTTCGCCCTCCAGGTTTCCGGAAAGCCCGCCAACAAACACCACGGTTTCAATACCGTTTAGTTTTTTGATGAGTTCGGTATAATCCACATCCACTTCTTTTCCGAAGTTGAATTCGATATTGGCCTGCCAGTTATTTAATTGTGCGTAGCGGATTTCTATTTTGTATTTTTTCCCGGCCTCCACCTGGTAAGGAATTCGCGAAGAAAGTGTCCGCCAGTTGTCGTACTGCGAAATTGTTTCGCCATTTACCAGCAACTCGTAATGTCCGGTGGCACCACCTTTAAACACAATTTCTTCGCTCGATTTGGCGACAAACTCCGTTTCATAAACGGCCGAAAAACCTTCAAGCTTAACGCCCGAAGCAAATTCGTGTTGACCGGCAGTGGTTTTTTTAATCGGATTTACAATTTGGTCGGTTGTTACCACCTCTCCTTTTCGGTCGGGGTTGTTCCAATACCTGGCTTTAATTCCCGGTAAACCTTCAAAACTACACTGGTCGAAATAACTTTCGGTAACCTTGTCTTCAACCAAATCACAAGCTTTATCGTACACAATGTTGCGCTCCGAAAGTTTGGTTTTTATTCCTTCCAAAATTGAAATGGTGCGCACCGGTGTTCCGTTGTAATTTCCCCACAACATGGGCTCGTCGTTGGCGTTGGGGCCAATCACAGCAATTTTCTTTGTCTTTCTTGATAAAGGCAACACCTTATTTTTATTCTGAAGAAGAGTCATGGTTTGCCTTGCCATGTCGAGTGCCAGTTGGCGGTGTTTTTCGTTGTTTAAAACCGATGGCGGAATTTGAGCGTAAGGCACAATGGCATCGTCGTCGAAATCGCCCAGATCAAAACGCCCGGTTAACAAACGCACTACGCTTTTATCGATATCTTCTTCTTTTATCAGATCGCGGTCAACAGCCTCGGGAAGGTTCATAAACGGATAATTTTCCCAAACACATTCCACATCGGTACCGGCCAAAACAGCTTTTGAGGCTGCATGCACCGCATCGGACGACACATTGTGCGTGGTAAAAAAATCGGTAACCGCACCGCAATCCGAAACTACCATGTACTGATACCCCCATTCGTCGCGCAAAATGCGTTGCAACAGCCGGGTACTTCCGCAACAAGGTTCATCGTCAAGGCGTTGATAGGCACACATTACCTGGCGCACATCGGCATCCTGAACCAGTGCTTTAAAGGCGGGCAAATAGGTTTCGTACCATTCTCGCGGACTAATGTCGTTAAGGTTGAGCTCGTGGCGGCTCCACTCCGGGCCCGAGTGCACAGCAAAGTGTTTGGCACAAGCCAGCAGTTTCCGATATTTGGCATCGGCCGGCCCCTGCAATCCTTTTACTACCGAAACGCCCATTCTGGAAGTCAGGTAAGGATCTTCTCCATAGGTTTCCTGGCCACGGCCCCAACGCGGATCGCGGAAAATGTTCACGTTTGGCGTCCACACCGAAAGACTCAGAAAGCGTTTGTTTTCGTTTCCGGCGTTGATCCACTCGTTGTATTTGGCCCGTCCTTCATCCGAAACGGCATCGTAAATTTCAAGCAGCAATTCGTCGTTAAACGAAGCCGCCATTCCAATCGGTTCCGGGAAAACGGTTACATTATCGTTGTTGGCGTAACCATGCAGAGCTTCGCTCCACCAGTTGAATTTTTTGATCCCGAGCCTCGGAATAGCATCGGACTGGTCGCACATCAATATCGCTTTTTCTTCGAGCGTTAATCGCGAAACCAAATCTTTTGCACGTT
This sequence comes from uncultured Draconibacterium sp., assembly GCF_963677565.1. Lineage (NCBI taxonomy): Bacteria > Pseudomonadati > Bacteroidota > Bacteroidia > Marinilabiliales > Prolixibacteraceae > Draconibacterium > uncultured Draconibacterium sp. The sequence goes on along the minus strand of NZ_OY781981.1, from coordinate 3,054,671 downwards.
CTTCAGAACTTAATTCGGGGTTTTGATAGGGGTATTGTTGGGCCCATGCTGAAAATACGCCCAGCGTAATGGCCACAAGCAAAATCGTTTTTTTGATACTATTTGTAATCATTTTCTTTTGAAAATCAGTCGTTAATAGGTTTAAGCACAGCGGCAAAACCGCCTCTGCGAAGCATTTTCACATTTATAGAACTGGTGTTATCAACCACCATGTATTGCGTAGAAAAAACGGTATCGTGTTCTCCGTCAGCAATTAGGGTTAACCTGAATTTTTTTCCGTCGGGCAAAAAATAAAAATCAAGCGATTGATGCCTTTCTCTTCTTCCATCTGAATTAATGCAGCCAACGTACCAGTTTTCGGCTTTTTTGCGCGCGATTACGGTAAATTTACTGGGATATCCATCAAGCAATTTTGTTTCGTCCCAAACCACCGGCACTTCTTTTAAGAAGGTACGTGCAGCATCGGGTAAATTTTGAAAACCTTCGGGGCGATCGGCAAAATGCTGGATGCCCGATTCAAAAACAACACTTAATGCCAGTTCGTGTGCATAAGAAGTGATATGCGGATATTGCGAATTGGTAAATGTTACCGGGGTATAATCCATCGAGCCGACTACATTTCGGGTGTACGGCAATACGTTGTTGTGCTCGGGAGCAGCAGCCGTAAGTTCCGGGCCGTTGTTGTACCATTCGGCGCCACGAACTCCCTCGTAAGTCATCAGGTGCGGATAAGTGCGCTGCCAGCCCCGTGGCACCAAACAACCGTGAAAATAAACCATGATATTAAACTGCGCAGCATCCTCTAAAATATCGAGGTAGTAGTCGATCATGTATTGTTTCTCGCTTAAAAAGAAATCTATTTTTACACCGTAAACGCCCAATTCCTTTAGTTTGGCAAATTCTTCCATCCGGTTTTCATGGGTTTTCATCCGGTCAACCGGGGTTGAGGTAATCCACTTAAACATGCCCGAATTATACCACATCAGCGGTTTTACGCCCAGCGAATGAATATATTCGAGCGCATCCTCCAGGTTACCGCCGTTTTCCATCTGATCCCATTCCCAATCGAGCAAGGTATAAGGCCAGTTCATTTCGGCAGCCAAATCGGCAAATTCGCAAACGGTTTTATAATCTTTTGTTCCGTGGTTGTGCGACCAGTAATTCCACGAAGCCACACCGGGTTTAACCCAGTCGGTGTTTTCAAGAACTGAAGGTTTCGACACATCATCAACCAAAGTTGATTCAACCACATCGGCCAAACTGCCGATAACAATTACGCGCCAGGGCGATTTCCAGGGCAATGTAATTTGCGGTAAAGCTTCGCCCTCGCCTTCTCCGGGATGCGGAAGCGTAACTTTATATTGTTCGGCAACACTGTAGTTGCTCAGTTTTGTTGCACAGTACGTTCTATCCACATCGGCTTCATGAATGAGGTACCAACAAGCCGTTTCTGAAGTCTCAAAAAGTGCCGGATACGACCAGTTTTGCTGAACCGAAGCACTGTCGCTGTTGGCATAAAGCCGTTCATTTGAAAGGTCAAATTCTTCGAGCCAGCGCTTTGTTTTATTGGGAATGGCATAGGCGGTTAACTCGTCCTGAATGACAAAAGCACCTTCTTTTTCAGGAAATTCGTAGCGGAAAGTAACTCCATCGTTCCATGCCCGAACAACTACGTTCAGCTTCGATTTATTTTCATTCTCGAAACAGAAGGTAATTTCGTTGGCCGTATTTTTTCGCTGCAAACGTTTTCCGTGTAAGGCGGTATATTCTTCGGTAATTAATTGGATTGGTTCCACCTTTTTTAGGCTCAATGCCTTTGAAAAATCCTGATCGTTGCGGAGTAAACCCAAATCGATTTTTGGGATCACTGTGGTAAAATCTTCATCAGCCCGGTAATCTACTTTTAAAAACCATGCTGAAAACGCGCTGTTTTCTGATTGCGAAAGCTCAACTTTTAGTTTTTGATTAGGCGATACAACACTTATTTGTTGGGCAAAAGCCGCAGCAGCAAACAACAAGAATAGCGCGGTTGATAAAATTTTATTGGTTCGCATCTTGTTTAGTTAAGTATTAAACTACATTTCTAAAAAACCTATTCCGGCGATGAGCCAAAGACGGACTTTGGCCCAACACCGGAACTATTTAGTAACCTAAACCTATGGTCCTATTCAGGTAATGCATCGTTGGCCGAAGTTGCATACAATCCGAGTAAACAACCTGTAAAACCACCGGCTACATCGGTAGAAAGAATATCGCCCGAAACAGTTTCTCCCAGGCGCACAAAATCGGCATCCTCAACAGCATACGAAAACTCATACTTGTCGCCTTTTGCCGAAACCTGTAAACGCAGCGGTTGGCTGAGTTCGATTTTTGTGCTTGCAATTACTTTTGAGTCCATTTCGCCACGGAAACGTCGTTTAAAATTGCGTTGTAAAACCAATACATAGTCGTCCCCTTGTTTAGTAACGCCAAATACATAGTTTGCATTTTCGCTTTGCAAGGCCACGATTCCTGCCAAATCTTTCTCCGATTCAGGCTTGTAATCAAGGGTAGCAGCATACGAAAAGCTGTTGTGCATTTGACGATAAAACAAAGTAGAAGTTGGTTTTACCTCTTTTACATTCGCGGCAAACGGATTTATCTGAATACCGTTTTTTGCTTTTTCGATGAAAGCTTCGCGAGGTCCGCGCAAGCCAATCCAGCGCTTATCCAAATCGTCAGACGAAAAATCTTCGGTATAAGTAAAGTTTCCATTGGGGAAAAAGCCATCTTTACCCGTTTTATTCTCTACACCTTTAGGCATATCCAGTTTTGGCTCCATTGGAACAAGCCCGTTAACAAACACAGGGAATTCTCCCGACCAGTCGACCGGTAAAATGAAGGTTTCGCGGCCTGTATTTACGCGTTGCTCTTCGTTTGGACGAACAGCCAAAAACACGCCATACCATTGGCCGTTTGGCCCTTCAATAATATCGGCATGACCCGCCCAGTCCACTTTATTTTCTCTCTCTCTGGGAAAATGGCGCTGTGTTAAAATAGGATTACTTGGCGCCGGAATAAATGGTCCTTTCGGGCTGTCGCTTTTAAAGATAACTTCGCTGTGCCAGCCGCCTGTTCCACCTTCGGCGCACATCAGAAAGTATTTTCCATCTTTTTTGTACAGGTGCGGTGCTTCAATCCAGATTGGTTTTTTGGCCAGATCAACACCACCGTCAACAATTATTTTGTCGGTTCCTTCAATAACCTGGTCCTTCTCCACATCGTATTCCCAGATTTTGATTACACGGTGACCGTTGTACAATTCCTTTCCAGGATCGGGCGCATCGTTATGAACCACATAGGCTTTACCATCGTCGTCGAAAAAAATCGATGGATCGATACCGCCGAAAGCCAGCTTAATCGGGTCGCCCCACCCTTTTTTAGGGTCTTTTGTTTTTACGATAATGTTATTCAAACCTCCGGTAAATGCAGTTGTAATCATATAAAATGTATCGTTATACGGGTTGTACGTAATACCCGGAGCATAAACACCTGCACTAATGCCACAATCGTGTGTATCGAATGTTTCAGGGTTATCGAGTACGCCTCCCAGGTCGGTCCAGTTTACCAGGTCTTTTGAGTGGAAAATCGGAACGCCCGGAAACATGGCGAACGACGAACAAACCAAATAATAATCGTCGCCTTTGCGCGTTATTGCCGGATCGGGATAACACCCCTGCAAAATCGGGCTATAAAACTCTCCTTCTTTCAAAGGGTATTTTTTATATACATCATCATCGCCCTGATATACAAAATTGGAAAACACAGGTGAATTTGTGCTTTTAGCTTTTTTTGTGGGCTGAGCACCACTTGCAACAAACGAAAACAACATGGCTAAAGCGGTTAGCTGAGGAATTAAACTTTTTCTGAAATTTCTTTTCTTCATTTTAATGGATCGATTTATTCTACTTTTTTATTCTGTTAATATTTGTACGGTACATTGATTGGCTACTTAAACAGCAACTGCGCATAATTGTACAAGCTGTCCTTCCAAACGTTAAAATCGTGTTGACCGTCGGGAATCACATAGTAATAGTGGGGGATATCATTTTCGCTCATATAATCGTGTGTTCGCTTGCTAAAACTGAACAGTCCGTCTTTATCGCCACATGAGATAAACAGCAGGCTCAGTTGCTTTTTGGCTTCGTCCGGATTGGGAACCAATTCTGCAGGTTGTTTGGTATTTGGTGCCGAAGAAAATCCACCAACCCAGGCAAACACATCGAGGTTTCCGAGGCCAAAGTTCAGCGACTGCCCTCCTCCCATCGACAAACCGCCAATGGCGCGGTGTTCACGATCTGCAATAACAGGGTATTTATTTTCTATAAAAGGAATTAAATCATTCAAAAGATCATTTTCAAAATTGGCAAAAGCTTCAACTTTGTCGGCCCCGTATACATTTCCTGTGGCACTATCATCTTTCATTGCACGGCCGTTTGGCAGCACCGCAATCATTGGCTCTACTTTTCCTTCGGCATACAGGTTATCCAATATAATCTCGGGATGGCCACCGTTCAGCCATTCAAATTCGTCGCCGCCAATTCCGTGTAAAAGGTAAAGAACCGGGTAGTTTTTTTCGGCCGAAAAACCCGGAGGTGTATAAACCAGTGTGGTTCGTTCGGTACCCACCGTTTTCGAGGTGTAAACCACTGTATCTATTTTTCCATGCGGAATAGATTTTTGCAATACATCAAATCCGGCCGGAGCCTGTTCAACCTGAGCATGTACTCCAAAACTGAGAATGATTACAAAAATTGGAAGTAATAAGGAAGTAATTTTTTTCATGATATTGTTAAGTTCTTTAATTTAGATTCTATAAGTTTTATATTTCTGCACTACCTTACTTCTGGTGTTCTTTCAACAACATAGTGGCCTGCTGCTTCGATTTTATATTGATTAATACTATCTTGGAAATCATTTTGTCTGTACATTTTACTTTTACACACAACATACTGGTCTTATGGTTTTGGTTTAGGTAAAATTATGCATCGGGGGGTAGATGCATCTCTGATTATGGATATTCTATTTCTAATTTTAGATAAATTGAAGTTATTTGGCCGGATGAGTGCAAATGAATGTAAAATCGGTTAGGATATTTTAACGAATTTCTTTTAAGTTTACAGGATATCAGGTAATCGATAACTAATGAAAAACAGATTCGAGAAAGTCAGGTTAATTTACATAGTTGGCTGGATTGTGGTTTTTATTGCCCTGTTTCTTTATATGCAAATAAAGGAACGCTACAGCTTTTATTTTTCGGAACAATGGCACCTATTTTTATACGACTGGCCCTTTGTAAAATCAGTGCTGTGGCAGCCTGGTGGACTGGCCCGGCTTATTGCCGACTTTCTAATACAGTTTTTTGTAACCCCGTATTTAGGAGCGCTTATTTCAGCTTTTCTGCTAACCACATCAGGAATCGTAACAAGTGTAATTTTAAAACGTCTGGCACCTGCTTTACACCTCCAGGTTCTTTCCTTATTACCTGTTATTTCATTGTTGTTTCTACAGTTTAACATCAACTACCAACTGAGTGGTACTGTTGCATTTTTGATGTTTTTATGCACCTTCGCTTTTTATTTAAAAATACAGTCAATAACGAAGCGAATCATTTATGCTGCGGGTTTTTCGGTGCTACTTTATTTGCTGGCCGGGCCGGTGGCTTCTTTGTTTGTTGCCGCAATAGTGCTTACCGAGCTGTTTGTGCATTTCCGGAGCTCCTATTTTCTCCTGCTTCCTGCGGCTTTGGTTTATTTGGCAGCAGTATTAAGCCTACGTTTGGGTGTTGCAGGCGAACTAAAATACCTGCTATTACCCGATGGCTATTTTACATGGAAACTCCAGGCCGGAAATGTGATTTACCAACCCTGGCTGCTTATGTTGGCGGTTTTGCTGGCGGCTTTGCTTTTTGGACAGGTGAAACAGGTGAGAAAAAATATTCAAGTGGCGGCACTGGCAACCCAGTTTGTTGTTTTGGGCTGGCTCGCCGTATTCAATTCGTCGTTTATGATCGACTCGCGGCATGAAATTTTTAAAGAGCTGGATTATTACATGCGCCAGGAAAATTGGGACAAACTGCTTGAACGGTGCCGGCAAATCGATATGAACAATTACCTGTATCAGAATTGCCGGAATGTGGCGCTGGCCGAAAAAGGGCTGTTGGCCGAACACCTGTTTGATTATAAACAGCAAGACCTCCGGAGTATTTACCTGAGCTGGGACAAAACACCCTACGTTTCGGTTTTGTTAAGCGACGTGTATTTTTCGATGGGCCACATTGCCCTGTCGCAGCGAATGGCATTCGAGTCGAACGAAAGTGTAAATAATTACAATCCGCGCATGTTAAAACGCCTGGTGCAAACGAACCTGATTTATGGTGCCTATCCGGTAGCCGAAAAATATATTGCTATTCTTGAAAAAACAAAATACTATGCCGACTGGGCCCACTCACAACGACGTTTTCTCGAAAACGATAAAGCTCTTGAGGCTGATGCTTTATTAGGCGCCAAACGCGATTGCATATTTCCCGAAAATTTTCTGGCGGGAAAAAATGGTTTCGATTCGGATTTAAAACATATTATCAACCATAATCCATCACACCGGGCAACTGTTCAATATTTGGGTGCCATTTATTTGTTAATGCGTGATATCGAAGGTTTTAAAACGATGATTGAAAACTATTACGATACTCCGGCACTGCCATCGTTGCCCAAAGGATTCCAGGCAGGCGTGATGCTTTTTGCCGCCAACGATACAACAGCATTAAAACATTATGCCATTACTGATCAGGTTATTCAGGATTTTGAAGCCTCTAAAAACAAAAGGAATAGCCAAAATATGTATTTAAACTTTTTATTGAAGTAGAAGGAAAATTAAGAGGATTAAGAAATGCAAAAAAATGGTTTAAAACACATTCTATATTGTATCGGGCTTTGTTTTTTCTGGGCTTGCACCGGAAATTTCACTATTGATGAAAACCTCGACGAAACACCTGCGATTTTCCCCGATTATGCGGGTGTTACCATTCCGGCCAATATTGCTCCGCTGCATTTTAAATTAGCTGATTCGTGCGATTATACCGATGCTTATGCCCTTTTTGAAACCGGCACAGAACAGGTAAAAGTTAAAGCCTACGAAAAGCAGTTTGCAATTGGCTCATCGGCATGGAAGAAACTTTTGGAAAGCGCACAAAACAGCGCTATTGAAGTAAAAATTGTAACAAAAACAGAGGAGAAGTGGTTGGCGTATAAACCTTTTCAGTTCTTTGTTTCGCCTGATGCTGTTGACCCGTATATTGCTTACCGCCTGATAGAGCCGGGTTATGAAACATGGAACGAAATGGGAATTTACCAGCGCAGCCTGGAAACGTTTCATCAAACAGAAATTGTGTCCAATAAAACGATGGATTACAATTGCGTAAATTGCCACTCATTTTGTATGCAATCGCCCGACACGATGCTATTTCATATTCGAAAGGATTTTGGCGGAACTTTTGTTATGCGCAACAACAAAATAGAAAAACTAAATACCAAAACGCCCGAAACCATGTCGCCACTTGTTTACCCATCGTGGCATCCATTGGGTAATTTTGTAGCTTTTTCGGTAAACAGCACCAAACAGATGTTCCACACCTCCGACCGTAACCGTATTGAAGTTTTCGATTACAAATCGGATGTGGTGATTTACGACGTAGAAAAACACGAGATTTTTAGTACGCCTGAACTGTTCTCCAAATCGGCATTTGAAACCTTCCCCACTTTCTCGCCTGATGGAAAAACACTGTATTTTTGTTCGGCCGATAGTGTAACAATTCCCGATGAGTATGAGCAGGTAAGATACAACCTTTGCAGCATAACTTTCGATCCTGCTTCACGCCGCTTTGGCGAAGAAGTTGATACGCTCGTTAACGCCAGTTCAATGGGTAAAAGTATTTCCTTTCCGCGTGTTTCGCCCGACGGAAATTTTTTAATGTTCACGCTGTTTGATTATGGCAATTTCTCCATCTGGCATCGTGAAGCTGATTTGTACCTGCTGAGCTTGGCCGACAAAACAGTAAGCGCCCTGGATATTTTAAATAGTAACGAAACCGAAAGTTACCATTCGTGGAGCAGCAACAGCCGCTGGGTGGTGTTCAGCAGCCGCCGTTTGGACGGGCTTTATACCCGCCCGTTTATTGCCCACATCGATAAAAATGGTGTGGCATCGAAACCTTTTCTGCTGCCACAGGATGATGTGGATTATTACACGCAACTCCTAAAATCGTATAATATCCCGGAGTTTGTAAAAGGAAAAATAAACGTTACCCCTTACCAGGTTTCTCAAACAGCACGTAACGAAAAAGGTGTTGATGTGCAGTTCAAAAACTAACCCAGTACTTTCATTCAGCTTTGAACATGTCGTAATTCGTGTTCGATAGGTATCACTTTAGCTAAAAATCATTGCTTTTCGCATGCGATTGGTGGCATTTTGTTGCCCCAATGCGCGCATTCAACTGCGATAGCTGATGTTTTTGCAAACAATTCAGACAATTTCTATTTCCCGTTAGCCATGACAAACAAACGGAATTGGCTTGAGTGAAACTCAGTTAAAACTATAATGGTATTTATAATCTCGTGAAAAGTTTGAGAGGCAAATAGGATGTAAGAGTTTAATATTACTCATTTAACAACAGAATGTTACATTCTTTCAATGCGTTCCCAATGCTCTTATGCTGTTTTATCGGCATTAACCATAGTAAACTTTAAAACTTCATATGCCATTTTAAAGAACAATTGGGATAACACAAAAAGGGGATAACCTTTCGGAAATCCCCTTTAAATACAATCAATTTATTATTATAAATATTTATAACCTAATAACCGTCGTTTTGGGTTATCAGTTTATTTCTAAGCAATTCATCTGTAGGAATAGGCATAACGAGTTTCTTTTCGTTGAAATCCCATTCACGATAAGTATGCCAGTTAGTCAAGGCGTTTACGTCGGTATTAGGAACACCTACACCTTTTGGATAGTTGGCATTAATATGAGGAATCAGGAACTCAGATCGTTGCAGGTCATACTTCAGGTTCCATTCTGAGTTAAACTCTTTACGACGCTCTTGTCCAAGAGCCACTTCCCAAACTTCTAAACCAGTAAAGGCCTCGTGGTATTCGTTACCAGCGGCATCTTCGGTGTAATAAGTTTTAGCATCTGGTACCTCTACGGTTTCAGTGCTAAATGGAATAGGATATTCTGTTGGAGCAACATAATCAGAATACGAACCGTTGATATTCTCCAGTTGTTGGAAATAAGGCAGGAATGTGTTGGTTAAAGCCTCTGCTTTACCTACTTCCAGGTTTCCAAATGCACGATTACGTACCTGATTAACTAAATCCCATGCAGTAGCATCATTTCCACCATTCAGACGGAACAGACATTCAGCATAGTCAAGCATTACTCCTGAATAACGTTTGTAATAGAAGTGAACTGGTGAGTGAGGCGATGACCACTGACAACGTTGGTTTCTCCAAAGTTTAATTGTCCAGATACCTGGTGCATAGTCGCCACCATTATTCATTTTAAAACTGTTTTTATCAGGAGTACTTCCAATTGTTTGCTGTAAGAACGGGTTGTAACCATAGCAATATTCCGATCGTTGATCTTCAGGAAGTTCCGGAACAGGGTTGGTAGCCATTGATGCATCGCGACGTTTGTCACCTTTTTCAAAAGCGAAATACAATTCCCACGACAGGTATTGTGAGCCCCAGCCACCACCACCATTGGTAGAACCGGCAAAGAAGTTCACAAAGTTGTGTGCGTTAGAGTCCCAATTCGAGTAGTTTCCTACGCCCATATCCATAACAACCTGAAAAACTGCCTCTTTAGGCCATGCAAGACCTACGTCCCACAAAGTAGAATATGATGGTGCCAACTCGTAAGGGCCATCGTCGATAACTTCTTTTAAAGCCGCAGCAGCCAGTTGGATATTTTCTTTGCTTTTGGCATCGCCTTCACCATTGATACGGGCTTTATATGCTTTCCACATATAAGCTTCGCCTAAGTAAGAAAGTGCCATACCCTTTGTACAACGGCCCAACTCGTTATTTTGTGGAGCCCACTCAAGAGCTGAAGAAGCATCTTTCAAGTCCTGGATAATAAAATCCCACATTTCATCATCAGTTTCAGCAGCAGCTTTGTCTGGCGTATTCGAGAAAGTTTCTCCAGCCGCCAGCATTGGTACTCTTCCCCAGGTTTGCGCCAACCACATGTAAAAGTAGGCACGAATTGCTTTAGCCTGACCAGCCATCGATTCGGCTGTTGCCCAGTTTGCAGCCTCTTCTGAGGCTTCCAAACCTGCCAAAAATACGTTACAACGGCCAATGGCACGGTAGGCATACATCCACCCTGCATTTAAACTTGGATCATCAGCAGTCCACTGTTGATTACCATACTGTTTATCCCAACCAGTAGCTTGTGTTTCCAGCGTAGGATGGCAACCTACAAATAACTGAGGTTTATAGTTCCAGTCGTCTGCATTGGTTCCCGGGAAGAACATGTCGTAACATCCCACCAAACCTTTAGCTGCGTCTTCTTCGCTCTTAAACATTTGGTCAGACGCAAGGATCGTGTAATGATCTACTGTCAAAAACTCTTCATTGTCGCAAGAAGTTGTTCCGAATAGGACAGATCCAACAAAAGCGGCTATAAATAATATTCTTAATATGTTTTTCATAATGTTAATCTTTTGTTTATTATGGAACAATTAAAATTTAATGTTCACACCAAATGTATAAGTACGTGGTGTTGGATATCGGCCGGTATCAAGACCTGTATAGAGCACACTTCCTTGTCCCACTTCAGGATCGCCATACTTGTTGTAAGATGAAAAAGTAGCCAGGTTTTGTACAGAAGCATAAATGCGGGCACCAGACATTTTTAATGTTTTGGCAATATTCGTTGGTAAAGTATAACCAATCTGAATATTATTTATCTTCAGGAAGTCACCTTTCTTCATCCATGCATCAGAAGTACGGGTATTGGCATTAAGGTCTGTAATCGATAAACGTGGATATGCTCCGTCTGTATTGGTTGGCGACCACGCATCAGCTACAACATCACTTAAAATGTTAGAAACACAATCGTCAGAAGGTGTCATAGTAGTCAGTTTCATTGCCGAGTACGAAAGAATGTCCTGACCTAATACGCCATACATATATACTGAGAAGTCCCAGTTTTTATAGGTAGCATCAAGCATTAAACCGTAGTTCAGTTTTGGGAAACCGTTACCCAGAACGTCCATATCTTCTTCACTGATCTGGCCATCGTTGTTAATATCTACATATTTGAAATCGCCAGGCTGAGTTTGAGCTTCCTGGTAGTAATCGAATCCATTAGCAACTGCTGCAGCATTTAACTGATCAATTTCTGATTGATTAGCAAAAATACCGGCAACTCTGTACCCATAGAAAGAACCTACAGCATAACCTTCGCGGCAAATTGAGTGGTTGTCCCAGCTAAGACCGCCACCAACAGCACCTACGTTACTTCCGTCGTTGGTTGTACCAGAATTAGTGTTGAATATATCTGAACCAGACTCAATAACTTCGTTTTTCAAAGATGATCCTGTTAAAGTAGCTCCAACCTGCCAATCTCTTCCAATTTTTGTATTGTAATTTACACTGAATTCAAAACCTTTATTCTGAATTTCACCGAAGTTAGTATATACAGTTGTGAAACCTGTTGAAGGACGCATTGTTTGATAAATCAGCAGGTCTTTGGCAGTACGCTGGAAGAAATCAGCAGTAATATTTAATTTGTTATCGTATAAACCTACATCAACACCGAGGTTTACCTGCTCGTTGGTTTCCCACTTCAGGTTAGTATCAATTACACTTTGCTGAGCAAAACCATTTAACCCGATACTTGACTGACTGCTGGAAGATGAGCCGTAAAAGTGATACAGGTTATTTGCAGAACTTAATTGTTCAACTGATAAATCAGTAGCACCACCTGCATTACCTGTACGTCCCCAACCTAAACGCAACTTAAGATTGCTGATTGTTGGCACGGCACTCATAAAGCTTTCTTCAGAAATACGCCATGCCAATGCTGCTGATGGGAAAGATCCCCAACGGTTACCGGCACCGAAGTTTGAAGAACCGTCGCGACGCATAGTTGCTGTTACGATATAACGATCTTTAAGGCTGTACATTGCTCTTCCATAATAAGAGATGTAACGGGTTTGCAGGTTGAAAGCACCACCTGCAGTTTTTGAATCAAGGTCATTGGTTAAACCAATATCGCGGATATTAGATGCAGGGAAATCTCTTGCAGAAACATTTAACCACTGGCCATAACTCTTACTCACTGAATTACCTGCCATCAATGTAAGGTTATGAATATCCGTTTTATAATTGTATGTAAAGTAACTTTCAAGCGCCAAATCATTGGATTGAGAAGCATTCATTGAAAACTGTTCAGTCATATCAACGCCGTACAATTCAATTGATTCTCCATTGTTGTAGCGATACCTTAACGGAGTCCAGCTATAACCATCGCGCGAAGTGAAGTTATATGAAGCAATCGATTTAAAAGACAAGCCTTTATAAAGATCCAGGTTAATATAAGCATGTGCTAATACCCGGTTTGTTTTTGATGGGTTGTCCAATTCCATTTGGCGGGCATATGGGTTATCATAACCTTTACCAATTTCATTGGCAACAGATGTTTGATAAAAAACTCCATATGTTCCATCCGGGTTAACTACGTTAGGGCTAATGTATTCACCATCGTCACTAACATAGTCCATCGTAGGTGTAATAAATGCCATATCGCGTAAACTTGAAAGGTTGGTATTATTGCCAAGAGCAGCGTTACTACCCATAGACTCGGTATGAACAAAATTGACATCACCACCCACTTCAATAAAGTCAGCAACGCTTACTTTAACATTGGCGCGCGCAGTTATACGCTCGTAGTAGCTGTTTACAACAAGACCTTCATTATCAAGGTAACCTATCGATAGATTGGCCTGTGTTTTTTCAGTACCACCCGATGCAGAAAGATTGTATTGCTGTCTAAGAGCCATCTGAGTCATTTCTTTTTGCCAATCGATGGTTTTTCTTTTTCCGTCGTATTGCGTATCCCAAATCGATAATACCGGAACTCCTCCATCAGAAGCACGGGCAGTACGAATCGATTCAGCATAACTATCGGCATCTTGCACATCAAGCGAGAAAGGTAAGGTTTGAGCACCAAAGTTTGCTGAAAATTCAATTCGTGCAGCGCCTTTAGTCCCTTTTTTAGTGGTAATCATGATTACACCATTCGCACCACGTGCACCATAAATAGCAGTTGCTGAAGCATCTTTTAATACTTCAATACTTTCAATGTCGGCCGGGTTAAGGAAGTTTGCGTTAGTACCCACCTGAACTCCGTCAACCACGTACAATGGAGAAGCAGATCCGTTAATCGTAGCAACTCCACGAATACGTACTGCAGCATTCGCATCAGGGGCTCCATCTTGCGAGGTAACCATTACCCCTGCAGCAGCTCCCTTTAAACCTTGTGCGATGTTTGTTGGTGCTTTTTTCATCATTTCCTCAGTACTTACAGAAGCTACTGAACCTGAAATGTCGCTCTTTTTAATTGTACCGTAACCCACAACTACAACTTCGTCGAGTCCAACCACATCGGGTTCCATTGTAATGTTAAAAGTGGTTTGCGAACCAATTTCAACTTCCTGAGACAGCATCCCAACAAAGCTAAACACAAGAACTTTCGATCCCTGAGGAACCGCCAGATTAAACTTACCATCAAAGTCGGTTACCGTACCAATTGTAGTTTCTTGTACAGCAACTGACACACCCGGAATCGGAGTTCCTGAATCATCAACTACAGTTCCCTGTAAATTGACGTTTTGTCCGAAACTCCAAAGAGTTAACAGCATCATAGGCAGCATCATTAGTGCGACCTGAAATAATTTGCCTTTTTTCATAAATAAATAGTTTTGATTAATAATTTGGAATAAATCAGTGTTGAAACCAAATAATTTTCAGGCTAAATACGCCATCAAATTACCGAACCAACACTTTAATGTAATCTTCAAAATATGAAGAGTTATATCTGATAATAAAGCTTTACACATCATTGACTTGTTTCGTGCAATCAACTGAATCCTGTTTTTGTAATTTTGTTTTAAATACTTCTCGAAAGAACAGACTAGATCAGAACGGTTTTATGTCAAAAAAAATGCCCTATCTGCCGAGAATATTTAACCCAGAGCCAGCGCAAAAAAAATTGCTTCTTAATGCATTAAAATCTTGAAACACCTTATCACGAGGATGCCCAAAATAACAACTTATAAATCTGGAAACGATTTATTTCTGTATCGCCAAATAGTGGGAAATTAGAAAAAAGAAATGCACATTGAGAAAGTGCTGTTGAAGTTAAAGGTTTTACGTAATTCATCTTTTACTATTTGATTTATTGCTCGTTAGTAATTGTCAAAACTACGCTATGCCCATGTATATGATTTCTAATTTTAGATAATCTTATTTTAAGAATAGATATATTTCGTTCTGATAAATATAAATTTAAGAGATTAATCTTTTCGAACACAAATATTGAAGCAGAAGTAATTAAAAAATGCATTCAATCTGATAAAACCAGAAGCATTTCGAAACAAAAAAAGAAGCTACAAGTCAGGAAATATAGTATCTGCACCAACTTTACAAAGATATTACTATTTGTCTGTTTGAAGATAAAATCAGCTCCCTGCAATTCCTTTGGCTTGTATAAAAACTGACCAAATAGTTACTTAAAAAGACTGATTTAAATATAAAACAAGTCAATTTTATAAACATTTTACTCAAAGTGTGCCAAATGACTTATTGTAATAACTACAATTTTTTTTCATAGCTTTGTTAACCAAAGAGTGACACTCCTCTCTTTTATTTTTTTAACCAACGACCTAAAAACTGAATTATGACTAAACGATCATTCATTTTTTGTTTTCTGGCATTATACTGTGCCAGTATCCTCCAAGCTCAGGAATTCAAACTTACTTCATCCGGTTATTTTCAAAACCAGGGAGTCGACATAATGGCGTTCGACGATATTTATCCTGAAGGGCACCAGGGCGGTGTTTCGCTGATTATGCACGGAAACCGGATTGCCACCAATGGCGATATCCGACTGGAACCTACTCCCGGACAATGGCAACCGGTACCGAAACAACACGACCGCGTTACGAACCAAGAGAAAAATACGATTACTGCACAGTTGAGTTTTCCCGACTCATCACGCCACATTACCGGCTTTAATCCGATGGTTTACCCCGATTTGCAAATAAACTACACGGTAAATGTTGAAGGCAAAGGCAACTCGGTTATTGTTACCGTTGACCTGGAACAGCCTGTTCCGCAAAATTACCTGGTGAAAGTGGGTTTTAATATGGAACTTTTTCCGGGTGCATTATTCGGAAAGCCCTGGATTATGGACGATGAAACCGGAAGTTTCCCTATGCAACCCAACGGGCCAACCCGTTACGAACCGTCGAATTTTAAACATCCGGGCAATTTTAATCCTGACGGAAAAGCCTCAGCTGAACATCTTGCAGGAAAAGGTTACAGTCCGATTATTGCCGACGACATTGTTGCCGAACCTTATGCACAGGGGCACCACTTTGTAGTACGCCCCAACGATCCTTACGGCAAATTCAGCATTGAAAGCCGTGGAGCTGCCTTAAAGCTATACGATGGTCGTATGAATCACAACAACGGCTGGTTTGTGGTTCGCAGCGAAATTCCCGCAGGAAAAACTAAAGAAGCCATAAAATGGATCATTACACCCAATGTAGTTGAAGACTGGCAGTACAAACCGGTGGTTCAGACTTCGCAGGTTGGCTATCATACCAATCAACAAAAAACGGCGATTATTGAACTTGACAAACGCACTGAAAAAACAGAGAATCCGCAGCTTTACAAAATTACCGCTTTAGGCGAAGAGGAAGTTTTGAGCAAGGCCGGTGAAGAATGGGGACAGTTTCTGCGTTATAATTACCTGAAATTCGATTTCTCGGAAATAGATGCTCCGGGACTTTACCAGGTGCGTTACGGCATGGCTGCTTCTCCGGTTTTTCGGATCGATGATGCGGTTTACGACCGTGGGGTTTGGCAGCCTGTACTGGAATATTTCTTGCCGGTTCAGATGTGTCACATGCGGGTAAACGAAAAATACCGGGTTTGGCACGACGACTGCCACATGGACGACGCACGAATGGCTCCGGTTAATTTTAACCACATCGATGGATATGTGCAGGGAGCCTCCACTTTAACGGATTATTCGCCCGGCGATGTTGTTCCCGGATTAAATATTGGTGGCTGGCACGATGCCGGCGACTTCGATCTGCGTGTAGAATCGCAGGCTGGTGAAGCTTATATTCTGGCACTGGCTTACGAAGCATTTGGAGTAGATTATGATGTAACTTCTATCGATCAGCACCAGCGAATTACCGAAATCCACCAACCTGATGGAAAAGCCGACATTTTGCAACAGATTGAAAACGGCGCACTTACTGTAATTGGCGGATACCGGGCTTTGGGACGACTTTACCGCGGGATAATTTGCAACAACCTGCGCCAATATGTGATGCTGGGCGATGCGGCGGCAATGACCGACAACATTCCGGGCAACGACGACGACCGCTGGGTGTTTACCGAAGACAATCCTTACCGCGAACTGACCACAGCTGCTCAAATGGCTGCTACAGCACGCGTGCTAAAAGGCTTTAACGATACGCTCAGCGCACAGGCGCTTGATTGTGCCAAAACCTTATTTGAGGTTACAGATGCAAACGGACGCTCCAAAGCGGCCAAAATACACGCCGCAACCGAGCTGTACCTTACCACCGGCGATGATATCTACAAGAATTATCTTCTTTCCGAGACCGAATTTATTACACAAGCCATAGGTTTTGTTGGCTGGTACATTGGCCGCGCCGAGAAAAAGATCAACGATCCTGCTTTTACCAAAGCAATCAGGGAAGCCATGAGTGGCCTCTACGAACAAATTAAAAAACAGGGCGCCGAAACGCCATACGGCATTCCCTATCGTCCAAAGATTTGGGGAGCCGGGTGGGATATTCAGAGTTTTGGGTTCAGGCAATACTTTTTGCATACCGCCTACCCCGATATTTTTAGTTCGGAATACATTTACAATGCCCTTAATTTTATTTTGGGTTGTCATCCGGGATCTAACACTTCTTCGTTTGCTTCAGGAATTGGTGCGCGCTCGGCAACTGTTGGCTATGGCTTAAACCGCGCCGACTGGTCGTACATTCCGGGTGGTGTAGTTTCGGGTACGGCACTTATTCGCCCCGATTTCCCGGAACTGCTTGAATTTCCGTACCTGTGGCAACAGGTTGAGTACGTGCTTGGCGGTGGCTCGTCGCATTATATGTTTTTAGCTTTGGCTGCGCAACAGCTTCTGAACAATAAATAATGAGCAGTAGATATACTGCTCTACTTAAAAAGTCTGTAACATGAAAGATAAGAACAAAAGAATCAATCAATTGTAAACCAATAGCAATGATTAAGTTCCTGATACTTTTTGCAGGCATTTTATACCTGCAGATTTTTGTTACCGGTTGTTCAACATCTTCTTCCGAAATCAAAACAGCTCGTTTGGTTTCGGAAACTACCAATAACCTAACAGAAAATATTCTGCCGTTCTGGGAAAACTACACGCCTGACCCGAACGGAGGGTTTTACGGGACAGTTCTTAACGATGGGACTCCCGTTCCGGAGGCTCCAAAAGGTTGTGTTCTGAATGCGCGGATATTGTGGACTTTCTCCAATGCATATATGCATTTTAAAAATGAAGCATACCTGGAGTTGGCCAACCGGGCACAGGAATATTTCCTCGCCTATTTTATCGATAAAGAGTTTGGCGGCACCTATTGGACAGTTCAGTCTGATGGCATTCCGCTCGATGACCAAAAACAGTGCTACGGTATAGCTTTTGCCATTTACGGGCTGGCTGCACATTATCAGGCCACGGGTAAAGACGAAAGCCTGCAGCAAGCCATTCGTTTGTACCGAACCTTGGAAAAGAAAGCTTTTGATCCACTTAACGGCGGTTACATCGAATCTTTTACACGCGACTGGAAAACTCCGGAGCATTATGGTTATGATGGTAAGGGTGTAGCGGCCAAAACCATGAACACGCACTTACATCTGCTCGAAGCATATTCGCAATTGTATAAAGCCTGGCCCGATTCCGGTTTGAAAAGTCAGCTAAAAGGACTTGTCGATGTATTTCAGGAAAAAATCATTGACAAAAAAAGGTGGCATCAGAATTTATTTCTAACCAGTGAATGGGAGAATCTGGAGCAGATCGATTCTTACGGGCATGATATTGAATTGTCGTGGTTGCTGGCGGAGGCTGCCGAGGTATTAAAAGATGAAGTACTGATTCAAGAAAGTAAATCCATTGCCTTAAAACTTGTTGACACACAAATGCAGGAAGGCATAAATCCCGACGGCTCCTTGCTTTACGAACGCAAAAATGGCAAAATTGAAGGAAATCTGAGTTGGTGGCCGCAGGCTGAATCGGTGATTGCCTTTTTTAATGCCTGGCAAATCAGCGGGGATGAAAAATACCTGGATGCCGCAATAACCACCTGGGAATGGATAAAAAACAACCTGGTTGACAACGAATACGGAGGTTGGTACGAAGGAATTGGATCTGACGGCAAACCAAACATCAGGCGACCAAAAGTAAGTTTATGGAAATGTCCCTACCACAACAGCCGAATGGCCTTTGAAGTACTTGCAAGAACCCAAAAAACAAATTAAAATCTTGTTCAACCAATAAAAACCTACTATGAAACGAATTTTAACTTTACTTATACTGATCGGAATGACATTACTGTCGCAGGCCGGAAACTACAAAAATTATAAAGTCTCGGTATATGTACGAGCTTACGAGGTGGAAAAGATGAAAGACCAGAATTGGCTCGACTCCACCTGGACCATCATTTCGAACCAAATAAAAATCGACAAAATTTACCTGGAAACCCATCGCGATTTGCTGATTGTACCTGACGAGACACTGGAACAGGCAAAACACTATTTTTTGGACAAAGGCCTGGAAGTTGGAGGAGGAATTACCTACACCATTGATGAATCGAACAATTTCGAAACCTTTTGTTATTCCAATCCGGAACACCGGGAAATTGTGCAACAGATTGCCGAACATACAGCACACCATTTTGACGATTTTATTCTCGACGATTTCTTTTTTACCAGTTGTAAATCGGATATCGAAATTGAAGCCAAAGGCGACATGAGCTGGACAGAATACCGCACAAAGCTAATGACCAAAGCCGGAAAAGAGCTGGTTCTCGATCCTGCAAAAAAAGTTAATCCCAATGTTAAAGTAATCATCAAATACCCGAACTGGTACGATCATTTTCAGGGGCTGGGATTCGATCTGCAAAACGGACCACACCTTTTCGATGGCGTGTGGACAGGTACAGAAACACGTGATCCGTCGTATGCACAACATCTGCAAAACTACCTAAGTTACAACATTATTCGCTATTTCGACAACTTGCGCCCGGGCTACAACTTTGGCGGATGGGTTGATGCCGGCGGCTCGAACATGGGAATGGACCGCTACGCTGAACAACTTTGGCTTACGATGTTTGCCAAAGCCCCCGAAATTATGCTATTTGCCTACAATCAACTAACGGGTGTGCAACTGCGTCCCGAAATTCACCGGAAACAGTGGCAAGGCACGGGCACCAGTTTCGATTACGACGAAATGATGAAGCCCGTTCAACTGCCCGATGGTAAAACCGTAACACCATCGACCATAGCCCGCGTGGCCGCTGTGGCTTTAGAACAAGCTGATGAAGTTGTTGGCCAACTGGGCAAGCCAATCGGTATTAAATCATACAAACCTTACCATTCGCTGGGCGACGATTTCCTGCAAAATTACCTCGGAATGATTGGCCTGCCTATGGATATGTACTCCGAATTTCCGGAAGACCAGAAAGTAATATTGCTAACCGAACAAGCCAAATACGATAGCGATATTGTAAGCAAAATGAAAAAACAGTTGCAGAAAGGCGGCGATGTAGTAATTACCAGCAGCTTGTTAAAAGCCATACAAAACGACATTGCCGACATTGCCGAATTGCGCGCAGGAGAAAAGAATGCACTGGTAAACGATTTTGGCTTTTGGGGAAATACCGAAAAAGATATCCTGATTCCTCAGGTGCTGTATCAAACCAACGATGCCTGGGAAATTGTTAGTGCCGGACGTCCGCTGACAAATGGTGTTAGCGGTTATCCAATGCTGCTTCGCACGCAATATTCTAAAGGAAACCTGTATGTGATAACTATTCCCGACGATTTTGGAAACCTTTACGATTTGCCCGATGGCGTATTGAATGCATTTCGCCAGGTAATGAGTAAAGATTTGGGAATGTACATTGAAGGACCGGCCAAAGTAAGCCTGTTTGTTTACGACAATAATACATTTATAATTGAGTCGTTTTTGGATGAGCTTGTAACCATTCAACTGGTTAGCAGCGAAGATCTTTCCGCCATCTCCGATATTTCCGAAGGAGTTACTAATGAAAAACTCCCCGAAGAAACACCTAGCTTCTTTAGCCGCCGGATGAAAGGTTCTGAAAAGACCAGTAAATTCAGAATTACCTTAAAGCCGCATTCCTACCGGGTTTTTAAGAAAGATTGATTCCTGATGAATACTAAAATGCCGTATTGTAAATACTCTATTTTTCATACTTCCGTAACAAAAATAAACAGTCTTTACAATACGGCATTTTATAGTTAATATGAGTTTATATTAATCTCAGAATTGAAACTCCTCGCAGCAGAGCTGACGAGGAATCCGATTCCGTTAAGGACTTTTTTATTGTTTTGTTCGCTTACCCCGAGGCAAAGCCATCGGGGAATGCGCTCACCGGAATTCAACCAATATTTTAAGAAATTTTTCGGGTGCCTCCGACCATTTTTTCATGGCCACGGGTGCTTCTTCCGGGCTTACTGTTTTTGAAATCAAAATACTTTCGTCAACCTGACTGTTTTTCAGGTACTTTATTACGGCATCAAAATCGGATAGATTTGCGTTACGCGATCCCATTATTTCCAGTTCCTTCTGTACCCAAAGTTTTGTTGTAAAATCGATATCACTTCCGGCATAACCAATACAAACCACACGGCCGGCAAAAGCTACTTCTTCTATTGCCGACTTGTAAGTAATTGGACTCCCGGCTGCCTCTATTACAACTGTTGGTCCATTGCCCAAAGTGATTTTTTCCAGTTCTGCATGAAGATCCTGATCTTTTGAGTTGATCGTGTATGTTGCTCCCAATTTTTTGGCAATATCTAACTTAGAATCATCTATATCGACTGCAATTACTGTTGCACCACGCAGTTTAGCACGAACAATTGCACCACTACCAATCATGCCGCATCCAAGGACCATAACGATATCAACATCAGTAACCTTCCCATTATCTATTGCATGAAAGCCAACAGTCATAGGCTCAACCAAGGCCAGTTGAATATTCGATAAAGCCTTATCCATTAAAACCTTTTGCCACGGCACAACAATATATTCTGCCATCGCACCATCACGCTGAACTCCCAATGTTTCGTTGTACCTGCAGGCATTAAAACGTTTCTTTTTACAGGATGTACACTGTCCACAATTTGTGTAGGGCACAACAGTTGCTGCCATGCCAATTGTAAAACTATCGGGTACTTGTGTTCCAATTTTTTCTATAACTGCAGAAATCTCATGCCCCGGAATCCGAGGATATTGAACCAATGCATTTTTTCCCAAATAAGTACTCAGGTCGGAACCACAAAAACCTACATATTTTAATTTTAACAGTATTTCGCCACTTGCAGGACCAGGCATCTCTCGCTCAACAATCTGCATCTCTCCTGCTTTTGTTATTTCTATTGCTTTCATCTTTTATACACTATAATTGATATACCTCCACGGCATTTTTATAGAAAATCATATTTTGTTCGTTTTCTGAGAATTGCGCAAGCTGTCTCTCAACCAGACTTAGCCAATTAGCGTATTCTGTTGCAACCAGGCATACGGGCCAATCTGAACCATACATCAGTCGATTTGGGCCAAAAGCGTTAAATACCACTTCGAAATAAGGTTTTAGCTGCTCTTCAGTCCAGTTATTAAAATCAGCTTCTGTTACCATTCCACTAATTTTACAGCTTACATTTTTGCGTTTCGCCAGTTCCCTGATATTCTTTGTCCATGGTTCCAGCTCATTTGCCTTTATTCGTGGTTTGGCAATATGGTCGAGCACAAATTGCTGATCAGGATGCTGATCGACAAAACGAATCGTATTTGGCAACTGATGTTCAAGGATGAGAATATCGTATACCAAACCATATTTTTTAAGCTGCGAAATTCCCCGGTTAAAATTTTTCCCAAGAATAAATTTTGGATCGGGCTCGCCCTGAACCACGTGTCGAACAGCTTTCAACTTGTCGTTCTGATTGTATTCTTCAAGAAGCTCATTTATGTTCTCAGCCATTAAAGGAAGCCAGCCAGCAACTCCATGCATAAAATCATTCTCAGTAGCCAACTGAAGTAACCAGTTAGTTTCCTCTAAGCTTTGACGTGCCTGTACTGTAACCACTCCTTCAACTTCAGTGTTTTCCAAAGTTTCCTTAAGGTTATCTGGTAAAAAACTTTGACGAATCCTTGCCATTTCATCATCAATCCAGTCAAATTCAACCGGGTTATAATTCCAGTAATGGTGATGTGTATCAATAATCATAATCAGACATTTACAAATAAGGATAGTTCTGTTCAATGATACCTTCGGCTTTAAGCTCGGCCCAAAATTCTTTGGGTAACTCTTTTTTAAGCAATGCTTTATTATTCGCCATTCGTTTGGGTTTACTCGGGTTTAATGCTAATGCCTTAATTTGTGGCGCCGACAATGCAAACTTCAGACAAGCGTCGCCAGGCTCAATATGGTATTCGTTGCAAACAGCGAAAAACTTTTCCCTCCATTCAAACAGCACACGGTCTTCAGGATTTTCAGGATTCATTAAGCGATAGTCAAAATAATCGCCACCGGTTAAAAAACCGGCATTAAATACAGCTGAATTGATGATTACTACTCCATCTTCTGCCAGTTGCTTCATAAAGTCAACAATCGCCTTCGGATGATGATAAACAGTGAATTTATTAGCAAACATCACCCAATTGAATTTTACTTTCTCGTACAATTCCTTTATCACCAGCCAATCTTTCGATCCGATACCAACAGCTTTTACTTCGCCTTTATCTTTTAATTCGAACAAAGCCTTGTAAGCATTTAGAATATCTTCCATACGTTTTTGGCGCTCAGCAGAGTTTTTGGCTCCTATAAGATATTCATCCGGATCGTGAACCGAAACAATTTCAGGCTTGTAAGTGCCACCAAGCAATTCGCAACCTTGTTGCCAGCACTCGATAATACCGTTATAGTTTATTTTCTGAACAGCATCATATTCAAGGTTGGCCCATACTCCGGGTTCAAAAGTAGGCTCCTCCGTTTTTAATGGTACCCGATACCACCCCAACTTATTGCTTATAGTAATTTGTTCTGGTGGAATGCCTAGTTGACTAAGACCTTTACCGATTACTTCCAATGCCAGTCCGGCACCGTATTTCCCGGCACTGTCAATCATCACTTTCCCATCAGAAACCTTAAACCACTCCTTTATTAGTGATAGTTTTTCGTCCCAGCTTAATTCACGATATAAGTTTCCCAGGAAACTCGTTCCATAAATTAATGGCGGATATTTCATACTACTCTTTTCCAATTTCTCTCTGAATTATAAATACTTTCATTTAAAACAGACCGACGACCTTCTTCCTTTATTCGAAATTAAACGAGATCGTTTACACTTATTTGATTCTATGCTTTAAGATCTATGCTCGTGCAAATTTCATTTATATTTCGCAGTGATACAAGGGCTTAAAAAGCAGCTTGTTCATGCAAAGCTTCGTGCAAAGCTTTGCATAAAAAATAAAATGTTGTATAACAGATTCTCATCGCAATCAGGTTTTCAGGAATCCAGTGAAAAGCCTAATTTTGTATTTTCTCAAGTTATGGCAACTCGACGTGTTTCACTTAAAGATTTAGCTCAGGAATTGAATATTTCTATATCAACAGTTTCCAGAGCACTAAAAAATCATCCTGATATCAGCCTGGAAGTAAGGAAGAAAGTAAAACAGTTGGCTGAGGAACGAAATTATAGCCCCAATCCGCTAGCAATGGGTCTTCTGCGCCAACAAACCAAGATGATTGGAGTAATCGTCCCGGATATTAATACCCACTTCTATTCATCTATCATATCCGGGATTGAACGGGTAGTTAATGAAAATGGCTATTTTATTCTGATTGCTTCATCCAATGAATCAATGCAAAAAGAAAAAGAGGCTGTGGAGAATTTTCTAAAATCCCGTGTTGAGGGCCTGATTGTATGCTTAAGCCAGGAAACCAATGATTTTACACATTTTGAAAAATTGATTAAAAACGAGGTCCCCCTGGTGTTCTTCGATCGTATTTGCGATTCAATTGATGCACCAGCGGTAATTGCCGATGGCGGAATTGCTGCACAAAAGATTACAAAACACTTTTATACAAACGGTTGTCGCCGGATTGCCTATATTTCAGGCCCCGACCATCTTAACATTTCTAAAAACAGAAAACGGGGTTATCTCAATGGGCTTAAGGAGTGTGGATTGCCAGTTGACCCTGAACTCATAGTTCAGTGCAATATGAGCATTGACGCAGCGAAATCAGCCACCCGAAAATTATTAGAGCTGGAGCATAAACCTGATGCAATTTTTGGCATCAACGACATAGTAGCTTTGTCTGCAATGATTGAGATTAAAAAACAAGGATTTCAGATTCCTAATGATATTGCATTAGCCGGTTTTACAGATGAATTCCATTCCATTGTAGTCGATCCGCCGTTAACTTCCGTGAGCCATCCAACAGTTCAGATGGGAGAAGAAGCTGCAACACTGTTTTTCAGATCGCTGAGATCGGAGTTAAAAACAAGTGAAAAAATAATACTCCCCATTGAATTAATTGAACGAGAATCATCTAGGAAAATCTATAGAATAAATAGCTGAGCGTAAACAACAGTATTTGTTTGGATTTGAATTAAGGCCATTACGAATACAACTTGATAAGAAAATACAATTTTACTTGTAGAGTTACCGCACTTCCTGGTTTTTCTTCTAAAATGCAGCTTTAATCATATGAGCAACTTTTAGCGTGTTACCCCCGGGACTAAAAACAATAATCAGAATTTTCATGTAGTTAGAATTTAAGATTGGCGGCCAATATCGGAAATACCTTATGGCGCAATTGATGGGCAAACAGACTTCCATGAGTTCCCTGATTCCAAATCATATCATGGCTTATCCTATTCTTTGTTAAAAGAGTTGAATAATAATTTGTTCCATTCACAATCCATCTGTAATGGTCATTATATCCACAATCTATAGCCAGTAGCTTTAAACTTTCCAGGTTCTTTTTGTATTGTGCAATCTCCTGTTCAATACCACCGAAACCATTTTGCCATTTCTGAAGAATATCGGTATTAAAAATTGTGTCTTTTCCAATAACCTTTGCAGGGTAATCAAAATAAGGAGCTTTGTCTGTATTCGGAGAAAAAGCCATTCCATAAGCAAAGGTAAATTCCACTTCCCACTCCCATTCCTTAAGATCTTTCACAAAATCCAGATAAGCTTCGTGTGCTTCGTCTTTAGATAAAGGTTTAAGAATATCTAACAATTCAAAAACTTTCGACATCGTTCCTCCATCCTTAAACATTTGGCTCTCCATTATTCCATCCTCGTCGTATAATCCCGGACTCATACTATATATTGAAGAAAAAGACTCAGGATGAAGCATGCCCAGGTTAAGTACTCCATAGCCCCCCATTGACATACCAGTTAAAGCTCTTGAGTCTTTTTGGGAGATCGTTTTATAGTTTTGATCAACAAATCCAATCACATCTTTAATAACAAAATCTTCCCAGTTTCCGGTTACCGGAGAATTTACATAAAAGCTTCCTCTAAAATTATAAGCACCACTAATGGTAACACATATCATTTCGAGAACCTGACTTTCGGAAATCAAAGAGTCAAGAATATTAGCAATATAACCGGTAGGATCTACTCTCCCGCTATAACCTTCCAGAAAATAAACAACAGGATATAGTTTCTCCGAATTCTCATACGATGGAGGTAGGTAAATACCAATTTGTTTTTGTGTTGTGTCTCCTAAAATATTGTTCTCAAGTGATGTAGAAGGAATGTCAATGACTTCCCACGTTCCTTCTAGTGCAAATACATTGATAAGCCCACAAAAAAAGATCAGTAACACTAAAATATAATGTTTCATTATCTTATGTCTTGAATTAGAAAAATGTTGTTTAATAATTAAGCATGGCGTTGTGGGTTACAAACTTCCAGTAATCAGCGATAGAATCTGGTCGTCCGTGCCAGTCAGGATCAGGAAACTGATCAACCACATTGTTCCAATTTCTGTCTTCCAGAAATTTGCAATCTACAGTGCAACCGTTTAATTGATTTAAGGGTCTTAGAAAAATATAGCCATCAAAAATATTCTGGAGTGTAAAATCAGTGTAGCCCATTGAATAATAGGATGAATCGGCTATCTCGCCCAAAGGAGTTTCCTTCAAGTCAAAACCTAAAGGACTATTTCCATTCTTACAAAGTAATTCCTCAACTAAACCGTTACCAGGTGAAAGCAATCGTGGTTCTTTGTTTATCTGATTCCTAAAATACTGATGAATAACAACTGAGTAAATTCTCTCCTTATATTTTTCATAAAGCAGATTGCCCATATTCCCATTTTCAAAGCGACAGTAATCTTCAGCTAAATAATTAAATACAGGTTCTTTATAGTGTGTAAAGGCATGATTTGTACCTGTAAGTACAAAAATCTTTTCATTTTTAACCAGTACTTCTTGCTCTATTATTTGGGCTCGATATTTTTCATGTCCTCCTTTATGGAATACCTTTTTCATGTTCTCAGGACTTCTCTCTCCTTTAAATTCCGACCAATCAAACTGATAGCTAAGATTTAATACTCTGAATTTCCTTGCCCCCTCTGGTAATGATTTGTTAAGCATCCAGGCATGACGATAAACATCCATATACTCAACATAAGGCCAGGCAACGTTGTAATTGAACATGATCCTTCGTGCCAGGCTTTCATCATATTCTTTTGCCGTAACTAAAGAATCAAGCAGTTGCTGGTCTTCACTTGCGCCAAACTCCATACCCAGGTTATATACTCCTGCCTTGTATAATTCAGGTATAATACCTTGAATAAATTGCAGATTCTCTTTAATCATGTGTTCTTCGGCTAACAGAATCACATCGTGATCATTGAATTTTTCAATAAGATATTGTCCGGGAGGCCTCCCTTCCCTTTCCAAAAAATTGAACAATTCATTTTCACTACTTGCTTTAATTTTCACTGGTTGACAACTGCCGGATAGAACAATAAGATAGAAGACGATTAATGAAGATATATTTTTGACCATCATTTTAAAATTTCAAATTCAATCACTATCGGAGTTTTGGCGGCAACATCAAGCTTTTCTTGTAGTCTGACTTTATCTCCAGTTAATACGTTAACACCAGTTTTTGCATCTTTTATATATGAACTGTATCGACTAAACTCAAGAGAACAGGGATGGTTATTTTTGTTAAGAATTACCATAACTCTTTTGCTTTCTAAATATCGAAAATAAACGTAAACACCATCCTGAGGGATAAAATGTCCAAGCTTTCCATTTGCTACAACATCGTTTGCTTTTCGCCATTTTAGCAAGACTTGCAAGAATTCTTTTACTTCTTTTTGATCTTCATTTAATCCTTGATCAATAAAACCGTTTACTTCATCACCATTCCAGCCTCCAGGAAAATCACTTCGGGCTTCTCCGTGCGAAGTACCTTCTAATAATATTTCTGTACCATAAAAAATTTGCGGAATTCCTCTTGTTGTGAGATAGAAAGTTAGGGCAATTTTAAACAAATCGAGGTCTTTGCCCACCTGGGTGTACAAACGTTCAACATCATGATTGTCAGGAAATATGAGCAAATCATCAGGCTCCGGATATAGAAAATCCTTTGCAAGCATTTCGTAAGGTTTAATAAAGCCGGTATTGTAATTATCTTCTTCAATTAACCCATCATTAAAAGCCTTCTGCAAAGGAAAATCGATTAAGGAAGGTAAAGATGAAGTATATCCATCGTAGTTAACTTTACCTCTTTGCCAGTAGGAAACAATAGCCGGATCTTCATTCCATTCTTCACCAACAATATTTAAATTAGGATATTCGGTCATCAACCTGGAACTCCAGCTTCTAAGAAAATACCTATCGGAATAGGAATAAGTATCAACCCGAATCCCGTCAAGATCTGCATATTCTACCCACCAAATGCAATTTTGAATAAGATAGTTTGCCATAAGCCCATTCTTCTGATTCATATCAGGCATGGTTTCAACAAACCATCCATCAACAAGCTGAAGCGAGTCCTTTTCTGCCGCATGTGGATCATGAAGTGTTGTTTTGCGGTGATTTGTAAAACTTTTGTTTTCCTGAAAGTTTAACCAATCTTTTGTTGGAAGATCGCTCATCCACCAATGTTCCGAACCACAGTGATTCAGTACAACATCTATAATCAGTTTCAAACCTTTTTCCTTGCACAGCCGACTTAATTCTACATATTGTTCATTTGAACCAAACCTCGGATCAACCTTATAAAAATCAGTGATTGAATATCCATGATATGATAACTCCTTCTGATCATTTTCAAGAACAGGCATTAGCCAAACTGCAGTAAATCCAAGCTCTTTAATGTAATCAAGGTTATCAATTACTCCTTGAATATCACCACCATGCCTGCCATTTGGATTACTTCGATCTATGTTCATTTCATTCATTCCCTTTACAACGTCGTTACCTACATCTCCATTCGCAAAACGATCTGGCGTAATCAAATAAATAACATCTGCCGGGCTGTAACTTTGCCGTTCAGAAGACTCCCTCCTCCTGGCTTTTAATTCATAAGCTACATTTTCTTGAATTTCACCATCTTTCAATAATGATATTTCAAAATTCCCCGGCAGAGTTCTTGCATCAATATTCAAATCAATAAAAAGGTAGTTTGGATTTTCAACCTGAATGACATTTTTGATCTTAACTCCTTTATAGGAAATTTGTGGTTTTAGTCCTCCAATATCATCTCCGTGTAGCATTATCTGCAAGCCAGGATTTTTCATTCCTACCCACCAACAATTAGGTTCCACTTTTATCTGCGAAAATCCACTGTATCCAAACAATACAAAAAACAAAATTGAGATTATTGATTTCATGATTAAAACGATTTATTAGGTTTAAATAATTTGTTGATTTCTATTTCCTTTTTAATACCAGAATACAGAACAATTGCTTTTATATTTATTAACTCATTTGAAGAAAATATACCTGTATCACTAATTGATACTTCAGAATCGTTTACTGAATATTCAGGTAAGGTATAAAGCGAATATTTTAATCCGTTATTAAAACTAACAACCGGATTTAGGATGGGAGTTGTTATTTCTACAGGATGTTCAACCTGTTCCAGAAAAACCTGAAAATCATCCAACTCAGGATTACAATCACCATACATATAAACAAATGGCAAAGCAATTCGTTGTGCAAGGTAACTTTCCCTATGATCGGGTACTCCTGGAACTTCGTAATATACAAGCTCTTTTCCATATTCATAACCTTTTGCGCAGAGCGTATCAACAATTGCGCGCTCCTGATCTACATAGCTTATGTATCCTCCCCATTCATCTTCTCCTGTGTCAATCCATAATTTTACATCCTGCTTTTGAGATTCACTAACCAGAGGAATAATTCCCTTTACTGTGGCAGGAGAAATTGATACGCCTTTTGAGAATACATCTGATTGATACAATATCATATATAAAGAGAGTAATCCTCCCAATGAGTTGCCAAAAATTGCCCGGCCATCCCTATTATCTGACACATTATAATCCTTTTCTATAACCGGAATAAGCTGTTCTGTAATCCAGGTTGCATGATAAACATCTTTGCCTACGTGTTCTGAACCATACCAATTAGTGTTATAAGGAATATATTCCTGCGCCCTGTAAATACCATTACTAATTCCAACAACCACAACTGGTTCGATTATTTTATTCGTGATCAGGCTATCCAGCACTTCATCAACCTCCCATTCTCCATTACCACCTGTCGCTTTTGAAAACAGATTCTGACCATCAAGCATGTAGGCAACCGGGTAAGGCGCTGCCCTTTGGGGATCATAACCTTCAGGCAGATACACATATACACCCCGGTTGTCCACTTTTGTAAAAGTTACATTCGGATGTGGAATACGAACTCTTCTTATCTGACCTTCGCTTTTTGTTCCATCGCAGTCTGATAAACGAACTAAAATCTCCATATCTGCGAGACTCTCCACATCTATGGAAGTACGCCCCAAAATGGCTTCTTCTGTTTTTATTAAAGAAAAATCAGGGATATATGAGGTTTCTTTGACTAGTCTTGTAAGAACTTCAACTTTTTCATCCTTTGTCCCACTGGTTTCCCATTCTATAAATGCTTTCTCATTTGTTAGCTCTATTTCAAGTCCTTCAAGTTTTTTAACTGAATATTGGTTGTGATTAATTGAGTCGACTTTCAAGTTTTTTAGTAGTTCATCCCCCGGCTTAACCGTGAATTTTGCACTTCCAAATCCTTCATCAAAAGAAACGTTTGTGGGTAGCATCCTATCCTTAATTGATGACATTTTATGCACCCACTTTCCGTTAATCATAAATGCAAAAAGATAATCACCAGGAGCTAATTGAAGATTTAAACAGAATGAGCCATCTTCTAATTTATTCATGCTGAAGGCTTCATCTTTTGCGTTAAAACCATTCATACTTCCCAGTAATTTTATTGAGTCAATATGTTCGTGAGGTAATGGGGCATATTGAAATGTAACATCAACCGCTTCATCTCCCCTATCTTTATTTGAGGTTTTGCAGGACATTGCCAGAAATAGTATTGTGGCAAGAAATAATATTTTAATCATTTTTCCAGTTATAAGCATTATTAGTTAGACTCTTTTCCAAATAAAAACTCTATTGGTACATTCACTCTTTCCCGCCATGATTTTTCATTATGCTCGGCACCTTGAAATTTTAAACTTGTCCAGTTTTCATTCTTTTCATATCCCTTTTTCATAAGCATTTCATCCACTTTTTTCTGAAATGGTTCATATCCGGCATCAGTGTATTCTGTTCCAAAATCGAAATACAACTTATGATTCTTAGGAGAGGGAAGGTTACTTTTGACATAGTGAAGAAAAGCCCCATTCTTTGCTGGCCAATGGGTTGAAATACATGCTGCTCCTCCCCACACCTTTGGATATTCGCAAACTGCATAAAGAGATATTAAGCCTCCCAGACTTGATCCCATAATAAAGTTATGTTCCGGTCCGGGCTTTGTTCTAAAGTATTTATCGATAAAAGGTTTTAGCTCTTTTACCAAAAACTTTAAGTATTGGTCTGATGATTTATTTACTTTATTTAAATCATGTTTTTTATTCTTTCTCTGCAACGAACGTGGCTTAGATGGGATATACTCAGGTCCTCTGTGAATTGTATTCCAAACGGCAACTACAATTAACGGCCTAATTTTGTCTTGTGAGAGTAAACTCAATACCGTACTGTCAACACCCCAATCAACTCCGGTATACGATGATCCCGGAGGAAAAACATTTTGTCCATCGTTCATATACAATACATCGTAGGTTTCTTTAGGATCATAGCCCGGAGGTAACATTATTTCAATATTCCTGGCCGGGACATATTTGGATGGGAAAGCCGGGATTTGTATTATTTCGTTTTGTTTATTAGCTACTTCCTGTGCATTTCCAATGCAAAAAAAAGACACTAAAATTTCTAATAAGATAATCTGTTTCATGACTTTTGTATTTTTATAGTTGAAAAAATAAGGCGGCAAAGGATTATTCGTAAATACCTACCCATCTGATAAGTAAAAAAAGGCCGCCTTATTGTATTTTAAATATTATTATTAACCCAGATAGCTGAATTGGTATTCTCAATAAAAATGATGGAATCGTATGATTTTATTAAGCTAACTTTTCTGTAGGCATCCGCTTCGTTTCCGTAATCAACTCCAATATGTCTGTGTAAAAGAGGGCCCTGAAAAGTATTCCTTATACTGGAGTTCTTTGGTAAAATTGAAAAATCCACAAAAATTATCGGTTTCTTTAATCGACACAATTTCTCACCATAGGAACCAGGTAAAGGATCAGATAACTGCCTCGAAATGTATTCATTCTCTTTATGGACTAAAACATTTCCCTTTGCAAATTCAAACCCTATGGAATAATAGTCGTCACCCATTGAGTTTTTCAGGTAATACCCGAGCCTACCGGGACTTAAACAGCTTATATGGCCATTGTGTGCCCATATCATTGCCTTTGCATCAACTTCCTCATAATTCATAATCCATTTAACATTTTCAGCCTGAAATTCATCTCTATCATATCCTTTAAGGATTGCCAATGCCTGCTCCAAGACTCGAAGATTCTGCCGTGCTATTCGATACATTTCTTCCGATGTTTTTGCAGAATACTGTTTTTCATTGTTCTCAAACTCTTCAATCACTGGGCTCAGTTCATTTTCCCATTTTTCCAATTGCTGGTCTGATGGTGATGCTCCATAAAAATGCAGTCGGTTAGCAGCAAAATCATCCAGTTTATCACTCAGCTCCTCAACTTTATTAGGTTCAACAATTTTTAGAAACTCGAGAAACGCAAGTGTACTTTGTTTTGTGTAAATTAAATCGAATCCATAAAATCGAATTTTATCATTTCCCGAGCGGTCTTTATTAAAAGTTCGCATCCACTTTAGCATTTCCAGAACCTCAATGGTTTGCCATCCGTTTCCTTCCATGGCTTTCAGAGCATCAAGTGCAGTACCTTTACCGTGTTGTAGATAATCGTTAACTAATTGACATTCGCCAAAAGTCGCTTCCATTAAAAATACCCGATACCCTTTCTCTTCAACCAGGTAACGAAACACGCGATGTTTCATCTGAAAAAACTCACGAGTTCCATGTGTAGCTTCTCCCATTGCAACAATCTTTCGATTAGATATAAATGCATCCAGTTTTTCTAACTCACTGATATTCTCTGAAGGATCTGCTGTCGATAAGGGAATAATAACACTATCGTCTTCTGATGTTGAATTATTCTGAAAGCTACACGAATAAAAAACACCTATAAACACAGCCATCAAAATTGCTTTCATGATTTAAAACTTAAGGTTTTAACAAAAATTTTAATGGAATATGTACCCGCTCTCTCCAGTCTATTTCATTATGTTTTGCTCCTTCAAACTTTCGGGTCATCCAATTCACATCCTCTTCATAGTTATTCTCTCTCATCATTTGATCAACTTGTATTTGATATGGTTCGTAAAGAGAATCAAGCGTGGCAGTTCCATAATCAAAGTAAAACTTATGATTAGAAGGATCCGGGAGATTATTCTTAACGTATGGCAAGAACACTCCATCAAGGGCAGGCCAGTGTGTTGAAACACAACCGGCTCCTCCAAAAACTTCAGGATATTCACATAAAGCATAACAGGATATTAAACCTCCCATACTTGATCCCATTATGAAAGTATTTTCCGGCTTGTTAATGGTGCTAAAATTTTCATCTACAAATGGTTTAAGCTCATAAACAAGAAATTTCAGGTATTCATCCGAAAGTAAATCATTCATTAACCCACCGTTTTTACGTAATTCCTGAATAGTCTCCACCGGTTTATTGGGCATATATTCCTGAAAACGAATTTCAGTATTCCAAACAGCAACAACGATAACAGGTCTTATTTCTCCAGTTTTCATCAAGTCTGCTACAGCCTCGTCAACTCCCCATTCATTATTGTAAAAAGCAGTAAATGGATCAAATACATTCTGCCCATCATGCATATACAGTACATCATATTTTTTGTTGGGATCATAATTCGGAGGGAGCATAATTTCCACATTCCTGGGTCCAATATATTCAGATTGAAATCCTGCATATTTTTTAAATTCAGGGTTTGGGTTTTTGTTGGATTGAGAACAAGCCAACAGCGTACAAAAAAGACTAATAATTAATAATGTTTTCATGTTTAAATAGTTTTATAATTCTCTATTATTTTTCG
Source organism: uncultured Draconibacterium sp. (assembly GCF_963677565.1). NCBI lineage: Bacteria > Pseudomonadati > Bacteroidota > Bacteroidia > Marinilabiliales > Prolixibacteraceae > Draconibacterium > uncultured Draconibacterium sp. The sequence continues at coordinate 3,020,272 of NZ_OY781981.1, read as the reverse complement.
TGCTCGTCGATCTGGATCTTTTACCAAATACGTTTTATCATCAAGGATCATTGTTTCTCCATTATCCGGAGAATATGGTTTCCAATCTGGCATCTCGGAACAAAGAGGTGATCCGTTACGAACAAAACTGAGTAGCGATGCAACCATCTTTTCAGATAATTCCCTGGGTCTTTTGCCGCCTCCGGTATGTGTTAACATCCTATCAGTATTGTATAACCAGAAACTTATATCCGAACAATGAAATGCCCTTAAACGGTTATCAAACAAAGGTGGCTGCCATACAAACCAGGCTAAGAAAACAGAAGCATTCTGCTTAGCTTTTCTGTTGGCCAGCGCAATTGCCCCGGATCGATTACTTAAAATCATCGACCAAATTTCAATTGGTTTCCTGCGCGGAAAACATTGTGCATAAGCATTTACAATTGCTCCTGTTTCTTCGCCATACCTTTTCTCTAATTGTCGCTGAACATCTTTCAACGACATATTTTCAAAATCTGCACTAAACTGTCCTGGTGCACTTTCGTTCAATGTTGAACAAATCAATGTCGGAATATCTTCAGCGTGTTTGATTGCGTCCGGCTCAAAAGGATGTTTGGGAATTACCAAACCGTCAACTATTGGTCCCCACTCTACCCGTTCGTGATTTCCTCTCTGGTAATTTTCTTGTCTAATTTTAGTAATTACTGAAGAAGAAAGAGAAAGATACCTATCCCAAGACATTTCCTGAAGCTTACCAACCTGTCCTTTACCTATTCCCCCTTCTTTTAGAATAGTATATGCAATCCGTGCTGATAGATCAATATCTCCGAGAATAAGTCTGCCACCGCTCAATAAAACGGCCTTATGAAAAAGATTTTTTGCCTTGGGCATTGCCATTAAACTGGTAATTTTTGTCGCTCCCCCCGACTGCCCCATCAAAGTTACATTATTGGGATCTCCTCCAAAATTGCTAATGTTTTGCTGTATCCATTTTAATGCAAGTACTATATCTAACATTCCCACATTACCTGATTTTTCAAAACCAGGAATTCCCATTTCCGAGAAATTAGTAAATCCAAAGGCATTTAGTCGATGATTAAGCGAACAAAAAACAACATCCCCTTTTCTGCTTAGGTTTTCGCCATGATAACCATCCTGTTCAATACCATTTCCTGCAGTAAACCCACCACCATGTAACCACACAATTACCGGCCGATTTGCAGCCCCGTTAATTTCAGGTGTCCAAACATTAATACGAAGACAATCCTCACTCACTCCTTCGTAATTCCAATGATCGACAAATGAACTGTAAGGATTTTTATAACGATTAGCCAAGTCCTGTGGTGCACTGTCTCCCCACCAAAGAGCAGGATAAACATTTTTCCATGGAGGTGGTGATTTCGGTGGCATAAATCGGTTTCTACCACCCGTGTCTGCACCATAAGGAATACCAAGGAATGTATAGACATGGTTAAGTATAAATCCTCTGACTTTGCCGGGAACTGTATCCGTAACGGCAATATTATCGCCTACATACAGGCTTTGTTCGTCTTCTGCATAAACCTCTTCATCTTCAAAAGAATCTGCTTTCGCAGAAAGCCCATAACCTAGTCCCAAACCTGAAATACTTGTTAATCGTATAAATTGTCTTCTGCTTTTTTGCATTGGCAAACTACTACTGAGTTTATTCGTCAAAATGATCGAAAGAACAATCTTGAAGATGGTTCTTCGCTTTATTTGAGTATTACCGTATAGGTATTTTCAATAAAATTGATTGTAACCAAATAAGTTCCGGCTTGCTGCGGAGATGCGATTGATAACGGCTGAGTTCCTTCAGCATTTTCAGAGTAAACTAACTGGCCCCAGTTATATGAACCGTTCTCATCTGTGCCCCAGAGCGGCACCTCTTCGATAGAAGTTCCTGCATAAATATTCCAGCCAGCCGATGAACCGTCAAAGTCTATTTCAAGATGGTAAATACCAACATCTGTTTGACTGAAAGAAAATAAGTCGGAAGATGAATTCCCCAATGAAAGGTAAACGGTTCCCGGAATGGGGTAAACGGCATAAGTCATGTTCTGAATATCAACCAATACCCGGTAGTCTCCTTCTGTATCCGGTGTTGGTATTGAAGCCGGATCGCTGTCAGCGTCGGTAGCCCGATACTGAAGAATGCCACTAGCATTATTTCCGGTTCCATCAGAACCCCACATAGGTGCCCATGTTCCCGGATCGCGAATAAATTTATACCACTCATTCGGGATAAATGTAGATACTGTTCCGTAAACCTTATCATACAAATGAGGAACCTCCACCGGGTTTACGTTATCCCAGCCAACAACTGTTCCTGAACCAAGCATATAAATCGGGGCCAGTTTCAGTTTGTATGGTACTACTTTAAAAGAAATAACATTGGAACTTTGTCTTTGTGCTGCATCACCCACAACTCCTGAAACTCTTAACTCCATATCTTTTTTCACATATGGCTCCATGCCCATTATGGTTAAAAACTCATTAAGGCTTTGAACCGTTAATGTCATCGAGAAAGTATTGGCATTTAGTATCTCCAAAGAATTTGAGAAGTCATTCCCAAGCTCGTCCAGTTCGACAACATAACTGATTGCTGCATCATAACCGAAATCAGCCTGATTCCAGCTTAATTCAAAGAGTGTATCAGCAGCGTCTTCTTCAAACAATATAAAATCTCCATCTTCAATGGTAGATATCAATTCAGGACTTTCAAGATAATTTATAAGCGGAGCATACTCTTCATCTTTATGGATGCAGGAAGTTAAACTTACGATCCACATAAAAAACATATATTTTAATATCGATTTCATGAATAAAAAAATTTGAATGTTGTTACAATTTTTAAGAGTTGAGTCCCTAATACCGGGACTCAACACACTGTTCAAACTATTACTTATTAATAACCTGGTGTTTGCGTCAGATTTATATTAGCGGTCATCTCAGATGCAGGAATTGGATATAAACGATAACGTTCGTTAACGGCTTTCCCCTCTTTTACTCCACCTTTCCAGGCCCATAAATAATCGTTACCTACAAACTTTCCGAATCGGATTAAGTCTGTTCTTCGGTGGCCTTCCCAATAAAATTCCCTTGCACGTTCATCCAGAATGAAATCAAGAGTTAAATCTTCCGATGAGATATTACCTGAATTATCGGTATATGCACGTGTGCGTATTCTATTTACGTATTCAAGGGCAGTTAACAGGTTGCCATTTGAAGCTCCTCGCAAAACGGCTTCTGCGTAATTCATGTAAGCTTCAGCCACTCTGAAAAAGGGAAAATCTGTATCAACAAACGAAGCATCTGAGCCCATCTCGCCTGTACTTGTTATATTTTTCCACTTGATAACCAGGTAGCCTTGTGAAAATTCGAAGATATCATCTATCTCTAAAGTCTGATCTTCGGTATAGAACATCTCACGTCGATCAAAACTACTTCGAACGATGCTAAACGTAAAATCAGGCGAATTCAAATCCAGTTCAATAGAATAAGTACCGGCATCTGCAATGCTTATATTATCTCCCCAATAACTCAGACCTCCTGTAAATGCATCAATCCCTAAGGCAATTCCCCAGTCGTTGTTAGCTATAAACTTAATATCACCGGGCACCAGGTCAATTTGTGCCGACCAGATTTTTGTTTCCGGATCAAAATTCATGGACTGAGAAACATCCCATTGTCCTTCTGTGGCGCTACCGATAATTCCCCAATCCACCTTCTGAACAGAATAAGTTTTTGGATCCGAGCCCATGTCAACATTTATTTTGTAATAACCGGCTTCAGATGCAATAAGATTATCACCATCATTGGAAAGTACGCCATCAGTGCCTCCCCAGCCTGCATTCCAATCAGGTGTTTCGGTAATCTTGAATTGAGAATTGTCATCAGCAAAGTAAATATAGCCCTCGTAATTGCTATCGGAATTAACAGATGCTAATGTTGGGACATTATCAAACGACCAGTCAAATTCACTATAACCTGAAGCGCTTTGATAATTCCCCGGTAAATATAGGACAGGATATTCAGCCGCATTTTTAGTTATGACCTTACCACTTTTTATTAGAGATAAATCCTTAAACTTTGCAACCATATCTTTGGTGGTTCGAATTCCTGCCCATCCTCCGTCTACACCAAGTGTAGTTGGTTCTAATGTATTTCCAATACAGGCATGAATTATAAAATCGGTACCACCATATGAACGTGATTGAATACCGTCATAGTTTATGGGAAAGATTACTCCTTCCGAAAGATGGTTATCAGCCAAGAACAGATTTTCATAATTATCTTCCAATCCATATCCAACATCAATTATTTTTTGTGAGTATTCAGCACACTCTGAATATTTTGCTTCATCAATATAGACCTCAGCATTCAAATACATTTTAGAGAGCACCATCCACACTGCAGATTGATCTGCTCTTCCGTATTCGGCTTGCCCTGCAGTTGTAATAAGCGGTTCAATCTCTTTTAATTCATTTTCCACAAAATCAAACAAGTCTTTTCTTGAAATTTGCTCCGGGAAAAATGCCCCGACCTCATCTTCCTCGGTTACAAATGGGACACTCCCAAATAAATCGATGGCGTGGTAATAACTCAATGCTCTTAAAAAGCGGGCTTCGTTACGAAATGATTTTATTTCTTCTTTTACGCTGTCTTCAAAATCACGACCGTTAAGTTTTTGGTCTGTGGTTTCGCGTAAAAATTCGTTACACAATGTTACCTGGTATAAAATACGGTAATATAAATTGGTAATAAACTCATTGCTAGGAGTCCATTCAATATCATGGAAATCTCGTAAATTACCGTCGTTCCAGGCAATAATAACTTCATCAGTTGGTAATTCCTGCGCATACCACAAAGCTCTCAGGTATTGGCCGAATCCTTCATCCAGACCACTTAGATCGTTACTTCCTGATGGACCGGACTGTCCGCTTAATGCTAATCCTGCATAAAGCTTTGACAATACTTGTTTATAGTAATCAGGATTTTGATAAACTTTGTCTGAAGTGAGTTCGTCTTTATCGCGCGGCAAAGTATTGAGGTCGCTAATACACGAACTAACCAATAGTGATATGATGCCAATAAATAGTATCAGGTATTTTTTAGAATTAGTGTTCATAATAAATAATTTTAGCTTAGAAACTTAGATTAACTCCTAGTTGAACAGTTGTTGGGCGAGGATAAATATTATTATCAATTCCTCCGATTACTTCAGGATCGAGCCCCTCGTAATCGCTGATTACAAAAACATTTTGTACTGTAGAATATAGTCTCAGACTTGACTTTTCGCCAATCACTTTATTGAAAGTATATCCCAACGATATATTATCCAGGCGTAAATACGAAGCATGGCGGATATAATAATCTGATAGGTATTGAGGGTTTTCAAATTCTGTTTTAAGCACGTTGCTATTTAAATTTGAAAGGAAACCTGATGAGTCGTATAATCGATTAAAAGTTCCGTTTTGCGACCAAACATTGTTATACACATAATTGTCGAGCGCAATTCTACCTGCCAGGGTTAAATCCCAGCTTTTCCAATTTACGGTTGTATTAAAACCCATAAAAAGATCTGGTGCGGCCTTTTTGTAATGGTAGCGATCATCGTTACTAATAATTCCATCATTATTCCTGTCAACATAAATTCCTTCAAGGGGAGTTCCATCCGTATCGTAAACCTGTTCATACACATAAAACGAATACATCGGATAGCCCACACTATGAATTTGGATGGTGTTGCCATACCCGCTAATACCGCCTACATTTACACCAACATATGTGGGATCATCAGTAGCCGTTAATTTTGTAATCTCGTTTTTATTATAGGTTAGGTTATAACCAATTTCCCAGGTCAGATTCTTTTTTTGTATCGGAATAACATTCAAAGAGAATTCAACACCTCTATTTTCCAAGTTACCCACATTTGTTAAAATCTGGTTGGTTAGATTCGTTCCGCCCGGTACCGGTATAAAGTTGATGAGATCATTCGTTTTTTTGTAATAAGCATCTATAACACCCGTAATACGGTTGTTATAAAAACCATAATCTACACCTATGTTATAGGTTTCAGTTTCTTCCCACTTAATATTTGCATCATAACCTTCAGGTCGCAGTGTTGTATAAAAAGTATCTCCCAATTGATATTTAGCATTGTCCTCGCTAAATGTATATCGCGGTAAATACGGATAATCGCCACTTGATATGTTTTGCTGACCGGTTACACCATAGCCTATCCTAAATTTTAGGTCAGAAACTTTATCTACATTTTTCAGAAAACCTTCATCTTTTATTCTCCAGGCAAAAGCCATTGATGGGAATGTTCCCCAACGTGTATCTTCTGAAAAACGAGATGATCCATCGTGTCGTAATGTTAGAGTTAATAAATATTTCTCCTTAAAAGTGTAGTTTAATCTTCCGAAAAAAGAAAGTTGGTAATTCTCCGTGTCATAATCCGTATCGCCATATAAAACGGTTTCATTTGCATTGGCAGAGTAATTGTCTCCATATCGCCAGTAACGTTGCCAGGAATGACCAGCCATCACATCAACACGACTATCTAACTTCTCCAGATTCCGTGCATAATTGAGATAAAAATCTAACAATAGGTTTTCTCTCTTCTGTGAGCCATAACCCATACCTCCACCTCCATGCTGTTCATTATATGCCCATGATGCATATACCGGTGTAAAATATTCAGTCTCACTATCCGAAATATCATATCCCAAATTTAAGTTTGCACGTAGCTCTGGTAAGAAATGGAATTTATAGTCGAGCTGAACATTTCCAATACTTCTCATTACTTCGGATGAAGCCTCACTCAAATCGAGCATAGCCAATGGATTGGAAGGTGCAAGATTTATTGGATTACCGTTTTCCTGTAACCAGGTAAAATACCCTCCATACTCGCTTGTTTCATCTAAAGGATATTGTGTAGGATCGAAAATCATTGCAGAACCAATTGATCCCTGATTGGCAAACTGATTTTCAACTATCATCCCTCTAACATTCACGTTAATACGTAAATGATCATCAAAAAATGTTGGATTGAGGCCCAACGACAATGTTTTGCGCTCTAAACCGGATTCTTTTAAAATACCATTTTGGTTAGTATATGCTGCCGATAAACGAAATGGGATATTTTTAATATTACCGGTAATACCAATATTATGATCCTGACTGTAAGAGGTTCTGAAAATTACATCCTGCCAATCGGTATTTGCTTCACCCAAAAACTCCACAGGTCTATTGTTCTCGGGATACCTTCTGGCAACCAGTTCGTTAAATTCAGATGCGTTTAACACATCAACACTACCTCTCGGTTCACTTACTGTTGCAAACGAGTTAATGTCCACATGAAGTGATTCGCCCTTTTTCCCTTTTTTTGTAGTTATAATAATAACTCCATTTGATGCCCTTGAACCATAAATAGCAGTGGCTGATGCATCTTTCAAAACCGTAAAACTTTCGATGTCAGATGGATGAATTGTATTTAAAGGATTTCTCATCCCACTAATTCCATCACTATCTACGGTAACACCATCAATAACTATTAACGGATCATTACTTGCTGATAAGGAAGAACCTCCTCTTATTCGAATAACTACTCCATCTCCGGGAGCTCCACCAGCGGTTGTAACCTGCACTCCAGCCATACGGCCAGAGAGTAATTCCTGGGCTGATGTTATGGCTCCTTTATTAAAATCACTTGAATTTAATGCTTCAACCGAGCCTGTTGCATCTTTCTTTTTTGTAGAACCATAACCAATAACTACAACTTCTTCCAGCGATTCTACCGACTGATTTAGTACAACATCGATATTAGTTGCATCATTAACAACAACCTCTTTTTCTTCGTAACCAACAAAAGAAAACCTTAATACATCTCCTTCTGCCGCATTTATGGTAAATTCTCCATCCATGCCGGTAATTGTGCCAGTGGTTGTTCCTTTAATTACAACTGTAACTCCGGGAAGTGTTTCTTTAGAAGTTGCATCTGCAACTTTTCCTGAAATATGTTTCGACTGCCCGAAACAGACATTCACAATGCTCAGAATAAAGAGTAAAAACCCTAATTTTAAATAAATTTTTTTCATCATAGATTTGACTGTTAGATTTAATACTTTACAAATGCGATACCTGGCAATATTATTTCAGGTGTAGCATTCAGAGGTCGAAGAGAAGAAGTTAAACACACTATTACAAAGAATTGATTTACACAACAAAATTGAGCTCACAGAAAACTTATTACCTTATCCAAGTCGCTTCGTACTAGCTTTCGGTCCTCTCGTCCTCTGCTTTGTGCTTTCCGTCCTGTTTTCTTAAAATTATCAGCTTCCAACTTGTTGTTTTTCTAATATTCAATTAACTATGTATGATAAAGCGGACGGAATGAAACTAGTTGAATCAGAATATGAAATTCTAAACAGGATACTAAACAACAGGATAGTACAACATTCTTTTTACTGGACGAGCTACCTTTTCTTTTTTGGATATATGTGGGGAACATATGACGATAATTTTCAAAAGAGTTTTCTCATAGAAATCATTAATATCCCACTAAAAATGATAATGGTTTATTTTATCGTATACCATTTGCTGCCACGTTATTTATTTCAGAAAAAAATTCTTCATTTTTTTGCCTACTTCGCAATTACCATTTTGCTAACTGCAATAATCAGGCGGTACACAGATAACTATGTTATCCAAGAGTACTTTCTGGTATATGGCAAACTTCCTATTCTTGATCCCAACCAGTTTATTTACACCTTGCTTAAAATAAATCTCGTTTTGGTATTGCCCATGACTTTAAAAATTACGGAAAACGTTTTTAGCAGCGATAGAAAACAACGTTTATTGGAAAAAGAAAAACTGGAAGCTGAATTAATGTTTTTAAAAAATCAAACACATCCGCACTTCCTATTTAATACACTCAATAACCTTTATTCACTTGTTCTTAAAAAATCAGATAAATCACTAAATGTTATCCTCAAACTTTCTGAACTGTTACGTTACATGCTTTATGAAACAAATGCCTCCAGGGTTAGTATTCAAAAAGAATTAAATTCGATCAAGAGCTATATTGAACTTGAAAAAATAAGATACGGCAAACGAGTTGATTTAAGTTTTAATACATGGGGAAACTTTACGGTTGACGAAATTGCCCCGATGCTAATAATCCCGTTTATTGAGAATAGCTTTAAACACTGCACCAGTGGTTCGAATGGAGAAGGATGGATAACTATAGACATGAGTATATTGGAACATTCTTTTAGCCTAAAGATTGAAAACAGCATACCAACTACAACCCAGGAAATTACCGATGCACATGGAATAGGTTTAAAAAATGTAAAACGTAGGCTGGAATTACTTTATGAAAAAGATCACGAATTAATTATTGAAGAATCAAGCGATTCTTATCTTGTAAACTTGAAGTTAAATTTGAAAGCAAGAGGATGAAACGTTCAAAGTCTGCCATCGAGCGAAACATGCCGACAAATTGCTTTCGCAGGCTAAAGGAGTCACTATAAAAATATATGATTACTGACGAATGAAAATAAAATGCCTTATTGTTGACGACGAAGAATTAGCCATTGATATAATTGAGGATTATATCAAACGTTTGGAGTTTCTGGAAATTAAAGGAAAATGTAAAAATGCAATTGAAGCATTAAATATGCTCAATTCAACAAAAATTGATCTAATTTTTTTGGATATCCAAATGCCGGGCTTAACAGGGTTGCAGCTTATGAAAAACATTGCAAATCCTCCTCAGGTAATATTCACAACTGCATATTCGGAATTTGCACTTGAGGGATTTGAATTGGAAGCACTTGATTATCTTATCAAACCTATTTCGTTTGAAAGATTTATTAAAGCAGTAAATCGCTATTTTAAGATCAACAATTTCAACAACCTCATAATCAACGAAAAAACAGAAGAAAGTTCGAATCCATTTATATTTGTCAAATCGGATAAAAAAATGTTAAAAGTGTTTCTTAGCTCCATTACACACATTGAAAGCATACGAAATTATGTTACAATTTATTTGAATGATAAGTCTCAAATTAAAACACATAATACGATATCTAATATTGAACAAAAACTAACAGAACCGGGATTTCTCAGGATACACAGATCGTATATTGTCTCCACTGACAAAATAGAAAGTTACACTAGCGGGAGCGTTCAAATTGGAAGAGAATACATTCCAATTAGCAGAAATTACAGAGCCAAAGTTATCGCATTTTTGGAGGGTTTAAGTATTTAAGAAGAATCATGAAGTTATATCTAACTGCAATAATTCTGTTTTTCCTGATTGCACATATCCCTAAAAATTGCAATAGTCAGATCCGGGATTCAATCTATATTAATCACAATTTTCTCTTTCCTGATGGAAAAACCAAAGCGTTAATAATGAGCTTTGATGATGGTCTACAACAGGATAAACAGTTAATTGCCATAATGGACAAGTATGGTATAAAAGGAACTTTCAACCTTAATTCAGGAATGCTTGATTCAACAGCGTACTGGCTTGATGATTATTTGGAGACACAGTCTTCCTATATCGGCAAAGACGAAATTACTACCATTTACCGAAATCATGAAATTGCCTCACATTCAGTTAGCCATCCAAATTTAACTCAAATTGAATCTATTGAAATAATTAAGGAAGTGAATGATGATATTGATAGTTTGGAGGAATTTTCCGGACAAAAGATTATAAGTTTTGCTTATCCGTTTTTAAGTGCCAATAGCGAGGTTGCCTCCTTGCTAGAAAATAAAACCCCAATTACCAATGCCAGAACCGGACCTGGAACAGGTTCATTTTCTTTGCCGGATTCGTTATTTTTATGGTATCCAACTTGTCATCATTCTGAGGCACATAAATATGTCAGTGCATTTAAAACCTCCACTGATAGTCTTCAACTATTTTATATTTGGGGGCATAGTTGGGAATTTGACCAAAATATTGAATATAACAATTGGGATTACATGGATAAACTTTGTCGAAACCTTGCAGGACTAGAAGAAGTATGGTACACTACTACCGGAGAATTCGCAAAATATTTGCAAGCCATACGATCACTGAAATATTCTAATTCAGTAATAAAGAATAATTCCGCAATTCCTGTCTATCTGCAGTTGGATGATAGAATGATTAAGCTTCCACCTTACCAGAAATAATTTTCAATTTCGAAAATAAAGATAGAATCTTACACATCCACTACAACATTATTTGTTTGATCATTTTTCGAACGAACAGATATTAAAAAACTACAGTAATATGCTTTTACACCTCGTAAGTTCTTGAACACAGGCAAACAGAAGTCTCATTTTTTACGCATATTATTAAAATTGATGTCTTAATAATAAACAATTTGAGAATGACACAATCCTCGATTTGCAACATTCATTTCTTGCGGCATTCAAACTAATAATTTCATATACTTTAAGTTATCGTTTGAATATATTCATCCAATTCCAAATAACAGACAGGCTTGTCCCTAATCAAATCTTCATAATTTCTGAACATGGTTATTGCGGGTGTAAAATGAAATCCAAAATTTGACATACTCCATTTCTTAGTAGAAAATTGGATAAGTCCAAACTAATTTCTTGTTGAGTTTCACCCTCGTGTTTCGTAACTTGTATAGTAAACCATAAATGAACAACCATGTTAAACCGTGTAATACTGTGCCTGATGTTTACATTGTTGATCTTCTCGGCAAATGCCCAAAACACCTACTCTACACGAAATTTACAGCAGCTTTCAAGCGAAGAACTATTCCTCTATCGTCAGAAGTCAGCAAATTTGCAACGCAGAGGAGAAATTGTTGCTTTAACAGGAGGAGTTGTTGGTCTCCTGGGAATCCTCGCAGGCGTAATCCTCACCGATAATAATACATCAGATGAAGATTCAGACTTTTTGGTAGCAACATCAGCTGCAATGATAACAGCCGGATCGATAGCTACAATAGTAGGATTTTCATTTTACATGACCGGAAGTTCACGTATCAACAGAATAAACAAAATTCAATTTACCAATTCATTACGACTGGAGTTAAATCCGGGCATTTTATACAGTAGCCATAATCACGAATTCCACCCCGGCTTAACACTTAAAATGAGTTTTTGAACCATTACTTAAAAGCATCTTTTGAAAGCTCTCACAGTAGAGTTCGTGCATAATCTTCTTCCATTAAAGACGTTCCATGGTCTTGTTCAATTATCCCTAATCAACGCTCATAGGCTTATCAAATTACTTCCCATCTTTCAAGGATCATTTTACTCATCGAGAAATCGTAATTACTGTAAATATCCCATCCTTTTAGCTCCTCGCTTTTGCTATCGAAAAAGTCTTTTATCCATTTTTCAATTGCAGCAGTTCTGAAGTCGATCGCATCAACACTGTTCAATACCCAGTTTCGCTCATGCATTGTACTATTTTCATTGTTCAAAATGCGCAGAAAAATCTGTTCTGCCAGTTCTTTTTCTCCCAGTTGGAACAATGTCTCACCGATTAAAACTGCTGTTGCGGTTGCCTCCTCATCGGTTGCTGCTTTTAATGCCGGCAATGCCGATCCTGCATTTTCAATGTGACTAAGCAACCCTGTAACGCCCCAGTAACGTAATGCAGAATCATCATTTTTCAGTAATTCAATGTATTGCTGAATTGCTCCGTTCCGGCTTTTGTTGCCAGTTCTGCTGCTGCCAGCAATTCATCAAACGGACAAGCTGCCGAACGCATATATTCATACATCGACCCGTCTCCTGCCCTTTTGGTGTATTCAGTTTCCGGAATCAATCCCACATCCCTGATCTCTTTCATCCAGCGGGAATTCTCTTTACGCATACGCTCCAGCACTTCTTTGTATGCCGGATCATCAGCAAGGTTATTCACTTCATACGGATCATTTTCGGTATCGTAAAGCTCTTCAACCGGTTTAGTTTGAAAGGCCCGACTTTGCATATCGTTGCACTTTCCGGCCAGGTAATAATCTTCCCACGATTGCGCTGAACGCGCATTAAACAAATAAGCCAAATGCTGCATATAAATCCGAAACGGCATGTAGTTACGAATGTAACGATACTTTTTATCGCGCACCGCACGACTCATATCAACACGTTCGTCCATCCGGGCACGGGTAAGATGAACATACTCTGGTTCCGGTTCAACGGCATTTCCAAGAAAAGCGTTGCCCTGCATGTAATCCGGTTTTTCGGCTCCGACAATACTGAGCAAGGTTGGTGCAAGGTCCACAAAGCTAATGTTGCGGTCAACAGCATCGCCCGGTTTATCGGCAGGGAAATATTGTTTGTATTTTTCAGGAATACGAACGATAAACGGCACCCATGTTCCGGTTTGGAAAATATACCTTTTGCTGCGTGCCAGCACACCCCCATGATCGGCATAATAGAAAATAATAGTATTGTCGGCCAGGCCGCTTTCTTCCAGCTCATTTAGTAACTCGCCAACCTGCGCGTCCATATCCTGCACCTTGTCGTAATACTGTGCCCAGTCGTGACGCATCTCTTCAGTATCGGGATGATACGGTGGCAAGACCACATCTTCCGGTTTGTGCCTCAATTCTTCATTGGGAATAAAAGGGAACAACTGACTCTCGTGCGTGGTCAGCAGGTTAAAAATGGCAAAGAATGGTTTTCCGTCCGGCGTGTTTTTCCAATGAGCCGTTCTGCTGCACTCGTCCCATATGCTGTTGTAATCGCCGGCAAAATTGTAGTCGGTCTTTACGTTGTTGGTGCAGTAATACCCGGCTTTTCGTAACAGCTCGGGATAAGGAATTACGGATTCCGATTTCGGATAGGTACTCCGCATCTGTTCATTTCCGTTTGACGCCGCATAAACTCCGGTAATAATCGTATTCCGGGCCGGAGCACAAACCGGACAATTGGCATAAGCATTGGTATAACGGAAACCTTCATCAGCCAGTTTATCCAAAGTTGGCGTGGTAGCAAAGGCATCGCCGTAACAGCCTAAATACGGACTATTATCTTCGCTGGTGATCCACAAAATATTGGGGCGGTCTTGCTGTGCCCAAACATTCAGACTTTGCAGCAACGCAAACAGCAGAATAATCAGCGTGGTTTTCATCGATTTTAATTTTATCATTTTGGTTTAGTTTTAATGGTTCTGTTTTAAAGTTGATTCACGGAATGATACTCGCCTTGTTCAAATGAACAGCGGTCGTTGCAAAACGCCTAACGTTTTACCAACTGATCTTCAACCGGAACCACCGTCTTTTTATGGGCTTCCATCAATTCCGCTAATTCCTTAATTACATCAGGACGTTGTTCCGCAATGTTGTATTTCTCCGACGGATCCACATTCAGGTTATACAATTCCGGGATTTCCCTTTCAGTGGGGCCTCCTCCACCATAGGCCGGCTGCGTGATAAAATGTGCTTTGTACGCTCCTTTTCTTACCGCATACACCTGTTGCCCCCTGTAATAAAAAACTTCGTTACGCGGGGATTCGCCTTTCTCCGAGAGCACTGAAGAAATATCGTAACCATCGTAAACTCGGTCGTTTGGAAGTTCCACCCCGGCCATTTTACAGAACGTTGGTAGCAGGTCCATAGTAGTACCCAATCCGGTAATCACTCCCGGGTCAACCATTCCCGGTCCCCAAAAAACGGTTGGCTCCCGCATTCCGCCTTCATACGTTCCGCCTTTTCCACCACGTAACAAACCGGCACTTCCACCATGTTCGTTAAACATCAGCCAGGGGCCATTATCAGAAGTAAACACCACCAGCGTGTTGTCATCCAACCCATTCTCTTTCAAGGCATCGATAATCTTTCCCACGCTCCAGTCAAACTCTTCAATCACATCGCCGTACGTTCCTCGTAGGCTCTTTCCTTTAAAATCTTCCGAGGGGTAAAGCGGCACATGAGGCATGGAGTGCGCCATGTACAGAAAGAACGGCCCGTCTTTATGTTCGGCGATGTAGTTTACCGCTTCCTCGGTATAGCGTTGTGTAATGGTATGCTGGTTGGCTGGTTGCTCAATGGTTTCGCGGTTGCGTTTTAATGGCACGTTAAAATAGCCGTCTTTCGGATTCGAGCAAGCTTCAATATACGATACCCCTTCCGGTAATGTCTGGTCCATATCGTTGCTGTACGGAATTCCAAAATAGTAATCGAAACCATGCGAATTAGGATCGAAAGGCTGTAAATGCCCCAGGTGCCATTTCCCGATAATAGCGGTTGAATAATCTGCCTTTTTTAAGGCCGAGGCAATAGTAATTTCACTTTCAGGAAGTCCTCCCGTTGATTCGGGAAACAAAACTCTACTTTTGTCGCTGCACATTCCGGAGCGTATGGGTAAACGACCGGTGAGTAAGCCCGCGCGCGATGGTGTGCATACCGGTGCTGCCACATAAAAGTTGGTCCACTTTTGCCCTTCGTAAGCCAACCGGTCGAGGTGAGGCGTTTTTATCGTAGGATGGCCAAAAATCCCCACATCGTTATAGCCCATGTCGTCGGCAAAAATTACAATGATATTTGGTTTTTGCCGGCTCTCATCCTGCTGTGGTGCAGTGCAGGCAAATGCCGACACAAATAATATCAAGAGCGGTAAAACATGCTGAATATGAAATTTGATTTTCATTTTGATTTGTTTTAGCTGATTTAGTTAGTGTAATAAACAAGTATAAAATTAACGGAATTAGTAACAATAACAACCGGAGCAGAGATAATAAATCGGCGCTATTGGAGGGTTCATTATTTCATCAGGATTATTAATCGGTTTTATGACGGTCCTCATACCAATTTTCGGGATTTGAAAGGATATAATTGCAGATACGTTCAAACGATTCATCGTTTCGGATGATATGATCGTGATACCGCGATTGCCAGGCGAAATGGGGATTGATTTTGCGGGCATTGATGGTAACCGCCCGTTTATATTGATTAATGATTACCCCCAATGTTCCGGATTTCCATGTGGAGACGCCCAATTTGGGCGTCTGTACGGCATCCCTATTAATATCATCATTGCGATCAATTACAATAATACCATGCACATGATTGGGCATTACCACAAATGCATTCAATTGTACAAACGGAAAATGTTGGGGTATTTCCATCCAATATTTTTCGGCCAATTTTCCGATGGGTGATAATTGCATTTCCCCATTCACAATATCCCCAAAATAATGTTCCCTACCCTGTGTGCAAATGGTGACAAAATACGCCGCATTACTACCATAATCCCAATTTTGCAAACGGGTGGACGAAATGCGGTATTTATTTCTGAATTTGTCGGGCATGGTTATTCTATTATCAAAAAGGAACGCGATAGAATCGCGCACCAATGAGACTCCAACCGGTATAGGCCAGTATTGAACCCAGTAAAACGCCCAAAGCCCAAAGATTTCTATTTCCTTTTCGCATCTGTTTATGATTGTTTGTAATGGTCAATTATACGTTGTCGGGGCGGATTTCGAAGAGCGTTCCTGTCCGAAGGACACGGAACTGCGTTGCAATCCCGAAGCCTCGGGGCGCAGTTGGCGTACCACCGAACCCGCCCTGCAATATGTACTGTGTTACCGCCTGGTTTTTATTTTTTTTAATTTTAATATGTATCATATTCAACTGCATATAAGTCGAAACCACCTTTTCCACCTGACCTGTTTGATGAGAAAATCATTAAGTTATGTCCTAATACATCGAATGTTATTGGTCGAAATTCATCTTTACTTGAATTAATTTCACTTCCAAAATTCTCAGGTTCTGTCCATGCTCCATTTATATAAAATGAATACCATAAATCGTAACCTCCATAACCTCCTTCTCTGTTTGATGCAAATACTATCATATTATCTTCGCCAATAAACGGGCATTTATCGTCGCCAGTACTTGATAAAGATTCAATTTTAGTTATTGAATTTATATTTCCGCTGACTAATGCTTCACTTGTAATTACTGAATTGAAGGAAGCATCGTAAATATTGAATATTCCGTCATTTTTATTACTGCAAAAAATTAAATTATTTTTATTTGCCGTTAAAGTTGGATAAAGGTCATCGGCATATTCATTGATTTTAGGGATTGATTTTGGTATTGAATCATAGTTTTCCCATTGTTCATAATACCAACCTGTCATATCCATGAATTTTATGTCATAACCCGAAGAACTTTCAGTGGAATACATAAATAATAAATTCCCTTCAGTGGCAATGTAATATGGTCCAAGTTCATTTTTATCGGAATTAATATTTCGAAAGGCGACTTCAAAATTGTACGGGATTTCATAACTCTGTACTTCGCAAGAGAGATTCCCGCTTGTAGAGTCTTCGATGAAGTACAAATTTGCATAAACTAAGTCAAAATTTTCACCATGGCTATTTCTGTTTGATGAAAAAATAATCCTGCCTCCTCGTTCTCCTTCTGGCTCCCAATTTGAGTTGTAATCATCAAATTTTGTATTGAGTGCACCTAAATTGGTTGGAGTTTGAGTAATAACTGCAGATTTTTCATTAATGTCTTCATCGTCATCCCAAAAACACCCCGTTAACAACAGGGTCATGATTGTAAGTAAGGTTAATTTTTTCATTTTGGTTTTTTTATTTGGTTGAAAAATTAATTTTTAAAATATCATCGTTTTGTCTTTTTTTAAACTTGGCGGTAACGTATGTACAACCCAACAAGTTGGGTTATCCTTCCATTTTGGGTGTGTAACCTAACCTTTTGTAGAAATAATATATTCGGGTGGATAATCAATGTGTTATGGTTTTTATTAGGAGCTTAAAGTTAGCATAATAAGAAGATAAAACAACAGGGGTTTTGTTCCCGAATGTGTACTTACGGGTGGTTTATTTCGTATTTAGGCCGTAAACCGCATTGTGGGCGGATTTCCGAAAAGGCAAAAACTGTAACTTGCTGATTTCAAAGCTCCCTGACGCGAGGAAAGTTGGTTTCAAACGCGTTTTTTCCCTTCCTGACGGGAGGAAAACCGGTTTCAAACGTATTTTTTCTTATGCCCACGACGATGATATCGGTTTCAAATGCGTTTTCTCCCTTCCCAACGCAGTAAATATCGGTTTCAAACACGTTCTTTTTCCCCCTGACGCGAGGAAAGTTGGTTTCAAACGTGTTTTTTATCGCCCCAACGCAGGTAAAACCGGTTTCAAACGCATTTTTTCTTATGCCTACGCCGTGCCGGGTGGTGGCAAATGGGTTTTATTGGGGCATCATTCGCGTAGGGAACCAAAACAATTGCCTATTACAGGCTTTTGCCATCGGCAGGGTTGCAGTAAAACCTGTTTTAAAGGTACACCTTAGCACCCTACTTTACGGTTGGGTGCTTTTTTGTTAATTCGGTTCAATGGTTACAATTACGCGTTTATACCGCGATTGTGCCGGAGTTAAAAACGGCATAATCAGTATAAAAGCTAACAGAAGAAGATTTTTAAGTTTAATTTTTAGGTATTTAGTTAATTATCGGCCAGGCTTATTTGTAGTAAGCTTTGGATTATTTACATAAACAAATATAAAAAGCTATGGCAAGATTAGTCATCTGTATGCTTTTTCCTTTGTGTGTCAATAAAAACCACATCAAATCATCGATCAGCAACACCACCATACATCAGATTCCGTAATACTGGTAAGTGGCTCTGTTATTCGGGTATGTTTTTTATCCTGATTCAGGCCAACTTTGCCAAACATACAGTTAATAGATTGAATTTACCTGTGAGATTGATGATTAACTAAACAAGCAAGTTGATACGAGTGTTACTATTACGAAAAAGTACGCTGGCATTTTCATGTAAATTATTGGCGGCTTTAAAAACTTATTCATGAACAATAAAAATTAGAAAATAGCATGAAGACAACTTTAAAACAATTGATTACTCCGGCTGTACTTATTTTCAGCCTGATCATTTCTTTTAACGCCAATAGTTCTGTTTCAACGGATGATTCATTAAGCGATCAGGAAAAAAGTATGGTGGCCATTTCGAGCTACACCGCGCAAGGCAATATACCGGAGTTAAACAAGGCTTTAAACGACGGTTTGGATGCCGGATTAAGCATTAACGAAATTAACGAAGCCATTGTGCAGCTGTATGCTTACTGCGGTTTTCCGCGTAGCCTGAATGGTATTAACGCATTCCGAAAAGTGTTAGACGAGCGCAAAGCCAAAGGAATTACCGATGAGCAAGGCAAGGAAATAAAAATGCACAGCCAGGATGGAGATAGATATGAAAGAGGCCGAAAAGTGTTGGAAGAACTGACGGGCATGCCGCAGTCGAAACCGGCTCCCGGATCTGGTGAATTCTCGCCTCGTATCGATGCCTTTTTAAAAGAACATTTATTCGCCGATATTTTTGAAAGCAATGTATTGAGCTATCAGCAACGAGAGTTGGTAACAAATGCTGCACTTGCTTCAATGACCGGCACCGGATCGCAGTTAGGCGCACATATTCATTTTGGAATGAACGTGGGAATTACCGAAGGTCAGCTGAACGATATGTTTAACGTTATTGAAAAAACAGTTGGGAAAGAGGAAGCTGAGAACGGACGCGCAATCATGGAGAATGTCCTCAAGATGAGAAACTCAAATTAGTAATCAATTTAATAGTTACATATGAAACGCATTATTTCAAATACCCTGTTAGCAGCAAGTATTTTATTCATGGCTTATTCATGTAATCAGCCAACAAAAAACACACAGGAGACAGCAGATATTAAAGAAGCGGTAAAAGCTATCGATCCCATATTTACTCAAAATCCTGCTCCGGATGAATTTGTGGCAAAATTCTTCACAGGAAAAGTTGGTGTTCGTATGATGTTACAAAACGATGAGAACAACGAATATTCCATTGCCAATGTAATTTTCGATCCTGAGTCGCGTACCAACTGGCACTCGCACCCTAAAGGACAGGTATTGCTAGTGCTGGCCGGAGAAGGTTTTTACAAAGCGGAAGGCGAGCCGCTACAGAAAATTAAAAAAGGTGATGTGGTAAATATTCCGCCGCATGTAAACCACTGGCATGGCGCTGCTGCAAACAGCGAATTTGTGCACGTGGCACTCACCAATTACAAAGACGGGCAAAATGTTACCTGGGGTGATCCGGTATCGGATGATGATTACAAAAGTGTATTAGCTGAATAATCCCAAAAATCAAGAGATAAAAATGAAGATCAAAATTACTGTTGGCGATATGGTGCTGACAGCTACAATGGAAAACAACGAAACCGCAAAAGATTTCGTGTCGTTGTTTCCTTTAACGGTAAAGCTGGAAGATTATGCCGCTACGGAAAAAATATTTTATCCCGACCGGAAATTATCTACTGAAGGTGCTCCATCGGGTTTTAAACCGTCGGTTGGCGATATAACATACTACGCTCCATGGGGCGATATTGCCATTTTCTACAAGAATTTTGGCTTTGCCTCCGGACTTATCAATCTGGGAAAAATTGATGGGGACATGAGTGCGTTAACCGGCTCGAAAAATTCAACTGTTACTTTTAGTCTGGATTAATTTCCACCTAATTTTAAGAATAATGTTAACCTCCACTACTTAATTCAAACCTTGTAACCTACTTGCAAACAAAATACTATATTTAAGAACCATAAAAAACCAAAACTTAATGAAAAAACTAACTTTTGCCTTATTCGCAATTCTGTTTGCGTTCTCATCGTGCCAAACAAACCAATCAAAAAAACAAGACGACTCCATCAATTTCGAAAATGTTCAGGTTGACGGAGGAATTATCACCGGCATCAATAATGAAGCAGACGGCTTTATATTTTTAAAGGAATTCCGTTCGCCGCCCCACCTGTAGGCGATTTGCGCTGGCGCGAACCACAGCCTGTAATTCCGTGGGAAGGCGTTCGTGATGCCACTGAATTTGGAGCAAGCGCAATCCAGAACAGGAACTATTCATACCTTCCATGGACAGAAGAATTTATGGTTCAAAATGATATTAGTGAAGATTGTTTGTTTCTGAATGTATGGACACCTGCAAAAACAACTTCCGACAATTTAGCTGTGATGTTTTTTATACACGGTGGTGCATTGACTGAAGGCTCGGGTGCAATTGATGTTTATAACGGTGTTGAACTGGCAAAAAAAGGAATCATCGTTGTAACAATAAATTACCGTTTGGGTGTTCTTGGCTTCCTTGCACATCCCGAACTTACTGCAGAATCACCCAACAACGTTTCAGGCAATTACGGATTTTTAGACCAGGTTGCTGCATTAAAATGGGTAAAAAACAATATCAAAAATTTTGGTGGCGATCCTTCGCGGGTTACCATTGTTGGTCAATCGGCAGGTGCACGGTCTGTTAGCGGTTTATTGGCTTCGCCTGTGGCTGCCGGACTGTTTAGTGGTGCTATTACTCAAAGTGGAACGTCATTCACCAGTGGCCCAATGGGATCATTAACCTTGGAGCAAGCAGAAAAACAAGGGCTCGAATTTCAGGAAATGAAAGGCGCCAGTTCGCTCGCCGATTTAAGAGCGATGTCGTACGAAGAAATTATTGCCACAGATCCCGACCAACCAAGAACCCGTTATGGTGGCGTAATCGATGGTTATTATCAACCCGATGAATTGAAGAATATTTATGCAGCAGGCCAACAAAACGATGTTCCTTTTATAAGTGGAATGAATGCGGATGAAACCCGCTATCGAGGCGATACGGGAGATGAATTTGTGGCCCAGTATGGATCGGATGCTGAAGAAGCCGTAAAATTAGCCGGACAGGAACAAAGCCGCTTAAATACTTATTTATGGATGGAATTCAGAGCAAAAACAGCCAAGACAAAAGCCTTTGAATATTATTTTGAGCAAGCTATTCCATGGCCCGAACATCCTGAATATGGCGCTTTCCACACCGGAGAAATGCCTTATGTTTTTAATAATCTGAAAATGCTCGACCGCCCGTGGACCGATGTAGACAGAAGCGTGGCACAGGCGATGTCGTCGTATTGGGTGAACTTCGTAAAAACCGGAGACCCGAATGGAGAAGAATTACCGGAATGGCTTCCCTATTCTTCTGATGTTAAGGAAGTAATGGGAATTGGGAAAAATGTTGGAATGATGCCAATTACTGAAACCGCGGAAAGATATGATTTCCTGAAAAAGCAGTTGTTAGGAGAATAGAACAAAACCTAAACTTTATGATGGATCGAACATTTATCTTATTGATTGTTTTACTGGCATTTGCATCATGTAAAACAAACCAATCAAATACGCAGGAAACTGCAATCGATATAGCCAAAGTTAAAGTTGACGGTGGTTTAATTCCCGGCGTCAAAAACGAAGATTCCGACATTTCTGTATTCAAAGGGATTCCTTTTGCTGCACCTCCTGTTGGAGATCTGCGCTGGAAGGCACCAGCTCCTGTTCAGAAGTGGGAAGGTGTAAAAAAGTGTGATACGTTTGCAGCCAGTGCAATGCAGCCATTTCCGGAGCCATTTTATATGTGGTCGGAAGAGTTTCTGATTCCCGAGGAACCAATCGATGAAGATTGTCTGTATTTGAATGTATGGACAGGCGCAAAATCGACAGATGAAAAAAGACCGGTTGTAGTTTTTATCCACGGTGGAGGTTTTACTTCAGGAAGCGGCTCTGTACCTATTTATGATGGCGAAGCAATGGCGAAAAAAGGTGTTGTATTCGTAAACATCAATTACCGACTCGGAATATTTGGATTTTTAGCCCATCCTGAACTTACTGCAGAATCGCCAAACAAGGCCTCCGGAAATTACGGTTTGATGGATCAGATTGCCGCACTGAAATGGGTAAAGAACAATATTGCAGCTTTTGGCGGCAATCCGGATAATATAACTATTGCAGGCCAGTCGGCAGGTTCGGCCAGTGTTGTTTTTTTGGTGGCATCACCAAAAGCAAATGGCTTATTCCAGAAAGCCATTGCTCAAAGCGGCGCGGGTTTGCTGAGCAGAAATCCGGGAGCGGACAGAACAGCTCTGCTTGACCTGAACCACGCAGAACTAGTAGGATCAGAAGTTGCCGATGAATTAAATGCAACATCTCTTGAAGAGCTGCGAAAAATTCCGTCAATTGACTTACAAAACAAGGTTCGTTTTAATACCCACCCAATTATCGACGGATATATTTTACCCGAAAGTGTTACGAAAATATTCACAGAAAACATCGAGAACAACGTGAGTATACTAACCGGCTGGAATGAAGACGACGGCGTATTTATTGGGGAATTTGAGAAAGCGGATGAATACAAGAAAAATATTTTAGAACAATGGGGAGATGCCGGGCAGGAACTTTTAAGATATTATCCTGCTACGAAAGACGAAGTCGCTGAGATTTCACAATTGCATTTGCAAAGAGACATTGCTTTTGGTGCACAAAATTATACGCTGGCAAACCTGACAAGCGACCACGGTAAAAATGTTTATGTATATCGGTTTACGCGAAGAGTGCCACCAGGTAACTATGTTGATTATGGCGCGTTTCATACCGGAGAAGTGGCTTATGCCTACAACAACCTGGAATTTGTAGACCGTCCGTTTGAAGACACCGATTATCAACTGGCCGATGTGATGTCGGAGTATTGGGTAAATTTTATCATTAAAGGGGATCCGAACAGCGACGAACTTCCGGACTGGCCTGCATACAAAACAGATATAAAAGAAATAATGTACCTGGGCGATCAGCAAAAAAGCGGAGTTTTGCAAGATACTGCCAGCCTAAATTTCTTACACGACCAACTAATTGTAGAATAAGATTTTGAAACATACTCAAATAAAAAAGCGGCTGTTCTTATTTAAGATGAACAGCCGCTTTTCTTATATCAGATTTCTGTTACTTAAAAAGCCTGCTGGCATAATCAAGCAAACAAATACGCCAGTAACTCCACTCGTGAGAATATCCCGGAGTATCAATATCAACAAAATCGATTTTTTCTTCTTTTAACCAATCTTTGAATTGGCGGTTCGCTTCAAATAAAAAGTCATCATTTCCAATGGCGATGTAGAACAATTCCAACTCTGAATTTACCGATGAATTTAAATCAGGGAAAACTGTATTTTCCACGGCCTCCAAACTAAGCAACTGCGGACCGCGACCGGGACCATTTGCACCGCCTTCTGAAACGGCCCTGGCATTTGGCCACAAAACAAAAGCACCACTAAACGACCCAACCCAGGCAAATTTATCAAGGTTGTTTAACGCGGCATAAGTTGTTTGCGCTCCCCCCATCGACAAACCTGCAATAGCACGATTTCCCCGATCGGTTAACGTACGATAATTACTGTCGATATACGGTATTACATCGTCGATAATACTTTGTTCGAATTTACCTGCACTACCAAAACCACGCATGCCTCCTTGTTCCTGAGCCACAGGATAATCAACTCGTGCAGCTGCCTGGTTGGCATTTCCGTTGGTCATAACTACAATCATTGGCTCTGCTTTTCCGGCAGCAATCAGGTTGTCCATAATCTGAACCGCACGTCCCATACTCGACCAAGCATCTTCGTCGCCACCGGCACCGTGCAATAAGTAGAACACAGGGTACTTTTCCGAGCTCTCTTTATAACCGGCCGGCGTATATACATACATTCTGCGGGTTAAATCAAGCGTTGACGATTTGTACCATACTTTTTCCAGATTGCCATGAGCGATTGAAACATCGGCAGCATACATTTCCGACTCGTCGCCGGGAATGATAAAAATACTCATGTACCTCGATCCATCACGAATTATCTGCTCTGAGTTTCTGGGATCTATCATCCCAACTCCATCAACCGAAAATGTGTAGTTGTATAATTCGGGAGCTAATCCTGAAACAGTAGCCGACCAAACACCAGCGGTGTCTTTTACCATTGGCACCGATCTGTTAGTAGATTTCCAACTACCAGAAACCGAAACAGATGAAGCATCCGGTGCACTTAAACGAAAGGTTACGCTGTTTCCGTTAATTTCGGGAGAAATAACTCTGGGACCTCCTCTGAAATTGGCCCATTCCTGCGAATTTGCAGTAAAAACAATCATCAGCAGAATCAAAAATCCTGCAATGTTTTTAGTTAATTGATTTTTCATAATATTATAAATTGAGTAAGGTTTTGTGTATGGACTGTTATTTACCTGAAAATATTAATCGAAGCCGGTACTTTTTTACAGTAAGTTTGATTTTTAACGGTAAAAGAGTTAGAAGAATAAAGATTAATCATCCAACCTGCCCCTTATCTCCCCCCTTCAGGAAAAGGCTTTTACAGTTTTAATATCATTATCAGCAATTTTTCCGATAATCATAACACCCTATCCCGGCATATTCGTGAATTTTTGCTCATTGTCCACCAAGATGGTAAACCAGCCATCGAACCAACCAATTTCTCCTATCTCCCACTTTTCTTTCCTTCACTTCTGTCAGTTTCCAGTTTTTCACTTACCGATCCACAAAGGTCATCTGCTGCCCGCGTAACCGTCACCGAATAAGGAAGTAATTTAATAAATTCCCGTGCGGTTAACGTATTGTTTAATGTGGCCTTTATTTCGGTTCCGTTCATTTCAAGAATTACAGGAGTACTTTCTTCTATTGCTGATTTTTCAGTGAGATTTTTGGACGCAACAGCAGAAGTACTAAAAACGAACAAAGCAAAAACAAAAAGTGTTGGTATTCTTTTAAATCCGGTTCTCATCGTAGTTATTTTATGATTTCTAACTTCTAAAATAACAAAAACACTTCAAATCAAACTGTATCAACGCTTTGTGCACTATCAATTAACCTCAAGTAAACAAATCACACATCATTTGGAAACATTTTAATCATTCAATTATTTCCCATCAACACAGATGTACATTAGCTTTGTATCGATATTAAATTGAATACAAATTATCAAAATTACAATGAACTACAGAAAAATATTCTTTGCATTTTTGTTTTTAAGTTCTTGCCTTTTAACTAATGGCCAGAACAAAACTAAGACAAATACTAACACCCCTTTTACTAATCCACTGTTTCATGGCGACTACCCCGACCCAAGTATTTTAGTCGATGGCGAAGATTACTACATGGTTCATTCGTCATTCTATTATTATCCGGGACTTTTGATCTGGCACTCAACCGATCTGATCAACTGGGAGCCGGTGGCCAATGTGCTGCGCACAAACGTTGGCTCGGTATGGGCACCCGACCTTGCAAAATATGACGGGAAATATTACATCTATTTCCCGGCCGACAATAAAAACTATGTTATTACAGCCGAGAATATTGAAGGCCCGTGGACAGAGCCTGTTCTGATCGACATCAGCATGATCGATCCCGGACATGTGGTGGACGAAGAAGGAAACCGCTACCTGTATTTTAGCAGCGGTGCTTATGTTCCGCTTACCAAAGACGGACTTTCGGTGGCCGGCGAGCCGGTACACAGCTACGATGGCTGGGAAATTCCACGCGATTGGTCGATTGAATGTTTTTGTATGGAAGGACCAAAACTTTACAAACACGGCGAATATTATTACCTGACAGTGGCTGAAGGCGGAACAGCTGGCCCGGCAACCGGTCACATGGTAATTTCTGCCCGATCGAAATCGCCACTTGGTCCGTGGGAAAATTCTCCGCATAATCCAATTCTCCGCGCTCAATCGAACAAAGATCAATGGTGGTCGGTAGCGCACGGAACCATTTTCGACGATGTTGACGGCAATACTTATATGCTTTTCCACGGTTACGAAAACGGTTTTTACAACATGGGACGTCAAACTATGCTGGTGCCACTTGAGTGGACAGAAGATGGCTGGTATAAAATTCCTGACGACATTGATATTGCCAAACCAATGGTTCTTCCGGGCAAAGCAAATGTGGCGCAGAAACCAATGAATCTGAGCGACGATTTTGCAGGAGACGAACTAAATCCGCAATGGAAATTCTTTGGCGATTACGATACCGATCGTTTTGAAGTGAAAAACAACAGTGTTGTAATTAAAGGGAAAGGACACGGAATTGCAGATTGCTCGCCAATGTTGACCATTCCGGCCGATCATGCCTACACAGCCGACGTTGAAATGGAAATTGAAGGCGATGCAATTGGAGGATTGGTTTTGTTTTACAACCAACAAGCTTCTTCGGGTATTCTTGCCGATGATACTAACATTCTGTCGAACCTGAGAGGATGGCAGTTTGCCACGGAACAAAATGTAATCGATCGACATGTTTATCTGCGATTAAAAAGTGTAAACAACACGGTTGACATGTATTACAGTCTGGATGGAAAAGATTGGATTAAAACTGAAAATTCGTTTGAGACATCGGCCTTGCACCACAACGTGCTAAGTGGCTTCCTGAGTTTACGCATTGGGCTTTGTTCGATTGGTGATGGAAAAGTAACCTTTAAGAACTTTAACTATCAGGCAATAGACGAAGAATAAATTCGAAAAAACACCATAAAAAATGCCGATGAAATAAACTTCATCGGCATTTTTTGTTTGCACAATCTTACAAGGTAATCTATTACTCCGTCTCTACTTTTAGTAGCTCATTCCTGCATCAAAATCAAAAACAGCATAACCTTTAGCTTCCTGTGCTCCGGGAACATCAGGAAGATTATTCAACACGGCTTCGGTAGATGCCGGAATAGAAAATGGCATTTTACCTGTTGGATTAAATTTTCCAGAAACTACGTCAAGAAAAGCATCAGTAGTTGTACCAAAAGTGGCCAAAACCGTGTTCATATTTCCGCTATCGATTTCGCTGATCACCCACGGATTACTAAAGTTAATTGCTACCGTTGTTGGCTTTTGAGCTTTAAGCTGATTCACATAGTCAACGTCGATATTATTCTTCGACAGTTCGTTATGAATTTCAGCACCTGCCGATCCAAATAAGCCACCCGAACTCGGAATCAACCACAGCACAACCTGATCGGCTTTATCAGGCGAATCAACAAATTCAATATTCCAGTTATTTGTTTCGGGAATAATTACAATATGCGGATTATCACTTCCGCGCGAAACCATATATTTTTCAAAATACACTTTTGTTTTCGGTTTGAATGGCAAAAGGTTATCATCATTCCGAAGTAAAACAATAGATTTTCGAAGTGCAAGGTTTGCTCTTTCCTGGAAGTCGGCATTTCCAACAATCTGATCAGCAGCTTCAACCTCAACATAAGGATTTTCAAAGATTCCCAATTCAAATTTTTCTTTTAACAAACGAGCTATTGATTCATCGATGCGTGCTTCCGTAACCAATCCTTCATTTATTGTCTCCAATAGAAATGTAGGATCAGCGACACCGGAGAACAAGTCGACACCGGCCTCCAGTGCTTTTTGATAACGTTCCGAAAGTGACAGGTTTTCAACTCCCCACGGCATCATAAAAATGGGTCCTGTATCGGAATTTATAATTCCCTGAAAACCGAGTTCGCCTCGTAACAGATCGGTAATAATTGCCTTATTAAATGCAAAACCAACTTCTTCATATTTGGTATTTACAGGTACCGCGTAATACGGCATGATGGCCGATGTTCCGGCGTCGATTGCGGCTTTAAACGGTTTCAGATGATAATCCAGCATATCTCCGGGATATTCCTGGTCTTTTCCCCAGTCGAAATGCGCATCCTGCCCTTCTTTCTGAGGGCCGCCACCCGGAAAATGTTTTGTTGTCAACGCAACTGAATTCGGTCCGAGTTTTTCGCCCTGGAAACCCAGAACAACTTCCCGCATCATATTTGCAGCCAGATCGGCATCTTCGCCAAACGTTCCTTCTGTTCGTCCCCAACGCGGTTCGGTGGCTAAGTCGGCCATGTACATGTACCCTTTTCGTACGCCAACGGCTACCCATTCTTTGGCTGCTGTTTCCGCGAATTCGCGGGTAAGCTCAAAATCGCGCATGGCTGCTAAACCCAGTTCTCCCGGCCATTTTGAAAAACTTGTTTCGCCTAAACTTAAACCGGGTGAATTATCGATGGTAACATGATTCCTTGGATTTGAAGTAATCAGAACAGGAATTCCCAAACGTGATGTTTCAGCAACCGACTGCACGTTATTTGCCCACTCGGCAATTGTTGACGCCTTGGTATTGGCACGCAGAATAAAATGGCGCAGGTTTCTTTCCAATATTCCTTTTGTAGTTCCTGAAACGCTCAATGTCGGCACCGGAAGTGGTTGACGTGTAAAAAAGTTGGTTTCATTAATGTTATCCTCTTCCGACAAGTCACTGGTTACATTTTGGCTTCCGCCAAATCCACTACCGGAAGCTCCGCCCATATTTATGGTACTTATCAGCATAAACCCGGCTTTTTCTTCAAGCGTCATTTGCTCCAGTAAATCGGCAACACGCTCATCGGTCGTTAAACGCCAGTCTTCGTATTTGTCAAGTTTGTTGTTTTTGTTTAAATCTTTAAACTGGTAACCATCTGCCTGCAGAAGCTGCACGGTTTTAATACCCAATTCCGGCTGCTCGTAACTTTTCTGCTCTTTACATGATGTAAAAAGAACTACGGTTAAAAACACAACAATGGATAAGCCGGATAATCTGTTCAACAGGTTATTGAACTTTAATACAGAAACAAAAAGATTTTTCATCTATCAATGAGTTTTAGTTTAGTTTTTATATTGATGTTTGACCGCTGATAATTGAACAACATCAAACACACCTAAAACTATTTAAATTCTAAATTAGAATCGTCTCAATAGATGTAATGAGACTGATTTATTTGCTGAGGCTTTTAAATTAATGAAACTATTTCCGGCCAATTTGTTTTTTAAATTCGGTTGGGGTTAAGTTTGTTTCTTCTTTGAATATGCGGTTAAACGATGCTTTTGAATTAAATCCACATTCCATTGCTACTCCTAAAATAGAGTAATGTTCGTATCCGGGATCCAGCAATTTTTCTTTTACCTCCTCAACCCGAAATCCATTAATTAATTTGTAAAAGTTCTTTTTCTGACCGCTATTAATAACCTGTGATAGTTTGTGCCGCGAAAGTTCCAGATCGTCAACCATCATCTGTAAATTATACTCAGGATTGAGGTACGGTTTCTGGCTTTTCAGGTAATTAATTATCAAATCGTTGAATTCCTTATACTTTTCACTGGCTAATATCACATCTTCTTTGGCTATTTCATCATTTTCCTGTGAGGTTTCAGACCGGCTTGACATCTTCCAGTTCTTCTCTTTGTTGTAGATAACCGATTGATTCATTCCAAAATAAATCATAACAAACGTGAATACAGTTAAATTAAAAGATAAGGTGGTCCAATTGAATACATTAAGCTCCAAAATCTTTATGTAAGCCGTAAAAAAACTAATAATGAAAAGCAATAAAAATAACGTTAGCACAAAAACAAGCCAGTTGAGCGTGTTTTTACCAGAGTAATTTGAAAAATATAAGGGAATATTCTTTCGGTGCGAAATGATGTGTTTTAAACCTAAAAACCAGTAAATAAATACTGAGAATATCAAAAACGAATAATAAATTCTGTTGTAAAGATAATAAGGATTCTCAATTAAATTTGGTGTACTTCCGATGGCTACAGCACTTATTGTTGATCGATGAACAGATACTAATAAATAAGGAACTATATGTAAGAGATAGATGGGTTTTAATTTGAAGTTCTCAACAGTGAGCGAATAGACATAAAAATAAAGCAAAGGGCCGGTTAAAAACATTATTGGGAAGATACCCGGTTTAAAATAATCAACCACTTCAAATGGAAGTAAATAAGAGCCTTGAAAAATTGCAATAATAACCATCCAAATGGTTAGAAACATAAAACTTAAATGCCTCGGACGTTTGGTCAGAAATAATAAAATTCCAAAAAGAGCCTGCACAAATCCAACTGTTGAAATATAATTATCCACCTTTTACCTATGGTTTTACTTTAAAAATATGACATCTTATTGTGAAATAGAGACTGTCTAAGTTATTTGATTTATCCATATTACAAAAATGAAAATGATCGGTCTCAATCATGCTTCTGTTTGAGAGGGATTTAAAATGGATAGGTACTTCTTTTTTGTAGGGAAATATGTTTTTATAATTTACAAATAGAGGCAAGATTTTCCAATCTTACCTCTCCCTCTGTTTAAAATATTATTTTATCAATCCTTTGTCTTTATACTTTTGAATGAATGCTTCATCCAACTCCTCAGAGTCTTTGTATTGCACACGCAAAGCATGTAATTGTTTGGTTAATGTGGTAACCACATCGGCATACGCCGGATCGTCGTACACATTATTCAGTTCCAGCGGATCTTTTTTGCGGTCGTACAATTCCCACTCGTCAATATCGTAATAGAAATGTGCGAGTTTAAAATCGGTGGTTACAATTCCGTAGTGCCGTTTTACCATATGGAAGCCGGGATATTCATAATAATGATAATAAACGGCATCGCGTGTCCAGGCGGCAGTGTCGCCAACCAAAAGCGGCATCAGACTTTCGCCCTGCATATCCGACGGTGCTTCAATTCCGGCAGCTTCCAGAAAAGTTTGTGCAAAATCGAGGTTCTGCACCATTTCATCCGAAACCGATCCAGGGGTAATTTTTCCCGGCCACTTTACCAAAAGCGGTGTTTTAAACGATTCGTTGTAAATAAAACGTTTATCGAACCAGCCGTGTTCGCCCAAATAAAATCCCTGATCAGAGGTATAAACCACGATGGTATTCTCATCCAGTCCCTGTTTTTTCAAGTGATCGAGCAAACGGCCCACATTTTCGTCAACAGCGGCAATACATCCGAGGTAATCCTGCATGTAACGCTGGTATTTCCAACGCATAAAAGCCGAATCGTTCATCGTTGGGTATAGTTCTGCAAACTCCTCGTTTATTGGTCCGTACACAGCATCCCATTTCGCTTTTTGCTCATCGGTAAAACGGGCATATTTGCTTTTAAAAACGTTAAATCCCCATTCTGACATTTCTTCAACGCCAAGCTCTTTAGCCAGCTCCGGATAAATTTTGT
Organism: uncultured Draconibacterium sp.; assembly: GCF_963677565.1. Taxonomy (NCBI): domain Bacteria; kingdom Pseudomonadati; phylum Bacteroidota; class Bacteroidia; order Marinilabiliales; family Prolixibacteraceae; genus Draconibacterium; species uncultured Draconibacterium sp. Next base: position 2,988,347 of record NZ_OY781981.1, on the reverse strand, counting down.
TGTCGGCCGAAACTGTCATGTGTTTTAACAGATTCATTTCGGCTTCTTTTGCAGCTGTTCCCCTACCTTTGTAATCGTCGAACAAGGTTTCCGGTTCAGGGAAAGTTTTTTTGGTAAATTCTTTATAATGTCGCTCAGCCGGAAACCACTCGCGATGAGGTGCTTTGTGCAGGTACATCAGCAAAAAAGGTTTATCGTCTTGCCGACGGTTATCCATCCAATCGATGGTTAAGTCAGTAATTACGTCAGTAACATAACCATGAATCGTGGTGTCGCCATTGTTTGTAATAAAATCAGGATTGTAATAATCGCCCTGCCCTGGAAGGATTTTAAACTCATCAAAACCTTTTGGATTGTTTCCGAAATGCAGTTTGCCAAACATCGCTGTTTGATAACCGGCATTGTGCAATAACTGTGGAAATGTAATATTCGTGGTATCGAATGGAAAGTTATTATCGATCTTTCCGTGGATGTGCGTGTGTTTTCCGGTAAGAATCGTGGCCCGCGACGGTGCACATATCGAGTTGGAAACACAGGCATTGGTGAATAACATTCCTTCGTCGGCAATCCGGTCGATATTTGGCGTTTGGATCAACTTATCATCGTAAGCACTAATAGCCTGGTACGCATGATCGTCGCTCATAATAAAAATAATGTTTGGGCGTTGCGGTTCAGTTTCTTTTTGCGAACAAGCTCCCAAAAGTAAAACGAATGCAAAAAAAGCTAATACACTTTTCATTTTAGTTGGTTTAGGTTTTTATTTCAATGTAAATTTTGTTGCCAGCGAGGCGTTTGAATCACCTCCCACGTAAATCTCAAATTCTCCGGGTTCGGCGAAAAACGAAAGGTCAGCATGATAAAATGCCAGATCGTCGTTTGTTATCGTAAATTCTACCGTTTTACTTTCGCCTTTTGGAATAAAAACTTTCTCGAATCCCTTGAGCAAACGCAACGGTGGTGTAATGCTGGCCACCATATCGCGGATGTATAGTTGAACCACTTCTTCTCCATCAAAATCTCCGGTGTTACTTACTTCCACTGAAACCTTCAATTCTTCGTTGTTGGTAATTGTTGCTTTGTTAACACTTAAATTTTTAAACTCGAATGAAGTGTAACTCAATCCATAACCAAACGGGAAAAGCGGAGAATTGGGCGCATCCAGATAATTCGATTTAAATTTTTGAAAGGTATCACCTTCCTGCGGTCGCCCCGTATTTCTAACACTGTAATAAATTGGCACCTGACCAACATTTACAGGGAAAGTTGCCGTTAGTTTTCCTGATGGATTGTAATCGCCAAACAGTACGTCGGGCAGTGCATTCCCGCCTTCAACACCGGCGTGCCACATTTGCACAAAAGCATCAGCCAGTTCCACCTCTTCGCCAATTGCCATTGGGCGACCACTCATATTTACCACAACCAGTGGTTTCCCGGTTTTAGATAATTCCTGCAACAATTTCTTTTGGCCTGGAGGCATGGTAATATCTGTGCGGCTCGATGATTCTCCCGTCATTTCTGTGGCTTCTCCAACAACTGCTACTATCACATCTGCTTTTCGCGACACAGAAACAGCTTCGCGTAACATAGTTTCGGGTGAACGCTCGTCGATAAAAATCTTTGGGCCAAATACATTTACTTTTTGGGCAAATTCCGGATCGTCAGAAATGTTAGCTCCTTTCGCATGAAGGATATTTACATTGTTGCCAACCACATTTTGAAATCCTTCTAAAACAGTAACAGCAAAGTTAAAATCTCCTGTTGGTGCCCAAGTTCCGAGCATATTGCTACGACTGTCAACAAGTGGACCAACCAAAGCTACTGTCCCCGACTTTTTCAGTGGTAACAACTGGTTATCGTTTTTCAATAATACCATCGAGCTGGCCGCTGCCTGTCGCGCTACCTGACGATGTTCTGGTGTCAAAATATCATTTTCAGGGCGGGTTTTGTCGAAATAACGATACGGATCTTCAAAAAGTCCCAATTTGTATTTGGCTTCCAAAATTCGGCGGCAAGCTTTATTTATATCTTCCTCTGTTACTTTTCCTTCTTCCAGCGATTTTTCAAGCGTGGTCAGAAATCCTTCTCCCACCATATCCATATCCAGACCGGCTTTTAAAGATAATGCTGAAACCTCCTGCAGATCACCCAATCCGTGTGCTATCATTTCATTTACTGAAGTGTAATCCGAAACCACAAATCCATCGAACCCCCACATGTCGCGCAAAACGTTGGTCAGCAACCACTTGTTTCCACTGGCCGGCACACCGTCAACATCGTTGAACGACGACATCACACAACCAACTCCGGCGTCAATTGCTGCTTTGTAAGGAGGGAAATATTCATTGAACATTCTGAGGTGGCTCATATCAACCGAGTTGTAATCACGGCCCGCCTCTGCAGCTCCATATAAGGCAAAGTGTTTTACCGTCGACATCATTGTTGTCGTTGCTGTCAGGTCGTTTTGCTGGTAGCCATGCACCATTGCTTTTGCAATTTCTGAACCCAAATACGGATCTTCGCCGGCTCCTTCAGAAATACGTCCCCAACGTGGGTCGCGCGACACGTCAACCATCGGCGAGAAGTTCCAGAAAATACCATCGGCTGTTGCTTCTTTGGCAGCAATCTGTGCGGTTTTTTCAATCAATTCCATGTCCCAGGTGCTGGCTAAGCCAAGAGGCAACGGGAATGTAGTTTTGTAACCATGAATTACATCCGAGCCAAAGATCATCGGAATTCCCAAGCGGCTTTCTTCAACAGCCAGCTGCTGCGCCTGACGCGTTTTCTCCGGTCCGTAAACACCAAAAATACCACCTACTTTTCCGGTTTTTATTTTCTCCTCAACACCCGTGCTCACTACTGATCCTGTGGGAATTCCACCTCCCGGTGTGATCAGGTTTAACTGACCAATTTTTTCCTGGATCGTCATTTTCTCCATCAGATCGGAAACAAAAACATCCATTTCGGAATCACCCGAATTGCTTGTTGGTGTTCCACATCCTGCAAATAAAAATAGTACTACAACAAATAATAAAAAGCGTGACATATCTAAAGTGTTTTATTGTTTCTATTCAATTCTAATTGGATTTGTTCTTTCTGAAATTCCGTTTTCGTTAAATGCTTCTATCGAAAAATAATAAGGTGTATCGCGATCAAGACAGCGCATAAAATGCTGGGTTGTGTCGTAAAGCTGCCACGATTGATAGAGTTTGTCGGGAGCAATTCCCCAGCGGATATTGTATCCCTGTGCACCTTTTACCGGTTTCCACGAGAAAGAAATATCCCTGCGGTCATCTTCACGATTTATCTGAAAATCTTTTACTTGGGCAGGTTTCTTGCCGAGTCCCAAACCAAATACCCGAATCTCGCTCATGGCAAAGTTATTTCCCAGAACTTCTATGTTTTTATAGCGAACAAATTTTGCTTCCACCGGCTGATTCAGAACAATGTAGGCATTTGGCGAATCTTTAAAGCTGTTGCTTCGGTCAACTGCCGTCTGCCAGTTGTTTCCGTCTGCTGAAACTTCGATAACAAAACGATGCCGCAAACCTTCGGTGCGGGTATAAATTCCCGATTCATAATCGTGAAAATTCAGTTGAAAAGCATAAATATTTCCTGGATTTTGCATTTCAATAATTATCCATTGTTTATCATTGTTAGCTTCTGCCACCCAAAATGTTTTCGGGTTTTCATCGGTCAATACATTAGCGGTAATTTCTCCGTTATTATTCTTTTCAAGCGGTAATTCATGTACTTCAACCTCATCGTTATTTGAAGTAAATTTCATGATTTGTTTTAACGACGAGGATACAGTAACTTCTCCTTTGTACGACAATAACATCCAGCCGCAATGCTCGCCAGCTTTTGTAGGATGATCGGGGCCAAAACGCGGATAATCGCCATAGGCCGTATTCGAATGCATCAGGCCTTCGTCGTCAAAATAAGTTGGGAACATGCACAATCGGCGCTCCCATTGCGCGTTGGAAGCCAGTGCCATTGTTGCGAAGTGCCAGTATTGACCGTTGGTTTGTTTCACCGTAATTCCATGCCCGGCGCCATTGGTAAAACCGCCCGGTTTAAAACTCATCGGATTGTTTTTCATGTAGATGAACGGCCCCAGCGGCGATTCACCAATGTAAACACCATCGGCATAAACATTAAATTGAGTTCCCGGTGCAGCGTACTGCAAGTAATATTTTCCGTCGTGTTTGGTCATTGAGGCACCTTCCATGTAGCCTTCTTTTAAGGTTGGATGAAAGTTATTTTCGCCAAAACGTTCCCAGCCGTGCTCTTCTTCCACCAGATTTATCAAGTCTTTTTTCACTCCGGTTTCCAGGAAACGATCATCTTTATTTAATTCTTTTACACGAATCGGATACACATTCGACGAGCCCCAGTATAAATAGGTTTTTCCGTCATCATCGATAAAAAGTTCCGAATCCTGAATATTATTCGAAATGGACGGAGTTGGTGTCCACTTGCCACTTTTAGGATCGTCGGTGTAAAGAATACTTCCATAGCCCGCTGGGTCGCCGGCAAAATACACCAACGAATCTTTATAATTAAAAGCTGTTGGTGCGTTACAACCTTCGAAAAACCATTGCTGGGGTTTAATAAAATTCCAATGCACCAAATCGGTAGAATGCCAGTAGCCAAACGAGCGGGTAACAAACATATAGTATTCGCCGCGAAACTCGATAACTGCAGGATCGGCGCCCGAGCGGTAGGAAATATTCCGGGCCGAATTGTAAACCATGTAGGTGTAATCTATATCCAATGGATTACAGTAGGTTTTTGGAATGATAGTTTGGGCCTGGCCGCTGCTAATAACTGACAGGGCTATTAAAAAGGTTCCAACAAGTTTTTTTAAGGTTTGCATTGCTTCTTAGTATATCAGTTACGGTGTTTCAAATCCCAATTTTGCCAATCCTTTCTTCACATCCTCGTTTCGCATAAATAAGTCCCACAAAAGTCCGCTGCGGTAATTTTCAATCATTACCGGAATTGGTCCCTGATCGATGGCCAGGTAACGTGGCAAATACCAGTTTTCTGTTTGGCTGTATGCGTCGTAAGGCCCGTATTCTCCCACCAGCGAATCAGCCTCCAAATACAGGTATTTCAAAAAGTTCATCGACTGCTCCGGTGTATATGGAAACGACGAAAGCGCTGCTGTTGGCGAGATAACACCTAAGTCCATCTTGCCCGGACGGTGCCCTGCGTAACCACGCATGGAATAACTGGAAGTAAATCCCCATTGATTTTCACCGTAACCTTTAAAGTTCTTTGGATTATCCAATGCATAACGATAATGAATGGTAGCATGATTTACATTCAGTTTCCAGTAGTCGGCATACTTGTCTTTTAACCCTTTCGGATTCAGTCCAAGGTAGGAATAATGTGCCCAAAAAAGTGGCCCGATCGGATCATCGTTGTGTTCGTAGAAATTGAGAACGGTACTCAGACCATAATAAACCGTGTCTTTTGCAATGTCTCCGTTAAGCGCCCAGCCTTTGTCGTAAACGGTCGGAGAAATTGAATGCGTTGGCGATGAGGCTGCCAGGACATACATAATCAGGCACTCGTTATAACCACCCACCGGGAAATTCATCTCCCAGCCATAATTCGGTGACCAATGCCAATACAAAACATCTTTTCCTTGGGTGTACCAGTCCCATTCCACTTCTTCCCACAATTGCTGAATATCGGCCACCAACTGTTGTTCCGCTTCATTTCCATCTTTATAATATTCGGCAACTGCCAGTAATCCCTGGATCATAAAAGCAGTTTCCACCAAATCGCCAGCATCATCTTTTTTACTGAAAGGTTTTACTTTTCCAGTAGGTCCGTCGAGCCAGTGTGGCCACGCCCCATGGAAACGATCGGCTGTTCCGAGATAAGCTACAATTCGTTGAAAACGTTCCAGTGCCTGCTCACGTGTGATAAATCCGCGTTCGATACCAACAAGAATTGCCATTACGCCAAATCCTGAACCTCCGAGTGTAACCGTATTTTGATCGTTTTGCGGATAAATATTATCCATGTGAATACGTTCCCGAGCCATTCCGGAATTCGGTTCTGCACCGTCCCAGAAATACTGAAAGGTTTGGTATTGCACCAGATTCAGTAACGAATCTTCAAGTGAAATTTCGGCTTCCTGCATCTTCTCAACTGATTTTTTGCTTCCGGATTGGCATCCCGAAAAAGCCATTGTAAAAATCAATGCAATCAATAATATTGGAAATATAATCTTCTTCATGCTAATACGTAAAATCAAGTTTTGTTAATCCGGATTGTACTTCGGGGCACGACATAAACAGATCCCAAAGCAAGTTAGTCCGGTAATTTTCAATCATCACTATAATCGGCCCCTGATCGATAGCCAGGTACGAATCAGCCACCCAGCCGTTCGTGAAATCAAAAGCGTCGTAGAATCCATATTCTCCCCACAATTTATCTCCAAGTGTGTAGTAGAAAAAGCGCAATGCTTCCATCGATTCCTCAGGTGTGTAAGGCATCGACGACAACGCCGCTGTAGGCGTAAGAACGCCGCGGTCGTTATTTGGCGAATGTGCCGAGTAACCGGAATAACCATCGCTGGCGGTAAGTCCCCAGCACTCATCAGAATAGGCCACATAGTTTTGTGGATTATCAGCGCAGTAAGCCTGGTTAATTTTCGAGTGGGTTACATTTTGCTCCCAGTAGTTGGCAAACTGATCGGAAAGATTTCGCGGATCGAGCCCCAAAAACGAATAGTGCGAGAAGAACAAGGGACCGCCCATATCAGTGCGCAACGGCAAGGTGTAGTCGTAATATGAATTATTACCGGTATTTGCCATGTCTCCATCACGTGCCCAGCCTTTGGTGTACACATCTTTGTCGATGGTGTGTGTTGGCGACGAGGCAGCCAGAACATAAATAATTAGCGCTTCATTCCAACCTCTGATTTTCATGTTTTTTTCCCAACCATAATTTGACGACCAGTGCCAGTACAACACATCTTGTCCGCCTTGCGTGTACCAATCCCATTCAATGGTTTCCCAAAGGGTGTTGATCTTATCCTTCAACGAAGATTCCTGCGAATTACCTGAATTCAGGTACTGTCGTACGGTCAATAATCCCTGCATCATAAATGCCGTTTCAACCAGATCGCCGCCATCATCGTTCGAGCTAAACGGAATAGTTTGTCCGGTTTCGCCGTTCATCCAGTGTGGCCATACACCATGAAAACGGTCAGCATCGGTTAAAAAATCGACAATGGTTTCCAGTCTGTCTATTCCTTGCTGGCGCGTTATAAATCCGCGTTCTATTCCCACCAATATCGACATAACGCCAAAACCTGAACCTCCAATTGTAACAGTATTTCCTGAAGTGTTTCGTTCGCGTGCCATTCCACTAACCGGATGTGCAAAATCCCAGAAATATTTGAATGTTTGTTGTTGAATCAGCGTTAATAACTCTTCGTCGGTAATTTGCGGAAATTTAGGTGTGGTATCGGCTTGCGTATAAAAGTTGAGTTCCAGCCCATCGAAAGGCCGGCCAATACGATTTTCAATGTCGGATGAAATGGAAAATACATTTTTGCTAAAACCCTCGAGTTCCTGCGTAATTTCAACCGAAATTGTTCTTTCATCAACCTGATTGAGCGTTGAAGCAAGTGTAGCTCCATTGCTGGAATAAGTTGAATAAACAGAAATATCGTTTTTCGAAACCGGAGAATCAAATTGTAAACTTATTACCGGCTTTCTGTTAATATTCGTAATTCGGATGAGTGGATTGTAAGCCACATCATCGATCTGCACACTTTCAAGAACCAGCGGAGTGGTGAGCGTTGAAAATTCATAGGATTGCCCATTGAATGGTTCATCGTTCGCACCTTTTAAATTCGATGAAATTGTTAATGTGTACGATGCATTTTCATCCAGATCCTGATGATCAACCTTTACCAACTGATTACTGTTGAAATACGAAAAAGTTAATTCCAGCGGGTTGTTATCTGCATCGAATAAATTAATGCTCGATTCGGCGGAAACTGTATTTACTGCCGTATTAAAACGGATTTCGATCGTTTCGTCGATGGCAACACCAGTATTTTCGCCGCTCGCTGAAAGTGCCATTTCGCCAATGTAAACATAAGTAATTGCCAGATTTTCAGTTGGCTCTTCTACTTCAGGATCATCTTCACTACAGGAAACAATCATTCCTGACAGTAACAGAAAGCATAATAATTTATGGAATATTCGCATCGATTTATGCAGATAAGTGTGTTATTAAAATACTGAAAAAATTTGAATTGACCCACTGCATTCAACAGTGGGCCAATTCTATTAACTACCTTGTATACTCTACAAACCGTCTTGCATCATTAATACAATCTCTTCAGCAGAAAGTGCTTTTTTGAACAGATAGAGTTCATCCATCAAGCTTTCATCCGACTTGTGATTCCAGCCGTTAAAACGTGGTGAGCCCGACATAATTGAGAGCAGGTCGCAACCAGCCCAGTCAATTCCGGTGAAATCACCTTGTTTTACCTCAACACCATCAATATAAACGCGTGCTTCAGTACCAGAAATAGCAAATGCCATATGTACCCAGTTGCCTGTTGTAGGATCAACATCAGCAGCTGTTCCTCCATCGAACCACGAATCAGCAGTTCCGTTACCGGCATTCAGTTTAAAACGTTGCATTCCACCTGCATTTTCGCGGAAGAAACGGAAACCGCTTGTTCTGTCGTTTTGTGCATCAGGATTGGCCGAATCTTCAGGTCCCATAACCAAAATACCTGCCCTGTCCGGAGTTGCATTTATATTCAACCAGAAACTTGCACTGAATTCTTCTCCCTGAACGTCAACATCGGCAGTTGAGAAAGTCAGGTACGAATCAGCTGCTCCTTTGTATGCATCGCCTTCAACTCCGCTACCGTAATCCAATGCTGGATTACCAACAACAGTTGCATCTGCGCTGCTTACTGCTTCTTTAAAATCGCCGTTAAAATCCATGTAGAAAGAAGCCTGCTCTTTTAGCATTATGGTATGAATTTCTTCCTTGGTAAGTGCAGTATTAAAAATACGTAACTCATCCATCAAACTTCCGTCAGAAAGGTGGCTCCAACCTGTCCAGTTTGGAGCACCCGACATAATTGAGATCACATCACAATCCGTCCAGTCAATTCCACTGAATTCACCTTCTTTTACCAGTTCTCCATTGATATAAACTTCTGCACTAGTTTCAGAAATACTAAACGCAAAGTGTGTCCACTCGCCTGTATTTGGCTCAACATCGGCAGCAGCACCACCATCAAACCAGCTGTCTGCAGTTCCGTTTCCGGCATTTAATTTAAAGCGTTGCATGCCGCTGGCATTTTCGCGGAAGAAGCGGAAACCTTTGGTACGGTCGTTATTGTTGTCAGCCGGAGGAGCTATAACCAATACACCTGCCCTGTCCATACTTGCATCAACTTTCAGCCAGAAACTTGCACTAACTTCGGTTGCTCCATTTAAAATTGTTGTTGGGAATGTCAGATAAGCATCTGCGGCTCCACTGTATGCTGTTCCTCCCTGAATACCTTCTGCAAAACCAGGACTTCCCACCGTGGTTGCCAGTTGCAGGCTATTCATCTCGCGGAATTCGTTGTTAAATGGCATATAGAAAACTTCACCGTCGTATTGCGGCACATATGGTGGCGACTTGGCAAAGTTTACCGTTACTGTTGTCGATTTCCCGTCAAGGTCAGTAGCTGTAACACTTAACACGTGCGAACCAGTGGTTACATTGTCGTAAGTGTATGTTCTCATTGCCACGCGGTAATCCATAAATTCGGAGTAGCTGGCAATTTCAGCACCGTCGATGGTCACCGAAATGGATCCGATTTCAATGTCGTCTCTCACTTCAAAATCAATATCAACTGATGCAATAGCAGCGTTTGTCTGAATTTCATAACCTTCGGGCGGGAAGTTAATGGTTACCTGAGGAGCCGTTTCGTCTGCTCCAGGATCTACAGCCGATATTCCATCGATGTAGTTTTGATCGCATGCACTGAACGCAAAAAGGATCAATGCAAGTATAAATAATTTATTATAAGTCTTCATGTTTTATCGTTTTATTGGATTCCTTCTTCCAGTTGTGGTAATTCAGCAACCTGATCGGCCGGGAATGGCAGATAGGCTTTGTCCATAGTGAAAGTTTTACCTTCATGCGAGAGCTCGCCGGTATTTTCAGTACGTATCATATCATAATAGCGTGTTCCCCACTCCATTGCCAGTTCAGCAAATTTTTCGTCAAGAACATCCTGCGTACTAACACCCGACAAATTGGCCAATCCTGCACGTGCACGAACCATGTTCACTGCATCGTCAGCACTCATAGAGCCGGCGCTTGCACCACGCGTAACTGCTTCAGCATACATAAGCAACATTTCAGAGTAACGGATAACGATAAAGTTTTTGTTACTTCCCATCGATGTTCTTCCCGGAATCAATTCCGTAGAAGGCTGAATATGTTTGCCGCTACCAAAATTCAGGCGGGCATTATTGTTAAAAATATCGCCTTCGCGGTTGGTATTGGTAATCCATTCAGGGATTTCACCATAGTCGTTTCTAAGAGCTGTTATTCCGTCCGGAGTGAAAATAACACTTGTCTCTAAACGTACAACTTCGCCTCTGTCGAGCATAAATTCAATATACTTCATTGTAGGCTCATAAAATCCCCAACCTGCACCTGCGCCTGTTACAACAGGCGTCCATCCACCAATTCCAAATGGTGCGAACAAAAAGCCAAAGCGGTCGCCTTCTCCCTGATTGAAATCGGAGTACTGGAATTCCATAATGATCTCGTCATCCAGTTTACCGGCCTTTTTGAACAGGTGATAATAGTCATCAGCCAATTCAAACTCACCAGAGTTAATAATTTGCGAAGTGGCATTTACTACGCCCTGGTAATCTTTCATTTCCTGGTAAGCCAAAGCCTGGATGGCGTAAGCTGTGTAAGTAGTCATTCCTCCCGGAATATCCGAACGTTTGTTTGGATGAACATCAGGAAGGTTTGGAATGGCGTCGGTCATTTCATCAACAATGTATTGCATCACCTGTTCTTTATTGCTAACAGGTGTATTCTGAATATTATCCAGTTCATCGATAACAATACATCCTCCAAAAGTACGTGCAATGTTCAGGTACAAATACCCTCGCATCACTTTGCACTCGGAAATGTACTGATCGGCCATTGCATTGTTCCCGGTTGCTTCGCGATACTTGTTAATCTCATCGATAGCAGTGAAAATATTTACAATATCGTTGTAATGATTTTGCCAAACCGAATTTGTATTCCAGTGACTGGCCATGTAAGTAAAATTATCTTGTTCATGCATAGGAACCTGGTCGCCTGCAGCATTTACATCATCACCACGAATACCCAATGTTAATGGTTCTTCCCATTGGCGAGTGTAAAATCCATAGTAAGCTCCAAGAAGTGGCAAATCCATGTCTTCTGCGATGGTATAATCTACATCGCTGGTAAACGATTCGTTTTCAAAAGGTTCGTCCAGTTTGTCGGTACATCCGATAACCGACACCAATAACAGCCCGCTTAAAAATACGGGTGTAAAATATTTTATAAATAGTTTCTTCTTCATGTCGTTAAGTGTTTAGAATTTAAGATTTACACCAATTGTATAAACGGCAGGTACCGGGTAAAACTGGCGGTCGATACCGTTGTTAACTTCAGGATTAAATCCGTTGTATTTAAATACAGTTAGCGGCTTTTCAGCAGTTACAAATACTCTCGCATCGGGCATTCCCGCGCCAAACAGCTTTTCGCCATCAATGTTGTATGCCAGCTGAATGTTCTGGATGCGGAAGAAGTTTCCGTCTTCTACCAGGTAATCGCTGAAGTTCTGGTTCCATCCGCGGCGAAGTGCCGAAGCCGAAGGATATTTATTCGATGTTCCTTCGCCTGTCCATAATCCGTTGGCCAGGTCGGCATCAATATTGGTATCGTTTGTCCAGATAATCTCACCACGTTTACGGTTCAGAATTTTGTTACCGGTTTGCCCCATAATGTTCATCGAGAATTCGAAGTCCTTATAGTTTAACCCGATAAATCCACCGTACGTGAAAGTTGGAATGTACGAACCAAGGAATACTTTGTCGTCGTCGTCGATTACATCGTCGTTGTTCTGATCAACATATTTGAAATCGCCCGGAACAAGTGAGTTGTCAACTGCAACCGGATCGGCACTAATTTCTGCTTCGTTTTGATAAATACCGGCAACTTCGTAACCATAGAACGAAAGCAATGGCTCGCCAACCTGAGAACGTTGTCTGAATTCGGCAGAACCTCCGTTAATGTATGATTGTCCGTAAAGGTCGCGCACTTCGTTTTTAAGTGTCGAAATGTTAACACCAAGGTTGTAGCTAAAGTCTCTGTTAATTTCGTTTCGCCAGCCTACAGCCAGTTCCAACCCTGAGTTACGGATGGTACCAACGTTACGTAAAACACTTCCTGATTGTAATTTCAAACTCACCGGGATAGCAGCGTCTTCTGTATCGCGAACAAAGTAGTCGGCATCAATGGTTAAACGATTATCAAAAAGTTCAGCGTTCAACCCAACGTTAGTTCCGGTTACGGTTTCCCAACCTAAATACCCAAAAGTACTTGTTGTTGTTGTTCCGTCAACTTGCATGTCGTCGATAGCCAAATAAACAGGATTGGTAGTGTTTGCACCATCCTGACGGGCAATTTTGTCGTTACCCAGTTTTCCCCAACCACCTCTTAATTTTAGGTAATTCAGGAAACCAACATTTTCCATAAAACTTTCTTCGGTTACTACCCAACCTAAACCAAAGGCAGGGAAAGTACCCCATTTCTCCTGGTACTTTTGTGTTCCTTCCTGACGAATGGTGAAGTATGCAATGTATTTGTTATCGTAGTTATACGAAAGACGTCCGAAATAGGAAACTCCATACAAGCGCTCTCCGTTATCGCCAACTTGCTTTGATGTTTCTGATTGCGACTGATCGATGTACCATGCATTTTCATTCAGTGGAATATCTTCGGCATAGCCTCTCAGGTAATCGTACCACTCATCACGGTACGACATACCGGCCATTGCCGTAATGTTATGGTCGCCAAAACTGTCGGTATAAGTTAATGTGTTATCGAAGAAATGATTCACATTGGTAGTTCTTGATGATGAAATTGTTGATAAAGTTCGCCTTGTTGAATTGGTAATATAGTAAGGCAAACCAACGCTTCTTGATTTCAAAAACATCATTGAAGAATTGTACGTACTTTTAAACTTCAACAAGTTTGGAAGTAGGTCAAGTTCAGCATAAACACCGGCAAGTACCTTTCTGATATCCTGACGTGAATCGTTGTATGCAAGACTCAAAAACGGGTTTTGGGAACCACGGTAATCCAGCAACTGTGCACTTGAGTAATTGCTCGGATAGTCAATTCCCTGATCTACCAAATCGTCATAGTTCTGCTGATCGTAAACCGGTAATATCGGCACAGCATGGTAAGCACTAAACCAGGCAGCATCGCTTGCAATGTAGCGGGTTCCGTTACTTACGTTGAAGTTAACGCCGGTTTTTAACCAGCTGTTTGCCTGATGATCCAGTGAAGCACGAATATTCATTCTTTTGTACGAATCTTCTGCTTCCAGCAAACCTTCCTGATCGTAGTAACTCACTCCCATTGAGTAAGATGTTTTATCGTTACCTCCCAAAACAGAAACCGAGTGGTTTTGCTGGCGGGCGTGCGATTTCATGATCTCTGCATACCAATCGGTGTTAACATTTGGTACGTTCGGATTTACACGACTACGTCCATAACGTTGCATGGCATTTTCTACGAAACTAATATCAGCTGCCGACCCGGTTTGGTAAACGTAATCAACAAACTGTTCTGCATTAGCCATTTGCATTACGTTTTGCGGAACCTGAATACCGTAGTATCCTTCGTAAGTAATACTGGTTTGTGTGTTTAACGAACCTTTTTTAGTGGTAATAAGTACCACACCGTTTGCCGCCCTAACACCATAAATTGCCGATGCCGACGCATCTTTTAATACCGATAAAGTTTCAATATCTGACGGGTTAAGAAAATCGATGTTGTCGAAATACATTCCGTCAACAACATACAATGGCGAAGAATTACTACTTCCCGGAAATGATCCGATACCACGAATACGAACTGTTGGTGAACTACCAGGCGATCCTGAATTCACAATTTGTACACCGGCAACCTTTCCCTGCAATGACTGCATCGCCTGTCCGGCAGGTGTTTTTACCAGTTCATCCGATTTAAGTGTGGAAATAGAAGAGGTAAGATCGGCCTTTTTCATCGATCCGTAACCAACCACAACAACTTCCTCAAGCCCCACAACATCTTCCTGCAATTGAATGTTGATTGTTCCATCTTGTTGTGGATTAATTTCCTGCGATAGAAAACCAATGTAACTAAAAACTACAGTGGCTCCCTGTTTTACCGACAATGTATAATTGCCGTCAATGTCTGTAACAACTCCGTTAGTTGTTCCTTTCTCCAAAACGGATACTCCCGGCAGAGTAATTCCGTTTGCATCAACCACCGAGCCAGAGATAGCAATTCTATCCTGAGCAAATAGGGTTGAAAACGAAAAAAGGAGAATTAGAATAAAGAATGTTTTCCGCATAACTTTAAAATTTGAATTAGTTTGATGTCAAAGTTACGCTCGCCCTCGGCCCGAAAACAACCAAAACGACACACTATTCATACTTTCGGACAAAGTGAAGCCCAAAAAGCACCTCATCATTACCTCATCTTGTTAAAAACACAATACCACTAAACAACTGGCTTTGTGATGCTTAAAGTCTCTACACTTTTATTTTTCATTTTGCTTTTTTAATACATTAAAATTCATTTACTTCGATTTAAGGGGGAAAACAGTATAAAAAGAGTTAAAAACGACGAAGTATTATCTGACAATTCATTACCATTCGATGCGCATAAACGCAACAAAAAGGATCATTAGCACCATTTCTTTGTTCATTTTGGCCATAACGTCATTTGCTTTAGTGGAGAGAACGGGAGTGTTACAGTTTGATCAAAGCATTTACAAAGGTGCCAGACAAAACTGGGGGGTTAGTATAGCCGATAATGGTTTAGTCTATTTTGCCAATCATTCCGGACTTCTATCTTTCGACGGAACCAACTGGTCGATGAACAAGCTCCCTAATAATACAATTGTACGGTCAGTAAAAGCCGTTGCCGATTCGGTTGTTTATACCGGTGGATACATGGAACTGGGTTATTGGAAACCAACTCCAACTGGCAAATTGATATACACGTCGCTTAATCGTAAAGCTGAAGAAATTTTTAAAGGAAATCCCAACCTGGAATTTTGGAACATTGCGGTAAAAGATGATTATGTTTATTTCCAGTCGTTTGGAAATATTCTTACCTATCACAACGACAGTTTACACGCTCTGCACCTTGATGGCGGCATTTCTGTTATGAACCAGGTAAACGATCGTGTTTTGGTAGCTATCCGTGACAATGGAATATGGGAGGTTGAAAACGATGATGTAAAACGTATTATATTCGACGATGCACTGATTGGTACCACCGTTAAATTTATCATTCCGGGAGAAAAAGAAAACCTGCTGATTGGAACAGCCGATCGTGGAATATTTCTTTGGGATGGCACAACATTAGAACAATGGAATGAAGAATGGACCTCATACTTTATTGAAAACGAACTGAACAGAGCGTGTCACACCAATAATGGACAGATAATAATTGGTTCGCTGGTTGATGGTATTGTTATTTTTGACAAATATGGCCAGCTGATAACAAAAGTAAATACCAGAAACGGTCTTCCAAACAATACGGTTTTAGGTATTACAAGCGACGAACGCCAGAATACCTGGCTGGCTCTTGATATTGGAATCGGCTTTGTGACCAACAATCAAAACAAAAGCTTCGTTATAAAAAAGTTACCAGGAGCAGGTGCTATTTATTCTACCGCCATTTTCGAAAATAAATTCTACCTGGGGACTAACCAGGGTTTGTTTGAAGCATCGCTCGATTTAAATAACGACGAAATCAACCTTGTTCCGGGCACTCAGGATCAGATTTGGGACCTAAAGGTAATCGACGATGAACTTTTAATTGGTCATAACCAGGGCAGTTTTGCGTTAAAAAATGGGCAGAAAAGAGAAATTTCATCTACAGGTGGAGCTTTTAATTTTATTCAGGACCCTTTTCATCCCGACCTGCTTTTACAATCTACCTACAGTCGCATTATTGTATACAACAAAACCAATGAAGGTATAACATTTCGAAACCAAATTGAAGACTTCAGTAACCTGATTCGTTATATTGAATTCGATCATTTGGGAAATATCTGGGCCAGTCATATGCATCGCGGTATTTTTAAAATTCATGTAAATGATGAACGCACCAAAGAGATTGAGGCCTCTGCATATTTCGGTGAAGAAACATTTGGTAAAGATCATTCCATCCATGTATTTAAAATTGAAAAACGAATTGTATTTACTACCGGCGAAAAATTATATACTTACGACGATCTTACTAATTCAATTCTGCCTTACGATACTTTAAACACAAATTTGGGAAAATACGCGGCAGCCAACCGAATTGTAAAAGCTCCAAATAATTATTACTGGTTTATTGAGCCATCATCAATAGGATTGTTTCACATCGTTCAAAGCAATGTAAAACTGGTTAAAGAGTTTCCAACTTCTTTGTTTAACGATCCATTACTAGTTGATGGTTTTGAAAATATACTTCCGTTAAATCAATACACAGGAATTTTGTGCTTGCAAAATGGGCTGGCATTTCTTGATGCATCGGTGACAGACTCCTCAACATATTTAATGAGCAATTATACTCCTTCTCTCAGAAATATTGAATTGCTTACAAATAACGGAAGATCTGTTATTTTACCTCTGAATACCAGCAATACTGAAATCAAAAATACCTTAAACAATGTTCATTTCAGGTTTTCGTTTCCAATGCTAAACGAATTTCCCGTTTCTTATCAATATTTTCTGGAAGGATTAAACCTGGAATGGTCGGAAAGGACGATAAATCCGGAATTACAGTTTGAAAGGTTGCCCAGAGGAGACTACACCCTGAATGTTAAGGCCGTTGATATTTGGGGGAATGAAAGCCAGGTATACTCATTTAGTTTTGAGATTTTGCCACCACTACTGGCTACCAAACTAGCCATATTTATCTACATGTTCCTATTAATCGGGGCACTTCTGCTGTTCAGAAGATGGGGAGTAAAACAAACCCAGAAGAAAGAACAGCTGCAACACGAAAAACGAGAACGAGAACTGATTAGATTACGAAACGAGAAATTGCGAAATGAAGTGCGCTTTAAAAGTAAGGAACTGGCCAACTCCACCATGGCAATAATTCGTAAAAACGAATTCCTGCTCGATCTGAAAAACATTGTCAGGAAACAAAAAGAAGAGCTGGGATCGCGTTATCCCGATAAATATTACAACTACCTGAATAATAAAATAGACGAGAACATTTCGAGCCGCGACGACAGGCAAATTTTTGAAAACAATTTTGAACGGGCGCACGAACAGTTTTTCCAGAAAATGAAAAACAAGTACCCGGATCTCACGTCGAGCGATCTGCAACTTTGCGCTTATTTAAGAATGAACCTATCGTCGAAAGAAATTGCACCCTTACTTGGAATTTCCATTAGAGGTGTTGAAAACCACCGGTATAAATTAAGGAAAAAACTCAATCTTCAACCCGATGATTCGCTTACCGATGTTATGCTTTCTATTTAGTATAAACGTATCCCCGCGACGATTGAATTAGGACAATAAAACAAAAAGGAGGTTGAAATCAACCTCCTTTTTTTAGGTTCTTCCTGCCTGCGATAACAAATCAGAACCTTTACTAACTAACTATTAAACTAACTCGTAACGTAAAATCGTTACATACTAATTTTCAACATCAAATTTGTAGATACAAACCGAATAGTACTCATCGCCCGGATTTACAATAACACTTGGAAACTCAGGCTTGTTAGGGCTATCAGGAAAGTGCTGTGTTTCTAAACAAAATGCACTTCTGTAACCGTATTTAATATCGTTTTTACCGGCAACTTGTCCGTCGATGAAGTTACCACCGTAAAACTGAATACCCGGTTCGTTGGTGTAAACTTCCAACACTCGTCCTGACACAGGATCAACTACTTTTGCAGCCAAAGCAGCTACGTTATTCTCGGTATTTAACACCCAGTTGTGGTCGTAACCGCCACCAACTTTTAACTGTTCAACATCTGCTTCAACGCGTGCACCAATTGCTGTTGGATTAGTAAAATCGAATGGAGTTCCTGCAACTGCCGCTAACTCTCCTGTTGGTATCAAACTACGGTCAACCGGAGTGTAATAATCTGCGTTCAGATACATCAGGTGCTCATTAATCGAAGTTTTTCCACCATCTTTTAAGTTGAAATACGAGTGGTTGGTCAGATTCAATACCGTTTTTTTATCGGTCGTGGCAAAATATTCAATTTTCAGCTCGTTTGCAGCTGTTAACTGGTATTTCACTTTCACGTCCACAGTACCCGGGTAACCGGTTTCCATATCCGGCGAAACCAGGCTAAAAACAACGTTGTTATCACTTAGCTGTTCGGCATCCCAAACCTGGCGATGAAAACCATTGGTTCCACCATGCAAGTGATTTTTGCCATCGTTTTTCTGCAGCGGGTATTCCACTTCGTCAATCGAAAAAGCTGCATTACCAATACGGTTTCCATAACGACCGATAACCGCACCGTAAAAATTCTCTTTCTTTTCTACAAAATCTTTACCCGAACCGTAACCAACAATCACGTCTGCCAACTCGCCATTTTTGTCGGGAGCATACAAACTCACCACTCTGGCACCAAAGTTTGTTAACTGACAAACAAGGCCGTTATCGTTTTTCAAGGTAAACAATTCAATGGTTTTACCATTGTAATCAAACGCAAAATCTTCGCTTGAAATACCCACTGGCGCTTCTTCCTGCGCACAGCCAAAAACCATTAAAATCAAAGCCATAATTCCTAAGTACTTCATCTTATTAAAATTTTTTGTTGTTATAAGGTATAAGATGGAACTCGTCCCGAATTTTTCGGGACTCGTTTCATTGGTTTATTTTTTAGGTTATTTATTCAAATCAAACTCGATAAACTTACCCAGTCTGTTGTATTTCTCGTAAAGCGCTTTGTATTTCTCTACATTTTCAGGAATTGGATGATACTCCATTTCGAAACCGCCACCCATTTTTGCCTGCGCTTCGCCAAGGTTTTCGTAAACACCGGCTGCCACTGCTGCTGCCATTGCAGTACCCAATGCACAAGCTTGTTCCGAACAAGCCACTTTAATTGGCATATCCAGTACGTCGGCAACAATTTGCATTACCAGTTTCGATTTTTTGGCCACACCACCCAGTGCAATCACACCGTCGATGCGGATTCCTTCGGAAATAAAGCGGTCGTTAATGGCTTTTGAACCAAAAGCTGTTGCTTCAACCAATGCACGGAAAATACGGGGTGCATCCGATCCTAAATTCAATCCGATGATTGCTCCTTTTAATGCCTGGTTAGCATCCGGAGTACGACGACCGTTCATCCAGTCGAGTGCAACGATTCCACTTTCTGCAATTGGAATTTTTTCAGCTTCCTGGCTCAATTTGGCAATCACCTTACCTGAAGTTTCATCGATTAACTTTTTCTTAGTGTCCTCGTCGATTAAATCAGATTCAGCCAAAATATTTTGCATTGGCCACTCGATTAAACGACGGAACCAGGCGTAAATATCACCAAATGCCGACTGACCGGCCTCAAGACCTAACATACCCGGAACAATCGATCCGTCAACCTGACCACAAATACCGCTTACCAGTTTATCACCAACTTCTTCAAGCGGCGCAATCAACATATCGCAAGTTGATGTACCCATAACTTTCGACAAGTGATAAGGCTCGATTTGCGCACCTACAGCACCAAGGTGAGCATCAAACGCTCCTACCCCAATTACCACGTTGGTTGAAAGGCCTAATTTCTTCGCCCACTCTTCACTCAGTGTTCCTGCGGCTACATCGCAAGTGAATGTTTCTTTAAACAAACGATCTTTTAATCCGGCTAACATAGGATCAAGCTGTGTCAGGAATTCTTCTGATGGCAAACCACCAAAAGCTTCGTGCCACATTGCTTTATGCCCCGCTGCACATCGGCTTCTTTTTAATGTTTTTGGATTTGTATTTCCGGTAAGAACTGCCGGAATCCAGTCGCAATGTTCCACCCACGAATAAGCTGCACGGTAAACACCTGCGTCTTCGCGAGTTACATGCAATAACTTGGCCCAAAACCACTCTGACGAATAAATTCCACCTTCGTATTTAGTGAAATCGATATCCGACTTTTTGGCCAATTCGTTAATTTCTGCCGCCTCTTTTACAGCAGTATGGTCTTTCCAAAGTACGAACATCGCATTTGGATTTTCCTCAAAACCAGGAGTTAATGCCAGTGGTGTACCTTTTTCGTCAACCGCTACCGGAGTCGATCCGGTGGTGTCAACAGAAATACCCACAACATTTTCGGCTACACCTGCAGGAGCTTGTTTCAGCGCCTCAACTATGGTGTATTCCAGACCTTCTAAATAATCTTTCGGATGCTGACGAAACTGGTTGTTTGGCGCATCGCAATATTCTCCTTTTTTCCAACGCGGGTATTCAAACACAACGCTTGCTACCTCTTCGCCGGTCTCTACGTTTACGATTAGTGAACGAACCGAATCAGAACCATAATCCAGTCCAATTGTATATTTTGCCATTTTATTTGATTTAAGAGGAGCGAAAGCCGGTGGAAATTCACATCTCCACCAACTTTTCGTCCTTGATTTTTTTTGTAACTGATGGACAATTACTGTCCGTAGTATGCATTTTTACCATGCTTGCGCAGGTAATGCTTATCTAATAAGAATTGATCGATCTCAGCTCCCGGAGTCAGTTGCAAAGCGGTGTGTGCCATTTTTGCCACTTCTTCCATAACTTTTGCGTTATGAACGGCATTGTGGGCACTTGTTCCCCATGAGAACGGACCGTGGTTATTTACCAAAACTCCCGGAATTGCAACAGGATCGAGCCCTTCAAAAGTTTCCACAATTACGTTTCCGGTTTCCACTTCGTATGCAGTGGTTACCTCCTCCTCCGTCAATTTACGTGTACAAGGAATTGCACCGTAAAAATAATCGGCATGTGTTGTACCCAACGCCGGAATGCTTCTTCCGGCCTGCGCCCAGCTTGTTGCCCAAGCTGAGTGCGTGTGCACAACTCCCGATATTCCTTCAAAAGCTTTATAAAGCACCAGGTGAGTTGCAGTGTCGCTCGATGGTTTCAGATTTCCTTCAACCACATTTCCTTCCATGTCAACTACCACCATGTCGCTGGCTTTCATATCTTCGTACGAAACACCGCTCGGCTTAATTACTACCAAACCTTTATCGCGATCGATAGCACTCACATTTCCCCAGGTAAAAATTACCAGGTCGAGTTCCACCAGTTCCAGGTTCGCTTTAAAAACTTCTTCTTTTAATTGCTCAAGCATAATTTATTCTGTTTTTGTTCTACCAGAAGTAGATGTAAAATGCCACTGTTAATCCTAAAATAATAACAGTATGGAAAACATCCCAGCCATTCCAGCTGGCGCGTGTAGCAGCTTTTTCTTCCGGTGTTGAAGTTCCGAATACCAAGCCCTGAATCTTTTTCTGGTCCGGTGCTTCGGTAACCAAACTAACAACGATAACCACTATCAAACAAACAAGTAGCATCCAACCGCAGAAGAATAACCAGTTTGTGTCGTAAAATACAGACTTAAACAGATTGTCGGCTGCACCCTGAACATTCTCGTAATATACTTTTGATCCCAAACGGATAATACCGATTATAAAACCAGCCATCAATCCCCAGAATCCACCTTTTGCAGAAGCACGTTTCCATGTAATACCCAATAAGAATGCAGCTGCAATACCCGGAGATAATACCGATTGTACGTCTTGCAGATATTCGTAAAGAACATCACCAATACTTCTCATAATCGGGATCCATAAAATACCCAGAATCACAATAACAACGGTGGCAATCTGACCGATTTTAACAAGTTTCTTCTCAGGTGTTTCCGGCTTGTATCGCTTGTAAAAGTCGATGGTAAATAACATTGCCGATGAATTAAACAGCGAAGCCAGCGAACTCATCAAAGCAGCCAAAATACCACAAACAACCAGCCCTTTAATACCGGCAGGAAGCAACTGGGCAACCAACGATGGGAAGGCAGCATCGGCACTTGGCAATACATACTCTTGTCCGTTTAAGATAACTCCTCCTTTTGCACTCATTGCATAAGCAATCATACCAGGAATAAGGAACAAGAATACCGGCAACAATTTCAGGTAAGCGCCAAAAATTGTACCTCTACGGGCATGTGTTTCGTTTTTACCCGACAGTACCCTTTGTACAATAAACTGGTCGGTACACCAGTACCAGAAACCGATAACACTAGAACCGATTAAAGCTCCCAGCCATGGGAAATCAGCATCGCGGTTATCACGAATCAGGTTGATCATGCTGTCGCCATATTCATTAACCTGCGTAGCCCCGGCAATTTCGAGCACCTGATCCCAGCCACCAACGGCTTTTAATCCAAGTACAACAATCACAAGCGATCCACCAAGTAGAATTGGCGTTTGCAGCACCGATGTATACAACACCGATTTCATTCCTCCAAAAATGGTATAAAGAGCAGTTAACAACACGAGACCAATGGCCGAGATCCAGAAGAAATCAATTCCCCACATGGTTTCGATACCGAATACCTGTTGGAATACCAAACCTCCGGCATAAACTGTTACTGCAACCTTGGTTAATACATAACTTACTAATGAGATAAATGATAAGACAGTTCTGGATTCCTTATTGTATCGGCGTTCCAAAAACTCGGGCATGGTAAGTACCATACTTCGCGAATAAAACGGAACAAAGACCCAACCCAGAATCAATATCATCCATCCCTGGATTTCCCAGTGCGCCATGGCCATACCACTCGAGGCACCTGCACCAGCTAATCCAATAAGGTGTTCTGATCCAATATTAGAAGCAAAAATTGAAGCTCCAATTGCAATCCACGAAGCATCGCGTCCTGCAAGGAAGTAGTCACCGGAAGTTTCCTCTTTCTGACTCAGAACCCAAACAATGATTCCGATAAGAGCAACTCCGAAAAGACCAATTACAATCCAATCTAGTAATTCCATAAAAGTTGATTTATTTTTTTGATTTAGTTTCTATTATAATCCTTTGGCCAAATGATAGTAAAGATCATTCCAGCGAAGTTCTTTTTTGAACTTAGGAATGGTTGTGTCTTTATCGATTACTACTGCTTCGATTCCTGCAATTTCAGCATAGTCTAATAAGTCTTCAACACTCAGGTCGTATGAGAAACTGGTGTGGTGTGTACCACCAGCTAAAATCCATGCAGCAGCTCCAACTTCGAAGTTAGGTTGAGGAATCCAAAGTGCACTTGCTACCGGTAATTTTGGCAGGTCTTTCGACTCGATACAATCTACAGTATTAATGATCATACGAAAACGGCTTCCCATATCTACAACTGTAGCGGCAACACCAGGTCCTGTTTTACTTTTGAAAATAACACGGGCAGGATCGTTTTTACCACCAATTCCGAGAGGAAGTACATCAAGGGTTGGTTTGCCATCGGCAATTAACGGACAAACTTCCAACATATGCGCCTGGAGAATAGCACTGTTTTCGCCATCGAAGTTTAAGGTATAATCTTCCAGGAAAGAACATCCTTTGTAGTTTGGCATTTCCTGGCTCATAAACCACATCGTGCGCAATAAAGCAGCTGTTTTCCAGTCACCTTCTGCTCCAAATCCATAACCATCAGCCATTAAACGCTGCGAAGCCAAACCTGGCAATTGATCGATACCTTCTAAATCGTCGAAGTTGGTAGTGAAAGCTTTTGCACCTTTTGCTTCCAACAGGCGACGCAATGCTATTTCAATTTTTGCTGCATGAGCTACCTGTTCGCGGTCTTTTCCACCTTCTTTACAGCTATCAACAAAATTGTATTCTGCCTCGTAAACTTTTACCAATTCGGCTACTTCTTCTTCTGTAACCTCATTTTGTACGGCAACAAGTTCAGCTATAGGACAGTAATCTACGTGATATCCGAAAACTCTTTCAGCATCAACTTTATCACCATCGGTAACTGCTACGTTATTCATCTGGTCTCCGAAACGAACAATTAACATGTCTTGAGAATCGGCCCATGCAGCAGCAACACGTGCCCATGAAGCAACCTGTGAAACGGTTTTAGGATCCTGCCAGTGACCAACAACCACTTTAAGATTGTAACGCATACGTGCAGTTATGTGACCGAATTCTCTGTCACCGTGTGCACTCTGGTTCAGGTTCATGAAATCCATATCGATTTCGTCCCATGGAATTTCTTTGTTGTACTGTGTATGCAGGTGCAACAATGGTTTGTTTAATTCTTTCAATCCGTGAATCCACATTTTTGCAGGAGAGAAAGTGTGCATCCAGGTAATGATACCGATACAGTTATCATCGCTGTTTGCGTCTTTACAAATGCGGTGTATTTCTTTCGAACCGGTTCCTGTAGGTTTTACTACAACTTTTACCGGAATTTCAGTAGATGCGTCAAAAGCAGCAGCAATTTCTTTTGAATGCTCTGCCACTTGTTCCAATGTTTTAGGTCCGTATAGGTGTTGACTACCGGTTACAAACCAAACTTCCATTTGTTTTAATGTACTGCTCATATTATTAGATTTTATTTTAAATGTATATATTACTTTTATTAGCTTTTACGCAGTTAAACTTTTACGATCCGGTCCAGTCCCCGTTCCATAATCTCGCTTTTGCAGCGGTAGTAAAAAGCACCCTTTTTCGACTCTGACGAATCTTTTTCATTCAGGCGCTCCAATACGTTTAGTGATAATATTTTCTTTCTGAAATTTCCGGGATCAAATTCGCGCCGAAATATAGCTTCGTATAATTTGCGCAATTGAAGTAAGGTAAATTTATCAGCCAGCAGTTCTTTACCGATTAAGCGATAACCAGCTTCCTGCTGCAATTTCACCAATGCCTGTTCTACCATTTCGCCATGATCAAATACGATTTCCGGGAGTTCCGAAATGGGCCACCAATGCGCGCCATTCTCTCGAACACAGGCTTTATCGTGTTCATCCATTCGTACCAATGCATAATACGCAAGACTAATTACCCTTGCCTCCGGATCACGATCTGGATTAGTAAAGGCACTTACCTGCTGCATAAAAATATCTTCGAGACCGATGGTTTGTTTTAATACGCGTTTTGCCGCATCATCCGACGATTCGTTATCCTGAACAAATCCCCCCATAAGCGACCACGCTCCTTTTACAGGTTCGAAACCCCGCGGATAAAGCAACAAACAAAGTTCTCCTTCGTCGTAACCCAATATCACGCAGTCTACTGCTACAAAATGCTTCGGATGTTTAGTATAGTGTTTCATAGTAATATTGATGGAACAAATCTATAAAAGTATTTTTAACTTTTATTATTCACCATTGGGCAAAATGCATATTTATGCTGAAGAACATAAATTAAAACTACTATTACACACAAGAATACTATTCACACAATAAGTTTATTTTCTGCAACTTATACTCAAGACCAAAATATATTTTCTGGCTCCACCTGCAAGAACTGTCATTTTTTCAAGACACGTGTATTTATATTCATTCTAATAAAAAAAGGAGCTGAGCAGCTCCTTTTATACGAGTACGATGTACTATTATTATATTATTTTTTAACTGGATCTATTATTTCAATTCAGATTCCTGGTAAGCTTTTGTAATTGCAGATTGTGGCAAAGCATAATCATACATTTCAAAGGCCGCCATTAAACCGGTGTAGTATTCGCCTGCATCCGATGCGCCAATTCTAATCTTTGCATTATCAACTGCCGACGATAAAAGCATATTTTGCGCATTATCTAGCACACCATCAACATACACTTTTTCCACTACTCCATCGAAAGTTACTACAATGTGGTGCCATTTATTGGCTTCGGGAACTGTATTGTAGGGCAAATCAAAATGGCCATCAAGGTGAGCAACTGCACCGAAATTACTTTTATTATAATGAACGGCGTTATACGAGTTTGCCAGGTAATGCGCACTTCTGTCGCACCACGATGCCAGACACTCGTCCCTGTCACTTACTTCAGGGTTTTTCACCCAGGCAGAAATTGTAAACGCTCCGTTCCACTCTAAACTTCTTGGGACAGCGATTCCGTCGAGTTCCAAAGCTCCTTTCGCGAACTCAATTGCTTTTGTTCCGCTTTCTTTATCAGTAACGATCTTTACATTTCCTTTTCTTACCAAATCACCACCTAACGAACCGGCGTTTGTAAGTTTATCAAACGACTGATCCTTAAGATCATTTGCGTTAAAGCCAACAATCATGCTCTGCGAGCTTGCTGCACCCGGCTCATTTTCCGATGGTTTATTTACCAGTTTCAAAGGAATATCGAATGTTTCCTCGTAAACTTTCATATTCCACACAGCGGCGAAAGTTCCTGTTTGCTCGGTTCCCAAAACGGTAAGTTTCAGGTAGCGTGCGCTTACATCATTATCATCTATCATTGGACTTCCCGGTGTGCGGTTTTCCGAGCGATCGGCATAAACTTCCCAATTTGTATTATCGGTAGAATATTCAATTTTGTATTGATAATAGTAAGGCGAAAATTCGAATTGTGTAGCAATTCGTTTAATGTCCTTTTCTTCGCCCAAATCAACCGTCAGACTTTGTGGGAAAGTATTATCGGCAGCTTTCCACATCGTGGCATTGTCATTATCAAAAGCGAAATCAGGTAAATACTTGTAATCATATGCTGGCGATTGCAAATGATAGAAAGATGAAGCCAATGCTACAGCCTCAAATGCAATATCTTCAGGCACTTCACCCGGAATAAAAGCCTTAATCCCTTTTTGCGTTGGGACCACAGCTTTAATTGTTGAATCGTTTTCAAAAATCATACTGTCGATACACACCTGGCGCGCCATTCCGCCTGCAGTAAACGGAACATCGTGTTTGTGATAAACAATGTAATAATCGTCGCCATTTTCCAGTACCGAGTGGTGTCCCGGTCCGTGAGTTGTTCCATCTTCATTTGTTTGTAAAACCGGGTTATTTTCTCCCGGTGTAAATGGCCCGTATGGATCGTTCGCGTATGAATACAATACTTTATACGTTTCGTTATGGCACGATTCGGCTGAATACATCAGAATGTATTTATCGCCTTTTTTAATCATATAAGCGGCCTCGAAAGGATTTGGTGTTTGCTCTAACGGAATGTTGGTGGAGTTCGACATTACATCCATTGTTTCGGCATTTAATTCGCCAACAGCATATCCGCTGTTGTAGTGCACCCAGGTTCCCCAGTAGCCATAAATCCGGCCATCATCGTCCTGAAAAAACTGAGCATCCAATGATGGAAATCCATCGATCGGATAATTCTGTGCAATTACCGGTGTATCATCGTCGTGTAGCTTTTTCCATGGGCCAACAGGCGTATCCGATACATATCCATAAATATTACATCCGGCCTGGCAGTTACCAAAATACAGGTAGTAACGGCCATCTTCGCCCTGCATAATATCAGGTGCCCAAAAATTGCGTAATGCCACCGAGTTTAAAGTAGGCACTTCCATAATATAGTTGTACCAGTTTTGCAGGTCGCGACTGTACCAGACAGTTGGTGCTCCCGATGCCAGCATTTCATTATCGGTAGTGGCATAGATGTAATAAATATCGCCAAACTTTTTAATCGTAGGATCGGCAAACCACCCGGGCAAAACCGGGTTAGAAATGTGTTTCCGGGCTTGTTCTTGTGTTCTATTTCCACATGACGACAGGATAAAGATTCCTGCAATCATCCAAATCAGCAATTTTCTCATTTTGTTAGTATGCATAGATTAATGTTAGTTCAAATATGGCAGAAGTTAAGGCATTGCTGCTCAACAAATGTTTTTGAAACTTACACAAATGTTGGGAATTAATGATTTTATATTTTAGCTCTTATTTAAATATTGGCAATAGCCTTCAATTTAGCGATATCACGAAATACAATTTTCCTTCCTGGAAGTTCAAGCAGTTTTTCATTTCTAAATTCTGACATTACCCTAATAAGCGATTCAGTTACAGTTCCAACCATATTTGCCAAATCCTCGCGGGTAATAGTAATCTGGAGGGTATTGTAACTGTCAATACCAAATTCATCTTTTAAAATCAGCAACATTTCGGCAGCTCGCTCACGCACCGATTTTTGAGCAATATCAGTAATAAACATATTCGACTCTTTCAACTCTTTACACATAAACTTCATTGTTTCATGCGTAAAACCCCAGTTTTGCTGAAACAGTTCCATTACAATTTGCTGCGGCACATGATAAAGTATGGTTTCTTCGTAAGCCTTTGCCGAAGTACAAGCCAGTTCGTTTGTAAGTAACGACCGGTAACCGATAACATCTCCTTTTTGTGCGAATTTAAGAATCTGCTGTTTCCCGTTACCTCCAATTTTATAAACCTTTACAATTCCCTTTAGTACAAAATACAATCCTGAATGCCTGCTTCCCTCGCGGTAGATTACAGCTCGTTTATTATAGTTTTTTACAACCGAATTTAATTCTACCCGAAGCATTTCATCTTCCGATAATTTTTTAAACATCGGAATATCTTGCAACCGATAATCACCATTAATAATTGGCTGAACTCTTTTTCTAGGTTGAACAATTGTATCCATAATATCTGGTTTCTTTTAAGTTTATTCAGTATATAAGTTTACTGCACTATGGCACGACGGGCTGCCCTCAAATTCCGGAAAATAACGACTAACAATTTCGTACAAATCAGGATCATATTTTTTCATGTCCTCGCGTGTATTTACCCAGTTATGTTTACCGTCCGGGATTTCAACTTCGGCATTTACGTTAAACCAATTTTGAACTCCTTCAGCCCAGTATTCCCAAATATTGGTAGCGGCATAAGTATTCTTATACTTTCCGGCTGCCATTGCTGCATCAAGTTTTTCCTGAAGCAGCGGATTAAATTTATCGTTGAGCGGCATTATGCCAACGCCATGAATGGTATGCGCGAATTCGTGGATAAGAATATCCTCGGCATGGTACTTATCAATCTGGTAACACAACAGGTTTTCTTCTGCGCAAGTTGTTAGCGGGTCTTCCATTGTTCCACCAAGTCCTCGTGCTCGAACATCCCAGTTCAGTGTTGTATCGTTAGCTAAATAAGCATGTTCCGGAATATCTGTTGTACCTTCGTAACGAGCCATAATTCCTACTCTGGTATTCAGTTTTACCATTTGATTGAGTATATCTTTTGGTAAG
This sequence comes from uncultured Draconibacterium sp., assembly GCF_963677565.1. Lineage (NCBI taxonomy): Bacteria > Pseudomonadati > Bacteroidota > Bacteroidia > Marinilabiliales > Prolixibacteraceae > Draconibacterium > uncultured Draconibacterium sp. The sequence continues at coordinate 2,958,855 of NZ_OY781981.1, read as the reverse complement.
CCACCGGTCATAAAATCAATGATCTCGCAAGCTTTAACGAAGGCAGAGTCGGGCACCCGATGCGAACTCATAATATGAATGCCGTTTACATTTACATACTTCTTATAAAATGGATCGAGTTTTAATGTTTTGGGAGGTGCAACAATCTTATATTCCTTAACCGGTTCGTTAGCAGACAGGTTAGTGAAGGATATGATTCCGGCAATCAGGAGTAGCAGAAATTTAGAATTTTTATGAATTAATAGATGTTTCATTCCACAGCTTTTTTTGTTGTATTTAATTTGATTTTACAGCATTCCAATCAGGTGTTTCTTCTTTCAAAAAGTTACGAACGAAGAAATCGCGACGTTTTTGATCGCCATATGTTCCTCCCAGGGTGTGGTTTACGCCCGGTAGCACAACCAGTTCAAAATCCTTGTTTGCTTTTATCAGTGCATCGGCAACCTGCATGGTTGATGCGGGATCGACATTATCATCCACCTCACCAACAATCAGCATCAGTTTTCCCTGCAATTTATCGGCATTCTCCACATTCGAACATTCGGCGTATTCAGGGCCGACAGGATACCCCATCCATTGTTCGTTCCACCAGATTTTGTCCATTCGGTTATCATGACATCCGCAGGATGAAACTCCTGCTTTATAAAACCCGGGATGAAATAACAGACCGCCCAAAGTACTTTGTCCACCTGCTGATCCGCCAAACAATCCAACTCTGGTCGTATCCATGTAGCTGTATTTTTCAGCAGCGGCTTTCATCCACAAAATACGATCAGGGAAACCGGCATCTTTCAGGTTTTTCCAGCATACATCCTGAAAAGCTTTTGAGCGGTTTGAAGTTCCCATTCCGTCCATTTGTACAATTATAAAGCCTAATTCAGCAAGGCTTGAAAACGCATAACTTACCGGACTAAAACTTTTTTGTGCAAACGAACTGTGCGGGCCAGCATAAATGTATTCGATTATCGGGTATGTTTTGTTTTTATCGAAATTGGTTGGGCGATAAATATTTCCCCAAATGTCAGTTTTCCCATCACGTCCTTTTGCCACAAAAGGCTCGGGTGCAATCCAGCCACTTTCCAATAACGATGAAATATCAGTTTTTTCCAGCTCTACTATTACTTTTCCATCTTCAGAACTGCGAACCACTGTAAACGGTGGCGTTTCAACTGTTGAGTAAGTATCGGTAAAATAGTTGAGATCTTTAGAGAACGACACATCGTGATTCATTTTTTCCGGCGTTAGATCGGTTAATCCGCTGCCATCAAAATTTACTTTGTAGCAATGCAAATAGTACGGATCTTCATCGCTGTTTTTGCCCGATCCATAGAAATAGATCACACGATTTTCTTCATCAACATGCAAAACATTACGAACCACCCACTCTCCTTTTGTCACCTGGCTTTTTACTTCCCCGGTATTTGAGTCGATTAAATAAAGATGATTCCATCCATCTCGTTCAGATGCCCAAAGTATTTCGTTACTTTCCTCCAGATCATAACGATATCGTTTCCCGCTGTAATCAATAAATGTTTTACTTTGCTCATCAATCAACACAAGAATATCTCCGGTTTCGCCATCCACTTCAACCACCTGATAAGCCTGATGACCACGTTGGTTAAACTCGAAAGTGAAAGCCGAAGCATCTTTCTTCCATTTCAGAAACGACAGACTAAACTGATATTCGAAAGCCTTTGTGTCAACAGGTATTTGCTTTTTTGTCTCAATATTAAACAAAGCAGGACGTTTTATTGGCATCGCATCACCCGGTTTGCGATAATCGCGTTTATGCAATATAGGCTGCAACTGATCTTTTGGCGATGATTCAACAAAGAAAATTTCCCGCTCTTCAGCATCGCGCACTTTGTTAACAGCCAGTTTTTTTGAGTCAGACGACCACGAAACATACGATGAGTAAAAATCACCCGGCGCCCCGTCGTAACTCAACTGAAACTCCTTATTTGTTTTGTTGTCTTTTATGTAAACATTGTTTTCCCTTATAAAAGCAGTCCAAAGACCGTTTGGCGATTCCACCGGATCATTACCCTTCTCATCAAAAAAACCTCCCCAGTAATCATTTGATCGCTCATCCTTTTCGACTGTATCTTTTTGCAGTTCGTAATTCTTCAGATTGCAGATCCAGTCCGTCGATTCAAAATTAAAATGAATAGTATTCTCAGTCTGATCAAACTTCAAACCGCTCAAAACCAACTCTTCTGCCGAAGTTTTCTTGTTGATTCTGTCATTAAGTACCTCAACCAGTTTTTCGGTATCAAAAGCAATTCTTTTCGATCCTTTCTGCGCATCAACCAGTTGATACTTCATTCCATCACGCGTTTTTAATCTATACCAAAACACATCAGATGAATCAATCCAGGTAATTTGAGCCACCTGATCGTATACCAACTCCCTAAGTTTCATCACTGAATCAGCTTTTGCATAATCATCTTTTGTGATTTGTGCAGAAAGATTATTGCCTGTAAAGACAGTCAGAAAAATTAAAATAATGAATAAAAATTGCTTCATAATTACCTTAAAATCTAAACCTCTGGTTTTTCCAGTATTTTTAATAAACTAAACTATCAACTTTACTTCTTGCGACTTTTAATATTCAAAAGTTCCCAACTTTTCTGTGTGTTTTTTAACAAATAAGTTGGAAAGCGAAAATTCAGGTAAAAGACATCACCAGAATCTTAGTCTTTGTAGAGCATATATTTCTTTTTCAACCATATTTTTTAACGCGTCTAATTCGTTGTTACCGCGTTCCAATCCGGTGTTTCCTGTTTCAAAAAATGCCGGACGAAAAAGTCACTCATTTTACGTTCGTCGTATCGTCCACTCAAGGCATGTTTTGCCCCGGGAATTAATACCAACTCAAAATCTTTGTTTGCTTTAATTAGTGCATCCGCAACTTGCAAAGTAGAGGCCGGATCAACGTTTTCGTCAAGCTCTCCAACAATCAACATCAGTTTCCCTTGCAGTTTATGCGCATTTACCACATTCGAACATTCTTCGTATTGTGGCCCGATAGGATATCCCATCCACTGTTCATTCCACCAGATTTTGTCCATGCGGTTATCGTGGCATCCGCATGATGAAACACCTACTTTATAAAATTCAGGGTGAAATAATAAACCCGACATTGTATTTTGTCCTCCTGCCGATCTTCCGAACAATCCAACACGAGATGTGTCCATGTAACTGTATTTTTCGGCTGCGGCTTTTATCCATAAAATACGATCGGGAAATCCGGCATCTTTCAAATTTTTATAACAAACATCCTGAAATGCTTTTGAACGATTTGAGGTGCCCATTCCATCCATTTTCACAATAATAAAACCTAGTTCGGCAAATGCAGAAAAGGCACTGTGAACCGCCTGAAAGCTTTTTTGTGTAAACGAACTGTGCGGTCCTGCATAAACGTATTCAATTATCGGGTACGATTTATTTTCGTCGAAATTTGTGGGGCGGTAAATATTTCCCCAAATATCAGTTTTCCCGTCGCGGGCTTTTGCCACAAATGGCTCCGGAGCAATCCATCCTGCGGCCAATAAATCAGAGATATCTGTTTTCTCCAGTTCTATCCGAACTTTACCATTCTCAGAGGAGCGAACAACTGTTACCGGAGCCGTTTGCACAGTTGAATAAGTATCGGTGAAATAATTAAAATCCTCAGAGAATGAAACATCGTGATTCATTTTCTCGGGCGTTAAATCGATTAAACCGCTACCGTCAAAATTTACTTTGTAGCAATGCAGATAGTATGCATCTTCGTCGCTGTTTTTACCCGATCCATAAAAGAAAATAGTGCGTTTTTTTTCATCAACATGCAACACCCGACGAACTACCCATTCACCTTTTGTCACTTGGTTTTTTATTGATCCTTCCTTCGTATCGATCAAATAAAGATGATTCCATCCGTCTCTTTCCGATGCCCAAAGCATTTCGTTTGTTTCTTCCAGGTCGTAGCGATATCGTTTGCCGCTGTAGTCGATAAATGTTTTACTGCGTTCATCGGCAAGTATTTGCACATCTCCTGTTTCGCCATTCACTTCCACCACCTGGTAAACCTGGTGACCTCGCTGGTTAAATTCGAAGGTAAATGCCGAAGCGTCTTTTCTCCATTTTATTCGGGAAAGGTTATATTGAAAATCAAAAGCAGTTGTATTAACGGGAATCTGCTTTTTACTTTCCACATCAAATAAACAAGGACGCCGAATTGCCAGGTCATCGCCCGGCTTTTGATAATCCCGTTTTCTTAAAATCGGTTGCAGCTGAGAATCAGGGGATGATTCAACGTAATATATCTGATGTTTTACATTATCGCGAACGCGGTTTACAGCCAGTTTTTTTGAATCGGGCGACCACGAAATATACGACGAATAGAAGTCGCCGGGAGCGCCATTATAACTTAACTGGTATTCTTTGTTATCCTTATTATTCCGGATATAAACATTATCGTTTCTTATAAATGCAGTCCATAACTTATCGGGAGAAAGCACCGGATCGTTACCTTTTTCATCGAAAAAATTGCCCCAATACGGACGAGATCCGTCTGTATTTTCACCTGAAACTTTAACCAATGAATACTTTTTCAGATCACAACTCCATCGTGCATTTTGAAAGTTAAAATCTATGTTTTTTTTATCAGAATCAAACTTCAGATTTTCTAAAACCAAATCCTGAGCCGAAGTTGTTTTCTGAAGTTGTTTGTTAAGTGCGTTAACAAGTTTATCAGTATCAAAAGCAATTTTTTTAGTCCCTTTTTGTGCATCAACCAACTGATACAACATTCCTTCACGCGTTTTAATACGATACCAGAATTCGGCTGATGATTCCAGCCAGTTAATATCTGTAACCTGATTGTAAACCAACTCTTCGAGTTTCATCACAGAATCGGCTTTTGCGTAATCTTCTTTTGTGATTTGTGCAGAAATGTTACTGCCCGCAAAAACAGACAGTAACATTATAAAAAGTGAAAAAAATTGCTTCATTTTTATTTTCAAATTTATGTACAATTTCGCTTTTCCTGCGATTTTATCTTACTAAAAACTTATGGGTATCATTTTTATCATCTGTTTTTACATTCACAAAGTATATACCTGATTTTAAATGACTATCCAAAGGGATTTCAAAGCGGTCTGCCACAATTCCCTGCTGAGCATATAATACAGTACCTCTGGCATCAATTATCCTCACTTCCTTTTTTTCAGCCATCGTATTTTCGAATTCAATTTTCAATACATCATTGCTGTTAAGCGGATTTGGATACACTAACGATGAACTTTCTTTTTCCCCAACCGAAATATCACCAATTCCCGTGTTTATATTCGAACCGTATAGCGGCCCTTCAGTTGGGAAAGGTTCTACCGGATCAGGTACGTTTATTATCGTTGAAGTATAATCGTACCATTTTTGATTAACACTGGCTTTTCCTTCAAAACCTTCTACCAATTGCAAGCGATAGTCGAAATGTGCTTTACGAGTTTTTTCGCCTTCGTAAACATAATCGGTATTACAAATAACTGCAATTACTACACCATTGGCAGGTGCTTTTTCCAACTTCAGTTTACACGACCCGCTTGATACAGGATTGCTGTATACAGGTGTTCCATCGGTTGCACGGTAACACAACTGGCAGGTCATGTTAGGTCCCAATGGCATAAAGTTAACTTCAACCTGCGTACCTGAAACCAACAGAGGTATTTGATTGGCACCCGACCATCCCGGAGTTGTTCTTGGTTCCGGAGTAAGTATTTTATTTTCAGTATCAAGCATCCATGTTTTTGCATATGGAGTAGCACGCCAAAGTGTGCAATTTATCCAACTTGGTTGCCATTCCACACCTATGGTTCCTCCCATATTTGCATTAAGTAGTTTTTTAATGGCACCTGTCCACTCGCCCATGTCAACAAGTGCCTGTTTTGCACGGTATTCCATAATCAGTCGGCGAATTTGCATATCACCCAAACCATTACCCATTCCTTCAAGTACCCGCTCAGGACAGTTTTGCCAAATCCAAGGTACGCTTCCTTTACCAAGTGCCTGGGCAAGGAAAGTTGGGAATGTATTTCCATATTGATTACCTCCAAGTAAATTTCTCCATGTACAGATTTGCTGACTTCCATCAAACATATTTACACCTTCTGCGCTGGGACCACCAAAACTTCCGTCTTGCAACCAGCCGGTGTAACACTCAATTGGCATAAACGGTGCAATGTATGCGCCTGCATTCAGGAATCCCATCTCACTAAAATTCTGAGATTTTGTGGCTTCCATTTCCTGTTGCAGCCAGGTGTTTCCGCCTTCCTGGAACCATGCAGCTTGTTTAGCACCCGGCATATCGGCCAATACTGCGTGAATTCCTTCGTGAACCATAGCGCCCATCTGTCCTTCGCGATCGGGATACGGACAAGAAGGATCGAAACTGTAAATCGGGTAATATGATGCCAGGATCATCGGCCAGCTTTCATTCTGGTAATCTATAGCTCCCATCCAACCACCAAGTGCTGTTGTATCCTGATTATCGGTACACAAACCTGAACCATAAAGGTATACGGCACTGCGGTAGCCCTCTTTGGCTCTTTTGTCGGGTGGCCATCCCATGGTATCCCGGAAGTATGCAAAATCTTCATTTAATCGCTCCAACATTGGAGTAATTGCGGCTTCGGTTATTTCCGAACGTTTATTTGGTCCCCATTTAAATGTCCACCAACCTGATGATTGAGTACCTACAACCTGAGGACAATCATCCAAATCTTTAGTTGGCATTTCTAATGTTGGGTATTCATCTCTAAAATTATAATCTAAAGTTGGAGAATATTGTGGCCATGTAAAAGGTTCTGCTGCTTGCTCCTCATCTCCAAAGAATACCCAAATCCCCTCGCTTGGTCGTGATCGGTTTCCAGCAGCATCAACCGCCTGAACGGCCAGCATATACAATGCATCCCGTTCCATTCCATTAATAGTTGCCATATGGTAAGGAGCCTCCTTATACACTGAATCATTGAGTAAAACGTAATAAGTAGAAACTTCATCATCATCCGTTGATTCTTCCCAGCTAATAGTTATGCTGGTTTGAGTAATCCCAACAAGTTTGGGAGTTCCGGGAACAGAAGGAGCCTGAATATCGGTACTTCCCGAAAGACTTCTACCCCAAACTCTAAATTCCAGAATTCCTGTTGATTCGCTGTAATTCCTCATGGTAATCCTAAGCTTCGAAGTAGTTATTTCACCCAAGGATGCAAAATTGAATTGGTCTTTCACACAAGGAACATCAGTTACTTTTACCCACTCGCCACTCTCTTGATCAAAAGTCTCTATGTAAGCTTCATCGGGAGTTAAAACGCCGCCGTTATCGTCGAACCAGTAAATTTCAACAGAAGTTGCAATATATTGCTGATCCCAATCATATTGAACCCACTGGTACGAATCAGGATTATTCCAGTTTCCGTATGCTGTATTTGACTTATCATTCGAATTTGATGGTGTTTCGCCATCATTTACTGCTCCAAGGCTTTCCCATCCGGAAACGAATGAAGTAGTGGGTGTTGCAATTAGCGCAATGTTGATACTATCGCTCTCTGTTTGATTTGTTGTTAAGGCAAAAGCATTTGTCTGGAGAATGCTTACCAGAAAAAATAGCAGTGGTAATTTTATATAGGTAAATCTTTTCATATTGACTGATTTTGGTTGTTTTATAGGAGGTGTAAATCTTTTCTATTGAAATTCAACACAATCCACTATAACAGTAATGATTACCGTTGTCAATTGAATGAAGTTTTCGTTAGCAGTTTTTATTTTATAAAATTCCGAAGTAATTGATAATCACTGCGGAATTTATTGTATTAATGATTAATTCAATTCCAGTTTCACCACTTTGTTTTTAAGTGGGATTACATATTGTCCTCTTTCATTTTTTTCAAGTCCGGCAACACTGCTGATAGTTCCTTCCTCTTCAAATGACTTGATTCTTAAATATGCGTTTGGTGTGAATTCATTTGCTTCTTCTAATTCAACCTCAACTTTTCCGGTTGACTGATTATAAGAAAAGGCATTGAATTTACCGGCATCCAATGTTAACCACATTTTTAGCGGAGCAACATAAATGCGTGATTTTGCGGCTGTTGTTAAATCAACTCTCACTGCGTCGCCATCTTCAGTAACATTACCACCAAAAGCCAACCAGCCAAATTCGTCGTTGTGCATTAAATAGGTTGATGTATTTACTGCATACCCGTAGTAGCCTGTTCCGTAGTCGCCCGAGATAGGGTCGTTTTTCAATGTTGACGGGAACGAGTGAAATGCTGCAGGAGCAAAACCATCTTGAGTAATAGTAGAGATCGATCCCATTAAACCACCATAACCAACACGCAACAGGTACAAATCATCGGGATGCTCTTTGTATTCGTATAATACAGGAATGGCATTAAGTGCCGAACCATAGTGGTGAATCTGACGCTCAACACGTGAAAGTTTTCCACCGTAAAGGAAATCCCAGTAACGACGTGCATTACCGTTATAGGCCCAGTGAGGAATGGTTGGCATGTAAGCTAAAATTGCTTTTAATGTAGTTTCAGCTTTTTCGCCGTAACCAAAGTAGCGCGACCACATATATACTTCTTCCTGACCGGTTGAATCCCAGGGCATTTCGCTACCAAACGGATAGTTTAACGATGCCCAGTGATCGGCACGTCGTTTCATCATTCCTTCTAGTTTACGAGCGTATTCCCACATTCCTTCCGCTTTTAAATCATCAAGAATGTGCACAAACACACTACCTTCCATCTGACCGAATTGGGCGTAATACGGAGCTAACTCCATCATAGCCATTGAAGTTTGGTAAGCATTCAACAAGTACCAATCCCAGGTTTGTTGCGATACCAAACCTTCATAGTTTCGTGCCAAACGATACATTACCCAGTGAGCAGCTGCAACGTGCGGATAATTGTACGAGCGCTCCACTGTCATAGCGTGTTTTTTATCCCAGGCAGCCCAGGTGTTGTAATTTACATCTTTGCTGTAAGTTCCGGCAGGCATTGAATCGGGTTCATAGTAGTACATACTTTTGCGAACACCGTATTTTTCGTGGCCTTCGTTGTATTGAATTCCGCCCCAAATCGTTTTTTGCACGAAGTCTTCCAACATCGCCACCTCTTTTTTATCGGGTTGGATTAATTGTTTCATAATGGCATTCAACCAGGCTCCGGCACCACCTTCGTCGCTCAATCCGCAAATCCATGCACGACTGTCTTCCGTAACCTGTTTCTGCTCTTCGTAATCGTAAGTGATTACCGAAGGACCGCGATCAAAAAGATCGTCTTCGTCATCAAACCACTGTTTTGTCATTAAGAAATTTCCGTTGTCGGCAACCACTTGCTCTTCAGGCTTAATAACTTTGTAGTTAATGGTTTGTGTTAAACCATCTTTATAGGTAATGGTTAAACATGCTCTGCCCCATGTTTTTGCGGCAACAGCATACTTAACCCAACCATTTTCTGTAGTTTCCAGTTTTTTCAGTTCCAGCGCGCCTTCAGGTTCAACCTGCATGCTTTTTACTTTTTGGCTGTACTTTACAAACAAATCAGCATTTACATCTTGCGGCACAACATATCCGGGAACTCCGAAAGCAACCGGACGATCATTTTCGATCAATGCAGGTTCGATGTTTTTAATCGCGTCGGTAAGAACAAACTGTACACCGTAGCTAACCGATTTTCCCGGTTTTAATATTTTTGATGATGGAGTATTCCATGGAGTAGCTTCTTTCCACTCGTTTTCAGCATAAGCTTTTGTCAATGGCATCCACTCATGAAAACCTTCGAAAGTAATTCCACGTCGTGTTGGATCGTCAAGCAGTGGATTCCATGCTTCGAAAGGAGTATTCTCCAAAGGCAATACCAATAAAACAGGGCCACTACCTTTTAAACGAATTACCTGTAAATAACCGGCATCCATACCAATGTACGGATCGTAGAAAACATTCTCGGCATGTGCTTCGTCAAGTGTTTTTCTATCGTGATTATTGTTGAAAATCAATGGAATTCCAAGCGCGCCAATTTCAACTGCTTCTGATGAAGTGTTTTTAATTTCGAAACGCAAAGCGAGATGTCCGTCTTTCCTTTCCCAGTAACGTAATACCTGAACCGGACTGTTTTCCAAAATTCCGCTCAAATCGGAAACCGCCAGTTGACTATCGTTTTTAGGATCAACTGTTTTAACGCTTTTGCGCGATGCAGCTGATGAGAATGATGCCCAATCATTGGCACCTTCCAATTTAACACGAAAGTTAATATCGCCAAGGTGATAAAAACCAGGCTTGTTTCTTTTGGCCAGCAATTCGCCTGGAGTAAAATCAAATTCAGGTTCAGAAACCGGGTGTAATCCGGCAACTGTATGCGATGATTTTAAAATTTCGATATTGAAATCGGGTGTAGAAAATTCGAACGAACCTTTATTAATGTCTATCGAATCAGAGGAAGCAACTAAAGATGATGCAAATGCTCCCGCATTCATCGTAAGGCTCCAACACAGCAGAAAGAAAAGAATATTCTTTGGTTTCATTTTATGTCTATTTAATTTGTTTTTACTCAACTACAAGAGTTATATATTAAAAAATTGATTGATTAATCTGTTTTATTGTATCTCGGTTGATATTTTTTATGCCTACAAATTTACGTTACAATTACTTTTCGGGTTACTGACAGCCGCATTGACTTTAGTTTGTCCCGTCGGGATAATTGTTTATTACTGTATTTAAGTAGTTAATCCGGTTACTTAACCATTGCTGCATCCGCAGTATTTCGGTCTCATTGTCTTTGCCTATTGGCCAACGTTCAGCATCGCGCGCCATTGCCACAGAAAATTCTTCGGCAAACGCGTAAGTGGCGGGCCAGCAATCTGCCATAATCTGATCTTCTATTGCCAGCCAACGAGTTTTATATTCCGCAACAAATTGCCTGCTTTTAAAAAGATCAGTAAAGAATCCGGGAACAACGTATCCTCCGGTATGATGAAGTGGCGATGTACCCAAAACCAGTTCACGATGATTCATAAAATAATTGTGCCCGGTGTACATGGTTCCCCAGTCAAAATCGAATCCGGCATCAAAATCCCACAAAGGTCCCATTGTCCATTTTGAGTTTACATCTTTAAAAAGATACATACTTCTGGGAGCTGCCACTTCCACATTGTATACCAGTTCCTGAATCAACATAAAGTCGATAAAAGAAGGAATATCGAGTAATTTCTCTACTTCGCTGTAATTCGCATCTTTAATGGCTTTTTCCAATAAAGCCAGTTCTGATTTTATATGCTCCAACTGTGCATTTGAAATGATATCAGGATTTTTCACACAAACAGGCATATGGTAAACCGCCGACCAGAAATTGTCGTTTTCTTCCGGTGCAAGTTCGGGGCCGTCGTCAACATCGAGTGATAATAACAGGCCATTGTCTTCGTCGATAGCAACTCTGCTTTCGCCCTCTTCAACCTGTTCTGTTAAAGTATATACACCTATATATTCACCATTTAAATTTACCTCCACATAACGAATATTGTTAACGAAGGGCATTTCAAGCGTTTGCCCAACGGTAAATACAAAAGTGTTCATCAAATGCGTTGGATCGCGATAGTCAGCCAGCAAAACCCAGTCCCTATTTTCTCCTAATCCAAGAACTGATGCTTTTTCATTTAACTTAATACGAAATGGTTTTTTCGGGTACCATAGCCAGGTAGAGTTACCACGCCCCCTGATTTTAGCGGTACCCGAATAATTCCATTTCGGATTTTCTGATCTAACCTCTACCGAACAATCGGTATAAATTTCTTTTGATTCTATTTCAGCGTTGTTAGCAGTTATAATATTAACCGTTGCTACTTTATATATATTTACTTCTGTTTCTTCCTCTGGGTCATCATTTAAATCGACTTCGTTACAGCGTGTAAATACAAAGCCGATAACAATGATAAATACCAGCGAAAATAACGATTTAAAACTCCGGTTAATATGTAAGTACTGACTCAACAATGTGCTAATTAATTGTTACGTTAAATACAAATGTCACCTGGTATTGTGTCCCGTCTTTTTGGTAAACCAAGGCTTCTTTAATGGTGTAAGTGTCACCATTGCTTGATTTTCCTGGGAACTGACCAATATGAAACTCGAAAGTTCCAACGGCAAATTCACTAAATACTTTACTGTCGTTGTCGTTCCCCCAGCCAATTACATCACCATTGCTATCGAACCAGAATCCGTGTCCGTTTGCAGTTGTATTATAATTTAACGAACCATCTGATTCAACGGCTGCAAAGGCAATTTTACCTTCCTGCGGTGTTGAGCCTTCAGCTAATAACGCACCCACAATTTCAGATGGTTGCATGGCCAGTGCCTGAACCACTTTAGCTATATCGCCATTGGTATTTAGGTTTACATAAACACCTGAATAATCTACAGCATCGGCTGCAAACGAAACATCGTAGGTTAATGTAAGGTCCTCAGGATCGGCATTTGGGTCGATAACTACATTTCCTAACAGATCAGTATTCGTGAAGCTCACTGAATAAGGCCACTGGTCATCGTTACTTTCCAACTCGTCCCAACCATGTGCTTTATATGTTGAAGGAGCACCCAAAACTACCAGCCACAAACGCTCGCAACCTTCAGGTACTGTAAATTCAATTTCAGCAGACAATTTACGGTTCATTTCACCGTAAACGCGTTCGCCAGATTCGAGCAGAGCAACATAACCATAACGGAAGCCGGCTCTTGTGAATGTTCCGGGATTGTAGTTGGTGGCAGTCATTGAAGTACCGTTCTCGTCGTAAGTTCCCGGGTCGTTAGCTGCGAGAGCCGATCCCGGCTGGATAGCAGCAAATTGTGTGGTAACTACTGTACCGGCTTGGGGAACATTTAACGGGATAACATTGTATCCTGTTGTTCCCGGACATTTGCTGTATGCTACCTGGTAGCTTCCATCTTCTGCCTCGTAAAATTTATATTCATACTGTCCGATGTAATTATTTCCAACTTCACGAATAGCATCAATATCCCAGGTTACCAAATGAGATACTGCATCGTAAAGTTCGTTATTCATTTCGGCTACCGTCAAACCGTTTATGCGCATGTAGGCTTCAGTCGGATCTTCCGGACCTACAGATTCGCGCCACAATTTGCCAAGAAAATCGATGCCATGTTTATCGGACCAGTAGTACTGTAACCAGTAACTTGCGTATCGTTGCCACTCGTGACCGAAATGGCGATGATAATTGGCCATATAAACACCAAAGTTATACGATGTAAAAGCTTCTGCCGGATAAGACTGGAACGACTGCCACTGAGCACATTGCTCCCAGAAGCCGTTTCCGCCGTTACCACCAAAACCATATCGGAAACCACGGTTAAACTCGTTTGGAATTCCGCTATAGGCCAGTAAGTCGGCATACACCTGGTATTGGAAACTGTGTCCAATTTCGTGTGCAATTGTAGAACCTACAGGCTTACAGGTACTCGGATTTACCCAAAGTGCACCAATCATGTCATCATATCCACTACCTGTTGCCAACCACTCGGTTTGATACAACAAGTAGATTTCCATTTTATAATTATCGAGGTTTGATTTTCCAGCCCCAAGTTCGGCAAAACCCAGTGTATTAACATTCATATCGAAAAAGGATTCAGCCTTTTCCAACAGGTCATCAATATCAACACGTAATGCTTCCGGTACACTGCTCGCATTTGGGTCTAATCCAAATTCAGGTTCCCAAAATACAATGAAGTGTTCCGATTGTTTGCTGCGCACGAACGACCATTTGCTGTCACCGCGAAGAAAATCCATGTTGACAAACTCGCCGGGCTTATAAAATTTCTCATAATCCACAACGTCTGATTCGCTTAACACCACAACGGTATCAACAGGAGGTGTTGTAGTGGTTGTATCAACCGGGTCGGGATCAGGTTCCGGATCGGGCTCAGGAGCTATACTATCGTTTCCGCATGCAGCAAAAACGAACAAAAAAACAAACAGGAACAAAAAGGAGCATAAGCCGGATTTCTCCGACTTATGCACTTTATATTTTGATTTAAAAATCATTATAAATATTAATCTATTCTACAGTATATGTAATATCAAAAGTTACCGAACCACCATTGCAGGTAGCAATATAGGTTGTTGTAACAACATCACCAGCAGCAGCATTCTCAGGGTGGTTACCCGCAATCAATGACAACTCTGTTTCGTTATGGTCTAAAGAGCAATAAATAACACCTTCAGCGTACCCGGCAGCAACACCATCAGCATTTAACCAATAACCTATACCATCAGCAGTATATGCAGGATCTGTTTCAGTAACTTCTCCCTGATACAGTTTCAGTGTTCCGTCTTGCATTGCTTTATGAATCTGGTATGTAGTCATTTTAAATGCCTGACGTAATGTTTCTTTTACATCAGAACTAACCGGTAAATAATCGTCGCTGTAAGGTTTGCCTAATGTTATCTCAGATGTCAGATCTTCAGGATCGCCCGCAGGAGCTGTTTCCGGATCAACGTAGCTATCAGCCAATATGCTGAACGTTAAGTTGATTGTTACCGTAGTACCGTTGTATTCTACAATGTAAGTAGTTGTAACTTCATCTCCGGCTACTGCGTTTGCAGGGTGGTTACCACCATACAGGTACAATGCAGTTTCACTGTGTCCTAAACTTGTCCAAACTATACCATCGGCGTAAGGAACTGCAGAACCGTCAGCACCTAACCAGTATCCTGGGGCATCAGCAGTATAAGTTACTGAGTCAGTGATTTCACCTTGGTATACTTTCATCTCTCCAGAATTAAGTGCCAGGTGAATCTGGTAAGTTGTCATTTTAAATGCCTGACGCAAAGTTTCCTGCACGTCGAAAGTTACACTTGCATAATCATCAGAGTATTCTTTACTCAGTTGAGCATCAATAGTTGTACTTACAGGATCGCCTTCAGGTGCAGTTTCCGGATCAACATAACCAGTTACATTAATTGCAATGTTCAGCATAACAATTTTATTATTGGCCATAAAACCGTACTTAATTAGATAAGTATCTCCTTCCGCCAAATGATCAGGATACTGACCAATGCTAATCTGGTTAGCTTCGAAATCGCCATAGTTTGTGTAAACACTTGCATCGTCGCCCCATGCTCCTACAAAACCGTTGAAGTCATACCAGAAACCATTACCTGTAACTGTTTCGGTAGCATAAGAACCATCTTCATTTACACCAATGAAAGAAACTTCATCCATTGATGCTACTCCAAGGTCGGCTAATACTGCATCCAAATCAAAATCAACAGCATCTGCATCATAAACACTTTTTGGTGTTACATCAACTGCAATATCCTGTTCGCTTACCACATCGGCAACAATAGCACCCGGTACAGTTGCATTAACAGTGATTACAACAGCAACACGAATTTCGTTATATTTTAATCCCTCGATAAACACAACCTGCTGTCCTTCAACCAGGTGACCAGGATATTGACCAATAGAGAAATAAGCGTCTTCAGGCCAGAATTCCGCAAAAACCATTGCCTCCTCACCATAATCCACTACATCACCATTAGCATCCCACCAATGGCCCCAAGGAGCGTTGGTGTTTGCAGCACTTGCAAAATCATTGTGAGTAGATCCGTCGATAGCAAAACCTTTAATTTCAGGAGCTCCACTTTCACCAGCAATACCTGCAACTAATTCCTCTTCAGTAATACCAAATGCTTCAGCAATTTTATCCAATTCAATTTCTAAAGGACCACCGTCGTACAAGCTTGCACTTATATTAATATTCATTGAATATTCAAGAATCAGATCCGCATTGATCATGTTTTTCTGAGCTTCTGCAATCGAATCCTGGCGGGCTATTTCAGCAATCTCGTCATCCGTAAGGACGTGCATATTGCTAAAACCTTCGTTGTCTTCGCAACTAAATAATCCTGCCGTGATAACCAGCGCCAGAATTAATAATATATGTATCTTTTTCATTTGTTTAAATTTTTAATTTTCAGTAGTGTAATACACCAATTAATTTGCACCCTGATAACCATCGTTTTGAACAAGTGAAATGTTAGCATCCAATGCTGCTTTCGGAATTGGGAAATAGTCCCAGTGTGTTTCAGTTGTGGCATCTTTACAGAACCATGATTTTCCGTTAAATACATTTCTACCATCGCTCATTTTAAAACGAACAAGGTCTTGACGACGGTGATGTTCGCCGGCAAATTCCCAAGCCAGATCATCTAATAAACCACCTAATTCAATATCATCGCCACCTTCGATGGTTACGATGTATGATGCAGGATCGTAATTAGCAAAACCTTCGCTGGTGTATTCGCGGTGTCCGTAGTCGTAAACACTTCCACCTTTCAGGTCGGCAACCGTACGAACAGCACCCTGAGCAGTTTCGAACGAACGGCTACGAACTTCAGTAATCAGGTCGGCAGCAATCTGCTCATCCTGTTCTAAACGAAGTAAACACTCAGCTTTAATAAACATTGCATCAGCCAAACGGAAGAAAGCAACGTCGTTTCCGTAAGTACCATAGTCACCTGCTTCAATTTCACTTTTTACAAAACGGTAACCTTCTTGCTGATATGCACCAGGGTTATCGATTGAGTGAACATTTCTTGAGTAGTTCAATACACCTTCACCAGCCCAGTCGTCAGTTTCGAATGGTATGGGATCACCCGATTGAGGAATTACATTTCCTTCAGCATCTTCGGTAGCAAAACGTTGCACACCACCTGCCCAGGTATAACCTAAACGCAAGTCGCCTTCGTCGTAGCTATCGATAAACTGAGGTACTGCACAACTACCGTTCCATGGCGAACCATTGTATCCGTATGCAGCGGCACCGGCACCTACCAAACATTTATTTACCAAATAGTTGTGCGATGCATTTGTATGATCGAGCGGAATTGCGAAAATTACTTCCGGCGATCCGTCGATATCTACTTTAAAATTATCAAGGTAATTTGGAGCCAGTGAATAACCACCGTTCTCAATTACATCGTTAACCTCGGCTAAAGCCAATGTATAATATGAATCGTCGTTTGTTCCGAAATAAGCATTGTAGTTCAGGTACAATTTTGCCAAAACCATATCGGCTACAAAACGGTTCGGATAACCAAAAACCTTTTCAGTACCCAGTTCGTCTTTAATAGCATTTAATTCTGTTACACAGAAATCAAAAATTTGCTGTGCATCTGCTTGTTGCGGAAGGTAACCAGGTTCTGTATCCTGTGTCGTTTCAAGCGGTACATTACGGAATGCGTCAAGAAGAACGTAATAATTTAATGCACGCATAAAACGCATTTGCGCTTGCTCCGGACCTGTTTCGGGTAATACATCAAGCGTTTTGTTGGCATAGCCAATTCCTACATAAGCCATATTCCATAGGCCATCTATATGCCCCTGTGTAGAGTTCCAGCTATGTTTGTGCATAGGTATGTAAAGGTCACCCCATCCAATACCAATTCTTTTTGGAGTCATGTAAATATCGCTACATTCTGCCATTACATCGAAGTAGCCATTCCATCCCCAATACAGGTAACGAAACTGGGAATAAACTTTACCCATCATATACCCAACCACTTCTGGGTCGTTAATATCGATAGTTTCGTCGGTCAACCCGGAATACACTGTTTCGTCCAGGTCGGTACAAGCTCCCATTACCAATAAAATTGCTAAGGAAAAACTAAGTATAGAGTTTTTTATGAATTGCATAATTCTCAATTTTTAAAAGTTAACAGAAAGTCCAAAAGTGTATGAACGAACAGTTGGATACTTATCACGGTCGTCGATACCAGGTGCCAGGAAGTAATTTGATACTTCAGGATCTAAACCTGAGTAACCGGTAATACAGAAAAGGTTCTGACCGCTAACATACATACGAAGGTTTTTGATGTATTTTTCAAAATTACCTTTTATTGGCAGCGTATAACCTAAAGTTACGTTGCTCAGTTTAATAAAATCGCCATCTTCAATATGGTCGCTCCAAACTCCCTGTGGCATTGAACCAGACAATTTCACCATTAATTGTTCACCTGTAGCTTCATCGATTACAGGAGCTCCGTCAGGAGTAATTGCCGGATGCAAGTCTGCAGCCGTTTTCAAGCGGTTGTATGCGATTGAGTTGTTCTCGTAGAAACTACGCTGAACATTCAAAATCTGGTATCCGAACTGACCGGTAAACATCATGCTCAAATCGAAGTTTTTGTAACGGAAAGTGTTGTTCCATCCGGCATATACACTTGGTAATCCGTTTCCTAAACGCTGACGATTTGACTCTAAGTTGTAACTAGTATCAAATTCTTTAACCGACCATGTATCTGTTTCGTCGTCGTAAACTTCAACCAAAACAAAACCGTCTTTGCTAACACCTACTGAACGCAGTCCCCAGAAATCACCTAACGGTTCTCCAATTTCCATAGCGTGCGTAGCTACCGAAATAGGATCACTTACACCTCCAACTTCCATAAAGTTGTCGGTTTCGTATAAATCGTTCGATAAGCTCAACAGTTTGTTGGCGTTGTGCGACAGTGTTAAAGTTGAGTTCCATTCGAAATCACCTTTTTTAACAGGCGATCCTGAAACCATAAACTCAATACCGCGGTTTTGCATTTCACCAACGTTAGCAGTTGTCCATCCGTACATATTCGGAGGAACCGGCACTGCGTAGTCGTATAACAGGTCTACAGTCTTTTTCGAGTAAACGTCTACCGAACCTGTTAATCTTGAATCAAACATAGTCCAGTCAACACCAAAGTTTACTTCGCGTGTTGTTTCCCATTTTAAATCCGGGTTCGGGTTTTGATCAACCATTAAAGAAGGAGACCAAACACCGTCTCTACTTAAATGATCACCATAAGGGTCGTAGTTATATTTGATCAACGACATATAATTATCATTTGGAATAACCCCTGTTACCCCATAACCGGCACGTATTTTTAAATTATCCAGCCAGGTTGCTGCCTGCATAAACGATTCGTTGCTGATTGTCCATCCCAACGAAGCTGAAGGGAAAGTACCCCATTTGTGGTTTTCACCAAATTTCGATGATCCTTCGCGACGAACACTTACAATTGCGTTAAAACGGTTATCGTAACCATAACTTGCACGACCAAAGAAACCGATCAGTTTGTTGTCATCTTTATACGATGCCATACTTGCTGTATGGTCTTCATCGGTTAAATATAATCCTTGTTCCAGACTGTTATACAAGTACGATTCTGAAGGAAAATCAGAGTTTCCTGCACTATAGTCATCATAAACATTGTATAAATAACTATAACCCACCAAAGCAGTTACGCGGCTTTTTTCAATCGTAAAATTATATTTCGAAGTTAACTCTAAGTTCTCGCTTTTAGTATTGCTCGACCATTTCGATGCACTTCCTTTAACACGAGGAACAGTTCTATACTGATCCTCCGGATCTCCTGTACTTTGCGAATAAAATTTACTGGTATAGTAATCTTGCGAAACTTCACTCGTCTCGCCACGAGATAACATCAGGTTAGTTTGCCAGTTTTTAATAGGTTCAACAGTAATATTTCCGACCACACGCGCATATTTGCGGCGATAATCACCAATGCGCTCGTCTTGTATTTCAACAGGATTGTAATATTGGAAACGGCTAAACTCTTCGTAGTAAGCGCCATCTTCGTGATAAACCGGAGAAGATGGATTCCGAATCAGTGCCTGACGATATGCGTAATTATTGTTATTATTGGTGTTACCATGGGTAGTATACAATACGTTCAGATTTAGTTTTACAATATCATTTAGCGCATACTGACTAAAATCAAGCTGTGCTTTCAGGTCTTCACTATCACTCATACGCATAATACCTTCTTCATCCGAATAAGTAACGTTGGCCGAATAAGATGATTTGTCAGATCCTCCTTCAAAGCTTAATGAGTGGTTCTGCGTGTAACCTCCTTTACGGGTAATGGCTTTTAACCAATCGGTATCGTAACCATCATAAGGAAAATTGGTTAGCCCATAAATAACATCGTGCGTATCCATAAAATCGGCAGTTTTATACCAATCTGATAAAGAAACGTAACTTGAGTAAGTTGCACTTGAGTAAGATCCTCGTTTACCTGATTTTGTTGAAATAAGAATTACACCGTTGGCACCCCTTGTACCATAAATTGCAGCAGCCGATGCATCTTTCAACACGTCGATTGACTCAATATTTTCAGGTGCAACAGTTGTTAACGAACCTTGAATTCCGTCAACCAGTACCAGCGGTTCAACATCACCCATAATTGTTGTAATACCACGCAGCATAATGCTTGATGTTTCATTCGGGTCACCTGATGAATTGGTAATACTTAAACCGGCGATTTTACCTTTTACCAATTCGGCAGCATCGCCTATTTTACCAACTGTAAAATCTTCCGACTTTACACTGGCAATTGCACTGGTTACTTCGCCTTTACGTTGGGTACCGTAACCAATAGCAACAACTTCATCGATACCAATGGTTTCAACTTCCATAGTAACGTCAATAGTTGTTTTCCCGTCTAATTGGATTTCCTGTGTTTTAAATCCAATGTACGAGAATTGTAATACGTCTTCAGCATTTGCATCGATGGCATATTTACCATCAATATCGGTATTAGTACCATTTGTTGTACCTACAACCATTACTGTTACACCTGGTAAAGTAACTCCGTCCGCATCATAAACAGTTCCGGAAATCCTACTGGATTGACCAAATACTGTGAATGGAAAGATCAGGAGAAACAAGACATAGCAGAACATTCGTGTTTTTCTTGATTGAATAGATTTCATCTCACATCGTTTTTAATTTAGTAATAACTGTTGCCGATCAAGGTTCAGAAAAGCGACCGACAACCTGCTGTTTTAATTATCGTTTTTATTAAGTTTTGAGTTTTTTGTTTAGTTAGATCTGAAAAATTCTTTTTTTACTTTTAATAATATTCAGATCATATAAATCAGACTTCCTCCATACGCAAATTTTTTGGTTTAACTTTTATCTGTTTTATCACTCGAACAGTGATTATACTTCATGTTTAATTTAGTTACTTGCAAGTAATCCGAAAAGGGTCAAAGCCAGAATAACGGATGTCCAGAAAACTATAACAAATGTTAACCGACGACACATTAAACTGACACACTGAGTGTTACAAATCACACCACATAGACAAATAATAATTAGCATTTGGAAAAACTAAAAAAGAAGAAACAATGAGTCAAGTTCTGATTCGTTTATTCAAACCGGTGAGTGATGCCAAAACACGAAATAAAAAATCAAATTGATACTTAAATGAAGAATAATTTTGCAACCTTCTATTTGTCGAAATAAGCTTTCGGTGTAACACCAAAGTATTCCTTAAATCTTCTACTAAAATATGCAGGGCTGGAGAAGCCGGTTTTGTATGCAGCCTCAGAAATATTGCAGGTTCCATCGGCTATTAATTTTACCGCTTCACGCAAACGTATGGACCGGATAAACTCGGTAGCGGAGCAATCTGTCAGCTTTTTTAGTTTTACATGAAGCAAGGAGCGACTAACGCCCATTTCATTTACAAGGAAAGAAACATCAAGATTCGGGCGATCGATATTATCTTTTATTAAATTACTAATCTTCTCAATAAAATCTTTATCCGATTCCGATGATGCGACCTCAGTTGGCAACATTTGAGCATCTGATTTAAATCGCTCGATCAGACTTTTTCGTGTACTAAGCACATTTTCTATGAGCTTAATTAATATGTGCGGTAAAAAAGGTTTTTCAATATAATAATCAGCACCGGTTTGCAGTCCTTCGTATTCATTCTCTTCGCCACTTTTTGCAGTAAGTAAAATAACCGGAATATGCGAGGTGCGAATATCTGTTTTTAACTTACGCGTAAGCTCAAATCCATCAATGCCGGGCATCATTACATCGCTTATAATTAAATCTGGCAGTCCCTCCTCTACTTTTTCCATCCCCAGTGTTCCATCAATGGCAGTAACTACTTTGTAGCTATCTGCAAGCGTTTCTGATATAAACTCAAGCAGCTCGCGATTATCGTCAATCACCAAAATAGTAGGCTGAGTACTCAGCCTTTCCACCTCGTCGCGTAATACGGGTAGCGGTTTCAAATCGTCGGCCAAAGTTACATGCGGAATGTACTGCTCAGCACCAATCAAAATTTCCTTATCGCTGTAGGCTTTCCGCGAAACAGGGAGTTGTACAACAAATACAGCACCTTTACCAACAGAACTTTTTACATCAATAGTTCCCTTATGCAGTTTTACCAAACTGTTAACCAAAGCCAGTCCAATCCCTGAACCTGCTATCTGGGATTCAGGTATTCCTTCAGAGTGGTAAAAACGATCAAAAATCCTCTTCAGTTTTGACGGATCAATTCCAATGCCGTTGTCGGCAACTGTAATTTTAAGCATCTTAAACCGTGCATCGTCGGGCTGCATTTCTATTTTCACGTCAACCTCGCCACCCTCTCTGGTAAACTTTAACGCATTCGATACCAGATTAATAAGAATATTTTCAAGCTTTTTACAATCTACCCAAATACTGGTATCAAGGTTAATCATCTCAAAATTAAAAGCGATCGACTTTGATTCGGCCGACTCTATAAATGCTTCTTCAATATCTTTTAACAGAGTTGTAATATTCTGGTGGCTAACCTGTAGTTTTTCTTTTCCGTTTTCAATTTTTCTGAACTCAAGTAACTGATTGATAAGTGTAAGCAAACGATGTGCATTATTCATAATGCCTTTCATTTTTTTATTCAGTGCAGGAGTTAGTTTTTCATCTTCTAAAATACGGGTCAGCGGCCCTACAATTAGGGTTAAAGGAGTACGAAGCTCATGCGAAACATTGGTAAAAAACTCCAGTTTAAAGTTATTCAGCTCGGTATGGTATTCTCTCTCCCGCCGCTCCATTTCGGCCAGCGCTTTCGATTTTTGAATACGTGTTGCCACTAAATAAAAACCAACCAAAACCAAAACCACTAACAGGAAATAAATAAAGAATCCCCATTTAGACAACCAGAATGGTGGTTCTACAACTATTTTTAGTGTATTCACGTTATTTCCCCAGTCATTATTATCAGTTGATGCTTTTACATGAAAGAAATACTCTCCCGGCCCCAGATTGGTATATGTAGCAAAATCGCGATTTCCAACGTAGTTCCACGAGTTTTCGAAATTCTCGAGATAATAGGCATACTGACAGTTTCCCTTGTTTTGAAAATGAAGTCCGGCATACTCAATGGTAAATACATTTTGCTTGTATTTTAAACGAATTTCAGGATGCAAATTCAAGGCTTGTTCCAATGCTTTATCGGCACCCGGTTCCACTGGCTGATTAAATAATTGCAATCCCCTGAAAACAACATCCAATTCTTTATTCACTTCCGTTTTTTTCTTTTCATCAAATGAAATCATACCACGGTTGGCTCCAAAATAGATTACACCACTGCGGCTTTTATATGATGCCCTGTAGTTAAACTGCTCAAAAGGCAATCCCGATTCACGGTTATACCATACCACCTCTCCTGTTTCGGGCTTAAATTTTGCCAGCCCTTTATCGCCACTTACCCACAAATATCCATCGCTGCCTTCTTCAAAGCTAAAGACCCAAGAAAACGGAAATCCTGTAGATTCGTTATATACATATAAAGAATCGTTTTCCAGATTGTAACCATACAAACCGTGCAGACAGTCGCCAATCCAAACCCGGTTTTTCGAATCGGTTTTAACAAAATTGATATTTTTTAAGTTCGAAAACCTGTTTAGCTGATTAAAAACCTGCTCATTCTTGTCAAAATAAAATACTCCGGCAATCGAAGAAAACCAAATCCGGTCTTCGCTGTCAAACATAAATTCAACCTGAACTCCGTTAAATGTTTCTGGTTGAAATCGTGAAAGTTTCTTGCTTAAAGTATTCCATACTGCAACACCGGCCGATGTAGATATAAACACAGAATCGCCAACATGTAACAAACTATACACATCGTTTGATGGTAATTCGGTGTGACTGGTTTGGTTTATATATTCAAATTTGTTGGTTTTTAAGTTTAAAACATTAACTCCACCGGTGTACGTTGCAATCCATAAACGATCAGGTGTTTCGAATAGTAAATCGTGTACATTGTTGAACGACAGCCCATTACTTTCGCTAATTTTTCTGACCACGCGATCTTGTTCAAGATTGATTTGGTTTATCCCCATATCTTCCATCCCCACCCAAATGCTTCCGTTTTCATCTTCAGTTATGCAGCTTACCGCATTCCCGCTAAGGTGTTGCTCACCAGTTCCGGCTTGCCATATCTGGAAAAAATCAGGAGTATTGCTCCAAAAGTTTATACCACCGAAATAGGTTCCCAACCACATATTTCCTTCGCGATCGCAAAAAATATCATAAATCGGATTGGTGTTAATACCTTGCGGGTTTCGAATGTCGTGCTGGTAATATTCAAACGATTCGGAGTATGGCGACCAAACGCACAGACCATCTTCGGTACCTATCCAAACACGTCCCTGTTGGTCTTCGTTAATGGTGTGAACCAGGTTATGTAACAAATGCCTGTTCCCATTCTCGTTTACAGAAAATTTTCGTGATTGCCCGTTGGTAAGGTTTATTTGATACAAACCATTGGCATAATTTCCAACCCAAACAAAGTTGTTATTATCGATATAAAAATGAGACATTTGGAAAACATCAATACCCTGAGGTAAATCAAAATGTCTTTGTTGTTCACGCTCCATATCAAAAATCAGCAACACTCCACTATCGGTAATTGCCATCAATCTACCATTCTTCTCCCGAACATCCATTATCCGAGAATGCTCGGGTAATGTGGCAAAACTTACATAATTCTCGAAACTTGTAATTTGATTCGATTTCGTATTAAAAAAGCGTATAGTATCTGCACAAATTACCCAATATCCATTTTTGGATTCGCGCAATTCAATTACACTTTCCAATTTGTTTATTTGCTCGTAGGGTTCAAAAATCTCTTTTTTAAAATTGAACGAATAAAAGACATCATCAGTACTTTGTACAAGCAAAGTGGAATTCTCCGGATGAAAATGATTCCACTTACTCCAGATGTCAAAGCTGTTTCCTTCTTCATCAACGGCCTGAAAAGTTTTAAAGTATTTTCCGTCAAAACGGCACACCGAACTTCGTGTGGCTGTCCAGATAAAACCAAACTGGTCCTGACAAATACTTTTAATATATGATGATGGCAGACCATTTTCGTTAGTATAGTGGGTAAAAGTAAGCTTTCCTCCGTTTGCCAAAACAACAGTAGAAAGGAGCAGCAGGACAGAAGTCAGCAATATTTTTAAATTCTTTTTCATTAAACAGCGACAATTTAGCACAGTACAAAAGTAATTTCAGAACACATTGCAACTATCACAAATGTTCTGAAAACTTAAATATATATGCAATTTAAACCCATTAGAAAGAAAAACAAGGCAAAGTGAACTGAACAATTGAAAAAGGGCCGACAAAAGTTTTACAACTTTTTATCGGCCCTTAATATCAAATTAAACTAAAAAACGAGGTGAAATTAATATCCAGGGTTTTGAACCAGATTAGGGTTGGTATTCAATTCCGATTCACCAATCGGGAACAAAGTAGTATAATCACCTTGTGGCGTATGATTGTACCAGCTTTTTGTTTGGTAAACTCCAAAGCGTATCATGTCTGTTCTGCGGCGGAACTCGGCTGCGAATTCCCAACCTAATTCATCCAGGAAGCGACCATACTGAACCGGAGTTTGATCACCCGGATCATCAATACTTCCGTCTTCGGCCAAAGTACCATATTGTACAGTTGTATTTCCAAGTAGTTCTTCGCCGGTTACTGTAGCTTTTGAAGGATCGTCGAACGAACGTGAACGAACTTCTGATACCAGCTCGGCAGCTTCATCGCTTTTTCCGGTGCGCAATAAACACTCGGCTTTCATCATTAACACATCGGTATAACGGAAATATGGTAAGTCATTACTCATGTTTGACTGACATCCCAATTCTATTTCGTATTTCTGACAACGGTATCCCTGTTCAAACTCACAGTAATAAATACTTGGCATTTCGTTTACCAATGTCATAATTACACTGCCATCGGAAGCACTTATCTGGTCGCCGATTAACCAACTATCTTCCAAACGGTTATCATCCTCATCGTAGCTGTTTATAAACTGTGGATTACAACTTGATCCTCCCCATGGCTGAGAAGTCATATTAAATACATATCGGTGATTTGGCAACAACATTTTCATATGTGCATTCCAGCCTGTTCCGTAGATATTATCGTAAGGAACGGCAAAAACTATTTCAGGAGAACCTTCGTTATTTGCACTGAAAATATTTCTGTAACTCGCATCCATGGTATATTTTCCGCTGCTAATGATTTGATTACATGCTTCGATACATTTATCCCATTCTGCCGATCCTTTATAAACTTCGGCATTCAGGTAAACACGTGCCAGCAATTGTAAAGCACCCCACTTGGTCAATCGTCCGTAAGTTGACTGATCAACATCTTCCGACAATTCTGGAATTACTTCATTCAACTCGGAAACGATAAATTCATAAATTTCGCTTCTGCTTTTTTGCTCCGGAATTTCGTCGCTAAATTTGGTGATCAAAGGCACGTTTCCATGCGTATCAACAAGGATTGAATACCAAAGTGCACGCAATGCTCTCATTTCGGCAATAATTGGCTCGGCCTGTCCTTCTTCCAATGGTAACGACCCTGATTCAATTTGCAGAATTACACGGTTAACGTTATTTATACCATCGTAACAATTAATCCATGTATTACGTGGTTGCCACTGCAGGTTGTTCCAGGTATGAAAGTGCATTCTTTTGTACGTACCACCATCGTCCCAACCGTTTGGGCGGGTTGGTGTAACAAACATATCTGCAGGCTCTTCCTGCACATCAAACAAGCCCTGCCATCCCATAATGTAACGTAATGGTGTATAACCAGACGCCATTAGGGCAACAATATCAGACTCCGAAGCTGTAAAGGATTCTTCGGTAATTTCTGAAAAAACTTCTTCATCAAGATTAAAACATCCTCCTGTAGTTAGCAAGGCTAAAATCCCAACTACAGCAGCGGTATATCCCGCTATTCGTCTTATATAGTTTTTGAAATTCATTTTTCCTGTTTTTATAATTTACAACTCCGAATAATTAAAAGGTTACATTAACACCAAATGTGTATGTCCTTGTTGTTGGGTATTGATCCCTGTCGTCGTTACCCGGCGACAAACCAATGCGGTTTACTTCCGGATCAATTCCTTTGTAACTTGTAATTGTTGCCAGGTTCATACCAGAGGCATAAACGCGCAAATTCTTGAATACCTTACTGTTTCTTACGTTGAAGTTATAACTCAAAGTAACGTTATCAAGTTTAATAAAGTCGCCATCTTCAACATAGTAGCTTACAAAACGCTGCACATCAGAAAGCACCGCTTTTCCGTAAACTTTATCGTAGGCTGAATCGAGTGTATTGTAGCCAATTGTTGGATTTTCGTAGAACATACGCTGGAAGTTCAGAATCTGGTAACCGAACGCACCTCTTAAGTTCATATTTAATTCCCAGTTTTTGTACCTGAAATTGTTATTCCAGCTCATGTAATGCTTTGGCAAACCATTTCCGAGCACCTGACGATCGGCAGTCGACGACTCAGTGGCAGGAATGATATCACCCTCAGGAGTTTCAATTAACCAAATACCATCATCTGTTATATCAACACTTCTTAAACCGTAGAAATTACCAATTTCATCACCGATTTCAAGACGGTGAGTTTCAATTTGAATAGGCTCGCCGGTATAACCAGCATAGAAGAAGTCGTTTGTTGTTTGGAACTGATCGTTTGATAAAGAAACCAATTTGTTTGAGTTGGTAGAATAAGTAAGGTTTGCGTTCCACTCGAAATTCTGAGTTTGAACTGGAACCACGTTAATTAGCGCCTCGAAACCTTTGTTCTGAATAACACCAACGTTAGCCATAATGCTGCCATATAAGTATGGAGGAACAGGTACATCATAGTTCCACAATGCATCTTTTGTTTTACGACTGTAGTAATCCAATGCACCACCAACGCGGCCACCAAATAAATCAAAATCAAGACCGATGTTGAACTCTTCTTTTTTCTCCCATCTTAAATCAGGGTTGGCATTACGGGCAGGAATAAGTTCTCTCATCCATGTACCGTTGTAAAGGAAATAACTGTCGTAATTCAAACTACTCAACGACTGATAGTTGTTACCGGCGTTAATACCGGTTACACCAAAACCTGCACGCAGTTTAAGATTATCAACCCACGATACACTTTCCATAAAGCTCTCTTCATTAATACGCCATCCGGCAGACACACCCGGGAAATAACCCCATTTATGGTTTTCACCAAAACGAGATGAACCTTCGCGACGTAAACTTGCCATTAACAGGTATTTGTCGGCATAGTTATAACCGACCCTAGCAAACAATGCAATTAGTTTGTCTGAATACTTGGTACTACCAATTCCAGCTTCACCTTCAGGTAGTCCTTGACCAATTCCGATATTATTATAAGTGTATGAATCAGTTGGGAAGTATTTATTATTTACCCAAAATCCTTCGTATACGTTGTCTTCGTAGTTATAACCTGCCAATCCAGTAATACGATGATCTCCTATTGTCTTTTTGTAACTTGCTGAAATTTCAGCATAGTTTCCAACATAATCATCAGTACCGCGCGATGCATAACCATCCGAACCATATTTAGTGGTTGAAACGTGATCGTGTGTTTGGTAAAATCCGCGTATATTCGAATTTCCTTTTCTTGCATATAAACCTTTAATATCAAGATCGGCAATTGGAGAATATACCAAACTACCTGTAAAACGCATATTACGATAACGGTTTTCTCCTTGAGATTCTTTAATGTATCCAACTGGGTTATCATAGAAATATACATCTCTTTCAAACCAGCTTCCATCTTCGTTCATAACCGGCTCGGTTGGGTTACGAATAATTGCCTGACGATAAACATAGTTGTTAAAACTATAGCCGTCACCGCCGGTCCAGAATTTTTGCTCGCTGGCAATAATACCGATGTTTGCTTTCAGTTTATTATCAAACATACTGTGGTTAACATCGATCCTTCCGGTATATTTTTCATTGTCGGAATTCATGAAAATACCTTGGTTGTTTTTGTAGTTCAACGACGCAGTAAGGTTGGTATTTTTACTACCACCTCTAAAAATCAGGTTATGCACATGGCTCACTGCATCACGGGTAATTTCGTCCAACCAATCGGTATCCGACCCGTAGTCCTCAAAATTTGCACCTGTAAACGTATAGCCTTCATCCCACTTCTCTCTTAACTCAGTTGCGTTAAGAAAATCGAGTTTTTTACTGATTTGTGCCAAAGACACATAACCAGAGTACTCGATTGTAGGCTCCATTTCGTTAGCACCCGATTTGGTGGTAATAATGATTACACCATTTGTACCACGAGTACCGTAAATTGCAGTTGCCGATCCATCTTTCAGGACATCTACAGATTCAATATCTTCCGGAGCGATGGTCTCAAGGTTACCTGGAATTCCATCAATAAGAACCAGCGGTGCAGTACCACCATTCAACGACGAAACACCACGCAACATAATTTGGGCACCTTCGGTTGGGTTACCTGTTGGCAACGACACGGTTAAACCTGCAACTTTACCTTGTACTAATTGAGCAGCGTCTTTTACGGCTCCTTTTATAAAATCTTCCGATTTTACAGTTGAAACAGCACTGGTAACATCAGCTTTTTTTACCGTACCGTAACCAATAGCAACAACCTCTTCAATACCAATTGCATCAAGCTCCAGCACTACATTAATGTTGGTTTCTACGCCTAATTCAATCTGTTGTGTTTTAAATCCGATATAAGAAACCTGAAGTACATCACCTTCGCTTGCATTTAATACAAACTTGCCATCAATATCGGTGGCCGTACCATTTGTAGTACCTTGCACTACGACTGTGGCTCCGGGAATTGTGTTCCCATCAGAATCACTTACTGTTCCTGTTATTTTTACCGACTGCCCGAATACCAGCATCGGACTTAAAGCCAATAATAAAACACAGAAAAGCGTTTGTGTTTTTTTCAATAGAATTGATTTCATTTCACATGTTTTAAGTTTAAAAATTTACCGGACGATGAATATTCACCGCCACTTGATTTGTTCTCTAATATTAAATTGGAAATTTAATTGCCGAATAATAGATTCAGGGATTGCAATGGAATAGTTTTAGTTTGATTCATAGCACGTGACGAGTTTGTTTATTAGTTAGTATTTTAGGTTCTTGTACTTTTGTTCAATTGTAGAACAAGACCACCCTCCAGATCAAAACTCAGTTTAAATACTGAATTCCAACATCTTACAAAAACAAAGATAACCCCACAGGAAGTATTTTGACTATCACTATTGTCCATCAAAGTATCACATATGTCAAGTTGAATCCTATTATACTAACAATTCTCATGCTTCTTCGACAAGTAATTTTATTTTACAGAAAAAGATTTAAATGAACATACGTAAAACACGGTTTGAACTAAAAAACTGATGAATTTTTCATAAAAAAAGCAGAATCCAGTTTCGAACCAAATTCTGCTTTTCATAAAGTTATTAAAATATATTATCTGCTAATTCCTCCCAAAGTAGGTTTTACTTCTTTTATTTTACCGTCAGCATCGAATTCCAATTTATCGATACAAACCTCGCGGTTAAAACCGGCACGGTAGCCCATATCTTTTCCTTTTGGGTAAGTAAAACGATGATACACCAAATACCACTCGTCTTTTCCGGGAATCTGAATGGCCGAATTATGCCCGGTTGCCAGAATTCCTTTTTCAAGGTCTTTTTGGATTACAATATTATTTTCAGGGATGGTAAGTTCTCCCAATGGCGAATCACCGGTTGCATAACGCACTTTGTAATTCGGACTGCGGGTATCGTCTTCTGCCCACATAAAATAGAAAGTCCCTTTGCGGTAAATCACATAAATGCCTTCGCGAAAAGTATTATCCGGCGTCATAATTTTTAGCGTCTCCTTTTTTATCGATACCATATCATCGTTCAGCTCCGCAGCGGCCAAATAACCGTTACCCCAGTAAAGGTAACTTTTGCCGGATTCCGGATCAGTAAACACATCCGGATCAATTTCCTGTCCTCCTTTTATTCCATCCGGTTTCCAGTTAATTAATGGCTCGCCGCTGTCAACAAACGGGCCTTCCGGATTGTCGGCAACTGCAACGCCAATTTTCTGTCGCCCACAGAAATAAAAAAAGTACTTGAACTTGCCATCAATTTTCTTCTCTATAATGCAAGGCGCCCAGGCATTATGATCGGCCCAGCTTACATCTTTTCGCAAATTCAGAATAATCCCCTCATCCTTCCAGTCAACCAGATTTTCTGACGAAAATGTTTTAAAGTAGTAACCGCCCCAATTGTGAAAACCGTCGCTGGTTGGGTAGATGTAGTACTTGCCTGTTTTTTCGGAGTACAATACATCCGGATCGGCATAAAAACCATCCAAAACCGGGTTATGATCTTCCGATACAATGGCGCTGTATGTCTGCTTGCCAACTCCTTCCATTTCGATGGTGTATTGAACCGATCCGTTTGAAAAATCCTGAGGACCGGTTGGCGTAACACTTACACCGGTGAATGTTTTAAACTGCGGATCAAAAGCAGCAATGTCAACACCCTTTTTTACCGGAAAACGAATCGTTCTTTTCTCGCTGTCGATATTTACATTTTGTTTTTTCAACCCGTCAGCAGTAGCTTCTGCCAAGGGATCATTCATTTTTCCCCATTTAGCGATCAAACGTTTCAATTCGGTTTTGGTAATCGGCAACACTGTTCCGTGGCGTGGATGAAAATTCATTGAAATGGCTTCGTCAATCACCTCAAAATGCTGCAGGTCGGCACTTTTTGTAAACTGGTAGCGGCCCAGTCCATATACATCATACATCAAAATCCAATCGTTAGAATTGTTCAGTTTAAAAACGCCTGATCCTTCCACAGCCTCAGTCTCTTTATCTACACGCTTCAATGTTGGATATTCATAGCCTTCTGTCAGTTTTTCTGAAATGGCCAGTTTAATTCCCGGCTCACCACTTTCCGATTTATGGAACATATAAAATTTCCCATCCTTTTTAATAATATCGGCGTCGATACAGGCATTGCCAGTGGGGCTGAACAACAATTGTTGCGGTGCAGCTTCCAAAGCCGTAAAATCATCGTTTGCATAAGCGTAATAGATAATGTCCGGATCGTCGTTCTGTTTCATCGAGAAATAGACCATGTATTTTCCGGCATCCTCATCATAAATGGTTTGCGGTGCCCAAACACGCCAAACATCGCCAAACTGTTCAGGGAAAGCTTCAGGAATATTCACGACTGACGATTTCCAGTTGATCAGATCGTCTGATTTTAATAAAACCATAGCGTAGTTTTTCCAGCCCATATCGGTTACATATAAATCAGTAACCACCATATAAAAATTACCATCTTCGCCACGCAAAATATGCGGATCGCGCACCCCACCGGTTGAGCAAATATCGTCATTATCCAAAACCGGCTGATTATTGTTTAAAGCCCGGTAATTATAACCATCCTCACTAACGGCAAAACGAATCGACTCCTCGCCCGGACCGTTTCCGGTAAAGTAGGTAAACAAATAGGCTTCGTAATTCTCAGATGTACTACAAGCTGAAAAGAATACCAAAAAGAATAGTGCTAACAACTGTAAATTTTTATTGCGTCTCATCAAGTTATTGTATTGAATTGAAGTAGTATTTTTACTTATTAATCTTTACACGGCACACATAAAATGCATTTCCCTGCACCTTAAGTTTAAAGCCACTTTCTTCGGCCCAAAGCGATGAATGTGCTGGCACTAATGTGTTTGGTGCTTTTCGTGTATTAATTGCTTCGGGCTGGTTGCTGTGTAAACACGTAATTTTAACCTCTGCTTTTTCCATCGAATGCTTCAAACCTTTCAAATCGATGTTAATATCCTGAACTTCATCAGAAGCATTTACCACTTTTACAATCACTTCTGAAGTGTTTACATCGATTACTGCGCTGGCGTAAAGACTATCTTGCCCGGTAATATTCGCACCGTCAGCAGTAATAGTTAACACATTGGTTCCGGTGTTGTGCGCATACATTTGCTGCACATAGTAATTAGGAGTGCGCACCACCTGAAGGTTATCAAACCAAATCATATCGGGTTTCCACTGCCAGGCATCGTAATGCGCAAAAAGTGGTGCGTAAGTTGCCAGTTGAACGATATCAGCGTTGCGCTCCAATCCGGTCATAAAAGCAGCTTCCGAGATGGCAGCACGTAGATTGTTATCGCGGGTTTCGTGGTGCGATGCAAATTCGCCGGCAAATACTTTTGGCCCGTTGCGGTCGTAGCTGTCGTAACGTTCGGCATTTGCTAAAAACCACTCCGGACTGCGATAATAGTGTTCATCCACCAAATCAACTTCCAATTCTGTCATTTTTGGCCACAGGTAATCGAAATTCTCTCCATCAGGAGTTGGGCCGGATGTTCCAATAATTTTAATCTCAGGATGTTTTTCGCGAAGTACTTCCATAAAAGGAATCAAACGCTCTACGTAACCTTCGCCCCACTGTTCGTTCCCAATAGCCAGGTATTTTAAGTTAAAAGGCTCGGGATGCCCCATTTCGGCACGTACTTTTCCCCACTTTGAATCAACGGCTCCGTTGGCAAATTCTATCAGGTCAACTGCGTCATCGATGTAAGGTTGCAAATCGCCTACCGGCACACATTCGTGACTTTCGTACTGACACGCCAAACCACAGCTAATTACCGGAAGTGGCTCTGCACCCAAATCTTCACTCAGCAAAAAGTATTCGTAAAAACCCATTCCGTAGGTTTGATAATAATCAGGGAAAAAGCGGTGTTTGAACGTGTAGTTCCAGCGGTTTTCATTTAGCGGGCGATTTTCAACCGGGCCAACGCTGTTTTTCCACTGGTAACGGGTTTCAAGCGTATTTCCTTCGATGATACATCCGCCGGGGAAACGAAATACTCCGGGATTTAACTCGTAAAGCGCTTCTGCCAAATCTTTACGCAAACCATTCTCGCGATTTTTCCAGGTTTCAGTCGGAAACATTGAAATATGATCCAGGTCAACTTCGCCGGCCGTTTTTAATACCACACGGATTTTGCTTTTTGCATCCGTAGCATTTGATTTTATAATACACTGGTATTTTTCCCAATTGTTACCTGAAACAAGCAATTCGCCTCTTCCGATAATATCATCGTTTGAGCTGACCAATTCAATTGCGAAATTCTTTTCGCCACCATCCAGCGAGCGGGCAAAAAACGAGAAACGATAGGTATCGTTCTTTTTAAAACCGATTCCTCTGAAACCATTATTCTCAAGACCGGTGCCACGTCGAAGTCCTGTTTCGTTTAAACGAACGTAGTTTGGATTACGATCGAAACATGGATTCTCATTTTTCACATCCACATTTCCGAAAGGCAGCCACCCCACAAAAGGTTGATCGAACTCGAACGAACGATTCTTAATTAATTCGGCATAAAGGCCACCATCAGCACCAAAATTTATGTCTTCAAAAAAAACACCGTACATATCCGGCTGAACGGTCGCTCCGGGTTTATCCACCTGTACTTCAAAATTCTTTTGGGCAAATAAACTCTGGCTCCAAATGGCCATCAGAAAAATAATCGCTATAAACTTCATATTGTTATTGATTTTTGTATTTCCACTATAATAATGACGAAAAAAGCCTGTAAACGGACTACGATAAACCTTAAGAATTTTAAGGTCGCAACGAAAATACAAATATTCGATAGTTGTGGATGATAGTTTTTCAGCAAAAAAGATCACAAATTCAACTGCGAGCATTTTTTATATGACAAAAACAAGTAATATCTCTTCAATTTTGTTTGTACATATAAAAGTAACGGTACAATTCATCTATCACTAAAAACCGCCTGGAGTAAACTTTCCCGATTCGTCGATAAAATCGCCCGGTTCTTCTATTTTATTATCCTATCATTTTAGTATTCAGCACTTTTACCACACTAATTTAAATTTAAAAAACGATGAAAAAACTACTATTGACAGTTTTAGTTTCTGTATTTGCCATTGTTGCAAGTCATGCTGAAGGAATTGGCGGTAAATGGAAAACTTCCGTTGAAAGTCCTCAGGGAACAATGGAAATGACCTATACTTTTAAAGTTGAAGGTCAAAAATTAACAGGCTCCATTTCAACTCCGATGGGAGATATTGAAATCCTCAAAGGAGAAGTGAACGGCAACGAATTCTCATTCGAAATTGATATGATGGGAACAGCCGTTCCAAACAAAGGAAAACTGGAAGGTGAAGTAATTAAGTTAAAAATGGAAATGCCTGACGGAGGTCCGGGAGGAGGTCCGGGAGAAATGACACTCACAAAAGTGACTGAGTAGAATTGTGAGTACAATGAGTTTGAAAAATCCCGACAGCTGTATGTTGGGATTTTTTAATGTCCCATAACAAATATTAGTTGATATCAGTTTCGATAAAATATCTCAAAACGTCGATAAAATATTTCTAATCATCTATTCCTTTTTCACGAGATACACCTCTTATCTACTTTTATTCCTAAAATTATTTAAGTTATGAAAATAAAATCAATTATCTTTTTAATCGCAATTGGCCTACCGGTTTTATTGTTTGCACAAAACGATGCAACAGATAAAACCTGGAGCCTTAACGATTGTATCGATTATGCATTAACTCAAAACGTTTCGGTACGCCAGAGTATTTTGGCCAATGCATCGAACGAACTCAACAAAAATCAGGCGGAAGCCAACAAACTTCCTTCGTTAAGCGCTTCGGCACGCCAGAATTTTAGCTGGTCGAAATCAGAAGACCTGCTTACCGGCGATTCTGATTTTTCAGGAAACAACAACACCAGCTACGGATTAAATTCGAGCATTACCATTTACAATGCACAACGTTTGAATAACCTGATTAAGCAGGCCGAGTTGGATATGCAAAGCGGAATGTACGATTCGGAGACCATTAAAGAGTCGATCTCGCTGAGCATTTTGAATGCCTTTTTGCAGGTTGTATTTTTAGAAGAGAATGTAAAAAATGCACAAAACCAATTGGATGCCACAACCGAGCAACTCAACTTGTCGGAAGCCCGGTTACAGTCGGGAATTATTTCGCGCTCCGATTATTTGCAGGTAAAATCGCAGCTGGCAAACGAGAAACTGAGTCTGGCAAATGCACAAAGCAACTTTGCCATTTCGAAAGTTAACCTGATGCAATTAATGGAATTACCGGTTGACGAAAATTTTGAAGTGCTTCGTCCTAATTTGGAGGAACTAACAAATGAAAATCTAACCCCGGTTGCCGCAGATGTTTATGCTACTGCACTGGCCATTAAACCACAAATAAAAAGTGCCGAATACCAAAAAGAAAGTGCCGCACTGAATGAAAAAATTGCTGCTGCAGGTTTTTATCCAACCATAAGTGCCGATGCCGGTTTATCAACAGGATATTCGAGTTATAATACATCCAACTACTTCGGACAGCTGGGCGATCAGTTTACTCCATCCGTTGGGGTTTCAGTATCGATTCCTATTTTCCAGAAAAAGCAAATTAAAACAAGCGTAGCTCAGGCAAAAATTGGTTACAGCAATGCCGAATTGAAAGAAATAGATACCAAAAACCAGTTGCGCAAAGAAATTGAACAAGCTTGTGTAGATGTACTGTCGGCACAAATTGAATTTGAAGCCAACCAGGAAAGTTATTCTTCATATGAGGAATCGTACCAACTGGCACAGGAAAAATTCAATAACGGCCTGATCAACTCGGTTGATTTCCTTTTCGAACGCAATAACCTGATAACGGCCGAAAGTCAGTTGTTGCAATCAAAATTCAACCTGATATTCAGCTATAAAATCCTTGATTTCTATCAGGGCAATCCAATCACTTTATAATCCGAAACAATTAAAATCAAAATATCATGAAAAAGAAAACAATCATCATTATCGCATTACTGCTTGTCGTTTTGGTATCGGCAGCACTGGTTTTAAAACCAAATAAGGTTGATGTAAGCCAGATCGATATTCAAACCGCAAAGGCAGGACAAGGAAACATTAGTAACGTTGTGGAATCAACCGGAACACTGGAAGCCATTACAACTGTTGAGGTAGGTACCCAGGTTTCGGGAATTGTAGATGAACTATTTGTCGACTACAACTCATACGTAAAAAAAGGCCAGTTGCTGGCTAAAATCGACACTACAAACCTGGCCGCACAACTGGAGCAAAGCCAGGCGACTTTAGACAATGCGAAAGCCGAGCTCGATTACCAGCAGGCTACTTACAACCGTATGGCGCCGTTGAACGACAAACAATTAATCTCGCAAACTGATTTCGACCAGCTGGTTTACAATTTAAACAAAGCAAAAGCCAGTTATAACAATGCCATGGCGCAACACAAACGCAACCAGATCAACCTTGATTATGCCTTGATTTACTCGCCTATTGACGGAGTTGTACTGAACAAAGAAGTGGAGGAAGGACAAACGGTTGCAGCAAGTTTTAACACTCCTACCCTTTTTACCATTGCCAACGACCTGACGCAAATGCAGGTTGAAGCCGATATTGACGAGGCGGATATAGGCCATATTAAAGAAGGACAACGTGTTGAATTTACCGTTGATGCATATCCTGAGACCATTTTTGAAGGAGAAGTTACACAATTGCGTTGGGAGCCAACAGTTACAAACAATGTAGTGACCTATACAATTATTGTTGATGCACCGAACCCGGATTACAAATTAATGCCGGGAATGACAGCCACCATTCAGGTTTATGTGCTGGAGAAAAACGATATTCTGGTGGTTCCAAGCAAGGCCTTGCGTTTTACTCCCGACCAAAAATTAATGGCAAGTTACATGAGCCAGCAGGCTAAACCCGAAATGCCGGAAGGACAAACACCTACGGAAATGGGGAGTATGCCACAACAGGCTCCGAGTGTTGCAACAATGGTTTGGGTAAAAGAAGGAACGAATATTCATCCTGTTCCGGTTAAAATTGGACTGAACGATGATATTAACGCTGAAATTCTTTCGGGCGTAAAAAGCGGACAAGAGGTCATACTTAGCATGGAGCAAAAAGGAGCAAATGAAACAGCAGCCAGATCGGGTGGAAATCCGTTTATGCCAGGCCCTCCGGGAAGAAGATAGAAATGAGTAACGAGTCACTAGACACGAGTTACAAGTATCAAGTTGAGCGAAGCGAAATCCCGACCGTTAGCGTCGGGGCATCCAGAAACTAAAAAAAGAAAAAAATGAGTAATGCAATTATAAAAGTATCAGAACTGCGAAAAGACTATCATGTAGGTGAAATGACCGTACATGCGCTTCGCGGAGTTGATATGGAAATTTACGAAGGGGACTTTGCAGCCATAATGGGAACCAGCGGATCGGGAAAATCCACCATGCTCAACATCCTGGGCTGTTTGGATAAACCAACTTATGGAGAATACCAGTTGGATGGGGTGAACATGGGAACAATGAATAAGAACCAGCTGGCAGGATTACGCAACAATAAACTGGGATTTATATTTCAGTCGTATAACCTGCTGCCTCGTACAACAGCGTTGGAAAATGTGGAACTGCCACTTTTCTATAATTCGAAAGTTAAATCGAAAGAACGAAAAGAACGTGCCATGCAAGCATTGGAGCAGGTTGGATTGGCTGACCGCATGGATCACATGCCCAACCAGTTATCAGGAGGACAACAGCAACGTGTGGCCATTGCCCGCTCGTTGGTGAACGACCCGGTGGTTATCCTTGCCGACGAAGCAACCGGTAACCTTGACACCCGCACTTCTTACGAAATTATGGAACTGTTTCAACGACTGAACGACAACGGCAAAACCATTGTATTTGTAACACACGAATCGGACATTGCCCGTTTTATGAAACGCAACATCGTTTTCAGAGATGGAAGGATACAAAAAGAATCGGCAGTAGTTGATCGTTTTAATGCGACACAACTGATCGAAGCACTTCCGGTAGATGAAGATTATGAATCTTAAAAGCAGCGAAAAATGAACTATGCAAATCTCACAAAAATAGCAACCACTGCCCTGAAACGAAACAAGTTCAGAGCAATATTGACCATGCTGGGTATTATTATAGGTGTTGGTTCGGTAATCGCGATGCTTTCCATCGGAGAATCATCAAAACAAAGTATCCGCGAAGAAATGTCGGATATGGGAACCAATATGATCTTTGTAATGCCCGGTCAGCAGCGTCGTGGCGGAGTTATGATGGGTAACTCAAATACAAAATCGCTGACACTAAAAGACATTGAAGCACTTAGAAAAGAGGCGAAAAATATTACTGCAGTATCGCCACAGGTAAGTACCAGCGGACAGGCAGTTAACGGCAACAACAACTGGCCAACAACAATTTACGGGGCTGATGTATCGTATCTTGATATCCGCAAATACGAACTGGAAGACGGCCGCATTTTTACGGATAAAGAAATAAAATCGCTTGCAAAAGTGTGCCTTGTCGGGCAAACAGTTGTTGAAAATATTTTCCCCAGCGGAATTGATCCGATTGGACAAACCATTCGTTTTGGCGGCATTCCGTTAAAAGTAATTGGCGTATTGAAAGAGAAAGGCGAAAACGGCATGGGAATGGACCAGGATGATATGATCATTGCTCCCTACACATCAGTGCAGCGACGGATGTTAGCAATCACGCATATACAATCCATTTATGCTTCGGCAGTTAGCGAAGAACAGTCGGAGGCCGCCATTGAAGAAATTGAAACGATTTTACGCCGCCAGCACAAACTGAAAGAAGGCGACGACGATGATTTCCAGGTACGTTCGCAAGCCGAAATGGTGGAAATGGTGTCGTCGGTTACCGATATGTTAACCTTGCTCTTAGGAGCTGTGGCAGGAATATCGCTGCTGGTTGGTGGTATCGGAATTATGAATATCATGTTTGTCTCAGTAACCGAAAGAACCAAAGAAATCGGACTACGAATGTCAGTTGGCGGACGTGGATTTGACATCATGATGCAATTCCTGATTGAAGCAGTGATGCTGAGTATCCTGGGAGGTATAATTGGAATAATTTTCGGAACAGCACTTTCTTATCTGGCATCCTTTGCTTTAGACATGCCTTTTGTTGTAGATACACAAGCTGTTGGATTATCGTTTCTGGTTTGTAGCGTTATCGGAATATTTTTCGGCTGGTATCCTGCACGTAAAGCAGCTAACCTCGATCCAATTGATGCTGTACGACACGAATAATCATAAAACCAAAATTCATGAACTAGTAGTGAGTTTTGGTTTTAATTTTAACTTTGTTAAAAACCAGTTATAATGAACAGATTTAGGGCCGGCAGAAATAAATTACCAATACTGATGCACATTCTGGTGTGGATGGTTCTTATAATTTTACCTCAAATTATTATCAGCCGTTATGCAGGAAACAACAATTTTATCGATTGGGGAATTTACGTAAATGCTTTCATTTTTGGTATTATTTTCTACATCAGCTATTTTTGGCTGGTCCCTAAATTTTATCTAAACAATAGAAAGGCCCTCTTCTTTATTCTTGCTTTAGCATTAATCGTTTGCTTCTATTTTGTGCTCAATTACTCCAACCAAATTTTCCATAATCCGGAGCGCGGCAGAAGAATTGCAGAAGAAATGCAGGAAGAAGCGCGGGAACCACGATTTCGCCGCCCTCCTTTTAAACTGATGCAAATTTATGGTTACAGCCTCATATCTATTGTGCTGGTTGGATTTGCGATGGGTTTACGTGCGATTGAACAATACACAGCCAGCGAAAAACGCCAAAAAGAACTGGAAAAAGAAAAGCTGAACTCGGAACTTGCATTTTTGAAAAACCAGGTAAGTCCGCATTTCTTTTTTAATACACTGAATAATATTTATTCGATGGTAGCCATTAATACCGAAGATGCACAAGCTTCTATTTTAAAGCTATCGAAACTGATGCGCTACCTTTTATACGAGTCGGAACACGGTGAAACGATGCTTTCGGCCGAAGTTGAATTTATGCGGAACTACATTGATTTGATGCAGCTGCGCGTTTCGCAAAAGGTCGATATTCAAATCGATCTTCCAAGCAACCAGAACGACGTGAAAATACCTCCACTGCTTTTTATTCCGTTTATTGAAAACGCTTTTAAACACGGAATAAGCTACCGCGATAAATCGTTTATTAAAGTTGAAATGACTACTGCTGAAAACAAAGTTTATTTCTTTTGTGAGAACAGCGTGGCCAAAGAAAAAGCAGAAAAACGCGATGAGAACCATTCGGGAATCGGCCTTGAAAATGTAAAAAAAAGGCTCAACTTGTTGTTTGCCGGAAAATACGATCTAAACATCGATTCCACGCCGGAAATATTTAGTGTAAAACTTGAAATTGATACTGCCAAATGATACGAACCATTGCCATCGACGACGAACCTCTTGCACTTCAGCTGGTAACTTCTTATGTGGAGAAAACGCCAATACTGGAATTTAAAGGTGCTTTTGATAACCCGATCGATGCGATGGAATTTCTGGATCAAAATGAGGTAGACCTTATATTTCTGGATATTGAAATGCCCGATTTAAATGGCCTGGAATTCACACGAATTCTTACAAACAAACCCAAAATTATTTTTACAACAGCCTACGAAAAATATGCCTTACAGAGTTATAAACTCGATGCTATCGACTACCTGTTAAAACCTTTCAGCTACGAGGAATTTTACAAAGCCGCCGAAAAAGCAAAAAAACAGATCGGTTACGAACGTGCCGATAAAAAAGGCGATGAAGTGGATTCGAACAACGAATTTCTTTTCCTGAAATCAGAGTACAAAATCCGCCGCATCAACTTCAACGATATTATTTACATTGAAGGATTAAAAGATTATGTGAAGGTTTATCTTAAGGATGAATCCAAACCGATTATGTCGTTAAGCTCGCTGAAAGCCCTTGAAGCCAAACTTCCGGAATCGAAATTTATGCGTGTTCACCGTTCGTTTATCGTTAACCTAGAAAAAATCGATACCATAGAACGTAGCCGGATTGTTTTTGGGAAAGTTTATATTCCGGTTAGCGAGCAGTACAAGGAAGCTTTCAACAACTTTGTAAAGAATAATTTCCTTTAAGGTTATACTAAGCGACAATCCGTTCAAATTCTGTCAACTTTTGCTAAGCTCTTTTTGGATTTCAGAACGAGTATTCATACCATAATCACAGTTGTAATTGACTGGTAGAATTATTTCACAAAATCAATATTTCGGAAGAATCATACACATATTTATAATATTACAAACAATCGTTATATAACGGAGACAAAATTTTTAATACTTTGGCTCTTGCTATTTAAACATCAACACTGCAATTTTATATGTCTCAGATCCCATCTGTTATACAACAATTTGATTCGATTTCTTTAAGTCAGATGGATAAGGTGGAACTACTCAACCGGTTTGATGTAAAATATCAACTTATCGAAGACAAGTTAATTCAGGTTTTAAATGCCATAAAAAACGATTATTATATTCTTGAGATAGGAAGCTCAAGAGTACATAACTACAACACCATTTATTACGATACCGTTGAAGATACGCTGTACAAAGATCATCATAACGGTAAACTAAACCGTATTAAAATAAGAAAACGTATTTATGCCGACTCTGATCTTGCTTTTTTAGAAATAAAGAAAAAAAACAACAAAAGAAAGACAAAGAAACTGCGCATGGTTGCAGAAAATACAGGTGCTTCATTTACGAAAACAGAACTCGACTTTCTAACCATTAATACCAATTTCGAGTTCCATATTTCGAAGCTTACCTTGCCGAAGAGAAACACCAATTCATTTAAACGAATTACACTGGTTAATAAAGATTTTTCGGAGCGTTGCACCATCGACCTCAGACTTGTTTCTTATTCTGACGACAAGAAAGTGGTGATGGAGAAAATGGCCATAATTGAGTTAAAACAAGGCAGTTTAAACGAAAAGACCTTGTTGGCAAAACAACTTAAAGAATGCGATATTAAACAAAACGGATTTAGTAAGTATTGCATGGGGCGGGCATTTTTAGAACCCCAGCTGAAACAAAACCTCTTCAAGGAGCGGATAATGCAGCTAAAAAAACAGTTTAACAGTAAAATTGCCGTCTCATCATTAGACATTTAATTTAAAAACACAAGGAAAACCAAAAATATGGATCAATTACAGGACAGCCTTATTACGGAACCACTCAGGTGGTTGGGAATAAAAGTCATTAACCCTGAAGACTTTACGCAGTTAATTGTAAGATTTCTGCTCAACCTTCTGGTTATTTTTATTGTAGTAAATTACATTTATTCAAAAAACAGTAATCGTAAGGATTTCTATTTCAGCTACTTCTCGATAAGTATCACAATATTTGTACTTTGTTTTTTGCTCGAGAGCGTAAAACTTGAGCTGGGATTTGCGCTGGGTTTATTTGCCATTTTTGGTATTATTCGATACCGAACCGATCCCATTCCCATTAAAGAAATGACTTATCTTTTTGTAATCATTGGTATTTCTGTTATCAATGCCCTTTCGAACAAAAAAGTAAGCCATGTGGAGCTAATATTTACCAATGCCGCCATTATTCTTACCATGTGGATATTGGAGAAAATACTGCATTTAAAACAAGAGATCTGCCTGGTTATCAATTATGAAAACATTGAGAACATCAACATACAGAAGAAAGCAGAACTTTATGCCGATATACAAGAACGCACGGGTATAAAAGTAAAACGTATTGAGATAGAAGAAATTAACTACCTGCGCGATGTGGCAAAAATCAGAGTATATCACGACATTAATGATAATAACGGCGAGAACAATACTTTTTAATCATGAAGAAATTAGTTCTAACACTGGGCCTAACATTTGTCTTCCTTCAAGCCTTTTCGCAGCGTACCTGGTTTGAAACAGAGTTTACTGCTGAAATTGCTGACAACCTTGAATTCGCTGTATCACCTGAAATTCGTTTTAAAGAAGGATTTGAGCTGAAGGAATATTTTTTGCAGGCAGGGATAGAATATAAGTTCAGTAAATATTTTAGATTGGGTGCGGGTTACCGATTTGGTTACAACATAAATAAAGATGATGAACACGAATCGTTCGGGCGGTTTAATATTGATGCAAAAACCGGGTTTAAATGGAATAGATTCAATCCTAAATTCCGGTTACGCTATACAAATGCCGACGACTTTGCAGATGATAATGAAACTAAAAATTACCTGCGTTACCGATTAGAACTGGAGTACAGTATAAAAAAGTTAGACCTTGAACCTTATATTTTAAACGAATGGTATCACGAGCTGGATGCCAAAGAATTCAATAAATCCAGAATAGAAGTTGGATTGATGTATAAACTGAATAAGCATCACAAGATTGGAGCCTATTACCGTGTAAACAAGTATTTAAAGAGCGATAAAGACGATAGAAGCATTATAGGGGTATCCTACAAATTCAGTCTATAAATTACTACATAGAAAAAAAGAAAAAGGAGGTTCTCATCTCCTTTTTTTATTAACTATTAACCATTTAAACCTTATTCGCAAATTCAGGAA
Organism: uncultured Draconibacterium sp.; assembly: GCF_963677565.1. Taxonomy (NCBI): domain Bacteria; kingdom Pseudomonadati; phylum Bacteroidota; class Bacteroidia; order Marinilabiliales; family Prolixibacteraceae; genus Draconibacterium; species uncultured Draconibacterium sp. The sequence goes on along the minus strand of NZ_OY781981.1, from coordinate 2,914,132 downwards.
AAGTAAAAATATTGCTATTTTAATTTTGTCTAAATATAATTTGTAATTTTGCCCTCAAATTATTATCCATGGGATCAAAGCAGGAACAAATTCAGAAAACCATAAAAATGTCGAAACTGCTATTCAGCCACCCACAGTTAATTCTTGTGCTGGAGCGGTTTGGAATAAAGTTGGGCGTTCGTGAAAAAACAATTGAGGAGATTTGCATTGAAAACAATATCAGCTCCAAAGTATTTTTAATGGTGGCCAATCTTAACATCGACAGTTCGTATCACCAGGATTTGGATTTTAGCGCTCAGGAAATTAAACAGATCGTAAATTACCTGATGAAATCTCACGCTTATTACTCCGACGAGGTTTTTCCAGAGATTATTCAGAACATTCACCTGATGAGTGAATTCAGCCAAAAGCCTGAAATGCAGTTGGTTGAACGCTTTTTCAATGACTACAAATATGAAGTTGACCAGCATTTTGATTACGAAAACGACACGGTTTTTCCCTACATACTAAACCTGATTGATGACAACCCTGCAGACAATTATTCGGTTATCGACTACCGCGAACATCACGACGATATACAGGAAAAACTCGACGATGTAAAAAAACTATTGATCGAACATCTTCCGCAAAAGGCAGACAATAACCTGCGACGTAAAATATTATTTGCGCTTTTCGATTTAGACATTGACCTGCAAACACATTCAAAAATTGAAAATGAGATTTTAATTCCACAGGTAGAACAATTCGAAAAACAAGGCCTCGTATAATTGGAAACGCGCTGTAAAATACTGATCATCGAACCTTCGGTAATTATTAGAGAGGGAATTGCTGCCATACTGCAACAAATGAAGGACAGCGTAGACCTCTCGTTTGCCGACACACTTGAAGAGGCTTTGAAATTTGGGCAATCCGATCTCTTCAAGATTGTAATTGTTAATCCGGTTACACTTAATACTTCGAAAAAGAACTTGTCCAGCTTGCTTGGGCTGTACAATAATACCAACATTATTGGGTTAATTTCCAATCATTACGACCGCACGCTCTACGATAATTTTGCCGATAATATTTTTGTCACCGACAGGCACGAAACCATTACACAGATTATCTCGAAACATTTTAATACAACTCCAGCCACTACTAACGACATCGATAACACTTTAAGCGAACGTGAAATTGATGTATTAAAACTGCTGGCAACCGGAAAATCGAATAAGGAAATTGCCGAACAGCTGTTTATCAGTATCCACACCGTTATTTCGCACCGCAAAAACATCAGTAATAAAATTGGAGTGAAATCAACAGCGGCACTGGTTATTTATGCTGTGGCCAACGGTTTGATCGACGTTGATGGTTTTACTGAATAACAACCAAATTATCTTCCCAGCTTTAAAATAAGAAACAGTAAAGGAGCCACGATCATTAAAGTCATTAAAGCTTTGCTAATGTATTTTCCTTTTTCTTTTCGGAACAAAACCCAGCCTATCAATCCCGCGATGATGAGATAAAATGAAAAGTCGATAAAAACCGACGACACCAGTTCGTTTTGCGAAGAACCAACCGTAAGTGATGAAATAAATGAAAAAATCATACGCTTGTCATTTAAAATTACCAGTGTAAAATTCCGTGTTTTTTACCGGGCTGACAATCGCGTAAAATGATGATTTTATTTTAGAGTGATCCCAAAAAAAGGGGAATTCAGACAATTTTATCTATTAATGTGCAAGAAGTTCTGCGTTATTATCGCAACAATCGTAACCAGCCTGCAATGTTATGTGCCCAATGCCAAATTTATCGTGAAGCAGTTTTTCGGCGTTCGCGCGAATTTCTCCCAATTCAAGCATGCTCATGTTGCTTTCCATATTAATATGCGCCTCCAAATGAATCTGTGTATCATCCAGTTTCCAAACATGAATATGATGAATATTATCAATCCCCGGAATTTTCTCTACTTCGGCTTTAATCGAATTAAGATCGATATCATGCGGTGTCGACTGCATTAAAATATCAACCGTTTCTTTTACCACATCCCAGGTATGATATATAATGTAAATACCCACCAAAACAGTAATCAGCGGATCGATCCAGAAAACTTCGAATTTCCAAATGGCAATACCTCCAATAATCACGGCTACCGACGAAAAGGTATCGCCAAGCAAATGCAGGTAAGCGGCCCGTACATTCAGGTTGTGGTTTTTATCCTTGTTCAGCACAAATACAGAAATCAGGTTAGCCAGTAATCCAAAGGTTGCCACAATAAACATGATCTTTCCCTTAATGGGTTGAGGATCTACAAATCGTTCGTAGGCTTCAAAAAACAGGTACAAACAAATTCCAATCAGCACCACTCCATTAAAAAGTGCAGCCAGAATTTCAACACGTTTATAACCAAAAGTCTTTTGTTCATCCGAAGGTTTGCGGCTTCGTTTGCCAGCCAAAAATGCAATAAAAATTGCCGACGAATCGCCCATATTATGCAGTGCATCAGACAATAACGACAAGCTGTTCGAGATAATTCCACCAATAATCTGCACAATGGTAATCGAAAGATTTAGAACTGTAACCCACAGTAATTTCTTCCCTCTTATTTCGTGATGATGATGGTGATGATGTCCATGATCGTGATGATGATCTGCCATTATATTTCCATTTTCAATTAGTACAAATATCTGTATTTATAGTTTAAATAAAATCCCCATTAATAGGGATTTTAAGAAATGCTATTTAGAACTACTTTTGCAAACAAATTGGTTTAGTAAGAGTTTATTTAGAAAAGGTAAAAGTTTATGGATTTAGAAAACATTTTCAAAACAGGACGATGGTGTAAAGCCATTGAAGTGAAAGATTTTGTAAGTTTAAATATCACCCCGTACACCGGCGATCACAAATTTCTTGAAGGCCCGACAGAACGCACCAGCAAACTATGGGACATTTGCAAAGAAGCGCTAAAGGAAGAGCGTCAGAATAATGGCTTACGTGATGTAGATGTAAATATAGTTTCGGGAATGACAGCTTTTGAGGCCGGTTACATCGACAAAGAAAACGAAGTTATTGTTGGATTACAAACCGACAAGTTACTAAAACGCGCCATGAAACCTTTCGGAGGTTACAACGTGGTAAAAAAAGCCTTATCGGAACACGGATTGAAACCAAATCCGATTGTTCACGAGAGTTTTAGCAAATACACCAAAACCCATAACGACGGCGTTTTTGATGCCTACACGGATGAGATCAGAAAATTCCGCTCGCTGGGATTTCTTACCGGTTTGCCAGACAATTATGCCCGTGGACGAATTATTGGCGACTACCGCCGTGTGGCGCTGTACGGTATCAATCGTTTGATTGAAGGTAAAAAAGAGGACCTGCAAAAGATCACCGGTCCGATGAGTGATGCTACCATTCGTTTGCGTGAAGAAGTTTCGGAGCAGATCCGCGCTTTGCACGACATGATTGAAATGGGTAATATTTACGGTTTAGATCTTTCTCGCCCGGCAGAAAATGCCCGTGAAGCGGTTCAGTGGACCTACATGGCTTACCTGGCAGCAGTTAAAGAACAAGACGGTGCTGCCATGTCGTTAGGTAGTGTTTCTTCGTTCCTTGATATTTTTATTGAAAAAGATATTCAGGACGGAAAAATTACCGAAACCGATGCACAGGAATACATCGACCAGTTTGTAATGAAACTGCGTATGGTTCGCCACCTGCGTATGGAAGCTTACGACCATATTTTTGCCGGCGATCCAACCTGGGTAACCGAAAGTATTGGTGGTTTGCTGATTGACGGACGTAGCAAAGTAACCAAAACTTCGTTCCGTTTCCTGAATACACTGTACAATCTGGGGCCGTCGCCCGAGCCAAATATTACCATTCTTTGGTCACAAAAACTGCCAAAAGGTTTCAAAGATTATTGTGCCAAAGTATCTATAGAAACTTCATCAATTCAGTACGAAAATGATGATTTGATGCGTACCAGCTCAAATTGCGACGACTACGGAATTGCATGTTGTGTATCGATGCAGGAGTTGGGTAAACATATCCAGTTTTTTGGAGCACGTACCAACCTGGCCAAAACACTGTTGTTGGCAATAAACAGCGGTCGTTGCGAAAATACAGGAACACAAATGGTTGATGGCGTTCCGTTTTTAGAAGACGAATACCTGGAGTACGATAAAGTAATTGCCAACTTTAAAATAGCCATGAAAGAAGTGGCGCGTGTGTATAACGAAGCGATGAACATCATCCACTTTATGCACGACAAATACTACTACGAGAAAGCTCAAATGGCGCTAATCGACACCAATCCGAAAATTAATATCGCTTATGGTATTGCAGGATTATCGATTGTTGCCGACTCGCTTTCGGCCATTAAGCACGCCAAAGTAAAACCAATTCGTGATGAAAATGGCCTGACCGTAGATTTCCAGATTGAAGGCGATTTCCCGAAATATGGAAACGACGACGACCGCGTTGATCACATTGCCCGCGATGTAGTGGAGCATTTTAACATGGAGCTGGAAAAACTTCCGGTGTACAAAAATGCCACGCCAACGATGTCGGTTTTAACGATTACATCGAATGTGGTTTACGGAAAGAAAACAGGAGCTACACCCGACGGACGTGCCAAAGGAGTTGCTTTTGCGCCGGGTGCAAATCCGATGCACGGACGCGATACACACGGTGTTATTGCCTCGCTAAACTCAGTTGCCAAAATCGATTATAAAGACTCGAAAGACGGTATTTCAAATACACTTTCGGTGGTACCCAAATCGTTGGGAGCCACTCCTGAAATGCGAATTGAGAACCTCGTTCGTACGCTTGATGGTTACTTTGGTTGTAACGCACAGCACTTAAATGTAAATGTGCTCGACCGCGATACACTTCTTCATGCCATGGAGCATCCTGAAGATCACCCGCAATTAACGATTCGGGTATCAGGATACGCCGTTAACTTTGTTCGTTTAACACGCGAACAACAACAGGAAGTACTTACGCGCTCGTTCCACGAAACAATGTAATTATACATTATAACTACTTTTGCATGCCGACCGGATAAACTGGTTGGCATGTTTTTGTGTTAAACAGTATGTCTCCATCTGAAAATAAATTAATCGTCCATTCCATCGAATCGTTTGGTACACACGATGGTCCGGGAATTCGTTTGGTCGTGTTTTTACAGGGCTGCAACCTGCAATGTAAATACTGTCAGAATGCAGATACGATTGCATTAAAAGGCGGAACACCAACTGAATTCGAAAGCCTGGTAAAACGTGCCGGAAATATGAAAACGTACTTTGGCGACGATGGCGGAGTTACCGTTTCTGGTGGAGAACCGATGTTGCAAAGTAAAGCGTTGATTCCCTTTTTTGAAGCGCTGAAAAAAGAAGGTATCCACTCAAATATCGACACCAACGGATTGATTCGGACACCAGAGGCACAACATTTAATTTCAGACCTGTCAGACCTGGTGATGTTTGATGTAAAAGCCACTACCGAAGAGGGATTCAAATCGATAACAGGAGCCAAAGGACTCAGTCGTTTGTTGGAAAACATTCAACTTCGTGAGCAGAGCCAAAAACCATACTGGCTGCGTTATGTGCTGGTTCCGGATTACACCGACAGCGATGAATCGTTAAAGTGGCTAATCGAAACTTTCTCCGGAAACAAATACCTGGAAAAGTTTGAAATACTCCCCTACCACAAACTGGGAACCTACAAATGGGAATCGTTAGGAATGGACTATCAGCTTAAAGATGTAAAAGAGAACACTCCCGAACAGATCGACCGTGCTTTTGAAATGCTGAAACCGCATTTTAAAGACGTAATTGTTAAATAGAAAGAAGTTGGAAGACGGAAAAATAGCATTGAAAAATAATTATCCATGAGTTTATATTCACCAAAAGAAATAATTAACGAAGCCGGTAAGCTGGCTATTGTAAAAGACAGTTATTCAGCAAAAAAAATACTGACACTGGCATTTTTAGCCGGAGCCTACATCGCTTTTGGTGGTTTGCTGGCCATATTAGTTGGCGGTGGTGTTCCGGGTATTGGAGCAGAAAATCCGGGAATTCCAAAGTTTCTTATGGGAGCCATGTTCCCCGTCGGGCTGATGATTGTTGTGATGGCCGGGGCAGAACTTTTTACCGGTAACAATGCCTATTTTATGCCCAATGTTCTGGGTGGCAAACAACGCTGGACTGCTCCACTTAGAAACTGGTCGTTGGTTTATGTGGGCAATTTTATAGGCTCAGTGTTCGTGGCTTATTTTCTGGTTCACCTCACTCATTTGGTAAATGCAGAGCCATGGATAAATATGGTAGAAAAGATTGCGATTGGGAAAACTTCCAATCCGTTTTTTACCACATTTTTAAAAGGTATTGGTGCCAACTGGCTGGTTTGTCTGGCACTTTGGATGGGCATGTCGGCACAACACACCAGCGGAAAGATTTTAGGTATCTGGTGGCCGGTTATGGCCTTTGTTACCATGGGTTTTGAGCACAGTATTGCCAACATGTTTTTTATTCCACTGGCAATTTTCGAGGGTGCTGATATTACATGGTCCACTTTTGTGTTTAAAAACCTGATTCCGGCAACACTTGGAAATATTGTTGGAGGCGGCTTTTTTGTTGGTACATTGTATTGGTATGCTTACGCCAAAGAGAAATAGCAAAAGCTAAGGTCTCTTCGCCAAGCCTTAATTCATTTCTAATTCAAATGCGAGGTAAATTCCAAACCTCCGGCATTTATTGTTTGCTGAAAATAAGCTGCGTCTTTCTTAAAATTCAGGAGGCTTCTCAGCTCACTTAACTCCTTTGCATCAAGCAAAGCATTAAAAATCTGGCTGCCAACGGGAATTATAATCTTTCGCTTAAAATTTGATGTTTTGTTCCGCAATGTCCACTCTTCTCCGTCAAGAGTTTGGATATAATCGACAAACTTCCAGAAGTCCTCTTCTTTAAAATTGAAGTTTAGATTTTTATACTCAACATGCATAGCATCACATTTCGCGCATTTAAAAATTTTTCCATTCTGTGTTTCTATAAGTATTTCCATTTTATGAGCTTTTTTTGATACTACACAAAGTAAGCCCTCAGCGAAACACAAATCAATCCCAATTACTGGTGATTTATTCTATCTCCAGTCATTATAAATCATAAGAGCGTATCCACAATTCCCCTTTCCGGTTGTTTAAGCATTCGGGCCGGAATACTTCTTTTTATTACCTCCTGCAAAACATTAACCTGTCGCTCTTTGGCAAAACGTTTGGCAGTTATCAAACTGATTTCGCGAACCGGTTCATTTGGCACAATTTCTTTGATCAGCTCTTCCTGCTCGGCCGGAATATTTATGGTAGCCAATTCGGGAATAAATGTCAGGCCACTTTTGTATTCCACAATTCGCCGTAACGATTCGATGGAATTACTGTGGTACACCAGTCGTTGTTTGTTCTTCTTTTGCGGATTTAGATGACAAATCGAGTTCACCTGATTCTGAAAACAGTTTCCCTCTTCAAGATACCAGATTTCGCCTTCTTCAATTGATTTAATATTGATGGAATCCTGATCAAATAAACGATGATCCTCAGACAAATAGGCGTAAAAACGTTCGTAAAACAGTGGTATTACAGAAATATTTGTTGCAGAAACAGGAGTAGAAATAATGCCGCAATCAATATCGCCCATTTTTATTTCATAAATAATCTCTTCTGTTTTTAGCTCATAAATTTCCAACTGCAATGCCGGATAATCTTTTCCCAACTGATTAATAAATAGTGGAACGAGATACGGCGCCAGGGTTGGAATAATCCCAACTTTCAGGTTACCGCTCACTTCTTCGCTAATATTTATCGAAATTTGTTTCAGTGCTTCAATTTGCTTTAGAATTTCCAATGACTTTTCATAAAACACCTTCCCTTCCTCAGTAAATTGAAACGGTCGTTTGGTGCGATCGATCAATTTAAATTCCAGTTCCTCCTCCAGTTTCTGTATTTGCAAACTCAGCGCGGGTTGTGTCACTCCCAGCTTGTCAGCAGCCATCGAAAACGAACCACATACATAAATTTCTTTCAGATACTCCAGTTGTGCAACATTCATAACATAAGTATTACTAATAACACCATAAATATAATAAATACCACTAATAGTATCTTTGAAGTGTTGAAACAAAAGAGAAATAATTAAAACTTTAAAGATTAGATATTATGAAAGCAAAAAATCAAATTACAGTAGAGAAATTAAATCAGTTATTAGCAGATTATCAAATTCATTACCAAAACCTTCGTGGATTGCACTGGAACATTAAAGGTCAGTTATTCTTTGCCTTACACGCCCGTTTCGAAGAGTATTACAACCAGGCAGCAGAAGTTGTAGATGAAATTGCAGAACGTATTTTAATGCTGGGAGGTCAGCCATTACATACTTTCGAAGATTACACAAAAACTGCAAAATTAGGTGTTGTTGCCAATGTTTCGGAAGCAAAACCTGCCGTAGAAAGTGTATTGGAAAGCCAGCGTTACTTTCTGAAAAGCTTTAACGAAATACTTGAAGTTGCCGGAGAAAACAACGACGAAGGTACTGTCGCAATGATGAGCGACTGGATCGGTCATACAGAAAAAGAAATATGGATGCTGGAATCATTCCTGGCATAAAAATCAAATATAAATTAACAAAAAAGCCTCGCAAAATTGCGAGGCTTTTTTTGTTTTTGGTTACAGACTATCTACCTACACAATATATTTTTTCTACTCCCTTGAAAATATAAGCGTCGGAAGTTGGAGCAACCGATGCCCAAAATTTATCATCGAGTGCATTTTCGCTTAATAGTTCAAACTCTTTTCCTGTTTTCAAAATACGTGTTACGCCACGCTCATCGTAAAAATACAACTGATCGTTGTATATCCACGGCGATGCCCAGCAAGCTCCTACTTTACTCATCTTTTCCTGGTAATATAACTCGCCGGTTGCAGCGTCAACGCAGCTTACCAAACCTCCTCGGCTGGCAACAACGTAAATCAGGCCGTTGTATAATATTGGAGAGGCATTTGTAAGACCGGTGTTTGGATTACTCCACTCTACCCATTCATTCGATGTCTCGCCTTCAGCCAAGGAAATATCACCTTTCGCTCCTGCTTTAACTGCAAATAAGGATGTTGATTCGCCGGGACCTGCAGCTGTTCCCAAATAGATGTGTTCTGCATCAAATACAGGAGAAGGAACACCATAATTCCCTCCGGCTCTTAATTGCCAGATAAGCTCTCCACTTTCAGGATTGTATGAGCAAATTGTTTTTCCCATTACAATCAGTTCGTTGCCATTTACATTATTCCAGATAACCGGTGTTGAGTAGTTTGTATTCTCATCACGATTTACCTTCCATTTTTCTTCTCCGGTTGCAGCATCCAAAGCTACCAAGAACGAACTTTCTTCGTTATCCACCTGCACGTAAAGAGTGCCATCGTAAACCATTGGCGATGATCCGGTTCCCCATCCGTTTAACATGGGGTAAGCACCAAGGTCTTTTTCCCAGATTAAGTTTCCATCCAAATCGTAACAGTATACTCCAACCATGCCATAATAAGCGTAAACATATTTTCCATCGGTAACCGGCGTTTCGCAAGCATATGTACTTCCAACATGTTTATTAATTCGTGGATTACCTTCAAAAGAAACCTGTTTCCATAGTTCTTCTCCGGTCTTTGCATCCAGGCACGAGAGTTGCCAGCGATACACGGCAGTCTCGTAGCTTTTATCTACCGGAGCTGGTTGCCCGTCTTGTGGTTGAACCTCTTCTTTTGGTTCCGGCTTTTCAGCTTCTTTCACTAATACCGATGATGCGATGAAAATTTTATCACCCAGCACGATTGGCGACGACCAGCCTTCACCCTCCAAATCTGCACTCCATCTGATATTTAAACTATCATTCCACTCGGTTGGTAAATCCTTTGACTGGATCACCATATTTGAGTTGGGGCCAAATAACTGCGGCCACTCATTTGTTGAACAGGCCGACAGGATAAATAGAAATACGAATAAAGGAGACATACTCCTTAAAATTTTGAACATTTGTTTCATAAGGAATTGAATTACAGTTAATTTCGGTTGTTTTGTTTTTAAAAATACGATTTTAACTGAACAATATATACAACTTAAGAAGTATTAACACCCATTTAACAGGTAACAATTTCAATCTTCCCCGCACATATTCGGGAAATAATAAAAAAGCAGTAAAGAGATCTCAATCAAGATCAATTTACTGCTTTTCCTATTTACAATTTCAATTCTGTTTTACCGGCTAATCATCTATGGTTTGAAATACCAACTGGCGATATTTCCAACCGGTAACATCGTTAACCGGACCTTGTGTTTGTTTCATGATAATTCCGATCACATTTTCTTCTGGATCGGCAAAATACTGCGTATTAAAGTAACCGCCCCAGTTAAATGTTCCCATGCTTCCCAAACCACCTTTACTCTGTCCTTTTACGGTTACCAGTTCAAAGGCTAAACCAAATTTGGTATCCGAATCGCCCCAGATTTCACCAATCTGATTCGAAAGAATAAGGTCAACTGTGGTACGGCTCAAAAGGCGAACTCCGTTGTATTCTCCGCCATTCAGGTACATCTGCAGAAATACAGCATAATCTTTTGCAGTGCTCGACAAACCGGCTCCTCCCGAGAAAAATGTTTTGGCTCCTTTTATCGGATAATCTGTATCGTAAAAAGTTACAGGGTACTTTTGCCATTCGCCATTAACCGGCTGCTGAACTTCAACTAACCGATCCATATTTTTTTCGGGTTGGTAAAACCAGGTGTCTTCCATTCCAAGCGGATCGAAAATATGTGTTTTCAGGTATTGATCGAACGGCATTCCCGAAACAATCTCGATAAAATAGCCCAACACATCCAATCCTTCGCTGTAGGTGAACTGCGTTCCCGGTTCGTGGTGCAGCGGCATTTTAGCCAGCTTTTTCACACTCTCTTCAATGGTAATATTTTTAGTGGTGAATAAGTCAGTAACACCGGCTTTTTTGTACAACATTTGAAAACGCTCATCGCCATCAATTGCACCATAACCAATTCCGGAAGTATGAGATAAAAGGTTGCGAATAGTGATCTCATTTTTTACAGGAACGCCTGTCCAGATAGTATCGCTGTATCTGAAATTTGTTAAAATCTGCTGATTTTTAAACTCCGGAATGTATTTCGAAATTGGGTCATCCAACTGAAATTTGCCTTCTTCCCAAAGCATCATCACGGCAGTTGAAGTAATTGCTTTCGTTTGTGAAGCAATACGAAAAATAGCATCGCGCTCCATTTTGTCGCCGGCTTCGTTGGCAACTCCGTAAGCTTTCCAGTGAACGATTTTTCCATTGCGCGCTACCAGCGATACGATTCCTGGCAGATTTCCGTTGGCCACTTCTTCTTCACACATTTTATCGATGCGTGCTAAACGCTCGGCTGAAATACCGGCACTTTCCGGTGTCATTTCTTCCAGTTTGTGCGATTTATAAATAGAGGTGGTTTGGGCATTTGTGACGCCCATAAGAAAAATGCAAATGGCAAAAAGTAGTGTAAACTTCTTCATTTGGTTTGATTTATACGATTATGATTTTTATTCTTTCAACTCATCGAAACGATCAGTTTCGATTAATTAAGCCCAAAGATAAAAATTAGATCAACCAAACGGAATAACTTATTGTAATAAAAACAGAAAGACGTCGAAGCTTCTTTCTGAATAGTCCCTTTTCTCCTTAAATAGTTAAACCGATGAATTCCTTAAATACTCAAAGAAGAAGTTTACCTCTTTCAATAGAGTAAAATTTAAAGAACTAACAACATTCAAATTACTTTTTTAAAGCATCTACATATCGGTCGGCAGCCTCTTCATTCCAGGTTATTGTTGCTGTTCCATATTTAAAGTTAGTATCCAAAAATTTGAGAAATGATGAAGACATAGCTTCGGTTTCCACCTCTCCCTTTGCCATTTCCTGAATCAGTAATCGCATATCGTAAATGTACTGCGCCGAAAGTTTGCCCAGTTTTTTGCTTTGCCAGTTATGGCCGCCATAAATCCGGAGTTGTTCTGTATTAATATTGTTTGACGGATCTTCGATGTATTCGATCAGTTTGTCGATCGACTTTTTGTAGGTATAAAAACTCTCATCGTTAAAAAGCCAGACTCCACTGCCGGAACCAATGGCATCGCCTGAAAAAACAACGTCTTTACCCTGCAAGAAGAAAAGCGTGGAATGTGCAGTGTGCCCCGGAACTTCGGTTGTGTTTATTACAACTCCGCCACCAAGGTCGAACGAAGCGTTTTCAGCGAAAAAATCGGTACGCTCAGCAGGGAAAATATCGCGTCCTTCAAACTCCTTTTCAGGAATCCAGAAATTGGCTTTTGTATCATCGGCAAAAGCCGGCAACATTCCTAAATGATCGCCGTGATTGTGGGTTACCGTAATAAAAAATTTCTTGTTAGCCACTCGATCATAAACCAACGACCGCAACGATTCGGTTGCAGTTTCGTCCCATTTCACCGCATTTGATAGATCGATCAGCAAGGCTTTTTCACCTCCAACGATCAAATACATATCGGAACAATTATTTGAATTTACTATTTGGCCGTCGTCGCCAAAGATTTGCCCCGGCGGATTCTTATCATTTCCATCTTCAAAATGATAAACGTTCTCAGAAATTTCAGTTACTGTGTAAGGCCCATTCTGAACAGATTGTGAAATTGCCTGATTACACAACGAAAATAACAACACGGCAAGTACTACTATTTTGTTCATTCGAATAATTTTAAGTCTGTGAGTTCAGTTTTATTTTATATAGCCAACTTCGCGGTAATATCGTTCGGCTCCGGGATGTAAAGGAACGCCGAAATTGCTCAAGACCGTATTTGAATCGTAGGAATAGATTCTGATAAACCATTTTAGTGCACCTCTGTTCTTATCGATTGCTTTTGCAATATCGTAAGCTGCCTGCTCAGGTGTATCCTCACGGGCAAAAAAAGCCTCGCCTGATCGTCCCAGTGTTTTGATTCTACGGTCGAGTCCACGAAGCAATCCATTTTGCGCAACAATGTGTTCTGAGTCTATATTTTGTTCAGCAATTTTATTCAGTAAATCTTCAGGTAACTCCATAAAATACAGATCGAATTTCTCACTCAGCGCTGTCCAATACGATGATTCGATGTTATTACTCGGAGTAGCCAAAAAGCCGGCAATTATATCAAACTCGTCTTTCATAGCTTCGTCATAAGACACCCTTCTTTTTCCTCCCCAGCCTTCAATTTCTTCCGAAGTAATTCCGTAATAATCCAGTATTGTGGCCATACTTCCGTCGGTATCAAAGATGCGCACCGGAAGTCCCTGATCACGAACTTGTTCCAAACTTTCAATTCCGCTCTCCTTTTTAGTAGCGATCAGAAAATAAAACGGATCTTCCACTTTAGCGATTAAGCGCAGATTTTTATATGGTCCACCACCAAAAAAACTTTCCTTGTAGGCGTTCGCCAAAAAAGCACTCGACGTGATACCAAAATCAACTTTTGCATTAATCCTGTATATGGTTCCGTCTTCCAGATTCGCCTCATCGAGAGGCGGCGGATAACTATTTTCGGAAACGAGTCGAGGACCATTCATTCGATTGCAGTTACGGCAAATTACAACGGAATATCCCATGGGTTCCATCGCCTGCTGAACAAAGTCGGCCAGTTCTCCCCACGGACAACCGGCTTCACAAGCTCCGGCAACAACAGGCCTTTTTACGTCCCAACCGGTTTTTCCAACATCGATTGTCTCTTGTCCGTTTGCTTCTGAAAATCCTACAAACAGAAAAAATGCAAAAAGAAATTTCGTGTAAAATTTTAGTGCCATGGTTGTTTCTTAATCGGTATTTGTTGTAATTAATTTGTAATAGAGCAAAAGGGCAAAAACCCTTTCACTCTTATTTACATCCTGTTATAATTTAGCTTTACAGCATTTTCCGGGCTTCGCGGTCAGGATCATTCTTCGCTTCGCAAACGTCGTTCAAAATCATTACCTCGCCATTTTCAGCAGAGAATTGTGGCCACTCAGGTAACGATTCACAATTTGGATTACCTGTTTTCATAAATGCCAATAGCGCATCCGACATTTTTTCTGACAATTTACGTGGACGAGCACCGCCGCCTGTATGCGTTAACATTAGGTCCGTATTGTAAAACCAGAAACAAATATCAGAGCAGTGGAAAGCTCTCATTCGGCCGTTAAACATTGGTGGTTCCCAACCAAACCAGGCCACATAAACCGGTGCAGACTGGTTGAGTTTGGCTGTTGCAGAAGCGACTACACTTTGTCGGTTACTTGACGCCAGAGTCATTATTTCAATAGGTTTGGCATCAGGAAAAACCTTTGCATAAGCATCGTAAATTGCTGGTGCTTTATCGCCAAAACCGCCTCTGAAACCGGCGCTTGCCTTCATCATTTCTTTGGCTTCATCGGCTGTAATTTTTTCTATTTCAGGATTAGTACGTGCCATTCCCCATTCGTGGAAAGTAGTGCACAGCAACATCGGAACATCAGATGAAACACCGCCCGATTCGGAATAGAAAGTACCCTTTGGAATATTAACACCGTCAGCAACCGGAGCAAAACCCATTCGCATCAATCCGCTTCCACCTTCCTCTTCGCGCATTTTCTGACTAGCTTTATTTGCAATCAAAATATATTCTTTCCACGGGATTTCCTGTAGTTTATCAATTTCAGAAGGTTTTAGCCCTGCTTCTTTCAGCACATATTCACCCAATTTCTGCGCATACGACTGATCCATGCCCTGAGTTGTAGAACCACTTAAAGGAACCGCTTTATGAATTAGACCTTTAGCGGCAGGCATGGCAGCCACCGTGCATACTTTGGCACCACCACCCGACTGGCCCATGATGGTAACATTACCCGGATCGCCACCAAAATTGGCAATATTTTCGTTCACCCATTCCAGTGCTGCAACCATATCAAGAGCTCCAACGTTGCCTGAATCTTTATATTTTGCTCCACCAACACCCGAAAGGTCTGAAAAACCAATCGGACCTAAACGGTGATTAATCGAAACAAAAACCACATCTCCTTTACGGCTGAGGTTTTCGCCCATGTAACCATCTTGCTCAATGCCATTTCCGTTGGTGTAACCGCCACCATGCAGCCAAACCAAAACCGGACGTTTATTACCATCAAGAGCAGGAGTCCACACGTTCAGTTTCAAACAGTCTTCGCTTACATCATCGTAATTCCAATGATCGACAAACGAAGAATAGGCGTTTGCATAACGGCCATCCATTAATTGCGGAGCTGTATTTCCCCACCAAACGGTAGGTTTAATATCGTTCCAGGGCTCGGGTTTTTGAGGTGGCATAAAACGATTTTTACCACCGGTATCGGCACCGTAAGGAATACCCCGGAACTGCGTAATTCCGCGCAGAATAAAACCTTTTACTTTTCCGTATGCGGTATCGGCAATGGCAATATCGTCGCCAATAAAAAGTATTTGTTCGTCGTCAGCTTCTGGCGCCGATTCTGTCGGGGCTGCGCATGAAGCGAGCGGAAGTGTTGTTGCCAATCCAAAGCCGGCGGCTCCGGCTCCCATCGTTTGAAAAAAGTCTCTTCGATTAGTTTTCATCGTTATAAGTTTTAAAGTTTAGTTTATTTGAATAATAGGGGTGCCATTTCTTTTAAACAAACACGCCAGGTGTCCCAGGTGTGACCGCCAACTTTATCAAAATAGGTGTGTTCCATATTTAATTCGTCAAGCGCTTTCAACAACCTTTCCGCATTATCATACGCCATGTCTGTTTCGCCACAGCCAACCCAGTACAACTCGTAACCGGCATCTTTTATTGGCGTTAATTCAGCTTTCGCATCGCGACCGGGTGTAAATCCCATACTCAACACACCGATATAATCGAATAATTCAGGATGACGCGCCGTAGTATAAAGCGTGTAAATACCGCCCATTGAAAGACCGGCGATGGCGCGTCCTTCTTTTTTGGCGATTACATCAAAATGCGACTCAACGTAAGGAATAATATCCTCAACCAGGCTTTTTGTATACGCACCACCGGCATGAAATTCGTCCGATTCCATATCCTGACCGAATAAAGAAGGTCCGGGAATAGGCTCCAAAACATCTGGCGACGCCAATTGGTTTGGACTGGCGTTTGGCATAACCACGATCATCGGTTCAGCTTTTCCTTGTGCAATCAGGTTATCCATAATCTGGCGGGCTCTTCCCAACGACGACCAGGCATCCTCATCGCCACCACCACCGTGCTGAAGATATAAAACAGGATATTTTTTATTTGTCTCGCCATAACCATACGGCGTGTAAACATACATTCTACGGTTGGCGCCAAAAGCCGGCGATGGATACCACACTTTCAGCAAAGTACCTTTTTGATCTTCAGCTTCCAGATAGAGTTCGCTCTTCTCGCCCGGAACAATCAGGTAATTGCTCATATTCTGTCCGTTGCGCAACACTTTCAGGTTATTGGGATCGAGCATTGAAACTCCATCAACAGAAATGGTATAGGTGTAAAAATCGGGCACAACATCTTTAGCCGTATATTCCCAAACGCCATCGTCACCTTCTTTCATTTCCACCGGCATGGGGCGCGACATTCGTCCCATGGGTGTTTCAACCTCCTGAACCGGCAGGAAAGCACCGTTTAGCTCTACTTTTATAGCTTTTGGGGCACGTATCCGGATTGTTACATTGTTACCGTCAATCTCTGGTGAAACTAAACGTGGAGGTCCTCCAAACTGAGCAAAAATACTTGTTGCAAAAATCAGGGAGATTATTGTAAGAACTGTTTTTTTCATAACATTACTTTTAGATTGTTTGATCAATTCTGGTTTACGACATGGCCTTTCTGGCTTCCCTGTCCGGATCGTTTTTAACCTCGCATACATCATTCAAAACCATTACCTCACCATTTTCAGAAGTATATTGAGGCCATTCGGGTAAACCGCCGCCATTTGGATCTCCGGTTTTCATAAACTGAATGAGTGACCCTGAAATTTTATCCGAAAGCGCCCGAGGACGTTTTCCGCCTCCGGTATGTGTATACATTACATCGGTGTTATTAAACCAGAAACAAATATCGAGGCAGTGGAAAGCTCTCATCCGGTTATTAAACAATGGTGGTTGCCAGCCAAACCAAGCCATATAAACCGGCGCTTTTTGTTTCACTTTCGAGTCGGCCAACGCAACATTGCCTTTTCTGCTTGCACTTACCAATGCCCAAATTTCAACCGGGCGTTTATCCGGAAATGCTTTTGCATACGCCTTCACCACTTCCTCTGCTTTATCGCCTAAACCGGCTTCAAAACCGGCCCGCACTTTTACCTGTTCAATTACCTCTTCAAGCGTGATATTTTCCAGCTCAGGATTTGTTCGGCTTGGCGACATTTCTTCGGTAGTAGAACTGAAGATCATTGGAATATCTTCAATTAGCGGAGTGGCTTCGGGGAAATATGGTTCTGCCGGAATAACATCGGTACCAACTACTGGAACAAAACCTCCCATACCGATTTCTTCCCCGGTTTCCTGGGCGAATTTTGCCGCAGCACGATTGGCCAGCGCATAATATTCCTGCCAGGGCATTTCCTGCAATTTGGCAATTTCGTTCTTTGTTATTCCTGCTTCCCTTAAAATATATTCTCCCACTTTTTCGGTGGTATCTTTTTCACCCCACAAACGGATAAAACCACTTAACACAACGGCTTTATGGAAGAGACCTTTCGCTTTTGGAGTTCCGGTAATGGCTTTTACTTTTCCGCCACCACCCGACTGCCCCATGATGGTTACATTTCCGGGATCACCACCAAAGTTTTCGATGTTATCGCGCACCCATTCCAGTGCCGCAACCAAATCGAGAATACCAACGTTTCCTGAATCAGCAAATTTATCTCCGCCAACTCCTGCAAGATTTGAAAATCCCATTGGGCCCAGACGATGATTCAATGAAACAAAAACAATATCGCCTTTTCGGCTGATGTTTTCACCATTGTAGCCATCTTGTTCAATACCGTTTCCGGCGGTAAAACCACCACCATGAAACCAAACCAAAACAGGCCTTTTTTTCCCATCGGCAATTCCGGGAGTAAACACATTCAGGCGCAGGCAATCTTCGCTAATATCGTCGTAATTCCAGTGATCGACAAAAGCCGAATATGAATTAGAATATTGCCCTTCAATGTTTTGAGGGGTTGCATTTCCCCACCAAACTGTTGGAAAAACATCGTCCCATGGCTCCGGTTTTTGAGGAGGCATAAAACGATTCTTCCCCGATGTTGGCGCTCCGTATGGAATACCCAGAAAATAATTGATTCCTCGTAAAATGTATCCTTTTACTTTTCCGTATTCCGTATCGGCAAGTGCAATATCGTCGCCAACAAACAGCACCTGCTCATCATTTTCAGCAGCTTGCTCTGAAGGAGTTGACGTCGCTGTTTTTGGGAAAGCTGAAGAGATACCAATTCCGGCGGCTCCCGCTCCTAATGTCTGGAAAAAATTTCTTCGGTTCGTTTTCATAATCTGGTTTATTTTAGGTTTTAAACTTCAGGTTGAATTACTTAAACAGCATCTGGGCAAAACTCCGCAGCGAATGTTTCCACACTTTCCACTCGTGTGTTCCTTCATAAGTTTCGTAAGTGACATTAAGGTTGTTTTCGTTGAATGTATCAACCACTTTTTTAGTGTGCTCAACGCGTGGATCCTGCTCGCCACAAGACAAGTAGAATAAATTCAGTTCCTTATTGTAATCAGCTGATTTTGTCAGGATGCCGGGAGTTCGTTCTTCCGGATCGAAATTCACACCGGGAATTCCACCAAAAATTCCAGAGCTGAATGATCCTATCCAGTCAAATTTATCCACATTTGCCAAACCAATATAATACGATTGTCCGCCGCCCATCGAAAGACCTGCTATCGCCCGGTGTTTCTGGTCGGTATAAACTGAATACTCCTTCTCAATCAAAGGAATCACATCGTTGAACAATTCATCGGCCATAATTTGAATGCCCTCCGCACCGTACGCTCCACCTTCGGTTTGCTTTTCTACGTTTCCGTTGGTCATTACCACAATCATGGGTACAATTTTGCCTTCAGCCAGTAAATTATCCATAATATTGGCTGCATCTCCAACCACATACCATGCAGTTTCGTTATCGCCGCCACCATGACGCAGGTTTAACACCGGATACTTTTTATTCGGATTGTAAGCGGGAGGCGTGTACACATACAGTTCCCTGTTTACTTCCTGCGCAGTAGAATAATATTTATGAATGTGAATGGCGCCGTGCGGTACATCCTGCAATTCATAAAAACGCGGTGGATTTCCGGGAACAGTAAGCAAACTCCATGAAGGTGCCTGTCCTATCTGCATTTCAGGATTTGCCGGATCGAGCACTTTCAGTCCGTCAACTGTAAAAGCGTAAGTATATCCTTCAGGTTCTACCGGTCCAACGGTAACACTCCAAACGCCTTCGGTATCCTTTTCCATGGGGTAGTTTTTCATCGCCATATTCACCGAAACTTCTTTTGCTTCGGGCGCTTTTATCCGGAAAGTAATGCTGGAATCATCATTCACCTCTGGCGATTTAATTCGCGGCCCGAATTGTGCAAAAACATTTAAAGTGATCAACAGAATGAAGCCAAGACTGCAGATTCGAAGCAAGTATTTTTTTATCGTCATTTTATTGGTTTTAAGTATTGTTAGTTCCTGAAAAATAAAAAAGTACACCACTAATGATGTACCTTTCTGCCTTGTTTTACTTAAATAATACAGGAGCAAAGCTATGAAGATCGTTCCGCCAAACCAGCCAACTATGGCCACCGGGCATCTCACTAAATTCATAATCAATCCCGTTTTTGTCGAATACCTTCAACATCTCTTTGCCATTTGCATAAGCTATATCTTCAGGACCTCCCTGTGTGAATTTCAGGAATTTTACCGTCTTCTCTAAAATTGGTGCAATCTCTGCCAAACGTTTGTCGCCGGCTTCGTACATTTCTTTGTTATCGGCAAACCATCCCGAACTCATCACATTGATATAAGCAAACAAATCAGGGTGTGCCATAAACGACTCCAGCACTTCCAGACCGCCCATTGAAAGACCGGCTAAAGCACGATGATCAGCATCGCTGTATACATTGTAATTCGACTCGATGTAAGGTATAATATCGTTTACAAAATCCTTAACGAATAGGTTTACATCAATTCCACCGTCGGGCATTACAACGATCATTTCCTTGCATTTCCCTTCGGCCAAAAGATTGTCCATAATAATTCCTGCGCGTCCTACTCCCGGCCACGCCACTTCGCTGTCGCCACCACCGTGAATCAGATAAAATACTGGTAATTTATTGTTTTTGGCATTGTAACCCGGAGGCGTCCAAACCTGCATATTTCGCATTGTTCCGGTAGTTGAGGAATAATACTGAATGGCAGAAACAGCACCATGTGGAACATCTTTCCGAATGGCAAAAAACTCCTCGTCTCCATTTGGCAGAACATCGACCAGTGCCGATGTTTTGTAGGCATCCGGAGCTTTTGGATCGTATACTTTCACTCCGTCAACCACAAAATTGTAACGATAGGTTCCGGCCTTAGCCTTTGGGACTGTTATGGTCCAAACACCATTTTCCGCTTTTTCACTTTTCAGATCTGTTCCCCACGGAACAATGTCGCCTCCCAAGGTCACTGTTTCTGCCTCAGGCGCATAAATCTGAAATTCAACATCACCATTTTCCAAAACTTTTGTCGATTGCAGATTATCATTAGGCGTTGGTGTTCGGTTAAACATTTGGGCCTGAACGGCTGATGTAAAAAACATGGCTAAAAAACCAAGCAGTACTATTGACTTAAAATTCTTCATAGTCTATCTATTAATTCAATTTATTTAAAAAGGCGCGGTGCATAATCCGACAAATAAGTTCTCCAGTTTGCCCAGGTATGACCGCCACCAGTTTCGTTATACAGGTATTCGAAATTATTATCATCCAGTTTTTTACGTAGGTTCTGTACGCCTTCGTAAACAAAATCCTCGGTTCCGCAACCAATGTAGAAAAGCTTGTAGTTCTTTTTCAAGGTTTCCAGATTTGCGTCGTAAGCTGCAATTAAGGGTTTCATTATTTCCTCCAGATTTGGATCGTTCGGATGTAAACCAAGACTGAATAATCCCATGTATTTAAACATTTCAGGATTGTTTAATGAGGCGATCTGCGTGTGCAAACATCCCATCGACAAACCGGCAATGGCACGGTTCGAGCTGTTAGCAATTACGCGGTAATGATCTTCCACATATGGAATCACATCATTTACCAAACTCGTTGGAAACTTGGCAGTAGCAATAATCAGCGGATTATCCGATGGAATAGGTTGCGTTTCGGTAATAGCCGCTTTCTGATTTGGATTTCCGTTGGTCATCACCACAATCATTGGTTTGGCTTTGCCTGAAGCAATCAAATTGTCAAGAATATAATTTGCACGTCCCAATGAACTCCAGGCATCTTCGTCGCCACCACCGCCATGAAGCAGGTATAAAACAGGATATTTTTCCTTGCTGCCTTCGTAACCCGGAGGCGTATAAACATACATTCTGCGCGTGAGATCTAACGAAGGAGAATCGTACCAAACCTTATTAATCGATCCGTGAGGAACGTCGTTTACCTCAAACGTTTCAGAACCTTCTCCCGGAATGATCAACGTACTTGCATAACGTGTTCCGTCGCGCATGGCTTTTGGATTTCTTGGATCGAGAATACTAACTCCATCAAGGATCAGGTTGTAGTGATACATCGACGGTTCCAAAACAGCTGTTTTTGCCGACCACACGCCGTCATCTCCTTTTTTCATTTCAAGGTTTTGACCAAATCCCATCCAGCTTCCGCTTACGGCAACCGATTGGGCATTTTCAGAATACAAGCGAAAAGTAACGCTGTTGTCTCCGTTTATCTCGGGAGAAACAACCTGGACACCTCTTCGTTGTTGAATTTCCTGCGCGTTAATACTAAAAATATTTATCACAAAAATCAGTAAGACTGATAAAACGAATTGTTTATTATTCGGTTTCATGAGTTAAAATTTGAGAGTTATTTATTTGAATAATCGGGGTGCGTAATCCGACAAATACGTTCTCCAGTTTGCCCAGGTATGACCGCCACCGGTTTCATTATAAACATATTCAAAGTTGTGCTCGTCGAGCTTTTTACGTAACGATTGAACACCTTCGTAACAGAAATCTTCTGTTCCGCAACCGGCATAAAACAGTTTGTTATCCATGGTTTCCAGGTATTTGTCGTAACCCGGAATCAGAATTTCATTGGAAACAATCTCAAACTGATCGTTAAAGTGAATTCCCAAACTAAAACAGCCAATATACTGGAACATTCCGGGGTTAGTCATGGTAGTGATCTGCGTTTGCATCGATCCCATCGAAAGACCTGCAATAGCTCGATTTTCGCTATTGGCAATTACCCTGAAATTCTTTTCAACGTATGGAATTACATCGTTCACCAAACTATTAGGGAATTTTGTAACACGGTCAACAGTTTGTTCACGAGTTTCATTTCCCAAAGCCGGACCATGATCTGTAACGTTTGAATTTGTTGGCCATTCGGTTACCGACGATGTTTGCAATTCGTTTCCGTTTGTCATAACAACAAGCATCGGTTTGGCTTTTCCTTCAGCAATCAGGTTGTCAAGAATGTTATTAGCACGCCCTAGTGACGACCAGGCTTCCTCATCGCCACCACCACCGTGAAGCAGGTATAAAACGGGATATTTTTCATTGCTGTTTTCGTAGCCCGCTGGTGTATAAACCAACATTCTGCGGTATAAACCGAGTGTTGGCGAATCGTACCAAACTTTATGAATGGTACCGTGCGGCACATCCTGAACTTCAAAAACATCCGATTCTTTTCCGGGAACAATCAAGGTACTGGCGTATCTTGTTCCGTCGCGTAAGGCTTTCGGATTCCGGGGATCAATAATACTCACTCCATCAAGGATAAAGTTGTAGTGATACATTGATGGTTCCAACGCCTTTGTTGTTGCCGACCAAACGCCGTCGCTGCCTTTTTTCATTTCCAGGTTTTCGCCCATTCCCAGCCAGCTTCCGCTTACTGCTACCGATTGCGCATCTTCAGCATAAAGCCTGAATGTAACGGTGTTGTCGTCTCCAATTTCAGGAGAAACGACCTGAACTCCTCTGCGCTGTTGTATTTCCTGTGCCTGAACGGCTGACATTAAGAAAACTCCCAACACCAATACAAGCAATTGTTTGAATGTAAAATTTAGTTTCATTTCTATTTAATTTTCAAAATATTTAAGGTTAAAAATCTATTTCAGTGTTACTACTCCCGAGGCTTTCAACTCATTTGCCTTGTCTGTCGGAATTGACCATTCGCTGTCGAAATAACCATTGCAAATTACGTTGCCTTTGTTGGCTTTGTAAAGGATGAAATCTTTTAAGCCTTTCAATCCATCAGCCGGAGTATTCATCATAACTGCTGTTCCACTGGGTGCAAATTCGTCTAGATTATCAATATTACTCATGATGTCTGAAGCATTGCCTCCTCCCGGCAGATTCCACCACGATAATCCTGAATTTATCATTAGGTAATGGCCGTTCATCGGATAGATATACAGCAAAGAATAATCATCGGCACTGGCGTCCAGATGAATTGGAAGTTCGTCGGTATATTTTGCGATTATGCTGTTTGTTTCTTTCGTTCCTAACAGAATCAGGTTCGATGTTTCATAATCACTTTGCCGAACCTGCTTGTCGGAAAGTACACGTGGAAAAATCATCACTCTTCCTGAAGTTTCGCGGAATTTAGCGATGTCTGCCGCCCTGATGGCAACTTGTTTCCGGGCTTCCAGTTCTTCTGCCGTTGGGTTTCCTTCAGTGCCGTAAACATAAACATGATTCGAAGCCAAACCTTCGTATAATGGTCCTTCAGCACCTTTTTGTTTTGAAGTCAGTTCAAGTGTAAAACGTTCGTTTTTCCAGCCATTTTCTGTTTTTGAAAATGAAAGTGTACCGGCAGACTTCACCGAAAAGTTTTCACCATCGATTTTTACAGACACTTTTTGGTTTGAATTATATTGCGGGTGCTTTGCAATATGCAGACTAAATGCATCCAGATTAGCAGTCGTAATAGCAATACTATTTTCTGAATTAAATTTGGCGTCGACACTAGCCAGTTCTCCCGGAACAAGTTTGTCAAAAGTCACCCAGTAAGCTTTGTTATACTTATAATGGCGCGTGTTGAATTTTACTTTGTTCGGATATAAATTTCTTTCAAACTGAGCGAACCAATCGAAGATAAAACCATCTTCGAACGCATATTCCCAGCTGTTATGCCCGATTCCGGGATATTCAATGTAATCTAAAGAAGCGCTGTTCGCTTCAAAATTCTTTTTCCAGACTTGTGCTGTTCCGTACAAAAAGTCCTGATCTCCAACAAACAGATGAACCGGCAGATTACAGGCATTGGAGGCTATTTCTTCACTTCCTTCCGGCGGTGCAGGACAACAAGGTGCAATTGCCGCCCAGATACCTGGTCTTGAAAGGCCAAGCCAGATCGTTCCGCCACCTCCCATTGATAAACCTGTCAGATAAATTCGGTCTTCGTCAATTTTAAAACGCGATTTTACATCGGCCAGCATCTGGTAAACATCAGCTTCCGGAATGCCTTGATAACCTGCAGTTCCGCGTGCAAAAGGAGCAGCGACAATGTAGTCAACACTTTTTAGCTTCGGATAAACGCGTGTTGCCTCAAGATCGGTAACCTTCGTAACACGATTGGGATTTATAAATTCCTTTCCCTGAATATTTCCCTGACCAAAAGCCCGTTCCAAACCAAGCCGGTGATTCGACATGGCACCGTGCAGAAAGACAACAAGCGGATATTCTTTTGTTTCATCAAAATTCTCGGGAATGTATAGCGCATAAGGCTGATTGCTCTCATCCACAGTGGAGAAAAAAGTCATGTCCTGTGGTCCTGATTTTAGCCGTTGGCTAAAACTATTCTCGGTAGCAAACGATAAGATTAATGCTAACAAAAATCCAGTTTGAAGAAGCTGTTTTAGTTTCATTTTCGAATGGTTTAAGTTTTAGAAATCTAGTTGATCGTTATCACCCCCGAGTTTTTTAACTCATTTGTTTTGTCTGACGGAATTGACCACTCACTATCGAAATAGCCATTCACAACGATATTATCGGATCCTCCTTTATATAGGATAAAATCCTTTAATCCTTTCAATCCATCTGCTTTTGAATTAAGCATTATCCGTGGCCGGGTGTTACTGGCTGCTCGTTCTCTTAATTCACTCAAATTACTAACCATACCTGAATCGCTTTCACCAGGCAGATCCCACCATGATATTCCGGAATTGATCATCAGGTAGTGTCCGTTCATCGGATAGATGTATAGCAAAGAATAATCGCTGGCATCGGCATCGAGGTGCAATGGCAGTTCATCGGCATATTTCGCAATAATGCTGTTTGTTTCTTTTGTTCCGAATAAGATCAGGTTCGATGTCTCATAATCACTTTGCCGAACCTGCTTGTCGGAAATTACCCGCGGGAATATCATAATTCTACCCATCATCTCGCGATAGGCAGCAAAATCGGCTGCATTTATTGCCGCTTGTTTACGGGCTTCCAGTTCTTCTGCCGATGGATTTCCTTCCGTACCATAAACATAGACGTGGTTTGATGCCACTCCTTCGAACAACGGTCCTTCAGCTCCTTTTTGTTTTGAAGTGAGCTCCGGAGTAAAACGTTGATTTTTCCACTCATTGTCTGATTTTGATAAAGAAAGTGTGCCTGCCGATTTTACAGCTAAAGTTTGACCATCAACTACTAAAGTTACCTTTTCGTTTGCATTGAATTGAGGATGATCTTCGATGTGAAGACTAAAGGCATCCAGACTTGAAGTTATTATTTCAATGTTGTTTTCTGATTCGAATTTTGCATCGATACTTGCTGATTCTCCGGGAATAAGTTTGTCGAAAGTTACCCAGTAGGCTTTATCGTATTTATAGAGTGCCGAAGTAAATTTTACCTCATCCGGATAAAGGTTTCTTTCAAACTGCGAAAACCAGTCGAAGATAAAGCCGTCTTTATAACTCCACTCCCAACTGTTGTGACCAATTCCGGGATACTCAGTATATTTTACAACCGGTGAACCTGCTTCAATCAGCTGATCTCTCAGCTCACGTTTACCTTCAGGTCCGTCGAGACTGCCGACAAAAATATGAACCGGAAGATTGGAAAGGTTACTGACCTGCTCGACACTTTCTGTCGGGATGGCAGCACAAGTTGGTGCGATTGCGGCCCAAATATCGGGACGTGACATCGACAGGTGTAAAGTTCCTCCGCCTCCCATCGATAAACCAGTCAGGTAAACACGGTCTTCGTCGATATTAAAACGTGACTTTACATCGTCTATCATCTGGTAAACATCAACTTCCGGAATTCCCTCGTAGCCGGCAGTTCCCCGGGCATAAGGAGCAGCTACAATGTAATCCACACTTTTCAGTTCTGGATAAGAACGTGTTGCTTCAAGGTCGGTAGTTACCGTAACACGATTTGGATTCACAAATTCTTTGCCCTGGATATTTCCCTGGCCAAAAACCCGCATCAAACCAAGCCGGTGATTCGACATCGCACCATGCAAAAACACCACAAGCGGGTATGCTTTGGTTTCATCAAAATTTTCGGGAATGTAAAGCGCATAGGGCTGATTTGTTTCGTCAACCGAAGAGAAAAAAGTCATATCCTGCGGCCCCGCTTTTAATCGCTGGCCATTACTAATTTCCGGATTTAATACCATTAAGAGTGCAAGCAGAGTGATCGTAAGAACGTTTACTTTTTTCATCTGTTTAAATTTTTTAGGTTTATTAGGTCCGTTTAATTTTCACTTAAATATTTTCGATGTAAAATCAACCAGATTCATTCTCCAGTAGCCCCAAACATGGGCATATCCTTCGGTCTCAATATCTTCAAACTGAATACCTTTTTCACGGAACCAATTTCGAACTTTGTGCTGCGGATCAAGCAGCGGATCTTTTGTTCCAATGGTCAGATAGAGGAGTTTTATTTTTGAATTTATTGAGGCATCAAGATTTGGGAATACTTTATTTTCAAGGGCATCCAGGTCAATGTCGTTAACATCGGGGGCAGGACGCACATTTGGCCAAACCACAAAAGCACCACTAAATGAACCTACCCATGCAAACTGGTCGGGATAAGTGAGTGCAGTATAAGTTGCCTGTCCACCCCCCATTGAAAAACCGGCGATTGCGCGGTTTTCGCTGTTGGCCAGCGTCCTGAAATTGCTATCCACGAAAGGGACAACATCTTTTACCAGACTTTCTTCGAATTTGCCGGCATATTTATAAATGCCCTCCATAATATTTACATTTGGTGGCGTTACATCATTGGGCGAAGCGTGTTGAAAATAATTGCCGTTGGTTATAACCATAATCATTGGCTCAGCTTTTCCCTGTGCAATTAGATTATCAAGAATATTAACAGCCCGGCCAATTTGAATCCAGCCTTCTTCATCGCTAAAAACACCATGAAGCAGATACAGAACAGGATAGCTTTTTGTTGATTTTTCGTAGCCCGGAGGCGTATAAACATACATCCGGCGGTGTTTCATTTCAAGAACAGGCGAATCGTACCAGATATTTGAAACTGTGCCGTGCGGAACATCATTCATTTTGTAGTTGTTGGATATTTCACCGGGCAAAATAAAATAGCTGAAATAGTTGCTGTCGTCTCGTAGCTGTTTGATATTGTTCGGATCCAAAGTTTTCACTCCATCAACCAGAAATGAATAACGGTACAGATCCTCTTTTAAAGGCTCCGTAGTTGTATAAGTCCACACTCCATCACTTCGTTTGGTCATCTCTTCACCGGCAAATAAATTTGCCATCCAGCCGCCAAGCAATTTTACATTGTTAGCTTCAGGAGCCAGTAGATTTATAGTTACGCGATTGTCCGGTAGAATCTCAGGTGAAGTTATCGATCGCCGATTAGGTTGTGCATTGGCTACAAAAATAACGCAGAATAAAAACAGTTGCAGCGTAAGTATTTTGGTAAAAACTTTCATAGAATGTGGATCTGTAATGCGAATTTTTAGTTTGTTTTAAAGAGTTTTGGCAGAAACTTGTAATACAACAAATGTTTCCAGGTGATAAAATCGTGAGCACCTGCACTACCGATATAATATTCGTGCTCGATGTTTTTATCTTCAAATGTTTGGTGCATCAATGTTTGACGCGATTCCGGCGTAGTTTCATTTGTTCCGGCACCAATAAACAGGTAATCAATTTTGTCGTTGATTTTCGGATCATCAAGTACTCCGGGTTTTATCAGATCCAATGATTCTGCCGCACTTAAAATTCCGATCGAACCAAAAACATCCAGGTTATTCAAACCTATGATTTGCGCATGGCGTCCACCCATCGATAAACCGGAAATAGCACGGTTGTGTTTATCAGCTTTTACGCTGTAATTTTCTTCAACCAGCGGTATTACTTCCTGCAGCATTTCGTCGTTAAATTTTGGAAAACTTATTTCGGTATGTTTCGGATCCATTCGATGCACCACCTGGTTGTTCGGCATTGCAATAATCATTGGAACGACTGTTCCGTCAGCAATCATATTGTCCATGATAAAATTTACACGGCCGGTAAGCATCCATGTTGAAGCAACTTCTCCCGAGCCGCCAAACAAATAAAGCACCGGGTATTTTTTCGATTTGTCGTACCCCGGAGGAGTGTAAACGTACATTTCGCGTTGTCCGTTAGTTACATCCGACTGGTAAATATGACGGGTGATTGATCCGTGCGGAACATCTTTGGCATCGTACCAGGCCGGTCCGTCGCCATGTACAACCAAAACGCTGTACCCCGGTTGGTTGGCAAATCCAACGTAGGTGTTGGCCGGATCAACAATACGCACGCCATCAACAACATAGTTGTATTTGTAAATTTCGGGTGTAACCGGACCAACTGTAACACTCCATAAACCGTCGGCTCCTTTTGTCAATTTAATGGGATTATTACTTTTTAAACTTCGCATTACAGTTCCAGAAACCGAAACTTCTTTTGCTTCAGGAGCTTTTAATCGGAAAGTAACCATGTGATCATCGGTAACCTCAGGAGAGATTGTATTGGCCATAAATGGTTTAAGGCTTCCTCCTGTTCGTTGTGGCGCCCAATCGAGATTTACATGCGCCTGTTGAGCATTCAATTGAAAAATTCCGATCAGGAAAAAAAATAAGATTAGATGTTTATTAAGCATAGTGGTTGTTTTATAATTTCAGGTTATGTTAGATTTAAAGATTAAAAACAGCCACGGCCGTGCTTTTCCCGTAATCGGGTAAGCCGGTACGTGGTTAGTTTTCGTATAAATTATATTGAGAAGTCTTTCATAAAAAACTTATTTAAAAAGCTTGGGAGCAAAAGTATTCAGGTAAATCCGCCAGTTCGACCAGGTATGTCCACCAGGAGTTACAAAGAACTCATGTTTACATCCCGTATCAGTTAACATTTTATCCAGATTTTTCGCTGATTCAAAAAGAAAATCAGAATCGCCACAAGCCAGAAAGTACAGTTTATAACCTTCCTTGTTTAGTGCGGTAAATTGCTTTTTATAGTTATTCATCATCTCTTCTTCATCAACTTCACTGTTGCCAAACCGCATTCCACCAATTCCCATGCTCAATGGGCAGATGTAATCGAAAAATCCAGGATACATTAGAGAAGTGGCAATAGTGTGACCGCCCCCCATTGAAAGACCTGCAATGGCTCGTGATTTTGGTTTTGCGTCAACACGGTATGTTTTTTCAATGAACGGAACAATGTCTTCCACAATACTTTTCGGATAATCGTTACTCATCATTCCCGCGCCAGGACCATTATTTTCTCTTGGTTTTTCATCGATCATTAAAGTGCGCGCAGCATATTGTGTTGGATTACCGTTTGGCATTACACAAATCATCGGTTTTGCCAATCCTTTTTCAATCAGGTTATCCAGAATCTGGCAGGCTCGTCCCATGGTACTCCATGCATCTTCGTCGCCACCGGCACCGTGCAACAAATAAAGCACCGGATATTTGTCTTTGCTGTCGGCATAACCGTAAGGTGTGTAAACAAACAAACGACGCGTCATTCCCAAAGTTGGCGATTCGTACCAAACCTGGTTGAGATTACCTCTTTCGTTGGCTTCAAAGTAATTTTCAGTCAATTCTCCGGGAACCAGCAACACACTCAAATAACGAGTACCGTCGCGTTGCATAAAAATATTGTTGGGGTCGTTTACACTTACTCCGTCAACAATAAAACTGTAGGTATAAAGTTCAGGCTCTGGCAGTGGTACTGTTACCGACCATAAACCATTTGCGCCTTTTATCATATCAATATTTCCGGGCATGTCCATTGATCCAAACGGAGTTTCTCTTTTCACAGTTGGTGCAAAACCTCCGGTGAGTTTTACATCATCAGCATAAGGAGCCGAATAGCGGAAAGTAATTCCATTGTCTCCAATTTCGGGTGAAACAATCTGTTCGCGGCCCATAAAGTTGCCTATTTCCTGGGCAAATGCACCTGCACAAAGCAACAGGGCTATTAATGAGATTATATATTTTTTCATATTTCTATTAATTGATTGATTTAGAAGTCTATTTAAAAAGCAGCGGAGCAAAAGTATTCAGATACACACGCCAGTTTGCCCAGGTATGACCGCCTTCAGTAACAAAGAAAGTATGTTCCATTCCATTACGCGTAAGCGCTTCATCAAGATTTACACTGCTTTGGTAAGCCAGAAAATCGTCTTTTCCACAAGCTACCCAGTAAAGTTTATATCCGGCTTCTTTGATTTTCTGTAATTGAGGATCTATAACAGAAGGTTCTCCTCTCATTCCTGAGCTTAATGGAAGAATGTAATCGAATACTCCCGGATAGTTTACAGTAACAGAAGTTGTATGCCCGCCACCCATTGAAAGACCGGAAACAGCTCTGGCTTCGGGCTTGGCAATTACGCGGTAATGACCTTCGATGTAAGGAACAATGTCTTTTACAAGACTATTGATGTAATCATTCCGGGTTGCCTCGTTGCGGTAATCAAACGGTTTTTCTTCAAGCAACTGTGTTCTGGCAGCCTGCTGACCAGGATTTCCATTTGGCATTACACAAATCATTGGTTTTGCTAATCCTTTTTCAATCAGGTTATCCAAAATCTGACGGGCACGTCCCATGGTACTCCA
The DNA here is from genome assembly GCF_963677565.1 of uncultured Draconibacterium sp. Classification (NCBI taxonomy): domain Bacteria; kingdom Pseudomonadati; phylum Bacteroidota; class Bacteroidia; order Marinilabiliales; family Prolixibacteraceae; genus Draconibacterium; species uncultured Draconibacterium sp. The sequence goes on along the minus strand of NZ_OY781981.1, from coordinate 2,882,813 downwards.
TGCGTCTTCGTCGCCACCGCCACCGTGTAGCAAATATAAAACCGGGTAATCTTCACCACTGGTTTCGTAACCGTAAGGCGTGTAAACAAACATGCGTCGGTTAATTCCAAGTGTTGGCGAGTCGTACCAAACTTTTGAAAGGTTTCCGTGTTCGTTGGCTTCAAAATAATTTTCAGTCAGTTCGCCCGGAACAAGCAAAACACTTAGGTAGCGGGTTCCGTCGCGCTGCATAAAAACGTTAAGTGCATCGTTCACTACCAAACCATCTACAATAAAGTTGTACGTATACAACTCTGGCGATGGCGTTGGAACACTTACCGACCAAACACCGGCAGTATCTTTCATCATATTTACTGACGAATTTCGAGCTTCCATCCACGAGCCATAAAGACGCACCAGTTTGGCATCGGGTGCTGATATTCTGAAAGTCACAGTTTCTTCTCCAAATTCAGGAGAAATAACGGGTGCACGGCCCATAAAATTTGCTAATTCCTGAGCGTTGGCCCCCAGAACTACGAAAAAGCAAAATAGTGCAAGGAAAAGTTTTTTCTTCATTTTTTTTGTTTATTGGTTTTACTATAAAGTTTAATACATTTTGAAGATCCGGTTTTGGCCGGATCTTCTATCTAACTAACCAGACCATAACGTGTTTAAACACGGTCGGATTGATGTTTTAAGCCAGATCTATCGGCTACTATTTATCTGTAGTAAGATTTTAAAGAACAATTTTTCAGCTATTTAAAAAGCTGCGAACCAAACTCAACAAGGTTCATTCTCCAAAGGCTCCAAACGTGGGCATAACCCGGAGTTTCAATATTTTCAAATTGAATATTATTGTCATCAAGCCAATCTTTGAACTTGCGTTGCGGATCAATCAGCGGATCATCAGTACCAATTGCCAGATACATCAGTTTGATTTTTGAATTCACACCGGAATCCAAACCGGGGAAAACAATATTTTCTACCGCATCCATGTTCAGATCGTTTACTCCGGGAGCAGGCCGTACATTTGGCCAGATAACAAAAGCACCGCTAAACGAACCGATCCAATCAAATTTATCTATGTTTGTTAACCCGGCATATGTTGCTTGTCCACCTCCCATTGAAAGTCCCGCAATTGCACGATTTTTGGAGTCGGTGTAAGTACGGTAGTTGCTGTCGATAAAGGGAATTATATCCTTCACCAGGCTTTCTTCGAACTTCCCTGCATTTTCATCGTAATTTGCCATAAAGTTTGTATTGGCCGGAAGTACATTTTGCGCCGCACTTTGATTGTAATTTCCGTTGGGCATAACCACAATAATTGGTTTGGCAAGCCCTTTGGCAATTATGTTGTCCATAATATTTTCTGCCGCTCCAACCGATGACCAAGCATCTTCATCTCCCCCCATACCGTGCAAGAGATAAAGAACCGGGAATTTTTCGGTACTGCCCTCGTATCCGGCAGGTGTATATACATACATCCTGCGTTTCATTCCCAAGGTGGGCGAATCGTACCAAACTTTTGAAACAGTTCCATGTGGCACATCTTTCACTTTATACAAATTGGACTGATCGCCTGGCAAAACGAAATAATTGGTAAAACGGCTTCCATCGCGGCATACTTTTACATTGCTCGGATCGATTGCGGTAACACCATTTACCTGGAACGAATACTGGTAAAAATCCGGGGTTAAAGGCTCTGTTGTAAATGACCAAATTCCATCCGAATCTTTAGTCATACCAGCTCCTGCAAATGGATTTTCCATCCAGTTACCCACAACATTTACTGCTGTGGCTTCAGGTGCATTTATTTTAAAAGTAACCGCATTATCCGACAATATTTCCGGCGATATTATCACCGGTCCGCGCTGAAACTGGGCATCAACCGCCAGGCTAAAACAGAACAAGACACTTACCAGCAATATTTTATATTTCATTATTCTTTTGTCTTTTGTTGTTAAGTTTTTCAGAAAGGCCGGGATACCAAAAGCATCCCTGACCTTTTCTTCTTAAAATCCAATTAAAACATCTAAACTATTAAAGATTGAAAATTGTATTGTTCTTAGTTTGTCTCCGGCCAGTCAAAGTCGGCTTTCTCCATTCGGAAAAAGCGAGCAGCGTTGTTAAATAAAATATCACGTTTTTGATCTTCTGATAAGTATTGTGCGTGTTCAATCACTCCCATCGAAGTCTCGATCATCCGCGGCCAGGTCATAAAATCAGTTCCGTACATAATACGTTTTCCAAAACCTCCCCTTACCAGTCGTTTTATATATTCGTGAACATCGTCGAGCGGGTAACTCCAAATCATTCCCGAAATGTCAACATACACATAAGCATTTGCTCCCATTAAGGCCAGCATGTGATCTATCATCGGGTAACCGGCATGCTGAACACAAACTTTTAATTTTGGATGCCGTGAAAGCAGATCCTCTAAAAGGAACGGATCTCCAAGTGATGCACGATATCTTGGATTGTTGATGTTGGTCATTCCGTTGCCTCCCGTTCCCATATGAATACCGGCCGGAATACCAAGCTCTTCAGCAACTGCAAAATATGGATCGAGCGACATATCGCTTGGCGACATTCCCTGGTACTGAGGTGCAACCTCCGACATGTATTTGTAAAAACCACTTTCGAGTGAATCACGAAATTGCTCAACAGTCAATTGTCCCGGACTGATACCCGGAATAATTCTTCCTTCCGGAACTTCAGCCATCCAGCTACGAATAACACCCGGATCGCCAAAACAAACCATGGTCATGTTCATCGCTTTGATACGACCGGTTATTTCAGCTTTAAGCTCTTCGTCACTGGTTGCAGGAGGAAGCGGATCCAAACAGTCAGAATTTATAACATCTCCCATACCGAATTCTTCATGCGGATCGGCTCCGGGCATGTCGCTTAAAAACCATGGACATAAAGGACCAGAACCTGGTCTAACCTTTGAAACATGAACATGCATATCGATAACTGGTTGGTGGGTTACTTTTTCTGCACTTTGCCCAAATGCAATTACACACGAGCCAAGCATTGAAAAGATTAATAAGAATAGGTTTTTCATTTTGTTTATTTTTTGTTTTAGTTTATTTGAATTACAACTCGTTGAAAACGTGTTAATGAGGGATTCCCATCATCGGAAACTTCCAGTATCATATGAATGGTTTCACCAGCTTTTGCATCATCCGGAACCCGGACTTTTAACTGTTTCTGAGTAGCTGAACTGACCTCTACAGTTTTCGGATAGCTGCCAGCTTCTAAGTAGTTCCACCACTTGTAATTTAGCTTGTCGTTATCAAGATCGGTTGCCAAACCTGAAAGTGTTATTATGTCACCAGCACTTGCCAGTACAGCATTGATTTCGACCTCAACCATTGGCGCATGATTGGCATTCTTATAATCCTTAACACACCAGTCGGCCCGGGCTGCAAAATCGTTCTGAAGTACTTTTAACCAGCGCAATTGCGGATAGGCAGACTCCTGATTGCCCGTTTCCGGGTTGTAATCGGTTACATCATCGCCATCTTCCCAGCGATTAGGATTATCAGCCGATTGTTTAAAACGTCCTCCCAAACCACCATAAGTTGGATCATCGAAATTTTCAAGTCCAAAGTTCAGCAGATACAAATACGAAGGGCTGTCGCCTTCCGAAATAAAATCGTACTGTTTTCGTCCGTTCTTTTTCACTTCGTCCATACTTCCATGGGTATGATCCGGATCACCGGCGATCTGTTGACCATCGCCCCACAAGTAGTAGTTTTCCAGGAGCGGCCCGTGGTTAAACTTGATATTTTCGGAAAACCACTCCCCTTCCATATATGGTTTCAAACTTTCGGGAACCACGCGCGGCCACATGTAGGCAAAACTCCAGAATTGTGCTGAATTATAGATCACGCGAACTTCGGGCCAGTTGGGCTCTACATATTTTTTATAGGTCGCATCCTGATCGAGAACGGCATAAATAACCGTTTTTGCCGACACCTTTTTATAGATATCATCCCAGTTTGATTTTCCTTTATATTCTTCCTCTATGGATTTTAGCGCCCGTGCCAAAGTGTTTGTTCCGCCCCAGATTTGCACATAAACGGGGGTATTATCATCCTCGAGTAAGATGTTTTTAATGAACTCAGATCCTTCAGTAATTTTCTCCATTTCTCCTTCAAACTCGATGTTTCCAATACGGATAATACTCTTTAGATATTCCGGTGTTGGGTAATCCTGATCGTGTTGAATCAGGTTGGGATAAACTTTGGCATACTTATCAATCAGTTCCTGCATCCAGGTAGTGCCGGGCCAGCGCAAATCGGTTCGTTCACCGTAAATGCGTTTGGTCATTTCCATTTCAGAAACGAAGGTCGTGCCTTTACCATCGCCTTTGTAATGCCACTGCGAGCTGCTGTAAATAAGGCCTTCAACCTCCAGATCGTTGGTATAAAGCAAAAAGCGAATAAACGAATCCATATCATCCACTTCGCCATCGGTTGTTACAATGGTGCGCGGTTTTGGTTGCGCATTCAGCTGAAATGCAAAAGCGAAAAACGCTACAAACAAAATGGTAGTCAGAATTCTTTTTTTCATTCTTGTTAAGTGTTAATTATCGCGGTAACAATTGCTGATAAATGGCAACGCAATGTACAATGCCGAGTGCCAGTATTCCCAGGTGTGCCCTCCATCGCGAACGCGCAACTGGTAAGGAATTTGCCTGTTTTGCATTTCAGCAACATACTCCATATTCAATGGAAAAGTAAAGTCATCGTCGCCACAATCGATAAACCAGCTTAACGATTTCAGTTGATCAACTTTTTCATCTGATGCACCGGCTAAATAGTTGATGCAGTTGTTGTCGTCAACCAGTTTTTGCACCTTTTGCATCACCTCATCATCAGGATTAATAAAAGGCAAATCCATGGCATATAAATACCCACTCATGGCATAAGCCGCGCAAAATAATTCTGGATGATGCGAGGCATAAACAATTGTACCTTGTCCGCCCATGGAAAGGCCGGCAATTGCACGGTGTTTTTTATCGGCAATAACACGGTAATTCGATTCGATATACGGAATCATTTCTTCGAAAAAATAATCCTCGTAACGCCAATCAGGATTATTGAAATAATTCATAAAGGTCTTTCCGGCTTCCGGGCAAACAATAATCATTTCTACGGCCTCGTTCGAAGCAATAAGCTGATTGGCCACATCGGCAACATGCCCGCGTGTTGGCCAGTCTTTATGACTCCCGCCACCTCCGTGAAGTAAATACAGAATGGGATACGATTTTTTGGTATTCTGCTCGTAACCGGCCGGAAGAAATATCGAATATTCACGGTCTTCGTTAAGAATTTCAGATGGCATTGTTTTGTATTCCACTCTGCCTGCACCCGGCATTTGAGCCGACAGACGCGTAAAAGCCAAAATAAGCAGTACCAGCGGAAACAGTTTTATTAGGTTCTTCATTCGTTTAAGTTGTTACAATTGCAACAACCTGATAATTAACGGCTGTTGCAATTGGATTGAAAAAGTTATCGCTATTTGAATAACAGTGGCAAATACTCCGACAGGTAAATCCGCCAGTTTCTCCAAATATGACCACCGTCGGTTTCCATGTAGGTATATTTCATGCCCATATCATCGAATTTGGCTCGAATCTCTTTATTGGCATCGTATAGGAAATCGGTTTTACCGATACCCATCCAATATAATTTATAGCCATTATCCATTTGTGTTTTTAACGTACCATCAATGTCGCTGTACACTTTACCTGTAGCATCTTCACGCGGCATCAACGCAGCTGAAAACAATCCGACATAATCGAAAGTATTTGGGTAATACCGTGAGATATGAAAAGAGTGAAATCCACCCATTGATAAACCTGCAATAGCACGGTTGGCTTTATCAGCTTTAACGCGGTAGTTACTTTCAACAAATTTCAGGATATCCATAAAATTAGCCTCAAAAGTTCCGTCCATTGTTTGTGGTATCATAAATGCAGGCGTTACAAAACCATCGCGGCCTTCGCCCGGTGCTGCATCCTGAATAACATTTCCGTTGGGCATTACAACAATCATTGGCTTCACTTTTCCCTGAGCGATCAGGTTATCCAGAATCCGGGTTGCTTTTCCGTGTGCAAACCAGGCTTCCTCATCGCCACCCGCTCCATGAAGCAGATAAAGTACCGGGTATTTTTCTGTTGAATTTTCGTACCCCGGAGGTGTATAAATCACAGCGCAACGGTCCATATCCAAACCCGGCGAATCGTACCAGCGACGAGTTACACTTCCGTGTGGCACATCTTGTACCATGTACAGATCGGCTTTCCCTCCTTCAACAATAAAGTAGTTGGTAATGGATGCAATATCGCGTATTACATATGGATTACTCGGATCGGTAGTTGTAAAACCATCGATTACAAACGAATAATCGTAAAGTTCTGACTCTAACGGCTCGGAAGTATAAGACCAAACGCCTTTTTCATCTTTTGTCATTTCAGCTTTTCCGGGCGCTTCCATTTCTCCCATAGGCGATTGCACCATTTCAGTTGGTAAAAAGTCGCCTGTAACGATTACCGATTCGGCATTGGGTGCCATTAAACGAAAGGTAACTGAGTTGTCGTCATTAATTTCTGGAGATACGATTTGCTGTCCTCCAAACAAAGCCTGTTGTGCAAACGACGAAATGCCGAAAGCAATAAATAAAACAAGCAGGAAAAATCGTCTTTTCATAATTTGGTGTTTATTGAATTTAATTGTACTCTTTTTTAGTGGTTGATTTTATTGCGCCTTTGACTACAAATATCCCAATATGTTTAAATGACACAATAAAAAACAGCTAAAAAAATTGACCTTTTTTCCTATCACAAAAACTTTCTGGTTTATTTCACAAATACAATGCTACCATTAAACAAAAGCAAACGCATAGAACTGAACCATTTACCTTTTTATGAGCTTTTGTTTATGTAGAAAAAAAGGATTGATTCTTTTTTGTGCAACAAGTGCATTTTTTGAATCAATCCTTTTCTATTTATAACTAGTATCCCGGATTTTGAGCTCCTTCAAGAGCTGTATTCACGGTCATTTCGTACTCAGGAATTGGTAATAATTCATTTTTACCTTGTTCGTAACCGGCACCTTGTGGTTCGTAAAAACCACCTGAACCATTCGGAACTTTTTTACCCTGATCTTTGAGCGCTTCATAGGCATCGCCCCAGCGTTGAAGATCCATGTATCGAACCATTTCAAAAGACAACTCAAGTTTCCGTTCGGTTTTAATATCTTCAAACAAGGCAGTTCCTCCGGTTGAAATCGGATCGAGACTTGCTCTTTCCCGTACCCTATTCACATAGGTTCTGGCTTTTTCATCGTCTGCTCCACTCTTACGGTTATTGGCTTCTGCCGCCATTAGAAGTACATCTGCATATCGAATCATTCTGACATTGGTACCTACGTTTGAAAATTGTGTCCACGGATCGGCACCACCACCTTCCGATAAGTAACCGAGGTATTTCATATCCAGATAACCATCGGAACCGTAAGGCACAAAACCAGCAGGAGTTTCGTAAGATGCTCCCAAAGCCGCTAATTCGTCAGGACCAATAATTGATGCTGCCAAACGAACATTATCACCTGCTTCAACATAAGCATCGTACATTTCTTTATGCGGATTGATAAATCCCCACGAAAATGGGAAAAGATCGAGCATAAAGAAAGTCATTGCCGGCAAATATTCCGGACGTGGGCCATTCATTACTACCCAACCACCAATACCACTTTCTGAACCAAAAATGCTGGCATAACTAAGTGTTGATGTATAGTTTAATTCAAAAACAGATTCAACACCATGTTCCGAATCTTTCCTTAATACCTTTGCATAATCAGGATACAGACCATATTCACCAGAATTAATTATTTGCTCGAATGTGGAAGCAGCTTTGTCAAAATCTTCATTAAACAGGTAATGTTTGCCCAACATTGCCTGAACAGATCCTTTACTAAGCAGTTGCTGATAGGCTGCGGGCATGGCACTTCGTACCGGTAATGCAGCAATGGCTTCTGTAAAATCTGCCTCAATCTGTGCATCTATTTCTGCCATCGGCGTGCGTGGCTGATTGTATTCATCCGGACTAAGTTCTGTTAAAACAAGTGGAACTTCTCCCCATAAATTAGATAAATAAAAATAAGCATAGCCGCGTAAGGCTTTTGCCATTGCAACAAACATCGCCTTATTATCCGTGTCGGGTTCAGTATTGGCAATTACCAGGTTTGCCCGGTTTATACAATTATACATCCAGCCGTAAAAACCTCTAATGGCAGATGTGGTTGGTGAAAACCGGTATTCATTTATTTCTTCCAGTGTTCCTCCATTATCACCGCGGGCACCGCCACCGGCATATGATTCATCAGATAACCCGTTCAACATGTAAACATAGTTAAATCCCATTCCCCCCTGCCATTCATCAAAAACAGCCATCAGTGCTTCAAAAACCTGATCGTCGGTTTGGTAAAACGATTCTACTGTTTGAACTCCTCTTTGCTCGTATTCCAAGAAATCTTCTGAACATCCAAAAGATAACAGAACAAGCACAATAAATATCTTCGAAAATTTATATATCATAGTTTTCATTTTCATAAATTTTAGAATGATTAAAATGTAATGTTTGCACCAAATAAATATGTTCTGGTAAATGGATACATTCCCCTGTCGATACCAAGACTATTTACAGTTGAAGCACCTACCTCAGGATCTACTCCCGGATAGTTGGTAAAAGTGTGCAGATTTTCTACAGATACATACAACCTTAAACTGTTTATAAATGCCTTACTAACAAGGTTCTTAGGAAGTGTATATCCGAGTTGTACTTGTTTTATTTTCAGGTAATTTCCTTCAAATACCATTAAGTCGCTATGCCATGCATTCGATTCGGTTGCAGCGCCCGGCATTGTTGCATCGGTATTACTTGGTGTCCAACGATCATCAAAATAAATCTGAAGTTTATTAAAATTCAGACGGTCCGTTCTTACCATACCCAACATTACATCATGTCCTGAGGCCCCCTGCAAGAAAGCTTTAAAATCAAATCCTTTGTAAGATAAATCAAGATTCAATCCATACATTAAGGTAGGAATACCACTTCCGATATAAGTTTTATCTTCTGAACTCACCGTTTTAACGGTTTCACCATCTCTGTTTATGTAAAGTGGATTTCCTGTTTCAGGATCAATTCCGTTTGTTTTGTAACCATAGAAGTACCAAATCGGGTTACCCACATCAAAACGTGTAGCTGTTTCCAGGTTAATTGATGCACCCGTAAGATAAGGCTGGTTAGGGTTCATGTAAGTTACTTCGTTGTGAAGAGTTGAAAGGTTGGCACTAATATTATAATTAAAAGCACCGGCACTATTGCGATAACTTAGATCGAACTCAAAACCTCGATTCTCTACATTACCGGCATTAACAGTTGTTGCGTTGTTTCCGGCAATAAGGGGAGGTGTTCCGGTTGTTAAAAGGTCTTTGGTCTTTTTAATGTAGTAATCTGCAGAGAAAGAAATACGATCCTGCGCCGCGCGGATTTCCAAACCAATATCAGTTTGCTCACTGGTTTCCCACTGCAAATTTAAATTACTTAGGTTTGCAGGAGCTGTTGCAGTTCCCATAGTCGATGATTCAGGACTTACCCAGGCAGGATAAGCTCCTGTAGTTGAAAGCGGTGCTCCATACTGATAACCTCCAAGGTTCGATAAACTACCGTTCTGTCCCCAGCTACCACGCACTTTTACAAAAGTTATCGGTGTTCCTTCGGGGAAGAATTCTTCGTTAGAAATTACCCAACCTGCTGAAACTGCTGGAAAAACACCCCACCGTGTATCTACCGGAAGTATGTCAGACCCGGCTCCATCTCTTCGCAAACTGGCCTGGAACAAATATTTGTTGTCGTATTCGTAATTTATACGACCAAAGTAGGATACTTTACGAGTAAGTGTTCTTGAACTGCTAACATCGTCTGATGGGTCGGCTGCAAGAAACTCAAGATCATCGTACAATGGGCTGTCTTGTGTTAATGGGCCTCCGCTTGCACTTAAGTTATTCAATCTGTTCTGATCGGATGACATACCAACCAAAAAGGTCATGTTATGCTTATCGATTCTTTTGTTATAAATCGCAAAATTTTCCCACTGCCAATAGGTTGTCATCATGGTAGCTTCGCTAACACTTGATTGCAAATTATTGGTTTGCGCATCGTAGTAGTAAACGGGATTATAGTTATGATTTCGGATACCGGTAACATTTCCACCAAACCTACTAGTTACGGTTAAGCCATCGATAGGTGAAAACTCAACGAACACGTTTCCAAAAAGATTGTTTCGTTCGGTTAATGGAGACGTTGCATCTCTTGTTACAAAAGGATTTGCAGTACTGGTAACATACTGAGAAACACCGTAAATATTTCCATCAGGATCTTTTAAGAAATTGTATCCGTTATCAATACCATCCTGTACAATCGGAGGTATTTCACTTTCACTTTTATAAGAAACCGGTGTTAACGGATCGAGCATCATTGCACTGGTAATTACAGAAGTATACTCGCTGTTTTCAGCAACTGACTTCAGACTGGTTTTAGAGAATGTTACGTTGTGTCCAACTTTTACCCAATCGTTTATTTTATAATCAGAGTTAAATGTAAATGTATAACGTTTAAAGTTATCCTTATCTCCAACAACAACTCCATCCTGATCGAGATAAGATGCTGACAACATAAATGAACCTCTTTCGCTTCCACCTGTAAACGACAAGTAGTGTTTTTCAGTTGGCGATGCTTCAAATATTTCATCTTGCCAATCCGTATCATAAGGATCGCTCAACGCCGATTCAGGTAATGTACCTGCTTCTGTCATATACGTTTTATAATCAGCAGCATTTAATACATCAACTTTGCGGGCCTGTGTTTGAATACTGTGTTGAAATTCGTACATGATGCGACCTCTTCCGGCCTGTCCGGTTTTTGTTGTTACCAGCACAACACCGTTGGCACCTTCTGCACCGTAGATTGCTGCCGATGCCGCATCTTTTAATACTTCAATATTTTCAATATCATTTGGATCGATTGAACTCAAATCCGGAACTTTTGTACCGTTTACAATATAAATTGGTTCAGACGAACGGTTAGAGCCGTATCCCCTTATTCGGATGTTCATTGCTGCTCCCGGCGCACCCGAATTCTGAATTACCTGAACTCCCGAGGTTCTTCCCTGCAGCGCTTGTTCTGCCCTTGAAATGGATTGATTTTGCAGATCTTCAGTTTTAACACTGGAGATTGATCCGGTTACAACACTCTTTTTCTGAACACCATAACCAACAGCTACAACTTCTTCAATACCTACAACGTCACTCTCCAGTACTACATTTATTTCCGTTTGATTGCCAATAGGAATTTCCTGTTGTTTCATTCCAACAAACGAAAATTGTAAAATTGCAGCGCTTTCATCAACTTCCAAAATATAATTACCATCAAAGTCAGTAATAATACCAACAGTAGTACCTTTAACAACAACCGATACTCCGGGCAGTGCTTCACCATTTTCATCGGTAACATTACCTTTTATTTCCTTCTTTTGGGGTAATGGTTCGTCTGAAATTTCCTCATTAACCTTTTTAGCTTCTTCAGGAACGATAATAATTACTTTGTCCCGAACTTCGTAGGTCATGTTTGTTCCTTCCAAACATTTATTAAGAATCCCTTCCACTGTTGTTTCGGAAAAACTGCAACTTATGTTGTCCAGCTTTTCAATGTCGTCGACATTGTAAACAAAAGTGAATTCGCTTTGCTCCTTAATGTCTTTGAAAAGTTCTTGCAGCGTACCATTTTCGATTTTCACGTTGAGTCGGGTCGTCTGCGAATACGAGCTCGCTGTTGCCTGGAGAATCATACAGCAAATTAACACCAAGGTTAGTCGCATAATTAACAATAATTTTCGAAATTTTTCGCGGTACCGAAAAATTTCAGTTACGTTACTTTTTTTCATAAGTTTACACTGTTTTAGTTTATTAATGTCATTTCTGCGGACACAGAAATGTTCAACTATTACAACGGGAAATATTGGCGTATTTCCCGTTTTTTTTAATCATGTTCTAAAATTGTCACAGTATTGTCATTTAGTTTAAATTTTACTTTTTTAGTTAATTCTATTATTTCGGTTATTCTGGTAATCTCATCGTAGCGTTTAACATCAACCGAAAAACGCAAATCTTTTAGTGTCTCATTCTGATATTCCACATTAATGTTATACCATCTTGCGATGTCAGAAAAAATCTCATCGAGGGTATTGTTTTGAAACAGAATACGACCATCGATCCAGGCAGTATAATGGTCAACATCAACCTTTCTTACCATCGATTTTTCTTCTTTCGTTACAAACTGTTCGTTTGGTTTTAGCAAAAATGTTTGTGCTGTTTTTGTGCTTGTAACATTTACTTTTCCGCGCACTAATGTTGTTGCAGCTGATTCTTCGTTGCTAAAAGCCCTGATATTAAATGCAGTTCCTAAAACATTTACCTTCATTTTATCAGTGGCTACAATGAACGGAACCTCTTCGTTATGGGCAACATCAAAAAATGCTTCGCCACTTATAAATACTTCCCGTTGGTTTTTTGCAAAAACCACCGGGTATTTAATTGTGGTTTCAGAGTTTAGCCATACATGTGTTCCATCAGAAAGCGTTAGCTGATATTCTCCGCCTCGTGGGATTTCGATTGTATTGTATTTCAATTTTCGTTCGCTAACGCGTTTTTCGCTGGGTTTATAAACAACTCTATTGGTATCGGAAGAAATAGTTGTTCCATCCGATTCTGTAATGTCGGTTTTTTTATTTTCCAGGCTTACAACGGTTCCGTCAGCCAATTTTAATATTGCTTTACTTGTTCCCGGTTTTATTGTAAGCTGTTCTTTCGATTCAATATCTTCAGCAGACATTTGGTACTGATAGAAATAATAAGTACCGATAACGAGTACCAAAACAGCAGCAATACGCATTAGTACTTGCGAAAGTTTAATGGTTCTGGCTTTGTCAATTCTCTTTTCGAAATCAGAAAAAGCCTTTGCAGTATTGTACTTACCCAGATCTTTTAAACTGCTTGTAAGATTTTCGTCGTATTTGAGTTTTTCGTAGAGAAGATAATTTTGGGAATCTTGTGCAAACCAATCCTCTAACTGCTGCTGTTCTTTCTCAGTTAGTGGTCGTTCCTTTTCTGCAAGAATGATCTCAGCAATAATATGTCCCTGCTCGAATTCGTTCATCCTCAGCTTAATTAGATTAGTGTAGTTAATTACTTGCAATTTTGGCAAGTTGTTATTTGTATAACACCAAACATGTAGAAAGCGGGTGACGCTAAAACTATTTTTTTTGAAATTAAAATAACAAGGAGTAAAAAGCAGGTTTCAGTCTGTTGCGCAAAATCCTGTACGATCTTAATTTTAAAGTCTTTACCGTATTAATTGAGATGCCGGCTATTTTTGCAATTTCAGAATTTGTAAACCCCTGCATACTCAATAAAATGATTTTCCTTCGCTCAGGAGTTAACTCATAAATAGCATTGTAAACCTGGCGGTGAACTTCTTCCTCAATCATTATTTGCTGAATCGAAGCTTCTCCGTTATCAACTTTTTCCAACAGGCTCAGTTCATTATTTTCAGCTTTTTTCCCCTTTCCCGAATGGCGAAGTGCATTTAAACTGGCATTTTTTGTAGATAAGTAAAGGTATGAAACCAGTGCTCGTTTCGAGGTAAACTTTACATCGCTTTTCCAAAGTCGTACAAATAATTCCTGAATGATATCTTCTGATTCCGACAAACAATTGGTAATGCGATAAGAGAAACGGCACAATGACGGGAAAAAGCAGTCGTATAAATATTTAAATCCGTCTTTTCTTTTGAGGTTCACCAATTCTATTACATGATCGTCGGATACGTTCATATTCAGTTTAGATAGATGAGTAGTTCAATACAAATATAAAATTTTTGTGTTATCTGGACACATTGAGATCATTTTTCTTCATCAGCACGTCGTTCTTTTCACCACTTTTTCAGTAAAATTTCTTTCATTCCATTCTTAATATCACGCAAAACAAAGAACGTCATCATCGCTTAAACGAAGAACAATAAAACACTCATTTAATGCACATTAGCAAACCACATTATTTATACAGAGGAAGCCTGATTGGTTTGCTTTACATTTTATACACCTGCTTTTAACATTTTATACAACATCTTTAACAAAGTATCACCTAACGCGAAACAAAATCTCAACAAATTCTAATCTGATCACTATAGTTTTACCAAAACAAAAATTAGCATTGCTAAACCATAAAACTCTTTTAGATGATTAATGAACTTTTTACAATTCAAGAATCTCCCATCACTTCATAAAAAGAATAGTTTAGTTAGATCAAATAAGTTAGTTAGATGTTTTCTACGGATTTAAGTCCCTTCGGGCAGGTTACACAGGCCTGCCTGAAGCTTAAATCCTCTTAAAATTGGCTATGAAATCAAATCCTAAATATTTACTTATCCTTCTTATTGTTATGTTTCTTGTTAGCTGCTCCGAATCAGGAGGAGTAGATCCTGAACCTGAAACGACAACTTTATCAGCACAACCGGCAACGCTTTTATTCGAAGCTGCAGGAGGTACAAAATCCATTTCAGTTTCCAGTAATACGATTTGGAGCATTTCTTCTTCGGAAAGTTGGTGCACACCTTCACTCACCTCTTCAAAAGCAAATGCTTCGGTAAATATTAAAGCTGATGCGAGTTATAATACTGAGGAAAGAACGGCATTACTAACTGTATCGGCAAGCGATGCCGACGATGTATATATTACAGTTACGCAAGAAGCTTATGAAACCGATCCAAAATATGCAGATTATATAGACCCGGATAATACCGACATGCGCGACTTAACTGCATTCGACCTCTCGAAACAAATGATAGTTGGTTGGAACCTGGGAAATACCATGGAAGCACTCAATATAAACGACGGCAATTTATCGGGTAGCGAAACATCGTGGGGAAATCCGGCAGTAACGCAACAACTGATCGATTCGGTAAAAGCTGCGGGATTCAATGCCATTCGTATTCCGGTTTCGTGGTCGCACCAAATCGAGGATGAAACAACATTCAGAATAAGGCAATCGTGGAAAGAAAGAGTTGAAGAGGTGGTTAACTATGCTTTGAACGCCAATATGTTCGTGGTGATGAACATCCACTGGGACGGAGGTTGGATGGATCATCCGGACAATTCTCACAAAGATGAAATCAATACAAAATTAGCAGCACTGTGGAAGCAGATTGCCATCCATTTTCGCGATTACGATGACAGGCTTTTATTTGCCGGAACAAACGAAGTACATGTGGAAAACGATTATGGTACGCCAAGTGCTCAGAATGTGGAGGTTCAAAACTCTTTTAACCAAACCTTTGTAAATACTGTGCGTGCAACAGGAGGAAGAAATGCTTACCGTCACCTGGTTATTCAGGCCTTTAACACGAATATTCAGCATTGTGTCGATTTTCTTACCATGCCGGAAGATGATATCGCCAATAAATTATTTGTGGAAGTACACTATTACGATCCCTACGATTTTACCCTGCAAGACGGAGGTGGATTTAAAACACAGTGGGGCAAGAACTTTGTTGGCGGCGATGTTTCCAACTGGGGACAGGAAGACTGGGTTGACGTAACTTTCGCAAAAATGAAAAGCAACTACTACGATCAGAATATCCCGGTAATTTTAGGTGAATTTGGAGCGACTTTACGTTCTGATTTAACTACTGGTCTGGAAGAACATAAACAATCGAGACTCGATTATTTTGAATATGTAACAAAAGCGGCCAAAGCCAACGGCATGATTCCTTTTTACTGGGATAGTGGCTACACCGGAAACAACGGAACCGGCATTTTTAACCGCAACGATGGTAGCCAGGCATTTCCCGAGGTTGTTGAAATACTCGTTAAATCTGCAGAATAATCCATAACTTGAATAAAAAACAAATATCTATACAAATGAGACAACTATTTTTATTTCTGTTAATCAGTATTTTGGCTGTTTCCTGTTCTCAAAAGAACTGGGAGCAAACCCAGGATGCCGTTATTGTTTTCCCCCAACAATCAGGAGACCAAAACGTTAAGGCGATAAAAATCACACCTGTTCACGATGAAATTATACGAGTTTCTGCCAGTGCAACAAAATCGTTCAGCACAAAGGAAAGTCTGATCACTGTTCCTCAGGAAGGATCGGTTTCGTTCCAGGTTGAAGATGACGGTGAAAATCTGATCATATCCACTGCCAAAACCAAAGTTGAAGTTTCAACCGTAACGGGTGAAGTTCAGTTTATGGATGAAAATGGAGATGTAATTCTTCAGGAAAAAGAAAATGGCGGAAAATCATTCTCACCAATCGAAGTTGATGGCGTTAGTGCTTATTCTACCCGTCAGGTTTTCGAATCATCAGATAATGAAGCTTTGTACGGATTGGGTCAGCATCAGGCCGACGAAATGAACTACAAAGGAAAAAACGAGGAGCTTTTCCAATACAATACAAAGGTTTCGATACCATTTGTTGTATCTACAAAAAACTACGGTTTATTATGGGACAATTATTCGTTGTCGCGTTTTGGCGATCCTCGTCCTTACGGTCAGATCGATCAGTTCAAACTATTCGATGCAGAAGGAAATGAAGGTGGTTTAACTGCAACCTACATCGATAATAACGAAAATGATCACGTTTTTACAAGCCGTGTTGAATCGACCATCGATTACGAGAACCTTGAAACAATCGAGAATTTCCCTGAAGGTTTTGACTTTAACCACGCCCGTATTGTTTGGGAAGGCGACATTCAGCCGGAAGAAAGTGGTATTTTCCGCTTCCTGTTGTATTATGCAGGTTACACCAAAATCTGGGTAAATGGCGAATTAATGGCCGACAAATGGAGAACGGCTTGGAATCCATCGGTTGCGAAATTTCAGTACGATATGAAAGCCGGTGAAAAATACCACGTAAAACTGGATTGGATTCCGGATGGTGGTGTTTCGTACATCGGATTGAAAGCTTTATCGCCGGTTGCACCTGAATTGCAGGACGACATCTCATTCTACTCTGAAATGGGTGACCAGATCGATTACTATTTCATGAAAGGAAACAGCATGGACGATGTGATTAGCCGTTACCGTACAATTACCGGAAAAGCACAGGTAATGCCAAAATGGTCGATGGGTTTCTGGCAAAGTCGCGAACGCTACAAAACACAGGAAGAACTGGAAAGTACCTTGAAAGAATTCAGAAAAAGAGAAATTCCTATCGACAATATTGTTCAGGACTGGTCGTACTGGGAAGTTGAGAAATGGGGAAGCCAGGAGTTTGATAAAGCACGTTTCCCTGATCCAAAAGGAATGATCGACATGGTGCACGATAATAATGCCAGAATTTTGATTTCGGTGTGGCCCAAATTCTATTTGGGAACCGAACATTATAACGAATTTGACAAGAATGGCTGGATGTACAAACAAGCCATTAACGACAGTATCCGCGACTGGATTTACCCGGGTTACATCGGTTCGTTTTATGATGCATACAGCGAAGGTGCAAGAAAACTGTTCTGGGATCAGATTAACGAACATTTATACTCGTTGGGTATTGATGCATGGTGGTTGGATGCTACCGAGCCGGACATTCTTTCGAACGCCAGCATGGATTACAGAAAAGCCTTGATGAATCCAACGGCAATGGGACCATCGACACAATATTTTAATGCATTTGCGCTAATGAATGCCAAAGGTATTTATGAAGGCCAGCGTGAAGAAAATCCGAAAGACCGTGTTTTTATTTTAACACGCTCGGGTTTTGCAGGAATGCAACACTACGGAACAACTACCTGGAGTGGTGACATCGGTACCACATGGGAAGATATGAAAGCGCAGATTTCAGCAGGTATCAACTTCTCGATGTCGGGACTTCCTTACTGGACAATGGATATTGGTGGTTTCTGTGTACAGAAGAAATTCGAACGTGCCACCGAAGGCAGCGAAGCTATGAAAGAATGGCGCGAGCTAAATACACGTTGGTACCAGTTTGGTGCATTTGCGCCACTGTTCCGTGTACACGGCCAGTATCCGTACCGCGAAATCTACAACATTGCACCTGAAAGTCATCCGGCATACAAATCGATGTTGTACTACAACAAATTGCGTTACCGCCTGATGCCATATATCTACAGTTTAACCGGTGCTGTTTATCACGACGATTACACAATTATGCGTGGTTTGGCCATGGATTTTGCCGACGATCACAGAGTATACAATATTGGCGATCAGTTTATGTTCGGTCAGTCGTTGCTGGTTTGCCCGGTTTACGAATACAAAGCCACAAAACGCGATGTATATTTCCCGAACAACACAGGCTGGTATAATTTATACACCGGTGAATACCTGGCCGGCGGTCAGAAATTGAGTGTTGAAGCGCCATACGAAAGAATGCCACTTTTCGTAAAAGAAGGATCGATCATTCCTGTTGGACCTGAAATTCAGTACACCGACGAGAAGAAAGATGCTCCGATAGATATTTACGTGTATGCAGGAAAAGATGCTTCGTTTAAATTATACGAAGATGAAGGCACAACATATGCTTATGAAGGTGGAGAATTCAGCACAATCGAATTTACCTACTCTGAAAAAGATAACAGTTTGGTTATTGGAGCGTGCAAAGGCGAATATCCTGAAATGATTAAAGACAGGATTTTCAATATTATCAAAGTATCGAGCGACAAACCGGTTGCCATGCTTGGTAAAACAAAAGAGGTTAAGACGGTTCACTACCAGGGCGAAGAAGTCGTGGTAGAATTATAAACAAGTTTAGTTGATTTGAATTACGGGAAACAGAATTTTCATTCAGTTTCCCGTTTTTATTTTTATGCTTACTTTAGCGCAAACTCAGAGACTTAAAGTAGTTATTGCACTTTAGTTTACCGGAAATGAATTTGTTACTACAAAAGCGCCTCTTTCTTTTATTGCTCTTAACAAGCTTTGTGCTGTTCAACCAACAGGCACAGGCAATTACTATTCCCGGTAACGAGCCCTACAAATTCATGCATATCGACATCAATAACGGGCTATCGAACAACGAAATAAAAACAGTTTTAAAAGACCGACAAGGTTTTATGTGGTCTGGAACCGCCCAGGGCTTAAACCGATACGATGGTACCGGTTTTAAAACCTTCATCCACGACATCAATGATTCCACTTCTATTCCATTTAACTCAATCGATTACCTGTTTGAAGACAACGACGGCCGTTTGTGGATTCGTTCTTACCAATCTTTTTCCATTTACGATCCCGTTCTGGAAAGTTTCTCTTCTACAGAAAGTAACTATCTTGAGTCTGCTATTCCAATAAACGGATTACAATCACTTTTTACGGATAGCAAAAACAACACCTGGCTGGTAAATTCAAACTATGGCTTGTACAAATTTGATCACGCAAACAACTCCATAGATTCCATTCAGTTTGTTCCTGAAATTGTAAGCGACATTTATAATAATTACCTGAGTTGTGTTACTGAAGATGACGACCAAATGCTTTGGGCCATATCGAATGCAGGAGAGCTGGTTCAGATCGATCCGGAAACAAAAGAAACAAAAGCAAGCTATTTTTTGGGAGATCAGGTTGTTGATGAATTCAATAATTTTCAGTTGTTTATCGATTCTGAAAACGACATCTGGATCTACTCTCCCGGATTGCCTTACGGTGTTTTCTATTTCGACCACAAAACGAAACAAATAAATACTTTTTCCGAGTCTTCTGCTACTTTCCAGCTTTCTAACAACATGGTAACTTCGATTGTGGAAGATACAAACGGAGCGATTTGGATTGGCACCGACCACGGAGGAATAAACATCCTCGACAAAAGGAACAAAACTATTACCCTGTTGCAAAACAAAACCGATAATCCAACCAGTATTGCGCAAAACAGTATCACCTATCTGTATCGCGATAATGCGGATATAATCTGGGCCGGCACCTACAAAAAAGGTCTCAGCTACTACCATAAAAACCTTATTCGTTTTAATCATTTCAGGTATTCGGCCGAATCACCAAACAGCTTACCATACAACGATGTAAACTGCTTTGTTGAGGACACAAAAGGCAACCTCTGGATTGGTACTAACGGTGGCGGATTGATTTATTTTAATCGAGCTAAGAATACTTTCACCACCTACCGACACGATCCAGATAGAGCCAATACAATTAGTGCAAATATTATTGTTTCGCTTCATATCGACAGCAAGGGAATACTTTGGATTGGCACTTACCAGGGAGGTTTGAATCGTTTCGACGGACAAACTTTTAAAAGCTACCAGCATAATCCTGATGATCCAAACTCGCTGTCCGACAACCGGGTTTGGTCAATACTGGAAGACTCAAAACAAAACCTGTGGATTGGCACATTAAATGGTGGCTTAAACCTTCTCGATCGAAAAACCGGCAATTTTATTCATTACACGTCATCCGACATTAATTCGGTAGGTTCAAATTTTATCACTTCAATTATCGAAGACAGTGAGCAAAACCTTTGGCTGGGCACTTCCGATGGTTTAGATATGCTGAACCTGAATTCCAAACGATTTATGCATTACGATCCCAATCCAAATATATCTGGGTCACTAAGCGACAAAAACGCTGTTGACATTCACGAAGATGTGCGCGGTTTAATTTGGGTGGCAACTACGCAGGGATTAAATGTTTTAGCGAAAGAACAGGGAACATTTCATGTTTTTACCGAGGCGGATGGACTGGCAAATTCCAATATAAAAACCATTCTCGAGGACGAAAGTGGCAACCTGTGGGTAGCTACATTAAACGGAATTTCTAAAATTGAGGTAAAAAATTACGCTCACCAAAAGCCTATTTCCGAGTTGGAATTGAACATCGAGAACTTCGGATTGCAGGACGGACTGCAAGGAAACGAATTCAACCAGAAAGCAGCCTACCGAACCCGCTCGGGCGAATTGATTTTTGGCGGTGCCAACGGCTTTAATCTTTTTAAACCGGAAGCCATTACGGTGCATCGTCCGGATGATAAGATCGTATTGACTAATTTCAAGGTTTTTAACCAGGATGTAAAAATAAATACACCTTTCCGCAAGCGGGTAATTCTTAATAAATCGATTACTTACAGCAACAATATTACGCTGAAACACAATGAAAATGTTTTCTCGATCGGCTTTGCTGCGCTAAACTATTTTCATCCTGAAAAAAACAAATACCAGTACCAGCTGAGCGGCTTTAACGAAGAATGGTTGGACGTAAATAACAACCTGAACGAAATCACTTTCACCAACCTGAATGCCGATACATATCAGCTCCGAATTAGGGTAAGCAACGACAACAGCAGCTGGATTGAAATGGATCCTCCGTTGCAAATCGAAGTACTTCCTCCTTTCTGGAAAAGCAACTATGCGTACCTTCTTTATGCACTTGTAATTGCCGGGTTGCTTTTTATCACATGGAGAATTCTGGCAGAACGTCAACGCCTAAAATTTGAAGCAGAACAGGAACATCGCGAGGCGGAACGTATTCAACAAATCGATGCTTTAAAAACCAAGTTTTTCACCAATATCAGTCATGAGTTTCGCACACCACTGTCGCTTATTATTGCTCCGGTAAACAAACTGGCAAGCAACTGCAAAAACGAAGACGACAAAAAGCATCTTGTACTAATCCAGCGAAATGCCAGAAGATTGCTGGCCATGGTAAACCAGTTGCTCGATTTCAGAAAAATGGAACTGCAAAAGATTGAAGTTAAAAAAGACTGGGGCGAACTTATTGGATTTATTAAAGAAATTGCAGCGTCTTTTGAAGACCTGATGGAAAGTAAAAACATCGCTTTCCGTTTTTCCAGTAGCTGCGAAAGTCTCCCAACCTTTTTTGACAAAGACAAAACTGACAAGATTTTCACCAACCTGCTGTCCAATGCATGTAAGTTTACTAACGAAGGTGGAGAAATAACAATCGAAACCGAACTGGAAACACTCGCAGACAGAACAGTTTTGCGCACAAAAGTCTCTGACACAGGAATTGGAATTGATTCCGCTCAGCAAGAACAGATTTTTAACCGCTTTTACCAAACTGATGCTGCAGCAACACAGATAAATCAAGGATCGGGAATTGGATTGTCGATGGTAAAAGAATATGTAAATCTGTTGGGAGGCACAGTAAATGTATCCAGCGAATTAAATGCCGGAAGTACTTTTACCGTTGAGATCCCGGTTCAGTTATTTTCTGAAGAAGAAATTGCGGCGAACAGTGATTTGGAAAATAAAGAACAGAAACGTGCCAAAGCAGAGAAAATACAAAGCAGCGAACCACAGATTTTCGATACCCGAAAAAAGACACTTATCATTGTTGAAGACAACGCTGATCTGCGTTTCTACCTGAAAGAAAATCTGAAGGAGAACTACAATATTATTGAAGCCAACAACGGTGTTGAGGGATGGAAAAACATTGAAAACGAACTGCCCGACCTGGTGGTAAGCGATGTTATGATGCCGGAAATGAACGGTGTGGAACTTTGTAAAAAGATAAAAACCACCCGCAAAACAAAACATATTCCGGTAGTGCTGTTAACGGCAAAAACCGAGACGAATCCTGTTATTGAGGGTTATGAATCGGGAGCTGATGCTTACCTTACCAAACCATTCGACTTTAAAGTATTGGAATCGCGCATCGAAAACCTGTTACGTACGCGCGAACAATTGCGCCTCTCGTACCAGTCGATGATTGGAATCAATCCTGAAAAAATTGAAGTTGATTCTGAAGATGAAAAGTTCATCAAAAAAGCGTTGCTAATCGTTGAGGACAATATCGGAGAAGCTTCGTTTACTGTTGAAGATTTTGGCACAGAAATGGGAATGAGCCGCGTAAGTCTTTACAAAAAACTACTGGCACTAACCGACAAAACACCTATTGAATTTATTCGGATCATCCGCCTTAAAAGAGCAGCTCACCTGCTCTCCACTAGTCAGCTATCCGTTTCGGAGGTGGCCTACCAGGTTGGATTTAATAATCCCCGTTATTTCTCGAAATATTTTGCCCAGGAATACCAGCTGCTACCATCGGAATACATTGAGAAAAACAGGAAATTGCCAAACGAGCTTTCCGACGATGTGAAGAAAAAGTATTCTTCGAAATAATTCAGAACGACTCTCCAATTACAGAAAGTCTTCCCGAACAGGACTAAATACATCAATCAAAATTCCTGGTTCCAGACAAACAGTTCCGTGCAGCATATTTGGTGGTATGTATAAACCATCACCCGGTTCCACAACCACTTTCTTACCGTCCATAGAAAATTCGAATTTCCCACTCTCGCAATAGGTAGTTTGCGTATGAAAATGCGTATGTTCCGCACCAACAGCTCCCTTTTCAAATTTTACTTTTACCATCATAATCTGGTTGTCCCACCCCATTATTTGTCGTGAAACACCATCGCCAAGATCTTCCCAGCGTTTACTGTTTTTTAAGATGTTTTCGCTTGCCATAAATCGGTTCAATTTTATCAGGTTTCTGATACAAAACTAACAGATTTTCAATACAAATATCAATTTTTTCAATAGCTGAATCGTTAACAATTATACTTTTTAAAAATGAGAAATAATTGAGTATATTACCACCTGTTTGATGTTAGGCGCAACATACTTTCAGTTGCATAAAGTCCGATAATTGCAGTAAAACTAATCGATATAATGAATTTTAATTTAAATCAAAAACTTACTCTTTTTCTGTTACTAATTTTCATTTTAACAGGAAGTAATGCACAGGCGCAAGCCGAGTTAAGTTTCGATATATTTACACTTGAAAATGGATTGCCCAATAACCAGATACAATGTATTTATCAAGACCATAAAGGATGGATTTGGGTTGGAACCAGCCAGGGACTTAGTCGTTTTAACGGATATGATTTTACGAATTTCCTTCCTGATTCGGAAGACTCTTGCGCTTTAAGTGGTCATCTTATAAGGGTTATAAAGGAAGATAAAAAGGGTAATTTACTAGTTGGTACCGAAAACGGCGGATTAAATATTTTCGACCGCGAGAAGGAAGTTTTTTCGCAACCCTTTAAAAACGATCCTGTTTATGGAGAGAAAGATTTTTCGGTAAACGATATCATTGAAAATGAGGACGGTTCTTTTTGGCTGGCCAGCGATTTTAATGTTCTAAAAATGGACAGCACCGGAATAATCACTCCTCTCAATCCAATTATAAAAGAAGGAACTCCGGGTATTAATAATATTTATATCAGAAAAATGGCCTACGACAACCAGGGGAAACTCTGGATTGGGACGAACAACGGCATTTACATTTACAGCGTTCAATACAATACCCTCGAGCGATTTGAACTTCCTTTTGGCGCTGTACAAAATAAAGAAATATGGGAGCTTTTTGTGGACGACGACGGTGACCTCTGGATCGGAACTTATTCCATTGGTCTGTTTTTAGTAAATACCGGTACAAGAGGTTACAAATCAATTAATTTAAGACCGGCGGCCGAGCGCACGGAAACGATAAAAGCAATATCTAAAGGAGTTTTTGGCGATTATTGGATTGGAACTCGCGGCGGATTGTTTTTGTATTCCAAAGAGATTGGCGTTAAAGGATTCTATCGCCACAACATTCAGGAGCCAAGAAGTCTTTCCAACAATTCAGTTCTCAGTATCTTCCATGATAGCAAAGGAGAAACATGGATTGGTACGCGTGGCGGATTGAATTTGCTGGCTAAAAGCAAACAGGTTTTTCATAGTTTCACAGCACAACCCGACGATAACCGTTACCTGAACAGCAGCGCAATTTATACTTTCTGGATGGATAAAAATGACCGGCTTTGGTGCGGTACAGAAGACGGAGGTATTAATATTTACAATCCGAATACGGGCTCTTACCAATACTTAACAAAAGATGGTAAGCCGGGTTACACCATAGCGCAAAACTGTGTTAAAGCACTGGTTCCCGACAATAAGGGGAATCTGTGGGTAGGAACTTTTCTTGGAGGCGTTGACGTTATCAACCTGAAAACGGGAAAAATAAAAAACTATAGCCACCAGGCCGAAGTGCCCGGAAGTTTATCTGATAACCGCGTGTGGGATATATGTATTGATCAAAACCAACAAATATGGATTGCCTCTTCAAAAGGAATTGATCGGTTCGACAAAAAGACAAACCTGTTTATTCATTATCCCCAACTGAATGGGAATGAGCAAATAATGTGGATCGATAACGATTCGCAAGGAAACCTCTGGATGGGAAGTGAAGATGAACTGATTGTTTTTAATCAGCGTACCAATAAAATAAACCGTTGGTTTGAGCGCACGCGGTACATGTTTGAAGATTCGGAAAACCAGATTTGGATTGCGACAAACGATAAAGGACTGGCATTGTACTCAGCCGATAACGGCGCAAAAAAATATTACGGAGAAGAAGAAGGACTGGCGAACAACCAGGCACTCTGCATTTTAGAAGACGATCTGAAAAACTTATGGATAAGCACTTTAAACGGGCTCTCTAAATTCAATCCCCGAACCGAAGTATTCTACAACTACACAAGCAACGACGGGCTGGGCAACAACCAGTTTTGTTATGGTGCTGCTTTAAAATCAAACGACGGTGCACTGTTTTTTGGTACTGTTTCAGGATTCAATGCTTTCAATCCCAACGAGATAAATGCCGAAGACACTGATGTGCCACTGGTTTTTACCGATCTGAAGGTATTTAATAAATCGGTTCCTATTTCTGATGATAAGAAGTCGATTCTGCAGCAAAGTATAACTGAAACGAAACATCTGACTTTTAACCACAAACAAAATGTTTTTACGCTTGAGTTTGCTGCTCTGAACTACGTAAACAGCGAAAACAATTTATATACTTATAAACTTGAAGGTTTTAATACCGATTGGATCGAGCCTAGCAAAAACCGCACAGCCACTTATACAAACCTTAATCCCGGTGATTATACGCTTCGTATAAAACGCGTAATTCCTGGCCTCGAACGGGAAAGTAACGAGCTACACCTTGCCATTACTATTTTACCTCCGTTTTGGAAAACAAATTGGTTTATTGGCATTATCATCCTGCTCATTATGAGCCTTATTTATACGATTATTAGATTTTTCATTAACCGCGAGAAGATAAAATCGCAACTGATTATCGAGCGTTCGAATGCAAAAAAATTGCACGAAATAGATATGATGAAACTGAAGTTTTTCACCAATATTTCGCATGAAATAAGAACGCCGTTAACCCTGATTCTTGGGCCACTGAATAATTTAATACAATCGAAAACGGTAGATACACCCACCAAGGAAAACCTGAAATTAATGCAACGAAATGCACAAAATCTCGACCGTCTGATAAGTCAGCTGCTCGATTTCAGGAAGCTGCAATCGGGTAATTTACGCTTAAACCTTACCGAAGCCGACATTGTAAGTTTTGTACGAAATATTGTCAATTCATTTAGTCATTACGCTATCGAGAAAGACATTAAACTCACCTTCAACACCCTGAAAAAAAGACTGTTTGTGTCGTTCGATCCGGATAAAATTGAAAAGATTATAAATAACCTGCTAACGAATGCTTTTAAATATACCGAAGCACAGGGAGCAATAACTGTGAACCTCTCGTTGGTTTTCGATTCGGAAAATGAAGATTTTAGCGATGAAAGCGAAGAGAGACAATATATTGAGATCAGTATAAAAGACACAGGTAAAGGCATTTCACGAAAAAATATCGACCGTATTTTTATGCGCTTCTTCCAATCGGATGAAACCGATACAAAAACCGGTGCCGGTATAGGATTGGCGCTTGTTAAGGATCTTGTTAAACTGCATAAAGGTGAAATTTTTGTTACCAGCAAAGAGGGAAAAGGAACCCGCTTTACCATTCGCATTCCGTATAACGAAGGGATGGAAACAAAACAAACAAATGACGCTGAATCTGAGACTGCTGTTGCTGAAATCAGTGCCACTCCGCAACCAACAAGGCTTGACGCCACTGATGATAATTCAAAGATCATGCTGATAGTGGAAGACAATGCCGACGTACGACAGTTTATCAGCTCGCATTTTGTTAATTTTTACCAGATACAACAGGCAGTAAACGGCGAAGAAGGATGGGAAAAAGCACTGGAAGTAGTTCCCGACATTATTATCAGCGATATTATTATGCCCGAAATGGATGGTTATGAATTGTGTAAACGGATTAAAAACGACGAGCGGACATCGCATATACCGGTGCTTTTGCTAACAGCTATGCACTCGAAAGACCACGAATTAAGAGGATTGGCCAAAGGAGCCGACGATTACATTACAAAACCGTTCGACCTTTCGGTACTGCAGGCAAAAGTGGAAAATATGCTCTCCATTCGCGATTCGTTAAAAGAAAAATATACCTCCACAATGGTACTTGAACCAACCAACGTAGTTTTGGCCTCGCCCGACGAAAAGTTCCTGAAAAGAGTGGTTGATGTTATTGAAGAAAATATTGCTGACAGCGAACTGGATATTGAAAAATTTGCACACAAAGTTGGAGTGAGCCGCATGCAGCTTTACCGCAAACTAAATGCACTCACCAACATGACCGTGAAAGAATTTATTCGCCACATTCGGTTAAAACGTGCCATTCAACTTCTCGATCAGCAAAAGTTTAATATTTCGGAAATTGCGTACGAAGTTGGCTTTAAAGATCTCTCCCATTTCAGGAAGTGTTTTAAGCGCGAATTTGGTATGAGTGCCTCGGAATACCTGTCAAACAAGAAAGTAGAAACAAACAGCGCAAAACAGACATAACCTACTGCATTACTGCAAATTAACTAAACGCCAACCGTGTCTCTGGTCCCGACAGCGAGATTTTTATCCCGTTATTTGGGAAATCTGACCCTTGTCGGGAAAGTGCACATTTACTATTGGGAAACCTAGTCTATTTGATTCGCCCAGGCTAAACTAAATTGCATCGTGAAATTTAGCGCCTAACCTAATGAGCGAGATCAAACGAAACTTGAAAAAAACGAACGGGGTAATTATTGTGTCTACAATTATCCTTATCATTCTGATCATTGTCCTGATCATTCTCATTTTTAAATAAGCGCCAAACAAGTTTAAAATACCAAATAAATGATTCTATAATAACCTAAAATGTGAAGTATGGTAAATCTTAAACGAAAAAGTCGAAGCCTGCACATGAGTAAACTCATTGCTGTAGCAGCTTTGATTATCTTTCAAACAGTTCTTTCTTTTACTGCATGGTCGCAAACCATCAGCGTAAAAGGGAATGTAACAGACCAGGATTCCGGTGAGGGGCTTCCCGGAGTTAATGTTGTTGTAAAGGGAACGACCAACGGTACAATTACTCAGCCAGATGGTTCCTACGAACTTAGCGTAAGCCCAACTGCCACATTGCAGTTTTCTTTTATCGGATATACAATGCAGGAGGTTCCTGTAAATAACCAAACCGAAATAAACGTTGCGCTGGAGATGGAGGCGACAGAACTGGAAGAAGTAGTGGCAATTGGTTATGGTACTGTAAAGAAAAGAGACATTACCGGGTCAGTTTCGTCGGTAAGCGGTGAAGCACTGGAAGCTATTCCTGTAACTTCTGCTGCCGAAGCAATGGCCGGACAAATGGCCGGTGTGCAGGTAATGGCTACAGAAGGATCGCCTGATGCGGAAATTAAAATTCGCGTGCGTGGTGGTGGATCAATTACACAGGACAACTCGCCAATGTATATTGTCGACGGTTTTCCGGTAAGCTCCATTTCTGATATTCCTGCCTCTGAAATTCAATCAATTGATGTATTAAAAGATGCATCATCAACAGCAATTTACGGAGCACGTGGTGCAAACGGTGTTATTATTATTACTACAAAAAGTGGTAAAGCCGGTAAAGTATCAGTAAGCTATAACGTTTACAGTGGTTTTAAGAATATTGCCAATACACTTAATACCCTCGAGGTTGAAGACTTTGTTCACTGGCAGTACGAATTGGCCGCATTGCGTTACGGAATGGATGATCTTTCGTCGTATGAAAGATATTTTGGTTATTACCAGGATATTGACCTGTATGCAGGACAAGTTGGAAACGACTGGATGGAACAGGTGTATGGACGTACCGGACGCGTTTTCAACCACGATTTAAGTATTCGTGGAGGATCAGAAAAATTTGCATATAATTTTAGCTATGCCGGTGTTAAAAACCGAGAAATCATGCTTGGGTCGGATTATAAACGTGATAACGTGAACTTTAAGTTAGATCACAATCCAACCGATAACATCAAGCTTTCTTACTCAATGCGTTACTCGCAAACCAAAATTGGTGGTGGTGGCGCCATCGAGCAAACTACTGCAACACCTACCGATTCAAGGGTGAAACACTCTATGATCTACTCTCCTATTCCGATGAACGGACTGGAAGATTATGCCGATGAAGAAGTTTCAAGTTACATGATCAATCCGTTAACAGCTGTTGCCGATAACGATCAGGAACAACGAAGAACAAGATTGAATATCGGGGGGAGTTTCCAATGGGACATCATCGACGGTTTAACTTTTAAATCAGAAATAGGTTATCAAACCTACAATCGCGACAGGGATCGTTTTTACGGACAAAGTACCTACTACGTAAAAAACTATACCGATGCCGACTACCAGGGATTACCGGCTGCCGAAATGGAAAAACGGAAGCAGGAAACATTCAGAAATACAAACACCCTGAATTTCGATTTTAAAAACATTATTAAAAACGAAAACCACAGTGTAAAACTGTTGGCTGGTCAGGAAATACTTTATGCAAAATCAACTGAATTGACTGATATAGTTCAAGGGTATCCTTCATTCTTTACTTCGAGCGAAGTTTTCAGACTTACCACTCAAGGAGTACCACTAAGTATCGACAATGTGATAAGTGCTGATAACAAGCTACTCTCGTTCTTTGGTCGTGCTAATTACGACTACAAAGGAAAGTATTTGGTATCTGCCACATTCAGGGCCGATGGATCAAGTAAATTTGCAGAAGGTAACCGCTGGGGCTATTTCCCGTCGGCAGCAGTTGCATGGCGTATTTCTGAAGAAGACTTCATGGAAAACCTCTCAGCACTGAGCAATTTAAAATTAAGAGTGAGTTACGGTACTGCGGGTAACAATAATATTGTATCCGGTCAGATGGTACAGGAGTTCAGCTCAAGCAACACAACTTATATTAATGATGTATCAGGTTACTGGGCTGTTTCATCACGAATGGCCAATCCCGACCTGATTTGGGAAACTACCGTGACCCGAAACATTGGTATTGATTTTGGGCTGTTTAATAACCGCCTGAGTGGTACTTTTGAAACTTATTTAAATACCACTTCTGATCTGCTGATCGATTTCCCGGTATCAGGAACAGGTTACAGTTCGCAATTCAGAAACATGGGTGAAACTGAGAATAAAGGTATCGAAGCCTCATTAAACTGGGTTGCCATTGATAAAAAAGACTTCGGGCTGAACGTAGGTTTTAATTTTGGTATGAACAAAAACAAAATTAAATCGCTCGGCATTATGGAAGATTTTGGTGTAGCATCAGGTTGGGCATCTACCGAAATCGGCACCGACTACTGGATTGCCAAAGGAAGTCCTGTAGGACAGATTCGTGGTTACCTGTCTGATGGCAGATACGAAGTATCAGATTTCCAGGGTTACGACGAAGAAGCAGACGAATGGATTCTGAACAGCGGTGTTGCTGATAATACAAGTATTATCGGAACCGTTCGCCCGGGATCAATGAAACTAAAAGACATAAACGGCGACGGTGTCGTTAATGTTGATGACAATACAATTATCGGCGATGTAAATCCGAAAGCAACAGGTGGTTTCAATATTTCTGCCCGCATTTATGATTTCGATCTGTCGGCAATTTTTAGCTGGAGCTACGGAAACGATGTATACAATGCCAACAAAATTGAGTACACATCAACCAGTAGATATCCTTACCGTAATATGATCGATATTATGGCCGACGGAAAACGCTGGACCAATATCGATGAAAACGGGCAGTTGGTGAACGATGCAGCAACGCTGGAGGCTTTAAATGCCAATACAACCATGTGGTCGCCTTACATGTCGAGATACGTACTTAGCGACTGGGCAGTTGAAGATGGATCGTTCTTACGCCTGAATACTTTGACGCTGGGATATACCATTCCGAAAGTACTTACACAAAAAGTACATATTCAAAACTTAAGGTTATACGCAACAGCAAACAATTTATTTGTTCTTACCGATTACAGTGGATTTGACCCTGAAGTTTCAACACGAAGAAAAACACCACTTACACCCGGTGTTGATTACTCGCCTTATCCAAAAAGCAGGCAATTCATTTTTGGTTTAAATCTTAACTTTTAATTGAAACAACTATGAAAATGAATAAAATAGCATATATAACGATATTATTTTTCGCGGTGTTTATCACTTCCTGCGAAGAATACCTTGACGCTCCTACGCAATCAACAATGGATGAATCGTTAATCTTCTCGAACGTTGAGTTGGCGCAGGGAGCCATTGATGGAATTAAAGAACCAATGGGCCAAACCAACTCCTATCGTGGACGATTTTTAACCCACTACGGTTCAAACACCGATATTGAATGGAACAACTCAACTTCTGAAAACGGACGTGGCGATTTGTCGCGTTACATCAATTCTCCTACAAACCCCGATATGAACCGGGATAATGTATACTGGGCAATGTTGTATCGCGGAATTGAGCGTGCAAATATCTGTATCAGAGGATTACGTACTTACGGAAATCCGGAACCGGGAACTGAAATGGGACAACTTTTGGGTGAAGCAATCACACTGAGATCGATCTACTACGCCGATTTGTTAAAATCGCACGGAGATATTGTTGCCCGTTTTGAACCGATTTCTTCTGAAACAATTTATTTACCAAAATCGAACAGAGACGAAATTTACAAGCATGTAATTGCCGATTTGGAAGAAGCTGCAACATTGGTAGCATGGCCGGGAGCAACCGAAGCAACAGCCACTACCGAGCAGGTAAACAAAGCCTTTGTTAAAGGATTGCGTGCACGTCTTTGCCTGGCAGCAGCCGGTTACTCACAACGTGGTAGTTCAATCGCCCGAAGTTCAGATCCTGAACTATCGGTAAGCACATTGTATCCAATCGCATTGCAAGAATGTAAGGACATTATAAACAGCGGAACTGCATCGCTCGAACCTACTTTTGAAACCGTTTGGAGAAAGAATTGCGAAGAGGTTATAACCGCCGGTCACGAGTCGCTTTGGGAAGTTCCTTTTGCTGAAGGCCGCGGACGCCACTTATTCACTTACGGTGTTCGTCACCAGTTAGCCGACCAATATACCGGTCAGCCACGTGGCGGTACTTATGGCCCACTTCCTCATGTATTTTATGATTTCGATGCAAAAGACACTCGGCGCGATGTAACTTGTGTTCCTTACAGCTGGAGTAAATCAAATCCTGCCGTTCAGGAGTTGATGGGAATTGATACCTGGTATTTTGGTAAATGGCGTTACGAATGGATGACACGCTACGTAACATCAACCAACGACGATGGTTTAAATAAAATTTACATGCGTTACGCAGAAGTATTGCTGATGGCTGCCGAAATTGAAAATGAATTGAATGGTCCTTCAGCAGCAGCACCATATTTAAAAGCCTTACGCCAAAGAGCTTTCGACGAAGCCGATTGGTCTACAAAAGTTGATGCTTATGTTGATGCATTGAGTTCGAAAGAAGCAATGTTTAATGCTATTGTTGATGAACATGGTTTTGAATTTTGTGGAGAAATGGAACGTAAACAGGCACTAATTCGCTGGAATCTGCTAAAATCTAAAATGGATGAAGCAAAAGGAAAAATGGATGACTTGCGTAATCAAACAGGAGAATATGCAGACGTTCCTTCAAAAATCTATTACAACTACTTACCGGATGGCGAAACGCTTGATTTTTACGGACTGGAAAGAGGTGAAACCGACGACATGTCGACAGAATACGAATACCAGGAAAACTGGGTTGGTTTTGATCAACTTGAAGACGACAAGATCAATTCGCTCTATACCAACGATCCTGACCAAAACCAATTTTGGCCAATTTGGCAGGTATTTATTGATGCAAGTAACGGGATGTTGAATAACGACCCGGTTAACTAAAAACGTTTATGTGAATTAAAGAAAAGAATCAGATGAATAAAATATTTAAAAACATTGGAATCTTATTGGGCATTGTTGCTTTATTCGCAATAAACGCCTGCGAAGATGATATCACTCCGGTTGTGGATGAACTGGAATTCGACAGGGTATTCACTCCCCTGGAACTGGAAGCTAGAATCAGTAACCAAACCATTGTATCTCTCTCCTGGGGATTCAGTAAAGGAGTAGAATCGTATGAACTGGAAATAAGCGACGACAGCTTATCTTTCGCAAACATTATACATACGGCAACTGTATTGCCCGCTGAAGTTCCTTATGTTTACGAATTACCTGCCGGAAACTCGCAATATTCGGCAAGGGTTAAAGCAATAAGCAGCACTGCAGCCGATTCAAAATGGGTAGTTCGTGCATTTAAATCGTTACCTGAGAATATTTTTACAGATTACGATGCCGCAATGACCGGGTTGAACAGTGTTGATGTTAGCTGGACACCGGGAAAAGCAGTCACATCTTTACAATTTGTTTCGGAAACAGAAACTCTTTCTTACGATATTTCAGCCAACGAGCAAACTGCCGGAATGAAATCCATCACTGATCTGCCAAATGGCGAATATGTGATCACTATTTTGAATGGCAACAAAGGCCGTGGTGTACAGGATTACATTATGGAAGGCGATGTATTTGTTGATGCCGGTGAAGATTTGGCTGCTGCTATCAATGCTGCCGAATCGGGCGATGTGCTTATTCTGGCTGCCGGTGCGCAGTTTGGATTCGTAGGCGATATGATGCTTGAAAGAGCCATAAAAATTAAAGGACTGGACGGCGATCTTCCGGTAATTTATGCAACCGATGGAGATAGAATGTTCTACATTGGCGCAAACATCTTGCCTACTGAAGAGATTGTTTTCGAGAATTTATTTATGAGCGGTTACACCAACATGGATCCGTCACAAGGTCAAATTCGCGGTGTTTTCGACATGGAAAGCGAAGCCTGTAACATTGGAGCCGTTAAGTTTATTGGTTGTAAAATGTACTACATGGGCCGCCAGATTATGCGCTTGCGCGGTGGATCCGATCAAACCATCGGCGAATTCCTTGTTGATGATTGTATTATTCATAACCTGGGTAAAAGCAGTGGTAGCTACGGTGTTTTCTGTGCTACAGAAACCAATACTAATGCTACAGTTGTGAAAATTACTAACTCAACAATCGATAGTTTGAAATGCCATTTCATCCGCTACGATGATCCTGTGGCATGCGAAAGTATTATTGTGGAGAACTGTACATTCAACAAAACGCCATTCAGCTCTGGCCGTTATTTAATGGATATTAGAAATGCGGTTATAACCAACGGTGTTGAAGTTACCAACTGTATTTTTGGAACAACCACTTATGGAGATGAACCATCGATTAGCGGTATACGTGCTGCCGACGATATTGTAGTAACCATTACAAATTCGTATGCAACTACTGATTTCGTGAACTCCGGCTATTCAATTGTTGATCAGTTAACTTCACTGGGAGTAACCTACGATGGTTTGTGGGAAGATCCGGATAATGGTGATTTCTCATTCGCTTATGATGCAGTTGAAGCTGGTGATCCACGATGGAGATAATGAGATTTGAAACGATATATTTAAGTTATTAATATAGTTAGTCTATTAGTTAGTTAGTTAAAAAGAATCTCCGGGAATAACACTCCCGGGGATTCTCTTATTCATTTTAAAATGAAAGTACAGGTAAGCATAATTCTGATTCTCCTTATCCAAACCGTTTTAGGGCAACAGCAAATCGCTTTTCCGGGTGCTGAAGGTGGTGGCAAATACACAACCGGAGGTCGCGGAGGCAAGATTATTTTTGTTGATAACCTGAATAATAAAGGCAACGGAAGTTTTAGGAAAGCCATTGAAGCAGAAGGACCGCGTACCATAATTTTCAGAGTATCAGGAACCATTGAATTAGAGAAAACCATTCACATAAAAAACGGCGATCTTACCATTGCCGGGCAAACCGCTCCGGGCGATGGAATTTGCCTGAAAAATTACGGAGTGCGCGTTGATGCCGACAATGTAATTATTCGCTACCTGCGTGTACGCCCTGGCGACAATGCACACGAGGAAATGGATGCCATTACCGGAATGCGAAACAAAAATATTATAATAGACCATTGTAGTTTTAGCTGGGCCAACGACGAAGTCGCTTCGTTTTACGACAACGAAAATTTCACACTGCAATGGTGTATTATCAGCGAAAGTTTTAACCTTTCCGATCATCACAAAGGAGCACACGGTTACGGCGGTATCTGGGGCGGAAAAAATGCCAGTTTTCATCACAACCTTATTTCCGATCATGTTAGCCGAAATCCGCGGCTTCAAGGATCGCGCTACACCAACAATCCGGATTTTGAAAAAGCCGATTTCAGAAATAACGTAATCTACAACTGGGGAAACAACAGCGTTTATGGTGGCGAAGAAGGCCATTACAACCTGGTGAATAATTATTATAAACCCGGTCCGGCAACAAAAAAAGATGTGCGCGACCGCATCCTAAACCTCACACAAAGTTTTTTCAGCGAAAGCAGAAATACCGACACACTCCGCGCAGGTTGGTTTTATGTAAAAGGCAACGTAATTGAAGGAAATAAAGAAATCTCAAAAAATAACTGGGATGGCGGTGTACAGGTAAAAAACCTCACTCAAGAAATGATTAACCATTCTCGGCTCACCAGTCCGGTTGAACATACTGCCATAAAAACTGATGATGCAAAAAAAGCATACAAAAAAGTATTACAAAATGCCGGTGCCAGTTTTCAGCGCGACGCCGTTGACAAACGAATAATTCGCGAAGCCACCACCGGAAAAGAAAGCGTCGGCAAACAATTCAGAGACGGCGGAAAAGGAATCATCGACAGCCAGACCGATGTGGGAGGCTGGCCGCTGTTGCAATCAACTCCTCCTTCACCCGATGCCGACAACGACGGAATGCCCGATGAGTGGGAAAAACAAAACGGGCTGAATCCGGAACAAGCGGATAACAACGATTACAAGCTCAATAAAGAATATACCAACATTGAAGTTTACCTGAACTCGATTGTAGCCCAAAAGAAATAACATGAACCTAAAACCAACGATAATAATCCTGATAATCCTTTGCGGTGTGTCGCTTTTCAGCAGCGCACAATCGGAAGTTTCAAAAGTTTGGGTGGCCGATAACGGCGACGGAACCTATAAAAATCCGATCATCCATGCCGATTATTCCGATCCGGATGTGGTTCGCGTTGGCGACGATTATTATATGACAGCCTCGTCATTTAATTGTGTTCCAGGTTTACCTATACTTCATTCGAAAGATTTGGTAAACTGGCAGCTTATAACTTATGCTCTGCCGACACAGGTTCCTGAAGACGTGTTTAACATTCCGCAACACGGAAACGGTGTTTGGGCGCCTTGCATCCGCTACCACAATAACGAATTTTATATTTATTACCCCGATCCTGATTTTGGAATCTATCAGATTAAAGCCAAACAGGCTGAAGGTCCGTGGTCGGAACCAATTCTGGTAAAAGCTGGAAAAGGTTTGATCGATCCGTCGCCACTTTGGGACGACAACGGAAAAGTGTATTTAACACATGCATTTGCAGGTAGTCGAGCACGCATAAAATCGGTGCTCCTTGTTCAGGAAATGAACAGCGAAGGAACCGCGGTTATCGGCGACGAAGTAATGGTTTTCGACGGGCACGACGCTCATCCTACCGTTGAAGGGCCAAAATTCTATAAAGCCAACGGCTATTACTATATTTTTGCTCCGGCAGGTGGCGTTTCAACCGGTTGGCAACTTGTACTCCGCTCGAAAAATGTGTACGGCCCATACGAAACAAAAACAGTAATGGCGCAAGGCAACACCAACATTAACGGCCCTCATCAGGGAGCCTGGGTTGATACAAAAACCGGCGAAAACTGGTTCATTCATTTTCAGGATAAAGAAGCTTATGGCCGCGTTGTTCACCTAAATCCGATGACCTGGCAAAACGACTGGCCGGTAATTGGCCTTGATGCAGACGGCGATGGAATTGGCGAACCGGTGCTTACCCACCAAAAACCGGATGTTGGAGCTACATACCCGATTTCAACTCCTCCTGAGAGTGATGAGTTTAATGGAAATCAGCTGGGAATTCAGTGGCAATGGCAGGCCAATAAACACATTTTATATGGATTTCCATCGGGAAACCTTGGGTTTTATCGTTTGAATTGTATTGTGCGGCCCGAGGGAGAAGACGGACTTTGGAGCATTCCAAACCTGTTGTTACAAAAGTTCCCTGCCGAAGAATTTACGGCCACTACCAAAATAACATTCAATGCCCGCACCAACAATGAAGAAACAGGTTTTGTGGTAATGGGAGAAGATTACCAGTATATTTCGTTAAAACAAATAAACGAGCAACTTCAGTTGCGTGTGGCAAAATGCGAAAATGCACGAACCGGCGGAAAGGAAATTGAACAACATTTGGAAACTTTTGACAGCAATGAAATCTACTTCAGAATAAATGTAAAAAAAGATGCGCTATGCACTTTTAGTTATAGCAGCAACGGAAAAACATTTAAAACTGTTGGCGAAGCATTTACAGCAAAACCGGGCCGCTGGATCGGTGCAAAAATAGGCTACTTTGCCCTGCGCGAAGGCATTACAAACGACTCGGGAACAGTTGATATTGATTGGTTTAGGGTAGATAAATAAGAAATGGGAAAAGCAAAATACATAGCTGTTTTATTTGGGGTGCTTCTTCTTTCGGCTTGTGCAAAACAAGCCGGAGAGCAAGAAAACGACAACACCAAAACCATAACAATGTGGCTGATTGGCGACTCTACCATGGCCGATTATTCGAAATACGAAAATTCGGATTACAAGAAAGAACGCTACCCCATAACCGGCTGGGGGCAGGTTTTTCAGCCCTTTCTATCGGGCGAAAGCTTACAACAACTCTCACCGCTTTTGCAGGCCGACAGCGTAATCGTCGACGATCGTGCACGTGGTGGACGCAGCACACGCACCTTTTTCCAGGAAGGACGGTGGCGGCAGGTTTACGATGCACTTCAACCCGGCGATTTTGTGCTGATGCAGTTCGGGCATAACGATGCAGCCACGCAAAAACCGGAACGCTACGTAAACGAAGAAGGCTACAAAGAGTTTCTGCGGCTGTTTATTCTGCAAACAAAACAGCAACAGGCAACACCTATTTTGCTCACTCCGGTGGCACGTAACTATCCGTGGGAAAATGATTCGTTGCGAAATGTGCACGGTAATTATCCGCAATGTGTAAAAGAAGTTGCCGAAGAAACCCAAACCTTGTTAATCGATCTGAATAAAAAATCAATGGAACATTTTACTGCCAAAGGCCGCGAATACGTTACCAATAATTATTTTATGAATCTGCCTGCCGGAAAATTCGAGGCTTATCCTGATGGACAAAACGACAATACCCATTTTCAGCCCGAAGGTGCAAAAGCCGTTGCCCAACTGGTGTACAAAGGATTATGGGAGTTAAACACACAAAACCTCAGCAATGAAGAATAGATGGACCATACTACTGCTGTTTTTGCTAGTGACAGTTTCGGCAAAAGCCTGGGATTTTGTGGTGGCAAAAGATGGAAGCGGCGATTTCACATCAGTTCAGCAAGCTATTGATGCGGTTCCCGATTTCAGGAAAAACCGCACTACAATCTTCATAAAAAAAGGTGTTTATAAAGAAAAGCTGGTACTACCGGCCAGCAAAACACTGGTAACTTTTATTGGCGAAGAGCTCGAAAAAACCATCCTTACGTACGATGATTATGCCAGTAAAAAGAACCGTTTTGGCGAAGAAATGGGTACGACCGGCTCCTCTTCGTTTTTCATTTTTGGAGAAGGATTTATTGCAAAGAATATAACATTTGAAAACTCGGCCGGCCCGGTTGGACAAGCGGTTGCCGTGCGTATCGAGAGCGACAAAGTGGCTTTCGAGAACTGCCGCTTCCTGGGAAATCAGGACACCCTTTATCCGCACGGAAAAAACAGCCGACAGTACTACCGGAATTGCTACATCGAAGGTACAGTTGATTTTATTTTCGGTTGGTCAACAGCCGTTTTTGTAGACTGTACCATTTTTTGCAAAACAGCCGGTTACATTACTGCCCCGTCAACAGAAGAAAATACAGAGTATGGCTTTGTTTTTCTGAATTGTAATATCACCGGCGATGCTCCCGAAAACTCGTTTTACCTGGGCCGTCCGTGGCGCCCTTATGGCAAATCCGTTTTTATCGGCTGCAAGCTGGGAAAACAAATAAAACCTGAAGGTTGGCACAACTGGCGCGATCCGGAGAAGGAAAAGACAGCCTACTTTGCTGAATACAAAAATACCGGCGAAGGTGCCGGCACCCGGAACAGAGTTGCCTGGTCGCACCAGCTAAGCGATGTAGAAGCGCAAGAATACGCTGTTGAAAAAATTTTTGGAGACTGGACAGAAGAACTGTTCTCTAACCTGGAAGAAATTAAAAACGTTGAAAAATGATAGTAAAAAAGATCTCTAATCTATTACTTGCCGCTGCGGTTTTCGCGGTGGGATGTACTGAACAAAGTGCACCTCCCAAAACCATAAATAACTTGTACGAAACAATTGAGTTTGAAATGCCTGTAATTCAGGAACCGCAAATTCCTGACTACTCCGTTTCGATAACCGATTTTGGCGCAATTAATGGCGGAATTGAAATAAATACCGAAGCTTTTGCTGCCGCCATA
Source organism: uncultured Draconibacterium sp. (assembly GCF_963677565.1). Lineage (NCBI taxonomy): Bacteria > Pseudomonadati > Bacteroidota > Bacteroidia > Marinilabiliales > Prolixibacteraceae > Draconibacterium > uncultured Draconibacterium sp. The sequence goes on along the minus strand of NZ_OY781981.1, from coordinate 2,842,814 downwards.
AACGCAGTTACCGAAAAAGGAGGCGGGAAAGTAACCATTCCTCCCGGCTTCTGGCTAACCGGCCCCATTGAGTTAAAAAGCAATCTGGAATTGCATGCCGAGCAAGGTGCAGTGATTCTTTTCTCTCCCAACAAAGATCTTTATCCGGTTATCGCAACCAATTTCGAAGGTTTGGATACGTACCGTTGTCTGTCGCCAATACACGGACGAAACGTTGAAAATGTTGCATTTACCGGTAAAGGAGTTTGGGATGGAAACGGCGACGCCTGGCGTGCAGTAAAAAAATCGAAACTTACGGAGAGTGCTTGGAAAGACCTGGTAAAATCAGGAGGTATTGTAAGCGATGAAGGCGATGTTTGGTATCCGTCAGAGCAATATAAAATTGGTGCCGAAGGAAGTGGCGACCAAAACGTGCGCGACGATCTGCAAACAAAAGAAGAATTTGAAACCATACGCGATTATTTGCGGCCGGTGTTTGTAAGCATACAAAACAGTAAACGCATCCTGTTCGATGGCCCTGTGTTTCAGAATTCCCCAGCTTGGAATATTCATCCGTTAAGGGTTGAACACCTGACCGTAAAAAACCTAACCGTTCGTAATCCATGGTATTCACAAAATGGCGACGGAATCGATATCGAATCGTGCAAAAATGTACTGGTACAAAACTGTAATTTCGATGTGGGTGACGATGCAATTTGTATAAAATCGGGGAAAAACGAAGACGGGCGGCGTTACGGAATACCGTGCGAAAACCTCATCATAAAAGACAATATTGTTTACCATGGGCACGGTGGTGTTACCGTTGGCAGCGAAATGTCGGGCGGAGTGCGTAACATGCACGTTTCAAACTGCACCTTTATGGGCACCGATGTGGGCTTGCGTTTTAAGAGCACCCGCGGCCGTGGCGGCGTTGTCGAGAATATTTTTATCTCCGATGTTTACATGACCAACATACCAACAAATGCCATTTCGTTTAACCTGTATTACGGCGGACAATCCATTTCTGAAATGTTGGCTGCAGGCGGAATGAAAACATCAACAGAACTTGTTCCGGTTACCGAAGAAACACCACAGTTTAAAAACATCAAAATCTCCAATGTTACGGTTAACGGAGCACAGCAGGCCGTTTTTCTTCAGGGACTTCCGGAAATGCCCCTTGAAAATATTGAGCTGAACAACCTCCATTTAAAAGCCGATAACGGATTCCAGATCATTGATGCAAAAGGTGTTAAAATTAAGGATACAAAACTGATAACCGACAAAGATGTGGCAATGATGATTTTTAACAGTGCAGATGTTGATGTAAATGGCCTTGCATATGATTTTAAAACGGCCGATGCTATAAAAATAAATGGTTCGCAGTGTAAAAACATTAGGATTTCTAACCAGCAAACCGAGGTAAAACAATACACCACAATTGGACCGGAGGTGCCTGAAAAAGCAGTTAAATTTTAATAGCGTGAACCATGAAACGACTGTTCTATTTCTGCGTACTTATTCTGCTCTTCTTTAGCGCCTGCCAAAAGCCAAAACAATTCAGCATTTATTGTGTGGGCGACTCAACAATGGCAAACAAGAATGCCGACGCTTTTCCGGAAACCGGGTGGTGTATGGTGCTCGACGAGTATTTCTCCTCGAATGTTGCGGTGAAAAACCATGCGCGAAACGGTAGAAGCTCAAAAAGTTTTATCGACGAAGGCAGGTGGAAAACCGTGCTCGACAGCTTGCAGGCCGGCGATTATGTTTTTATCCAGTTTGGCCATAACGATCAGAAAGATTACGACTCAACACGTTACACTACTCCGTTTGGTACATACACCGAAAATCTTCGAAGGTTTGTAATCCAATCGCGTGATAAAGGCGCCAATCCTGTTCTTTTTACTTCCATCGTCAGAAGGAAATTCGGCGAGGACGGAAAGTTAACAGATACACATGGCGACTATCCGGTGGCCACTCGCCAAATTGCTGCATTACTTGAAGTACCACTTATCGATTTGCAGAAATTAACGGAAGAATGGGTAAATTCGCTCGGCGATGAAGCTTCGAAACAAATGTACCTGTGGACCGATATTACCACTGAAAAATACCCGGAACCCAGGAAAGACGACACACATTTGTCGCAGCAGGGAGCGCAAAAAGTTGCTCAGCTTGCAACCGAAGCATTGAAAGAAATAGTGCCTGATTTGGCAAAATATTTAAAGTAAAAGATGAATAAAATTGGCTTTATATTCCTGTTTCTGTTCTCAGCATTTTTAGCCGGGGCACAATTGGGTATTCAGTTCAAAATTACTGTTGCACAAGATGGCACCGGCGATTTTGAAACGATTCAGGCAGCAATCGATGCCACCAAAGCCTTTCCGCCGGAACGTATCACCATAGTTATAAAAAATGGCGTTTACCGTGAAAAAGTAACGGTTCCTTCGTGGAATAACAAACTGTCGATAATAGGGGAAGACAGAGACAAAACCATCATTGTTTGGGACGATTATTTCAAGAAGATTGATCGCGGGCGAAACAGTACTTTTTTCACTTACACATTAAAAGTGGAAGCTGACGATTTTTATGCAGAAAACCTGACCATCGAAAACTTAGCAGGACCTGTTGGACAAGCCGTTGCTTTACATGTTGAAGGGAACCGTTGTAAGTTTAAGAATTGTAAACTGTTGGGCAACCAGGATACCGCTTACCTCGATGGAGAGAACAGTAACCAACTGTTTGAAAATTGCAGCATTGCCGGAACTACCGATTTTATTTTTGGCTCGGCTACTGTGGTTTTCAAAGGATGTACCCTCGTAAGCAGAAGCAATTCATACATAACCGCAGCGAGTACCACAAACGACAAGCCTTTTGGTTTTGTTTTTCTCAACTGTCGCCTGGTAGCCGAAAAAGGTGTTGACAACGTTTACCTTGGCCGTCCGTGGCGACCTTACGCCAAAACTGTTTTTATTAACTGTTTTATGGATAAGCACATTTGCAATGATGGCTGGAAGGAATGGAGTAACAAAGAAGATAAGACCACAACTTTTTATGCCGAATACAATAGTTCCGGACCGGGAGCAAATACAAACAGAGTGGAGTGGGCGCATCAGTTACCTGCAAAAAAAGTATCAGAATATACAATTAAGAAGATATTAGGAGAATGGACAACAACAATCAACGAGTAAACCTGCAAACTTTTTACAAACCCTGTTTAATTGTAGTTTTTATTTGCTCACTGCTTTTTGCGGCTCATGCACAGGAAAGTACCCTGCCTGCATTTCCCGGTGCAGGAGGCTTTGGAAAATATGTAACCGGTGGCCGTGGCGGACAGGTAATTTATGTTACCACGTTGGAAGACAATACGCAGGAAGGTAGTTTGCGTTATGCAATCAGTCGAAACTATCCGAGGATTGTGATTTTTAAAGTGGCGGGGACAATCCAACTCAAAGCATCGTTAAAAATTTCGAATAACGACATCACTATTGCCGGACAAACTGCTCCGGGCGATGGTATTACCTTGCGCGATTATCCGGTAAAAATTGAAGCTGACAACGTAATTATTCGTTATATGCGTTTCAGAATGGGTGATGAAACTGAGCAGGAAGATGATGCGCTTGGCGGACGTTACCAAAAAAATATCATTATCGATCACTGCTCTATGAGCTGGTCGACCGACGAATGTGCCTCGTTTTATAACAACGAAAACTTTACCCTGCAATGGAGTCTTCTCTCTGAAAGTCTGCGTATTTCGGTACACGAAAAAGGCACACACGGTTACGGTGGTATCTGGGGTGGCGAAAAAGCCTCGTTTCATCACAATCTGCTGGCTCATCACGATAGTCGTAATCCGCGGTTTTGCGGAAGCCGCTATTCGAACCGTGCGGAATACGAACTGGTGGACTTCAGGAATAACGTAATTTACAACTGGGGTGCCAACAGTGTTTATGCCGCGGAAGGCGGAAGATACAATATGGTGAACAATTACTACAAATCCGGTCCGGCTACCTCATCGTCGAAAACTGCACGGATTATTCAACCGTGGGCCGACAACGGAGGAAATGACCAGCCGGCAGGTATTTACGGAACGTTCTTTATCGACGGAAACTATATGACTGCAAGTGCTTCGGTAAGCGAAAACAACTGGGATGGTGTTGATATGAGCTCGTCGTTTGACACTTATGCACCCGGCGTAACTAAAAGCGATCTGGTTTCTGATACCGAATACGATGCAGGCGAAGTAGTCACTCACTCAGCCGAAGAAGCCTATTTGAAAGTATTGGATTTTGTAGGTGCCAGTCTGGCCTATGATTCTGTTGACAATCGGATTATTCATGAAACAGCCACGGGAACGGTTACCTACCCCGAAGGTGGAAACGGAAGTACGAACGGTTTGATCGACTCGCAGGGTGCTGTTGGCGGATGGCCTTTGCTAACATCGAACACCGCACCCGACGACAGCGACGAAGATGGTATGCCCGATGCCTGGGAAACTGCAAACGCCTTAAATCCGAACGATCCGTCGGATGCACAACTAACCACTGTTGACGGTCTCTACCCTAACGTTGAAGTTTACCTCAATTCGCTTGTAGCTGAAATTACTGAACAACAAGATGAAGATGGAGTACACACATCAATTAACGATGTTGCAAGAAATGAAGATGCCATCAGCATGTATTACAATGGCATTGGGCAGACTTTGATGATCAATCATTACACCGGCGTAAGAAGCGTTGAAGTATATAATATTACAGGTAAACTCATTGCAAAACACCTATGTAATTCGTCTGCAGTACAACTCCCGGTTTCGGGTAATAAAAAAGGAATTTATCTTGTTCGTGTTATGGATATAAATGATAAAACATTCACCCGAAAAATCCCGGTATTTTAAACTTTGGGATCAGGCCAAAAGAGGCCTTTCCTTTTAGGGAAGGCCGGCATAAAACGCAGGAAGACTGCGATGCTTTGACCTCGACCGTTAAAAGAGAAAAAATCAAAATAGTACCATTAGAATTTTATTTTTTATACCCAATAGTTTAACAAATCCACCCCTTTCTTTTCTTACTTTCATTTAATTTTGTTCCCGGCGTATAGATACTTTGGAAAGTAAGTACGTCATTAAAAAAACGAAGCTTTCTGAAATTAAAATTTAAATTATTGTCATGAAGAAAAGACCATCTTTCCATTCTAAATTTATACTGTTTGGTTTTCTGTTTTTCTGTTTTGGTGTTTTTAGCAGTTCCGCCCAACAAGTGAACTTTTTTCCACCTGAAGACTTGACTTCTGTAGGCGCCTATTATTACCCGGAGCACTGGGACGAAAGCCAGTGGGAACGCGATATTAAAAAGTTGGCAGAAATGGGTTTCGAATTTACCCACTTTGCCGAGTTTGCGTGGGCACAATTGGAGCCAGAAGAAGGCGTTTATGACTTTTCATGGCTTGATAAAGCAGTGGCGCTGGCCGACAAATACAACATGAAAGTGGTAATGTGTACATCAACCGCTACCCCACCCGTTTGGTTGGTTCGTAAACATCCCGATATTCTCAAACAACACGAAAACGGAACTTCGATGGATCACGGATCGCGCCAACATGCATCATTCTCGAATGAATATTACCGTAGTTATTCACTGAAAATGATAGAAGAACTGGCCAAACATTATGGCAACGACGACCGGATTTTTGGCTGGCAACTGGATAACGAACCTGCCGCCAATGTAGATTATGGCGATGATGCCCAAGAACGTTTCAGAGCGTGGTTGCAAAAAAAATACGGAGATATTGAAACACTGAACGATGCCTGGGGAACCAACTTCTGGAGTGGCACTTACACCAGTTTCAACCAGATAAACATCCCAAAGCACTCGCAATGGGGAATGAACCTTTACCAGCGTTTGGATCACAGTCGTTTTTGCGATTACGAAACATCAAGTTTTCTGGATGACCAGGCAAAGGTCATTCGTCCTTACGCCAATCCCGATCAGTGGATCACTACCAACTATATCCCTTACTACGACGCACGTTATGTTGGCGCCAGTAAAGAACTCGACTTTATTACCTACACCCGTTACATGATTTACGGCGAGCACCACGGAATTGGCCCAAAAGGTTACCGTGTTGGTGAATACTCGCGCATTGCCATGGCCAACGATTATTTCAGGCCTTTATCGCCCATTTACGGGGTGATGGAATTGCAACCCGGACAGGTAAACTGGGGATCGATCAACTCGCAACCATTGCCGGGAGCAGTACGTTTGTGGTTATGGCACGTATTTGCCGGAGGCAGCCAATTTACCTGCACTTACCGTTTCCGCGCGCCTATTTACGGCTACGAACAGTACCACTACGGAATTGTTGGTCCCGATGGCGTAACACCAACACCGGGCGGTCTGGAATATGAAGCGTTTATCAAGGAAATTGAAGTACTGCGAAACAATCCTTCTGAAGGGCAAATTCCTCAGGATTATCTAAACAGAAAGACGGCTATTTTGTACGATCCGGACAACACGGTTGCCATAAACAACAACAAACAAACCAATGTTTGGGATACAGAAGCTCATGTATTAAAATACTATAAAGCCCTGAAAGCATTTGGCGCACCGGTTGATTTTATTCGCGACACTATGGATTTTTCTCAGTATCCGGTACTCGTTCTTCCGGCTTACCAACAAATGAGTTTAGAGTTGGTTGACAAGCTCACGGAATATGTAAAGGACGGTGGCAACCTGGTTATGTCGGTTCGTACCGGACATCAGGATGAGTTGGGACATCTGTGGCAGGCAAAACATGCCGAGCCGCTTTACGAATTGATTGGCGGTGAAATTGAATTCTACGATTTACTCCGTCCTTTTGCTCCCGACACAGTGGTAATGGATAATAAGAAATACGCCTGGACAACCTGGGGAGACATTATGCACACCAACAACGGCACCGAAAGCTGGGGAACTTTTAGTGGGGATTATTATACAGGGAAAACAGCTGTAACATTCAATAATTTGGGCAACGGCACTGTTACTTATGTTGGCGCCGACAGTCACGATGGGAAACTGGAGCGTGCGGTTCTTGATAAATTGTACGATCGTCTCGCTATCGATGTAAAAGATTATCCCGAAGGTGTTATGGTTGAATACCGCGACGGTTACGGAATTGCAGTGAATTACTCCAATATTGATTACGATATGGAATTACCTGCCAATACAGAAATTCTGATTGGAGACAAAAACATTCCAACTGCCGGTGTACTTGTATGGAAAACAAAATAAATCAACGATAAAATAATTTCTGCCGATGAGACAAGCCATAAACATACACCGATTGATCCTGTTTATTTGTACTATTCTGGTGTTCTCATCGTGCGAAAAAACGACAGTCCCGCAGTGGCCGGAACAAAATAACGAAACCAAACCCTGGACACGCTGGTGGTGGCACGGAAGTGCAGTTGACAAAACCAACTTAACCGCCAATCTCGAAGTATTGGCCAAAGCAGGTTTTGGAGGTGTAGAAATTACACCCATTTACGATGTAAAAGGCGACGAAGACAAATCCATTTCTTTTCAATCGGCGCAATGGATGGATATGTTTGAACATACATTAAAAGAAGCGAATCGTCTTGGTTTGGGAGTTGATCTGGCCAATGCTTCGGGCTGGCCGTTTGGCGGTCCGTGGATTGATGCAGAACACGCCTGCAAAAACCTTCAGTATAAAAAGTACCACCTAAAAACAGGCGAAAAACTAACAGAAAAAGTTGAGTTTATTCAGCCTTCATTAGTACGTGCCGTAAATAAAAAAGTGGATATCTCGGAAGTAAAATTCCCCATCAGCAGCAATACAAATTTACAGGAATTAGCACTCGACCAGGTAAGATTCGAAAAGCCGCTTCCACTGCAAACGTTGATGGCTTTTAACGAACAAGGGAAATCTATTGATTTAACTAGTTTCGTTAACGCAAACGGGATTCTCGATTGGGCAGCTCCCGAAGGAAACTGGGATTTATACGCAGTTTTTCAGGGCTGGCACGGCAAAATGGTAGAGCGTGCGGGAACCGGTGGCGAAGGAAATGTGATCGACCATTTTTCGGAAGAGGCCACAAAACTGTTTTTAGCCGATTTTGATAAAAATGCCAAAGACATCTATTTGTCAGGGCTTCGGGCATTTTTTAACGACTCATACGAAGTTGATGACGCATACGGCGATGCCAACTGGACTCCCCTCTTTTTTGAAGAGTTTGAAAAACGCAGAGGCTACAATCTGAAGACAAAACTTCCTGCGCTTTTTGGCGGTCTGGATGAAGAGACCAACCAGCGTGTTTTGTGCGATTACCGCGAAACCATTTCCGATTTACTGTTGGAAAAATTCACCGTTGTATGGGCAGATTGGGCCGAATCGCACAATGCAATCATCCGCAACCAGGCACATGGTTCACCAGCGGCAATTTTGGATCTGTACGAAGCCAGTCACATTCCTGAAACTGAAGGAACTGACCCGATGCGCATAAAAATGGCAACATCTGCCGGACATACTTCGGGGAAACCGCTAATTGCCTGCGAAGCTGCTACCTGGCTCAACGAACACTTTTTAAGCACCCTGGCCGATGTAAAACAAAATGCCGACAATTATCTTAGAAACGGGGTTAACCACATCGTTTATCACGGTACGCCTTACTCACCCCTGGAAGAAAAATGGCCCGGATGGATGTTTTACGCAGCTGTTCAATTTGCGCCAACCAACACCTGGTGGAACGATTTAAAAACGGTGAATAATTACATCGCCAACTGCCAGTCGTTTATTCAAAATTCAACACCCGATAACGACATCCTGTTGTATTTTCCCATTTACGATGTATGGACGGAAAGAGACCGGAATATCCTTCCGCATTTTGGCGGCCACAGCGAAGAACTGACTGCTAAAATCAGCAATGAGCTCCTTGCCCAGGGACAATCGTTTGATTATATTTCCGACAGGCAGATCAAGAAATTGAACTTCTCGAAAGGCGAAATTCAGTCTGCGGGAGCCGTATACAAAACCATTCTTATTCCTGATTGTACGTCAATGCCTTTGGAGACATTAAAACACCTTTTTACGTTGGCACAAGACGGAGCAACTATAATCTTTGAGAATAAAATTCCCGTAAAAGTTCCGGGATTAAACAATTTTGAAAATCAACAAGCTGAGATAAATAGACTACTTAAAAAACTACAATTTAAGACTGAAGAAAATTACCTGTCAGCAACATCTGGCAATGGAAAAATTCTGGTTGGTGAGAACGTACAAAGCCTATTAAATGCTACTGGAGTTTACGGTGAAGAATTAGCTCCGCAAGGACTTTGGTATAACCGGGTTGAACGTAAAGAAGGAGCTTGCTACTTTATCGCAAATTGGACAGAGAAACCACTTGATCAATGGATCAACGTTCAGAAATCAGGCAAAGAAGCAGTTTTGTTTAATCCAATGACTAAAACTTTTGGGAAAGCACTTACTCAAAAAAATGACGAAAGACAAACACAGGTTTACCTCCAATTAAAACCCGGTGAAACATTAATTCTGCAATGGTATTCTAACAAAGTAACAGCTGAACCTAATCCACTTTGGCAACAATCAAACACAAAAACAGAACTAAATGGGGAATGGGAAATCACCTTTGAAAAAGGAGGGCCAACTTTGCCTGCGTCTTATAAGACCACAGGATTAACATCGTGGTCAGCACAATCAGAAGAGCTGCAAAAGTTCTCGGGTACAGCCAGTTATAAAACCAATTTTGAAATACCTGAAAACAGCGAAAATAATTATCTACTTGATTTGGGAGAAGTACACGAATCAGCCGAAGTGTGGCTAAATGAAAATTATTTAGGGACTCTGATCGGTCCGGTTTTTCAAATTGTACTGCCCAAAGAATTGCTACAAGCTGAAAATTCGCTAGAGTTAAAAGTTACCAACCTGATGGCCAACCGCATTATCGATATGGACAAGAATAACATGAACTACAAGAAATTCTACAATATCAACTTTGCGGCTCACGAAAGAGAAAACGTTGGTGCAGACGGCACTTTTACGGCAGCAAACTGGGAGCCACTTCCTTCGGGACTGTTGGGACCGGTGCGAATTATTCAACTAACAGAAAAGGATCAAAACAATTAAAATGAAACGATTATCGATAACCATTATATTTTTGTCGCTGCTTTTATCCTGTTCGCAAAGGGCCACAAAAGAAGCACACAAAAGTGAGCTGGTAAAACATTTGGAAAGTATTTTTTATAATGACGACTTCGCTACGATTCCGGACAAAACTTTCAATGTAGCCGATTTTGGAGCGGTTGCCGATGGAATAACTCTGGCCACTGAAGCCATTCAAAATACCATTGACGCAGCAACAGAAGCCGGAGGTGGCAAAGTAATTTTCCCCATAGGAACGTATTTGTCAGGAGCCCTTTTTGTAAAATCGAACGTGGATCTGCACATTGGGGAGGGAGTGGTGATTCAGGCCATTCAAAATAACGATTATTACCCGCGAAAGTGGACACGAATTGCCGGAATAGAAATGGAATGGCCGGCGGCGCTGATCAATGTTTACAATGAGAAAAATGTGCGTATTACCGGAAAAGGAGTGATCGACGGAAACGGCAAATACTGGTGGGATAAATTCTGGGGCGATCCGAAATACAGTGGTGGCATGTGGGGCGAGTACAAAGACAAAGGTATTCGCTGGGCCGTTGATTACGATTGCGAGCGTGTGCGCCCTGTCGTTATCTGGAAATCGGAAGATGTGCTGCTGAAAGACTTTACCGTAAAACGTGCGGGATTCTGGACCATTTCGCTGACCTACAGTACCCGCGTACATGTTGACGGATTGGTGGTTCGCAACAACATTGGCGGCCACGGGCCAAGTTCTGATGGAGTGGATACCGACTCCTCAAAAGATGTACTGGTGGAGAATTGCGACATCGATTGCAACGACGATAATCTGTGCATAAAGGCGGGGAAAGACGCTGACGGATTGCGTGTAAACCGTCCGGCCGAAAATATCGTTTACCGGAATTGTATCACTCGCGCCGGTCATGGTTTAATTACACTGGGAAGTGAAACCTCGGGCGGCATGCGTAACATCGAAGTTTATGGGTTAAAAGCCATTGGTACCAATATCGGGATACGTTTTAAATCGGCCAAAGTACGTGGCGGAGTTATCGAGAACATTCATTTTCACGACATAAAAATGGAGAACGTAGCTAATCCTTTTCATTTTGAACTGAACTGGTACCCAGAATACAGCTACTGCACTATTCCCGACAATATTCCTGAAGCGGAAATAAAGGATCGTTGGCGGGTACTGAGTCAGCGTGTCGTTCCCGAAGAAAAGGGAATTCCTGAATTCAGAAACATAACACTCAGCGATATAAAAGTGGAAAAGGCTAAACGTGCATTTTATGCCAATGCTTATTCCGAACGTCACATTCACAACATCAGCTGGAAAAATGTTTCGGTAGAAGCTGAAGAAAGCGGCCAGCTGAGTTATGCCAGCGATTGGACCATGAAAAACGTTGTGCTAAAAACGGCTACCGGCCAACCCATCGAGCTTATTGAGTGTAATAATATTCAGCAACCCGAATTAATAAAAACCAAATCACAATCGGTTCAGGAAGCAACAATCCACACGCTTGAAGAACAGTTTCAAACCATCAACCGCAATGCCGATGCTGTTATTATCCCGGTCAATCCAACAGAAACGCAAGCGCTGATTAATGGAGATAGCACCTTGTATTCAGCGAAATTCAGCCTGTATATTCTGAAACAGGAAGATGCCTCGCTGTATTTTTACGAACCGCTTGGCGATGGATTTTACTACTCGGAAGTAGAGGTAATCACCAGTCAAAACGGCAACCTGATTCAGGTGAAAGGTCAGAAAGACCATGATTATACTATTCTTGTTAACCGGGCAACCAAACCCAAAAGTATTTATGGCGCCAATAACTGGTCGTACCAGGAAAATACGCGCCAAGCCATTATTGAGGTTAAGGGGAAGGACTTCTCCATCCAAATAGATTAAAACACGAGCAATGAACCTACTTATAAAAACTACCGCAACATTTTTTCTTGCCGCACTCCTGACAGTCGGCTGGGCAAATCCAGGAAAAAAAGAAGTTAAATACCTCTCGGGCACCGATAATGAAAACACTGTTGCATGGGATTTCTTTTGCACGGCAGGCAGAAAAAGCGGTGTGTGGACCAGGATTGAAGTTCCGTCGCACTGGGAGCAACAGGGATTTGGCGAATACGATTACGGCCGCGATTACCGTACCTACGGAAAGAAGTTTGAGTTTGCGAAAGAAAGTGGTCTGTATAAACATCGTTTCAACCTGCCTGAAAACTGGAATGGCAAACGTGTATTTATTGTTTTTGAAGGCTCGATGACCGACACCGAAGTAAAGATAAACGGAGAGTTGGCCGGGCCCATTCATCAGGGATCGTTCTATCGGTTTAAATACGACATTACTGACAAACTAAAACCAAACGAAGAAAATCTGCTGGAAGTGAAAGTCGATAAGTGGTCGTCGAATGCATCGGTGAACCATGCCGAACGTTATGCCGACTACTGGATATTTGGAGGCATCTTTCGCCCGGTTTACCTGGAAGCCGTGCCCCAAAATTACATCGACCGGGTAGCTATAAATGCGCAAGCAGATGGTACGTTTACAATAGAAACTTTTCCGGTTAATGTGGAAAACGATCAGATTATTGAGGCACAAATTTTCGATAATAATGATAATCTGATACAAACATGTCAAAGTGCAGTTTCAAAAGACGATTCGCTGCTTGAGTTGTCATGCGACATCGAAAATCCAAATACATGGACGGCAGAAACACCAAATCTGTATGCTGTAAAAGTTAGTTTAAAAAATGAGAGTGAAACCATTTACGAACTCACTGAGAAATTTGGATTCCGTACCATTGAAATACGCGAAGGTGACGGCATTTATCTGAACGGCACAAAGATTAAAATGAAAGGCGTAAACCGCCATGTATTCTGGCCCGAAACCGGACGTTGTGTAAATCCGCGAATCGATTTGGATGATGTAAAACTTATTAAAGCCATGAATATGAATGCGGTTCGCTGTTCGCACTACCACCTGATAAAACGTTTCTTCAGTATTGCGACTCGCTGGGGCTTTATGTGCTGGATGAACTGGCCGGATGGCAAAATGCTTACGACACCGAATCGGGCAGTAAACTGGTAAAAGAAATGGTGATCCGCGATGTAAACCATCCTTCCATAATTTTTTGGAGCAACGGAAACGAGGGCGGTACCAACAAGGAACTGGACGACGATTATGGTTTTTTCGATCCGTCGAAACGCCCGGTAATTCATGCGCACCACCGCCCCGGAAATGATTTTAACGGAATAGACTGCAACCATTACGAAAATTATTACAGCTCGAAAAAAATACTGGAGGAAGGTTTGATTTTCATGCCTACCGAGTTTTTGCATGCGCAAGATGACGGTGGCGGAGCAACAGCATTGGCCGACTTTTGGGAGTTATTCTGGAACTCGAAACGATCGGCAGGAGGATTTTCGTGGGTGCTGGCCGACGAAGGATTGGTACGTACCGATATGGACAATGTTATCGATGCCAACCGCGTAAACGCCCCCGACGGGCTGGTTGGACCTCACCGCGAAAAAGAAGGCAGTTATTATGCCATGCGCGAAATATACAGCCCCGTAAAAATTTGGATGGAGAAATTACCTGAAGATTTTGATGGCTCAATTCAGGTGGAGAACCGCTACCATTTTACCAATCTGAAAGAGATTCGTTTTGAATGGCAACTGGTAGATTTTAGTCTGCCCGAACAACGCGGCGCCTTTCATAAAGTGATAAAAAGCGGAACGGCGGAAAGTCCTGATGTGGCACCTGTTCAGAAAGGAACACTTTTTTTGGATCTGCCGGCCAATTACAAACAATACGATGCACTTTATTTGCGTGCATTCGATACTTCCGGTGACGAAATATACTGCTGGAGCTGGAAGACCGATGGCAATGCCAACCAGGTGGTTAAACTGGTAGAGAAAACACTGGACGAAAACGAAACAGAGCGTTTGAAAGCACTAAAAGCGTTGGGCATTGAAGAAGATAATATTCTACCCATCCAACAACAGGCTGGCAATACCGATATTAATGCGACGGTTGAAGTTAACGAGAACGATTCGTTAATCACGTTAAAAGCCTCTGGGATAGCAATAACTTTTAGCAAAAAAGATGGTACTATCCGTTCGCTCGCCAACGATTTTGGTTTGCCCCTGCCCTTTTCGAACAGCCCGGTTTTGGTAAGCGGAAATGCTGAATTGCAAAATATAGAACATAGCAGAAGCAACAACAGCTACCGCCTTGATATGGTCTACAACGGCGACATCAAAAACCTAAGCTGGACCATGTACAACAGTGGCTGGCTGCAGCTGGATTACGAATACCGGGTGGAAGGCGAACAGTATTTTACCGGCATCAGTTTCGATTTCCCGGAGTCGGATATCATCAGTGCAAAATGGCTGGGCGAAGGACCGGCACATGTTTGGAAAAACCGTTTGCAGGGTGGCCGACTAGATGTTTTTCAGCGTTTGTACAACAATGTACTTCCGGGCGATAACAACTGGCAATGTCCGCAGTTTAAAGGTTATTACGCCGATGTTTCGTGGATGGAATTTAATACCGTTGACGGCAAATTTACTGTTGTTGCACAGGAAGACGATCTGTTCGTTCGCCTCTTTGATTTTTACGGTATATCGGGGTCGCAGAATTACCCGGCATTGCCTGTTGGAAACATCTCTTTTCTCGATGGTATTCCTCCGCTCGGAACAAAACTGGCCATGGGAATCAGCAACGACACATGGAATCTTGGACCTGCCGGTGAACTAAATACAATGGATAAACCGGTAAAACGAACTTTGTATTTTTATTTCGGACTACGTTAACAAAACCACATAATTATTCATCAAAAACAAATTCATCATGAGAATAAAAACATTGCTTTCCCTAATCAGCTTATTTATTCTTTCAGCATCAATAACAACAGCACAGCAACTCCCTTCCAAACAGGAAATAGTTGATAAAATGGAGCTTGCCAATGCCCACCTGATGAATAAGTGGCCCGATCCGGGGGTGAATGTAATTACAAACAAAGAACGCACCAGCAATCTTTGGACACGCGCCGTGTATTACGAAGGATTGATGGCCTTTTATTCCATTAAACCCGACCCGGCCTATTTGCAATACGCAATTGAATGGGGAGAAGCGCACCGTTGGGGATTGCGTGACGGTTTAAAAACCCGGAACGCTGACAACCAGTGCGCCGGACAAACGTACATCGATCTGTATAATATCGAACAAAAACCGGAGCGCATAAATGACATCCGGACTTCGATAAATTTGATGATGGAAGGCGATAAAATTGATGACTGGGACTGGATTGATGCCTTGCAAATGGCCATGCCCGTATTTGCGAAACTGGTCGTGCTTACCGAAGACAGCAAGTACTCGGAACGCATGTACGAAATGTATATGGACACCAAAGTTACACAAGGTTTGTACAATAAAAAGGATGGTTTGTGGTGGCGCGATGCCGATTTTTTGCCGCCTTACACCGAGCCCAATGGTGAAGATTGCTACTGGAGCCGCGGCAATGGCTGGGTAGTGGCGGCACTGGTTCGGGTAATGGATATTTTGCCTGAAAGCGATCCACACTACAAAGAATACCTGAAAACTTACAAGGAAATGATGAAAGCTGTTCTTCCCATTCAGCGCGAAGATGGTTTTTGGAATGCCAGCCTGCACGACCCGAATAATTACGGCGGGAAAGAAACAACAGGCACATCACTTTTTGTTTACGGCATGGCATGGGGTGTGAACAATGGTATTCTGAAAGCAAAAAAATATATGCCGGCAATAACAAAAGGATGGAATGCACTGTCCACCGAATCGGTTCACGACAGCGGATTTTTAGGCTATGTTCAAGGCACAGGAAAAGAACCAAAAGACGGGCAACCGGTAAGCTACACCAGCAAACCCGATTTTGAAGATTACGGCCTGGGATGTTTTCTTTTAGCCGGTAGCGAAGTTTACAAATTGAGTAAATAGTACCTTCCCCGATTAATAAATACTGCATATACCAAAACTTATGAAAAAGCTTTTAACGTTTCTATTTTTAACTACCACATTTGCCCCCCTTTTAGCTCAAACCCGGAAACCTGAGGTTAAAGAGAATATTCCATTGGATTCTATTCGTTTGAGCGATCCTTGTATTCTTGCTGATAAAAACTCTGCCACCTATTATATGACCGGAACAGGAGGACTGCTTTGGAAGAGTAAAGATCTGAATTCGTGGACCGGCCCTTTTGTTGTTGCCCAAACCGATCCTGATTCGTGGATGGGACCGAAGCCAATGATCTGGGCGGCCGAATTACATCAATACAACGGCAAGTATTACTACTTTGCCACTTTCACCAACCGCGATGTGATTATCGATACCGTAAAAGGCAATGAGATAGAACGACGGGCCAGTCATGTTTTGGTTAGTAATAAGCCCGATGGGCCTTATGTACCGATGAAAGACCCGACTTACCTGCCGGCCGACATGCCCACTTTAGACGGAACATTTTGGATAGATAAGGACGGGAAACCCTATATGGTTTACTGTTACGAATGGCTGCAGAACTGGAACGGAACCATTGAAAAAGTAGAGCTGAAACCGGACCTCTCAGGAACAATTGGCGAAGGTAAAGTGCTGTTTCGGGCGCACGATTCGCCATGGAGCCGCGAAAAGGATGACGAAGGCAACATTGGCCCCAGCCGGGTTACCGACGGCCCGTGGTTATTCGAAACCCAAACCGGGAAACTGGGCATGTTATGGACAAGCTGGGCTTTCGAAGATTACGTTCAGGGCGTGGCTTACTCCGAGAGTGGCACACTGGATGGCCCATGGATTCAGGAAAAAGAACCGATTACTCCTCCTAATTTCGGGCATGGTATGCTGTTCCGCACTTTCGACGGTAAATTACTCCTGTCGGCACACAGTCATAAAAGTGTAAACGGGCGTTATGTCCGCATTCCGCACTTGTTCGAAGTGGATGATTCGGGCGATAAACTGGTAATTATTGGGCCATTTCAGTTTTGAAAAAAAATAATATAATTTCTACTTCAACACTTTATCCAAAAATGAAATAACAAGTGGCACTGCCTCATCAAACCACGGGTGGAACAGCCAAAACGGATGCGGCGTTTCTTCAATGGTATGTACTTCGTTGTAAATTCCATTCTCATTCAACACCTTCAAATATTCATCTCGTCCGGCATGAAACCGGGGCAAAGCACTGTTTATAAAAAGTGTTGGCGGTGTATCGTCGCTCACATAAGTCAAGGGCGAAGCTTCAATCCAAAGTTCCGGATTTTGTTTGTAGGTGGCACCAAACCAACGCGCTCCGGCCGATGGTTTTGCCGGATTTTCGTCTTTTCCGCTTTCGTTGGGATCGGTAAAATCAAGTATGCCATCAATATTTACAATGGCCTGCACTTCGTCACTTACCGGCTCATTCACCGCATGCGAAGGAAATAACGGGTTTCCCCCGTTTGTTCCCAATAACGAAGCCACTGTGGCCCCCGACGAGGTTCCCAGTGTGGCAATCTTCGCTGTGTCTAAACCAAAATCGGCTGCATGAATCCGAAACCATTTCAAGGCTGTTTTCAGGTCGGTAACACTTGCGGGATATTTTGCTTCAGGCGATAAACGCGATTCTACCGCAGCAGCCACATAACCGGCTTCAGCCAGTTTTTGCGCCATGGGCACCAAATGCGATCTCGTTCCTGACGCCCATCCGCCGCCATGAATTAACAGCACGCCGGGAACTGTTTTTACTTTACTGATTTTGGGATAAAAAACATCGATATGCAAATCTCGCTCACCATACGAATAGTAAACGATGTTCCGCTTTTCATTGATTGCCGGAATATCAAACTCTTTAACAATGGTTGCCTGTGGAAAATCTTTGGCAATCTTCCGGTAAGCACTTTGTACGTTGAAAGAAGTGTCTTTGGGAAAATCACTTTCTTGCTGCGAAAAAACCAAAAACGGCAGACAAATAAAAAGCAGAACCAGTTTTCTCATTTAGTGGATATATTTTGCCTGCTCAGTGAGCAACGCTTTAAACGCTTCCAATGAAGTTACTCCTGAAGCATCCTGTTCCCAGGCAGCTCCGAAGTAGTAGGTGAGTTCGTTATTTTCGGGTTTCATAACTACCACTTCGCTGTATTTATCCTCGGTAACTTCCAGCAACTGATCGGTTTTAACAAAAACGCACATGCCCAACTTATCTTCCTGCAACGTTTGCACGCCAAAAGTAGCCAGACAAGTCCAGCCCTCTTTTATATCGTTGAAAACCTGCACTTCTGTACCTTCATGCTTTACTATTCCACTAGCCAGATTTGGCAGCGCCTCACTAAGTTTATGGGTATATTTTGTAAGGTAACTTCCTGCTTCAATTTCCAATGTCGATTGCAGTGTTGTTTTTGTATCGTTAATTTCCCAGCCGTAGTAATTAATAGTGACTTTCGACTTATTAGCACCGCTTTCCACTTCGCTGTACAAGCTGTCGGTCTTTTCAACACGAATTGCTTTTTCACCATCCCAAAAAGCTACCGAGCCCATTCCGAGCGACGAGCCAACTTTCAGCACATCAACACCCCAGTCGCTAACTTCGTGGTACGAATCGAAACCATCCAGCCCCACGTTATGCAACACCAGCGAATCGGTTTTCTTTCCAAAAATATCAATGGCATTTCGCCAGTCGAGGTAAATGCGGTAGCCCACTTTATCCGACTCCCAGCCCGGTCCTTCAAACTGTATATCAAATGCATGATCGGTATGTTTTTCGTCCACTTTCAGTTCTCTTATCGGATGAAATTCGCCACCCTGATACTCCCATTGTTCGTTGCCGTTGTTTTTGGTTACCCATTTCCATTCTCCACCATCTTTTAAGCCAAGATAAGCTTGTGTTTTTTGCACTTCAACAGCTTTTTCTGCTACTTTCTCTTTGGATTTATTGTTGGTACAAGCAACAGCCGCAAAGGCAAGGATTGTAAGTACTAAAATCAAATTCTTCATCGTATTCCAGTTTATTTATTTAATTCTATTGCTGCTAAAATCACCGGTGCCACACCTTTTGAGTCGTTATCAATTTTTTTCTCCGAAATGTAATAATTATAATCGCCTTCCCTGTAAGGATTACCGCCCAAACCACACGCTCCGCAAGTATTGGTTAAAGTTACATAACCATTCTCATCTTCCGAAACAAGGTTTTCAACCAAACTATCGAATGCGGTATTGGCAGTATCAAGATAACTTTGCGGCAGCCATCCATTTTTAGCTCCTTTGGCAAAAGTGTATATTATCATTGCCGATCCCGATGCTTCCACATAGTTCCCTTCTTCGCCTCCCATATCCATCACCTGGTACCATAATCCGGTTTCTGCATCTTGAACTTTAAGGATTGCCTCGCTCAAACTATTTAAGATGGTAGTTAGCGTTTCCCTGTCTTTATGATCTTCAGGCAGGTTTTCCAGCACGTCAACCAAAGCCATCATGTACCAGCCTGTTGCACGACTCCAAAAATGTTTCGACTGCCCGGTTTCTTTGTTACACCAACGTTGTTCGCGACTTTCGTCCCAGGCATGGTATACCAGCCCGGTTTTTTCATCGAGCGTGTGTTTGTACACCTCCTGCAACTGAAAAGTAACTTCATCGAACCATTGTGGCTGATCGAACGCCTTTGCATAGCGGGTTAAAAACGGTGACGCCATGTACAAACCATCGAGCCACATTTGATAAGGATATGCTTTTTTATGCCAGAAACCGCCCGAATTGGTGCGCGGCTGACCTTTCATTTGATCCACCAAAGTTTCAATACCCAGGCGGTATTTTTCGTCGCCGTAGTCCTGGTACAAGGTAATCATACTGTTTCCGGGGCGCACGCGGTCGATGTTGTAATCCGAAGTTTTTTGCCCGTCAATTTTGCCATCATCATGCAGGAAAAAATCGATATAATCTTTTAGGTAAGCGCCGTATTTTGGATCAATGTCTTTCAACTTATAAATTGCATCGCCCAAAAAAGCGTAATCGTACTCGTATTTGGGTTTTTCGCGTTGGTAATAGATAAGGCTGTCGGATTCGTGTAAAACGGTTTCAGCAAATTTTACGGACCACAACGGCTTTTCGGCTTGAGTTGAATTTTGTTTGGTATTTTTTGAATTGCATCCCATCAGGGCAACAAACAGGAAGAAAATTGAAAATGTCCTCATTGGTTTAATCTTGTTTGACAACAAAACTAATCTACCCAACGCTTTTTCAACAATTAAAATGTATCAGATATGGGGTAGATTTTCCCAAAGACTGTAAAATCGGGTTGATTAGGCCTTTTTCAACATGCTTAAGCATTATTATCGGGGAAAAATGTGAGATAAATATAGAATATTCAATGATGAATAATCAATTTAGAAATATGAAAAAACAGCTTATTGGGAGCTAATTTGGAAATTGATTATTCAATGTTGGATATTGTACATTTAATGCTGTTCCTGAGGAAAAAGGAGTGCAAAATGATTCGCAAAGATTTTTTCACAAAAAATGACATAACAAAGCAGGGAACAAAAATTCGCCCCCTGCTTAGCCTTTTTTACTCAAATATATTTTCTACAACTGGAAAGTATGCACATATTTTACCTGTAAAATACGGTTTAAGAATTTGGGCTCTTCCAAACCATTATCTACATAATCTTTTGTTGGCCTGATTTCATTGTAAACAATGTACAGGTCATTTCCTTCTTTCGGATTATAACGCAGGCGGAAGTTGGCAACGCTTACATCGTTAACACTGTTATACTGAACAAATGAGCTAAACGACAACTTGGTGTTGTACATGTATAAAAACTTCAAGCGACCAACGTGGGCATTCATTTCCTGGTTACGATCGGAGAAAACCACATGGCTGTAATTGTAATAAGCCGACAGCTGCAAACTTGCTGAAAGATTATAAATTGGCTGGAGTGTTGCAGTAATATTATTCCCATCGTAAAATTGTCCGCCCGACATCATGATGGTTGTTGACAGCGGTTTGGAAACCGGCGACATTAACGTAAGACGGCTGGTATACGTTTCATATTTGTCGGCCGGAACAACAACATCGTCATCCAGTTCAAATTCTTCATCAACACCTTCAATACGGTAATTCAAATCCATATTTACCATCCACCCTTTTTTTGTGCTTAAATTGAAGCCCGGCCCATACATACCAGTTTCCAAACCACCATCGGTAACACGGTACGATTCGTAAAAAGTTCCGTCAACACTGAATTTAAAAAGTTTCGATTCCGGACCGGGAAGCCAGCCATACTGCAATTTTATTCTTGGCCCTTTGGTGCCATATTTTGATAAGAAACCAACCTGAGGATCAAAATTTTCGCCTGTATACGCATAAGATAAATCGTATGCAAAACCAACTTCACTTCTGCGTTGCCACGATGCACGATAAAATGTATTTTCTATGTCAGCCGAAAATTCGGTGCCTTCCGGATCGCTAGTTTGTGCAACTCCCACCTCAACATAATCGTCGCCAAAAATCCGGAAAATACCATCAAGTCCGTACGAATACGAATCGTTGATATCGGCACCAACTCTCGAGGTCATAATAGCTCCGACATACGAGTTTGTATTGATTACCTGACGTCGAAAACGCAAAACACCAAAGTTTTCTGAAGGATTTTCATTCTTTTTTTGAGTTTGCATATCCATAAAACCCATATCCCATTTGCCCATACGTCCGGTTAATCTTGCACCGCCTAAGATTGGCGTTGGATAACCATCTTCGTCCAATCCAATTCTTCGGCTGTAAAATAACTTACTTGGCCCACTTAATTTAAAATCGAAAATACTTGACCTTTCCTGAAAGAACATCCTTTTTTCGGGAAAGAACAAAGCATAACGTGTCAGATTTACTTGCTCATCATCTGCTTCAACCTGGGCAAAATCGGTGTTAAAAGTTAGGTCCATCGTAAGGTTACTGGTTAGACTGTATTTTATATCTACCCCACCGGTAAGTTTGTTGTCTTTTGATGAATCAAATGCAGTTTCCTCCTCATTTAACTCATTGTTTTTCTCCACACCTGTAGTTAAATACGGAGCAACATAAACAGGTTTTTTACTCTTAACCCCTGACAATTCTATGGTTTGTGCCAGCGACGGTTTATTGGCTGCCAATCTTCCATATTTTGGATCAGTAGCAGGATAAGTATCCAATTCGTTGTTGTGACTTACTCCGCGGTTAATCAGCAATCCCATTTGTACGCGCCCGTTAACTTCCTGAAAACGCAAACTTGAAAAAGGGATACGCATCTCCACAGCCCAACCGGTTGCAGTACGTGCTGTTTTTACATCCCAGAACGTATTCCAGCTGTAGTTTTGCGCAGTTGCCGTTCCGGGAGGACCTGGCATCCGCTGAGCGTCATTTGATACCGCATAATCAATACGTTGCCCTGCCGGCATAGTGAAAAAAGCTAGCGCATTTTCGTTATCGTCGTAGGTATCCAATAAAATTCCGAAAGAGTCGGGATTTTTTGATTTTTCATCCCGCTTTTTACTGGTAGAAACAATGTTATCAGGATTCTGATAATTTAGAAATGCACCTACCCACAGGAAATTATCATCGTAACTGATGTACGTTTTTGTATCCTCGCTTGGTGCAGCTTCAAAATTGGGAATATGCATTATCAGTTCAAACTGCCTTGCCTTTTGCCAGAAGGCTTCGTCGGGCACTCCGTCGAAATTTACCGTTCCATCATTTTTGGCTATTTGCACAATGTCCTGCCCGAACACAATGATGGAACTACACGTGCATAAGATTAGCGACACTAACTTTAAAAAGAATTTGGTATTCATGTAATTTTTGGTTTTGGTCTTAAAGGCTCTAACTATGCTTTTCCGGCAGTTGAAAGCCTTAATCGATTTGGTTAAGTTGATTTAAATTTTTTAAAGAAAGGATCTCCGGTTTTACCCGAAGATCCTGAAAAAAATTGCGATTGTTTTATTTGTATGTATTTACTCTTTCGTCGTTAATTACTCCACTCCAGTTCATACCGTAGGCAAAGTCGTAAACATTGCCAATTTCGTCGGTATAACACTCCATGTCGCGCGGTACATCCTCAAACTGCTCTTCCACTGTTTTCATGTTAGCAGGCAATTGGAATGGAAGTAATCCTGAAGGCTCTGCACTACCGGTTACCAAGTCCATAATCGCCTGATCCTGCACTCCACAGTGAACAAGAATCGCATCAGCACTCTTTTCAAACTCGGCAGGAATAAACGGATTGGCAACGTTTACAACAACAACTACAGGTTTATCACCCATTTTTGCTTTTGTATCGTTTACCACTTGCATGTCGTAAATATTGGCTGCCTCGGTGGTTTTGCCTTTGTATGTTCTGTTGGTGAAATCTTCAAACGGACTTCCACCGGCAATACTTGTCTCGCGCGCATATTTTGCGGTGTATGGTCCGTACTGAAGTGAAATCGGTACATATCCGTTACCTCCTTTTTCCTTGTCTTCAAGTGAATAACCCGAGCCACCCTGCGGACTTGAGATCAAACAAATGGCAAGATCTGCTTTTTCAGGAGCATCAACTACTTCGAAATAATTGGCAACCATATCCATATTGGCAGCGTCGCTCCAGCTTGGTTCTGTAACCATTCCAAACCAGTTGGCTCCACCCGGAGTATATTTTTGCGGAATATAAACTTTCAACTTTTTCTCTGCAGGCAATACGCCGTCCTTGTTTTTCAGCATCACAACCGATTTCAATTGTGCTTCGTAACCGGCTTTCATATATTCCGGTTTTCCGACTATCTCTTCCGACTCTGCTACAACCAAATATGGATTTTCAAATAATCCCGGTCGGATAATATTTTTTAGCAAACGAACGGCTGATTGCTCGAAACGATTGCGCATATATTCTTCACCGTGTTCTTTTACGCCCATTTCGTAAGCTTCCAAAACCGGCCCTTTTTCGTTGTTACCGCCAAACTGGTCTCCTCCGGCTTCAATCACTTTGTAGTGACGTTCGGCAACTGAAAGATTTTCCACGCCCCAGCATTTTCCCAGGAATTCGTGTACACTTCGGGTATCGGCAGTAATCATCCAGTCGGTACAAACCACGCCATCATAGCCGTACTCACCTCTCAACAGATCGGTGATAATGTATTTATTGTAAGCGTTTCCAACGTTTTCGCCATTCTTCTGATCGATGTTGTACGAAATGGTGTAATAAGGCATTACAGCTGTTGCTTTGCCCGTTGGCCCATTCAATTTAAATGCCCCCTCGGTAAACGGCTTCAGTTGATCTGACAGATTGTTTCCGGGATAAACGGCATAAGCTCCATAACCAAAGTGTCCGTCGCGACCGGCCTCTTCCGGGCCACCACTTGGCCAATGTTTTACCATGGCATTTACACTTTCATAGCCCCATCCACCGGCAATTTCTTTAGCCGCCGAAGAGGTTTGAAATCCATCGACATAAGCACGTGCAAGATCGGTTGCCAAACGCGGATCCCCACCCATTGTTCCGCTAAAACGACTCCAACGTGGTTCGGTAGATAAATCGATTTGTGGAGAAAGTGCGGTTGCAATTCCCAAAGCACGGTATTCAATTGAGGCAATTTCGCCAAATTGTTTCATCACTGCTGGATCGAAAGTTGCTGCCAAACCCAGCGTTGTTGGCCACATAGAAATATCGCCACCGGCACCTGCGTTGTATTCGGTCTCCGCTCTTGTTCCGTGACGCGGATCGGTACTTGTATTTCCGGGAATTCCCAAACCAAGTCCTTCAACCAATGCCTGCATATTGTTGTTCCATTGTGCAGCTACACCGGGGCTTTCTACCGTTGTAATCAAAACATGTCTTAGATTATCCTCGGTAAGAAATTTTATTTGTTGATCGGTGAGGTCACTTGATTTTGCTCCAGCCTCTGAAAAAGGTTTGCCATTGTAGGTTCCGGCACCAAAACCACCACTTCCGGCGGGTATCGATTGGTGTCCGCTGTATAACATTAAACCGGCAATTTGTTCCACCGACATTTTTGAAGCAAGGTCTTTGGCGCGCTCATCAACCGACTTGCGCCAATCTTCGTAAACATCCAATTCGCCATTCTGGTTGAGGTCTTTAAAAGCATAACCACCATCAGTAAGCAGTGTTACTCCGGAACTGGGAGAATAACCTAAAGTTGCTCCCCCTTCGTTGTGAACAAGATTGAAATCACCCATTTCTTCTTCAGTCCATTTTGGGCCACAGCCAATAAACAGAACTGCAAAAAGAAATGCGACAGATACAATTTTTAGTTTTTTCATAATAAGTTTATTTAGTTACGAATAGTTTAGTTGGAATAAAAATCATCAAGAAACTGGAGTAATTCAGCACTTGGCAAATCACCACATTCTGAATCAGTATTGAAATGCATTGCTTTCAGATTATCGGGAGTTGCTGCTTCCCACCCGGGCAATCCTTCTGCATTTGGATTTCCCGAAGTAGCAAAATTCACCCAGTAATCCGACATCAGGTCGGCTAGTTTATAGTCAGCCTCTGTCCATGGACGCGGACTCATTTTCAGATTATTGTAGGCATACGGAACTTCGCCGGTATGGAAAGCGCCAAAATCCTGCATTCCATCGGCATAAGGCACATCACGCTCAAAACGGTACATAAATACTTTTGACGTAGCGGTTTGATTTTGCAGCTGCATCCACTTGTACGACTGGATACCAAAAGTTTGCAATGCTCCCAAATCGTTTTGAATAGCGAAAGCCTCTTCGTCAGTGTCCATTGGGAATTTGGCCAAAAACTCGTCAGCCATATCGCCAAATTGTTGTTTTACACGTTCTTTAAATTGATCGGCAGGAACTGGAGGAGGGCCAAATCCTTCATCTTCATTCCAGCCAATAATAACCGGAACGTCGTTTTGTTCTCCGTTGGCAAATATCTCGCCTACCGATTTTGGAAGAAAATAACCATCAACAATAGGAGCTCCACCGCCTCTGCCACTTAAAATCTCTTCTGCACTTTTTGCGCGCAGTTCTTCTATTGATGATGCACCTAACGATTCAGCGAATTTAACGCCGGCTTCTTCACCCGATTTCAAATCGCCACCACGAGCCAAGGCATTAGTTGACAAAACAGCACCGCCACTCTCCGCAATGGCTCGATGAATCAGTCCTTTTGTTAACGGACTAGCCACCAAATAATTGATACTAAACGCACCTGCCGACTGACCGGCAATGGTTACATTATTTGGATCGCCGCCAAAAGCAGCAATATTTTTATTTACCCATTTCAGCGCTTCCACCTGGTCGAGCAAACCATAATTTCCTGAAGCGTTAATTGGCGATTCAGCAGTAAGTTCCGGATGGGCCAAAAATCCTAAAGTTCCTACACGATAATTTATACTAATAAAAACGAGGCCTTTTTTCGCCATCTCCTCGCCATCGTAAATAGGAACCGCACTTCCACCACTTGAAAAACCACCACCATAAATGTAAACGAAAACAGGATGTTTTTCAGAAGCATCGTTGGTAGGAGTCCAGACATTCAGGTACAAACAATCTTCGCTTAACGGTTCCTTCGGAGCGATAAACTCTTGTGTCCACATGCTGAATGGCATTGGAGTGCCCTGAATCGGACTGGCTGAAAACTCGGTGCATTGTTTCACGCCTTCCCAGGGTTCAACAGGTTGCGGCGCTTTCCAGCGCAAATCACCCACCGGAGGGGCGGCAAACGGGATTCCCTTAAAAGTAGTAATTCCGGTACTTTCATCAAACGAACCGCTAACCGTTCCGTCGGCAATGGTTACACTGTCTTTTATTTGTTCGGGTGGCTGAGTTGAACATGCTCCCAAAATAAGAGCAATGCCAAGAAATAGAATCACGCGTACGTTTTTCATAGGTAGTAGGTTTACAATTTGTTTAGTCTTAAAAAGGTTGTAAAATGTCACAAGTTAAGGAAAAAGGGAACTCCCCCCCTGAACTATTCCAGGGAGAGAGTATTTAACCAAGTCCCACTACCTATGCATTTTTTCAAAGTCTTTTTGAGGTACCATTGCTTTTGATACCTTTTCAACTTTAATATCGTTGGCAACTGAGAATGTTGCTTTTTCTTTAATGTCTTTTGATGAAGCTCCTACTTTTACGGTGTAATCTCCGGCTTCAGTAATCCAGCTTGTACTTGCTTCGTCGAACGATGCCAAAAGAGCTGCATCAATATCAAATGAAAGAGTTGCCGATTTACCCGGTTTCAACAGTGCCGTTTTTCCAAAGGCAACCAACTCTTCCTCAGGTTTTTCCAATGATTTCCCAGGAGCACTCGCATAAACCTGAACCACTTCTTTTCCAGCTACATCACCGGTATTTTTCACATCTACAGAAACAGTTATCTTTCCATCGAATTTTTTATCGCTCAGTTTCAGGTTACTGTATTCAAATGTTGTGTACGATTTTCCGTAACCAAATTCGTAAGCCACCGGCACATCGAAAGTATTGAAATAACGGTATCCCACATAAATATCTTCTTCGTAAACCACTTCCCAAGGCACACGACGCATCATTGAAAAACCTGATTGGTCGGCAGTATTATCCTCTGCTCCCTCAGTTTTTACAGCCACGCCAGGGAAATTATCAGATGACGAACCATCATCGTATTTTACAGGGAAAGTCTGTGCCAGTTTACCTGACGGATTTACTTTCCCGGAAAGTACATCAACTACAGAGTTACCACCTTCCTGTCCCGGTTGCCATGCACAAAGAATGGCATCAGGAATAGTACTCCAGCTGGCAGTTTCAACAACGCCGCCGACATTCAGGATAACCACTGATTTTTTGCCTTTTGCATGGAAAGCATTTGTTACAGTTTTGATCAGGTCTTTTTCCGTTTGATTCAGGTAGAAATCGCCTTCAACAGCTTCGCGGTCGCCACCTTCTCCGGCGTTACGTCCGATTGTAATTAAAGCAATATCAGCTTTTGAAGCCATATCTTCAGCAATTGATGCATCTAAAGCCATTTCGTCAACAGGAATTTTTCCGCCCATTAGAGCAGCCAGAAAGTTTCTTGAATTATCCTGTGTTTTCCGAGCTTCTTCCATGTATGTTTCGTAGGTATCTTTAAGATCATCGTAAGTTTTGTATCCGGCATTATCCAATCCCTGCAACAACGAAACAGTGTAAGCTTCGTTAACATCGCCACTACCGGTTCCTCCCGAAATAAAATCGTAAGAAGTATTACCGAAAGCTGCTACATTTTTAATGCTTTTTGCAAATGGCAGTGCACCGTTGTTTTCCAGCAATACCATACCATCGGTAGCTGCCTGACGAGTTACTTCGGCATGTGCTTTTAAATCTGGTTTGTTTGAAATCTTATAGCCTCTGTTACGAGGAGTTTCAACCATGATATTTAAAATACGCTCTACGTTTGTGTCTAAAACAGCCTCATCAAGATCTCCTGATTCTACAGATTCAATTATTGTTTTGATTGCCTGTGGAGATCCCGGCTGAATCATATCGTTTCCGGCTTTCATTTGGGCAACTACATCGCTACCACCACCCCAGTCGGTCATTACATAACCTGCAAATCCCCAATCGTCGCGAAGAATTTTCGTCAACAAGTCATGACTCTCTGAAGTATAAACACCATTTACTTTGTTGTATGATGACATTACCGTCCACGGTTCGCTTTCCTGCACGGCAATTTTAAATCCTTTCAGATAGATTTCGCGCAAAGCACGTTCGCTAACAATCACATCAACCGACATACGGTTTGTTTCCTGGTTATTCACGGCAAAGTGTTTTATTGAAGTTCCAACGCCATTCGACTGGATACCTCTCACCATTGCAGCAGCCATTTTACCGGCTACCAGCGGATCTTCTGAATAGTACTCGAAGTTACGTCCACAAAGCGGGTCGCGCTGAATATTCAATGCAGGTGCCAAAAGCACATCGCCTCCATACTCCAACACTTCTTTACCCATTGCTTTTCCTACCGACTCTACCAACTCCGTATCCCACGATGAAGCCATTACCGTAGCAATCGGGAAAGCGGTACAGTAATAAGTATCTGTTTCGCCTTCACGGGTTGGGCTGATACGTAATCCGGCAGGACCATCGGCCAAAGTCTGGCTGGTAACTCCCAGATTAGGATATTCTGCAGTTACACCCGCAGTTCCGGGCAAATATCCCCTGATTTTTTCTACCATCTTTCCGTATGGAGTGCTGGTATCGAGGCCACCACCAAACATTGGAGGCATTTGTTCGCGAATTGAATCGGGTAAAGGGAAATACATTCCTGTGCCAATAACCAGTTGAGCTTTTTGCTCTAAAGTCATCGACTTTACAATTTCTTTTACACTTTTTTGTTGTGAAACACTTGCCGATAATGAACCCGTTGCAACAAATAGAATTGCCAGGGTTAACAGACAAGCTTGTCTTAGTTTGTTTAGAATCATGGTTAAGAATTTAGTTCTAATTTAGTTTTACTGTTTTGATCAACGAAACAGAGATTTTTCGTTGTCCGGCGTTGAAGATAGAAATAAAATTCTATTTACGTGTCAATCAGACACATTATTATATTCTTAAACATATTCAGTTAATATTCGCCAGAATTTTGCTATTTTGCATACTGAAAAAACAAAAAAACCTTGGCTACCATTAAACCATTTAATTCATCAGAGTATCTTAATCATATTTCACTGGATTGTGTGATTTTTGGGTTTCACAACAATGAATTAAAAGTGCTTCTGATGCACTTAAAATACACGAAAGGATATGCACTTCCGGGAGGATTTATAAGGTACGAAGAAACTCTGGAACAAGCTGGACAACGAATATTAAAAGAACGCACCGGGCTCAATAATATTTTCCTGAAACAATTTAAAGTATTTAGCGATCCTCTCAGATCCAAATCAAATGCAGCCATAGAAGATGTCGTTAAATCCGGGACCGAACTAGATATGGAATATTTCAACAAACGTTTCATTTCAATAGGTTTATATGCGCTGGTTGATTTTGAAAAAGTAAAGCCAACTCCTGATTTTTTCTCCGACAAGTGTGAGTGGCAAAACCTCGATTCCAACGTTCCCCTTATTATCGACCACAAACAGATAATAAAAGAAGCACACAACACTTTACGCTTACAACTTAACAGCCAACCCATTGGATTAAAATTATTGCCGAAAAAATTTACAATGCCTGAGTTACGAAAACTGTACGAAACCATTTTAGGCAGAGAATTGGATCGACGAAATTTTCAGCGGAAAATATTAAAGTACAACATTCTGGATAAGTTAAATGAGCGGAAAACGGGCGGTGCACATAAATCTCCATTTTTCTATCAGTTTAATCTCAGCCGTTACCAAAAAGCACTTGAGGACGGCCTTGCTGAAATCTGGTAGCAAATTTATTAAATAAGTCAGGTTTTTATTTTTAAGGCCCAGTTATATAAAACATTCCCCGTTAAAGTACAGAAAAACAATACCATCCCGAACGGAATAAGATCGCCGGTATGAAACATGGCCATGATACTTCCGATTAGTGCACTAATGGCAAAACGGGCAATCCCGATGGTAGCATTTGCCGATCCCGCCACTTCTGGGTTATGATTCAGAATAGTGGCCGTTCCATTTCCAAAAACCAAACCTAAACTTCCCACATACAATACGATACCTACAAATACTGACCATAATTGCGGATCCGGCATTAGCACCGAAATGGCAAGAATAACTCCTGAAATCAACTGCAGCAATAATCCGTAGCGCAATATCTTTTCAGGATCGTGTTTTTTCAAAAGAATGGTGTTTAAAAACGAAAGCATAATATTTAATACAACATTCGCACTGAAAAACAATGGGAAGCGCATTTGGCTAATCCCAAAATACTCCATATAAATAAATGAGGCCGCTGTAATAAAAACATAAAGTCCCGACATGGGTAAACTAATTGCGAATAGCAGAATTGTACTTTGTTTATTTGAGAAGAAAATCCGGTACTTCTCCACCAATTGCCTACCGGTAATTTTTCGGGTAATAAGCTCCGGCGCTCGTGACTCGGGAATTAGCAACCACATGGATACAAACAGGAGAATTGCAAATGCGAACAAAAACCAAAAGATACTTTCCCAGCCATACCAATGAATTAAACCAGCCCCCAGAACCGGAGCAAACAGAGGCGCCAGCATAATAATCATGCTAATGATGGTAACAAAGCGAGCCACCTGTTTTCCGCTGTACCAGTCGCGAATAAATACATTACCTGTAACCGTTGCAAAACCTCCGCCAAAAGCCTGAAGAACACGTAGCATTAACACATATTCGATTTTGGTGCAGGTAGTAATAAGCAGAGCGGCCAAACCGTAAAGCGCAATTCCGCTGAGAGCAATTGTTTTTCGCCCAAAAGCATCGGACAACGGACCACCGAAAAAGTTACCAAAAGCAAATCCCAGAAAATACAAAGTAATAGTCAACTCGGCCACATGTAACGACACCCCAAAAAAGCCGGCAATATCGGGTAGCGCGGCAATGTAGGTATCAATTGCAAATGGCGACATGGCCACCATTGCAGCCATTACCATTGTTAATACGGGAATAAAAAATTTGCTTGTGCGGTTTAAACTCATACTTCTCTGGTTTCAATTTGGGCGCGAAGGTATAAGTTTTAACCGAAGACCTGATTCTTTAGGGTTCCATCGACATCGAATTTAACACTTTCAGGTATTAATTAGCTCATCCAATTGTTCGGCCGACAGTCCTTCCGGATCGAATCCGGCACTCCATGCCAGCAACAAAAGTTTTGCTCCTTTATTGGCTACATCCAAAAAGTCGAACGCCTCCTCCATATCTACTCCGGTTGCCAGAGCACCATGTTTTTCCCACAAAACAACATCGTGATTTATTAATGCTTCCAACGTAAGATTTGCCAGTTCTTCGGTTCCATATCGTGCATACTCTGCACAGCCAACTCCACGCGGAACATACAACTTTATTTCGGGGCACATTTTCCACAGCGAGTGATTAAACAAAGCCTCATCCTTAAAAAGTTTATGATGACTCAAAACAACCAACTCAATCGGATGTGCGTGGATAACAGCTCTCCTTCCGCTTTGATTTGCCGAATTAAAAAGATGAATTTTTATGTGCGCGCTCAATTCGGAAGTTGGTTTAAAACCGGCACTTTTACCTCCCCACAAAACAGAATAGGCAGTAGCCGTTTGGTTAACAGCGATAATTGCAGCCACTTCTTCTGCCCTGTCCACCAAATGCCGTAAACGACATCCTGAACCGGTAACAAAAAGTATCATTTCAGCTGCTTCTTTTGGGAAATCGCAAGGTACTTCTTCTTTAATCTGGTTTATTGTTAACCCCGGAAATAACCGGCTTAAATCAATAGATATATTTCCCGAACTTTTCTCAGCCCACTCTTTTTCCCATAAATAACCGGCAACTTCGCGAACCTGCTTAATATTCTTAACGACTTCGGCCGGAAGATTTTTTAATGCATCCACAGTTACTTTTAATTTTTGCAGTTCAACACTTCTATTAAATGAATTGCATGCGTTCTTTAAATGCCTGATACAATTCGTCGTATCGTTTTAGATTTTCAGATGGATGAATAATTTTAGGATTATAATCCACCATTTTTCGGGCTGCTCCGGGTGATTGTGCTACACCACTTCCAGCGAAAACAAATAAGGCTGCTCCCAAAACGGTTGTCTCCTTCTGATCGACCAATTGTATGGGCAAATTGCAAACATCGGCACGCAATTGATTCCAAAGATAGTTTTTTGATCCACCACCAACACAAATTATTTTCTCGGCTTTAAAACCACCGGCATTTTCCAACGCTTCGATGCCAGACCGTAAGCGATACGCCAAACTTTCAAGGAATGCACGGTAGATTTCGCCACGTTGGGTGCGAATTGTTAAACCGTTTATCGCGCCAAAATTATTGCTTCCTCCTTCGCCATAAAACGAAGGATATACCCAAACAGAAGATTCGCCGGGATGAACTGCACTCGCGTCAGAAATCATTTTACGGTACAAATTATCACCCTCAAGCTCCGGATAGAAATTCTTGGCAAACCACTCCAGTATTCCTGAAGCCAGGTAATTCTGCCCGATATTAAATAAGCCTTTTTCAGCATCCATTTCGGTGGTCAACTGCGCTGCCAGTTCTTTTTTTGTCGACTTAAAACCGGCACTTCGCGCCATAATGATTTCCCAGGTACCGCTACTCAGCACCAGTTCATTTTCATTGGCTCCCGAACCAAACACTGCAAACTGTGTATCGTGCCCGCCAAAAAACACCGGTACATTTTTGGGAATACCTGTTTCACCCTCGGCTTTTTGATGAACGGCACCGGCCAATTCTCCGGATTCAGAAATATCTCCCAAAATATCAGGACGAATATCAAGTGCCGCAAATATCTTTTCCGATGGCTGATGTTTTTGCATATCCATCAACATGGAAGTACCGGCCATTGTAGCGTCGTTACGCAACTCGCCCGTCAGTTTGAAAATAAACAGCGATGTGATAAACAGAAAACGATGTGCCTTTTCAATTACCTCCGGCCGGTTTTCTTTCAACCACACCAATTTGTTGATGGTATTAAATGCGTATGGGAAAGTGGCAGCTTCGGCATACAATTCTTCAAGCGGAATATATTTCCCAATCTCATTCATAACTGGTGTTGTGCGCTGACATTGCCACGAAATTACCGGATAAAGCAGTTTGCCTCGTGTATCCACAAAAGCACCATCAACACCAAAAGTTGTAACAGTTACACCGGCAATCCGTTTTGTATCGATGGCTGCCATCACATTTTGTGAGGCAGAACAAAGTTTTCCCCACATTTCTTCCACATCCCAAATTACGCCACCTGGAAATTCAGGATCGGGACTTGTATTGTTTGCAGTCGATTCCGAAGCCACAATTTTACCATGCACATCCATAGCAATCACCCGCAGGTTTGTGGCTCCGCAATCGAATACTATTGCCAGATCTTTTTCAGACATTAGCACTATTTTTTATCGTATAAAGGTCCGTAGGTTTCACAAGCACGAAAATCTGATCCTTCTTTATTTTCGCCAAACGATGCCCATGCACTTGGTCGGAAAACCTTGTTTTCATCAACATTATGCATATTAACCGGAATACGTAACATGGAAGCCAACGTGATCAGGTCGGCACCGATATGACCATAACTGATTGCACCGTGATTGGCTCCCCAGTTGGCCATTACCGAATATACATCTTTAAATGCTCCCTCGCCGTTAACACGTGGCACGAACCAGGTTGTTGGCCAGGTTGGATTTGTACGTTCATCCAAAATCTCATGAATATCGTCAGGAAGTTCAACTGTCCAGCCTTCAGCAATTTGAAGCACCGGTCCCAGTCCGTCAACCAAATTTAAACGACTCATTGTAACAGGCATTTGTCCTGCCGTTTTAAACAACGATGAATAACCCCCTCCACGGAAATAACCACGTTCTGCCTGTGGCCAAACCGTATTGTCCAAACATTTTTGTGCTTCTTCTTCCGTAATTTCCCAAAACGGTTTCATTGCAGGATTTCCTTCGGCATCACGTTGCTGCGCTGTTGCATCAAGCGTTGTTGAACCGGAGTTGATCAGGTGAATAATTCCACCTTCTGCCAGGCCTGTTAATTCTTTTCCGCAAACCCGTTTAACGGCTTCGGGACTCCAGTAGGTTCGTACATCCGAGAAAATCTGACTGGTGTTACTCAGCAAATGCCCAAACAACATCGAAACACCGTTCAAACTATCGTTTTCGGTTGCAAAAACAAATGCCTGACGAATACCATTCCAATCAAATGATGAATTAAAATTGCCTCTGTAAAATCTGCATTTGGTTTATAATCGGTCCACTGGCGCTGCCCCTGGAATCCACCTAAAATTGCATTTCTTCCCAAACCTTCTTCGCGATATCCTTTGGCAACAACCTTTTCGTTACCGATCATCATATCGCGACAGATCAGTGTCATTTTAACCACCGTCTCCCACTCTGCT
Organism: uncultured Draconibacterium sp.; assembly: GCF_963677565.1. NCBI lineage: Bacteria > Pseudomonadati > Bacteroidota > Bacteroidia > Marinilabiliales > Prolixibacteraceae > Draconibacterium > uncultured Draconibacterium sp. Next base: position 2,807,709 of record NZ_OY781981.1, on the reverse strand, counting down.
TCTTTTTGGGCAGCATCCGCCTGATCTTCCGGGTTATTTACATCTTTTCCTTCTTTGCAATTTTCTTTTGTCCAGGCCAGCGCTTTTTGATACTCTTCCTCATCGTAAATTCCTTCGTCAATGCGCCTAAGGATTTCAACCGATTCTACAAACTCGGTACGAATTCCCAAATACTTTTGAAAGAATGATGAATCGACCATCGAACCTGCAATTCCCATGGAACTGTAACCAATCGACAAATACGATTTTCCTTTCATTTGAGCCACTGCAAGACCTGATTTTACAAAACGAAGTATCTTTTCTTTTACATCTTCAGGAATTGTTGTGTCGCCCGCATCCTGCACATCTCGACCATAAATTCCGAAGGTTGGCAATCCTTTTTGTGTGTATCCGGCCAAAGCTGCAGCCAGATAAACTGCACCCGGACGTTCGGTTCCGTTAAATCCCCAAACTGCTTTCGGAATCAGTGGATCAGTGTCCATTACCTCAGTTCCGTAGCACCAGCACGGTGTAACCGTTAATGAAACGCCAACGCCTTCTTTTCTGAATTTTTCGGCACAGAGTGCAGCTTCCGCAACACCACCAATACACGTATCGGCAATAACACATTCCACGGTTTCGCCACTTGGAAATTTCAATTGTTCGCTGATAAAAGATGCTGCTGCCTGTGCAAGATCCATCACTTGTTTTTCAAGCGACTCGCGCACGCCACGTTCGCGTCCGTCGATAACCGGGCGGATACCCACTTTTGGCAAATCGCCAATTAGTCTGTTAGCCATAATTGTCTATTTAGATTTTTGAAATTTATTGTATTTATTTAGTCCTTGCAAAGTACCACTAAACAGCTCTAAAAGCAATGGCTATTTTTATTACATTTGTATCTAATTCTAACATCAGACGACATGACAACACTAAAAATAAAACCTGAAAAAGGTGATCCTTCTGATGTTATTCAATTTTTTCCGAAGTATAACATTCAGTTGCTCTGTTGCCGGCATTGGTGGCTTGAGAACTGGGAATACACGGAACTTTCATTTCCTTACTGGCGCATTTACCACAACAATGCTGAAGGCGCTAAAATCATTTATAATGATACGGAGTACAGTTTATCTCCCAACCAGATAATTTTGATTCCTCCTAACACTTCCTATGCAACACGTTTGTATGACCACGAAATACCAAAAGAAGGATTTTCACTGGAGGGAGGCCGTGTTGACTTGAATGCTGACAGGCAAAAAACATCCTCAAAACCAAGCCTTTTACACCTTTTTATTCACTTTAACATTGGAATTCCATATGACAATATATCGCCCGGAATATTCAGCTTTGAACTCACCGAACATCTCCAATCGAAACTTCAGCGAATAAAAAACCACCTTTCCAAGGATCACAAATTCTTTAGTTTCCATATCAGTTTGGTGATAAAGGCATTAATTGCTGATTTACTTACTGAACTGCCCGAATCGAACTGGGATTTAATTTCAAAAGATCATCGGATTATCAGCTGTTTGCGCTACATCGAAGAAAATTTAGCCGATAATTTGAGCAACCCAATTTTAGCAGACAAAGCTAAAATGGCGACAAATGCATTTATCCGTCTTTTTTCGAACGAAGTAGGAATTTCTGTTCAGAAATATGTTCGCAACAAACGCATCGACCGCGCATGTATCATGCTTCACCACTCGAACTTAAGTATCGATGAAATAGCTCTAAAAACAGGTTTTGCCGATCGCTACCATTTCTCCCGGATCTTTAAACAATCTACAAGCATTTCCCCGGCGCGGTACAGGAAAGAGTTTGGAATGAGCACATAAAAAAGCAGCAGCAAGAAATTTCTGCTGCTGCCTTCAAATAATCCAAATTTAATCTATATCGAAATATTTATTTGTATTCCGTAGCTTTCTTTTCGTAATACTTTTGCAATTCGAAGAAAGCTTTCTTTTTATATCCTTTTTCAGAAATCAGGCCTTTTCGGTTCCAGCCATCCTGAACATCGGGCAACTGACGAAGTGGCGACATAAAATCAACCAGAATCCATGGTGTCATTCCTGCCAAACCATCAATTTTGTCGAACATATTAATGCTCTCGTGGTATAAGTATTCCTGAAATTCTTCGCTCCAACGCGTCAAACTGTCGGCGTGAAATCCCTGCAAAGCACCACCTCCAAATTCGCTTACAATAATCGGTTTGTCTTCATCCGATGAAATAACTTTCTCACGACACTCGTCAGGTAAACCGCCGTACCACCCCAAATATTCATTGAAGCTCACTACGTCGAGATATTTCATTAGCGGATCGTTAATGGTGTAAAATTTTGATTTGTTACCATCGCCGGGCTGATCTTTTTTACACGCGGCCGACAACAAGCGGGTATTATCCATTGAACGAACATGATCGGCAACTGCCCCCAAAAATGCGTTGCGGGAATCAGAAGGTGTTGTTTCGTTTGCAATCGACCAAATGATCGAACTCGCACGATTATAATCGCGGTTTATCACTTCGGAATACTGTTGTTTTGCTTTTCGAAGAACTTCCTGATCTTCCCAGTCGATTCCCCAGTACAACGGCAACTCTTCCCAAAGCAAAATTCCCATTTTGTCCGCCTCGCGAAGAATATTTTCCTGGTGTGGATAATGCGCCAAACGAATAAAATTACAGCCGAGTTCTTTTGCCCAGCCCAAAACCAGCTGTGCATCGTCGACAGAATTTGCACGGTCGGCACGAAGCGGATTTTCATCATGCAGCGAAATTCCTCGTAAGAAAATCTGTTCACCGTTCAACAGTATCTTTTTGCCTTCGGTTTCAATCGTTCTGAATCCGATTTGATCGATAACTTTATCGTTTGCAGCTGAGATAGAGACTTCGTATAATTTTGGATTTTTTGGCGACCACAACTCCATATTTTTTACGCTGATGGTAAAATTGCAGGTCCCGTCGGCTTCAACATCAACTTCTTTGTCAACCTTTAATTCAGGAATTTCAATCCGCGCTTTTTCCGGAAATGATTCTCCGTCAAGCATAAGTTTCCCGTTAATTTGTTTGCTTTTTGCATTAAGTGAGTTTTTATCCAGCGACAGAAAATAATTGCTCATAAAAGTTTTGGGCATTTCAACCAACAGTACATCTCGGGTAATGCCGCCATGATTAAACCAATCGGTAACCGGAGCAGGAATTCCACCTTTTCTGCGGCTGTTGTTTACACCGATAATCAGAAAATTGTCCTTCTCTTTGATCTGGTCTGTGATTTCGAAAGCGAAAGGCGTAAAACCACCTTCGTGAACGCCCAACACTTTTCCGTTTATTGTTACCGTGCTTATATAATTGGCCGCACCAACGTACACAAAATAACGTTTGTCGTTCGAGAGATCCGGTTTATCAAAGGTTTTTCGATACCAGATGCTTCCTTCGAAATACGAAAGTTCAGTCTTTTGTGCATCCCATGCGCCCGGTACCCAAAGCGTTTGCGCATCATCAAAACTGTATTCTATCCGGTCCGATTTGTCTTTTTGTTTTACATTCTCATAAACGGGCATAAAACCGATTTGCCCTTGTTCATAAGGATCGAGTACATACTTCCACTTCCCGTTCAAACTGGTGAACTCCCGTCCGTTTGCATTCTGAATAAAAACATCCTGCGCCAAACCAATAAATGGCAACAGGAGTAATGCAAATACTGCTAATTTCTTCATTATTTCTACTTATTATAATTCGTTTGATTTTTCAAAAATGCTGAGGTTCCACTGATCCATCCATTTCAACACCGGTAATCCGTTTTCAAATTGAATAGGTAACCAAATGTAACTGGCCTCGATTGGCTTTTTGGGTGTCCAGCGATCGGCCATAAAAATAAAAGCATCCTTTTTCCCTGACACCGGTAAAATGTATGTGCTTTGCGAGTGAAAAGTGAGATCGGCATCGGGGCCAACACACGGATTTGGATGTTGTTCCCAGGGGCCCCAAATCGATTCCGCGGTAAACATTCGGGCAGCGTTAGGATCCCAACCGGTACAACCAGAGGTGATCATAAAATACGTCCCGTCTTTCTTAAAAATGGCAGGTGCTTCGTTATGTCCGCCGGGAGCTACCCGAATATATTTTCCTGTATAATTTAAATAATCATCACTCAATTCTGCAATGTGTAATGTCAGGTTTTCTTCCGATGAATAAATGTGATAGGCTTTACCATCGTCATCAACAAAAAGTGTCATATCGCGCGACATTTGTCCTCCTTCAAAATCACGTCGGATAAATAATCCATCGTGAACAGCAGCCATCCAGTCATCGGTCCACCAGTCTGAAAAATCATCCATTGTAAGGCTGCTGGTTTTCTGCTCTCCGGTCATGTTCTGTGGCCAAATTCCGGCATTAGGACGTAAAGAACGAAGATATTTGTATGGCCCGGTAACATTATCGCTAACAGCAATACCAACACGCGCAGCACTGTACCCTTTGCCTTTTAATTCCAAATGAAAATACAATACAAATTGTTGTCTTTTGGCGTTGAAAATAACCTTCGGGCGTTCCATAACACAACCGGCCTCAATGTCGCTCCCCACACTATCACTTACCGGCAGCACAACACCTTCCGGTTTCCAGTTGTACAAATCTTTTGATGAATAACAATTCACTCCCACCCGGGCCGAACTGGTATTTTCGCTTTTGTATTCGCCAAACCAATAATACCTGTTGTCGGAATATAGGATCCCTCCACCATGAGCGTTGATATGCACACTGTCGGCATCGGGCCAGGGTTGCCCCGGATTAAAGTTTTGAAATCCTTGCGGGTCTTCCTTTTTCGGATTGCATCCCATTAATGCAAACATTAAAGAGGCGCAAAAGATAGTAAAGAGAATGGGATAAAGTTGGTTTGATCGTGGTTTCATGATAACGGTTATTTTGCTTTATTGATTTTATTCGAATCTTTCGTAACGAAGTGTAGCAAAAATATCAGTCCGCGATCGCAATCAGTGGCATAAATTCAACGTAAAATTGTACATATTCGATAAACCGTCTATCCTGCCATTTTACTTGCCCGATCAGGTATTCTTTTCAATGTACTCTTTTGGTGTACACCCGTAAAAATCTTTAAAGCATCGACTAAAATACGACGGGCTGGTAAATCCAACCATGTAGATTACTTCGCTAATCGATCGTTTCTTCTGAACCAGCAGTCCCGATGCAACCTTTAATCGTTGTGTACGGATAAACTCGTTGGCCGTTTGCCCCGTAAGTGCTTTTATTTTTCGATAGGCCTGGTTGGCGCTTACTTTTAGTTCGGCACTAAAAGCTTCCACATCAAAATCGGTATTGTCCAAATTATTCTGAACGGATTGAACGGCAGCTTTCAGAAATTCCTCATCAAGCGATGACAATTCAATGTGTTCCGGTTCTAAAATTTCCTCCGTTCGCAAACGTTCCTGCTTCTGTTTTTGCAGGGTAAGCAGGTTATAAATTTTCAGCGATAAAGAAACCATATTAAACGGTTTGTAGATATAATCAACCGCCCCGAGTTTTAACCCTTTTACCTGGTCTTCCTGCATGGTTTTAGCGGTAAGGAAAATTACCGGAATGTGAGAATAATTCAAGTCTTTTCGAAGCTGGGTGCAAAGCTCAAAGCCATCCATTTCGGGCATCATCACATCCGAAAGAATAAGGTCAGGCGTGTTTGCCTTAATTTTTTCAAGTGCGTCTTTGCCATTGTCAGCACACTCAACATTTAAATGTTTCGACAAGCCGGTGCACAAAAACTCCTTCAAATCAGTATCATCTTCAACCACCAAAACATGCGGTTTTGTATTGTCCGATCCGTTTAAAAAAGTGTCGTGTAAAATATTCTCAAAAGTTGCTTCTTCCGGCTGAACCAAAGTGGTTACTGAATCTTCAGGCTTCCATTTTTCGTTTTTTTCAGCCTTGGCAGCCAACTCGCTGTTCAGTGGCAAAACCAGTCGGAAGCAACTTCCCTTTCCTTCTTCGCTGTCTAACTCAATCGATCCGCCGTGTTGCTCAATCATCGCCTTAGCCATAAACAAACCAATTCCCCCCGTACTTTGTGTGCGCAACTGTTTCACCTGGAAAAAACGCTCAAAAATTTTCTCCTGATACTCTTTTGCAATTCCAACACCACTGTCCTGAACTTCAATCACTACTTCTTTTGCCTCGTTGGTGTTGGTTCGCTCAAAAGCAGTTATCGAGATTGCACTGTTATCTGGTGAATATTTAAAGGCATTCGATAAGAGGTTAAAAATTATTTTCTCCATCTTATCGGGGTCAAAATTGGCCATGATATTCTCGGGAGTGGTACTCAATTTAAATTCGATTTGCCTCGAGTCGGCCATTGGTTTAAAGAAATTAAAAACCTCCTGAAGTAGATTCACCAGGTTACAATGCTGGATATAAAGATTATCCGGAATTCCTTTTTCAATTTTCCGGAACTCGAGCAGCTGATTAACCAGACGTAAAAGTTTATAGGCGCTGGTATTTATTAATTGGGCAAGCTTGTGCGACTCGGCGCTCAGTTTTTTATCGTCCAACAATTCTTTCGAAGGTCCTAAAATAAGTGTTAGCGGTGTTCTTAGCTCATGCGTTATATCGGTAAAAAACAGCGTTTTCTGTTCGTTCAGATTTCGCAACTCTTCGGCCCTTAAATGCTCAAATGCCAATTCACTTTTCTTTTGTGCGTTGATGATCGAGTATTTCATAAAAAAATACAAAACGGCAATAAACATCAAGCCATAAATAATGTAGGCAACAATTGACTTCCACCACGGTGGCGACATGGAAACCTGAAAGGTGGTAGCTTTTGTATAATCAACATCGTTGCCGGCGCTTGCCACCACTTTAAACGTGTAATCGCCCGGAGGAAGGTTGGTATAAGTGGCCGTATTTCGTGTTCCGGAACTGTTCCACTGCTCATCAAAACCTTCCATCCGGAAGAAGTATTCATTTTTCCCCGGATTTTTATAATCCATATCCGAAAAACTGAATGTCACCATTTTGTCTTTGTACGACAGGTTTACTTTTTCAGCATAAGGAATATCAGCATCAATCCCGTATTTTGTTCTGAGCTCCAACTCATCGTTCATGCTTTTGTCGTAAATCATCAAATCGGTAATTACAACATTTGCTGCATGCTCCGTTTGGCTGATATTTTTAGGTTCCTGCACGATAAAACCTGTCAGGTTACCCACCACCATTCTATCATCCTCCAACACAAATTGTGCATTTCGTTCCACGCGGTCATTCTGGTAATCCTGTGAAAAATGCTTACTAACAATCACCTCATTTTTTATATCGAACTCCACAATACCGCGATAAGTACGAATCCACAAATGCCCCGATTTGCCTTCCATTAATCCCGATACGAGGTCGTTTTGCAAGTACTCAATTTCAGGAAATCCTTTAAATTTCACCACTTCATTTCCCGACGAATCAACTTCCTTAATTTTTCGGTTTAATCCGGATGTCGTCCCCACCCAAAGGTTACCAAATGAATCTTCGAGAAGGGCATTTACTGCATTGTCATTCAACGATTTTTTATCAGTGGTTGAATAAAAATATTTGTCGAATTTTCCGGTTTCGGGGTGGTAACAATTTAATCCGTTTTCTGTACCGATCCAAACATCGCCCGAGCGATCTTCGTGTAATGCTCGGATAATATTGCTACTTACCTTATCACTTTCAGGTCCCGATGTAAAGCTTTCAACCGAAATAACTTTCTTCTCATCGGTTTTTAAAATTACAAAACCACGCTCTGTTATTCCCGCATAAATTACGTTGGGGAATTTTTTCGATGGAACTAATTCAATCACTTTATTTCCCGGAATAGCAACATTCGTATTCTCGTTATAGTATTCACGGCTCGAAAGGTCGAGTTCCATATTACGGTTAAACTGATAATGAATAAGCCCGGCATCTTCAGTACTAATCCACAAACCGGTGTTATCTGCATGTAAATCGTAAATGGTATAGGCCACAAACTCGCGACCGTTTTGCATGTATTTTAGTTCGCCATAATCTTTCTTTAATACGTAAACCCCGTTGTGATTTTCGTACTGCAAAAGGTTGTACGAAGTACCAATCCACAATTGATGATTGAACGCAGCAAAACTTTTTATGTAGATTTTGTTTCCAAGATTATCGACCGTTGACAACAACACATAACGACCTAAACCACTGTCTGTTATCGAAGCCCGATCGATTTTTGAAGATCCCACCCAAAGTAATCCACTTTTATCGACAAAAAGTGCGGATACTGCATTCGACGACAAACTTCCCGGATTATTAACCGAGGCCTTATAATTCCAAAAGCCAGCCTCTTCGGGCGGAAGTTGCTGCTGATCATATTTTAGTAAACTTAAACCTTCGTTCCACGATCCGATCCATAAATTATCAAATTGATCGTAATAAAGCCTAAACACTACGTCGTCGCCTAAACTGTTTGTGCTTGCACCTTCGCGATAAGCTGTAAAACGAATAATTTCACCATTGTTATTTACCTCCGCTTTGTTCAAACCTCCACTCCATGTTCCAATCCACAGATTTCCTTCTTTCGATTCAACAATTTGAGTTACAGTGGAATTTGAAAGTGAGTTTTTGCCGGGCTCAGCAACATAGCGCGAATAATCACCGCTTTCAGGATAAAAACGAAGCAAGCCGTTGTAGGTAGCTATCCACAAAATTTGGCGCGAGTCTTCGTAAATATCGCTTACCACCTCACTGGCCAGGTAATGTGTCATGTCACCGTTTTCCGGATCCAGTTTGTACAATCCATCGTTCCATGTGCCAATCCAAATAATGCCTTCGTGGTCTTCATTCAACGATAAAATCCGGCTTCGAATCTTGTATCGTTTTAAAGCACCGGTTTCCAGATTCATAAAATTTAAACCACTTGCCGTACCAATCCACAAATTGCCGGCCTTGTCAACCATTAACTTGGTAATCTCGCGGTTTGATATTGAAGTTGAATCATGAAAATGAGGATGGTAAGTAACATAGTCGTAACCATCAAAACGTGTCAGGCCGTTTAATGTGCCAATCCACATAAAACCATTCTTATCCTGAACGATGGTATTTGATTTATCGATGGTTAGTCCGTTCTCTGCTCCCAGATGAGAAAAGTAGAGCTCGTTTTGTGCATGTGCTGCACAAGAGCAAAAAAGAAGAACAAGAAGTAGTTTAGTAATTCGTAGCATGTTAGTTTTTGCGTTTGTGCAAATTTATATGAAATTTGAAAAAGAAGGTTTGTGCTACTCAATATACGCTAAAAATATAACAAGCACCCAACGCACGAACCACTCCGACACAATAGCCTGATTTTATGAACCTTACAGAACACATAGCCTTTGCACAATTCCGACAAGTCAAATTTGTAATAGTTTTTTTCAATTTTATGCAATCGATTTCAATTAAGTGAAAGTGTACATCGATTTTGTTCAAATCATTCCATTTTTTTTACCTGAGCTTTGTAATGTTTTCCTGAAAGAAGGAAAACAAACCATTGAACTAAAACTTTAACTTATGAATCGTACTAACCATACGAAGACTATTCTTACAAAGCTGTTTTTGCTTCTATGCATTTTTGTTGCGGCCAATAGTTATGCAGGCAAAAAACCAAACCCACAGCAAACAAAACCTAAAGATCTTCAATTAATTTGGGAAGATAATTTCGATAACGACGGTTCTCCGGATGCACAGAACTGGAATTTCGAATACGGATTTGTGCGCAACCGTGAGCTTCAATGGTATCAACCTCAAAATGCTTATTGTCAAAATGGTCGCTTAATTATAGAAGGTAAAAGAGAAAACATTTTCAATCCGAATTACAATCCACTCAGCGACGATTGGCGCACCAATCGTTCAAACGCTAAATACACATCAGCATGCCTTATTACTAAAGATCTGCAGGAATGGCCTCCGTTTGGCTACTTCGAAATATGTGCGCGAATCAACGTATCAAACGGTGCATGGCCCGCCATTTGGCTGTTGGGAACCGAGCAGAGCTGGCCATATTGCGGAGAGATTGATATTATGGAGTTCTACCGCATTAATACTATTCCGCACTTGTTGGCGAACGCTGCGTGGGGCTCGGAATTAAACCACCAACCCAACTGGAACGATGCAAAAATACCATTAGAACATTTTACAAAAAACGATCCCGACTGGGCCGACAAATTCCACACCTGGTCGATGCACTGGGATAAAGAACAGATTAGTATTTACCTTGATAATGAGTTACTGAACCAAATCGATCTGCAACAAACAATCAATCCTGACGGTGGCAATCCATTTACTTCCGATCAGAAATTCTACTTGTTGCTCAACCTTGCAATTGGAGCAAATGGGGGCGATCCTACACGCACGGATTTCCCTATTCAGTTTGAGGTTGACTATGTGAAAGTCTACAAAGAAATAACGAACTAGATATTCTGAATTAGAACTATTTCAATTTTAATAATTAAATCACGAATCTTTATGAAAAAGAAGAGTAAATTGAATCAATGCTTTTTCAGCAATGGGATTTTAAAAACCATGGCTTTGGCATTGATGTTAATCATTGTTCACGGAACAGCAGCATTTGCCGGTTCCGGAACTGCATTACAAGAAAAATCAGTCACCGGAACAGTGCTCAGCACAAGCGGCGAGTCGTTACCTGGTGTTTCGATTTTAGTAAAAGGAACTACACACGGAACAATTTCCGATGTTGACGGAAACTTCTCGCTTAACGATGTTCGCTCTGAAGACATCCTTGTTTTCTCTTTTATTGGTATGAAGGAAGTAGAGGTTACAGTGGGTGATCAAACCAGCATTCAGGTTACTATGGAAGACGCCGTAATTGGTGTTGACGAGGTTGTGGTTGTTGGTTACGGTACGCAAAAGAAATCGGACATTACCGGTTCGGTAAGTTCGGTATCGGAAGAGCGACTGGCCAAAATACCTGTTTCAAACGTTATGCAGGCCGTTCAGGGTGCCGTTTCAGGTGTTAGTGTTACCCAGGTTTCGTCTATTCCCGGTGAAGCTCCGCAAGTTTTGGTTCGCGGTGGCGGATCGTTAACAGCTTCAACCGATCCGTATGTTGTTGTAGACGGTATTCCTATTTCAAAAATGGGAGGATCGATTAACGATATCAACCCTAACGACATCAAATCGATTGAGATTTTGAAAGATGCTTCTGCAACTGCAATTTATGGTATGAATGGTGCCAATGGTGTTATTCTTATCACTACTAAAAGCGGAAAATCATCGACACCTACCATTAAATATTCAGGTTATATTGGTGTGGAAGAATTTGCCAATATTCCGGAAATGGTATCAACTGATGAATTACTTGCACGCTATGCCGAAGGTAACCGCATCAACGGTTCACCACTTTACGAAGCTCCTGTAAAATACCAGTACGAAGTAGAAAATTACAAAAATGGTCATACTATCGACTGGATTGACGAAGTTTCGCAAACCGGTATTCAGCAAAATCACAACATCAGTATTTCCGGTGGAAGTGAAAATTTAAGCTACTATATCTCGGGAGATTTATTAGACCAAAAAGGTGTTGTAAAAGGTTATAATTACAAACGTAACTCAATTCGTACCAACATTGATGCACAGGTAACCAAGTACCTGAAAATCGGAACCAACTCATCGATTGTTTATCACAACCGCGATGGTGGTCGTGCCAACTTGCTGAACGCAGAAGCGATGAGCCCCTACGGAAGAATGTACGAAGAAGATGGCACCTACACCATTTACCCAATGTTTGGTGAAACGCTGTGGGCCAACCCAATGCTTCCTACTACTACAAGTCCTGAGCGTCGTCAGTTCAACGTAAACTTAAATGGTTTTGCCTATGTTACTTTTGGCGACATTTGGAAACCACTTACCGGATTAACTTACCGATTGAATGCCGGTCATTCTACTATTCAAAGTCGCTATAGCAACTACACTGGTCAATCGGTTAACGACTTGTTAGGAACTGCAACTATTGAACGTAAAGAAACGCAGGCATATACAATCGAAAACATTTTGCGTTACGATTATGATGTGAACAAACACCATATCGACTTGACCGGAGTGTATTCATCACAGGAAAGAGAGTACAATGAGAATTGGGCACAAGCAAGCGATTTTGTTAATGACGCATTGGATTGGAACAGAATGCAAGCCGGTGCCAGCTCAAGCGTTAGATCGTATGCCGACAGGTATGCTGCAATTTCGCAAATGGGACGTTTAAACTATTCATACGACAGCCGTTACCTGTTTACAGTTACTGTGCGTCGCGATGGTTCATCAGTTTTTGCTGACGGTATGAAATACGGTACATTCCCATCAGTAGCTCTTGGTTGGAATATTCGTCATGAGAGTTTTATGGCAAATGCCGAAAAAATTACCAACCTGAAACTGAGATTATCTTATGGTAAATCAGGAAACGAGGCCGTTAGTGTTTACCGCACATTCACAACTATGGCCGACAGACAAATTCCGTTTGGCGGATCAACAAACATTGCCATGGTTACCGATCGTTTAGGTAACGGCGACTTAAGCTGGGAGACCAAAGAAAGCCTGAACCTTGGTTTAGATTTCGGTTTCTTCAACAACCGTATCAACGGTTCGCTTGATCTTTATACTGCAAACAACTCTGATTTGTTATTATCGCGTAAATTGCCATCTGCTTCAGGATTCGGTTCTGTAACAGCAAATATTGGTGAAACTTCTACAAAAGGTATTGAACTTACACTGAACACTGTAAACGTTGCCACAGCAGACTTTAAATGGAACAGTTCAATCGTTTTCTCGAACAGCAAAAGCGAGATTACAGAACTTTATGGCGACGGCTTAGATGATATTGGTAGTGGCTGGTTCCTTGGCGAACCTATCGGCGTTATCCGCGACTACAAAAAAGTAGGCATTTGGCAGGAAGATGAAATTGCCAACGGCGATCATTTAGATTGGGACCCCGTAGCAAAACCAGGCGATGTTAAAGTTGCCGACATTAGTGGTCCTGACGGCGTACCAGACGGAGTTATTACCGACGACGACCGTGTTATTCTTGGCCAAACAGCTCCAAAATGGACTGGTGGTTTAACCAATACTTTCGCATACAAAAACTTCACACTGAACGTATTTATTCAAACCGTTCAGGGAGCCATGCGTAACAACCACCACATTGGAATGGCTTCAGACGAAATTGAACGCCGTAACAGTTTTGCTGACATAGGTTACTGGACTCCGGAAAACCAAAGCAACGAGTGGCGTTCATTGAATAAAAACTCAAATCCTCACGGATACGGATTCCCGGTTAAAAACAACTTCACCCGTATTAAAGACATCACCTTGAATTACGACGTGCCACAGCATATGTTAGACAAAGCCGGAATCAGTGCTTTAAGCCTGTACCTGAGCGGACGTAACCTGTACACCTTTACCGACTGGATCGGTTGGGACCCTGAAGAAAGAAGCGACGGCCGTGGCTGGGGTAACTGGACAGTCAACTATCCAAGTGTAAGAACAGTAGTTTTTGGTATTAACCTTACTCTATAAAAGAATACAACAATGAAGAAGAATAAATTTCACATATTAATAGTGATGGCTCTAACTTTTTTGGCCATCTCTTGCAGCGAAGACTTTTTGGACGAGACACCGTATTCTTCGTATGCTCCTGCAACATTAACCGACGAAGCCGGTATTGAAGCGGCTTTGAAAGGTTTGCATTATAATTTTGGTAGAATCTGGACCTGGTCTGACCAACAAGGTTGGGCTGGTGTTTGGCAAGACGGAACCGATGTATGTTCTCCCGGCGGCGTTCAAGGTGTTGAAATTCCGTTTTTTAAATACGAAGACCTGAACTCAGAGAATGCCGCAGTGAAGTACATGTGGGAAATGTGCTACCTGATCATCAACAATGCAAACAATGCAATGGTAGCAATCGGCGAAGATGGCGATCCGGCTAAAATGGCCGAAGCACGATTCTTCCGCGGATACTGTTATAACATTCTGGCAACGTTGTATGGCGATGTGCCATTGCTTACTGAGCCTACATCTTCTGCACGAACAGATTTGGAGCGTACACCTGTTGCACAGGTAAACGCGCAAGTTGTTGAGGATTTGAAATATGCAGCAGATAATTTGCCTGACATTACAGGTACAGTGAGCGAAAGCCGCGCCAACAAACACATGGCTATGCAAAGTCTGGGCGAAGTGTATTTGCGCCTGGATCAACCTGATGAAGCAGAAACTGTATTAACCAGCATTATCAATAGCGGACTTTTCTCAATTGTTGAGGAACGTTACGGTGTTGCTATCGATGTGAATGGCGACTACTTCAGCGACATGTTCAAATTCGGTAACCAGCGTCGTTCTGAAGGAAATACAGAAGCAATCTGGACTTTCGAACTCGAGTACAATAAAGGTGGAATTTCTGGTGGATTTACAAATGCTCCTCAGCAACGTCGTAACTGGGTACCGGCTTATCACAATGTTCCGGGAATGACTTACGTTTACGATGGTGTTGACGAAAGTTTTGTGCACCCGTACGGAGGTCGTGGTAACGGTCGTATACGACCTAGCAACTGGGTAAAATACGAGTTATACGAAGAGGGTGACATCCGTAATTCGGAAAACAACATAACACGAACAATGTATTACAATTCTCCCGGATATAGTGCAACATGGGGTGTTGATGCTAACGGATACAGAGTTGACGCAGATTCTCCGGATGCAGTTAAAGTAGTAGAAGTTCAGGAAGGTGATACTGCATTAATTGCAGCAAGCGATACGTTGGAAGTTGCATTCCCTTATACCCGTAAATGGGATTCATTCGATCCTACCGACCAGTGGGGATGGACAAACATTAAGGATTTCCCGATTATGCGTTTTGGCGAAACTTACCTGCTTCGTGCTGAGGCTCGTTTCAAAAACGGTAATGCCGCAGGCGCTGCCGACGACATCAACGTTTTGCGCGATCGTGCCTTTAAGGCCGCACGTGCAGAAAGTGGCAACAGCGACTTAGGAAAAGTATCGTCATCAGATATCGATCTCGACTTTATTTTGGATGAACGTGCCCGCGAATTGTTTGCTGAAGAAAACCGTCGTATGACATTAATGCGTACCGGAACTTTAGTTGAGCGCGCTGCACTTAACACCGAAAGTACCATTAAAGGTACAATCAGTGGTATTAGCGAGATTAACCTGTTGTTACCTATTCCGTTAAGCGAAATTCAGCGTAACAAAGATGTTCAGTGGGATCAAAACCCTGGATATAATTAGACCTTGGATTAATAAAATAGATTGAACGAGCGAACAGAAACTCGATCGTTCATATAGTTTGGTTAGATTTATTTGAATAACAATTGAAATGCCCTTCGGGGCATTTCTTTTCTTATTTTTGTCTGTAGTACTTAAAACGATTCGCATCATGTTAAAAACCATTTCCTTTCTTGCTTTAATCATCTTGCATTTTAGTTGTAAAACACCCGAAAAAAAGCATAATCAATTAAGCGCGGTAATCGACCACTCATTAAAAGTAGCTACACAACAAAGCTTGAGAATGGCCGAATCGTTAAAAGACCAACCGGACAAATTACCACAAACCATTGATAAAAAAGGGGACCTTGTTACCTGCAATTCTGCCTGGTGGGTAAGCGGATTTTTTCCCGGAGTTTTATGGTACTTATACGAAAACGATCCTACAGACAGTTTGAGACTTTGGGCAGAAAACTTCACAATGCGTGTTGAAGATCAGCAATACACTACCGATAATCACGATGTAGGATTTATGATCTTTTGCAGCTTTGGAAACGGTTACCGCCTTACCGGCAATCCGGAGTACAAAGAAGTGATTCACAATGCATCGAAATCGCTTATAACCAGGTTTAACCCAACAATCGGCTGCATCCGTTCGTGGGATTATGCCAGCTGGAGCGCGCAATGGCAATACCCGGTTATTATTGATAACATGATGAACCTGGAATTACTGGAATGGAGCGCCAAAGCATTTAACGATACAACATTTAGCCATGTGGCACGAACACATGCAAACACCACTATGAAAAACCATTTCCGCGATGACTACAGCAGCTACCATGTAGTTTCGTACGACACCATCACCGGAGCGGTTGAAAAGAAAAATACTTCACAGGGCTATTCTGACGACTCAGCATGGGCGCGCGGTCAGGCATGGGGACTTTATGGTTACACCATGATGTACCAGGAAACCGGAGACAAAGTCTATTTAGAACAGGCCACACATATTGCAGATTTTATCCTCAACCATCCCAATCTGCCGGAAGATAAAATTCCTTACTGGGATTTTAATGCGCCGGATATTCCCAATGCTTTACGCGATGCATCGGCAGGGGCAATAATGTGTTCTGCCCTACTTGAATTAAGCGGTTATGTTTCGCAAGAAAAAACTGATTCGTACCTCAAAATTGCCGAAACACAGCTTCGGAGTTTAAGTTCCGATAAGTATTTGGCAAAGCCCAGAGAGAATGCAAATTTCATTCTGAAACACAGTGTTGGACACATGCCTAACAAATCGGAAGTTGATGTACCTCTTTCTTATGCCGACTATTATTTTGTTGAAGCTTTAATGCGTGCTAAAGAACTCGTCAAACAGGGTAAGATGTAACAAAAAACAAACAGCAGCAAGAGAACCTCGCTGCTGTAGTTTACGTTTATTTTCAAGTTTATATCTAATATCAGAGTGGTGTCAACACACCAAACTTTAATTAAATTCTAGAGTTTATCGCCATTTTCCAATAAAAAGGCTTCTGCTTCCACATTCCACAATCCCATGTATTTTTTGCAAAGCTTATCCAGCTCGGCATACACCGGATTTTCTTTTCCTTTCTCCCCGAATTCTGCAATTGCTGTAAGCGGGAAATCAAAATGTGTATAAATCAATTTTTTACCACCCGGAATATTTGGCAGATTCAACGTAGCTTCAGGCACTGCATTTAAACCACCAATATGGGTAACCAACCCGGCAGGATCCAGTCCTGCTGTCATAATTTCCAGCGCTTCGTTCATGTCATCGGTGTTACCACCCGAAGTTCCAACAATGTGTGTGTAAGCGTAATGAACATTATAGAAATTCATTTTTGCCGAGAACTCAGTGTTCGATGGACCTGCGAAAAAGTTCAGACAGCCATCGAAACCAAGAATTGCATCGCCCTGCTCAACTACCGGAGCAACGGGAGCAAAAACAAATACATCGTCGTAACCTGTTCCACCTGTCAGCTCTTTTAATCCAGCCACAGGATCAGCCATTTCTGCAGTATTGATATATTTCAACTCAATGCCACGTTCTTTGGCAAACTCAACGGTGTAAAGCTGAGCAGCTCTGTCAAGTCTTGTCTGATCAATATCGGTAACCACCATCAACGATGGTTTCCGGTCTTCGCGGCGTAAAACGTAATTGATAGCCGCCAGTCCCATGGGACCAACACCTGCAAGAATCGCCATTTTCCCACCTTCAACAATTTCCATTTTGTGCACATAGCTTCCGGCAGTGGTGTGGTAATTGGCATGCATAGCACCAATAACACAGCTTAACGGCTCAGCTAACGACGCGGGGTAATAACCCGGTCCTTCATAAGCCAACAAACAGTCCTGCAACAACACATCTTTTGGAATGATTACATAAGTTGCATCTCCACCAATGTATTTGTACGAATAGCCCGGAGCACTCAAAACGCCCACCGGACCTTCCTCGTAGTAGATTGCCGGCTGAATAGAGAATTTCTGTCCTGACTTGAATTTATTTTGCCAGTTTGCTCCTACTTCAACAATCTCCCCGGCAAACTCGTGACCAATCATAATCGGATTCTCGGCAATATCATCCGGAATACGTTTGTGATCGCTTGCCTGGTTGGCGGCTTTGTAACTCGACATACAAAGACTATCGGTTATTACTTTTGCCAAAATCTCATCATCACTGATTTGAGGTAATTCAAACTCCTCCACACGAAGGTCTTTTTTACCGTATAATCGAACTGCTTTTGTCTTCATTTTCTATTTGTATTTTCAGATTGAAAAGATTGAATTAGATTGATGCAGATTGAAGCTTCTATCTCGAAACTCGTAGCTCGTGACTCGAAGCTTTTTTATCACTCATCGTTAATCCTTAATCCTTCCCATCTTTTGCCTTTATACTTTTAACTTTCTTCCTAATGCAACATCGACTGACCACCCGAAATTGGCAGCGCCTGTCCTGTTTCATTCTCCTGATCGATCAGGTATAAAATTCCTTTCACCACATCTTTTGGCGAACATCCTTTTCCAAGTGGCACCTGGTCTAAATAAAATTGCTTCACATCGTCGATTGTTTTTGCACCCGGCACTTTTCCTGCATTCAGGTACTGAATGAACAAGCCGTTTTCAGGATCGCTCCACAACGGACCTTCGTAAAAGTTACCCGGACAAACCGAATTCACTTTAATTTTATCGGGTGCCAGTTCCAGTGCAAACGACTGAGTTAGACCGATTCCACCGAATTTACCACCGGCATAGGCAAAGTTCTTCTTACTTCCTTTTAAGCCCGATTTTGAGTTGATCTGAATGATATCAGAATAATAATCCGGTTTGTATGCATTTTGCAACTTCAGAATTTGCGAAGCTACTTTGGTACAATAGAAATAAGCGTTGTAATTTATTTTTGTAACAAACTCGAAATTCTCAGGAGTCATTTCATCCAGGCCACCGGCACGCAATACGCCGGCGTTGCTTACAAATACATCAAGCCCACCAAAAGTTGAAATGGTTTCTTTCATCAAATTAGCCAGACTATCCATGTCAGCCACATTGGTTTTTACGAAAATAGCCCTGTTGTTGCCTTTCATGGCTGCCAGTTCCGACGCCGTTTTATTACCCACCTCTTCGTTAATGTCAGCAACAACAATATTGGCACCTTCTTCCGTCAAATTACGGGCAATACCTTCGCCAAATCCCATGGCTGCGCCTGTAACAATAATCGTTTTATTTTGTACACGACCAACCGATGTTCCGGCAGCAATTTTACGGCGGTAATTTTCAACCTCCCAGGTATCAATAAATGCAATTTGTTCAGCTGTCATAAAATGCTGACCACCAAACGACTCAGAATAAGCGCTGATCTTCATCGCATCCTCATACACATCCAAAATAGTGTCGCACTGTGCCGCATGATCGCCAACTGCCAGCAAACCAATTCCTTTCAGCAAAATTACCTTTGGAGCAAAACCGTTAGCTGAAATAAAAGCCGAAATCTTTTCTTTGGCCTCGGCCAACAGGTCGTCAACGTTTTCGGTATTTTCAATAAATACATATTTCGATTTGCAGTAAACGATCAGGTCAGGCGTAAATGGTTTTGCCACTTTTTCATATGCGGCTGCATCTTTTGCAAATTGAGCAATTACTGCATTGTTCCGCAGTTTTAACGTTTTTATTTCCTCTTCAGAAACCATCATTCGGATGGCAGGAACAAATGCAGCAACATCATCACGAATTGGAAGTGTTTCTTCCGACAGCTCCTCTTTTAATGCACCGTTCAGTTTGGCAAACACATCGTTGTATATCGTTTCAATTTCATCGATTGAATCGGCAGCCACAAAAATTCCGTGGTTTTGCAAAAAGATGATCTGTGCAGCCTTGCCTTTTTCCGCTTTGAATTTGGCCAATTGCTTTTCAACTTCTTTAAACAATACGTAACCCGGATCGATGTATGGAATATAAACCACCTGGTCGCCAAACAATTCAGCGAGGTACTTTTCCACCTCATTACCACACATCAGTCCGTTTACTTTTGTCGGGTGCAGGTGCACTACGTAAGCATATTCAATAACATCGTGCATTGATGTTTCAACCGATGGACGACGATCTTTTGTAATGGTCGCTTCCATCAGGTCGTCTTTTATCTGGCGCTCGCGCTCAAACGAATCGGCACTGTATGAGTTTACAGCGATCAGCCCCAGTTTTTTGCGATCGAGTTTCGCAAATCCATCTTCAGTAATGGTAGCCAATGCATGACCGCTGGCTTTCACCCAAATATTTTCATCGTTTTTATAAGAGGTGTTTCCACCTCCGGCAATCACCATCTCCGGATTTTTGCCATAGAACTGCGATATCTTAATAAGATTTTCTAATCCTTCCATAATTTTTTGGATCATTATTTTTTGTACAGAACAGAGAACCTTATCAGGCTTCCTATTCCCGTATTATGCGATCATTTCCTTTATAACCGCGTTACCCAGAGTCATCAAGTCGGCTACTGAACGTTCGGTGCGATTACCGTTAGTAGTTACGAAACCTTCTTGCCCATTGGTTTTTAAATATTGATGCGCTGCTATAACACAAGCACCATCGTAAGACACCTTTTTCAGGTCTTCAGGTAAAATATCCTCGCCGTCAACTTTTACTTCAAGAGGGAAAACTCCGGGAGTATTGTGCTCCGAGCCCAAAGAAATTACGTAACCTTTGCGGGTGAAATATTTTATAAACTCACGCAATTTTTCAACTGAATTCCGTGATGGAATCAGCTCGACCATATGCACATTCATTGCCTTCAACTGCTCATCCATAAATTCCCAGTCACTTTCGAAACCGGTAATCAGATTTCCTTTTCTGTCGTCGAGAAGAACCGGATAACAAGGAATTCCTCCGGCATCCAGTATGTATTCCCGAATGCGTTCAACAGCCGGGAACGATGCAGGCGATTCAGGAACAAACGCAGAACCTCCGGCTTTTAACAATTTTCCACGAATTTCGTTTTCAATCGCTGGAATATCTTCAACGTTCGATTTTGGCTCCACATCGAAAAGTTCGGTGTAGAACATTTTTTTACCCGACTTTTTAGGATAATTCTCTTCTACCAAAATACGGATGGCTTTGGCAATGTGGCGTTCGCGCACCAGTTCTTTGGCATATTTCTTTTTTATCTCGTCGTAAGTGAGACTCATATCAGGGTAAATTGATTGGATCAGGTAGTTCACCTTTTCTATCATCTTCGATACCTGCTTCTGGCTTTCGGCAATCAAATCGTCCAAAAACTTTTTGTTTTCTTCCGAAACCCGATATGGATAATTCAAACCTTTACCGCTGAAATAAATTCGCCCCGGATTATTAGGATCGTTTATGGTAACATTGCGGCGTTGAAGCTCCGGTATCAACCCGATAAACTCAACGTTAAACAATGGAAATACGCCGTTTTTTACCGCGTAATTATAAAATTCGTTATATCCGTCGCAAACAAAAAAGTCATTAATTCCCAATACATCAACTTCTTCATCTTTTGCCAGATCAAAAATCTGCGAAATATTATCGAAAGAGCTGAATGAATAGGGTGTATGAATGTGCCCGTTAACATGAGGAACGCTAACATCGCCTCCAATTCGCATCAATGTTTCAATATCCGGATATTCTTTTAGAAAGTTCATATGAGTTAAAATAATTTATTGGTTATAAAAGCTGGTGTGAATATAAAAAATCCTTTCCTACCAAAACTTATTCACACCATGCTTTTAAACTAACCAAGTTTATATACCTAACTTATTTCTACGGATTTGCTCGGCATTTGTATAGTTGTTTTTCACAACGTGACCTTTCAGCGGAACGATCTTCTCGTGAATCGCATCCAGGAACCAGTCAACCTGCGGGAAGAAATACTCTTCAAGTTCGTAAGCAGGAGTGATCCAGTTACGCGAACCAACAACTACTGGAGGTGCATCCAACTCGTCGAATGCAAGCTCAGTAATATTTCTTGCCATATCATTCAGGAATGAACCGCGTGAGTTAGCATCGCCGGAAATGATAATTCTTCCGGTCTTTTTAACCGACTCCAATACTTTTTCGTAGTTGAAAGGAACGATTGAACGGGCATCGATAACTTCTGCTTCCATTCCGTATACTTCTTTCAGTTTATCGGCAGCTTCAAGAGCGCGGTACAATGTTGCACCAATGGTAAGAATTGTAATGTCTTTTCCTTCGCGTTTTACATCCGGCTCACCAAATGGAATTTCGTAATATTCTTCTGGCACCCCACCTTCGTGGAATTGCTCGCCAATGTCGTAAATACGCTGGCTTTCGAAGAAAATCACAGGATCAGTTCCCTGCAAGGCAGTGTTCATCAAACCTTTGGCATCGTATGGAGTTACCGGGAATACCACTTTCAATCCCGGAATATGAGCTACCAGCGAAGTCCAGTCTTGCGAGTGCTGTGCACCGTATTTCGATCCAACAGAAACGCGAACTACCACCGGCATTTTAATTACGTTACCTGACATGGCCTGCCACTTCGGCATCTGGTTGAAAACCTCATCACCACAACGTCCAAGGAAGTCGCAGTACATAATTTCAGGAATTACGCGGCCACCACACATGGCGTAACCAATAGCAGTACCAATAATCGACGCCTCAGAAATTGGCGAGTTGAATAAACGGTTGTATGGAAGAGCTTCTGTTAAACCACGGTAAACGGCAAAAGCGCCACCCCAGTCGCGGTTTTCTTCACCGTAAGCTACCAAGGTTGGATCTTTGTAAAAGCGATCAACAACAGCTTCAAAAATACCGTCGCGCAACTGGTATTGTTTAATTTTTGAGAATGGTTTTCCGTTGGCATCAAAAGCAAAACGCTCTTTTTTAGCCAACTGTTGTACACGTGGATTTTCTTCCATCGGGTGATTCACCTCAACTTCACGGTCTTCCATTTTATCCAGGCTCTCGTTCGAGAACATCATGTCACCGATCAGTTCAGGATATTTTTCCATATCCATATGAGGCGAAACTTTATCATCAATAGCCAGTTTCATCGCGTATTTCATCAACTCAATGATGTCGGCTTTTATATCTTCGAGCTCTGCTTCTTTTGCAACTCCTGCTCCAATCAGCTCGCTTGCATATGATGCAATACAATCCTGTTTTTCCCATGCTTCCACTTCCTCTTTGCTACGATACGACGAAGCATCAGAAGGTGAGTGACCACTGTAACGGTAAGTTAAAACGTCGAGCAGAACCGGACCTTTTTTGTCTTTCAGCAGTTCCATTTTGCGTTTGTACGCATCAATAACTGCCAGCGGATTGTAACCGTCAACGCGCTCAGCGTGCATGCTGTCACGATTTACACCTGCTCCAATACGAGCGGCAATGTCGTAACCCATAGTTTCACCACAGGTTTGTCCACCCATTCCGTACTGGTTATTCATGATATTGAAAATGATTGGCAGACCACCTTTGTAAGCACCTTCCCAAAGTTGCTCAAACTGGTCCATCGATGCAAAAGCCAGACCTTCCCAAACAGGACCGCAAGCCATTGAAGCATCACCAATGTTGGCAACTACAATACCATCTTTTTTATTTACTTTTTTGAATAATGCAGCACCCACAGCAATGTCGCCCGATCCACCAACAATAGCGTTATTCGGATATACACCAAACGGTGTAAAGAAAGCGTGCATCGATCCGCCTAAACCTTTATTGAAACCTGTTTCGCGGGCAAAAATCTCGGCCAGTGTTCCATAAATAAGGAAACGGCGTGCCAACGATTTTACGTTGCCTTCGTGACCTTCTTTTACGATGTTCAAAATTGTGCCATCGAAGAAGTTAGTCATTACATCCAACAATTCGTCGTCGCTCATTTTATGAATGGCCGACATTCCTTTGGCCAAAATCTCGCCGTGAGAACGGTGCGAACCAAAAATAAAATCCTCTACTCCCAGGTGATACGCCATACCAACTGCAGCTGATTCCTGTCCGATTGACAAGTGAGCAGGTCCGGGATGGTTGTACTCGATTCCTTCGTATTCACCTTTGATTTTAATGAGATTCAACATGGTTTCGAACTCACGAATCAGTGACATATCATGGAAGATATTGATGAATTCTTCGTTCGAAAAGTTAGCTTTTTCCTCTTCAATACTTTTGTTGTATTGATTTACAGGTATTTCTTTGAATTGAATTGAGCCTGGTTTTCTTACTTCAACCGGATCAATAAATTGCGACTTAGGCATAATATTTTGTTTTATTAATTTTTACTTGTTTTTCTTCTTTGTCAGTCCGGTTTTTAATGACCAAAACTGAATACGGTTTCTTTAAAAATCTCCGAAACGGTTGGATGCGGGAATACCACTTCTTCCATTTCTTTCAGTGTCATTTCAGCTTCGATGGCCATACAAGCGCCGTAGATCATTTCACTCGATGGATTTCCGATCATGTGAACACCCAGCACTTCGCCGTATTTTGCACCTACCAATACTTTGCACGATCCACTGCCGCCTTCGTTTTCGGCAACAAACCTTCCGGCATAAGCCATTGGTAATTCGGCAATTTTATAATCTATTCCTTTTGCTTTTGCAGTTTCTTCGGTCAGTCCAACACCCGAAATCTCTGGATTGGTGTAAACCACTCCGGGAATTGCATTGTAGCGCATTTTATCGGGGCGACCTGAAAGGTTGTTTACCACCACTTCGCCTTCGCGGCTGGCAGTATGAGCCAACAATGAAAAACCGGTTACATCGCCGGCGGCATAAACGTTAGGAATGTTAGTGCGCATTTTTTCGTCTACCTTAATTCCGCCTTTGAATAACTCAACACCCAGATTCTCCAGACCAAAACCTGTAGTTACCGGTCTGCGACCAACGCTCATTAATATTTTATCACCTTCAATTTCGGTTACTTTTCCATCTTTTTCGAAGGTTACTTTTGTTCCGTCAACTTTAGTTACTTTTGACGACAGATTGAACTCGACACCTTTTTTCGCGTACATCTGACGCAACATAGCACTTTGTCCTTTGTCCATTCCTGTCAGGATCTCATCCAGCATTTCAATAATGGTAACTTTCGTTCCCAGGCTGTTAAAAATACTGGCGAACTCCATTCCGATTACACCTCCGCCGATGATCACCAACGATTTTGGCTGCTCTTTCAGTTGCAAAATCTCGCGGTTGGTAAGAATATCTTCATTTCCCTGCACTCCGGGAATTGGTGGCACAAAAGCTTCAGATCCGGTACAGATCATCACATTGGCAGCACTATACGCTTTACCTCCTGCTTCAATCTCAATACCATCAGCACTTCTTTTCTGTATGTTTGCAGCGTCGTTAACAACATCAACTTTAAACTGCTTCATTTTCATGCCAACACCACCAACCAGTTTCTTCACCACTTTATTCTTACGGGCCATCATTTTATCGAAACTAAACGACAAATCGTTTGCTTCAACACCGTATTTACTTCCGCTTTTTGCGCTATCGTAAATCTTGGCACCGTAAAGCAATGTTTTTGTAGGAATACAACCTTCGTTCAAACAAACACCGCCCAGTTCTTTCTTTTCGAAAAGAACCACTTTCATTCCTTTTGCCCCGGCTCTTTCAGCGGCAACATATCCGCCCGGTCCGGCACCTATTATTGCTAAATCGTACTTCATTTCGGTATTAATAGTCAAAGGTTAAGTTTTCAATTTCAATAGCTACCTGCTTCACAAAACGCGTGGCCATTCCGCCATCCAGTGCCTGGTGATCGTAAGTTAAACTCAAGCCCATGTAAGGCACGAATCCGTATACTCCGTCGCCTAAATCTTTTGGTCGTGGTACAATGGTATTTACACCCAAAATAGCCACCTGTGGCAGGTTGATAACAGGCGTAAACATTTCAACACCGTAGTTACCAAGGTTAGAAACGGTAAACGATGCAGCTTCAGAAGACAGCAACTCCGGATCGATACTTCCTGTACGGCAAGCATCTGCAACTTCTTTAAACTGATTACACAAACCGGTAATTGACAAGTCATCTGCATTTTTAATAACAGGAACCATCAAACCGCGGTCGGTATCAACAGCCAGTCCTAAATGTACTTTATTGAAATATTTTACACTGTCCCCAAGGAAATGTGCATTTACATCAGGGAATTGTTTTAACGCTTTAATTACCGCAAAACAAACCATGTCGTTCAATGTAATATTCGGCGCACCTTCTTTTGCTTTAATTTCTTTACGCAAGGCCAACAATCTTCTTGCATCGGCACCTAAATGGTGCGTTAACTGCGCCGAATTCTGCAACGACTGGTGCATTGCTTTGGCAATCAACTTGCGGATATGAGGCATTTTCTTGATTTCGAAATCATCGGCATAAACCGGATTTGTTCCAAGATCTGATGCTTTTACTGTTCCTGCCAATCCACTTCCTTCAGCTGCGGCTGCCAAACCTTCAGCTTTGGCAACTTCTTTAGCCAGTGGCGACATTTTAGGCTTAGATGCTTCATAAGCCTTAACATCACGTTCGATTACGCGTCCACCAGGACCCGAACCTTCAATAGATTCGTAAGGAACTGCATCTTTCTCAGCAAGATTCTTGGCACGTGGAGAAATTTTTACTTTCTCGCCTTCAGCCTTTTCTTTCAGAACAACCTTAACCTCTTCTTCTTTTTCGGCAGGTGCTTCCTCAACTTCTTCTTTAACTTCAGCAGCTGCTTCTGGTGCTGTTCCGGCAGAAAACTCATCGATGTTTTCGCCCGGCTGGCCAATTACGCCAATGGTTTGCAAAACAGGAACTTCATCTCCTTCTTCGCAAAATACAGCAAGCAAAACGCCATCCTCTTCAGCTTCCTGCTCGAATGATGCTTTATCAGTTTCATAAGCAAAGAGCGCTTCGCCCTTTTTCACTTCCTCTCCCACTTCTTTTGTCCATTCGGTAAAGATGCAGGATTCAACAGACTGCCCCTGTCGAGGCATTATTATTGGTGTAGCCATAATTTTATTAATTTTTGACAAACTTAAACGACCCAACTTGTATTTACAAGTTAATTCTTCAATTTTATTCAAATCCCTAATTTACAACCTTTTTCACGTATTTACAAGTAACTTGTAAATACATTTATTTAATTTTGTATTTACATCTAACAAGAAAATCGCTTATATTTGTCACTCGAGAAAAAAGAATCATTATGCGTCTGAGCAAAAATTTACCTCAATACAAAGTTGTTTACGAAATAATTCGTAAACACATATCAGATGGAGTGTACTTAAAAGGAGACATCCTCCCATCGGAAAACGAACTTTGTGCGGTGCATCAGACGACACGCCCGACAATTAGAAAGGCACTCGACCGACTGGTTCACGAAGGTTATATTAAGAAGAAACAAGGAAAAGGTAGCATTGTAATGGGCGTTCCGCAAGGCGTTGGAATTCTATCTTTATCAGGAACCACCAGTGCTGTTGGACAGGAAAACCTGATTACAGAGATTATTGTAAAACCGGAGATCAGGCAATGGGACTCTTCAAACCTTGCATATCCTTTACTAAACAATGAGGAAGAATTTGGATGTATTTATTTCGAGCGATTGCGAATCATGAACAAGCAGCCCGTTTTCTATGATATCACCATGATGCCCAATATCAACCTACGTCGTTTTATCAGCCGCAACCTCGAAAACAAATCCTTGTTCAACATTTTGCGCACGATGTACGACATTGAAGTTACCGGTGGTGAGCAGCGATTGATGGCTATTCTTGCCGATAAAAATATCCAGGAATACCTGAATGTAAAAGAAGGGCACCCGATCCTGCACCTCAACCGGAAACTGGAAACCAGTCGAGAGGGATTTTTTATATATAGCCAGGTTTACTGCAATAGCGAGAAGTACGCTATTTTCGGAACATTTTAAGAATCAGCCAGTTATAAATATATAACTTTTGGAAATCGACAACAGCAATAAAATGGTACTCCTATAATTTTACGCAAAGAAAATAAGAAGCCCAAAGCGAGCAAAGACCAAAGCCATAATAGAATTTGCATTGCGTACTTTGAGAAAACTTAGCGCTCTCTGCGTGAACTTTTTTCTAATTACCAAAGGGATTTTGAAATAAAAAAGAGCTACAAATGCAACCCTTTTCATTTCATATTGTTACGATAAAAATTTCTTTCTTAAGTCTTCAATCTGCTCCTGATTGATCGGGACGAGTTTCCCAAGCGATGCTCCCATTGTAAGTGATTTGGCACTAAACTCTGCAACTTCGAGTTTATCGAATGTTCCCAACAATTTACCCCCTGTTACCAGTACTGAATCGTTGTTAATAATCACCGCGGGAGTATTTTCTCCCAAGGTATTTAAAATGGTTTCTTCGCCTGCAAAGTGCGAACCAAATGGTACATTTGGAATATCCTGCAAAAAGATCCAACTCTCCGGAATAGTTCGAACATCAATCTTCTCACCCGTTACACTATAAGCCATCAGGTAAGGTGTTTGCGTAAGAATAATGGAATTTACGTGCGGGAAACGCTTGTAAATTTCCTGGTGCAACCAGGTAGATCGACTTGGAATTTTCCCGGGCTCGCGTTTACCATCTTTAATCTGCACAATGTCTTTTAACTGAATATCCCAGCGTGCTACATTGGTTGGCGTAATTAGAAAATCATCGCCTTTCCAGCGCACCGAAACGGTACCATACGAACTGATCATCATTCCCTGATCGCAGGCGCGTAAAACTATACGCTGTATCATTTCGCGTATGGCACGTTCCTCGGATGGATGCTCCACTTTCTTCATCTCCGGCAACAGGCGAGGAATCTGGTTTTCAAATGCATCGATCTGCTCATCCGTTAAATAATTGGGTTTGCCGATTGTGCTACCATTAATTAAAGTGCGGGCACAAAATTCCATAGTTTCGAAACGCTGATAAGCATCACTTAAATCGGCACCGCCAACCACTGTTCCATGATTTTCCATAATAACGGCATTCACCCCTTTGGCAAACTCATCGGCAATTACATCGCCTAACTCATTACTTCCGGGCAAGGCGTAAGGCGCATAGCCTATTGGCCCGCAAACATGTTTTGCCTGCGGAATTACATTGGTATCAGGAATTTGACGAACGATACTAAACGAAACCAATGCCGGCGGGTGCGCGTGAATTACAGCTGTAATCTCCGGACGGCATTTATAAATGGCAATGTGAAACGGGTATTCCGACGACGGTTTATGACGCCCCTCAATGGTTCCGTCCTTTTTCACGCAAACAATATCTGTAGCGCGCAACGTACCTTTATCAATGGCCGAAGGCGTTACCCAAACATCACCATTTTCATCGATAATTGAAATATTACCTCCGGAAGTTGTTGTCAATCCACCCTTGTAAATCTTATCAATAATCATGATAATCTGGTCGCGCGGATGCATCCATTTCGTATTCAACTTTCTCATTTCGTATATTTTAAACTATTAGCTGTCTGTTTGTAAAATACGCTGTTCTTACTCCTGAATTCCCAGATCAAGGTTTGCAACATCGGCCTCCGACAAAGTATCTGCAATTACCATTGCAGCTCCAAGTGCGCTCGAATTGTCAATTTCTGATATCAGCACTTTTTTAGCAGGAAAACTTTTTTTCAGCAACTCTATAAAAATCGGATTACGTGCAAAACCACCTGAAACATAAAGAATCTCTGTTTCATCATTTTCCGGGACAGCAAGATTAATACTTGTTATACAAAGTGCTGTCAGGTCGATCATCAACTTGGTGTATGCTTCCTTGTAATTTGCAAAAACACTCAAATCAACGACCTTCAGACCTTCATCAAAACTTTCCTTGCCATTGGGAAAATATACGGAAGTATCGCTGTATTTGTTCGAAAGATCGGCCACCAGTTTTTCATCATTCTTTACGGTCTTAAATGCATCGCCGGGAACATCAAAATGTTTAGCCAGCTTTTCAGCCCAAACTTCGTGGAAATGTCCCATGAACAAACGCGAAGATTTTACCTGCTCTTTATTTGGCGTGAGGAAACACAAACAGTCCTGTTCCAGCTCACTGGCAGTTAACGGCTCTTCGTTGTATGGATTCATATTTATACACCATGTTCCGGTAGAAACCAAAATAAATTTTGCCGGACTGGCTTTTAAATAAGGCACCAAGGAAGCCGAACTATCGTGGATTCCGATACCCACTTTTACTTCTTTTCCTGCCACATCAGCTGGAAAAACAACATCGTTGTTAATTGGCTCCGGCAAAGCAATTTCGTTATCCGAAATCCACTGATGATATTTCATTTGATCGAAATCCCACATAAAGGTATGACAACCAATTGACGTAGGTTCCGATACAATTTCGTTTGATAAAGTGTACGACAAATATTGCGGGAAATGCAATACTGATTTTGCCTTATTGTACACTTCCGGTTTTTCTTGTTTTAACCACAATGTTTGAATTCCCGAGTTTAGCAACAAGCCTAAAGCCGGGCTGGCAGTTTTTCGGCAAAATTCGTTTTTTCCACCATACTGCTCAAAAAGACCCGCTGCAATCGTTTCAGGAATTTCCTTTAAATAATTATAAACCGGAGTCAGACGTTGCCCGTTTTCATCCAAAAACATCAGCGATGCACCGTAAGTTGAGAAATTCACACCTTTCAAATCAAACTCGTCGCCGGCAACAATTTCTTCAAGGCTTTTACTGATCCATGACGTTATCAGATCAATGTCGTCGCACTCAAATCCGTCATCGTCGGTAATTACCGGAAACTTCTCTTCGTGTTGTTTCACAACTTTGAAGTTACTATCGAATAACAATATTTTTTTGTTGGTTTTTCCTATATCGAAAACAGCTATTACTTCGGTCATTTTGCAGGTTTTTAAAAACAATCCTCTCCTGCCTAAATCCGTCAAAACGGCAAGGCAGGAGAAGGAAATGAAATTGAGACTAAACTTATCTTTTTAATAAAACATCCTTTTCGTATTCCTGAATCTCAGAAATATAACCCATACCGGTTGGAACACCTTCCTGCAAGCAGTAGTAATCCCAAACTGCGCTGAATGGCATTGTTTTCAGCTCTTCCAACATTGCCAAACGCTCGAAATTCTGACCGGCTTCCTCAATGGCAATCATATCTTTTGTTGGCTCAAGAGCGGCAATAAGGAAAGCTTTCATAGCGGCACGAGTACCTGTTACATAAGCACCAATACGGTTAATAGAAGCATCGAAGAAATCGAGACCAATATTTACGCGATCAAGGAAATCGTTACGCATGATTTCTGAAGCGATCAACTGAACATCTTCGTTTAAAGTTACAACGTGGTCAGAGTCCCAACGTACCGGACGAGTAACGTGCAACAACACCTCATCAACAAACTGAAGTACTGATGATATTTTATCTCCAACTTGTTCTGTTGGGTGGAAGTGACCGTTGTCCAAACAAATTAATTTATTGTTTTTAATGGCATAACCCAGGTAGAAATCGTGCGAACCAACAGTCATCGACTCAACTCCAATACCAAACAATTTACTTTCAACAGCATCTTTCATATGCTCTGTTGGATACTCAGTTTCCAATGCTTCGTCAAGTGATTTTTTCAGCAATGCACGGTATCCGTTTCTGTCAACCGGAATATCTTTTGTTCCGTCAGGAATCCAGGTATTGTGTACACATGGTGTACCCAATTGTTTACCGGCCTCGGCAGAAATAGCACGACAACGTTTTACGTGCTCAACCCAAAACTTACGGTTTTCCTCGTTTTTGCTCGATAAAGTAAATCCATCGGCAGCACGGTCGTGAGAGAAACAAGTGGCATTAAAATCCATACCAATTCCCTGTGCTTTACACCAGTCAATCCAGCTTTGGAAATGCTTCACTTCAATCTCATCGCGATCAACTTTTTCACCCTGAAAATCGCCATAAATAGCATGCAAATTCAAACGTTGTTTTCCAGGAAGAAGTGAAAGTACTTTTTCAAGGTCGCCACGCATTTGTTCAATGGTTGTTGCCTTACCCGGATAGTTACCGGTTGTTTGAATACCTCCGGAAAGCTCACCATCGGCAGTTTCAAAACCACCAACATCATCGGTTTGCCAGCAGTGTAACGAGATATTTACGTCTTTCATTTTTGCAATGGCAGCATCGGTATCAACGCCAATGGCAGCATATTGCTCTTTGGCTATTTCATAAGCCTTTTTAATTAATTCACTCATAATTTTTGTTTTATTGATTTATAATTATTTCAAAAAAATTGTGTCTAAATATTTTAGAAGTTGATTACGAAAGTTGAGAAGATGAGTATGATCAATCCAACGATCAAAACAGTCCATGTTTTCGAACCAACACCTTTCCATTCCTTCAGAATAATACCCCAAACGTTGCTGAATGTTACGTTCAACGACATTAATATACTCCATGAGAACACCATGATCACACTACCCTCCTGAAAGAAGCTTTTACCAACTCCAAGTCCAAAGAATTGCGAGTACCATAAACCACCTGCAAGCGCACAAAACAGCAAGTTGTTAATCAATACATTTCCCGGAACTGATATATAATCTTTGATGGTTTTGTTTTTAACATTCTGATACAGGCAGTAAACAGCATTGGTAACAAATCCACCGATAGTTACCAAAAGTGTTGCAGGCAAGGTAACAAAAAGCGCTTTCGCTCCCATTCCGGCAGCAGCATCAGCAATTGGCTGACCGGCCGCAAGACCAAGGCTAAAGCATGCACTCATTACACCGGCAAGCAATGCAACCAACAATCCTTTACCTAAGGCAAAATCCTTAATGGCTGCTTTTCGCTCTTCTTCCGACATGTTTTTTGCACGCAAACTACCGGCATAACCGATAATTGCAATACCTGCGAGGGCAATACTTACAGCTATTAAAAGTACCAACCCTTTTCCGTGAAAAAGATCGGTTCCTTCCATAAGCGCCGGAATAATTGTACCGAATGCCGAACAAGTACCCAATGCAATTGACTGGCCAAGAGCGATTCCGAGGTAACGCATACTCAATCCGAAAGTCAAACCACCAACTCCCCAAAGCACGCCATAACCTATTGTTTTCCACATGGCATCACCGCCACTTGTAAGAATTTCGCCTAATGAATGTCCTGCAGGTACGGCAAGTAATGCGCCTAATAAAGGAAATACTAACCAGGCAAAAACACCTTGTGTTAACCAGAAGCTTTCCCACGACCAATTTTTTACCTTGTTAATTGGAACGTATGAGCTAGATTGCCCAAAACTTCCGACGGCGATAATCGCCAATCCAATTATAAAATCCATAATCTCAAGTTTGATTGTTTTATTAAATTAAATCTAAGTCTATAAGTCAAGGTCAAAAGTAGAGGCGTTTTTTTAGGATATCAATACATAAATTGGCAAAAAATTTATATTTTTTGGCACAAATTCAATGAACGAGTATTTTAAATATCTAACAACAAGTGAAGAAGATATAAACTGGGGTTTATATTTAAAGGTGGCCGGGTATGCACGTATAAAACCAGACACATTGTATCCTCCCAGAGAGCATCCATCTGAATATTATTTTGAATGGAAAAACGGACGGACCCTTCATGAGTTTCAGTTGAACTACATTACAGAAGGTAATGGTGTTTTTGAAAATGCCAACGGGAAATTCCAGGTAAAGCCGGGAAGTTTAATACTAATTTTTCCGAACGAATGGCATCGTTATCGACCAATGAAAAAAACCGGTTGGGTAGAAAACTATGTTGGTTTTAACGGGCATATTGCCAACCAACTTTTAATACACCCGACTTTTTCGTCGCAGCAACCTGTTATTCAATGTGGTATTCGCGAAGAAATAATCGATACCTATTTAAAGATAAGCGACCTGGTTGAAAAAGAACGGCCGGGTTACCAGCAAATCGCATCGGGCATGGTAGTAAAACTGCTGGGTTATATTATTTCAGTTGAAAAACGAAAAGGATTTTCAGGAAAGCAAATTTCGAAAGTAATTGAAGAAGTACGTTTTTTGATGCGTCAAAATGCCGACCAGGAATTTAATCTAGAAGAACTGGCGCATCAGCACAATGTTGGTTATTCGTATTTCCGTAAAATGTTTAAAAAATATACCGGTGTTTCGCCCGGCCAGTATCATTTGCAACTCCGTATAATCAGAGCTAAAGAATTACTGATCTCCACTGATAAAAGTATTAAAGAAATCAGTATTGAGCTTGGCTTTCAAACCATTCACTATTTCAGTTTGATTTTTAAGAAAAAAGTTGGATTGACACCTTCCGAATTTCGCAAGCGTACACTATAAAATTCCGCAAAAGCAACATTCTATTGCTCCATTATCCGTTTTATCTCGTTCATATCGTATTTAGGTGTTGCTCCGGCTTTCGATGCCACAAATGCACCAGTTGCACACGCAAAAGCCAGCGCATCCTCAGGTTGTTTCTTCTGCAGTAGGGCTGCCACAATTCCTGCCAAGAATGCATCGCCTGCACCAACTGTATCAACAGCATTCACTTTAAATCCCGGATGCTCATAAAATTCACCTTCGTTGTATAGCAGTGCTCCTTTCTCTCCTTTTGTTACACAAACCATTTGTACGTTATATTTTGATGCAAACCATTTTACAAGTTCCTTTTCATTGTCTGTTATTTTGTTGTGCCAGCGGGCAAATACCAGCAATTCATCGTCGTTTAATTTTACTATATCGGTTTTTTCGAGAAGCAGTTCAACTACGTCCTGCTTATCGTATGGTTTTCTGAAATTAACATCGATCAATTTAACAGCATCGTTTTCCAACAGAGTCAATAATGTATTTCTGGTCTCCTGATTTCGCGAAGCTAATGATCCGTAAATCATCAAACCTGCTCGTTTCGCTTTTTCTTCCAAAGTATTGGTTAAACGAATATTATCCCATGCCACAGGTTCGCAAATTTCGTAACTGGCATTGTTATTTTCATCCAAATGCACCAAAACTTCGCTGGTCTGTAGTTTTTCATCAGTTTGTATATAGTTTGTTGCAACCCCCGAATTCTCGAGAAAATGTTTTAATTCTGCTCCTGCATTATCATTTCCAATACTACTTGCAACAGTTACGTTCAGTCCAATTGCACTTAAATGTAATGCTACGTTCATTGGTGCTCCCCCCGGTTTGGCACCGGTTGGTAAACGATCCCAAAGCACTTCACCAATACATAATATCTCGTTACTTTTTATATTCATAATATTGTTCTTATTCTGTTTCCCTATCTAACCTTCTTCTTCATTTCCAGCTGAATTTCTTCCAACGATTTTCCTTTTGTTTCCGGCAGCACCTTCCAGGCAAAAAAGAAATGTAATACCATCATAACGGCAAAAAATCCAAAAGCAATTCCTCCGCCTACATATTCGCTTAATACAGGAAATCCCCAGATAAGGGCTGCCGCAAAAATCCAATGTGTAAAACTACCCAGCGCCTGTCCCTGCGATCGTACCTTGTTCGGAAAAATTTCGGAAATTACAACCCACAAAACAGCCCCCTGCGAAAAAGCAAAAAAGGCGATAAATCCCATTAAGTAAATCATTACACCGTAACCTCCAAAATCGGAGAAATTCCCGGTAAAAAATGACTTCGACAACATACCCAGGAAGAATACCATTCCGATGGAACCAACCATTAAAAGTGTTCGTCGGCCATACCGGTCGATAAGGAATAAGGCTACAAAAGTAAAAAGCAGGTTGGTTGCCCCAACCGATATTGACTGTAGAAGTGAGGCATCAACGCCAAAGCCTGCCATTTCAAATACTCGAGGTGCATAAATCATCAGCGCATTAATTCCTGCCAACTGATTAAAGGCCGCTATTAAAATGGCGATCATAATGGGAAAACGATTTTCTTTTACAAACAGTTTCCCATGTGCCACAGCTTCCTCTTGTTCTACCAATTCTTTTACCATTTGCACTTCTGCTGCCGGATTAGCGGCTTTTATTCGCTTAAATACAGCCAATGCCTCATCATTTCTGTCCTTATTCACCAACCATCTGGGGCTTTCAGGAACAAGGTTTAACAGTAAAAAGAAACTGATGGCCGGAATAAACTCAACACCAATCATCCAGCGCCAGGAATCGCTTTCCATTAAACGTGCAAGAAAGTAATTAACGGCAAATGCCAAAAACAATGCTGTTACTATAAAAAACTGGTTTAATAATACCAGACGGCCACGTTTTTTGGCAGGCGAAAATTCGGCAATAAACATTGGTGTTACAACCGATATGCATCCCAACAGAACACCTGTTATTAAACGGAAAACCAGCAACATATACCAATTCAGCGCCAAAGCACTACCCAATGTCGACAAGGCAAAAAGACCGGACAACAAGAGCAAGGAATTTTTACGTCCGTATTTTTCGGCGGGACCACCAATGATAATTGTACCAGTTATTGTTCCCATTATGGCAATGGCAACCGTAAATCCAAGCCAAAAGCTATTCAGATTATAAAGTGATTCAAGCTGTTTCGTTGTGCCAGACATCATGGCAATGTCGTAGCCAAATAAAAATCCACCAAGAGCGATGATTATTGCAACGACGACCACATTTTGTTGTTTCATAGAGCTTTCGTTTAATTAGTTTAGTTAAATACCAAATTTAACGATTTTCGAAAAATGGCCTTATGAAACGGGAACTATTATTGCGGAATGAAATTAATGGATTCATTTTTTGTAATAAATGTGAAAACTTTTCTGGAGAATTAAACGAAACACACCAAAATTTGATACAATCTGACAGAGAACAAACCTTAGCTCCGAATAAAACTGTAGATTCAAAAAAAATGGGTTAATTTGCACTTTTTAATTTTTTAAACATTGACGGCTAAACATCATATCATCACTTCAGACCTGCTCGATCACATCTCTTTGGATTGTGTAATTTTCGGATTTCATGATGACGAATTAAAGGTTCTAATGCTTCGGTTAAAACGATCAGATACATACGCTTTACCGGGAGGTTTTATGAAACACGAAGAAACATTGGAACAAGCAGCGGAAAGAACACTTAAAGAGCGTACCGGGCTTGATAACATTTTTTTGCGACAGTTTAAAGTTTTTAGTGATCCGAACAGGGGAAAAGGAGTAAAAAGAGATCCCGATTTCGAAAAAAACGAATCTCCTGAAGTTGTTGCTTTCTTCAAAAAGCGTTTCATTTCTGTAGGATTTTATGCCCTGGTTGAATTCTCGGAAGTAGATCCACAACCAGACGCGCTCTCAGAAAGCTGTCAGTG
Organism: uncultured Draconibacterium sp.; assembly: GCF_963677565.1. Lineage (NCBI taxonomy): Bacteria > Pseudomonadati > Bacteroidota > Bacteroidia > Marinilabiliales > Prolixibacteraceae > Draconibacterium > uncultured Draconibacterium sp. The sequence continues at coordinate 2,770,764 of NZ_OY781981.1, read as the reverse complement.
GATAAGTCCACTTGCGAATATAGATATGTTTCTTGATCACAAAGATATTATTGACAAAGCATTGAGGACCTTGCGACTACAACTCAATCAGCAACCGATTGGATTAAAGCTATTGCCAAAGAAATTCACAATGCCGCAGCTACAAAAGTTGTACGAAACAATATTAGGACACGAACTCGACCGACGCAATTTTCAGCGAAAAATACTTTCGTATAAAATCCTGAACAAACTAAACGAGCGAAAAACGGGTGGCGCACATAAAGCTCCTTACTTGTACGAATTCAATATGGAAAGCTACCAAAAAGCCCTTGAGGATGGATTAAGCGGTAGCTGGTAGTTAATTCCGATTTACACAAAATGTTTACGGATAAATATTCGCGAAACCAACCACAATAAAGTTAGAAAGAAGATAAAACCTATGGCCGCAAATAAATTTACTGAAAGGTTTTGTGTGGCTTTATCGATGGATTGAAATACCCAGTGTGTTGGGAAAATGCCAAACAAATGCACAAACTTTTCGGGTACAAAAAACGCTGCAATCGGTATCAACACCAACATATTGAAAGCCTTTACATAAACCATTCCCTGCATTCGGTTTTGCACCACTGAATTAACTGCCAAAGCATAAACCGGCACTACCAGTGCCGCCAAAAACGAGATTAGCAGTATTGAGATTACCGACAGCTCGCAAATGTTTTGAACGAACAATAAAACCAGGTTTAAAGCAACGGTGAACAGATACGGAATCATGAAACGTGAAACGATGTATTCGAACTTGCTCAGGGGAACAACGCCATAAACCTTAGCCACTTCTGATTCTTTTTCATCGATTAAAACCATCGTATTTATAAAGCAAAACATTTGCGTGTTTTCAATTACGGCAACCACCAAAAACAAGGAAATATACGGAACAAGAAAGGCGTATTTTTCAAGCAATGGAGGCACTGCCCAAATTATCAGTGCAAACAGAATTACAGGCAGCACTAAAAATGATTTCAGCGAAGGATCGCGAAAAATCAGTTTAAAATCAGTTAAAGCCAGCTTTAGTATCTTCTTCATCTCATTTGGTTTATTGATGAACTATTTTGCTTGAAAACCTGCGAAATGCCAGCCAGTAAAAAAACGGGATAAAAACCACGATTGAACCAACAGCATAAACAAAATTAACTGCAGTGCCACTAATGGCGTAATCAATCAGATCTAGGCTTCCCTGAATAGGCAGAATATATTTCACAACGCCCAACTCCAAAACTCCGAGGTACTGAATGAGCGGCAGATTTACAAATACAAGAAAAACGGGAATGGAGGTCATGGTAAATTTTAAGATCTCATCGGAAAAAGTAAGCATGTACAAGCCCAGCAAGGCTGAAAGAATTGATATTGCAAGTGAACCTACTGCAAACAAAGCAATATTAAAATCGTATCCTTTCACTGAAAATGCCAGCCCCAGCGAGCAAACCACACCAATCAGGGAAATGGAAATAACTTTTGAAATCAGCAAATGATGCAGGTTAAACGGTGTTACAAATATAGCCTGCAAAATCTGGTGTTTCAATTCGATGTAAATAGCCAGTGCAATAAAAAAGTAGCCAATTACCGACGGATCGTTCAAAACAAGTGCAACCACTAATTTATCCAAACCGTTGATATCGCGAAGAATATACAGTACCAAACCATACATCAACGTTACCGCGAAACTGACAGCAATAATGCTGTTCTTTTGCAGCAAAACAAACTGCCATTTTAGTTGCTGACCAAGACTATTCATTGCCAAGTGATTTTCCGGTTACACGAATAAAAACTTCCTCTAAAGTAGCTTCAAGGGTATGAATGCGCTTTACCTCATCCTCTTTTAAAAAGTCCAGAAAATTCGGATTTGCACCAAGATCTTTCAGCGGAAACTCTTCTGATTTGCCACTTTTCAAATCAACCTTAACAGCTTCTTTTCCGTAACGGCTTTTCAGGTTGCGCGGCGTATCGGTGAGCACGAGTTTACCATCAACAATAAACGACACACGATCGCAAATACCATCGGCGGTCTCCATGCTGTGTGTGGTTACAAAAATGGTTTTGCCACGGTTTTTCAGGTCCAGAATGTGTTGTTTTATTTTATGTGCATTTACCGGATCGAGGCCGGTGGTTGGCTCATCAAAAAACAAAATATCAGGATCGTGCTGAATGGCTCGGATGAAATTCAGGCGCATTTTCATTCCTTTTGAATAAGTTTCAACCGGCTTGTCCATCGCATCCAGCAGATCAACCATTTCGAAAAGTTCCGCACTGTTTTTTTGTTTACCATTCGGGTAAAAAGCAGCGAACAGCTCCAAGTTTTCTTTTCCTGTTAACTTCAGGTAATGATTGGGCAACTCAAAGCCAACACCAATACGTTCGAAATACGAATTGTTCCACTCCGAAAGATTTTTCCCATCAATATTTACCTCCCCTCTGTAGCCTTCCAGAATTTTATACAACACTTTTTGCGCAGTACTTTTTCCAGCTCCCGAAGGACCGAGAAAACCAAATATCTCGCCTTTCGCAATAGAAAAATCAAGACCTTTTAATGTCGGGTCATCATTTCCGGGGTATTGAAACACTAAATTTTCAACCTGTATCATTCGTTTAGTTTTTAGTAAAAGCCGGCCTGGCCAGTTCTATATAATCAGCAACTACTTGCATCAATTCGTCCTTTTTACCAAAATAGACCGGTTGCTGCTTTTCTATACTTTCTTTTGTATTGATTACGCCCATCACTTCCAACTGCTCCTGAATACTGACACCCAGTTTGTATAAAAAGAATCCCTGCGTTTTTATCGGAATATCGCTGCGGAAGAATCCGTTTTGCACCTCATATTTAGCCATTGTTTCAAATCCGATTACCACCTGCGAAAGCAAGTCGTTGTACAAATGTTTAATGGAAGGCGAATTGAGGTTTTGTGTAAGGTTATGCAAAAAATGACTTTGCAAAGGATTTTCATCATCAAACTGAAATCCGAACTCGTACAAATCAGAAAAATAAGCCCAAAAGTCAGCGTAGTTCTCTCTTTTTAACGAACCAGTATACCTGGTCTTTACGGCCACCGATTCACCCACCAAATACATAAACAAATCGAGTTTATCGTTGAAATACTGGTAAATACTTCCTTTGGCAATTCCTAACTGTTTTACCACCATCGAAATAGAGGCGTCATCGTATGCCTTTATGGCGAACTCTCTCAAAAAAGCATTTCTGATCTGCTGCTGCTTTTCTGCTTTTAGTTTTATGAATGTTTCTTTTGGCATAATTATGACTATCCGGTCACAAATATAAAAATAATAAATGACTACCTGGTCATATTATACAACATATCAAATAAAAAGTAATGGATGGAATTCAGAGTTGAAGCTTTTTAAGGACTCCATCTTTATAACTACGACTTACTGGAATTTGCTTTTTGCCAATTTCAATGATTTCGGCTGTAAACGATTCAATCGCATTTACTGCCACAATAAACGATCGGTGCACACGCAGAAAATCCTGTTGCGGCAACTTGGCTTCAATGCTCGAAATCGTTTCGCGGGTAACAATTACTTTATTATTTAAATGAATCTTGATATAATCGGACAGGCTCTCAATGTAAAGAATTTCGGTAAAATTTATTTTAATCATCTTTCGTTCTGCCCGCACAAAAACCGATTCACTTTTTTCGGGCTCAATTCTAGCCGGTTCTTCAAAAGTATGCAACTGGTTTTCGCTGAAGTATTTATTGATACTTTGCATCAATCGACCAAACGAAATTGGTTTCAAAAGATAATCAACCGCCTGCAAATCAAAACCATCCACCGCATACTCGCGATAAGCCGTAGTAAAAATTACTTTCACGGCATTGTTTATTGATTTGGCAAATGACAGCCCTGAAACCTCCGGCATGTTTATATCGAGAAAAACCAGGTCTACCGGTTGACTGCTTATCACATTAAAAGCTTCAATGGCATTTTTGCACAAAGCAACAATTTCAACGGACTCGATCTTCCGGAGGTGGCTCTCCAGAATTTCACGCGCCATGGGCTCGTCATCAACTATTATGCAGCGTATCTTTTTAGTCATCTTCCGGTTTTGATTGTTCAGTTTTTGCCAGATCGCAAATAACAAGTTTTGCCGTGTACCAGTTTTCTTTAATTTCTTGTGTAAGCTTGTAATTTTTGGGGTAATTCAAATCCAGCCGTTTTCTGATATTCAACAGTCCCAGCCCTCCATTTTTGTGTTCATTCGCCTCCCCTATAAATGAATTTCCAATTTGAAATTCCAGACAGCTATTTTCGATCCTTACCTCAATTTTAATTTGCAAGAATCCGTCTACTAAATTACCATGTTTAAAGGCATTTTCAACAAACGGAATCAACAACATTGGTGCCACCTGAATTTCCTCACTCACCTCCGACGCCTTGAAATCCACTTTCAGCGTGTCCTGAAAACGCACCTTTTCCAACTCAATGTATTCCTGAATATGTAATACCTCTTCTTTCAAACTCACCACCGGTTTATTTACCTGGTACAAAATATAATCGAGCAGGTTAGAGAGTTTCAGAATGATATCAGGCGTTTGTTTTGATTGTTTCAGGGCAAATCCATAAATAGTATTCAAGGTATTGAATAAAAAGTGTGGATGAATCTGGCGTTTCAGGTAATTTAATTCCTGGTCTTTTAACTGCAGCTGGGTTTCCAGTATTTTGTTCTGCAACTCTTTGTTTGCAGTAGCTGTTTTAAAACTCTGGTTTAAGATGCTAACAAAACTAATTACCCCAACAACGATAATAACCAGCAGCAAAACAAAGAAGAAGTTTTTGCTCATTGGCGGCATCTCATTCAGGTTAAATTTAAGTACCAAAATCAGGCAGGTGTATATAAGCAACGAGATGACGTAGGAAATATAAACGAAAGTGTAAAAACTATAGAGCGCAAATTTCCAGTAGCGTTTGGCCAGCAAATAACGTGGAATGAGACGGTAATTTACAAAATAAGTAACGGCGATGGTTAGTGGCAATAATCCGCTCGAGAACCACAGCGCATAATCTACTTTATCAGAATTATAGCTAAAAAAATAAAAAAAGAAGAACCAAACCGCCACCCAAAACAGCGCGTGGAAAAGGATCGTTTTAAATGGTATTCTTTTCATCTGAATCATAAAAACAATATTACTCAAATTTGGTGTATTTCCGCTGTTTTATCGATGAATTGCGGATTGAGCGCCCGTTGTTGCAAATTCTCATTAATAAACCGGTATAAAACGCAGTTTATGCAGAATAAGGCGTGTAATCCTTCATCTGTCGCAATTAATTAAATCAAACATAATTCGTTTATAGATTTGGTTCAACACTTTTATAAAAAAGACCGAACAAGAAACAATGAATCGGATTATTTTAAAACTGGCACTTAAAAACCTGTTTGGCAGAGACAGAACCTCGATGCTGAGTATTTTAGGTTTGGCTATCGCACTTGTCTCAACTTTTTACATTTATTCCTATGTTTCATTTGAGTTAAGCTACGACAAACAACACAAAAAGGCAAAACGGATTTACCGTATCAGTGCTGCTATTATTGCTGCAGAAAATACGGCGAATCACGCAATTCTGGGTCCGCTGATGGGGCCAGGATTAAAAGATCATTTCCCATCGGTGGAAGCATTTACAAGACTGATTCCAATCCGCCAACAAACAGCACTCGAATACAATCATCAACAATACCTGGTTGAAGAAGCCTATTCTGCCGACGAAGCTATTTTTAATATTTTCACGCTTGATTTTATTTACGGCGACCAGAATAATATTTTCCAAAATCCCAACGAACTGGTTATTAACGAAAGTCTTTCCACGAAGATTTTCGGTAACACAAATCCGGTAGGCAAATCGTTGTTGAGGGATGGAAAACCTTTGACAATTGTTGGAGTTGTAAAAGATTCTCCCGAAAATGCGCACCACAAATTAAATGTGTTGTTTTCGCTCGTCGACAGATGGAGTAATCTGGAAGGTATTTCCCCCGTTCAAATTTCGGAAGGTTACTGGATGCCGTCCACCTTTCTGTTTATCCTTTTGAAACCTAAAACAAGCATTGAATCGATAACCGACAACTTTGATTCATTTTACGATAAATACATGGCAGATTTTGGTAAAGCCATCAACGCAAAATTCAAACCAATCGCGGTTCCTTTAAGAGGCCTACATTTTTCGCGCCACATGGATTACGACTATGCGAAAGGGAACAAAACATACATTTATTTACTGATTATGATTGGCGTGTTTATCCTCTCTGTTGCCGTATTAAATTATGCCAATCTGCTGTTCTCCCAAAACATTGTACAATCGAAAAAAATAGGGATCAATAAAATACTTGGAGCCTCTCACGTTGTTCTTTTCAAGCAATTTACGGCGAATTCTTTCTTTTTCATTTTTAGTTCGATGCTGCTCGCGTATTTAATTTATTTACTGAGTTTATATGCCTTAGTCTCGCTTACGAATATCAATAGCGCAATTTTCAACACACTAACGGTTTTAAAACTTTCAGCAATTCTTTTAATCGTCCTAGTGGTAATTGCATCGTCCATTTCGTTTTTAAATCAATTCCGAAAAGAAGGAATAAAAATGCTCAAACCTTCGTCGCTTAAACTATTTGGCTCTGCAAATTACCGGTTTGGAGTTTCCTCAACTGTTATACAATATACCCTGTCAACAATCCTGATTATTTCGATGATTGGCATTACTCGACAAATCAATTTCCTGCTTAAAAGCGACATGGGTTTCAATAAAGATAATGTGCTGATTGTGGACTTAAGCAACCTGTCGGGAACCGGATACAGCATCAATCCATTTTTAAACGAACTTCGAAACAATCCCAATGTTGTTGATGCGGCTTCATCAACGAATATTCCTGGAGATGTGATGGGAACCAGCCACTTTCAGATACAACGAGCCGGAGAAACGGTAACGAAGATCGTTAAAACAATGGGCATCGATTACAATTATATTCCAACGCTTGGTTTAGAGCTAAAAGAAGGACGAAATTTCGCTGAAACATTTAACGACAGTAGCTTTCACTCGGTAATTATCAACGAGGCATTTATCGATTTCTGCGGATTTTCCGGGGATATGATCGGACAAAAAGTGGCAGGTACCGAAGTTGTTGGCGTATTGAAAAATGCCCGGTTCAATTCCCTGCACAATCCGACAGACCCCATGGTACTTTACCTCGAAAACGAAAGGATGAAATACCTGAATATCAAACTGAATGGAGGCAACCTCACGACGACTGTACAGTCGATTAAAAAAACGTGGAACGAGCTTTATCCCGAGGTTCTTTTCGACACGCAATTCCTCGATAACAGAATAGCCAAACTTTACAGCAAAGACCAGCAAATAAATAACCTCATTGAATTATTCACACTCATCAGTCTTTTGATTTCAATTATGGGGATAGTAAATCTGTCGACAATTTTGACAAAAAGCCGGACAAAAGAAATAGGCATCCGAAAAGTCAACGGAGCCAATACATTTGAAATTTTAATGCTCCTAAATTCAAAGTTTGTAAAGTGGGTGTCGTTTGCCTATCTACTTTCAATACCAATTTCTTACCTGCTCATGCAAAAATGGCTTCAAAGCTTTGCTTATAAAATTTATATGAGCTGGTGGATTTTTGGACTGGCAGGAATTATTGTATTTGGAATTGCCTTGTTAACCGTAAACTGGAACAGTTGGAAGGCTGCAAACAAAAATCCGTTTGAGGCACTGCGATACGAATAACAGAATAATTTATCAGAATCAAAATAAATACTAAATTTAAAAATTATGAATGCAATTATTGACAAACTTAACGAAGGCGGCCCCGCATTTACCTACATTATTGTACTATCATTTTTGGTAATAATAGGGCTCTTTGTGCGTGGCCTTTTAACAAAAGGAGAAAAATACAAGACCATTGAGCTGATGAAACAAATAAGTTGGTTTGCAGTTGCCTGGGGATTTTTAGGCCGCGTTTTCGGACTGATTATGATCTTCGATAAAGTTCAGGCAATGGGCGAGGTGGCGCCAAGTGTTTTTGCCGACGGACTTAAAATAGCATTGGTTGCTCCGTTGTGCGGAATCCTTGTGTTTGCCTTAACACGACTGGGAATTGTTGTGCTTATCAGTCTGCAAAAAAACTACCAGCCACAGAAAAACAATTAAATAAACTATGTAATGCGTTAAGCGGGTAATACGGCTTGGCGCATCTCATATTCTAAAGCCACATATTGAACCTGTTTAAACAAAATAAGAATGCTGAAATCAACCTTTATTCAGGCACTATTTGTTCTTATTTGTTTCTGCTCATGCAAAAACGAACCTGAGGTTGTAACAAAAGAAACCTGGGTAGAAAAACCGGTGAACGATTGGCCGGAACTGGTTATGACAAATAAGGTTGAATTTACAGATTCAACCTATACAAATTTTGGCAATGCATTTCTTATAGAAACCGGTGCCGATACATTTGCTGTAACGTGTAAACATATCTTTATGCTTTTTAGGGCTGAAACAAATAACAGCATCAATCTTGGCAGCCATTTTAAGCAATGGCAAATATACCCAAAAGGAAAACCAGAAAAGGCAATTCATTTAGGCGAATTACTGAATGGAGATAAGAATGAAGAAACCGGTCAGTTTAATACCTTAAAAGTCCGTGACTGGATTATTTTTAGAACAAATGAAAAGTCGGATTTTACGCCGTTAAAAATAAGATCTCGTCCTGTTTCCAACGGAGAGGTTGTTTACGCACTCGGTTGGGCATTTAAACAAACTTCTGAAAACCCATCGCTTATTAAAATGCAGGTTTTTAAGAACATGGGGCCATATTATTACACCAACACCTTAACAGAAAGCGTTGATCCTGCCGGCAGAAGCGGATCGCCGGTGATTGATAAAAACGGGTACCTGGTTGGTCTTGTTTCGGGAGCAGAAGGGAAACTTGGAGTTATGTGCGGAATCCCTTACCTGAATGAACAACTTGCTAAATTTCAAACAATTAAAAGTAGCAAATAAACGACTAAATCATAATAAAATGAAAACCAAAGTACTCCTACTCATTCTATTCTCGATAATGATGTCGGTTAGTGTGAGTGCCCAATTTCAGGGTAAAAAATTTAGCGCGAATTTAGACGGTATCGGTAAAATTAACCTCGAATTCAAAGAAGAATTTTACGAATTATCAACTCCTGCAGCGGTGGTTGTTGTAAAAGGCAATTACAAAATCGAAGAGAAAAAAATCACGTTTAACGATACGGAAGGTCCCATTGCGTGCCAGAAAAGTGTTAACGGCGAATACGAGTTTTTATACAAAGATGGTGTACTTTCATTTAAGGTAATTCAAGATGCCTGCCCCGGCAGAAAAAGCATTGCATCGGCTGAATGGAAAGAAGTTGAGTAAAATATTGATTTAAAGACAAAAAATAAAAGGTTGTCACTTCGTTTGAAATGACAACCTTGTTTTATTATCCTTCAATTTTTTTCTTCACCACCTCGAGAATTTCAGCTTCTTTTTCTTTTGCTGATTTCAAGAGATTCTCTGCCCTCGATAAAGCATCATTTAAAAATTCAGCATCAGCAAATCCGGTGGCATTTATTTTCACATTAAGGTAGGCACCTTCAACTGCAGTTCGCGCACACAACGCGCCAACACCGGCATCGGAAACCGAATTCGGGTTACCAACTTCCGCCATGGCTTGCATGACTTCCAGCGAATCGTGAGCAAATTGCATGACTTTTAATGGTACTTCAATGGCATTTTTTGTGGCATCGTGAATGGCTTGTTTGCGTTCAGCTTTTTCTTTTTCGCTCGACTTAGGCAAACCAAAAGCTGCCATTATTTTATTGAAAGCTTCGGTATCTTCATCCACACAATTCAACAAGGCAGAATGGTAATATTTACCTTTTTCAGCCCAACTGGAGAATTCTTCCCAACGCTCGTCCCAGCCACGTTTATGTGCCGATAAGTTGGCAACCATTGCCCCTAAAGCGCCTCCCAAAGCACCAACATACGCCGAAATTGAACCTCCACCCGGAGCCGGCGATTCTGAAGCTGTTTCATCTTTAAATTGAGTCAAGGTCATGTCAATCAGTTTTTTCGCCGATTTATCTTCAATCACATATTCAATGATTTTCTTTTTCGGATCGAAAGGTGCCAGTTCATCCAAGCCAAGCGATTTGATGGCAATTTTTATAATCTCCTCATCCGAAATTCCTGTTGAACGTTCTTGCTTACGCAGGAAATATTTTCCGGCATCCAACATTGCCTGAAGCGGAATTAATCCAACTAACTCCGAGCCTGTAACACGAATTCCTCGCTCTGTAGCTTTTTTACAAGTTTCATCAAAAGCCACATGAACTGGTGTAACCGTAATGTCAGTCAAATTAATCGAGATTTGAGCCACACCATATTCTTCAATGTACCAGCCAATGGCGCGGGTCTTTTTCAAACTGCCGGGAATGCGAACCGGCTCACCATTTTCATCGTTTACAATTTTGCCGGTAATTGGATTTCCTTCCCGTTTTACACGCCCGGCCTCACGAATATCAAAAGCGATAGCATTTGCCCGGCGCGTTGAGGTTGTATTCAGATTAATATTATAAGCCACTAAGAAATTACGAGCACCAATGGCTATCGCGCCACTTCCGGCCACTCTGGCGTTCCACTCGTTCGGACCAAAATCAGGGTTCCATTTTTCGGTGGTGATGCGCTCTTTTAAAGCTTCGTATTCACCCGAGCGACAATTAGCCAAACTGCGGCGTTCTTCTTTAAAAGCAGCAAACTCGTAACTAAATACCGGAATTCCCAGCTCTTCGCCGACACGCTGCCCAAGTTTTCGTGCATACTCAATCGCCTCTTCCATGCTTACATTAGCAACCGGCACTAAAGGACAAACATCGGTAGCTCCAAAACGCGGGTGTTCACCTTTGTGCTGATTCATATCGATCAACTCGGCAGCACGTTCTATTCCGCGAAATGCAGCTTCAATAACATCATCAGGAGTACCGACAAATGTTACTACGGTGCGGTTGGTTGCTTTTCCGGGATCAACATCCAGCAAACTAATATCGGCCACACTTTCTATGGCATTGGTAATTTCCTTTATTATACTCATATCGCGCCCTTCAGAGAAATTAGGAACGCATTCGATTATTTTTTTCATTTTGTTTCGGTTTATTTCTGTCATTTCGAACACAGCGAGAAATCTCTTCGTTTTGTAACAGATTTCTCCTCGCCTACTCGTCGAAATGACAATTTATGCGAATGTATAAATAGCAAAAGATTTAGCTTATGATTTTTTGCAGTGATTTCTTGTCTATCACGATAAAGAATTTTTATTCTGTTTCTGTCTTCTCTTTCGGATATGATATATCTTTAGGTTTGAAAGTATTGAATTAGATTGATTTGTAAGCTATCAATCTAATTCAATCTGCAATCTATCTTACATCAATCTTAACCTGCTCATCATACTTTTTACTCCCCATTCTTTGTGAAAGCCGGAAGTCGAAATAAAAGCCTAAAAGTTTTGAATCTCGCCGTTAATGATCACCGTTTCTACCAGGTTGGAACCATAGGCATACGGCAAATATTCAATTCCCGGAATTTCACTGGTAATAAACAAATTAGCAATTTTACCCCGCGCAACACTACCGTAACTTTCGCTAATTCCCATGGCATAGGCCGTATTTAACGTGGTTGCATTTATCACCTCTTCAGGCAACATTTTAAAGTTGATGCAGCCCATTGCCGAAATTAAGCTCATGTTTCCGCTGGGCGACGATCCCGGGTTAAAATCAGATGCCAGCGCTACCGGTAAACCGGCTTCTATCATTTCGCGCACCGGCGACAATTTCATATTCAAAAAGAAAGCTGCCCCTGGCAAAACAGTTGGCATGGTTTCCGAATCTAAGAGCGCTGCAATTTCGTCTTCCCCAACATATTCCAAATGATCAACTGAAAGCGCGTTGTATTTTACTCCGGTCTGGATACCACCGGTTAATCCCAATTCATTCGCATGTATTTTTGGTCGCAGACCATATTTCATTCCGGCCATAAGAATGCGTTCGGTGTCTTCCACCGAGAAAAAGCCCCTGTCACAAAATACATCGATGAAATCGGCCAGTTCTTCGGCTACTACCTGCGGAATCATTTCATTGATGATGATATCGACATATTCTGCCGGATTGTTTTTGTACTCCAGTGGAATGGCATGTGCGCCCAAAAAATTGGCACGTACACAAATGGGTGAAGTTTGTTTGATTCTTTGAATAACACGAAGCATTTTTAGTTCGTCTTCGGTATTCAATCCGTAACCGCTTTTAATCTCAACAGCTCCCGTTCCCATTTTTACAATCTCCCAAACACGCTCCATGGCATTGTCGTAGAGTTCTTCCTCCGATGTTTCGTGCAGTAGTTTTGCCGAATTCAGAATACCGCCTCCACGGCGCGCAATCTCTTCGTACGACAAACCTTTTATCCGATCTACAAACTCCTTTTCGCGAGGTGCGGCATAAACCAAATGCGTATGCGAATCGCAAAAACTCGGGTAAACCAATCGGTTCGAGCAGTCGATTTCGATCAACAGGTCATCATCAAAATATTTGTCTTTTAGCTGATCCATCGGGCCAAAATCCTCAATTACTTCATCGCGGATAATCAGAAAAGCATTTTTTATGGTATTCACTTTTGCCATTTCTTTTCCGGCCCTGAACAAAACCGGCTGATCCTCAACCTGAACCAGCTCTTTTATATTTTCGAGTAGTAACTTCATTTATCTGTAAACTGTTTGAAATAATAAGGTACAAAAATGCACGCATAAATCAACCTTTTACCTGCCGTTTTTGAAATGATAGAAATCAGTATAACCAAATTAAAGTTTTAAAATAATAGAACCATAGTTGGTAAAGTTGCCAGGGGAAACAATGGAGTAACGACGAGTTTAATTACTTCATCAAATGAGACTGGAAAACATTTCCGATAATTTTCCGGATGAAGTTTCCAAACTAATGGGAAATCAGATTTATTTGAAGATTGTAAATTTGTAATAGCTTTTCATCTGACAGAATAAAACATCCATAATTCAGAAGATTATGGATGTTTTATTTTATTTGGTAAGCATTTCGCTTATTCCGGCAATTTAGTAGACTCGTGTCCTTGAATTAGCGACCATTTCCCTTCCTCTTTTATCATTGTCGCGGTAAAAGCATTAATACCTTCAAAGACTTCATCATTATCAAACTCCATTTTAAACTGAAATTTACCCGAAAGCAAAGCGATATTTTGGGCAATAGGACGGACATCTCGCGATAGCCATTTCACATCCATATTACGTGTAAAGTCATAATAACTTTTTAGGGTGGAATGAATGGAATCCCGATTGACAAAAAATTCACCAAACTCTGCAAATCTCAAATCGGGAGAGGTAGACCAAAACTCAATAGCGCGATCAGGATCCATGGCATTGTTGTCAGCAATCCATTTTGAAGACACTGCCATTACTTCTGAAATAATGTTTTCTTTTTCTTCACTACTTAGTATTTCTTCCCGGGAATTTACCTGATTTGAATTACATGCGGTAGTAATTACCATCAATACCGCGATAGCGATTATTTTAATGTTTTTCATTGTATGTGAATAATATGTGTTATAAATCTGTGGTAACAAACTCCGATTCCTGGATCGATTCATGAAAATGAATCACTTTCCATTCATTATCGATCTTTTGTAGCACCAGTGTACTTCCGCATGGCGACCAGGCAAGAGTGGAACCCGGAAAATAATATTTCCCACTATAAGTCAAATTTACAACCGCAACTTTCCGATCAATAATGCGGATTATCGGTGTCGTAAATTCAAACTCTATCTTTTCAACATTATCGAACACTCCATGAGCCGCCTTTCGGAATGCATCTTTCTTTAACGTTTTTCCATAAATATCGACATACCTAAAATTCTCATCCATTAAAAAGTTCGATTCAAAAGCTGCTTCAACATCAATATTCTTCATCCCATCCATCATTTTATTGATGGTAGTCTCTACTTCCTGAGCCAGTGTCTCTTTTTCGTTCTCAGTAAGTGCTTGTTCTGTAGCGTTTGTGCAAGAATAAAAAACAAGGGTACAAGCGGTTAAAACCAGTAGTATTGATTTCATAATTTAAAATTTAGTGTTAGTTATTATGATTTATTTATGCGAATTGTGCATGTGAATAATCAGCCAGTTTCCGTCCTGTTTTTCGAGCAAAATTGTTGAAATCCATGACGACTGAAAAGCTTCCATGCCTTCCATTTTCATTTCCTCCTGACCGGCCCAAACACATAAAGCCTTATTATTTGACAAGGGATAAACAGTAGTTGTACTTTCAATAATTTTTTGTTTTTCCAATTGATCAAATAATGTGCGATAAAGCTCATATAGTTGCGTATAACTTAACACTTCGTCAGGTGCAGAAATTAGCTTAAAATCTGCCGAATTTTCGTAAAGCTTCATTAATTCATCAATATCCTTTTCATAGGTAAGTTTTACCATATTGTCTATCAACTGTTGAACTTCATGCTTTACAAGAGACTCGTTTATCGTTTCATCAGTACTGTTAGTAAGGTTACTTCTATTGCATGATAACAGAACTATTACACAAAGCCATATTAATATACTCTTTGAAACTTTCATTTTTTATGTTTTTTTTTATTACAATCAACGAAGTAGAAAGAAACCGGATTATAAAGCAATCAGTTTCCCAATTATTTCATCAGGTATAGTAAGTTCTCCCGAAACATTTTCCTGGTGAAAATAATTGTACCAGTTGGCTTCCATTACTACGGCTTCAAACTCTTTTTTCATATCCAGTGTGGGGAATTTCCAAACCGCATAAAAATCGAAATTAGCCCTGTGGGTTGTTGCTTCATCATTAACGCCCCACCCAACAATTTCAACTCCTTTTTCGAGCAAGGACTGCAAATGTGGCTCTATCTGCTCAAGATAAGCTTTACGTTCTTCGCGTGAGAGTTGTTTCCAGGCTTGCCTGACGCTCCACAATTCGATAAAACATTCCATAATTGTTTGATTTAAAATGAAAAAACGACAAACAGAAAGCACACCCTGAATTTCAACTATATAAGTTACAAAATACACGATTAAAACGCAACATCTTAATACAATCGCTGCTTCATCGCTTTTACGTCTGTTGGGTTAAGCAATTAACAATTCTCTTGAACATTTATACAACACCAACGTTTTTTTAATAGTTACTAATACAAACATGTTAACCCGGTAATCCTTATATACATATTGGCAATTCCCAGGTGTTTAACCATTAATTAAAGCTTGAGAATATGCCATATTTTATTGATAGTCACGAGCTAAATGGTGACACCCCCGCCGAAATAATAGCACAAAAGCACCTTCAGGATTTAAAAATCCAATATCGTTACAACTGTCGGAAACTGGGTTACTGGTTTGACGAATTGAGGAAAATTGCTTTTTGTTTATTTGAAGCCCCCAATCGTAGCTGTGTTGAACAACTGCATGAAGAGGAACATGCTAAAGTACCTAACCGTATCATTGAAGTCGATTCAAGAATAATTGATTTCTTTTTAAAACAAATTGAATTACAAACCGAAGCCGAAAGAGTAGAAATCAGCAATATTGCAAGCCAACCGCTTACAACCATCATGGCACTCAGCATCGATTCAAATGAGTTGTATAGCCTGAAAATAAACGAACGACACGAAATACAAAGAAAGTTTAAAAGACTTTTGATTCAATATGGCGACTACTTTAAGGGGACAATAACCAAACGCGATCATTACGCAGCGCATCTCACTTTCATTTCAGCGAGTGACGCAGTTAACTGCGCGTTGAAAATGCATAAAGAGTTTACTCCACTAATTAAAAACATTCAGGACAAATTATTTCTGAAAGTGGGCATAAGCGGTAGTTTTTTAAGCAACGGAAATACCGAGTTTCAGCAAGCATTAAAACTGGCAAAAAGGTTATGCTACATTTCCATGTCAAAAATTCTGGTTACCCTCGAAGTACGAAATATGTTTCAAAGCGAAAGCATGAAAGTAGTCATTAAAGGCGACCGCATTAAATCGGTTTCGCCCGACGATGTTCGGTTTATTACTTTGTTAATGGATTATATGGAAGATAACTGGAAGAACCACGATTTGCAGGCATCGATGCTCGAACACCATCTTGGCTGCAGCAAATCGCAGATTTACAGGAGAATGAAAATGCTAATGAACCAGTCGCCCAATACCTTTATTAAAACATATCGTCTTAACCGTGCCAAACAACTGCTCCGAAATAAAAGCGGTAACATCTCCGAAATTGCTTTCGATACCGGATTTAGCAGCCCATCGTATTTCTCAAAATGTTTTCAGAAAGAGTTCGGTATAAAACCGTCGTTCTACCAATTGGAACTTGAAAATGTATAAATCCTATATTAAAACACCTATTGGTCTTTAATTGCCTTTTTTTGAATCAAAATTGATAACACTTGCATCAATTCCTGCCATAAATTTGTATGTAAGAAGTCGATGAACCGCATTTGAAGGACAAAACGAACACACTAAACCCATTTAATTTTATAAGAGTAGTTATGCCAAAAGCATTTGTATAAATTGTTTTTGCTGCTGAATTAGAACAGAGAAAACAGAAATATAGAAACAACAGAAAACAATTAGAGAGAAGAAGAATGAACTTGTAAGAATTGAAAACTATTAAAGCTCAAAGTCATGAAAACAATTAAAATTTTATTCGTATGCATGTTAGCAGCCATATTTGCTCATGCCCAAGAAACAGTGCCTCCTTACATGATGCACGATGTAGAAGTTACACCTCCAAAATTTACTGCAGTGAAGTACACTCAACCTGAAAATGCAAATTCGCTTAAAGCCTACATCTCCCAAAACTTTGAATACAACCCAGAGTTTGGAAAGACCGTTGAAGGCACCGAAGTTGTAAAGTTTGTTATTAATACCGATGGCAGGGTATCAGACGTTGAGGTAGTAAACAGTGTTTCGTCGACAGTAGACAGGCTTATTACCAATATTATTGAAGAAACCGATTACATGTGGGTACCGGGGAAAAACAATGGTGTTCCGGTTGCCATGGAAAAAGAAATTGCTGTTAAAATTAAATTAGGCATGACAGAAAAATCGGCAGAACGACGTGATTTTACTGAAATTGCCCGGAATTATTTCACTAAGGGTTCCGAGAAATTATTCTTCGACCGAAAAGCTAAAAAAGCCATTAAACAATTCGAACTGGCCATTCGCTACCGTCCTTATGATCAGGCTGCATTATATATGTTGGCACTGTGCGAAATGGACCAGGGAAATGAGAATGCTGCACAGGCATATGTCGATCGGTTTAAAGAATTGGGAGGCGATTTGAACCTTATGGATGCAAGCCTGACGGAACATATTAAAAGCATTGAGGCTCACGAAGATCTGGCAAAGCTTTTTGCAATCAAATAATAAATCACAACATGAGGTTTTACAAAGGCCGTTTCGGAATATTTTCGGACGGCCTTTCGCTGTTAATTTCAATTTGTATAAGTGTCCGTTATTGAGTAAACCATTCGCCTCAGCAATGAATTTTTTTTCAAAACTTCGGATTACTAAGGCCGGATTTATGTATGAGTTGTATAGCGTTTGTATTTCGAGGTAATTTGTGTTTCAACCCATCCATCATTGGTATAAAGCTTACGCCGGGTAACCAGTGTTATAATACCATTTTCATCCACATCAATTGAATCGAAACTGATTAATGCGCTTGACTCCTCAAGGTATGGTTCATCCAACAGGATAGTAGCGTTATTATCTACAAACTGACATCTGCACCCATGCAGTTTCATGGCATACATGATAAAATAAGAATCCTGATGACGTGCTGTATCGCTTACCTCTTCACCTCTATGCACAACGTGTGCATCCGGCCACATTTCATCAAATATGTGTTTGCCGGATTCTGTTGTTCTATCATCCGGAATGATTTTTATTATTAATGCAGCTCTTTCTATCTCCGGGTTTTCCGCAGGCAGATAGGTGGAATAAACACCATCCATATTCAGGTCGACAGCTTCGTCGGAATAAGACGACAGCAGTTCATATTTTCCATTGTACCGCAGCTTTAACACTTCGTAGTCCTCATGCCAATCAGATTTGCTGCAACCACTGAGCACCAGCAATGAAATAAGAATCAAAAGATTTACTTTCATGGTTAATTGTTTTTAGTGTTTGAATTGTAATAACGCTTTTTCGATTTATGTAAAAGGATTGGTATCACTATTTACCTAGTCGGGTTACGGTAGTATAAATTTAATTCCAAAGTTTCATAATACACCGGTCGCAATCAAACTTTAAAATCTACTCGTGCGGGATGGGAAGGGGATTAAAGCGCAGAAACGACAGTTTATCCCAGTAGCCACGTTGAAATTTTATTTTTCCATCGGTAATCTGAAAAAAACCACAACCTCTTAATCCATTCGGATCTTTCCATTCGAGTATTCCCCAATTGTTATCCTCAAAAATATTTTCGACGATACAGGTCATTTCAGCCTGGCTAAATTCGTTTTCAAACATTTCGCGAATCGCCGCTTTTCCAACAACAGGCTCGTTGGCCACCTGGTGATTTGTAGCGTCGGCATGATAAAAGTTTGCGATTCTTTCGGCATTTCCTTCATTAAAAACTTTTACCCATTCTTCAATTAATTGTTTTGGTCGCATACTCAATTAGTGTGTTTACTTGATCAATGGTTCTGGGTTTTCACCCAGCATATTCTCGAAGATTGGTTTAAAATCTTTCCACTGAATAATTATCAGAAAAACGGCAATGTTTACCAATATATCGGCTACATTAAAAACCGGAAAATTATATTCATAAAAGTAGTGTACATGAAAAAAGTCGGTTACAAAGCCATTAAAGATCCTATCTAAAATATTTCCATAAGCCCCGCCAATCAGTATAAAAAAAGGCAGCAATAATCTGAATTGCTTATTCTTCATTTTCCAGATCATTACAAATGCAAACATTGATGCAGAAATAGTTAACAGGAAAATTAACGGCAGCCTGATACTTTTTTTAATTGATCCCAGGAAGCCAAAAGCAACTGAATGATTCTCGACATAACGAAGGTCGAAGGCATTTTCAATTAAAACTGTCGAATGCTCTTTCAGGTTAGTTTTGGCAATCTCTTTGGTTTTTAGATCGGCTGAACATCCTGATATCATAAACGATATCAGAATCAAATACTTAATTATTGTCTTTTTCATTTTTTACTGTTAATCGTGGGAATTCTAACCATTTCAGGGTGCGCATTCAACGGTTTAAATTTTAGTGAAATAAATGTAGTTATCCTATGTTTAAAAAGCAAAATCTGACAGATTGTATATTTCTTCCTCTCATTGCTCATCCTCCTTTTCGAAAAGAAGGTTACCTCTCCCGATTCGTTTCACTCATCGGTATCGCAATGACACATTTATTATGTGTGTAAGGCGGCGAACAACTGACAATTGTGCCTGAATGAATTAGTTCATTGTCTGCTGCCCTATTTTACTGCAGCACAGTGTCATTGCGATACGCCGGCTGGCGGACAAGCAATCTCACCGAAAAAAAACAGCTCCACACTACCCGTTCACCGATAAAACTCCCCCGTTCAGCAAAAAAACAATTTCTTTTCCACAGACTTATCTACCTTTGTTTCAGCCAAAAACAATTAACAAAACAAGAAATGGAAACTACACACACCACCATCAGCAATAGAATTACCGGCAATGGCCGCGAAAATATTCCAAACCTGTTTTTTAAAATGATGACTTTTCTGATGAAGCTCAGCGATCTGTTCGCCGGGCAGTCGGAGCGCAATTTTAGCCGCCTGCCAATAAAAGAGGGTCAGATTGTAGTTGACTACGGCTGCGGACCGGCACGTTACATAAAGAATGCTTCGGAAACGGTTGGTTCCAACGGAAGGGTTTTCGCCGTCGACATTCATCCCATGGCCATTAGCAATGTAAACCGGAAAATTGAAAAGCATGCACTCTCCAACGTAGAAGCCATTCTGGCCGACGGTTATTCGTGCGCCATACCTAACCGCATTGCCGATGTGGTTTACGCCCTCGACATGTTTCATATGATTGAACACCCCACCGAACTGATTCGCGAACTGGCACGCATTGTTATGTATCACGGAATAATTGTTATTGAAGACGGGCATCAGCCACGCACCAAAACCATTGAAAAGATTAAGAATTCAGGACTTTTGTGCATTTACAGCGAAAACAAACATCACGTAGTTTGCAAGCTTAAAGAGACCAAATGTTTACCACCTGTTTCATAATTCGATGTAACTACAATCACACAAACTGCTTAATAACACAAAATTACACGGCAATTTCATGAAACTTTCATAGATAAAATTTTGTTTAAATAGCAAAACAAAAAAAATCTGACCTTATGAAAGTAGTCGTTCTGGGTGCGGGAATTTCCGGACATACCGCAGCAGCATTTCTAAAAAAACAATTGGGTAAAAAACACGACGTTATTGTTGTATCTCCAAGCCAGTATTACCAATGGATACCATCGAATATTTGGGTAGGCGTTGGCCGAATGAGTGTCGACCAGGTTCGTTTTAAACTACAAAAAGTGTATAAACGCTGGGGCATCGAGTTTCACCAAGCCAAGGCAACAGCCATTCATCCCGAGGGTGACACCTCGTCGGAAATGCCGTTTGTAGATATTGAATATACATCGGAAGATAAACGCGGCGAAACCGGTAAAGTGGAGTACGATTACCTTGTAAATGCCACTGGTCCAAAACTTAATTTTGGTGGTACAGAAGGTTTGGGGCCGGGCAAAAACACGGTTTCCGTATGTTCATACGATCATGCTGCCCACGCCTGGGAAGAGCTGGAGAAAAGCATTGAGAAAATGAAGAAGGGAGAAAAGCAGCGTTTCCTCATTGGCACCGGTCACCCGATGGCCACTTGCCAGGGAGCGGCTTTTGAGTACGCACTTAATATTGCTTTCGAACTAAAACGCCGCAAACTGCTACACCTGGCTGAAATTACCTGGATATCGAACGAATACGAGGTGGGCGATTTTGGAATGGGTGGCGCTTTTGTAAAACGCGGGGGTTATGTAACCTCTACCAAAGTGTTTACCGAATCGGTGTTTGCCGAGAATAATATTAAATGGATAAAACGAGCCGGAGTTTATAAAGTAGATCCTGGAAAGGCATATTACGAAACATTAGACGGTGACGAGAAAACCATTGAGTTTGATTTTGCCATGCTCATCCCCGGTTTCTCGGGACAACCGTTTAAAGCTTTCGACAAGCAGGGTGAAGACATTACCGCGACAGTATTTGCACCCAACGGTTTTATGAAAGTGGATGCCGACTACAATCCAAAACCATTTGATGAATGGAGCATTAAGGACTGGCCACAAACGTATCAGAGTCCGGCCTATACGAATATGTATGCAACGGGAATTGCGTTTGCACCTCCCCACTCTATTTCGAAACCTATGAAAAGCCCAAGCGGACGGGCTATTTTCCCGGCACCACCACGCACCGGAATGCCATCGGGAGTTATTGGTAAAATTGTGGCACAAAATATTTCTGAAGGAATTAAGAAAGGAACGTTTGAGCATAAACACACCGCCAACATGGGACGCATGGGAGCTGCCTGTATCGTTTCGGCAGGTTACAGTATGACCAAAGGACTAGGCGCTACAATGACTGTTTCGCCGGTAGTTCCCGACTGGGAGAAATACCCGGAATGGGGACGCAACATTAACTCAACAGTTGGTGAGATTGGTACAGCAGGCCACTGGATAAAACTATTCCTGCACTACATGTTTTTGCACAAAGCCAAAGGTTATCCGTTTTGGTGGTTGTTGCCGGAATAGCTTAATGATTGAGGGACTGAAGAATTGAAGGATTGAATAGATTCTGACAAATTGTTAAACTGTTAAATTGTAGAAATATAAAATAGACTCGCAATTGATAGCTCACGGCTTGTAACTTGCGACTTATAACTTGAAACTTAAAAGAAATGGAAAAACAAAATAGAGTAAACACAGCTTATAAAGATGAATTTTACCCGCCGTTTCCAACGCGCTGGACACGATTCTGGAGAACATTCTTCCCGGTTCAGCTTTATAACTTTTTCAGGCTTAATCTGAAAATTATGAAAATCGTTGTAAAAGGACACTCGTGATTTTCGGCGACGCTACCCGGCTATAACTCCCAAAGTTATTTTTGATAAAAATATTTATTCTTAGAAACACCTGCTCTTCTTCGCAGGCCGTAATTGTTTTTGCTATCTTTATGGCATATCAATTAAACCGTAATTTCAATTATTTATCATGAGAAAAAGTATTTTTTACATTTTCGCTGTGATGGCAGTTTTGTTAATTGCCAATCCTGCGTTTTCGAAAAAAGCAAACAAACTGACCTCAAAAGAGAAGAAAGAGGGCTGGGTACTTCTGTTTAACGGCAAAAATTTCGACGGCTGGCGTCAGTACAATGGAACTGCCATGCCTGCCAACTGGGAAATAGAAGATAACGCTATGAAAGTGTTTGCCGGAGAAGGTAAAGAGCCGGGGCAGGGAGCCAATGGCGATGTTATTTTCCACAAAGAGAAGTTCAAGGATTTTGAATTCTCTATCGACTGGAAAGCCGGTAAAATGGCCAACTCCGGAATTTTCTATAATGTAAGAGAGGTAGACGGAAAACCGATTTATTATGCAGCTCCGGAGATTCAGGTGCTTGACAATAAAGACGCAACCGACAATAAAATCGATAGCCACCTGGCCGGTTCGTTGTACGATATGATTGCCGCCGATCCTTCAACCGTAAATCCCGCAGGCGAGTGGAATACCTGCGTAATTAAAGTTAAAGACGGGCAGGTTACTGTTTCGATGAACGGAACAGAAGTAGTTTCGTACAGCCACTGGAGCGATGAGTGGGACCAATTGGTGGAAAACAGCAAATTCAAAAACTTTGAAGGTTTTCAGGAAGGAATCTCAAAAGAAGGGTTCATCGGTTTGCAGGATCATGGTTATACCGTTTGGTTTCGAAACATTAAAATCAGAAAATTATAGAGTGTATCTCAAGATCTTGAAGATCGTTTTAAAAGGACACTGCTAAAAAAGAGCAAAAATAAATCCCGGCTTGTTAAGCCGGGATTTTTCGTGAAGGTCTACCTTTTCTCACTTATATTCTCCTCACGAATTCTTCTAAAGATTTTCTTGTACGCGGTGCTTTTTCACGTGAACGGTAAGGTTCCTCCAATGAGTCAGCATCACCCAAATAGCCGAGTGCTCCCATACAAACGGGTGTTACATTATCACTCAACTGCAAAACTTCTTTAATCCTGTTACTGCCAAAACCGGCCATCAGATGTCCGTAAATATCTTTACTTGCTGCCTGAAGCAACAACTGTGCATTAGCCATACCCACATCATGCATTGCCCATGTATTTGGATTTCCACTATCGGCAAACGTATCTGCCTTTATGGCAACGAATAATACGGCTGCCTGTTTTGTCCAGGGCTTATTACCAGTTGCCAGGCAATCCCAAAGCGCATCAAAGCCGGGTGTCCCGCGCATGGCATAAACGTATTGCCAGGGTTGCTCGTTCATGGCACTGGCAGCCCACGAGGCAGCGGTAAAAATCTCATTCACATCTTCTTCTGCAATGGGCTCCGGTGAAAAAGCCCGCGGACTCCATCTTTTTTCTAATAAAGGATGGATTTCATACTTTGTCATAACTTCCATAATACTATATCTTTGGTTTTATCCTTTTTGAATTTCCATAGGCAGATCCATCAACAAAATCCGGGCATCGGTTGAAGCGCTGATATCAATCGATTCAACATCCCATATTCCTATGGCATCACGTTTCGACAATTCAATACCTGAAATGTTCACCTCTCCCTCTATTACCATTACATAAATACCGTTTCCTGTTTTTTTAATGCTGTACGAATCCGTTTTTCCAGCATCGTAATTCCCCAGGAAAAACCAGGCATCCTGGTGTATCCACACTCCCTGATCATCGGGATCGGGCGAAAGCACTTGGTACAATCTGTTTTTTTCCTCCACATCGCGAATCGATATCTGATCGTAACGCGGCTGCACATTTTGTTTGTTTGGGAACAACCAAATCTGGAAAAGTTTTAGTGTTTTATCCGGATGATGGTTGAACTCGCTGTGGTACACTCCTGTTCCTGCACTCATTACCTGCACATCGCCCGAGCGAATAACAGCCTGGTTACCCATGTTATCTTTGTGTTCCAGGTCACCCTCCAGCGGAATGGTAATAATTTCCATGTTATCGTGTGGGTGCGTTCCAAAACCTTGTCCGCCGGCAATGGCATCATCGTTTAGCACGCGCAGCACACCAAAATTCATTCGCTCTCTGTCAAAATAATTCGCAAAACTAAAACTGTGTCTTGCTTCCAACCAACCGTGGTTGGCATATCCTCTTGAATCTGCTTTGTATATAATTGTTTTCATAATGCTCTTTCTCTGTTTTATCTTACTCTGCTTATTAGGGAAAACACAAATTGTGGTAAAAAAATACCGGTGCCCGGTATTGCTTTTCAGCAAATTCAGACACCGGCAAAGGTTCTCTCCATCACTAAATATCACTTATTCCCCTTCTCTGAACCTTAATTGAAAAATTGTTTTCGTCTGGCTTTTATATATTCTTACTTGTTCGAAGTCATTCCTTCTGAGGCTGTAGCTTTCAGTTCGAATTTAATTTCAAATTCGTCTTTGATCATATTGTCGCCCAGGTCGCTGAAAAATTTACCTGATCCGTATTTGATATCCCATTTTGTGCGATCGATAGAAGCGGTACCCGATGCAGTTAAAGCATCTCCATTAACTTTTACCTCTGCAGGAAACGATACTTCGTTTGTAATTCCTTTGATGGTTAGGTCTCCGGTAACTTTATCATTCTTGTATGAGGTAATTTTAAAGTTGGCTACCGGGTGTTTTTCTGCCGAAAAGAAATCGTCTGATTTAAGGTGACCTACCAGTTTATCTTTCCACTCTCCTTCCAGGTCGGTTACTTCAATCGAAGTTAAATCCAGGTTTAAGTTAGCACCTGTAACTTCTTTACCTTCAACAAAAACTTCTCCTCCGGCAAGATTTAAATATCCGGTATGCTCGCCTGTAACTTTTTTACCGGTCCAATATACTTTGCTGGCTTTTGTATCAACACTATAAGTTGTTTTATCGCCTTCTCCGTTCGATGCAAAACTTGCAGTTGTTATTGTTATTGCAAGTACTAATAATGTAGCTAATTTTTTCATGTTTTCAATTCTTTGTTTAATGTTTACTAATAATTTTCATTGCAAACATACGGGGTATTGAATACAAAAAAAATAAACTAGTTTAAGAAAAACACTTTTTAGTCTCTTTTTCTTGCTTTTTTGGCAATTATCTTACTTAAAAACACCGGAGTTACCCCCAGATAAGATGAAATATGGTATTGCGGAAGGCGCTGAACAAGGTCGGGATCGTTCTCTAAAAGCTGATCGTAATTCTCTTCAGCTGTTTTTGAAAGAATGGAAACAAAGCGTTTTTGCAGGAAGATATAGGAGCGCCGGATATTAGTACCTAGTTCGGCGTACTTGCCCATTATTGTAGCGAAAGACTCCTCTGAAATCGAAAACACAGTAGTTTTCTCCACAGCCTCCAAATAGTATGCTGTAGTAGCCGGAGTCCCTAAATCGCCCAGCCATTGCCGCTCCTTGCCAAAAAGCAGGTTAAACTCTTTTCCGCTCTGGTCGATAATGTACATGCGAAGCAATCCTTCTTCGATGTAATAATGACGCGTATTTTTTTCGCCGGCATTAAAGATTCGTTGTTTCTTTTTAAACGTTTCTTTTCTGAAAACCGATACGATCTCGTTTTTTTCAGCGTCAGTCAGCTCGCGCTTACCTATTTTTTCGAAATATGAATACAGTGTAGAAAAATCTTCCATTTATTATATTTCTTGTAAAATTAATAAAATCAAATAATGTATCATTCTTCAGTTAAGCTGGCACTATTTTTGTATTAACATAACAAATCTTAAACCTTCATAATATGAGAACTTTACTACTTATTTTACCACTGATTCTTTTTTGTTTAACATCAAATTCACAGGAAATTGATTCCACAAAAACATCACCACTTCCAAATCAAGTAACCGGGCAAAATTCCGGTTCAGACCTTTCGCATGAGGAAAAAGTGCCTTATAAGGTGCTAAAAAAAGCTCCTACGTTAAAATATATAGTTACTAAAAAAGGTAATGGAAACAAGGTATTGTTCTGCGTAACCTACGGTTCGCGAAACTTACCCAAAGAGACACAAATATCTCCAACGAATGGAGTACCCTATAAAATAGGGAGAAAAAAGGGCTTTGATCAACTTAATTTCCCAGCCAAGTTTTCGCTTTTCTGCCCTTCCAACAATTTCACCAATCCATTTAACAGCATGGCGCAAATGATAAATAATTTTGAAATAGAATTTTACGAGCCTGGTAATTGGGAAGTGAGTTTTATGCAATAAAAATTACAGAAGAATTCAATGTAGGGCATCTATAAAAAAGCCATCTCACAAAATAATTGATGAGATGGCTTTTATATAGATCCGATTACTCCTTTCTAATCAGATACTACCTCTTCATATATAGCTTTAATTAAACTTGCCTCATCTTTACTATCACTGCTAAGCTGCCAAAACATAATGCCTCCTAAATCTTTTTCTTTCGCATATAGTGTTTTAAGTTTCACTGATACAGTATCATCATAAGTCACAAATATGCTGTCGGTAGCATTATAAAGAAATGGTGCCCTGGCCACCGGATCCCAGTGTTTTTCATAACCATCGTCTTCAGCAAAGTCGGTTAAAAGAACAGAGTAGGAAGTTCCACCGCTTATTGGGCCCGTATTGGGTTGATAAAGTCCATTATCTGTGGGCGGAACACCTTTCCATCCGCGGCCGTAAAAAGCTGCACCAATAACGATCTGCTTCGGGTCAACTCCCTTTTCAACACAAAACCGAATAATTTCTTCGGCCGATTGTGGTTCCCACAAATCTTCACCTTCGGGTAATTCGGCATTTTGCTGCGTCATAGCCAAACCAAGTGGTGTTTCTACAATATCTGTTAACGAACGGTGTCCCAATGCCGTGTGATGTGTCGCAAATTTTGTAGCACCACCGGCCTGGTCGTAGGTCATTACATTCATGTAATCAACATATTTCATCACCTCCAACAGTTCCACATTTTTATAGTAACGCTTCCACCCTGCCGAAGCAAAAGTTAGTACCTGCGGACGGTCGAGTTGGTCCAGGGCTTCTCGCAATCCTTTCATTAAAAGAGTAAAATTTTCTTTATCCTCGGGGCGTGCTTTTGTCCCTCCTGCCGGAATAGCAGGATATTCCCAGTCGATATCTACGCCATCCAACTGATAGTTTTCGATAAAGTCAATAGTACTGGCAATAAATTTTGTACGGCTTTCTTCGGATAACACCGCATCGGAAAAACCATCGGCAGTCCAACCACCGCAGGCAATCATTACTTTTAACTGCGGGTACTTTTCTTTTTGCGCCACCAGCTTTTTCAAAATTGCATCCGATTCTTCATTTCTAAACTTCATTTCACCATCAATAACTTTGCTAAAGCTAAAAATGATATGTGTTAACTGCTCCAAAGGCAACTCCTCGGGCATGTAACCATCGCGCGGAACGTAATAGGCCATAATATTGAGCGGCGCCTTTGCGTTCTCCTCTTTTACTGACTTTTGTGATTGGCAGGAAACAAAAACCAAACAGGCTATTAAAAATGTAATTAACTTATTCATGATAATTTACGCTTTCGATATATTGGGATAAAGATATGTTTATATTTGCACTTTATAAAATATTTAAAAACTACGACACCAAAATGAATAATCTAAAAAAGATATCCCTCCAATTGTTCACATTCTTATTTTGCGCCTTCGCAGTTTCGGCGCAAAGTCCGGCAGATTGGGTAAATCCTTTTATCGGGACAACCAACTACGGAACAACCAATCCCGGAGCAGTGGTTCCGCGCGGAATGGTTTCGGTGGTGCCTTTTAACGTTAGTGGCAATTCGCCATTAAATACGCGCGACAAAGACGATGGCTGGTGGTCGACGCCTTATTCGTGGGACAATAAATATTTTACAGGCTACTCGCATGTCAACCTCAGTGGTGTTGGCTGCCCCGAATTGGGAGTGATTCTTTTAATGCCAACAACCGGCGACGTTAACGGCAATCACCGCGAATACGGCTCAGAAATGAGTGAGCAGGTGGCGCACCCCGGTTACTATTCTTCCTTCCTGAATAAATACAATATCAATACAGAAGTTTCGGCAACGGAACGCACAGGAATCAGCCGCTTTACCTTTCCGGCCGGGCAATCGAATATATTGATAGACCTTGGCAACGGACTGACCAACGAAAGCGGCGCATCAATAAAAATTGTAAACAACCAGGAAATTGAAGGTTGGCGCATGACAGGTACTTTCTGTTACAACGATGGCACCGAACGCCCCGTTTATTTTGTAGCACGTTTTAGCAAACCGGCCGAGGAATTTGGCGTTTGGAAGAAAATGCCAAAAATGGGACCTGAAGCAGCTTGGTCGGCAACCAGCGATAAGATAAAATACTACAAAAATTTCAAGGCAGAAATGGCAGGCGACAGCATTGGAAGCTGGTTTACTTTCAACACTACCGCCAACGAAGAAATTCTGGTTGAAGTTGGAATTTCATACGTGAGTATCGAAAACGCCCGGTTGAATTTAAACTTCGAATCGAAAAAATTTAATTTTGAAGCCACTCGTATACAGGCCGAAGAGAAATGGAATGAAGCGCTGTCGACCATTACGGTGAAAGGCGGAACAGATGATCAGAAAACGGTTTTTTACACCGGTTTGTACCACATCCAAATTCACCCGAATATTTTAAGCGATGTAAACGGTCAATATCCGGCAATGGAATCGTTCGAGATAAAAACCCACCCGAACGGCGAGCGCTACACTACCTTTTCTCTCTGGGATACTTACCGTAATTTGCATCCGTTTATGAGTCTGGCTTTCCCGCAGCAGCAATTAAATGTTGTACAATCGATGATTGAAATGTATGAAGAGAGTGGCTGGTTACCTCGCTGGGAACTAAACAGCACCGAAACCCATGTTATGGAAGGCGATCCGGCACTACCGGTAATTGTTGACACCTGGTTTCGTGGAATACGCGATTTTGATATCGATAAAGCCTACGAGGCGATGTACAAATCGGCAACCACTCCCGGCCCTGAAAACAAAATCCGCCCGGATATCGACCATTATATCTCGCATGGTTATGTGCCGCTAATGGAGAAGTACGACAATTCGGTGTCGCATGCTCTGGAATATTACATCGCCGACTGGAACCTGGCACAACTGGCTAAAGAATTGGGTAAAAACGACGATTACGAACGTTTTCTGAAACAATCAAAAGGCTACAAAAATTATTACGACAAGGAGTTTGGAATTATCCGTCCGAAACTGGAGAACGGCGAATTTATGCCCGATTTTAATCCACGACAGGGAGAGAATTTCGAGCCAAGTCCGGGATTCCACGAAGGAAATGCTTACCAATACACTTTTTGCGCTCACCACGATATGGATGGAATGATCGCCTTAAACGGCGGCAAAAAAGAATTTGTAAAAAAGTTGCAGGCCATTTTCGATGATGGTCATTTTGATATGGCCAACGAACCGGATATTCATTATCCGTGGCTTTTTAACTACGTAAAAGGCGAAGAGTGGCGCACCCAAAAAGAACTGAATCGTTTAATGGCTACCTACTTCAAAAATGCGCCTGATGGATTGCCGGGTAACGACGACACCGGAACCATGTCGACCTGGATTGTTTATTCCATGATGGGAATTTACCCTGTTTTGCCGGGCGACATGAATTATGTCATCGCATCGCCCGTTTTCGATGAAGTGAAAATTCAGCTGGATCAGAATTTTTATCCGGGAGAAGCGCTTGTGATAAAAAAGTCCGGCTACGGCGATAAAATAAAAAACATTTCACTAAACGGTAAAAAGCAAAAATCGTTCTTCATCAACCATGCCGATTTGGTTAAAGGTGGCGTTTTGGAGATCAAGCAGTAACATTCACCTGTCATTTCGAAGGAGGAACGACTGAGAAATCTGTAACCGATTTCTCCTCTCCCGAAATTTCGGGATCGTCGAAATGACAGAAAAACAGAAACAATGAAACAACTATCGATACTACTATTGGCAATAGCTCTATCTGCCTGCACAAAAAAGGAAGCACCAAAGACCGAGAAACTTACCCAATATGTGAACACTTTTGTAGGCACCGACGGGCCGGGAAATACTTACCCTGGAGCTGTTGTACCGTTTGGGATGGTGCAACTCAGTCCGGATAATGGAATTGGCGGATGGGATCGAATTGCCGGTTATTTTTGGCCCGACTCAACAATTGCAGGTTTTAGCCACACCCATTTAAGCGGTACCGGTGCCGGAGATATGTACGACCTGTTGTTGTTTCCGACCAACTCGCGTTTTACCGACGATTTGTGGCCCGATCAAAAGGCTTATCGTCCCTACTCCAAATTCAGTCACGAGAATGAAGAGGCCTCGCCGGGTTATTATAAAGTAATGTTGGAAAGCTCGGAAATTGAAGCAGAACTGACCACTACCGAGCGTGTTGGAATGCATCGCTACACTTTTCCGGAGAATGCAGAAAGCAAAATTATCCTTGATTTGGGTTACGCCCTAAACTGGGACGCACCCACAGAAACAACGATAAAAATTGAAAACGACCATACGATTTCGGGTGTCCGCAAATCAACGGGTTGGGCAAAGGTGCAACATATGTTTTTTGTTGCTGAATTCTCAAAACCATTTGAAAATATTGTACTAACTCCTGAAGCCGATTTACAAAATAATTCAGAAGTTGGCGGGAAGAATGCACGTTTCGAAACCACATTCAAGACAACAGAAGGCGAGCAGATTTTGGTAAAAATATCGCTGTCGTCCTCATCGGTTGAGGGAGCGCGCAAAAATTTGCAGGCAGAACTCAATCATTGGGATTTTGATGCAGTGCGCACTGAAGCTGATAAAAAATGGGAGGAACAACTGGCAAGCATAAAAATTGAAGGAAGCGATTACCAAAAGGAAGTATTTTACACGAATTTCTATCACCTTTTTCTAACACCAAGTTTGTTAAGCGATGTTGACGGCGCGTATAAAGGAGCAGATCAAAAGCCACAAGTTGCCAAAGGTTTTAAACGCTACGACACTTTTTCGCTGTGGGATACTTACCGTGCAGCCCACCCGCTTTATACGATTGTTTGCCCCAATGAAGTGCAGAATATGATCCAATCGATGCTGGCGCATTACGATGAAACCGGATTGTTACCTGTTTGGTCAATGGCCGGAAACGAAACCAATATGATGATCGGTTACCACGCCGTTCCTGTGATTGTTGACGCATATTTTAAAGGACTGCCGATGGACGCAGAACAAGCTTATGCAGCTTGCCGCGCCTCGGGGATGAATAAAACTGAGGAAATGGAATTGTACCGAGAATACGGCTATGTTCCGTTTAACGAAGAGGGCGAAAACTGGTCGGTATCAAAAACACTTGAATATGCTTACGATGACTGGTGCATTGCGCAATTTGCCAAAGCTTTGGGCAAAGAGCAGGATTACGAGCTGTTCGCGCAACGAGCCGATAACTGGAACAACCTGTACGACGAAAAAACCAATTTCTTTCGTGCAAAAGATGTGGAAGGCAACTTTTTGGAGCCTTTCGTTTCAAAAGAATATACCAATGTGTACTGCGAAAGCAATGCCTGGCATTACCTGTTTGCGGCGCAGCATAATATTAAAGGTTTTCGCGATTTGATGGGAAAAGAGCGCTTCACCGAATTACTCGACAGTATGTTTACCTATTACCCTTCTGCCGAAGATGAACTACCAATTTTCAGCACCGGAATGATCGGTCAATATGCTCACGGAAATGAGCCCAGCCATCATGTTCCGTTCCTGTACAATTTTACCGACACTCCGGAAAAAGGACAAAAATACGTGCGTGAAATTATCGACACACAATACTCGAATAAACCTGATGGTTATTGCGGCAACGAAGACTGCGGACAAATGTCGGCATGGTACGTTTTTGCTAGCTTGGGATTTTATCCGGTAAATCCTGCTAACGGAATCTATTATCTGGGTAGTCCGTCTCTTGATGAAGCTGTAATCAACCTGCCAAACGGTAAAACTTTTACTGTTACAGCCAAAAACAACAAACCTGAAAATGTGTATGTTAAATCGGTTAAACTGAATGGACGTATTTTAAAGAATAATTTCATTACGCATCAACAAATTATTGAAGGCGGCGAGCTCGTGTTTGATATGATAAATGTATTAAAATAACTTCTATCGGTCTTATCTCTTTTAATATTAAAATCTGTTTAAGTTCTAGCTTCATAAAATAAAAATAGAATTCGTGATGCATAAATTAGTTTAACAAAATCTGAATTAAACAAAATTTTTATGTTTGTTGTTGTTTACATTAATTATTCTATATAGTTTTAAGCTAAATAGCAACCCTTTACCCATTGTAATTGATTAGCGATGGGTATTTATACAGAAGCCATGCGTTACGCGTTAATCACAAAAATAAGAACACTTTTGCGCTACCTGTTTATTCCCATTCTGGTAACATTATTCTCCATTGTTTTCTTTCTGGTTTACCGCAATATAAAAATTACCACAATAACCGAATTTAATAATGAACAACTAATTCTGGCCCGCACCGCGTCAATGGGTATTACCTCTTTTTTTAAAGACTCGGAAGCCGATTTGTTATTTCTGTCTTCTCTTGAAGATGTAATTAATGCAACAGAAAACAGTGAAAAAATATTGCAGGATTATTTCATCGCACATGGCGATATTCTGTCAGCAATAACCAGAATCGATTCCTCTGGCAAAATTCTGTCAACCTATCCGTCCAACCAATCAGTAATCGGGAATGATATATCCTATCAGGATCATGTCAATCAGGTAATGAAAACTCATAAACCAGTGATCAGCGATGTTTTTATGGCTGTTCAGGGGTATCTTAGTATTGCCTATCATTATCCGGTTTTTAAAGATTCAACATTTGCCGGCAGTCTTGCTATTCTTATACCAATGAATGAACTGGGAAAACTATATCTCGGCAATATAAAAACCAGAGGAACAAGCCAAACCTGGTTGTTAAGTGAAAATGGAACAGAAATCTATTGCTCCGCAGAAGAACACACCGGAAGGAGTTTTATTGATAACACACAACGCGAAAATGAAGCACAAAAGCTATTAGCAACCATTGGCAGTAATAGCAACGGTATAATTAAAAATTTTCATGATTCCGGAGACAGTATCGGAAAATCTTTAGTTGGCGAACAATATATTACCTTTTATCGCACTCCTCTTGGTAATACTTACTGGACAATTCTTATCTCATCACGCGAGGCCGATATTTATAATGCCCTTACCCGGTTCCGTAATCACTCGTTTATTGCATTTTTTCTTCTGCTAATAGCACTGGCATTTTATTTTTATTCGCTGGTAAAAGTCAGAAATGTTTTAAAAGAAGTTTCGAGAAGACGAAAGGTCGAAGAAACACTGCAAAAAAGCGAAGAAAAATTCAGAAAGCTATTTGAAGATCATGCTGCAATAAAATTATTAATCAATGGGGAAACTTCGCAAATTATCGATGCGAATAAATCGGCATGCAAATTTTACGGTTGGAGCAGAGAAGAACTTCGACAAATGACCATTAACCAAATCAATACCTTACCAAAAGAAGAACTAAATAAAAATATTGAGCATCTGCTTCAAAAAGGAAATATCCGGTTTGAGTTCAGGCATCGCTTACATAATAAAGAAATTCGCGACGTTGAAGTTTTCAGCAGTAAAATTGAAATTAACAACAAAATCGTTTTCCACTCCGTAATTCACGATATTACGGAACGTAAAAAGGCAGAACAGGCTTTAATTGTGGCAAAAGAACAGGCAGAAGAAAACAATAACCTAAAATCAGCATTCTTGCAGAATATGAGCCATGAGATCAGAACACCAATGAATGCCATAATGGGTTTTTCTTCGTTAATGGTTGATTTTTATGACAACAAACCGCAATTGGAACAGTTTTCGGCCATTATTAATCAAAGTTGTAACAACCTGCTGAAAATTATTGAAGACATACTCGACATTGCAAAAATTGAATCGGGTCAGTTGCCGATAAAAAAAGAGACTTTCAAGCTAAACGATTTGTTCGATGAATTACACAGCTTTTTTAACGTATACAAACAACACATTGATAAACAACACATTGATTTTACGCTGAAACCTTTTCTGCAGCCCAACAATACTATTATAACAGATAAAGGGAAGTTGCAGCAAATACTTACCAACCTCATCAGCAATGCCTTTAAATTTACCAATAAAGGAAAGATTGAAGTTGGCTGTAAAGTGGTGAACGGCGAAACACTGGAGTTTTTTGTACACGACACAGGTTCGGGAATTCCACGCGAAAAACAAGACGCAATCTTCGAACGATTTACACAATTACATTACAATCAAAAAAACACATATGGAGGAACGGGCCTCGGGCTATCTATTGTAAAAGGGCTGCTTAATTTGCTTGATGGTAAAATATGGCTAATATCGGAACAGGAGGATTCGGCCTCAGGTAAAGCCGGAAGAACAACCTTCTACTTTACAATTCCATATGTTAACGGAAAAAATGAAAAAACAGAAAAACTATCAGAAGCCGGTGAAAAATCATACAATTTCGGAAAACAAACTATTTTACTGGTAGAAGATAACCTGGCCAACACACACCTGATTAAGAAAATGCTGTCGGAAACAGGGTTGATATTGCTGCATACCGAATACGGCGAAAAAGCTGTTGAACTGGCCCGGTCAAAAAAGCCCGATCTTGTATTAATGGACATTGGCTTACCCGACATTAGCGGCTACATAGCCACGCAAAAAATAAAAGCCACAGTTCCCGGCATTAAAATTATTGCACAAACGGCTTATGTATCAGACGATGACAAAGTAAAAGCTTTTGAGGCCGGCTGCGACGATTTTGTTGGAAAACCCATTAGTAAAGATGTGTTGCTGGCTGTTATTGGTAAACATTTAGGTGTGAATTAACAGTGGAGATAATGCCTCAAAAATCGAACTTCTTATTTTAACAGAAGTGGTCGCCACCAGAGGTCAAAGAATAAGTGTAATAACAGTTTTACACAGCACCTTATCATAAGCACCATATAAAGAAATAATTCCCATACGGAGACACTATTTTCTTAAAACATTTTGTTAAGTACCTAAGGATCAAGCCTCATAAATTTATGGTATGGGTTTTGAAGAACGGGCGCAGGGGAAAGCGACTTCTGTATTTATGATTGGTTTTGTGTTTAGGGGTTTGTAAATTATCAATCATCTTCAAAAAGCGTCCACAGAGCTTTCCCCTTTTCTCTTTTTTTTCCGAAAGGGAAACGCTCTCTTAACTTCAATTCTTTTCGTCAGTTACGGTTAGCAATTATGTGGAAAGAACAGTCGCGATAACCTTTAGAGGATGTATAACGTAGTAATACCTACATCCATTTTTGTTGTGGCAAGCCAGATTTTTTATTAACCAAAAGTACCAATTATGAAAAATTTGAAATTTTTTTTGTGTCTGGCTTTGTGCCTAAGCCTAAGTTTTGCATGCACCGACCTTAGTGAAGATCTTAGCGGTGACCTTAAAAGCGGTCACTTGGGTTCGAGTAAAGATGGAGATGTTAAAATGGTAACTGTGCCGTTTAAAGCGCATTTCCTGGGAACCTACATGCCACTCGGAGACAAATGTGCTACAAATGTGATTGTAGATGGTGTGGGCGAAGGAACGCATGTAGGAGTATCCACTGTTCATTTTGACTTTTGCATTCTTGGAGCCTCAGCTGGTGGAGATTCTATTTTTTATGGCAACACTTTCGCCTACATTGTGGCCGACAATGGGGACTCCCTATTTATCTCAGTAGAAGGCGCAGTTGTTACACCGCCACTGGAAGATCATCCTGATTATGTGGTGAATTATTGGCGAGATCCGTTTGTAATATTAGGCGGAACCGGACGATTTGAAGGTGCCACAGGAGGAGGAATGTCGGATGACTATAACAGTACAGAGGATTCATACTCTCACCATCACTGGGAAGGAACTATAACCATGGTTAAAGGAAAAAGATAGCTAGCTGAACGTTCAACTACTGCTGCAAAAGGCTCGACAATCTGTTGAGCCTTTTGTCAATCAAAGAAGTGATCTCTTTTTTACTACCGGAAACATGTAATATATTTTCAATTACAGGCGATTCAGGCCAGATTGTTATTGGTGATAAACAACAACCGACTTTACTACAATATCGTGTATGGCTTTTGCTCTTTTATTGCCGGTTACAGTAATCAGGGAAAGCCAGCCCAGCAAAGCTTTTATCATGTAGCGGACTACAGCCAGCGGGAAAAGAATGTTTTTTTTCGGGTTGTTGGCACGTTTTACCCGTATTCCAAACAAGAAATGCCCAATGGTACCGCCAAATACACTGGTAAGAAGCGGGTCGTACAACAAGAAAATAAATACAAAAGCCGCTATCCTTGCAAAGTCGGGAACACTGTTAAAACTGTCGAACAAGTCAACAGCTCCCAGCATAACTAAAATCAGTACCACTGAATCGATTACCACTGCCTTAACTCTTAAAAATACGCCCGGGTAGCTTTGATTTTCCATTTTTGTTTATTGGTAGTTGTTTTTGGGATTGAATTACAAATTTTTGCACCGTCCTTCAGGGCAGTGATCCGGGGAAGATCGGATTTTGGCTTTAATGAGACGATTAATGGCTAAAGCCTTTTTTATTCTTGCCCACAATTCGCCGGGCTAAAGCCTCGGTGCAAAAAGAATTGTCTTTGCAAGAGAGGAACGACGGCGGCAATCTTTTTATCCACGCGAAAGAATTCGCGGGGTAGCGGAGGCAAGGTAGCGGCAGTTTTAATCCATGTTTTGATGTAGTTGTTTTTCCAATCGTTTTATTTTCTTTTTTAACCTGAAGACATCATAAGAACTTGTTACTGTACCAAGCACAAATCCTGAGAACAATATTGATAGTCCGTGTGGATAATGTTGAAGTCTAAAAAATGCGCCTACCAGAACCATTACTGCTCCAATAGAATAAATGATTCCAATTACTGTTGTTACTTGTTTGTCGGTCATAATTAAATGATTTTGTTATTACTGGTTGCTATAGACACTACGCGTAAGGAGTCGCGCGGTATCAGGGTGATTAGAATTTTAGCTTCTTATTGAATTTGTTGTTTTATTAGTTCATTTCTGTCAATTGTTTTTAGCCGTTCAAGGAATGATAATTTGATTGGATCTTCTTTGTATTTGATCGACAACTCATCAATCCGTTTCGAAATGCCAACTGTGTCTTTTAATACCAGGTCATTTACCAGGCGGGCTAGATCATCAACTTCATTTTTTACCTCATTCTCCGAATGTTTCTTTACCAATGTGTAGTTTTCATCGGCTTTCGAAATTTGGTTGTTTAACTCGTAATAATACCCTTGCAGCCTGATGGCAGTAATGTCTTTTGGCTTAATGGCCAACCATTCGTCCATGGTATTAATTGCCAAAGTATAGTCTCCAAGAATACTTTGCATCCTCGATTGATTGTAATAAATTATCTTATTTCGTTTGCAAAATTTCTTAGCTTGTTCTAATTTTTCGATCGCTTCTAAGGCAACAGTTTTGTCTCCGTAATGCCTTACCCAAAAATCGTGTGTGGCAGTATCGTTTAGATGAACACCGTACGAATATTTTAAGAAGAAGCCAATCGGGATCATTAACAGGCAGAAACCAATGGCTACAAACTTTAATTTTCTTTTTAAATCTTTATCCATTGCCGGAGTGTTTGCTTCTTTTTAGGTTAAGGCACGAATTACCAATCCAGCGGAGTTATATACAATCATACTGGGTTTTATTTATCCGATGTATATATAAATTTTAATCCATGATATAAACTTTGAAAAGGAACGTGTCCTTCGTCTTTATAAACTTTCAACTCACTTACCACATTCTCTTTTGAATTTATTTTTTGACTAAAATCTGACAGTTGTTTTCCATTAATTCCATCAGTGTCCAGAAAATCTTTTAGCCCGTGTGTTAAAAATATTCTTGTCTGTTTATTTTCTTTTGTTTTTAGAAAGTTTGTTGTTAAGTCGTTGAAATATTCTCCACAATCGAGAAATGCCCCACTACATACAATGTACGAATTAAAAGCATTAGTATTTGTTAAGAAGTGATATAATGTAAATATTGCACTTAAAGATTGTCCACATAAAATTTTTTCGTTGGTTGTGCGAAAAGATTTGTTTATAAATGGAACCAACTCATAGTCAAAAAAATTTTTGAACTTTTCAGCACCAGGTTCTGTGTTGAAAAAGCCAGTCTTTGTTGGCATCATATCTCTGTTTCTGTCTGTGTTTTCAATCATAACCACAATCATTTCTGGTATTAGCTCATCAATGTAAGCCAGTCTGTTGATTGTTCCAATGGTTTCAGAAAATAAATCAATGTCTCCGTCAAGTCGATAAATGACAGGATATGACTTTTCAGTCTCAGCGTATCCTTTGGGTAGTTTAATCATGATTCTTCTATTCTCATTCAATACTTTCGAGTTTATTGAATCAATAAATCCGAGCTTTATTTCCTGACTAAATAAAATTATCGATGACAGGATTAATGAGGTTAAAAGAGTTAGTTTTTTCATTTTAATTTATGCTATGTTATTAGTTCTGTCGAAAGCACAGTGCCGGTTTAGCTAAGTGGAGTGCGGAGCTTTGAAAATACTTCACATCAGGCTGCCATTGAGCCAATCTGTTTATTCATATTTAAGTTTTTATAACCAAATCGTCAAAGACGATTTGGCGTTGGCACAACGAAGAACGGCGGTTGAATAACCCGCTGAACTCCGCATTAAATATAGCTTTTGTTATGGGCAGAGTTTTACATCTTTACTATTTTTTTGTACGAATAACTTTCCCCATTATACAGTTTTACAAGATAAATACCATTTTTTAATTGGCCCAGATCAATCCTTAAATTTGGTGAATTTACCTGCTTCTCCAGGAGTTTATATCCATTCATATTATATATTGAGACTTCACCGTCAGTATACGAACGAGTCAATTCTACAGAAAAAAAATCTTTACATGGATTTGGAAAAATTGATATTAAAGAGTTTATTTCATCAATGCCAGTGAATTGCGAATTACATGCATACTCTTCAATTGTAACTCTTGCCCCGTCAAATGGCGCTAATAACATATCATTTAATTTAATCCATCCATATAAAGTGTCTGTATCAACTCTCAATTGCACGCCTATTATCGCTGATGAAATAGAATCAGAGTGTGTGGGATGACACAATTGAAGATATTCATATTTGATGTAATGATGAATGGAGTCGGACCAATGAACTGAATTATTGATAGTATCCATTAATGAAAAACAATGTGTAATTGTAAAGTATTTATCTGTAGCACCAGAGCATTCTCCTTCGGTAATATTGGGAACAATCGTATCTATTCTTCCAAAGGCAACTTTACAATGTTCTTCTGCTATTACTGAAATATCCCCAATTCTATAATTCCACCCCATAATGTTCCCTGTTATTGAAATATCTAAAATATCATCCCCATTTAAATCAATTGGATATTTGTTACCATTAGTATTATTATCACCTCCATTAATTAAAACAAAGTCTGGCGTTACATCAAAATAATAATCCGATTCTTCATAACTGCCGGCTAAAATAGATTGAGCATTTGATATTGTGGCAGTACCAATAAGTAATAAAAAGAGTAAACATAAAGTTTTCATGATTAAAGGTTTCTATTTCAACTTTGGCTATAACGAATGTGTAATAACACTTATATCGGTTATATCTTTATTTCTTATTTTGTGCATAAATGGTTTGCTTTCAGCAATATATCCGATTTTAAATATTTATAAAAGTTTACAAACGGATAATCCAACTATTTCCCGGGGGCTCAACCAACGCTACGAATCTTCTCTCTGTGACCGGGTTATGATCTACTAAAGTAGCATTTGATTGTATAACATAAAAGAAAACAAAGAAAAAGATTAGGTAGGATTATTGATTAAGGATGAAGGATTAATGGAGTCACAAGTTGCAAGCTACAAGTTACATGTAGTGAGCAGCGGACAAAAAACAATCGTGCCGGAACGTATTATTTCATTGTCCGCTGCCGGGTAACCTACACAAACAACGGCATCGCGAGGGAGGAACGACTGCGGCAATCAGAATTAAAGGATTAGTGATGAAAGATGAATCAAGGAAAAAGAAAAAAGTTGTCATTGATCATTGGTCATTGGTTACTTGTTGCGAGTTTTTATTAAAACATTTTTGTATTAACGCATTCACGCATTTCTTTATTCTATTTATCAATTTGTCAGTCCTTCAATCCTTCAATCTCATTCAATCTCCATCAATCTTAAAATCAATCTGCGGCACCGCTGCTACTCATACCTCAACGTATGCGCCGGATTTATCTGCAGTGTTTGCAGTGTTTTATAACTAATAGTAGCCAGTGCTATTGAAATGGCAGCAATAAACCCGACAATAAACTCGAACACACCAAGGTGAATGCGGTAGTAATAATTATGCAGCCAGTTGGTTGCCACCCAGTAAATAAGCGGACTGGCGACAAGCGTTGCCACACAAACCAGGATAACAATCTCTTTCGAAATCAGGTAAAAAATACTATAACCCGAAGCGCCCAGTGCTTTTCGTACACCCACTTCTTTGGTGCGTTGCTCAACGGTAAACGAGGTGAGTCCAAACAACCCAAGTGCGGCAATAAAAATACCCAGTATGGCAAACACCACCGAAAGTTTGGCATTTTGCCGCTCGGACTTATACATGTGCGCAAAATCTTCGTCCATAAAAAAGTAGCGTAGCGGATTGTTCGAGGCAAACCGTTTCCAGCTTTCTTCAATCTGGCTAATGGCCGCAGACGAGCCATCGGTGTTGAATTTCACCGAAATATAACCCCAGTTATTGTCGGCTTCCTTAAAGCGCATAACATAGGGGCCTATACGATTGTGCATCGATTTAAAATGAAAATCATTACACACCCCAATAATAGGCATGAACTTTTTATCACCCTCATCAGAAAATACAACGATAAAGCGGGTTTGGGTGTAATCGTTGATTCCAAACTCTTCAATGGTTTTCTGATTAACGATACAAGCTTCGCGGTCGGCACCAAACTCTCGGTTGAAAAAGCGGCCGTCGCTCAGTTGCATGTCGTAAGTTTCCATGAAATCGTAATCCACATAAGCGGTTTGCATCAGGTAGGTTTGCCCGTCGTGTCCTTCAAGCATATAGCCGTTGTTGTTATTATTGCGCCCTGGCACTGCCGTCGATGCCGAAACATGTTCAACACCCGGTATTTTTTGTATTTCCTGTTTAAATGCTTTTACCTGGTCGCCAATAGAACCGGCACTTTGAATGACCATTAGTCGATCTTTCCCAAAACCAACATCTTTATTTACCATGTATGTTAGCTGGCGGTACATAATAATTGTCCCCACAATAAGAATAATGGAAATAAGAAACTGTACCGACACGAGGATGCGCCGTAATTTACCGTTTTTTGCTCCGTCGCGAAGCTTTCCGCGCAACACAGTGTTCGGATTAAACGACGAAAGATAAAAGGCCGGATATGCGCCTGCAACAAAGCCCACAAACAGGGCAAAGCCAATAAGCAACGGAATGTAGTAGAAATGCTCGATAAGGTTAAAACCGACCTGCGTATCGAAAACATTGTTAAAGAATGGCAGCGATACAAAAACGATAACTACGGCCAGAATAAGTGCTATGAATGAAATAAGGGTTGAATCGGTAAGGAACTGCAAAATAAGCATTCCTTTTGACGAGCCACTCACCTTTTTAACACCAATTTCTTTTGCGCGTTTTGTGGCCTGTGCAGTGGAAAGATTCATAAAATTTATGGAGGCAATAACAATGATAAGAATAGCCACACTACTAAAAATGACCAGGTATTTGGGATCGGTAGCAGGTTTTACTTCGTGCTCAACCTCGGGCATGAGGTGTATTTTTGTTAGTGGCTGCAGGTGATGATTGTAGCGGTTGCCCTGCGCAATAAAATCCTCCAACATTATTCCCATTAATTCCTGCACACGAGGACCAACGTATTTTTCAATCAATGCCGGAAACCTGGCTTCCACACTCGCGGGTGAGGTATTAGGTTTTAGTAATATGTAGGTGGAGAAACTGTTGTTCATCCACTCCGGATCGTTGGCTCTTTGGTTGGTCATAAACGAGGTGAGGATATTGGCATTTAAATGGGTCTCCTCTGGAAAATCGGCCATTATTCCGGTTACGCGGTAAGGCTCTTGCCCGGTGTTTACACGCACCATTTTATTTATGGGGTCTTCGTTTCCAAAGATCTTTTTTGCCGTAGATTCCGATAAGACCATCGTATGGGGTTCATTCAGCACGGTTTTGCTGTCTCCCCTTAGCAAGGGAATGGAGAATATCTGGAAAAAAGTAGAGTCCACTTCGGAAAAATCGTCGATCACAAAAGAAATATCTTCTTTTTTTACAACGGCTTCGCCCCAGGTATTTAAGCGGCAGAATTTTTCCACCTCGGGGAATTCTTCTTCCATTGTCGGCCCAAGTATGGATGCCGAATACGAGGCATTAACTTCTTGTTCGCCAATCTTGCCATCTAAGGTTACGCGGTAAATCCGGTCTTTGTTTTCGTGGTATTTATCGTAACTTAACTCGTGAACAATAAAAAGTGCGATAATAATACTGCAGGCGATACCAATGGCAAGCCCTAAAATGTTGATAGCAACGTATCCTTTTTGCTTTTTCAGCGCGCGCAAGCTGTGTTTCAATAAGTTTTTAATCATGTTTTCAATAGCTTTAGTTTTCCGGGGATTTTTGAACCGGACAATTTTAAGACGCACGAAGTTGTTGAAGGTTACATGTTTTTGAAGGATTATTGATTAAGGGTGAAGTATGAATTAGAAACTACGAATTGCACGCAGACGGATAGAGATTGCTTCGCTAAGCTCGCAATGACGAGTAATGTAATTAATTCAAGGCAGCAAACAACAATAAATCGTGCCAGAATGAAATAGTTCATTGTCCGCTGTTGCTCTAAGCTCACGAAACAGTCATTGCGAGGGAGGAACGACTGTGGCAATTCTGAGATTACAAAAAAAGATTCCACCTTTTTACAAGATGGAATCTTTTACGTATTGTGTGTAATTACTTTCTAACAACTTGCAGCAACTTCTACCAATTCGCCTTCCAGCGAAAAGTCGGATGCAGAAGTGATTTTAATATCGGCAAACTGTCCGATCATCGATTTATCGGTGCATGCAAAGCGGATGGTCAATTTTCCTTCGGTATACGATGTCAGGAAGCCTTCTTTGCGGTCTTCTCCTCGCACCAAAACACGAACCGTTTGCCCGATCAGGCTTTGATTATACGGCAAATTATGTTTACGCAAATCTTCGGTAAGCTGATGCAGACGTCTTTTTTTCTCTTCCAACGGCACATCATCCACCCAGCGGTGACTTGTAGCCCCGGGACGTGGCGAATAAATGGCTGTGTACGACATATTGAATTTAAACTCATCGAATGCCTTGCGTGTATTTTCAAACTGCTCTTCTGTTTCGCCAGTAAATCCAACAATCACATCGGTAAACAAAGTTGCCTGCGGAATAATCCTGCGGATAGTTTCCACAATATGGCGATACTTCTCCATGTTGTGTTTGCGGTTCATACGCATCAACACTTTATCGTCACCGCTTTGCATAGGCAGGTGAATTTGTTTTCCTAAAACCGGGTATTCGGCAATCACCTCGATTACTTCATCGGTCATATCGCGCGGATGTGGCGAAGTAAAGTACAGCCAGAATTCCTTTTTCAACCGATTCCCTAATTCTCCAATCTCGCGCAACAATTGCGGGAAAGTGAGCTCCTCTCCTTTTTTATCCAGGCCGTATGAATTTACGTTTTGCCCCAGTAATGTAATTGACTTATAACCCTGTGCTACCAACAATGCCACTTCGGCAATAATATCTTTTGACGGGCGCGAAACCTCACGACCACGTGTATAAGGCACTGCACAGTAGGTACAGAATTTATCGCAACCGTTCTGGATTGGGA
The DNA here is from genome assembly GCF_963677565.1 of uncultured Draconibacterium sp. NCBI lineage: Bacteria > Pseudomonadati > Bacteroidota > Bacteroidia > Marinilabiliales > Prolixibacteraceae > Draconibacterium > uncultured Draconibacterium sp. The sequence goes on along the minus strand of NZ_OY781981.1, from coordinate 2,726,373 downwards.
TAAATGCCTCGAAATTCGACTGGTAATGTGGTTGTACATTCCAGAAATCCTCGATATTTTCGTTATGTGGATCGATGCCCACATTCAGATGTATTGGTGTTGTAATACCATAACTGCTGATCATTTTTGGCAGCTCGGGCAAATCTTTCATCTGGAAAGTAATATCAAAAAGTTTCAGGAACTTTTCATGATCGTCGGGTAAAATACACCCCGAAATAAAAGTAACCAGGTTTTTGTTGTTCTTCCACTTATTCCATTTATGAATGCGTGAATACACTTTATCAATGGCTTTCTGACGTACCGAGCACGCCAAAATACCAATCACTCCTGCCTCCTCCTCGTTGTCGGTCCACTCGTATCCGGCTTCATCAAGTACCGAGATCACCCGCTCGCTATCCGACATGTTCATCTGACACCCTAAGGTTACTACATGATATTTCATTCTATTTAGCTTGAAGACTGGAGCCCGAAGTCAGAAGATTCTTGCTGCAGTCTTACTTTTCTTATTTATTAAAAGTATACTTCGGTATAAATGTTCGATGTTGGAACTCCTTTTTCCGATAAAATATCGAACACTTCGTAAATCATTTCACTGTTTCCGCAAAGAAAACAGTTTGTATTTTCATCTATTGTCTCGGTCTTTAAAAATTCGGTTACCCGTCCGTTGAAATCGCCTCCTTTTTCGCCAGAAACGCACAAAGTTATCCTTTCTTCTGCAAAATCAGTATGATCATAGTCTTCTTCTGCTTTGCGCACTCCGTGTACCATTTTGTAATTAAGTTGCGGGTGTGTTTTTACAAAACCATGAAACGGGCTGATGCCTGTACCGGTGGCCACGAATAAAAAGTTCTGCACCTCAAAACTATGAGGATCGAATTTAAAAAACCCAAACGGGCCATCTACATCAATAAGATCACCGGCTTTTAGTTTCTTTAGTTTCGACGATACTTTCCCATCTTCCACCTCACGCACTAGTACTTCCAGGTAATCGTCGTACTCTCCACTGTAAATGGAGTATTCACGCCGATCTACCGCTCCTTTTGTTCCAAGCAAAACAAATTGCCCGGTTTGGAAGTCCATTCCATTTCGCTCGAACCGAATTACAAATGTTGAATCGGTTAAATGCCTGACTTGTGTAACTTTATGCTTCTTCAATTATTAAGACCTGTTCTAAATAAATCGGTGCAAAAGTATAAATAATTGGCAAATCTTCAAGGTTTTAGCGGTTTACATTATTCATTCCTAAAATGGGGATATAAAAAAAGGGATCCAGCTACCTGAATCCCTTAGCTAACCTCCGTTCACACTAATTATAGACCTCTTCCTCTCGTTGATAACCTTCTGATATAACTGTTAACTGGAGGTTTTCTTTGTTAACAATCATTCCCGTATGGAAAACAGTAGGTACCAAAAGTTCCCCGTTACTCACTGTTTGATATGTTCTTTCTCCATTTTCACCACGTGCCATTTTCATCGCCAGGTCGGCAGCGGTGGCAGCCAGTTTTTCGTACGGTTTATATACGGTGCAGGTTTGATTACCGGCAACAATTTCACGCAGATTTCGTAAATCGGCATCCATACCGGCAACCAAAATATCTCTATCCACCCCAACTTCGTTAATGGCTCTTATAACACCCATCGCCAGCTCATCGTTACCTGCTATAATCGCATCAACATCAGGATGTTCTTTTAACAATGTTTTGCATTGTTCATAGCCTTCTTTTTCTTCCCAAGCCTCTGTAAACTCATTATAAACAATTTCAATATCACCTCTTTCAACCAAAGGTTGCAACACATTTCGCTGACCAAGATAAAGCAGCTGACTGTTATTGTCACTCATTGCTCCTCCTATTAGCGCATATTTCCCTGTAGGTTGTATGGTTGTTAAATAATTTGCCTGCAGCGCACCTACCTCCACATTGTCGGTCGACACGTAAAAATCGAGCTTACAGTTCTTAATTAAGCGGTCGTAAGATATTACTTTTACCCCTTGAGCATGCGCAGCTTCAACAATAGCACCAGCTGCAAACTGATCAACAGGTACTACTACTAATACGTCAACACCGTTGGCGAGCAGTTCTTTTGCCTGAGCCAATTGTTTATCGGCATCGTTTTCGGCATTCTTAACTTTTACGGTTCCTCCGAGCTCCTCAACATTCTCTACGAAATAGTCCCGGTCGTTTTCCCACCGTTCTTTATCGAATGCATGAATTAGAAATCCAACTTCAACAGCTTCGTCCTTAGTATCACATCCAGGAAAGAATAAACCGGCAAGAAAAATAAAGATGAGTATTGTTATCCTGTAATTCATATTATTGAATTTAATTAAGTTTCTATTCAATTTACGAATTATCAGGTGATAGGTTAACCCCAAAAATTGTTTTAATTGGTTGTTTTATAACATTAGAAATAATGAAACCTTTTGCGGGGGTAATTTAAAATTTTTGAATTTCCTCGTATAATTTTTGAAGAGGCAGCCCCATTACATTGTAAAATGAGCCTTCGATATGTGAAATACCTATTGAACCGATCCACTCCTGAATACCGTATGCTCCGGCTTTATCAAATGGTTTAAATGTAGTTATATAATAGTCAATTTCACTGTTCGTAAGTTTCTTAAACTGAACGTTTGTTAATGATGAAAAGACAATTGATTTTTCAAAGGAGCTCAGACAAACACCCGTTATTACCTCGTGCATTTTTCCACTCAATGCAGATAACATTCGAAATGCATGATTATAATCGAGTGGTTTTTCGAGTACTTTCCCGTTTAAAACCACTATAGTATCGGCTGTTATCAACAGGTCGTTATTGTTCAGTTCACTGTTAAAAGCTTTTGCTTTTTTTTCAGCCAGGAAACCAGGGATTTTATCAGGAGAAAGATTTTCCGGGTAATTCTCATCCACTTCTTTGGTTCTCACCTGGAACTTAATTCCCAGGGATTTTAATAGCTCTTGCCTGCGTGGCGATTTTGAAGCAAGTATGTAGTTATGATCTGGTATCCAGTTCATGTTAAAAGGCTCTGGATTTTAACATTTCAGGTGATAACCATTTCTGTTGCGCTCTCAAGGCCTGTTCAATTACATCACGCACACAGCCTTCACCACCATTTTTATGCGAAATGTATTTAGAGATGTCCTTAATATCATTTACTGCATCTTTGGGGCAGGTTGGTAAACCCACCAATTGCATAACCTGGTAATCAACCATATCGTCGCCCATAAAAAGTACATCTTCCGGAGCGACATTAACTTTGTCAAGGAAATCATTCATGCAGGCTACTTTATCGCTGGCTTTGTCGTAAAAATACTCAACACCCAATTTTTCGTAACGAAGACGAACACGTTTGATATATCCTCCCGTGATAATTGCAATAGGATAACCTGCCTTTATGGCTGTTCGAATTGCAAAACCATCTTTTACATTGGCTGTTCGTATCGGATCTCCATCTTCATTAAGCGGAGAAACATCTTTTGATAAAACTCCGTCAACATCGAATATGAAAGCTTTTACGTGTGTAAGTTCTTCTTTAAAAAACGACATGTTTATTTTTTTTCCTGATGATACTCAAAAATACTCTTTGAAATTGAATTGTACAATTCCTGTAGATCGGGCATTTCCTTTAAATCCTCCAGATGTGCATTTATAATATTTTCATCGAAACGAATAGCCGGACCGGTTTGTGCTTCCTTTGGATGCAAATGCTGCACTTTATTTGCCGTTTCGGCGATTAGTGGCCTCAGGATATCAAACGGCAGCTCTTTGCTTTCCAGATATTTGGCAGCCATTGCATAACAATGATTTGTGAAGTTACACGCAAACACGGCGGCAATATGTAGGCTCTTTCGTTTTTCAGAATCCAGAACAGTCACCGAATTGGATATTTCATTTGCTAACTCCTCCAGCTTCAACTGGTTGTTGTCTGAATTTGCTTCAACAAAAATGGGAATCGTTTTAAAATCAACGTCTCTTTTTTTAGAGAAAGTTTGCAGCGGATAAAAAACGCCGTAGTTTTTAGTGTACTTACTTAAAACATTCATTGGCATACTTCCCGAACAATGTACCAGCAATTTATCGTTAAATTCAGTCTGACTCAATACCTGATCAACCACTGAATCTTTTAATGCTACTATATAAATATCAGCTGTTTGAATGATCGATTTCGTGGAAATTGTAAAATCGGTGTTTAAACGATCAGCCAACTGTTTTGCTGACTCCTCCGATCTGCTGTATACTTGTACAACCTCGTGCCCACATTTTTGCAATTCGGTTGAAAGATGCGTGGCGACGTTTCCTGCACCTATAAAACAAAATTTGTATTTTTTCATTGTTGTTTTTGTTGAAAGGTGAACTTTTTAATGCTTTCAGGCGAATGCCATAAAAATAAACCGTAAAAGAGACAAAAGAATGAAAGCCCCACGTGCGTTTCAAAGTTGGCATCTCCTAAATTGGCAATTCCCATAAAAACAAGGAATAACCAGAATAGTAAATTTTTTTGATGCCCTTCCTTAAATACCGGAATTAAAATCATACAAATAATAACTATAAAGCCTATTATTCCAAATTTCACCATGTAATTTAAGTACTGATTGTGCGATGATCGTTGATTCTCTTCTTTTAACTGCGATCCGAGTTTTTCGTACGCATTTGCATAGGCAGTTTTCCAATTTCCTGTACCTATACCAATCCAAAAATTTGCTTTAATTATTTCGATTGATGCTCTTACAAACTCAATACGTTGTGATAGCGACTGTCCATTCGGATTTCCGGTTTCTTTATAACGATCGTATTCCCAAATTGTCTCGTATATTCGTGGATATAACGAAAACCTATTATCAAGATAAATATGATTTGCAATTCCCTGTTCAATGGCCTGTATATCCCTCTCGGTTAATTTACTTACCCCTACACTATCTTTTTTCAATCCTTTACTTGTTAAGTACCGAATTAATGTCGATTTATAATAATAGCCATTATTATCGCGAGTGTCAAAATCGTGCTCACTTCTTTTATTCCATTCAGTACGTAACTCTGTCATGCAAACATAACTATACACCCAGTTACCGTTTTCCTTTTCACTTGAATTAAAATTGAAAGTATACTTATTTCCTGAGGCCGTATATTTTTCCACCTGATCAGGATTTAGCTTTTCGATATTGTAAAATTTATCCCAAACAGATTTAGTATAGATTACTGGAGAAATTACCAGTACCATTAATACCCAAAAGAGCAAGTAACTCATTTTTCTTTTTGAAGAAAAAAGATAGTACATGGCAAAGAAACCTACAGCACCCAAAAAGGCAATCACTCCTGTTATTGATTTTAATATAAAAAGAAAACCTACCAGCCATATAATTAACAATATAATAGCCGTTTTATATACCACATTTTTCTTATTCTTTATTGCAATACTTAATAGAAAACAATAGCTAAAAATGGCTAAAATCACCTGAAATGAATACCTGATATGAGAGACTAAGGAAATGTCTCTGAAATCAGTAATATTAAATGATGATTTGAAAACAAAACGCGTTATGGCAATAAATGATACAATTGTTACTGCCAGGCAAAAAGCTGTCAATACATTATAAAAACGTCTTTCTGATAACTTTGGTGATAATACCAACCCCATTGGTATTACAATCCAGAAGGCAACCTTTTTAAGTTCATAAAATGCTAACGACAAATTGCTGGTATATAACATTCCCAACAGGTAAACTCCAAATATTGCCGGAATATAGAATAGCGTTTTATTTGATTTAAACAATTGCTTCACATTACTCCAGGGAAACAGCACTATTGCCTGTAAAAACAATATTGCAGAAGCTATACTAATAAAAGCAACTGAAGAGGGTAATACGATTACAAATAATAAAAGACTATAGAAAAAGCTTTTTTCACGTAATTCGGTTGTAATATTATTCAGACTCATTTAGTCAGGTTGCAATTCAATGTATTTAACGGCGCAGAATTAATAATATTTGCTGATAATGGCAATTTTTTACAATAAAAAAGCCCGTGCTCTGTTGAACACGGGCTTAATAAAATTGGCAGCGACCTACTCTCCCACTTTTACGCAGTACCATCGGCGCTGACGGGCTTAACTTCTCTGTTCGGAATGGGAAGAGGTGGTACCCCGTCGCTATAGCCACCTAAAATCTTTCGTTCGATTCTCTACAAGGAGAATAAAACTTCATGGCTTACTTTCTTAACTCTCGTTAGAAAATACCAATAAAATATTTTAGCAGTTGGGAAGAGAGTACAAATTCTCAATACAAGGACAAACTAATTGTAGAAAGTCTTCGGGCAATTAGTACTGCTCGGCTTTGATGTCACCATCTTTACACCTGCAGCCTATCAACGTAATAGTCTC